>CAZIWB010000001.1:0-468560 GCA_964542655.1 uncultured Cellvibrionaceae bacterium
GACAACGTTCTTAATGTTTAACCAGCCGAGGTGACACAGAATTTTGAACGTTCTCACATTGAACGTGTTATACGGTGAATACTATTAATAAAAAAACGGCATCAATAAATAGTGTTGACGCCGCTTTTCATTTTAAAATATTAAAGTTTTTATAGTTTACAATCAGTTCATTTTTTTTGCTGCAACCTCATCAATAACATTTCCCATCATTGCAGGTTCCAATCGCATCTTTCTGTAATAATTTGTGTACTCATCTGTTCCGTAATTAATGTCAAAAATCGACAGAAATTTCTTGATTCCCTGAATCAAAGACACCTTATCCGCTTCCTTTAATAAACATGCTTTGATTACACTTATTTCCTCATTTGTTAAACCTTTCGTGGGCAAGTAATACCAAGATAGATTTCGTACTTCACTACTTTCGTGATTTAATAAAGAAAAAAGCTTCCCACGATAAACCGGAGATTGGCTTTCCTGGTATTTCTCGTAGCTGTATACAACCATAGATTCACCGGTAAGACGTCCAGTTTTTTCCAGCTCTTCTATGTCAATCAAAGCTTTATTTTTATCCAAAGCAAACAAGATATTGATTGCCTCTTGTCCAGCAGGATTACAGCGATATTCAAGAACATAGTTGTATGCTTTTGTTTTTTCAGCCGCTGAAAGTTTATTTATTATGTCAGTAGGCGGCCCATCTAATCTTTCCTTTCCATAAATTGAAAAGTAATTAATAAAGGCATCAAATGATTCTGTATTCATATTAATTCACCGGCTCAAATGCTAGAAGCGTTTTAGTATAACCAGGAGGAAGTTTTTTAAATTCACCTTTACCAGTGATTACATGTATATCAATCGATGTAACCTCACCTAACTCCATCTTATCCATTACCAAAACCTTTTCACGATTATGCCATATAGTTCGAGGATCCCAGAGTTTTTCATCTTTTTGAATTACATTTACCTTCCCTGAAATTTGATCGGCATATTTTTCAGATACTGTCCCCCAAAGATCTTTAGCCCAGGGAGGGGGGCCACTTTCCTCATTCCAGGGATGCCCAGTATTCCAATTATCAATAATACGACCACCAGGAGTTGTTTCGAGAGTTACGCCACCAATTTGGTTGGCGAATTCTTTTGCTTTATCTGGACTGCCTGACCAAAAAACCGCACCATCATGTGGAGAACTAACATCCAGTCGTTCCACTACAGCATCCCAGTTATCAGACGGGGACTTTGGAAAATGAGGCCGCAAAATATCCCTTGCTTCTTCTATTTTCTGCTTCGCTAACATTTGATTTCCAGCTTTGGCTGCTTTATCAGCCTCCATAGAAAGCTTGCTGATTTTTTCCTTATCTTCAGCAGCTGAGTGTTTCCCTACCATAACAGCTGAACCGCTACTAGCAACGACAGCCGGAGTTGAGGTACCACTATCCGCTTTACTCTCCGGCGCCAACGGCACTGGTTGATACGCCGCCCCCGTAGCAGCAACGTATTCCACTTTTTTGGCCGGTGGTGACTTTGGTGGCAATGGCAGTTTGTACGCAAGTAATTCGCCGCTGGCGAGCTTTTGCAGGATGTCGTTGAGCGGATTTTTCTTTTGACTGCCATCGTAGAGATTGTTGTTGGCCAAATAGGCCAGCACCGCTTGGGAGCTGATACCCAGGTTATCGAACAATTGTTTGGCTGCGTCGGGGCTGGTTATAACTTCGGGAACAAGATTGGTGGCGCTATGAGGGTTGGGGCCTTTGATAAGGCATAAACCAAAATTGTTTTTCCCTTGCAAGCTACCCGCTGCATTCAATGCAGGTAATTGGTAGACAGCAATATCACCGCGCATTATCGATTGGGCAATTGCCTGGTGGACTTCTGCCGGATTACTGCCATGAAAACTGGGGAGATGCTGGTGAGTCGCTTTCAGGATTTGCACCCATTGATCCGCAGCGAGCGACAATGTGGTTACAAAACGAAAAGTGGAATAAGCATCGCTGTTGAAACGTTTGGCTGATGATGATCGCGGTGGGCTGGAGCGCCCGGCCAGCTCATAAGCCTGACCAGTAAAATCTTTTATAACGAGATTGACCACATTGGCATCCTTGTGTTGAAGATCCTGAGGTTAATGACGGGAATGAAACGGAATAGGCAGTGTATGGGTTTTGTCCGACATGTCCATAGCTAAATGGTGCATCAACATCAATTTGTGAAGCTCATCATCCCTGATGATTTCATTTTCGTCGCAGTCGCCATTACATTTTATTTATAAAATTTTGAAGTTACCAACTAACCACATCAATCGCAGCGCCTGATTTAATGACATCAAGCTTGGTGTTGGCATTATTGATTTGCACACTGTGGTAGACCGCCGAGCCGAGCAAATCGCCGGTAATGGTGAGATTGTAAGTTCCATTGACAACAGGAATGGTATAAGCCCCAGTGCTGTATGCAGGATAGGAATTGCCATTAAAACTGATGGTAATTCCACTGAGCCCTTCGCCTACATCGTAAAAATCATTATTGTTGGTATCGCTATACACCACGCCGGTTAAATAATAATTTGAACCCGCGCGGGCAAAATTTTGTGTCAGCATGGATGACAAATAATTGGTGCCTTCATAGACAAAATAACCTTGTTTCTGCCCCACACCGATTTCACGGAAATTCGGCTCCAGGATATTGAAACGATGCCCGGGTGATTTAAATAAATTCTCATGGTGGGACAATGCATAATTGGTCAAATTAATAGAGGAACCAGATGTACCACCCCAGGCAATATTTTCACCGCTCGTCCAATTGCCAGTAAAGGCATAACCTGCTGCCGCCATACGTTGTGTTGGTGATGTGTTGTCAACACCAGTATGGGAAAAAATATCCGTATCCAGCATCCATTGTGAATGTTTGCGCGCGGAATCGATCAGCAATAAATTATGTGCAAGTGGTTGTTTGGGAGTAGCAGTAATCATTGTTCCACTAATGCCATCATTCAAACCAATTCCATAACGCGCCGCCTCTGCTTCAGGGTTGGCGCGTGCGCGGTTAATTAATTCCACCACCAACACTTCTTGCGCCGTCGGTTGTTTGGCCAGATCGATTGCCGACGGTGTTGCACTGACTTCAACACTCGCCACACTTTCGACACCAGTGCCCACCGCCGTCACAACAAAATAATAGGTTTCGTTATTGCGCAGTGAATTAATCACACGCGGCGAACTCGCACTTTGCAACCAGGTGCCGTCATCAAAGCTGGCGATATTGGCAATGATGATATCGGGTTCGGATGCGTAATAAATATTGTAACTACTCGCTCCCGTCACAGGATTCCAACTCAAGGTTACCGAACCATTGGCAGGAACCACTGCAACATTTTGCGGCGCAGCCAGCGCACCGCTTGATGCCGCAGAAGAGGCAGGCATGCTGCTTATAAGCGAACTACCAACAGAGTTATTAATTAAACTACTGGCCGAATTCGCAACTGAATTATTAATTGAACTACTGACGATGCTACTGATTGACCTATTGGCTGAATTATCAGTTGAGCTATTAATTGCACTATTAGCTGTGCTGCTATTAACCGAATTATCAACTGAACTGTTGATCGTGCTATTGGACACACTGCTAGCAACACTTGCCGGCATTGATGAACGGTTTGATTTTTTACCGGAACCACCGCCGCCGCAAGCAACAAGCGTGAAGAGAAAACCTATAACGATGAGAACCCGGAAAAATGCTGCACGTTTCATTTTGGTAACCCTGATGGATTGACGGGATACTAAAATGGTAGCAAGAGTAAACGGGTTGTAATGAGAAAAGTTACTCAGCTTCTGGTCTTGATCAGTAAGTGAGAATGAAATGAACTATACAAGTTAGCATTTGAACCAATAAAGCATAAAAACCCTACCGGGCATTAAGCCAATCAACCAGGATTTTACGCTCAGCATCTGTCATCTGATGAAAATTACCGAGCGGCATATAACCGGAATACAAGGCAGGTAAGGCGCGGATTTTTTGTGTGCCGAGATCTGCCGCTGACTGGATTATCAAACCTGCGGGGGCGGCAGAAAAACCTGGTTGAGATGGCGTGGCAGCGTGACAACCGGTGCAATGCACTAACACCAATTGGGTAATTTTTTCGGTCGATACAATTCCATTTGCGATAGAATCACCTTGGTTTTCTGTGTTGCGGATATTGGAAATAGAAGTAGCTGACATTAATAGCGCAATTAAAATAATCCCCATTAAACTGATGACCAGAATCATTGGCTTGACCACCCCGAGATGTTTGAGATTAAAAAAGTGCCGCCCCCAGGCGAGGCATAAACCAATAGCAACCAATGCAAGCCAGGAATACTGATGGCTATAAAGTAATGCATAGTGGTTGCTGAGCATGCAAAAAATAACAGGCAAAGTTAAATAGTTATTGTGTGTGGAACGCAATTTGGCGAAGGCCATAGCGTTAACATCCGGTGGTTCATTATTGCTTACCGCCGCAACAAATTTCCGCTGGGCGGGCATAACCCCCCAGAACACATTCCCAGCCATCCAGGTCGCGATCATTGCCCCCACATGCAAATAGGCGGCACGTGGGGAAAACAATTGGTGTGCTATATAACTCGCAACAGTAATGATGAACAACAGTGCAGCGGCAATATATAAACCGCGTTTTACCAGCGATGTGCGCAACAGCAACTCATAGATTAATTGACCGCCCAAAATAAATATAACACTGGCAAACACTGCCCAACCCGGCGACTGGATGAGACTCTTGTGACCCACCAGATAGGTTTGCGCTTGCAGGTAATACATTAAAACCAACAATCCGCTACCACTTAACCAGGTGCTATAAGCTTCCCATTTAAACCAGTGTAATTTTTGCGGCATTACTTGTGGGCGCAAATGGTATTTTGCCACCTCATAAATTCCGCCACCGTGGATTGCCCATAAATCGCCTTTTACGCCTTGATCAGCTTTCCACTGCGGCGGCTCACGCAAACTTAAATCCAGCCAGATAAAATAAAATGAAGCACCAATCCAGGCGATAGCAGCAACCACATGGAACCAGCGGAAGGCGAGATTGAGCCATTCCAGTAATGCACTATTGATCAATTCATCCATAACAAAATTTGCCTAACTGCCGCGATACGTTGAATAACCATAAGCATTGAGCAACAGGGGCACATGGTAATGTTCCTCTGCATCGCTCACTTGAAAAGTGATAACAATTTCCGGATAAAAGCTCGCCACTTTTTGCTGCGTATACCAATTGCCAACCGCAAAGTGCAATCGATAGTGGCCAATGGTTAATACAAAATCATTATTCCACTGCATGACCCTGCCATCGGCATCTGTCATCGCTGATGCAAGTGCTACCTGGTTGGTAGCAGAATAGAGGGTGACAGCAACACCCGTAGCGGGCTTGCCATTTTCCAAGTGCAAGATATGCGTAGTAATAGGTGTTTTTTTCATCGAGTTTACCTCGGCAATCAGTCGCTATCGATTAATGTGGCGATGCGTAAGCGGATTATTTCTCCCTGCTCACGCGCGCCATTTTGCAATTCCAGTGCGCGCGGATTTTCAATACGGGCTTGCAATAAGCGCAACATTTCCCCTGGCGATTTTCCGCTGGCACAGACAATAAAAATAAAACCGTTTTTTGTTTCATACTCTTTATTGAGGCGATACAAATCCTGGATCACAGTTTCACTCGCCAGCAATACCTGGCCCTGCTCTTGCGTGGCGAGACCGGCATAGCGGGAGCGGAGCAAGTCGATATCGCCAATGCGCGCGTGACCTGAAAACGCTTCCAGAATTTGTTCTTCTTCCACGCCATTCCAAAAACAATGGGCAGTGGTCAGCAATTTTTCCCGATTGATAAAGGGGCGGCGTTCGGCAACCTGTTTTGCCCAGGATTGGCAATGGCAACAACCGTAAAGTGCAGCTATAGCATCAGCTGCGGGCAAGGCATTAAATTCGCTTAGCGTCATCACCTGACCTTTTTAATTGGCAACACACTACTCACACAAAATATGTGTCGCTTTTTGGATGTGCATAATATTTTTGATCTCACGCCAACCCGTTGAACGGCCAGATTGCACCGGCACTTGCTGGTAATATAAGCATTGCAATTGTGCCGCTATGGAGACTGCCACTTCCATCGGCAATTTGCCTTTCACTTCGGGCAAACCGATTGGGCTGTGTAGAGTTTCTATTTGCTGCGCAGCAAAACCGGCATCGATTAAACGTTTGCGAAAACGCAAGGCTTTGGTTTGCGAACCAATCATACCTGCGTAGGCATAGCGGTTATCCGCCAACAATGTTTTGCAGAGTGCAAAATCCAGCGCGTGGTCGTGGGTAAATATAATTACCCAGGCATTAGCAGGTAATTGCGCAATGGCATCTGTGGGTTGCGCATAAAATTCATAGCGGCAATTGGACGGCAAACTATTGGCCATTAATTCCGTGCGATTATCGATAATCCGCACCTGACAGGGCAGCCCCGCCAAAATTGTTACCAATGACTGGCACACATGACCTGCACCAAACAATGCGATTTGCCATGCACAAGCCGCAAAAGATTCAAGCATTACCGTGATATTTCCACCGCAACACTGCGCCGCTTCAGCCCCCAGCGGAATGGGTTTTAATACCTGGCAGGTTTTATTTTGCGCGAGCAATTCACGCGCTTGCTGCACCAATAAAAATTCCAGTTGGCCACCGCCGATAGTGTCGTAACACCTATCAGCCGTGATCACCATTTTGCTGCCGCCATCGCGCGGCGTTGACCCCTGGGTATTAATAATGGTGACGATGACATAACCGCAACCCGTTTGTTGGCAATGTTGTATCGCTGCTGACCAATTAAGTAATGCCATCCCAATTACCTCACTGAATCCTTTGCATTAAAAGCCACGTGTTTTTGCATTAAAATCCCCACACTCTTGCAGCGCCCAATAAACCCGCTCGGGTGTTGCAGGCGTATCCAACCGCGGGCTGAATTGATAGTTCGTTGTACTGCTGCACGCATCGCGTAACGCTGCCCACACTGAAATCGCGAGCATTAACGGCGGCTCACCCACCGCTTTGGATAAATGAATGGTATTTTCCAGATTGGGTTGATCATAGAGTTCAACATTAAAAATCGCGGGCACATCAACCGCCGTCGGGATCTTATAATTCGCCGGGCTATTGGAAATAATGCGGCCGGTTTCATCCCACAATAATTCTTCCGTGGTCAACCAACCCATGCCCTGGATAAATCCGCCTTCAATCTGGCCTATATCAATGGCCGGATTTATGGATTTACCCACATCATGCAAAATATCCACCCGCTCAACTTTATATTCACCGGTTAAACAATCCAATGTCACCTCCGATACAGCTGCACCATTGGCGAAATATAAAAACGGCTGGCCTTTGGCGGTGCTGCGGTCGTAATGGATTTTGGGTGTGCGATAGTGGCCAGTCGCCGACAAGGCAACACGATTGAGATAGGCAAGCTTGATAAACTCTGCAAAACCTAATTCTTTCTCACCCAAAATTACCACATCATTTTTAAAATAGATTTGCTCATTCTGGATCTGGAAATATTCACAGGCAAATGTAATTAAATCAGCTTTGATTTTGTCGCACGCATCCTGCGCTGCCATGCCATTTAAATCCGTACCGGATGAGGCCGCTGTCGGCGAGGTATTAGGCACTTTATCGGTACGTGTAGACGAAACCATTACACGATCCACACTCACACCAAAAGCACTGGCGACAATTTGCTGGATTTTGGTAAACAGCCCCTGCCCCATTTCTGTACCGCCATGATTAATCAACAAGCTGCCATCGGTATAAATCTGCAACAGTGCACCCGCTTGATTGAGATGTTTGGCGGTAAAAGAAATGCCAAATTTTACCGGCGTTAACGCAATGCCTTTTTTCAGCATGTGATGGGTTTTATTAAATTCAGTGATAGCGATACGGCGCGCGCGATAAGCTGAACTTTTTTCCAACTGTTCAATTAGCGCAGGCAAAATATGCTGTTCAACTTTTTGGCCGTAAGGTGTTTCATCGGCACCGGGTTGATAGAGATTGGCTTTGCGGATATCAAGTGGATCCTTGCCGAGTTTCCGCGCTATATCTTCCAAAAAGGTTTCAATTGCCATCATACCTTTGGGGCCACCAAAACCGCGAAAGGCGGTATTAGAAACCGTGTGGGTTTTGCAGCGCACACCCAGGATGCGCGCGCTATTTAAAAAATAGGCGTTGTCGGCATGGAACATAGCGCGATCCACAATACCGTCCGATAGGTCAGCAGAAAAACCGCATTTCGCTGCAAGTTGCAAATCTACGCCGAGTAATTTTCCTTCGTGGTTAAATCCCACGCGCCAGCGATTTAAAAAATCGTGTCGCTTGCCAGTCTGGACCATGTCATCGCGGCGCGGCATGCGGTAGCGCACCGGGCGATGGTTGCGCCGGGCAAATAATGCGGCGATGCACGCGATGGGCGCGGCCTGCGTCTCCTTGCCACCAAACCCACCGCCCATGCGGCGCACTTCCGCGACCACCGAGTGCAATGGAATCGCCAATACTTCGGCAACCAATTTCTGGATTTCGCTGGGATGTTGCGATGAGCTTATGACATGGATGCCGCCATCTTCCGTCAACCGCGCTTCGCTGATTTGGCCTTCAAGGTATAAATGCTCCTGTCCGCGCACATAAATTTCACCGCGCAGTTGATGTGTGGCCGATTCAATTTTCGCATCGGGATCACCGAGCAATAATTGATGTTGCGGCAAGACAAAACTTTGTGCTGCGAGCGAATCTTCTACAGTTAATTGTGCAGGCAATTCTTCATATTCAATGATTGCCAGTTGGGCTGCGCGCTGCGCCGCAACAAAACTGGTGGCGGCGACGGCAAAAATCGGTTGGCCGATATACTGCACCAAATCACCTGCCAACAGTGGATCACCAAAATACACAGGCGCAACATCTACCTTGCCGGGGATATCACATTGCACAATAACATCAACCACACCAGGCGCCGATTTAACCGCAGATAAATCGATTGTGCGGATGCGCGCATGAGGTTTGGCTGACTGACCAGTGGCGACAAATAAAGTGCCCGGCAAAATCGGCAAATCATCTACATATTCCGCAGTGCCGCGTACATGTTTATGCGCCGATTCGTGCGCAATGGAATGACCAACACCACTCTTTTCGCTATTTTTCGTTGGCGTAGGCGATTCAATTAATTTACGCATGATGGAACAGCCTTGTTTCAATTTTTTTGCCGGAGGCTTCAGCGGCAAATTCGTAACAGGCTTTTCTGAGCAGGTTACAGGCCATCTCCATACGATAGGCGGCGCTGGCGCGCACATCGCTCAGGGGTGAAAATTCGCTGCGCAATACATCACAAGCCTGTGCAAGGATTGCTTCATCTACATCACCCGCCGCGCACCAGATGTGCTGCATTAAGAATTGTTCTGTTGCACTCGCGCGTTTGGGTGTTGCCGCCATGCCACCGAAGGCAATACTAAATTCGTTGCCAGTTTGCCCACCCCAGCGAAAAGCGCCCATCAAGGTAGAAATATCATCGTCATAGCGTTTGCTGATTTTAAAAAGTTTAATCGGCTTATCAAATTGCGCGCGCGCGATATGGATGCGCGCGAGGTATTCATCGGCAGCAAGCGATGTTTGTTTGTAATTGCGATAAAAATTTTGCAACAATTCACGCCGGCAAACACCGCTGCTATTAATTATTTCGAGTTCCGCATCCATCACCAATAAATAAGGTGGTGCATCGGCAATGGGTGATGCATTGCAAATATTGCCACCGAAAGTGCCGCGATTACGGATTTGGCGCGAGCCCAACCGCGCGAGCAATGCAGTAAATTCAGGAGCCAGATGACTCAGCAATTGTTCAAATGCGCGGTAGGTGGTGGCTGCCCCCAGAATAATTTTATCGTCACGGATATCAATCGCCGTGAGGCTCGCAATACGATTGATATCGATTAGCTGCGGCAGCTGTTTGTATTGCTGGGTCACCTCCAGCATCACATCAGTTCCGCCTGCAACTAATCGCGCCTGCGGATATTCGCGCAACAGTTGTTGCAATTGTGCTTCGGTGTGGGGCTGCCAGTAGCAATTGTCTTCGCTATTGAGCAAGACGTCGGGAGATATATCGCGATCATCGCCCTTTAAAGGTGCACCGGGTATCCACTCCTGTGCAAAATTGGTTGTTCGAAAAGGTTTATCTAACGCAGAGATACCCGCCGCAATAATCGGGCGATATCCGGTACAGCGGCACAGGTTGCCTGATATGGCTTCAACAACAGCGGCGCGGCGAACACTTGCATCGGCCTGCGCTAGTTGCTCGCCTGCATCCAGTTGCAATCCCGCCAGCGACATCACAAAACCGGGCGTACAAAAACCGCATTGGGAACCATGGCATTCCACCATCGCTGCTTGCACCGGGTGCATGGCTTCAGCAGTGGACAGTCCCTCCACCGTCACCACATGGCAATCCTGCAAGCTACCAAGCGGGCAGATACATGCATTCACTACGCGATAACCAGCGGCATCCCCAACCAGCACAGTACACGAACCACAGTCGCCCGAGGCGCATCCCTCTTTCGTGCCGGTCAGACCTTTGTGCGAACGTAAATAGTTCAGCAGAGTTGTATCCACCGCCACATCGTTCACTTCAACAGGAACATTGTTCACCACAAACCGCACAGACTTTCCTCCAGCAAATCACTCAGGCGCCAAAATAGAGAATCCTTTAAATGGTTATAGCTGATTTCCACAAATACGCGCGCAATAACAACAGCAAAGCAAATGTCCGGCCAGAACGATGCATTGCTTGCATTGATTTTTTCTGGCGATTACAAAGTGAGGGATGTGATGCTTAGCAGTGAGTAGAAAGCAAAGAACGATGAAATGATATTAATGATGAGATAGCACGGATGCTGGTTGAAAATGTTGGGGTTCGCAAGCTCAGCCTGCGCGGCCCGCCCCAGACCCACATCAAACTCTGTATTCCCCAGCAAAATCCTGCAACAATAATCGCCCTCACTATTTCCAACGCAAGGGTTTATAAATTGGCCGATACTCCCCTTTATGGTTTTTCCGACAATTCCTTCAAAGCGGCTGGTGGTATTGAAGGTATCCGCCAACTGGTTGACGATTTTTATCGGGAAATGGATTCATTGCCGGAAGCGGCGATTATTCGCAAGATGCACAAAACAGATCTCACCGAGTCGCGCGATAAACTGGCGTTATTTTTGTGCGGCTGGATGGGTGGCCCGCGCCTTTATCAGGAAAAGTATGGCAGCATTAATATTCCGCGCAGCCATATGCATTTGCCAATCGGTGAAGCAGAGCGCGATGCATGGTTGTTATGTATGGAGCGGGCGGTATTAAAACAAGGCTATTCTCTGGAGTTTTCCGGTTACTTGCTAAACCAACTCGCTATTCCCGCTGAGCGTATTTTTGCCACCAGCAAAAAACCTATTGCGTAAAAACAATTGGTCACTGCTGGCAGCCTACACTTTCACATCTGCGCTATTTTTTACTCCATAAACCTGAATCCTCCAAAAGTTGTAAGGATAGCGCTTTGCGATAATCCCTTAACGCAGAAAAACTGTCAGCTTCCATATAAAGCGCAAATGCAGCAACAGGTTTTCCATCGTCGCCTTTTATATAACCCACATACCAACCTTCGAATGCACCGTCATTATTATTTGGGTCGATTGAACCTGCACCGGTTTTGGCGTAGAGGGAAAGGCTATTGTTGGTTTCTTGCAAGGCGATGGTTTCAAATGCAGAAAATGTACTGGCTTTTACACCACAGCGATTTTTTAACAGGCAAACAATAAATTCCACTTGTTCTGCGGTAGATATTTGCAGTTCGTTGTTTAACCAGAACTCATCGCTGCCCGGTGTAAACGTCTGGTTGCCGTAATGGAATTTGGCCAACCATTTTTTATATTGTTTAGGATCAATCCGCGGCACCAGTTCCTGGTAATACCAAACAGCCGAATACTTAAATGCGCTCGCCAAGGTGTGCGATTGCTTCCAGGTTTCAGGCCAGAAATCTTTGGCGGGATGTTTTACCCGATCCCACTCAATGCGCTCATCAATCGACTTTACTGCACCGGATTCGAGGGCAATCAGGGAGTGGGGGATTTTAAAGGTTGAATAAGGGCCATGGCGTTCGGTCAAACCCGGTTTATTGACCGCCCAACAATTATTATTTTTATAATCCACAGCCAAAAAGGTCACTTTGCGAGTGCCGATCTCAGCTTTGTAAGTATCTATGTTGATGGGCTTGGTGGTTTTGCAGGCGCTGGCAAAGCTCAGCACCGGTGATAACAATAACAAGGCAGCTACATATTTTATTTTCATTAATATCTCTTCCATTAGTCTATTCTTTCGCGCCTGTAGCTGAAAATGCGATTGCTGAAATTTTCCAGCCTGACTCGGTATTTATTAAAATAAAAACCTCCCTTCCATAATTGTTTTTTCTACCGCCGAGATAAAAAGCATACTCACAGTCAGAAACAATAACATCAGCATCGCCACTGGTTTTGCAATCTGAAAAGTTTACCTCTGTAGACTCCTGTGTTTTCACCAGCCATTCTGAAAATGGCCCAATTTCATGCAAATTGACCTTTTTATGATTCGGGTTATTTTTATAGCGATTAATATCCTGCTCGCTGACAATCGCATACCAACTAACGTTTTCATTTAAAAACAAAGATTTGAAGTTCCCAGCATTCTTCTCCTTAACCGCCCTCGAAAAATTAGCTGTTATTTCGGCAGCGACATTATTTTTGCTGTCAATCGAGCTACTTTTATCCTTAACCGAACTACTTTTATCCTTAACCGAACTACAGCCCGTAGCCACTATAGAAATCAAACTCAACATTATTATTCTTGCGAACATCTTTTCACTCCATTTCTAACGAGTACATTTCCGGCTGTTTATCAAAATTTAACTATTCTGTTTTTGGCGGCGGCACATACCCCTCTGCCTCATCCACTTTCTCGCCCGACAAAAACTTTTCCATCTGTTCGGTTAAATAAACCTTGGTGCCCATATCCATTACGTTCAAACGTTTTTCGTTGATAAGCAATGTCTGGTGGGCCATCCATTCTTGCCAGGCTTTTTTAGAAATGTTGTTGTACAGATCTATGCCTTTGGCACCGGGATAGGGAGGCATATCCAGCCCTTCCATTTCAGTTTGGTATTTGCGGCAAAAAACCATGCGGCTCATATTTTTTCTCACTTGATTTTAGATAATTTGGTAGCAGGTTTGGATTTGGTGACTTTTTTATTGGCAGTGGTATTTGCCGCTGTGATCGCACGCGGATCCAGCTGCGCGAGTTTTTCCAATAATTTTTTTACTGGTGCCGCCAATCCCAATGCATCGGGTTGATGGGGATTGTACCAGTGGCTGGCCGCCTCACCGATAGCGCGCGGTGATTTGGCGAGTTGGATTAATACCGGGGTGATATCCAAATGGTAGTGGCTAAAGGTGTGGCGATAGCTATTCCACTCTTCCAGTTCGATCACTTTGCCATAGTGGTCTTCAGCAAATTCCTGCGCATCGGCATCAATCGCCAATTCGGGGAAGCTCCACAAGCCGCCCCATATGCCCTGCGCCGGGCGCTGTTGCAGCAATAAATCACCGGCGGGATTGCGCAGCATTAATAATTGCACGGATTTTTCCGGCAGTGCTTTTTTCGGTTTTTTGCCAGGATAATCCTGCGGATTGCCCTGCGCATAGGCAACGCAACCTTCACGCACTGGGCACTGCTCGCATTTGGGTCTGCTGCGCGTGCACAGGGTTGCGCCCATATCCATCATCGCTTGCGTGTAATGGTTCGCGCGAGTTTTGGGTGTGTAACTTTCGGCGATTTCCCAGAGCTGGTTGGCCACATCCAATTGCCCTGGCCAGCCCTCTACAGCGTGATAACGCGCGAGTACGCGCTTGACGTTGCCATCCAGGATGGCGGCGCGTTTTTGGAAGGCGATACTGACAATCGCACCCGCTGTTGATCGACCAATACCGGGCAAATCGGCCAGGGCTTCTACTGTCGCGGGGAATTCACCCCCATGCTGGCTCACTACCGCCTGCGCACACTTATGCAAATTGCGCGCACGCGCGTAATAACCCAGCCCCGTCCACAAGTGCAGCACTTCATCAATCGGCGCGGCAGCGAGGGACTCCACCGAGGGAAAGCGCGCGATAAACCGCTCGAAATAGGGAATCACCGTCGTCACCTGGGTTTGCTGCAACATGATTTCTGATAACCAGACGCGGTAAGCGCTGATATTTTGTTGCCAGGGCAGGTGTTTGCGCCCGTGCTTATCAAACCATTTGAGCACTGGCGCGGAAAAGGAAGAGGTCATAACAACTCGTGTTCGCAAATGAAAAGGCAACCGTAATTGGCAGGCGCGGATTCTAGCAGGCCGGGAGGAAACTCGCTGCCCTGCCAACCCGCGCCCAGCCAATCATGGTGTCGTTGAGGATGCAGGGGCAGATGAAACTGCAACAGATGACGCAATGCCTTTCGTTAATTGTTTTTGCAACTTATCAAACAATTTGGTTTTTTCTTTTTCCACTTTTTGCTGCAACTCGGCTTTTTTCTCCTCGTACTTTGCACCGTGTTTTTCCTTGAGTTTATACACGGCGTAATCCTTGGTTAGCTCCACCAGCATTTCTTTATCGGGACGGCAATCACTCAATGGATTAATCTCGGCGAATGAACCCTTACAGCGCAGCAATTCCAAACCGCGCTCCAGCCAGTATTGGCTGCCAATAGTACAACCGCCTGTGCTAGTGGTGATGGCAACCTGCTCTGCGGTGACAGTATCGGCTTTATCTTTAAGCAATTTAAACGGCAGGAAAATATCGTATTCATCGGTAGCAAGATTTATTTTGCCGGTTGATCCTAATTGCAATTTTTCGACCCCGGCCTTGAAGGTATCAATAGTGACAATTTGATCGCGGATTTTGATGTTGCCCGACAGCTCACTCAATTCCGTGTAGGCATTCCATTTTTGCGTGGGATCTTCCGATTTATTGACCAGGTTGACTAACTTGCAAAACTGCTCCTCCAGGTTAATCGGCGATACCTGCACCTGCGCACCGGAGAAGTTGGCAGTGCTGCGCAGCGACTTGAACAATTCATTAACGCTATTACCTTGTGCTGAACCCAGTGCGCGCAGTTGTACCGCGCCTTTCAAGCCAAATTTCGAATCCATCTCCTGGTCTTTTAATAAAGGCTCCAATTCCAAACCGGTAACGCCCGCATCAAATTGCAATTGCGAGAGTGCGCCGCGCGCATCCAGCTGGCCTTTTGCAACAATATTACCGGAGTAAGCCCTGGCGCTGAGCTCCGGTTCAATCATGCCATTTTTGGCGAGCACTTTGAGCACAACATTTTCCAGATCAATTTTATTGATCGTCATTTTTTGCAGCGATAATTTTGCGTTGATGTTAAAGCTGCGCAGCAATTCGATGGGTAGCAGGGTATCTTCTGCGGCAGATTTTGCAGGAGGTGAAGCCGGTGTGTTGGCAGCAGCTACAGGGGTAGGTGTTTGTGTTGGCGGTGGCAAATAATTATCGACATTAATCGTATCACCCTCCAACACGACCTTGAGCGCGCCGGTATCGAAATTCGTAACCGCGACACTGCCTTTGAATGAAGTGCTGTCCAGTGTTAACTGCAAATTATCCAGTTTCACCTTTTTTGCAGTGCCATCGATGCCCGCTGAGAATGCCAGCTTGGTGAGTGCATTTTTATCGGCAGTATCCAGCACTGTACCAAAGGCAGCGAGCAATTTGCGCGCGTTGGTTTCCGCCAGTTTTAATTGGCCCTGGTAGGCAAGATTATTTTGCACATCGGTGAGCACAACCGAATAACCAAGATCCAGGTTCGCAGATTCTTTACCCTTGATATCCAACTGCAATTTACCTTGATCCAGCTTGATGCTGCTGAAGGTGCTATCGACACTAAGGTTATTATTGACCTTGCCCTGGAACTCCAATTTATCGCCACCGCTCGGCGCCAGCTCCGCCACAAATGACAGCTCCATCGGGAAGGGGGTTGCACGCAGGTTGACATCGCTCATCGTCAAATTTAAATCGCGCAGCTCAACCTTTTGGCCAGACTGGGCATCGGTATAACTCACCTTTGAACTGGTCAGGCTGATGTGCTGGATATCCAGTTTTAGAGTCGTGTCAGTCGCGGGTACCGGCTGTGACGGGGGAGGTGTTTTATCCTGTTTGACCAGAGCCTCCCAGTTGCCCTTGCCCGCTGCATCAACGCTGAGCGAAACATTGGCGCCATCGACTGCGACCTGGTCCACTTTGAACTCACCCGAAAATAGCGGCCGCAGGGCCAGTAACAAACTCGCCTGCTTGATTTCAGCGATTGATTGATCGGAGCTTTCGAGTGCAGCAACACGCACCTCGTTTACCGCCACCCCCAGGCTTGGCCAAAAGGCCCATCCCAGGTCACCCTTGATCTGCAATGCGATCCCCTGGTCTTTGGCGAGGGATTCAATACGCGGCTTGAAGCGGTTGGCATCCACCAAAAACACCAGTGCCAGGATCGCGAGCAACACCAAAATGACCAAAACGGCGAGACTTTTGAACAGGATTTTCATAGTGACATCCTCTGTGATAGATCAGGCGACGCGACAGGATTGCGCTCACACATACTCAAGTTTAGAGGGGAGTGTATGAACAAAGTGCCCCAAGAGCCAGCCAAAACCCGACCTGGATCACAGAATCCAAACCGGGTTCGAATATTTTAAGTGCCACTTTTACTCGAACCTGGCATCCGCACTGCCACTTTACTGCGCTGCCGCAACTGGGGTGCGGTCACCTACAGGATGCTTATGCTGGAACGGTTGGCCGTGTTTCCAACAACTACTCCAACATGTAATGAGCGCAAAAAATATTTACTACAGCCAATCACTGCAACAACCCTCTACGCAATCGCCAATAACAAATAACAGGTGCCCCTTATGAAAAACCTCATCCCCCGCTGGCTTGGTGCCAGCCTGTTAACCCTTGGTCTCCTGCCTTTGGGCGGACTCAACGTTAGCGCCCAGACCAATATCGCACCAGCGGGCGACCGCATCCTGATGGGCGCCTTTGTCGATCGCGATTGGACCGCCGCCAATCCCTGTGGCGATAAAATCACCCAAGCCTCTGAATGGGAAGACAACAAACAGTGGTACGGCAATGCCGCACCCTACTTCGGCAAAATCTTCCCGGAGGTGTTCCGCCCCGATGGCAGCAAGAATTGGTATTACTTGTGGGAAGCAGAGATCGACAAGATCAAAGCTCAGGGGCGTGTGCCCTATATCAACCTGGAATTCCACGGCGAGCTGGCACTGCACGACAACAGCAAATGCTGGTGGCGCACGGCGGCCGACAACCAGCGCGTTCCGCGCAATGTGATCGCGCAGATCCTGGATGGCCAGCATAACGATATCATCGACAACATCGCCCACGGCCTGAAAGCAGAAAATACACCGGTGGTGATCGACCTGTTCCACGAAGCCAACGGCGACTGGTACGACTGGTCGCCTTGCAAACACAATGAAACCTGGGCGCGCTTCCGCGATGCTTACAAATATGTCGTCAACCGCTTCCGTGCCGTCGGCGCCACCAACGTCAGCTTCGCCCACTCGCTCTGGGCGGTAAACTGGGGCTGCGCGGATAAACGCGCGGGCGATCCGCAAGTGGGCGATATCTACATCCCCGGCTATATGGATTGGCTGGGGCTGGATATCTACTCTGGCGACGGCGGTAGCTTCGCGGCGGAGATGAACACCTGGTATGCCCGTCTTGCATCGACCGGCCGCCCGCTGGTAATCGGTGAAATGGGTGTGGCCAGCGGCGGCAGCAAACTGCAATGGATGACCAACTTCCGCAATGACCTGGTCACCAAATTCCCGGCGGTGAAGGCCTTCAACTGGTTTGATATCAATAAACAGGGCGAAGCTAACTGGCGCATTGATAGCGAGCCCTACAGCGGTGCGCACTTTGCCCAGTTGATGCGCGAGCAGCCGCGCTACGTCGGCGGTTTTGGCACCTATGAGATCAAGAACAAAGCCAGCGGCAAGTGCCTGGATATCGCTGCTGCCAGCACCGCCAACGGCGCAAAAGTGCAGGTTTATACCTGTAACGACACCAATGCCCAGACCTTCACCCTCACCGACCTGACCCATTACAAGATGGAATTGCGTGCACTCAACAGCGGCAAATGTGTGGATGTCGCCGCGGCGGGAATGGGCGATGGCACCCTGGTGCAGCAGTATGATTGCAATGCATCAGGCGCACAGACCTGGACCATGAAAGTCATCACCTGGGCACCGCTGGAAGTGGAATTGGTCGCCGCGCATTCCGGCAAGTGCCTGGATGTCGATTACGGCATAGGCCCCAAAGTACACCAGTGGTGGTGTACCGGCGGTAGCGCCCAGCGGTTTGTATTGACCAAACGCTAAGGCATAAAAAGCGCGTATCTGGATGGCAGATACGCGCCTTTTCAATTGATAAACTTACTGGCGATTTTTAAAACTAGTTACCCGAATCTGCCAAACGCAGGCCACTGATATCTGGCGTTACCGGTTTGACATCGGGCTTTAACTGGCCGAGGTCACTGCCCGCTGGCGCAAGGCCAAAATCACCCACGGCCACCACCGCAGGCACAACTATCGGGCGCTCATCTTCGCCCAGTAAATCACTGCCCGCCTCGGCGATCCCCCAATCCTCCAGTTCTATCTCGACTAACGGCAGCTCCAGCTTTTCATCGGCGCCGATCAAATCCGCCCCCACCGCTGCCAGCCCCAAATCCGGTGCAACCACCTGCGCGGTGATTTCCTCGTGCACTTCACTCACATCTACCAGATTGCCTTCAGCCGGGCGCAGACTCAGGGCGGAGATATCCACCTGTACCGGCACAGGTTGCGGCGGGCGCTCTTTGGCGGGGAGCAGGTCGGAACCCAAGGGGGCCAGGGTCCAAACCGCTGCCGTTGATGCAGCTTCAACTGTACGGCGCGGCGCGGGTGCCGGCTTGGGCGCAGCATTGGCGGGGCTGGTGTCGCTGGAGCAGATCTCCACCATAGCGCCAGCCTTCAGCAAGGCATCGCGGTATTTTTGGGCGGTGGCCTCATCCATATTGCGTTTGAGGGGCACCGGGCGACCGGTAAACAAACTGTCGATTTTGGCCGCATCCGCTTTGAACAACTGCTGCAATTTGAGTTTGACCTCGGCCAACTGGTGGCCGAAGACGATATCACCGCGAAAAATAATGTCGAATTCGGGAGCGCTCATAAATCCAAAAGTCCTGTTGCTGAAAATGCACTGATTGAATGATAGCACCCGGCGAACCTATTGCCCGCAGGAACTACTGGCGATACAGATTGTTAAGACGCTGGAGCAAAACAAGAGCAATAAACACTGAGCAGAATGTAACCAATCAGTCTTAGGCACCGCTGGCGGGCAGCACATTGGCCGACCATACTGATCACTTCAACTACGAGGGAGTGGTGAGACCATGTTGCCTTTTATGCAGAAGAAACAACACGACAACCGTTTAGTGGTGGATGGCGCGCTCAGCCAAAGCGGCAATGCGCGCATCAAAGTGGAACAGGATATTGCTTTTTTGACCAGCCGGATTGCCGCCATGCAGGCGCATCCACAACCCAACGCCATGCTTATCGAACACTACCAATCCATGCTCAAAAGTCGTGAGTCTGTGCTCAAGTGGCTGCTTGATGGCTGCGATGATGAAACCAGCAGCCACGCCAATCATTATTAATTGCAGCACTCGTTAGTTGCATTACCACGCCGCCAGACCATAACAAATCACGCACCGTCATCATTGAGGTGATGGTCCATATCCAGTGCCGGGGCATCGCCTTTAGGGCGCCCCACCGGTTTTGCAGGGACACCCGCAACCGTGGTGTGCGGCGCAACCGGATCCAGTACCACACTGCCCGCACCAATTTTTGCCCCTTCACCAATCTCGATATTCCCAAGGATTTTTGCCCCGACACCAATCAATACCCCGCGCCGGATTTTTGGGTGGCGGTCGGTTTTCATGCAGCCACTGCCGCCCAGAGTGACCCCGTGCAGCATGGAAACATCGTCCTCAATCACTGTGGTTTCGCCGATCACCACACCGGTCGCATGGTCGATCATAATCCCGCTGCCGATGCGCGCGCCCGGATGAATATCCACATCAAACGCTTCTGAAATCTGGTTCTGGAAATAGAGCGCCAGCGCATTGCGCTTTTGCAGCCACAACCAGTGCGCAATGCGCCAGGATTGCAGCGCGTGATAGCCCTTGAAAAACAAAAAAGGCATGCAGAATTTATTACATGCAGGATCGCGTTCGCGGTGCGCGCGCATATCGGCGCGCATGGCTTGCTCAATCGCAGCATCGTCCGCCATCGCCTCGGAAAACACTTCGCGCAACATCATCGCCGGCAGGGCCTGGCTATCGAGTTTATTGGCGAGATGGAAGCTGATCGCCGCGGGAAATGAAGTGTGGTTCAAAATTGTCGAGTGATAAAAACTGGCGAGCACAGGTTCATCGGCACTCGCCTGCTGCGCTTCTTTGCGAACCTCCTGCCAGACATCGACATGGGCAAAATTTTGGGTTGGGACCTGCATGGCAACCTTGATCAGCTTGGTTTGAAAATTAACGGAAGCAATTCATCCATCGCAAAAAAAACTTCCGCACCCAGTTCGCGCATCTCCGCCAGCAAGCAATTATCACTACCGTCATGATTGGGTGGGCAATAACCGAGCGGACGCATACCCGCCGCAATCGCCGCCTGGATTCCAGTCAGGGAATCCTCCACCACAACCGCTTGCGCTGCGGGAATATTCAAGCTATTGGCGGCGTGCAAAAATAAATCCGGTGCGGGTTTACCGCGCGTCACATCCTCAAAGCTGAATACCCGTCCCTGCACGTAGGGCATGATGCCGGTTTTCGCCAGGGTCATCCGCATTTTTTCATGCTTGCCGTTGGACGCAACACAAAAAGGAATTTGCTGGTCACGCAAATAATCCAACACCGCCATTACTCCTTTTACCGGCTCAAGCTGCTGTTCGCAGGCAACCAGTGTTTGCAATTGTACATGACGCCAGAATTTCGCCCCCTGTTCGGCCCGCTCAAGATCGCTGAAATTTTTCCAGCTCTCGATACGCAAAAATTCTTCGGTGGTCATGCGAATACAATCAGCCACTGATTTTCCGCGATAGGTTTCCAGGAAATAATCCGCCCCCAAATCCACCCCCAATTCTTTCCAGCAATCACTCGATACCTGTGCAGAGATAATTTCACTATCCACCAACACACCATCGCAATCAAAAATCACCAACATGCTTACCTCTTTACCCCTGCAATAACCGCAAAATTCAATTCGATTCATTAGATGATGAAGCCGGATAAGGCGCTTTCAATAAAATCGCCAGACCCGCAACCAAAAATACAATCAGCGCAGCCATACCGATACGCGCCGAATCGCTATAGAGCGTTAAACTCGCCACCGCCATAGGTGCCAAAAATGACGTAGCGCGGCCAGCGAGCGCATAAATACCAAAATAGCGCCCCGCCTCATCCGCATTCACGCTGCGTGCCATATAGGAACGCGAGGAGGCCTGCACCGGACCAAAGGCCACACCGATCAACAGACCAAAAACGATATAGGCCTTCTCGGCAGGCGTAGCAAATAAACCACCGGCATCCTCCGCAGAAAATTGCACCAGGCCAAACAGCGAATAACCCGGCCCGGTCGAAATAATGCCGATGGTGGCAATAATCAAACAGGCCAAACTGAGCAAGATAACTTTTTTCGACCCCATGCGCGCATCCAATCGCCCCGCATAAATGCAGCCACCAATAGCGATGACCAATAACAAAATACCGTAGATCCCCATTTCAATGGTCTGCCAGCCAAACATACCCGCCGCAAAAGTACCGCCGAGCGCAAGCAAGCCGTTGACACCATCCTGATAAATCATGCGCGCTAATAAAAACCGCAGCAATCCGGCGCGCTGTTTTAATTCACCCAAGGTATTTTTTAATTCGCCCAGACTTTCCGCAACCGCGGTCGCCAGAGGTACGCCTTTAGCAGTATCAGGAGTAAATAAAAACATCGGCAAAATAAATACGAGATACCAAAGCGCTGCATAGGGGCCGGTGATGCGCGCATCCTCACCTTGTGTTGCATCCAAACCAAATAAAGGCGTGATGCCGATCAGGGTTTTACCCGTAGCCGGATCGCCCGCAAGCAGCAGCAAAACACTGAACAACACTACCAGACCGCCGAGATAACCCAAGCCCCAGGCGATATTGGAGACGCGGCCGATATCCTCTTTGGCGATCAAGTGCGGCATCATGGAATCATTAAACACAATTGAAAATTCCGCCGCGATCATCGCAACAATGATGCATAACATCGGCAGCCATAATGCGGAACCGGGCGCAGCAAACCAGAGTAATAAAAGCGCGCTGATTTTTAACGCCGCAAAAAACGCGATCCAGCGTTTGCGCGCACCGGTTGCATCGGCAATTGCCCCCAGTACCGGAGCCAGGATTGCAATCGCGAAACCGGCAATCGTCATGCTGTAACCCCATGCGGCTTGCCCAGCCACAGGGTCAGCTGCGAAGCGCGACACAAAATAGGAGCTGAAAATAAACGTGACTACCACGGTAAAAAACGGCTGTGCGGCCCAATCAAATAACATCCAGGAACGAACAGCTTTTTTAGAGGCGGGCGCAATCAATTCTGAGTTATCCAACTTGATTCCTTAGTGTTTTGATTCAATGTAAATAAAGCGCTGATAAATTTCATCCAGGTTATCAAGCACGGTTTGTTGTAATTCCAGATCGGTTTGCTCAAGCTGCCGACGCAATAGTTCCGGATTAAACTGCCGCGAAAAAATTTCCGCCAGCGGCGCGCAGCTTAAATGCCAGGGCTCGGGCGCTATGCCACCAAGATCCTGTGCGTAAGGGCGAAAAAAATCGCTGTTGCCTAGCGCCAATTCATCATCTAACCAACGATGGAATTCAGCAAAGGGACCATCGTTTTGGGTTTCGGCAACTGTGAGTTGCAATTGATAATCGGTGGCAATACGCGAGCCATCATAGACATCAATATCAGTTCCCCAATGGTGGCGCGATGCCCCCGGCAGGGCCGACCAGCGTAAAATCGCGAACACCTTTTCGCGTGGTGATAAGAGGCTGAGATCAATCGGCTCCCCCGCATCATTTAACACAGGACGCAGGCCGCGCACCTTGTTATTCCAGATCAATAATTGCCGCTCAAAGCTGCGATAACTACTCGCCACTTTCAAAATAAATCCTGCGCTGGCAGCACGCGCCTGCAAAAATAGCAAAGGCTCGCGCAATTGCCGGTGAACGCGGCATGACAGCTCCTGCATATCCACCAATTCGCGTTCATCCATTCCCAGCAGTACTTTATCCGTCAAATCAATCATGGAAAAAACTCACCAACCTGGATTTATAGATAAAATTTTTTACAAAAATTTACGCCATTCTGTAGCTTTAAAAACACTTTTTATCGGAAATTGTGCGGCACTCCAGATAAAACAATTGCACAAGACATGCAAGTATGTAAGATAAGGCTGCGCTGTAAACGGAACATTCAAAACACAATACCCGATAATAATAAATGGAGATTGCACTGTATGACTGCCTGTCATAGTGAGTTATTGCAATTAAAGAATCTTGGAATGGCATCGGTAAACATCCTCCGCGCAATAGGGATAAACACCCACGCCGATCTTAAACGCACCGGTGCCGTTGAGGCTTATCGCCGCATACGAGCCCGCGACATCAACGTCTCCAAAGTCATGCTCTACGCCCTGCAAGGTGCGCTGATGGATGTACATTGGAACGATATCCCCCCCGATTTGAAAGCCCAGCTAGTCAGCGAAGCTGAATTGCCCGACCAGGGAGACTTTTCCCGGGCAACGGCATAACCCGCTCACAAAAATAACATTCGGTTAAGAGACTGCGGTTTCAGGTGCAGTTTTTTCCCCGACACAGGCTACACTAAAAGCGCCTTACTAGCGTTTTTTTGTAACCGAGGGGTATATGCATCTTCCAACCAAACAGTCTGACCTTATGTCTGAACTGGCCGCCAAATTGCGTGGCCTCACCGAGATTTTGTGTTCACAAGTAGGGCCTGCCGATGCCCCCTTTACGATTGGGGCCAGCGGTGATGTTTTTGCCGATATAGCACCGACCCGCACCCTGTTGATTGTTGAAGGCCAGGTCGAGTATTACCTGCACAATAAACTGGTGATGCATTTTGAAGCGGGCGACTTGTTGGGCCTGCCCCGTTCGCTCAATCTTCCCCAAGGACAATTTTGCTGCAAAGGTCCGGTTACCCTGGTGGCTTATGAGCGCGACGCATTGGTCGCCCAAGCCAATAGCGACCTTAAATCCCAGCGCAACTGGGCCTACCTCTTACTGTGCAATATCAGCTATTACGAACAGGCGCTTGCCCAGGAACTGCGCACCGAATTCCAACCCTCCGCCGGGTTCCTGCACTTTCGCGCAAGTGAAACTATTATCAACCAGGGCGATATCGCTGACCGTGTATACACGCTGCTTGAAGGTTCTGCCGATGCCGTATGCGATGGGGTAAAAGTCGGCGAGATCCACGCCAACGAGATCTTCGGGGCGCTTGCAGTATTTACCCGCCAACCGCGCATGGCTTCGGTAATTGCCAGCAGCGATTGCACAGTGCTGGCGGTGCGTCAGGAGGAATTCATCACCCTGATTGAACACCAACCGCAAATTTGCCTGGGACTAATCGAAGAAATGGCGGCAAAAATCAACCAACTCAACAACCAGCTACTGCAAGTAAAATCATCCATGGCAAATAAATGAGAATATTTCTCAAAAATTATTGACCGCAAAGATGAGAACGATTATTGTTAACTCACTGCTGCACGCAATCTCCTGCACAGCAGTCGAGTGGATTCAATAATCGCCCTGCAAGTCGGTTACTGATTCTTCTCACCCCCTAGGGTCTTTCCTCTCCGAAAGTCTCTCGGCTAACACGGTTGCTTGGGCCGCCCTTGAGGCGGCCATTTTTCTCCTGTTGATTCCCGTCACTTTTTCCTTTCTTAACGCTGTAGCGATTGAAATTCCCTCGCTGTGCACACATATCATCCCCGAGTTGCGTAGAGAGCAGCCAACCAATCAACTATGGGGAGATATTATCGTGTTACGCATAGGTTTATTTTTGTTGACCAACATCGCCATCATGGTGGTTCTGGGTGTTGTTACAAGCTTGCTCGGGGTGGGCAACTATCGCACCGCAAACGGCCTGGATTTACCCTCCATGCTAGCGTTTTGCGCGGTGTTTGGTTTTGTCGGCTCCTTTATTTCCCTATTTTTATCCAAATGGATGGCCAAACGCAGCATGGGCGTGCAGTTGATTGAACAACCGCGCAACGCCGATGAAAAATGGCTGGTGGATACAGTCACCGAGCTGGCGCAAAAAGCCGGGATAAAAACCCCGGAAATCGGTATTTTTGCTGCACAGGAATCCAACGCATTTGCCACTGGCTGGAACCGCAACGACGCCTTGGTTGCCGTGAGCCTCGGTCTGTTGCAACGTTTTGAGCGCGATGAAGTAAAAGCCGTACTGGCACACGAAATCGGCCACGTCGCCAATGGCGATATGGTGACCCTGAGCCTGATCCAGGGTGTGGTAAACACTTTTGTGATGTTCTTTGCGCGCATTATTGGCGACTTTGTCGACCGTGTTTTGCTCAAGAATGAAAATGGCCGCGGATTTGGTTTTATGATCGCGACCCTGGTTGCAGAGCTGGTGCTGGGTTTCATTGCCTCAATGATTGTGGCCGCCTTTTCACGCTATCGCGAATACCGCGCTGACCACGCCGGCGCCACCCTCGCCGACCGCAATTCCATGATTCGCGCCTTGCAACGCCTGCAAGCGGAGACGAATGCCGGTGTAGAGAGCCCGCTGCCCAGCAGCATGCGCGCCTTTGGTATCAGCGGCGGTGTGCGCAATTTGTTTGCCAGCCACCCCCCGCTGGAAGCCCGCATCCAAGCCTTGCGTGACAACGCTTAATCTGTGCGGAGACTGGGCATGAGACTCTGGCGCTGGCTAGTATTGACATTTTTTACTGGCGCCAGCGCCCTCAGCGCAAGTGTCCAGGCATTTTCAACCGACGATGAGCGCAACAGCGTGGAAGTTTTTGAAGCCGCGCGCCCGAGCGTAGTCTTCGTCACCAACCAACAGCTCGCCCGCGATCCCTACTCCTTCGATCTGGTGACTGTACCACACGGCTCAGGCACCGGATTCGTTTGGAGCGACAAGGGCTATATAGTCACCAACTACCATGTGGTGGAGGGTGCACGGCAGATCACCATCACCCTGCAAGACCAATCCAACTGGCCAGCCGAGGTGGTGGGGCTGGCACCCGAGCGCGACATCGCAGTGCTGAAAATCGACGCCAAGAAGGCCAAGCTCACCGCCCTGCCGCTGGGCGACTCGGGCGACCTGCGTGTCGGGCGCAAAGTCCTGGCCATCGGCAACCCTTTTGGTCTGGATGCCACCCTCACCACCGGCGTGGTGAGTGCACTGGGGCGCGAGATAATCTCCCCCAACCAGCGCAAGATTACCAACGTTATCCAGACAGATGCCGCCATCAATCCAGGCAACTCGGGCGGCCCATTACTCAACTCCGAGGGCAAACTGATCGGTGTCAATACCATGATCTACAGCCCGAGCGGTGCCAGTGCCGGTATTGGTTTTGCGATTCCGGTCAACACGGTAAAAGAGGTGGTGCCAGAACTGATTGAACACGGCCGGTTAGTACGCCCGGTACTGGGCATCGCGGTTGCACCGGATCAATGGGCGCAGCAGATCGGTATCCAGGGAGTACCTATCTTGCGTGTGGAACCTAACTCCCCTGCAGCTGAAGCAGGGCTGGAAGGTGCCAAACGCAATAACTGGGGGCAAATCACCTTGGGTGATGTCATTGTCGCGATTGAAGATCATCCTGTCGCCAATGATGACCAACTCTTGAGCGCCCTTGAAAATTACAAACCGGGCGAAAAGGTCAACATCAGTGTGGTGCGCGACAGCAGACTGCTCACCCGCACTATTCGTCTTGCAGCACCCAAGTAAGTGGACGCCAACTTACCTGATAAATTGCGCCTCTGCGCCCTTGCTGACATTCCAGAAGGGTGCAGCAAGGGTTTTAACCAGAACGGGCGTAAGCTGTTTGCCGTCAAACAACAGGACAAAATTTATCTCTACCAAAATAGCTGCCCGCATCTCGGTATTCCGCTCGAATGGGTTGAAGACCAGTTCCTCGATAGCAGCAACACTATGATCCAGTGCGCTAACCACGGTGCACTTTTTGTGATTAAAACGGGCAAATGTGTCGCAGGTCCCTGTAGTGGCCGGGCGCTTATCCCGGTTGATTACACGATTGATGGCAGTAATATTTTCATCGCTCCCTCGTAAATTTGCGTAAACCTGATCGAGCCAAAGGGCCTGGCCCAGTAAAGTCACCCCCTAATCATTTGCCCACTAGTGCACCAGACATTCACGGAGAATCCTTTATGCAAAACTTCACTTTTTCCAACCCTACCAAGATTGTGTTTGGCGAGGGACAAATTAAAGAAATCGCCAACCTCGTCCCTGCAAATGCACGCATCCTGGTGACCTATGGCGGAGGATCGATCAAAAAGAACGGGGTTTACGACCAGGTTGTTAAGGCGCTGGAAGGTAAAACCTGGTTTGAGTTCAGCGGCATTGAGCCCAACCCCCACTATGAAACCCTGATGAAAGCGGTGGAGCTGGTCAAAAAGGAAAAAATCGATTTCCTCCTGCCGGTCGGTGGCGGTAGCGTAATTGATGGCACCAAGCTGATCGCTGCGGCGGTCAATTTTGACGGCGAACCTTGGGATATTATGGCCAAACACCAGCCTTTCTTTAGCGCCCTGCCAATCGGCTGCGTGTTGACCCTTCCAGCCACCGGTACTGAGAGCAATGGCAACTCGGTAATCACCAAAGCCGCCACCCATGAGAAGCTTTCATTTGGTAGCCCATTGGTCTATCCGCAGTTTGCGATCCTTGATCCCACCACCACTTACAGCCTGCCGCCACGCCAGATCGCCAATGGCGCAGTCGATGCATTCGTCCATATCATGGAGCAATACCTGACTTATCCGGTTGATGCCAAAGTGCAGGATCGTTTTGCCGAAGGCCTCTTGATGACGCTGATCGAAGAAGGCCCACGCTCACTTAAAGAACCTACCAACTATGGAGTGCGCGCCAATGTGATGTGGGCAGCGACCATGGCACTGAATGGTTTAATTGGTGTTGGTGTTCCCCAAGATTGGGCAACCCATATGATCGGCCATGAACTTACCGCCATGCATGGGCTGGATCACGCCCAAACCCTAGCGGTAGTGCTGCCAGCAGTAATGCAACATCAACGCGATAAAAAACGCGCCAAACTGCTGCAATATGGCCGTCGGGTATGGAACCTGAACCAGGCTGACGAGGATGCACTGATCGATGCCGCTATCGCTGCGACCCGTGGTTTCTTCGAGCAAATGGGTACACCGACAACCTTGAGCGGTTATGGCGTCGGACGCGACTCCATCCCGAAACTTGTGGATATGCTGGTCAAACACCAGCTATTGGCACTGGGTGAACACGGCATTATTACCCCCGAAGCCTCCCGTGAAATACTGGAACTCGCGGCATAATTAGCCAGGTAATAAAAAGCCCCGCCAACAGTTCTGCTGGCGGGGCTTTTTATTACCGTTGGAATGGCAATTATTGGCGCAAAATCTTGTTCACAATCGAGGTAGTGGAGCAGTTGTCGTAAAAACTTAATACCTTGACCGACCCGTTATAGGTCTTGACGATCTGGTTACCGACCACTTGATCTTCACTGTAATCACCACCTTTTACCAGCACATCCGGCTTGATTCGACGCAACAATCGCTCCGGGGTGTCCTCATCGAAATGCAGCACCCAATCAACCGATTCAAGGCCGGCCAACACCGCCATACGCCGGTCAAGCGGGTTAATCGGACGCCCTGAGCCTTTCAGGCGGCGGATAGAAGCATCGGAATTTACCGCCACAATCAGGCGATCTCCCTGCTTGCGCGCCTCTTCCAGATAACCAACATGACCAGCATGGATAATATCGAAGCAGCCGTTGGTAAATACTATGCGCTCACCCCTGGCACGCGCATCTTCCAATGCCATCAATAATTGCTCTTCGCTTACTACACCACGCTCTGCACCTTGTTCCGCAATAATCGCACGGCGCAATTCGGGAGCACTGACCGTTGCAGTACCCATTTTTCCCACCACAATACCGGCGGCCAGATTGGCTAGCGCTGTGGCTTCCGGTAATGCCTGGCCAGAAGCAATCACCGCAGCAAGGGTTGCGATGACGGTATCGCCCGCCCCAGTCACATCGAATACTTCGCGCGCGCGCGCAGGGAGATGCAACTCAGGCTGGTGGTGGCGCAAGAGGGTCATCCCTTGCTCGCCACGGGTTACCAGCAACGCCTGTAGGTCTAACTCCTGCATCAAGGTTTCACCCTTGGCCACCATATCGAGCTCGCTGCTACATTTGCCCACTATTGCTTCAAATTCGTGGAAGTTGGGTGTGAGGATAGTGGCACCGCGATAACAGGAAAAATCATTCCCCTTAGGATCAACCAGTACGGGGACTCCAGCATCTCGTGCTATACGGATCAAGGATTGACAGTCAGGCAAACTACCTTTGGCATAATCCGACAAGACCAGGACATCCATACCGCTAATCAAGCTTTTTACTTTATCCACAAATTCGGAACTGTCGGTAGCATCAAACTTTTCTTCAAAGTCCATGCGCAATAGCTGCTGATGGCGACTCACCACCCGCAATTTGGTAATCGTTGGCTTGGTGCGGGAGACCTGGAAGTTGGTGCGGATATTGGCCGCTTTTAAACGATCATGGAGTATCTGGCCAGCTTCATCATCACCAATGATACCGATCAGCGAAACATCACAACCCAAAGCCGCCATATTCAGGGCAACATTCCCCGCACCTCCTGGCCGATCTTCGGTTTGGCTGACCTTGACCACCGGCACCGGGGCCTCGGGGGATATACGCGAGCTGCTCCCTTGCCAATAACGATCCAGCATCAAATCACCAACCACCAGGATACGTGCGCGCTCAAAGTAAGACATCATTAGATGCATAAGTAACTCCAATAGTTGTAGTCCGTTAACACCACTTCCCCCCAAATCATCATTTACTGCTGTTACTCACTTATTGGATCTCCGACGGTTCAGCCGGGATCTCATCATCATTAAAATGCTTGGCATGGAGCCTTGCGTAGTGGCCATTTTGGGCCAGCAATTGCGCATGGGTACCCTGTTCCACGATTTCACCATGATCCATCACTACAATTCGGTCTGCTCGTTCAATGGTAGACAATCTATGGGCAACCACAAAGGTGGTGCGGCCTTTCATCACTGTCTCGAGCGCAGCCTGAATGTAATGTTCCGATTCATTATCAAGCGCAGAAGTCGCCTCATCGAGAATCAAAATTGGCGCATCCTTTAATAACGCACGGGCGATTGCCAAGCGCTGGCGTTGCCCACCCGATAAACGTGCACCCGATTCGCCAATCGGCGTATTGAATCCCTCAGGCAATTGTTCAATAAATTCAGTTGCATAAGCCGCATCTGCCGCGCGACGGATCTCTTCCAATGGGCGCGATTGCAAGCCGCCGTAGGCAATATTGCCCGCAACCGTATCGTTAAACAAGGTCACCTGTTGGTTCACCAGGGCAATTTGGTCGCGCAAACAGGCCAGGGTGTAACCGCTAACCGGAACGCCATCAATCGAAATTTCACCTGAGGTTGCATCGTGAAAACGGTTAAGCAGGCCAACCAGCGTAGATTTACCGCTGCCCGAGCGACCAACCAATGCAATAACTTCTCCCGCCCGCACATTTAAATTAATCTGGTTTAACGCGGGCACAGGTTGATTGGCATAACAAAATGTTACATTTTTCAGCTGAACCTCACCCTTCACCCGCACCACTGTATGGCTACCGCCATCCACCTCAACCGGGGTATCCAGCAGGGTAAATACGCTATCAGCCGCCGCGACGCCTTTTAGTATGGCAGGGGCCACCTCACCCAAACGCCGCATGGAGGGCAACATCATCCCTGCTGCGGTCATGTAGGCGACAAATTTTGCCGGATCTGCGATCTCCATAAAGCTCAGCGCGATAAAAATTAATGCCGCCATGGCCGCTGCCACAATCAGTTGGATAAGCGGAGTATTGGCCGCCGAGGTCACCACAATTTTCATATTCTGTTGGAAGTTTTTTTTGCTGGCCGCGGCGAAGCGCTGCTTTTCATAGTCTTCACCACCAAAACTGCGCATTACCCGCACGCCATTGATCATCTCACCGGCGACCTGGGTAATATCGCCAACTGATGTCTGCACCTTGTTGCTCAAGCGACGCAGGCGCTTGCCGACCATGGACACAAGGAAGGCAATTACTGGTGCGATCAGGATAAAAATCATCGTCAACTTCCAATCCATCTGGATCAGTGTTGCGAACAAAAAAATGACCGTCAGGCCTTCGCGCAGGGAAATTTTCAAGGCATCCGTTGCAGCTGCAGTGACACCATTGATGTTATAGGTAATCACCGAAATAAGGTGCCCGGAGCTATGCTGGTCAAAATGTGCATTGGGCAACAACGTCATGTGGTTGAATACTTGCGTACGCAAATTGTGGATCACACTAAACGCAATGCGAGATAAATAATAAGCGCCGAGGAATGCGCCCAGGCTGCGCAACAGGGTGATCCCCATGACTTGCAAAGGAACCAAATAGCGATCCGCAGGATGGTTGTCAGAAATAACGTGGATCAGGTTTTCCAGGGTATGGACAAATAATTTGTTCGAATAACCGTAGAGGCCATACCCGACAATCCCCACTACAAACATAAACCAATAGGGTTTTACATAGGTGAGCAGGCGTTTATAAACCACCCAGGCTGAAGTATCCCCCACGCGGGTAATTTTTTTCTGATCAGGGCTCATAAGCTATCCAATAATAAATTTACTGTTTTGTCGCTGCGGAAACCGTTGCGGGAACCGCAGCCCGCGATAGCTGTGCGGCCAGCAATGCAGCGGGTATCCAATAGAGCAGCCACTTGGCATCTACTTCCCAAAACAAACTGCGCGAATCCACCAGCAGGCAACCCAGGCCATATACCAACCAAATCACCAGGGGTTTTGTTGTGGCATTTGCTGCACCGCGCACCAATAACAATATCAGGTGACCCAGCGCCAGCACCAAACCAATAGCACCAGTGCGATAAAAAATATCCAGCCAGGCATTGTGGGCATGATGAAATTCACCGCTCGCCGTTGCGATAACCGTCACCTCGCTCATACCAATTCCCCATAACAGGGAGAAGGGTTGGTTGCCCATGGATTGCCAGACTTGCAACCAGATTTCATCGCGCAATGAAATGCCGCGCCCAACAACCATCTGCTCAATCGGCGTAAACATTATCAGCAAGACAAGGATCGACAACAAAAATGCCAACTGCCCTACCCATACCCGCAGCAAGGGGCGAATCCATACCATCGCCAATAAGAGCGCTAGCATCAACGACAATATTGGCCCGCGGCTTTGCGATAATGCCAGTGCACCCAACGCACATAAGGCAGCCATGAAAAACAGGAGACTGCGTTTAAGATCGGTTGCACACCAGGACAGTATAGTCGCCAGCAATGCCACCAAACCAAAAACCTGCCCCAGCACGGTAGGGGTGCGCAAAAGCCCTTTCCCTTCCAGGCGATCCGAAAGACCGTGCTCTTTGTAAAACAAAATGATCATCACCAGCGCCGCCAGTGCGCCTATAACGGCCAACCATGCAAACAGTTTTTCCAGATCCAGCACTCGCCTTTGCAGCACCCAGGCCGAGCCCAACAGCCATGTGGCCAGCACCAGCCATTGCAAGATAAAAAAGCCGGGATCACTTCCCCAGAGGCTGGTTATGCAACACCAGCTTGCATAGGCCAGCGCAGACACACTGAACCAGCCGCCGTATTGATGGAATTCAAGTTTGCGCCAAGGCAACAACATCAACATGGGAATAAAAAATGTGAGTGCGTAAATCCCCTCCAAACCATCGCGCGATGGAGACCACAAGAACGCGGTAATAAATATCCACAATCCACCAAACGACCAACCCAGCAATTTTTTTTCACGCCATTCGCGCTGCAATAGTTTCATCACGCCTTATTTCCTTTGACCGGGGAACAGCGGGTCATGCCCAAAATCGCGGCGATAAGTTACACACGCACGTACAGTTATTTTCTCCAACAAACTTTTTTTCTCCATCAACACTACGCGCAACTCTTGCGCAAAATACACCCGCATAAAACGCAGATAGTCGCGCCGGGTAAAATCCAAATTCAACGACGAAAACAATAACCCGCCCAAATCCTTCACCAGCCAGCGCTCCGGCACTTGCGGACGCAACTGGGCGCGATGCAAATCCACCAGATAAATCTCCGGCATCTGCTCCTGGTCAACAATAAAGTGTGTTTTCAGCATAAAGTGGCAAAGATAAAAATCACGATGGTTGATACCTGCCGCATGAAGCTCACGGGCAATCGCAGCAATGCTCACCAGAATGCGGTGCTTGGCCTTAATTCCCACTGAATGCCGCTCAAAAAAATGATCCATCTGGATCACATCGGTCAACTCGCGCGTCACGATAAATGACTGCTGGCGCGCGGGATTTTTACCACGAATGCCATAAGCAAGCGGAATCAAACTGGGGATTGCCAGTGCGCGCAATTTATTCAGCGCATACCATTCATTGCTTGCACCCAATACCGGCCAACGCAATCGAACGCAATTCTTGATAATTTCCCGCCAGCCCACACCGCGATGCCATTTGCGGTAGTAACCCTGCCCATCAATTTCAAACCGCAATGTCTGACGATCTTTCATCTCGCGCGCGACTTTTCCTTGCAAATTCTCCATTAATGAAAATACGTCCTGCCCGCGCCACACACTGTTTAATTCATCGCGCAGGATTATTTCTTCGCCAGCAGATGTATCTATCTTTTGTATGCTTTCGGTGGATTTTTTTTTGGCGCGGGCGATTTTTTCCAGCGCCGCGACTGCAACCGACGGGCGGGAAAACACATCGCTAGTCTGCGCAAAGACATCAGCACGCTTGCGCCATACAGCGGCATCTACTGCCAGGGTTGCACCGACCAGCTCCGCAATCGCCATGGGCGATGCATGGGGCGAAATCAATTCACCCAGCTGTTGTTCACTCACATAATGGGCATAGCCGCAATGTGCCGATGCCACTACCGGACAACCGCAAAGCATCGCCTCCAGGATCACATTGCCTGCGAGTTCTTTGCGCGCTGGATGCAAGAGCACATCCGCTGCATGTAACAAATCACCAACCGGGCTGCGTGGGCCGAGAAAAAATACCTGTTCCTCAATCCCTAATTGCACAGCCTGTTGACGGTAGCTATAGGGATCATCTTTGCCCACAATTACTAACGCCATTTTATCGGCAATGATTTTTTTTAATTCGGCAAAGGTACTGATGCTGATATCCACACCCTTGGTTTTATAGCCAGAGCCCAGGCACAAAACGATTTTGGTATCGGGCAACAAACCCAATTCATGGCACAACGCCATGCACGCCGCACGAGGATCTTTGCAGGCAAGATGTGCAGCTGAAATCCCCGGCGGCAGAACATGGAAACGCTCAGGCGGAGTAGCGTAAGAGCGCACAAATTGTTTTTGTTCACTGACGACGAGCGAGAGGATCTGTGTCTCGCTCGCAGGAGAAAATACAGCCTGTTCATACGCGAGATATAAACGCGAACGCGGCGCCTGGCGATACCACCAACTGCGTTCACTATATGCCTTGAATGCAAAACAACTGTCGCCTGCAAAATACACATCAAGCCCTGGCATTTTGTTAAAACCGACTAACAAATCAAATTGGGCACGCTGGAATTTTTTTTGGAAGGCGGCAACAAAATTTTTTACACCGGCGATATTAAAAAAACCTGTGCCTTTAATTTCGATTACATCAATACCGGAAACTTTTTCGCCCTGCCAGTCACTGCAAAAAATACTGACCTGATGGCCCGCCTCGTGTGCAGCACGGGCGATAGCCAACATATCGCGCTGCAATCCGCCAAACGGAAAATAGCGAAAAATAGCGAAGGCTAATTTCATGCAGAAATTACCCGAGTGGCAATTCCCGTCTGCGCAATCAGTGCATCAAGCGCAGTTAATACTTGCTGTGGCATCAATTCACGCAGGCATTTGTGGTGCACCTTCGGACACTCGCGCTCAAAGCAGGGTGAGCATTCAATGTTATTGCTGATAATACTCACCTGTTTTGTCAGCGGTGGTGTATGTTCAGGTGAAGTCGAGCCGTAGATAACGGCGAGTGGTTTTTGCAGTGCCGCAGCGATATGCATCAACCCTGAATCATTGCTCAATACCGCATCAGCACAGGCCATTAATTCAATCGCTTCCGCGAGATTGGTATTCCCTGCAAGGTTGTGGCAATGCTGCCGCGCTTCCTCCGGAAGCAAATGACGGATTGCATCAGTCACTGCTCGGTCTTTCGCAGACCCCATTAACCAGGCTTGCCAACCGGCGCGAATTTTTTCATCAATAACTTCTGCAAAATAATGTTCCGGCCAGCGTTTGGCCGGGCCGTATTCAGCGCCAGGGCAAAGTATCAACAGCGGGCGATCCAGCTGCAATGCAAACTTTGTTAATAATTGTGGCTGTCGGGTTTTATCAACTTGCAATTGCGGATAGGGAAATTCGGTTAGCGGCTCAGCCTCTTTTGGCAAAGCCAATGCAGCATAGCGCTGCACCATAAGTGGATAGCGTTTTTTATCCAGCACGCGCACATCGTTTAACAATCCATAGCGCAGCTCACCGCGCCAGCCTGTGCGCAGCGGAATTTTGGCGAAAAACGGAATAAACGCGGATTTAAACGAGTTGGGCAAGACTATCGCTTGCTCGTAACCTTTATCGGCGAGGGATTTCCCCAATGCGCGCCGCTCTCCCAACCCAAAAGTGCCGTGACCGAGCGGCATATCAATCACATCCGTCACTTCGGGCATACAGGCTATTAATTGCTTCGTCCAACCTGAAGCAAGTACATCAATTTGTACGTGCGGATTGCGCAACCTGAGTAATTTAAACAAGGTTTGCGCCATCATCATATCGCCAATCCACGCAGGGCCGATCACCAAAATTTTTTGGATTTTTTTCAGTGCGGAGGGAAACTCCATTTCATTCATAAACAACCGTTCAGCCATAAGCAAGGAATCAACAAAAAGCGGGGTGCATTCATGACAAAGTGAACACTAACAGCAGAAGCATTAACGCAGGACTATTAACACAAAACACATACTACTAACACAAAACACATACTACCAAAACGATAACGGAGCCGTTCGGCTCCGTTGTAACAATTGCACATGGCAATTATTTTGCAACCGGTGCCAGCCAGTTGGTGTGCTCGGGCAATTCACCGCGCACGGATTTGAAATACAAATCCTGCAAGTGCGTGGTGATTGGACCGCGACGACCTGCGCCGATAATACGGCCATCCAATTCGCGGATCGGCAATACTTCTGCCGCAGTACCCGTGAAGAAGGCTTCGTCGGCAACGTAGACTTCATCGCGGGTAATACGTTTTTCCTTGATGGTGTAACCGCAATCAGCCGCCAATTGGAAAATGGTATTGCGGGTGATACCGTCGAGACATGAAGTCAGTTCCGGCGTGTAGATAATGCCATCGCGCACCAGGAAGAAATTCTCGCCGCTGCCTTCTGCTACGTAACCTTCGTTATCGAGCAACAAAGCTTCTTCACAACCGCTATCCAGTGCTTCTTGCAGCGCCAGCAGTGAGTTGATGTAGTGGCCGTTGGCTTTCGCTTTACACATGGAGATATTCACGTGGTGGCGAGTGTAGCTGGAGGTGCGGATGCGGATACCCTGGTCGCGCGCTTCCGGTGACATGTACGAAGGCCAGTGCCAGGCAGCAACCATGATATGTACTTTCAAATTGTCGGCGCGCAGCCCCATACCTTCGGAGCCGTAAAACGCCATCGGACGCAGGTAAGCTTCAGCAAGGCCGTTCTCGCGCACAACTTGTTTGTGCGCTTCATTCACCACATCTTTGGTGTAGGGCATTTTCATGCGCATGATGTGCGCAGAGCGGAACAGGCGATCCGTGTGTTCTTGCAGGCGGAAAATGCTGGTACCCAGGGTTGAGCTGTTGTAAGCACGTACGCCTTCAAACACGCCCATGCCGTAGTGCAAAGTGTGGGTTAATACGTGAACCTTGGCATCGCGCCAGGGAATGAGTTCACCATCGAGCCAAATAACGCCGTCGCGATCGGCAAAAGACATAGCAACTCCAAATTCTGTGTTAAAAAACTCTTTATTAAAAAGTTCTGTGTGTTCGGGGGATTGTCAGGCGCGGCCATTGCCGCGCACCACTCAATATTCGGGGCGATCCATCAACTGTGATCGATCAGCTGCTGCCACAAAGCCGTGACTTGCGCGCGCTCGACCAGGAAGTGATTGTCGCCTTCTAGTACCGCCTCCTGACGCTGTAGCGCGAGGCGGTGCCCGGTGGATCGGTATGCTTTGTAAGCCGCGATCAGGTGGGCCACGGACTGGGCATCGAGTAAGCCTGCCTCTTCCAGTGATCCGAGTATGCGAATGTTGTCCGTGTACCGGATGACCTTGGGCTCCTTAGCCGCCCAAGCCAAAGCCGCGTATTGAACCATAAATTCAATATCCACGATACCACCGGAATCCTGTTTCAAATTAAATAAAGCCGACGTTTTCGGTGCATTTAGAGGGTTTGGTTTGGATTTTCCCTCGCTCCCTAACTGCTCGCGCATTTTGCGGCGCATGTCGCTCACATCCGCACGCAACTTGTCCAGATCCCGCTCCCGCGTGAGGATGCGTTGGCGCACCTGCTCAAAGGCTTCCCCAAGGCGTGCATCGCCCGCCACTACCCGTGCGCGCACCAGCGCCTGGTGCTCCCAGGTCCAGGCTTCATTTACCTGGTATTTTTCAAACGCCGTGAGCGATGACACCAGCAACCCCGAGCTGCCGGACGGACGCAAGCGCATATCCACTTCGTAGAGTTTGCCCGAGGGTGTGTAGGTATTGAGCACATGGATAATGCGCTGGCCGAGGCGGGTGTAAAAAGTGGTGTTGTCGATGGCGCGTTCACCATCGGTTTGCAAATCAGAATCGGCATTGTGGATAAACACCAAGTCCAGGTCTGAACCGTGCCCCAGCTCAATCCCGCCCAACTTGCCATAGCCGACAATCACAAAATCCGGTGCAGTATCGACTGAACCGTCCGTGCGACGCGGACGACCGTGGCGCTCGACCATATGCTCCCAACCCAAATTCAGCACATGCTCCAGAACCACTTCGGCAATGTACGTCAGGTAGTCGCTCACCTTCATCAGCGGCAGGGCGCCGGTCACTTCGCTCGCGGCCACACGTAGCGCATGGGCCGAGCGGAAATAGCGCAGCGCTTCCATATGGCCCTCAAGGTCATCCCAATTCAGGCGCAACACATCGCGGCGTAACTCATCGCGCAGCAGGTCTTTATCGGGCGGAGCATAGAGGCTTTCCGGGGTCAGCAGCTCATCGAGCAATACCGGATACTGCGCAATCTGGTCGGCAATCCAGGGGCTGGCCGCACAGAGTTTCACCAGTTGTTGGACGGCAGTCGGGTTCTCCACCAACAGCACTAAATAAGCGCTGCGTCGTGCGACACCTTCAATCAGCGGGACGATGCGTGCAAAGGTTTCAGCGATGGTAATCGGCAACTTGGGGCCAAATGCCTCGTGCACAATCACTTGCAACAGACGTGGGATAAACGCATCAAGGCGCGTGCGAGCACTGGCCTGCATCGAGCGCACAGCGCGCCCTTCGCGCAGGTCGGCGAGGTTTTTCAACAGTGCATCCGGCCCCTCAATATTGCGCGCATTCAGCGCCTGGACTGCATCCTCACCCTGCAAACTGCCCTCCCACAATCCCAACCAAAATGCCGAGGCTTGTTGATCGACCGTATCCTCTTCATCGGGTGACGCGATTACTGCTTTAAATTCGGCATTCACCCGTTGGCGATAGGTGCTCAAGGTCGCAAAAAAACTATCCCAATTTTCAAACCCCATCGCCCAGGCGAGGCGCAATTGGCCGACTGGATCAACTGGCAAAGATTGGGTTTGCTTGTCCTGATAACCCTGGATCGCATGCTCGGTATTGCGCAGGAAAATGTAAGCTTCCAGCAGCGCAGAACCCGCACCCGGTGGCAAATAATTTTCCTGTTCCAAAAATGGCAAGAGCACTGGCACTTTGCGTTTGCGTAAATTCACATCGCGCCCGCCGCGGATCAACTGGAAAACCTGCACCACAAACTCCACTTCGCGGATGCCGCCTTCGCCCAGTTTCACATCCAGGTTCATGCCCTTACGCTGCACCTGCCGCGCAATCAGGCCCTTCATTTCACGCAGGGATTCAATCGCACTGAAATCGATGTATTGGCGATAGGTAAACGGCTGCAACATTTTGCCCAGCAATTTGCGCGCTGCGATTTGCCCTTCGCCGCCCGCCATCGCCACCGTGCGCGCCTTGATCATCGCGTAGCGCTCCCACTCGCGCCCCTGGGTTTGGTAATAATCTTCCATGCCCACAAAACTCATGGCCAGCGCGCCGCTCTGGCCGTGCGGGCGCAAACGCATATCCACACGGAACACAAAACCATCGGCAGTCACTGTGTCCAAACTTTTAATCAGCTTTTGCCCGAGCTTGATAAAAAATTCCTGGTTGCTGATCGCGCGGCTCGCGTGATTGGTTTCGCCACCTTCCGGGAAAGTAAAAATCAGGTCGATATCGGAAGAAACATTCAATTCCCCCGCCCCCAACTTCCCCATACCCAACACCATAAACGGCTGCGCCAAACCCGACTCACGCCCGACAGGAGTGCCGTACATTTTTTCCAGCGCGCGATAGTGGAATTCTGCCGCGAGCAAAATGGATTTATCCGCAAAACGCGACAGCTCGGCAGTAATTTCACGCATATCGGCTACGCGGTTCAGGTCGCGCCAGATGATCCTGATCATCGCCATCTGCCGCTGTTGGCGCAGGCATTTATCCAATTCCACATCGGTATTACAGGCATTTACCACCGCCGCAAATGCATCGAGGTGCCCATCGGTCTGCGCCTCAAACAAAACACCTGATTGCACCAATTCAATCAGATATTGCGGCCGCTGCGCCGACGTCTTGGCAATAAATTCACTCGCCACAAATGCGCGGGTCAACTGGCGGAAAAATTCATCAGCCGTAACCGATGGCGGCAACAAATCACGCGGGTGCACCAGATTCTGGCTCTGCACCGCAGCTTCAAATTGATCCCAGTAACGCTGGGCGGGGGCATGTAACTCGGCGGGGATTGCGGAAAAATTCAACATAAACAGTTTCTCGATCTACACAGATGCATGTCGAGAATACTAGCAGGTCAAACTCGAAATGGTTTGCTCAAATTCCAGGAAAAATTGGCGCAACCTGCGATGGACTTTGAACCACATCGCAGAGACGAGCAAAAATCATTCAGCTTTGATGTACTAGTAGGGAGTTACCGGATGCTGCTTAAATCCGCCCAGCTCCACATAAAATACGTTTTGCTTGGGAATATATTCAAGGCTGATAGTGGTTGGCCACCACTCATAGGCATAGTATTCCGGCTGCTTGATTTCCCATGTGCTTTTCTTACCCTGTTTGGCCAATTCAGCGGCATCGATAAATCCGTAGAGTGTTATCGATGCTTCATAAAAAGTGATTTCACCATCAAATGTGCCGTAAATAAGTACGGGGTTATGGTTAACCGAATCAACCGTAAATTCAAATTTGCCATCCAGGTTATGCAAGCCCATGGCAACAATTGAACTGCCGGTATCGGTGAACGTATTTTTGGGGACAAATTTCTCCGCAGGCAATTTCAAAAAGCGCAGCATATTTTCATAACCGGTTTTTTGCGGGTCGCAAGTTTTATCCACCGTGACGCAGGTTATTTTGTTATCAACATAGGAGCCGCTCTTGGTGTAAAAATGAAAATCATAATGCGATGTAATAAATGAACCATTTGGTCCACGTTTCTGACCTTCTGTATTCCAATCAACTTCAACGAACTGGAATGGCACGGGATTTTTTTGCAGCTTGGGTAGATCAAGATATTTGAATCGATAAATCGACGATTGCGGTTCAGTAGGCAACACCGCCCCTTTCAAACTGATTTCACCTGCAAATGGCGAAGGCACAACCAAACGTAAGGCTTTTGGCTCAACCTTCCCTTTTTTATCTCCCCATAATGTCTCCAACTTCCATGCTGGTAGTTCGGAATATTTTTTTACTGCGGCATTACTGGCGGGATATTTATCAGAGGTTGGAACCAACCTCACATCGTGGGCATTGACGGGAGCTAATTGAAACAACAGGAAAAAAACGGAGACTAAAGACTTACGGCGCATAATGAATCCTTTTAATAAGAAAGAAGCGAGTTTTACACATGCGGAAAAATAAACAATTACCAAATATTACCGGGATCAAACCACAAACCAGATATCGCCAGCAGATTAATGATTGCCCCCATCAACTGCTGCGTAGCAATTTATTTACAACTCATCCTCCACATCTGTCTTCCTACCCGCGCGCGGATGCGCTTTATCATAAACCTTTGCAAGGTGTTGGAAATCGAGATGGGTATAAACCTGGGTGGTGGAGATATTCGCATGGCCGAGCAGTTCTTGCACCAAACGTAAATCGCCGCTGGATTCAAGCATGTGGCTAGCGAAGGAGTGGCGAAGCATGTGGGGATGGACGGGATTATCCATGCCTTGTTTGATGCTGAGTTGTTGCAAGCGCATTTGCACAGCGCGATGGCTGATGCGCTGGCCTCGCTGCGTAGTAAAAAGGGCATGCTCGTTATTTTCGGTGTAGAGCTTGCGCGCTTCCAGCCAATCGGTGAGCGCTTTAATCGCGTAGGAACCGATGGGGAGTGTGCGGGTTTTTCTGCCTTTACCGGTGACGGTTAGCATGGCATCGCCCCAGTCGATATCAGTGAGGTTTAAACTCACCGCTTCAGCCAAACGTAAACCGGACGAATAAATTAACTCCACTAATGCGCGATCGCGCGCGTTGATAAAATCGTCGCCCTCCACTTGCACAAATTGCGCAGCCTGGTCGGCATCCAACACTTTCGGTAACTTTTTTGGTGTTTTGGGTGCGACAATGCCATCGGCAATATTATTTTTGAGCCAGCCGCGCCGGATGCAAAACTGGAAAAAACTGCGCAGCGATGACAACCAGCGCTGCAAACTTTTTCCGCCCAGCCCCTCACGATGCAACTGCGCCACCGCCATGCGAATATGGTTGACGCCCAGCATGTGCAACTCATTAAGGGATTTGGTCGCACAAAAAACCTGGAATTTCTCCAGGTCGCGCGCGTAATTTGTCTGGGTGTGAAGGGACAGCTGCCGCTCACTGCGCATATAGGTATAAAACGCAGTGAGCTGTTCGGCAAATGGCAAAGGAGTAGCTGGTGGAGAAAGGTCGGTCATATATCTCCGCTGAGCAAAGGAGTTAACGCGGCAAATATTTTGGCAACAAACGGTTGAGCACTTCAGCAATATAGCTCAAAAATAAAGTGCCCATGCTGGAACGATAATATTGCGGGTCGCGGTTGCCAATGCTGAGCAAGCCAAACACGCTGCCATGGATCAGTGGCACAGTGGCAACCGAACCGATTTCATCCGCATGTTCGCCAAAAATAAATTGCATTTCTTTTGTGCCCAGTGTGCCGCACACCGCGCGGCTATTTTTTAACAAGGGGCCAAGATGCTCGCGCGCTTCAGCGATGCTCACTATGCGCGCCTGGCTGCTGGGGATTTTTTCCGCATTGCCAAACAAAATAACGCTGGTGAAATGGATATTAAAATCCTTATCAAAACTGTAATGCAGTGCATCGATGATATCGCCCATGTCCAGGCCTTCCAGCAGGCCTAACACCAGTCGTTTGGTTTTATCAAACAACTTGTCGTTATCGCGCGCATTGTCGAGCAGCTTGCTTAAACGATGGCGCATATCCATATTGCGCTCACGCAAAATCGCCACCTGCCGCTCCACCAGTGACACTGCCGAACCCGACTCATGGGGCAGGGTTAGCTCGGCTAATAATTCATGGTGCTGTTCAAAAAAATCCGGATGCTCACGCAAGTAAGCTTCGATTTGTTCCGGTTCCAGTGGATCGGCCAGCGTGGGGATTTTTTCGTTCATAACTGTCAGCTTATTTGTGAGCGATTTAGTTAAGGGAATTTGAATTATTCGTCACTCCTGCGAAAGCAGAAATCCAAGCTGTTCATTTTTATGGATACCCGCGTTCGCGGGTATGACGAGCAGCGAATACTTCAGAGCTTCCTTAGATTTTTATTTGTCCATGGAATACGGTGACCGCCGGCCCCGTCATAATCACTGATTGGCCTTCACCCGGCCACTCAATTTGCAAACTGCCACCGGGTAAGTTCACTTTGACTTTCCCGTCGAGCAAACCGCGCAAACGGCCAGCCACAACTGCGCCACACGCGCCAGTGCCACATGCGAGAGTTTCGCCCACACCGCGTTCAAACACACGCAAATTTATTTCGTTGCGCGACACAATTTGCATAAAACCGGCATTCACGCGCGCGGGAAAACGCGCATGGCTTTCAATCAGCGGACCGAGTTCTGCAACGGGCGCGGTTTTAACATTATCAACCACCAGGACACCATGGGGATTGCCCATGGAGACGGCGGAAATGTCATAGGTTTTACCGGCGACGTCAAATGGATAAGTCACTGCCTGTGCATCGGCAACAAAAGGAACCTGCGCAGGCTGCAAGCGCGGCGCCCCCATATCAACACTGACTTGTTCGTCCTGCTGCACTCGCAACTCAATCAAGCCACCGGCAGTTTCCACTTTAATCACATTCTTGCCAGTGAGTTTGCGCTCGCGCACAAACACAGCAAAACAACGCGCGCCATTGCCGCAATTTTCCACTTCACTACCATCGCAGTTATAAATGCGGTAGCGAAAATCCACATCGGGTGTCTCGGGCGTTTCAACCAATAAAATCTGGTCGCAGCCCACGCCAAAATTGCGGTCGGCGATGTAGCGGATTTTGTCCGGTGTTAAACGCACACTTTGGCTGACGCCATCGATCACGACGAAATCATTACCCAGGCCGTGCATTTTGCTAAAACGTAAACGCATGTTATTTCCTATTACTTCTGGTAAAGAGCTTCCAGTCACTTATCCAATAACGTTTTTCGACACATTATTCCGGCAACAACATTTCACCGCGAATCATATCGTCAAAGGTTTCGCGCGCACGCGCCAAATGCATTTGGTCGCCATCAACCACCACTTCGGCCGCGCGGCCGCGGGTGTTGTAGTTGGAGCTCATGCTGAAACCATAGGCGCCCGCCGACATTACCGCCAGTAAATCGCCCGCTTCAATGGCCAGCTCGCGATCTTTACCGAGGAAGTCGCCGGTCTCGCATATCGGACCGACCAAGTCCCATTTTTTTACCTCGCCCGCGTGCGGTTTGACGGGACGAATGTCCTGCCATGCCTGATATAGCGATGGGCGGATATTGTCATTCATGGCGGCATCGATCACCGCAAAATTTTTGTGCTCAGTGGGTTTGAGGAACATCACCCTGCTGAGCAACACACCCGAGTTTGCTGAAATTGAACGGCCTGGTTCAAACATTAATGCGAGTTTACGGTCGCCCAGTTTGGCTTTGATTGCTGCCATGTAGTCCGCTACCGGCGGTGGCGTTTCGTTGCGATAGGTCACCCCCAAACCGCCACCCAAATCCAGATGGGAAATAGTAATGCCGCTGCTGGCCAATTCATCGACCAACAACAATAAACGGTCAAGCGCATCCAAAAACGGGGTGAGCTGGGTGAGCTGCGAGCCAATATGACAATCCAAACCTTTAATCGCGAGACTCGGCAATTGTGCGGCGCGCGCATAAACGGCCGGCGCACGCTCAATGGCGATGCCGAATTTATTTTCTTTCAAACCGGTAGAAATGTAGGGGTGGGTATTGGCGTCCACATCCGGATTTACCCGCAGGGACACACTTGCCACCTTGCCTTTTTGCGCGGCGATTTGCGCCAGCAATTCCAACTCCGCTTCGGATTCCACATTGAAACAGAAAATTCCCACATCCAAAGCGCGCGCAATTTCTTCGGCACTTTTGCCCACACCGGAAAAGACGATGCGCGATGGCTGTCCACCGGCGAGCAATACCCGCTCCAGTTCCCCGCCCGAGACGATATCGAAACCAGCCCCGAGTTTAGCGAGCATATTCAATACTGCGAGATTGGAATTGGCCTTTATCGCATAGCAAATCATGCCGGGATGCGAACCCAGCGCCTGCGCATAGGATAAATACTGTTGGGTAAAGGCCGCGCGGCTATACACATAACAGGGCGTGCCAAAGCGTTCGGCAACAGCGCTCAGCGGGGTATCTTCAACGTGGAGTTCGCCATTACGTTCGGTGAAATGCTGCATAAGAAATCTCGATCAAAAAGCGGTAGGGCGGAATGTGTTGGGCTAGTCAGCCGATGTGGCAGGATGGTTTGTCTCAGGCTGCGCTGGCTCGGCTTGCGGAGCGGTTGCTTCCGGTTGTGGATTGGTGGGCTGCGGCTTGGCAGGCTGGGGCAGGTAGAGCGGGCCTTTTTGGCCACAGGCGCCGAGCCCCAGGCAAAGCAATATCAGTACAACTGCAATTTTCATAACCAGAGTCCGATTACACCCTGAAATCACAACAGGGCCAGGATAAAAGACGGGGCAGTATAACCCTGCACTTGCGGGCTCACAACAAACCAAACGACAGGAAAAAAGATGGAGGAAACGAGAAATCCGGATGGGAGGCTGATTTTTATTGATGGAATTTTTGATAGTCGGCTCATAGCCTGGCGCAAGGGGATCACACAGGCCATAGCCCTGTGCGCTGTTAGATACTGTCCAGTACCTGCTCCAGTTCATCGGCCGATACCAGTGCACCACTGGTAATAAGCGCGAGTTTTTGGACTACTGCTTTCACATGTTCGGCATTACCCAAACGGTTGGTCGATTCCAGCAGGTGCCAGGCTTCTTCGGTTAAATCCAGTTCACTGCCGAAGGTCAATTCCTGGATATAAAACTGCGCCAGATCGCGGATATCCTCCCATCGCTCGCGCAACTCCGGCAGCAATAACTCTTGCGTATACTGCACCAGCCATTGCGTCTGGAGGGAGCCAAGCGCAGCATCCTTGCTGCTCACGCTCACAATCAAGCGCAGGCTGTATGTTCCATCAAAACGGGTGTTGGCCGCCTTGTGCCAAAAATTACGTAGCGCCAGGAAACTGCTGTCCGATAGCGCATCTATATTGCGCACAAACAAGGTGCCGCCCTTGGCGTAGGTGTGCAGTGATTGCAAGATACTCGCCGCTGCACCCTCTTCCCATTCGTTGCAATCCGATTCGATAAAGGGCGCGGTATCGGCGCGCGATAAACAGTGGAGACTGCGCGCCGCAATCACTTTGCCACTGCCTTTATTCGCGCGAATGAACACCGGCTGTGTCCCTTTGGCCAATGAGTCAATCCGTTGGTCCAATTGGCGCAATGCTTTGCTATTGCCAATCCAATAACTCTGGTCGCCATAAATATGGATCGCGCGATAGCGGGTTTGGTAGCGGCCAATAGTGCGGATAATTTCATCGGCAACCAGCGCCAGCTCTTTGGTTAATTGTTCAGGTTTTAGTGCAATGCCGGGGGCGGCCTGTACTACCAGATAACCTACACGCTGTTTTTGTCCTTGTAACTGATTGAAATCAAGCGGTAGGCTAAAGGTTGTCTCAGCGATGAAATCTTCGAACGGTGAACTATTGGCTTCCTGGGTGGAAATAATAAATTCTTCAACACTGCCCACCGCAGCAGCCTGCACATCTTGCAGATCATTGAACAACACCAGGTGACGATAGCCCTGGTGGGTTACGCAGCTTAAGGTCACCGCTGCATGGGCAAGGCCGAGCCGTTCAACCGCCGCGCGCAGGATAATTTTGCTGAGCGTAATAAAACTTTTATTCACCGGCACCCACTTGGCGCTGGCGGACTGGTTGAATTTGTGAATCGCGCGCGCAATAGGTTTGTGGTTAATTGCAGCTTGAAACAGGGCAATCATGGCGACAGTCTCGTGACTCATGCAGACAATAGGTGGGAAAACCTGGGCATCTTATGGCAATCTATAGGCCTTATAAGACGTTGCCTATTACACGCAATTACAACAAATACCGGCGCAGGTGCAGCATTCACATAAAGGAGCTGGAGAATCAGCACCCTGCCCCTTCGAAACGCTTACTTTTTACGCGGAAAATTTATGGCTTATTTGCTGGATGTCGCTGCAGAAACCCACTTCCCGCTCGCGCCTCACCACACATTTGGCAGGCTCGCGACGAGTGTCGATACCGCCATCAATAAACCCTATGTCTCGAAATTACATGCCGCCATCGAATGGAATGGCAGCCAGTGGCGCCTCAAAAACCTGGGGCTCAATGGCACCTGGGTCAATGGCATCAGCCTCGGCCAGGGTGAGACCCACGACCTGGATATTCACGATGAAATCCATTTTGCCGAACAATCCGATCCCGGCTTTAAAGTGATCAACCTGGCGCCGCCAGCCGATATGCTCTGGCCACTGGACAACACCGCTGACCCTATCCAGCCTATTTATCTTTCGCGCTATCACCTCTTGCCCGATACCGAACATCCCGAACTCGCGCTCTTTTACGACGAGTCGAGCCAACAATGGCACCAGGAGGCATTACACCAGCAGAGCGAACATGAACAACCGGAATTAAATGACGGCGACCTGGTGCAATTCAGCAACAGCCATTGGCAATTTGTGCGAGCACAAATCTATGGACCAACCGAAGTAAAATCATCGCGCCATATTAATGATTACGAATTTATTTTTAATATGAGCCTGGATGAGGAAACCACCCAGCTCAAACTGCATTACCAGCAAACGCTGGACCTCGCCGTGCGCACCCACCACTACTTATTGTTGCAACTTGCCCGCCACCGCGCCGAAGACGCCGAGCGCGGCCTGGATAACAAAAGCCAGGGCTGGGTGTATGCCGACCAACTCGCGGCGGAACTGGGGCTGGATAGCACCCACATGAATATCCAGATTTTCCGCGCGCGCAAACAATTGGCCGATAGCCTGCCCGATGCCCAAGGCCAACAATGTTTACTGGAAAGGCGCGGAGGAAAAATCCGCTTTGGCTGCGAAAAATTCAAAATCTACAAAGGCGATAAACTCACCCTCGCCTCACCGCTTAAAGCCTATTGATCGCTGAATGAACACATCCATTCCACCCTCCCCCAATCCAATAATGCCTACCGGACCAATACGGCTCGGTCACTACGAGCTGCTCGACAATATCGGCCGCGGTGGAATGGGTTTGGTTTATCGCGCGCGCGATACACGGCTGGATCGGCAAGTTGCCATTAAATGTTTGCGCACCGAATTATTTGAAGCCCACTACATCGAGCGATTTAAGCGCGAAGCATTGCTGCTGGCAAAATTGAATCACCCGAATATTGTGCAGATTTACGATTTTATCGAAGCGCCCGACCAGCTTGCCTTAGTAATGGAATTGGTAGAAGGCCAGAATTTGCAACTGCACCTGCGCGAACATATTGCCCCCTTTTCCCAGCGGATGCGCTGGCTGATAGAAATTGCACAGGGCCTCGCCGTTGCGCATGACGCCGGGATTATCCACCGTGATTTAAAGGCGGAAAATATCCTGATCAACCAGCGCAAAGTCGCCAAGATTACCGACCTGGGCATCGCCAAATCGCAGGATTTTAACGCGACCCTGACCGATCACATCGCAGGCAGCTATTGCTCCATGTCGCCTGAACAGGCGATGGGCGAAACCATTGATTTCAAGAGCGATTTATTTTCCTTCGGCATACTCGCCTACCAATTGTTGTGCGGCGCCCATCCGTTTGGCGATACCAATAACAAATTGCAATTAATGCAGCGGATTATTTCCCATCCGCCAATTGCCCCCGGAAAACACAACCCGAATTTACCGGCCGAAATAGCCGACCTACTTGGCCAGTTGCTCAGCAAAGACCCCACCAAACGCCCGGACAATACCCACTGGGTAGCCGCACAATTCGAAAAACTCAGCCACTTGCAGCTGACCAATGATGTCGAGAGTGATGACACTCAAGCAATTATTCCAAGCGGCGCCGTTGCGCACGCGAATGTAAAACATACGGGCATTAATACGCAGGACCATCCAACATTTGAAACGCGCTTTGCTGCGGTTAATGCAACGCCGAAAAAATCGAGTCGGATTAAGAATTATCTAAGCGAAAATAAAATCAGCGTGGGTTTTGGATTTTTTAGTGTGCTAATGCTTGCAGCGGTAGTGCTTTGGCAATTGCAACCATTAAAAGCCGGCAACGACATCGCCACAACCCAGCCGGCAGAAACAGAACCCTATTCGCAAGCGCGTGAATTCAATAAGGGAATTGAGGCACTCAAAGTTTTTGATCGCCCGGGCAGTTTGGAATCGGCCGAAAAAAGTTTTAATACTATCCTTTCGCACACACCCAATAACGCAGCGGCGGTGGCAGGCTTATCGTTGGTGTACAGCTATCGCTACAGCGGAGATAGCGAAGATCCAATCTGGATGCAAAAAGCAGATGCCAGCGCGCAACAGGCATTACAATTGAATGCGCAACTTGCACTGGTTCATATTGCCTTAGGGCGGGTATTTACAATTAAGGCTGAGCATGACAAAGCCTTCGCCGCGTTCGAGAAGGCACTTATTCTGGAGCCTACCAATATTTTTGCATGGTATGGAAAAGTTTCTGAGATGCGGCTGGCACAGCACCACGAAGAAGCAATTAAGCTTGCAGAACAGGGCTTACAGCATTTTCCCCAAGAACGTTTCTTTGCCGACGAACTAGGTAACATCTACTCAGAACAAAGTAACTATACAAAAGCGGAAGAGGCGTATCGCTTAAGTATCCAACTACAACCCGATGCTGTTGCAGCCTATGCCGGCCTCAGCTTTGCTTTGGAGCGTCAAAACCGCACTGATGAGGCTATGCACACTTTACAGCAAGGCCTGCAGATACGCTCTAGTGCCATCCTGCTCGGAAACTTAGGGACAGCCTTGTTTATTCACGGGGATTATGTGGGCGCGGCGGCCACATTTGAGGCGGCAGTTTCAGCTGGTAAAGGCAATCCAAATAGCCATCTTGCCTGGGCCAATTTGGCCGATACCTTACTCTGGATTCCTGGGCGAGAAGCTGAAGCGAAAAACGCCTATAACAAAGCTCGCAATTTACTAATGCCACTATTAGAGCGCAGAAAGGATGACGTCACATTGATGTCACGCCTGGGACTCTACTCGGCAAGACTAGGTGATCGCACACAAGCCGAGCCACTGTTAGTGCGTGTAATGGCGCTCGCGCCAGAAAGTGCTAGTGTTCATTTTCGTGCGGGCTTGGCTTATGAGTTGTTAGGTAAGCGAGATGCAGCTACAGCAGCTCTTACCAAAGCGGTAGAACTCGGTTATCCGTTAAAACTAATTCAAGCAGAACCCGACCTTTTAGACTTACGCCGCGCAAGCGGTAATTTTTGAACTGTTCACAAAAGGACTCAACATGCAAAAAAAGACCAATACCCAATATACATTCTCGCTTTTGTTTCCTGAGAAAATAACAGCGAGCAAAGTCACCCAAGTGCAGTTTCAAGTAACCGGCTCCCCGGCTATTGAACCGCCTCTACCTCAAAATAAAATGCCAGAGAATTTTGCGGTAGGCGACACTATTATTTTTACCTACCGGGAGGCCAACCCTGAGGTAAAAATTAAAAGCTGTTTACTTACCCAATATAATGTTAAAACATCAAAAAAAGAGACAGACGAAGACTTTACCGACCAATTTGAAAAGCCTATTACCATCACCGATGCATTTAAAGGTACTTGGATATTCCATTTATTAGGCATATACAAATACAAAGGCAAACGTGCTGCTTACTACCTTGATCCTGAATTTACCAGCCACTAATTGATTTTAAAGCTGCGCATGCACTCGCTTATTCAGGAGTGCACTGCAACCTCTTCCACCACACCTGCCGATTTCACTGCAAATTTTTTACACGCGCCTTCAATCAAATCGCACGCATCAATAATTGCGCTGCTGTTATTAACGTCCGCCGAATAGTAACGCAGGGCTTTGGATTTTTTTGCTTTTGCCAGCATTGAGCCGACCATGGGAGCAACCTGCTCCGCTTTAAATCGTTCCGGCATTACATAGGTTCCCAATCCTAGTTTATAAATGCGATCAGCATTATCTGGCTGATCGTATTTGATGGGACGGATCAATTGCGGAATTCGCGCTTTAATAGCTTGCGCTGTGGTACCGATTCCGCCGTGATGGATAATCGCCAGGGATTTTGACAGCGCGTATTCAAAATCAACGTAATCCAGATGGGTACATAACGTTGAACCTTGCAGCAGTTCAGCGCCGCTAGCGCCGCCTACAAACACGCCGGGCACTTGCAGTTGCTCGCAAATTTTTCGACCTTCGCCAAACAACTCAACAACATCTTTTACACCAGTGCCCGAGGTAAAAATCAACGGGGCGCCCTGCTGCTCAATGAAGGCATCCAATTCATTTCTGCTAGCGCTACTGGCACGATTCTGCAACGGAAAGCCCACCAGCTTCAAATTTGTTGGCCAATCCTGCGCAGGCATACCAAACCATTCAGGAAAAAAACCAATTTGTAATAACGCAGCGGATTCAGTTTGAAACACTAAGGGACATTGCAAACGCTCACGGGTAGCTAGATAGGTAGCGTTATGCGGCATTTTGCAGAAAACCTTGAAGCGGGTTTTACGATTCCTGCGCAGCAAAAAGCGCACAATAAAACGTGGAATGCCCGAGGGAATCGCCCACTTCATTGGTGCAGGAGGGCTGTAGGCCGAAAAAATCATATTGGGTGATAAAATCAGTTTAATAAAAGGAACTTTGAATTTTTCCGCTGCTGCGCGCGCTCCGTTTTCATTACCCAGGGACAGAAGCAATGTGTTCTTGCCTGACACACTTTTAATATATTCAAACGCTGGCTCAAACGCCGGTGCATGGTAGAACTCAAAATTATCAACGTGATTTCTTGATTCCCATGCGCTCTCACTATTGCCCTGGTGATACTGCTCCAGGGTGCCAACCGAAACAAATTCAAACCCGGCCGCCAGGACGCGCGCTTTAAAATAATCGTTGGTTAAAAAAGCGATATTGTAACCACGGCGCTTTAACTCCACCCCCAGTGCAACCATGGGGTCAATATCACCGCCAGTCCCCATCGCATAGATCACTATATTTAGCATTTGATTTCCCTGGATTACACTCACTGTGGTTGCGTTGCATCCACAGGCTGCTGGCGATATTCCGATGGCGTTTTCCCTACCAGCTTTTTGAAAAAGGTATTGAAAACCGATTTGCTGTTAAAACCCACTTCAAGATAAATATCGGTGATGGTTTTTTCTTTATTGACCGGGTCACCCAAACGTTTTTTCGCATCTTCAATGCGATAGCCGTTAATGAATTCATAAAAATTCAGGTGAAAATGGCGGTTGATAATCATCGACAAATCTTTCGCCGGGATTGCGAGGGTATCGGCGAGCATATCCAGTGTCAGTTCCGGATTGAGATAGGTTTTTTGCCCGCGCATCAAGCCATCGATTTTTGCGGCGTATTCAGGATTGAGCAGTTTTTCCTGGGTGGATTTTTTAGCGGGTTCGCGATTCTCTTTCTGGCGCACCGCTTCAAAATTGCTGAAGTAGCGCATGCTGGTGAACACCAAAGTACACACCAGGAAAAAGAGCGCGTAGTAACCACTCAGGCCGATAAATTCGATGAGGTTGCCATTGGGATTCGGATGCTGGAAATCGTAACCGGCAAATAACCCAATCACTTTGGAGCAGGCCAACAATGCCTCCATAACGGTGATTACCATAAAACCCACCACCAGGATTTTGAGCCAGAGGATATCGACCTTCTCAATATTGGAATGGGTGGTCTTGAGGATGTCCTTGTATTTAAAGATCAGCATCAAACTCGCGGCGCAATATGCCACGCGCAGGATTTTGCACAGGAAATCGACACTGATGTAACCCGCGCTGTAAACAAATCCTTCGGTGTTAATCCACTCCAGGCGCGTGGCCGCCGGAAAGCGATAAAACGCGACAGCCATAAAGAGCGCAAAACACGCCAGGGGAATCAGGTGCAAATAATCCTTGGGACGAATATGGAAATCACGGAACACCAGCGACTTCACATAAAAGTAGAGCAGTATCGCATCCAGGTAATAGGCGAAGGCGCCGATAAAATAAACTTGCGGAAAATACTCGCGCACGCGGAATTTGAATTCGGCGCCCCAGAGGATAAGTTCGTGCAATGGGATAAACGCATGGGCGATCAAAAAGGCGGCGAGAAAATAGTTGCTGGTATTTTTGGGCGGGTTGGTGGCGATCAACAGCAGCGCAAAAAAGCAGCAGAGCATTGCTGTCATTAATAGGATGACATCGTGGAAGTTAAAAACGACCTGGTTCATGGTTTCTCCCCAAACACTTTTATTTTTTGCCGTGCGATTACTTTGTTTTTGTTGTGTTGTTGCAGTGTTGTGTAGTTCTTTTGTGGTCACTTTTTGTAGCCACTTTTGTAACTGCTTGGTTTCTGCTGTGTTATGACACCGTTTTCATCATTTGGCACTTTGCCGGAACGGCAGATTCACGCGGATACTATAGAAGATGAATCACGTGAGCTAGCGGAAAAGCATCGAGTGGTATGGACTCCGGTATTCACTTCGGGACGCGTAGTCCGGGACGCGTAGTCCGGGACTACGCGCCCCGGAACGAACGCCGGAGCCCATCTGCAAGAATGTGGTACCCCAAAACCAAAGTCGTACGAGCATATTTTTCATACTCGAACCCGTTCGCGTTGCACTTTTTCAGGTATCACTTTTATTCTCGAACGACAATCCGCTATGCATCCTCCTAAGCTCCCCTCTAACGAAAACCAGCGCCTTGCTCTTGATGGCATGGCAACAAGGGAATGCAGTACACCGGAACCAGGCTTTCGTACTCTGTGAGAAATAACAATAACGTTTACAGGTACTCAAACTATGACAACGTCACAACCATGCCGTTGGCCCGGCAATAAATGGCCAGCCCTTGCACTCTGCCTCGGCAGCGCGCTTCTCAGTCAACACAGTTTTAGCCAGGTCGGCCTTCCGGCCACCATCCAGGCCGAAGCCTATAGCCATATGAATGGTGTGCAATTGGAAGCCACCAGCGATAGCGGCGGCGGGCAAAACGTCGGCTGGATCGATGCCAATGACTGGATCGCCTACAGCAATAGCCCCGTTAGCATCCCAACTACTGGCGCTTACGACGTGGAATACCGCGTAGCCAGCCTGAGCGGCGGCGGCACCATCCGTTTGGAGGAGGCTGGCGGTGCAACCAATTACGGCACTATCGCGGTGCCCAACACCGGTGGTTGGCAGACCTGGGTCACCATCAAGCAGCGCGTCAATCTAACCGTAGGCACCCATAATTTCGGGATCGCCATCCCGGCGGGCGGTTTTAACCTCAACTGGTTCCGCATTGCTGCGGTTGCGTCCTCCTCCAGTTCCAGCTCATCCAGCTCCGCTGGCTGGGCGCGCTTGCCCGCCATCAAACAAAACGGCGCCCAATGGGTGAATGCCACCAATAACCAGCGCGTGGATTTGCGCGGCACCAACCTCGGCAACTGGTTGATCCAGGAATTCTGGATGATGGGCGGGATCATCTCCCACAGCGGTGGCGCGGTAAACGACCAGTGCACACTGGAATCTGTCCTTTCCCAGCGCTTCGGCAACGGTGAAAAAGAGCGGTTGATGAAGGTGTTCCGCAGCAACTACATCACCACCCGCGACTTCGACATGATGAAGGCGATGGGGATGAATGTAATACGCATCCCCTTCCTCTATAGCCTGGTTGAGGACGAGTACAACCCCTATAACCTACGTGCCGATGCCTGGCAGTATCTGGATTGGGCAATCGATGAAGCAGAAAAACGCGGCATGTACACCATCCTCGACCTGCACGGTGCTGTCGGTGGACAAGCGGCAGCATCCGAGCAGCACGACGGTTGTATCGGCTCCGCGCAACTCTGGACCAACGCCAACTATTGGGACCGCACCAAGTGGCTGTGGGACATGATCGCCCAGCGCTACAACGGGCGCGCAGCGGTTGCGGCTTATGACTTGCTCAACGAGCCATGGGGCACAGATGCAACCACCCTCGCCAACCGCTCTTACGAGCTGTTCAACGTGGTGCGCGCGAAAGATGCCAACCACATCATCTTGCTGCCCGGCCACAACTCCGGCATTGATGCCTACGGCAACCCGAACAGCCGCGGCCTGACCAATGTCGCCACCTGGATGCACTTCTACCCCGGCCTCTGGGGCTGGAATGACACCGCCACTTATGGCGCTGGCCAGGCCAACATGCACGCCAACTGGCTGCACTGCAACCAGAACGGAACAGGCGAAAGCTGCGATTGGCGCAACAAGATCAACGCTATCCAAACCCCATTCCTGGTCGGTGAATTCCAGCCCTGGACCCTGCTCGGCAGCTACGGCGGCCAGATCACCCGCAAAACCTACGATATCTACAACAGCTACGGTTGGGCGGCGACTAACTGGGCCTGGAAGACCACTTCGTCCGGCGGTTCCAATGGCGATACCAGCAGTTGGGCCTGGGGCATGATCACCAACAGCAATAACGGCGGCGGCATGAGCGGGTTGAACATCAGCAACGCGAGCGCCGCGCAGATCGAAAGCTGGTTCCGTCAATTCGCCACCCAGCCGTTAGTGCGCAATGAGAGCATCGCCTACTGGATGAACTGGAAAGCGCAGACCGGCCAACGTATCGAAGCAGAGATGTTCAAGGACCACAGCGGTATCCGCATGGAAACCACCACCGATGCCGATGGCGGATTCAATGCCGGCAGCACCGATGATAACGACTGGATGAGCTACCCGATCAACATCCCCACCGCTGGCAATTACACCCTGCAAGTGCGCGTGGCATCACCCTACAGCGGCGGCACTTTGGTACTGAGCAGGAACGGCACTGACCTGGGCGTAGTCACCGTGCCCAACACCGGCGGCTGGCAAAACTGGCAGACAGTGACCATCACCGTAAACCTGCAAGCGGGCCAGCAAGACCTGGCAATTTTTGTAAGAAAAGGTGGCTGGAACATCAACTGGTGGCAACTCACCAAGCAGTAAGCACCACAACAGCTTCTCCAAACGATCATTACTCAACGCCCGTTAAGTAATGATCTTCCTTCGCCGATGCAGAGATGCATCGGCTTTTTTTTATGTGGACTAAATCCACTGCAATGCACAAATTTATCAAATAGAATGCCTGACGCCACTCCAGAGGGAAAACCTACACCAACACTCGATATTGACTGGCTCATAATCTTTAAGGGATTTCGACAACGAATGAATCAAAAAAATAACCTGAAAAAGCTCTATATCGCAGGCACCGGTATGATCACACCGGTCGGCGGCAATACGGTAATGACGATTGCGGCGGTTAACGCCGGCATCAATGAGTATCACGCGTCCTCGGTTTGCAACAAGCAAGGTAAGCCAATGACAGTCACCAAAGTGCCGGACGGTGCATTACCCCCCCTCCATGACGATCTTAAAAAGATTCAATTAACCGGGCGAGAACAACGCCTGATCCGCCTGGCGGCGCCCGCATTAGAGGAAGTGCTTTCCCGGTATCAGTCGGACCAGCCACTACCGCTATTTTTAGCCGGGCCTGAAACTATCCATGACAATATAAAAGCAACAACTGCAAAATTATTGACGTATATAAAGATACAAACAGACGCAAATATTGACTTGGCGAATAGCCGTTATTTTGCTGCCGGGCGCGCGGGTCTTATCGGTGCGATTGATCTGGCGTTCAGATATTTTTCCGCCACTAACGCAGCTTATGTTGTAGTAGGGGGTGTAGATTCTTATTTAGACGCAGCCACACTGGGAAATCTGGATGCGGAAGATCGGGTACTTGCCGAAGACATGGCCGATTCATTTGCACCAGGAGAAGGTGCCAGCTTTTTACTATTGCTCAACCCTGTAATACCTGGCGATGAAGCCCAGGGTGGGACGGTGCTATTCGAGCCCGGCATAGCTGCTGAAAAAGGCCATAGATACAGTGATGAACCCTATTTAGGGCAGGGGTTGGCCGATGCTTTTAAAGTGGCTATTGCAAACGGCAGTGGCGAAAAGATATCAACTATTTTTTCAACCATGAATGGCGAAAATTTCTTTGCAAAAGAGTTTGGCGTCGCCACCATACGCAATCAATCAGCATTTCACGAGAAATGCAAACATGAACATCCTATCGATTGTTTTGGTGATATGGGAGCCGCAACAGCGGCCGTATTGGTAGCACTTGCACAACACAGGTTATTAAAGTCAAAAACAATAACGCAGAATTTGGTTTATTGCTCATCAGACTTGTCCAATCGTGCGGCCGTATGTATTTCAAAAACCCTTTAAATGACTCCCCATACTTTAATGAGTCGGAAATGCAAATTTATTAGATTATAACTGTCATTTCGTATACGAAATGACATAAGCATTATAAAAGGAGGCTGGTGTGACTGAAATTCTTGAAACCGTAGCAATATCAAATATCAATGACAAAAAAGAAAAGTGCCCATTTTGTCCAAATAAAAGCCTTAGTGACTGCAAGGCAAAAAAACAAGAACCGATCAAAGAGGTTGTCAGTAAACCAAATCAATTGGCGTGCACGCCACTGATTCCAAAAGGAGATGTTAGCTACACTACGGCCAAACACCATCTCATTTCAGCTAAACAATGTTATGCAAAACTGAAACGCCTGGTGCGCATGGGGTCTATGGCAAAATATGACATTAATGATCCGCCCAATGGCATAGCCTTACCAACAGTGTCAAACAATCTTCGCTATACCGTTGGCGAAGGGGCGCCAAGAAAATACGGAAAATTGTCAGCGTCGGAGAAAAAGACGGTAGCGTTTGCAGTAATGAGTGCAGAAAAGGCGCAATGGCATGTGGGCCACCATGCGGTGACGATTGAGTTGGCAGATGAATGGGCGGACGAAAAAGAAGACACCCCTTGGCGGCGAGGTCACCTGGTCTCTTATGATAACGAAGTTATAGCAAAGCTTTTAAAGTTGTTATCAAAATTTTCACCTGAAGAAACATGTGATGAAAAAAAACCTGATAACTTTAAAGCGGAAATGGATGCGCTGAGCGCAGAAATTAAAGGTAAGTTAAACGCTTTTAAAGGGCCAAATCCGGGCGGTAGCAGTCCGTTTTTTGTCTCACAGTTATCTGCTGATTTTGCGAAAGCAAGCAACCCTTTACCAGAGCCGCCTAAGAAAAAACTTAGGGGCCCGAAAAAATAAACAGTTTGTCAGGAGTATTTCATGTCATTTTACATAATGAAACAAGACACATTGATGGAAGATATTGCGTCAATAGATGGTTTACCAGATCACATGGACTCGCTTGAGTGGATGCAGGGTAAGCAAATGCCGGCACCGGGAGAGAAATTGGTATTGGATTTATCACTCGCAAGCGGCAATGGAAGAGGCGATATTATAGACGGATTTATCACTTTATACTCTGACGAGATGAAGGAGGCACTAGAGGAAAACAACGTAGATAATATTCAATTTTATCCTGTTCTTTTACGCGACCAAAATGACAATTCATTAGAATCCGGTTTTTGGATTGCGAACATAATCGGTCTCCTTGATTGTATCGACATGCAAAAGAGCAAGATAAAACCTTGGGTTACTGGTATCGGCTTTGACTTCTTATCCATGGTTATTGACGAAGAAAAAACAAATGGAGAAAAAATATTTCGATTAAAGGAAGATCCTACAAAAGTAATAATCAATCAGGAACTGAAAGACTATTTTGACGAAACAGATATGTTAGTTGGGGTTGAGTTGATTAAAACAGAGGATTATTCAGATTGGTAGCCTCCGAAGCCCCCCTGAATAACCTAATAAACCATTTGCCGATGCAGTAATGTATCGGCTTTTTTATCCCGCCGGATGGCAGTGAACCGCTGCGTCATGAATGCGATAGAGATGATTGTGGTATCGGCTATTTCAATTCAGGTTCCCACTTTATAGAAAACACGCTTCCGCCGTTTCGCCCTCCTCGCTATTAAGTAAGGGAGTTGGGCCGATCAGGCGGGGCAGCATTTCATTTTTACCCATAAAAACACTCCCCACTTTGCCTTAACCCAAGGCGTTCGACTCCCTTCCGCCAAGCAAACCCTCCCAGTTTTTACCCGGCAAGTTCGGTTGCATGCGGCCGGACGCGATCTGGATGTTGTTGCGCTTAAATCACCTTCAATCCCAGGCAGTGGCCAATGCCGTGAACTGGTTTTTCAGTTGTTGTACCTCTCATCTAATGAGAGCTCTCCCCGGGTTACAGGAAAAGTCAGTCATAGCGGGTAGTACCCGACTGCATCTCCCTGTGCATGGCGGTGTTATCAACGCCTTTTCTTGCAACCCTTTTTGTCGCCCCGTGCTAGCACGGGGCTTTTTTGCCCCTGCGTTCGGGCAAATCCGGTTCCCAGTTTAGGTCAAACCTAATCTGAGCCGGTTCGAATAAATTTAATCGGGCGCAACACCCCATGTGATTCGGTCAGGATTCGCGCGGCACAACAATAAGAGCAACAGCCTCACACAATAATGATCAACACAATAAGGGATCCGCTATGACTAACCCCAATAACACAACCCCGTTTATCAACCTGAAAACCGGTCTACTCAGCGCCTGCATCATGAGCCTTGTCGCTTGTGGTGGCGGTGGTGGTGGCGGCAGTAACAAATCGTCCAGCCCGGCCAGTTCATCAATCGCGCCTTCGTCTTCCAGCGCAGCGAGCAGCAGTGTCGCGCCCGATGAAGGTATGACCATGCTCAAAACCGATGGCACCCAATGGGTCAAAGCCAGCGGTACGCCGATCCTGCTCAAAGGCACCAATCTCGGCAATTGGCTGGTGCAGGAGTTCTGGATGATGGGCCAGGGCAGCAACGGCATTGATGACCAATGCACCCTGGAGGCCGAACTTACCAAGCGCTTTACCTATGAAGAAAAGGAGCGCCTGATCAAATTATTCCGCGACAACTGGATCAAGGAGCGCGATTGGGACCAACTCCAGGCGTTCGGATTTAATGTCGTACGCCTGCCGATCCTGTGGAGCGTGATCGAGGATGAAAAAAATCCTCGTACGCTGCGCGCGGATGCCTGGCACTACCTGGATTGGGCCATCGCCGAAGCGAAAAAACGCGATATTTATGTAATCCTCGATTTACATGGCGCATTGGGAGGCCAAACCCCCAACGACCACACCGGCTGTCGGGACCAGAACAAATACTGGTCAACCCCCGAATACCAGGACAGCACCAAGTGGCTATGGGAGCAGATCGCCACCAAATACAAAGATGAACCCGCCGTCGCCGCCTACGATCCTCTCAACGAGCCCTGGGGTTCAGATGCCGAAGATATGGCCACGCGCGTAACCGAGCTGTACGACACCATCCGCACCATCGACAGTAAACACATCGTTATGCTGCCCAGTCACTACGGCAGCATTGATGTCTACGGTGACCCGGCTGACAAGGGCATGACCAATGTCGCCTTTGAGCTACATCCCTACCCCGGCTTGTTTGGCGACCGTCCAAACGATAGCCATTACGACATCCACCGCGACTGGCTCAAGTGTGGCCAAACCGGTACTGGCGGTGTATGCGATTGGGACAAGCGCCTGACCGAGCTCAACACCCCCATGCTGATGGGCGAGTTCCAGCCCTGGCAGGGAGCGGGCGCCGGGGAAAATGACCTGGGCGGTAAGCTTGGCCGTGCGACCTATGACATCTTTGCGTCTTATAGTTGGGCATCCACCAGCTGGGCCTACAAGCTGGTGAGTATTGCGGGCGGCCAGGGCAAGGGCACCTGGGGCATGGTGACCAATGAAATCAATACCAGCCTGGATACCGGCGTCGGCCTGATTACCAAAGCCAGCACCTGGGATTGCAACAACTGGGATTCCAGCTTCGCCAATGCCTGTGCCAAAAAAGCGACCACGATTACTGCTGGTGGCACGGGTGATAAAACCTACTACCTGGTGATCAAAACCGGCGCCAACAACGGTGCCAACCCGGATGTGGCCTACGACAGCATCAGCCTGAAAAATACCTCCACCAACGAAGAATTGCTCGCCAATGGCAGCTTTGGTGCCAACAGTGGCTGGAGCGAACTGGCTATCAGCGGCACTCTCGACTTTAATTACAACAATCTGGATGCAAACAAAGCCCCCACCGGCAGTGAAGGCGCGGTACTGCATATCACCCGCCCCGACGGTGTAAGCGGTGAAATCAATGGTGCGCTCTACCAGCAGGTCACACTCACAGGCGGCCAGACATACAGCTTCAGCGGCGTCTTTAAAGGCAATGACAGTGTGAATACCTGGGCGGAAATCTACCTGGTTGAAGATGCTCCCGTCGCCGGGAAGGATGTGGTCGATAACGCGGGCAAAGTGGATTTCACCACTGCATCCCTTGCCGAGATTGAAGCCCTGTTCAAAAGCTATGGTGAAGTGGGTTACGACGTGAATGCCGGTTTGGCCAAGTGGCTGGTGACCGATGAGCACAATAACGTGTTCGATTATCCGGCACCGCCCACCAACCTCAACCTGACCCAAACCGGTACCAGTGTCGCACTGACCTGGACGGCGGTGGCAGGTGATGGAATCACTTACAACGTCTACCGCGCAACCAGTGCCGGCACTAAAGGCTCGCTGGTCGCGGAAGGCCTCATCGCCACCAACTTTACCAACACCGATGTCAGTGAAGGCGAAACCTATTACTACTCGGTCGCGGCCAAAAACAGCATCGCGGAAGGTTACGCCAGCAATCCCGCCAATACCCAACTGCTGTTTGTGGCGGTGCCAGCAAAAATCGAAGCGGAGAAATTCACAGCGATGAACGGCATCCAAACTGAAAACACGGGTGACACCGGCGGCGGCACCAACGTCGGCCACTTTGATGCGGGCGATTTTATTGAATTCAAAATCAAGGCAGAAACTGCGGGCGATTACACCATTGATTATCGCCTCGCGACCGAAACCGGCAGCACCGGTTTTGATGTATTGATCGATGATGTCGTGGTCGATACGCAAACTGTTGCAGCAACCGGTGGCTGGCAAACTTACGTCACCAAAACCAGCACCGTGTTTGCGTTAAGTGCGGGCAACCACACCTTGCGCTTCCGTTCGATTGGCAAGGAATGGAACATCAATTGGTTTGAAATTAAAACGCAGTAACTAAAAACAGGTATCCGGATTGCGCTTGCAATCCGGATATTTACAATCCAAAAAACCGAGAACCCACGTATGAATAAACACCTTAAAAAATTAATAATCGCACTTGCGATTACCAGCCCCGCCCTGGGGGCTTATGCCGCCGATACGGCGACGGACACCAAAACACTGAGTGTTTACACCACCGCAAAAGATACCAACCAGCGCTTGACCCTGAGCGACACACTCAGCTTTAAACCAGCACAACAAAATCCGGAAACTGATATCGCGATTTTTGTAAATCCCGCCAAACAATACCAAACCTTTTTGGGTATGGGCGGCGCAATTACCGATGCGAGCGCGGAAACCTTTGCCAAATTAAACAGCAAGAAAAAAGCGGAATTGTTAACAGCTTATTACGATAAAGAAAAAGGTATCGGCTACAGCCTGTTGCGCACCACCATCCACAGCTCGGATTTTTCCAGCGGCAGCTACACCTATATCAAAGAAGGCGATAAAGAATTAAAAACCTTCAGCATCGCGCACGACAAAAAATATCGCCTGCCGATGTTGAAAGCGGCCATCAAAGCCGCCGGTGGAAAAATTCCCACCTATGCGAGCCCCTGGAGTGCGCCCGCCTTTATGAAAGACACCAACCAGATGTTGCGCGGTGGAAAATTATTACCCGAGTACGCCGATGCCTGGGCCACCTACTACACCAAATTTATTAAAGCCTACGAAAAAGAAGGCATCCCGATTTGGGCGATCACCGTACAGAACGAACCCATGGCCAAACAAACCTGGGAGTCGATGATTTTTACTGCCGATGAAGAGCGCGATTTCCTGAAAAACCATTTAGGTCCAGTGATGCAAAAAGAAGGTCTGGGCGATAAAAAAATTATCGTGTGGGATCACAACCGCGATTTAATTGTACAGCGCGCTAACACCATCCTGGGTGATCCGGAAGCAGCAAAATATGTATGGGGCGTTGGCTTCCACTGGTACGAAACCTGGGCCGGTGGCCAACCTATGTATAAAAACGTCGCTGAAGTTGCCAGCGCTTATCCCGATGTAAAGTTGATGGTTACCGAAGCCTCAATCGAAAAATTTAACGCCGAACGTTTCCTCTACTGGCCTAATGCAGAACGCTACGGCGACTCAGTGATTAACGATTTCAACTCAGGTGCAGTGGCCTGGACTGACTGGAATATTTTGCTCGACAAAACCGGCGGCCCCAACCACGTTGGCAATTTCTGCTTCGCACCAATCCATGAAAAAGACGGCGAATTAATTTACACCCCGGCCTACTACTACCTCGGCCACTTCTCCAAATTTATCCGCCCCGATGCCAAACGTGTAAGCGCTGTAGCCAGCCGCAGCGTGTTGCAAACCACATCGTTTATGAACGCGGATAACAAACTCGCCACCATCGTCATGAACAGCAGCGACGCCGCTGTGAGCTACCGTTTCTATGTCGGCAACCAAGAAACCACCGTAAATATCCCGGCACATGCGATGCAGACGTTGGTGTATTAATTTTTAACTAAAAAAACCAGCAAGCCACACCACGGTGTGGCTTGTTGGTTTATCAAGTTATTCCCTCTAAGATTTGACCGAGCTTTTTGGTACGGAAACGCTGTTGAGCAATGGCAAGTATGCACAACATGGCTTTGAAGCCCTGGCGGAATTTGATGCTAACCACGATGGTACGGTGGATGCGAATGATTCAATATATTCCAGCCTGCGTGTGTGGCGGGATACAAACAGTAATGGTATTGCTGAAGCCGGTGAGCTGAAAACGCTCGGTGCACTTAATATAAAATCAATCAGCACGGCATACACCAATATCAACATTCGCGATGCCAATAATATTGATCACCGCGAAGCGGGTAGCTTCACCTATAACAATTCAACCCAAGGTATTACTAACACCTTATGGTTCGAATCTGATCGCCGAATTACAACACCTGTCACTGAGCTGCAAGGGAATATCACTATTCCTGATGCGATAAAAAAATTACCAAATGTGATTGGTTTTGGTAATACCTATTCGTTACATCATGCAATGACGATTGATTCCAGTGGTGAACTCCAAAGAAAAGTACAAAGATTCGCGTGAGTAATTATTTTTATCGTGCCTGCATGTAACATGATTGTTATTTGGATTTTTTAAGGAAAATCTTTTTCAAGATGGCGCCCAAATTCCGTTTACAAAATGATGTCACTTGGTATTATCCATACTGTATACATACCCACCCAAACTTTCAGGGCAAATGGACGATTCATTGATGTGAATCCCTCAAACAATGGATGTAAAAATGGATGTGCATTAACTATATCCCCCCGATTATTTTTCATGAACTGTACGGTATGGGCTGATTAGCTATACCGATGAATCGCTTTGAGGAAAATTCGATGTCATATCTCTTCAAAAAACCACTCTTTCAAATAATGACCGTAATAAGCATCGCTGTTTACGGTGTAAATCTTGAGGCGGCCAGTTTTGATTGTGCAAAGGCATCTACACCCATCGAAAAATTGATTTGCTCCAATGATTATGTGTCCCAGCTGGATGAAGATCTAGGGCAAGCGTACAAAGAGGCACTGGTGAAATACGCGGATAAAAAAGACATGATTATCCGCCAGCAACGAAATTGGATTAAATGGATACGTAGCCAATGCGGTGATCCTTCATGTCTGGATACTTTGTATAGGGCTCGTCTAGGCGAAATAATCAGTGGCGATAATGTTGTTTCGCTCAATGGCCCAGATAAGCCTAATTTTGTGTTGACGAAAGGTCGTGGTACGCCAGTATGCGACGAGTATTTAAATATACTCAACAACACACCTCGGGATGAGTTGCGCGCATGTAAGCTACCGGATTTATCCAATTCAAAAATAAAGCCTGTTGAGTTTAAGAAACTAAAAGGTAAGAGATTGGAAAAAATAGACAAGTTTATTTATGAGAATAAGTATCACTCGGAATGGGAAAAAGTTTGGCCTGAACGTAAAGAGGAATATGCTATAGGATATAGGCAGTTGGGTGAGGCTCATTGGGATTTGGACAAGGATGGTAAACCAGAACAGGTAATTAGGGAAATTTTTCCTGATGATTACTGTGTTTTATTGGGCGATGGAAATGCGTCAAAGTTGATGGATGAATGGGAAGCAAAATGGAGATCTTATTCCCATGAAGAGAAAATGAATATTGCCAAGGATTCTGGCTATAGGAGTTCATATGTACTAATCAAAGATGGGCAGTTTAGTTTTGTTGATGCAAAGAATTTTATTTTTTTTGATGGGCAACATTTATCAATAGATAACATAGGGTTGACGAAAATAAATACTTCAGATGATTGGGCAGATAGGAGCTGGGTGAAAATATGGGGAGTTAAGCCTGAGCGCGATGATAAAGTTAGGAATTATGGTCTGACACCCTCGAAATGTAATTTTTGGTTAAATAAATAGAATCTACTTAAAAGGAGTAAGGAAATTGAGCTTATTTGAAGACATTGGAGTCCACGAAGAATTTGAAGATAATATTTACCCAGATCATACTGGAGTTCCAACAATTGGTGTTGGTTATAACCTGCGTAATGAAGATGTTTTAAAGGCTGTTCTTGAGCAGTTTGGATATTCACAAGATACACTACCTGATGATTTTGATGATTTAGTTAAGAAACTGTCAGTTATTTTTGAAGGTAATTGGACTAAGGCCAACAAAGATGAAAAGACCAGCGAAGTAAATAAGAGGCTCGAAGAATACAAGGAGTTTATGACTGAAGCTAACAAGTTAGCAGCACAGGATAAGTTTGAGTTTAAAGATAAAGATAGTCCGGGTACTGAAGGTTATGATTCAACCAAAGATGAAATGGAGCCAGTGTTCGATGAAGCCATTAAGGATTTTGAAACACAAATTGTCCATGAAATTAGTATAAAGGCGACTGATAGTAATTCAACAAAAGCTCAACAAATATGGGACGGGCTAGCCCAATCTCAAAGGGATGTTCTGCTGTCTCTCGTCTTTAACGGTGGCGCCAAGGCAATGATAGGCCTTAAGTTAGCAGCAGCCTTGCGTGATAAAAACTGGGCAGATGCCTACTATGAAATTGTTTATGGTAGTAATAGATCAAAAGATTATGATAGTGATGGAAAAGCTGATGGCCGATCTTACGGATTGCAACTGCGAAGGATTTCAGAAGGTGCGAAATTTATCGATAATCTTTCTGCAAAGGATAAACAAAAACTGTTTAATAAGTTAAAGGATAATAAAGCCACAATAGAAAAATATTTGGATTCGGTGGTGGATTTACCCAGTAGTGGGGGATACAGGGAGCTATCTAAAGTCCGGCACGACAAATTATTTAATGATCTTAATAATTTCATGAATGATTTAAAGGCGGATTTGGAAGAGGAAGGAATAACTGTGGATGGCGTAAAGTTTACGCCTTCCAAGGTTATTCATTCTCCAGGCTTGAATGATGTGGATGAGCCTGCGCGGGTTGATCCGGTTCCACCACGCGATCCAAAACCAGTTGACCCGCCAAAAAATCCAGAGCCTATTGATCCTACCGAACCATCAACTCCACCGGCGGACCCGATCATTTCAATTAAAGAAACAAAAAGGGATGGATATACATTAACTGAAATCTATTTTAATGATGATTCAGGAACATCGAAGATAATGGTGGCCATTCCGGACTACAACCCAGAGGGGCCTTCGTCCGATTGGGCGGCTAGTGATAGTATGGTGGCCTTCCCGATGAGCAATGATCATCTTGCTCAGATTCTGCGCAATCCGGATGGCACCCTAACTTATAGGTTCATTGATAAAAAATTAGATATAGCAACTGATTTGCGTCTGGATGCAGATAAAACAACAATAAACTTGGATCATCCAATTAAAGGAGAGGATGGAGAATGGACTCCTTGGTTAGAAGCTATTGAGGCAAAAGAAATACCAACCCCCCTCCCGCCAGATCTCCCCCCACCTCCACCCCGCGACCCACTAGCCCTCGATTTAAACGGTGATGGTGTTGTCAATACCTTGCCGATGTCCCGCAATGTGCATTTTGATCTTGATAACAGTGGTTTCGCTGAGCAGACCAGCTGGATTGCACCGGAAGACGGTTTGTTAGTACTGGACAGAAATAACAATAATTTTATTGATGGTGGTGCCGAGCTTTTTGGTACGGAAACTTTGTTGAGCAATGGCAAGTATGCACAACATGGCTTTGAAGCCCTGGCGGAATTTGATGCTAACCACGATGGTACGGTGGATGCGAATGATTCAATATATTCCAGCCTGCGTGTGTGGCGGGATACAAACAGTAATGGTATTGCTGAAGCCGGTGAGCTGAAAACGCTCGGTGCACTTAATATAAAATCAATCAGCACGGCATACACCAATATCAACATTCGCGATGCCAATAATGTTGATCACCGCGAAACGCGGTAGCTTCACCTATAACAATTCAACCCAGGGTATTACCAATACCTTATGGTTCGAATCTGATCGCCGAATTACAACACCTGTCACTGAACTGCAAGGGAACATCACTATTCCTGATGCGATAAAAAAATTACCTAACGTAATTGGCTTTGATAATACCTATTCGTTACATCATGCGATGACGGTTGATGTCAGTGATGAACTCCAAAGAAAAGTACGAAGATTCGCTGTGAGTAATTATTTTTATCGTGCGTGCGCATAGCGTAATTGTGATATAAAACGTTAAAGCAAATTTTTTAGGTTGTCGCCTAAATCTCGTTTACAAAATAGCGCCACTTGCTATTATCCCACCAAATAAATTCCCGCCAAAACCAAGGCAATGGAAGAATCACTAAATGGGTTCTTTAACAATGGATGTAGAAATGGACGTTACCCCCATTAAAGCCCCCTCCCAATTGCCCCCGCTAATGATCATTTTGATCGTGAGTAATATGCTATGAAAAAGAAAATTATCATTGGTTCATGCGTTGCTATTTTATTATTGGGAGCAACCGCATGGTGGGCAACCAAACCGCAATACATACGAGTCCCATTTTCCACACTATTCCAACCACCAGAAATGGCTGCCGCACAGTATTCGAGTAACGATGTTGTGGGGAACTTGGGTGGTGTTCCAGTCACTATTCCCAAACACTTTGCAGAGTTTGTTGAATACGATGGCGATCCAGGTTTTGGCGAGATGCGTGAAGGTTCAATTCCTGTTAGGACGCATGAATCTAAGTTGAGTAGTTTTGGGTTCTATGTTCGCTATCCTGATATGGTTGGAATGTCAACAGAGGAGTTGAGAGAAGAAAAACGGAAAGCAAGCATATATAAGACAATGTGGATTAAGGTGGGAATAAGGTCAGGAGAAATATATCCGGGCAATGGGTTTTTAGATAGAGCGGCTAATAGTCGGCTTGGACGAAAAAGTGAAATTATCAAGTATGAAAATTATGAAAAGCTGGAAGTCTCTCAGTTTGATCTTGAAGTTTATGCTCCCGCTGGTATAGATAACGAAACGGGTATTCCCTACCGGAATCATGAGGATGCTAAAGACATATATTTAAATCATGATGAATCCGGAAAAGTAAGCGCAATTATTATATGCAGCAATGTTAAAAAAGAATCTGCATCTTGTACACATAGTATTAGTTTAGAACCAAGCATTAAAGCTAAAATAGAAATTCGTTATCGACGTAATCTTTTACCAAATTGGAAAATAATCCAAGAAGCAGTTATTAAATTGATTCATCAATTTGAGATAAATAAAAAGTTTAATTAAAAATACATGGAGTTAATTATGGAAAATCCAATTACAGTTGAACAGTTAAACCAGTATCGTGAAATTGTGGCTACAAGGGGCGTGGAAGGAGCAAAAGAGGTTTATCAATTATTGTATTCTCAAGGATATAATTATGCTGGATGGGCATATGGTGTAGCGAGCGGTGAAACGCTCACCGGAAATTATGCGCTTGACTACTTGGCTGGCTCCGCAATGATGGGATTAGGTGGGGACTCGTGCAGGAATTTATCTGATACTGAAATTAGTAAAATTCGCCAGGATATGGCTACGGGTTATTTGGATTCTCTCTTAACTATCGCACATGATAATGGAAATATTCTTGATAGAGATATTAAGTTTGATGAGGCAAGAGAATTTCATGAAATCGCGTTTAATAAAAATGATTTAACCAATGACAACTGGACGCTGGAAATCCCCATGGAGCTCATGCGGGCAGAGTTTGGTGATGCTATGGTTGAAAGCGTCTGGCAAAAACTGCTCTCAACTGGGGGGGATGGTTTTGACAGCCTTGCCAGAACTACTCTTGAAATAACATCATATATGATGAAGAAATCCTATATTGACGATAATTTGGACGCTATGGCGTGGGCAGATATTGTTGGGCATGATGTAAATAGGTTATTACAAATTATTTGGCAATTGAATGAGGAAGAGTTCAATTCGTTTATAGATTCGTTTTATCCATCCCCCCTTCCTCCTGAGCTCCCCCCGCCTCCACCTCGCGACCCACTTGCTCTCGACTTGAATGATGACGGTATTGTTAAAACATTATCCATGTCGCGTGGCGTACATTTTGATCTTGATAATAGTGGATTTGCTGAACGGACCAGTTGGGTCGCACCTGAGGATGGCTTGTTGGTGCTGGATCGAAATAATAATAACTTTATTGATGGCGGAGCTGAACTCTTTGGTACGGAGACCCTGTTAAGTAATGGTAAGTATGCAAAAAATGGCTTTGAGGCTTTGGCGGAATTTGATGTTAATCAAGATGGTGCCGTTGATGCGAATGATACAGTTTATTCCAGTTTGCGTGTTTGGCGGGACTCAAACAGCAACGGTGTTGTTGATTCCGGGGAATTAAAAACCCTCAGCGAACTCGATATAAAATCAATCGCTACAGCATATATCAATATTGATTCCCTCGATGCAAATAATGTTGATCACCGTGAAGCGGGTACGTTCACTTATAACAATGCAACCCAAAGTATTACAAACACCTTGTGGTTTGAATCTGATCGGCGAATCTCTGTGCCAGTGACTGAGTTGCAAGGCAATGCACCAATTTCCGATGTCATCAAAAGGCTTCCCAATGCCATTGGTTTTGGGAATACCTATTCATTACATCAAGCAATGGCAATTGATGCCAGTGGTGAGCTTCAGAAAAAAGTGCAGAGGTTTTCAGTCGAATTAAATCCTGAAAAAAGGCGAGAGCTTCTGCGGGAGATTCTAGTGCTGTGGACGGGCACTGAAGGTGTTGTTGCGGGGTCGAGAGGTAATCAGGTAGATGCTACCTCCCTGTCAATAATGGAATCATTTTGGGGGCAGCCTGCTTTGCAAGATAAGCCTATTGGTGCATATGCCTCCTCCGTTAATGAAGCCTATGTACATCTGGAACAATCTGTTTACTCGCAGCTTATGGCAAGTACCCATATGCGTGATTTATTAGGCCTCTCTAATTTTACTGAATTCAATGGCTCTTGGACGGCGGATTATTCAGTAGTCGTAGATTTAATATTTGATGATCTGTTGAGCGGTAATGAATTCGCTCAAAATAGGTTAATAGAATTTGTGGAAGTTATTCGTGGATTCAATCCATCTTCAAACGAAATCATTGCTCCATTGGTAAATACCATTGTCGGGAATGCCAGTGTTTTATCGGCAGATCAGCGTGATACGATTCTAAATACTTTATACGCTGAAAATCTGATTTTGCGAAATGTAACCTCTGGTGGCGCGATAGCAGGTGATAACGCCGATAATTTGATTTATGGAAGCGCAGCAAGTGATCAGGTGAATGGTAATTCTGGCAGGGATATTCTGATTGGAGAGGATGGTAATGATGCGCTCTATGGTATGGATGACGAGGATCATTTAATTGGCGGTATCGGTTCTGATTCACTTATTGGTGGGGCTGGGGATGATGCGTACTACTATCGCCTTGGTGATGGTAATGATCAAATCAATGATTCCGCGGGTATTGATGAAATTTATTTCGGCGAAGGAATTTCGCCGAATGAGATTAACCTGGCTCGCCAAGGTTGGTATGGCTTAAAAATATCGTTTAAAGACGGTGGTACAATATTAATCAATAACATGTTTAATTCGGCTGATGACGTCGGTACTAACGCCATCGAGCGTATTCGTTTTTCAAACAATGAATTTTGGAATTTGGCACAAATTAAAGCCAAAATAATACAAGATAGCATTTCAGAAGGTAATGATATTGTTGAGGGCTTTGCCTCCAATGATGTCATTGAAAGCGGTGGAGGTTTTGATCAGCTTCGCGGTTTAGGCGGTGATGATCGCTACGTTTTTAATCGGGGTGATGGCGTAGACATTATTACTGATACTGGTGGCAATGACACATTGGTATTTGGCCCTGGCATTGTCCCTACAGATGTTGTCGTGCACCAGAGCAATGGAAACTTTTATTTCATTCTTAACAATGGTGAGATGATTCAGATAACTGGTTCTATTGTGGATGGATCTCCCGCAGAAGCAACTCTGTTGGAGCGCGTTGAGTTTTCGGGTGGCGTGATTTGGGATAAAACAATTATCCAGCAAAAAATCACAGAAACTCTGGCGAATCCCAATCTATTGATGGGGCGTAATACGTGGGATCATTTAATTGCTGGAAATAGTAATTCAATAGTAGTTGGGTTGGATGGGGATGACCAAATCTACGGCGGCAATGGAAATGACACATTGATTGGTGGTGGTGGGCTGAATTTTCTCGACGGCGGTAATGGTGATGACACCTATTTATTTACTGAACAGCCAGCTATTAACTTTATCGAAAAATTCCGCAATGGTTTTGACCGCATTCTTTTTGCGGAAGGAATCACGCCTGAGGATGTTACAGTTAAATTAATTCCTGGGCGCCAAGAGAGTTATTTGCAAGATGGTGTGTTATGGGTTTATTCCATATCACAAGCCAATAATTGGAATTTTGAAATAAAAGTGGGTGACACAGTTGTATATCTGGATAGTTTGTTAACCAGCGGGGCACTGTTTGGTGCGCAAGTTAAAGATCCATTGTTACCTTCAGGAGAAATTGAGTTTTTCAATGGCACTAAATGGAGTGTCAATGATTTACTTCAGCAGGCCGTTAAGGGGTCTACAGTAGGCGATTATATTACCGGTTCTGGTAATGGTGACGTTATTAACGGCTTGGCAGGTAATGATACGGTCCTTGCGTTAGGGGGTGCAGATACACTAGATGGTGGTGACGGTGATGACACTTTGACCGGCGGCTATGGGAATGATCTGTTGATCGGTGGCAGAGGCAATGATCTCCTGCGTGGTGATAACTCATTCAGCGAAGGTACAAATCTTGATAATCCGGAAGTTGATGTTTACCGTTTTAATCGCGGCGATGGTAACGACACAATTGAAGATTATTTCGGGCGGGACATCATTGAATTCGGTGCAGGTATTGCTAAAGAACAAGTTGTTCTTTCAACTGTTGATGATCATACAGTCGTTTCATTCGTTGATTCTACCGACACCATTACTATTAAATACGGTGCTCTTGCTGAAACAGAGTTTTACAACGGAGGGAGGATTGAAATATTTAAATTTGCTAGCGGAGATGAATGGAATTTTGATCTCCGAAACTCTCCCGTTCTAAAGGAAGGCGGCGAAGGAGACGATAGATTAACCGGTGGTTATGGTAATGATACGCTTATTGGACATGGCGGCAATGATAGTCTTCGTGGTGACCTGGGTGATGATTCATACCATTACAATCTTGGAGATGGTCTCGATTACATTACGGACGTTGGCGGTTTTGATCGTATAATTCTGGGTGATTCAGTTACCCCGGATATGGTTAAGCTACGTAACAGCTGGAGCCAAGGATTAATCGTCAGTATTAATGGGATTGATGTACTTTCTTATAATGACGGTATATCCCAATCTAATTTAGACTTTGCATTGGAACAGATAATTTTTTCATCAGTTAATGTAGTTTGGGACCAAGCGACTTTTTTTTCAAAAGCATTGGAATCCACGTCCGGTAATGATGAGATTTACGGTGTTTTGAATAGTGAAATTGTTGATGGCGGTGCAGGGAACGACAGAATAGAAACTAATGCCGGTAACGACATCCTTATCGGGGGTACAGGAGACGATTATTTGGGCGGCGGAACTGGAGATGATGTATACCGCTTCAGCCTAGGAGATGGTTCTGATTATATATCTGATGAGGGTGGTCGGGACACTATTGAGTTTTTGAATGGCGTGCTCCCAAGTGACATCAGTATCCAACGCACGGAAACTGATTTGGTTCTCAAGGTCAAAAATGCAAATCCTATCACCCTAAGTCGATTCTTCAATTCTGACTCTATTCGAGCAGTTAACGAATCATCTGCTATTGAAAACATTATCTTTGCTAATGGAGAAGCTTGGTCATTAGGGCAAATACTTTCCAAGTTATCTAATGTAGGTACTTCAAGCGCGAATACATTATATGGAACCGATGCCTCTGAACTAATCGATGCAAAAGAAGGAAACGACACTGTCTTTGCTGGAGGTGGTAATGATAGTTTAATTGGTGGATCTGGAAACGATACTTTGTATGGCGAAGCCGGAGACGACCTATTGCAAGGAGGCGATAGTGATGATCAGCTTTATGATTTCTACGGTAATAACATTTTTGTAGGCGGAAAAGGCAAAGACCATATTTTTCTTGATAACGGCAGTGAGGGCCAGGGAGTAGGTGCGACTACTATTCGCTACGCTCTCGGTGATGGTACAGACTACATTTATAGTTCCAACTTGTTATCGAATACTCGAATAGAATTGGGTGCTGGTATCACGCGCGACATGGTCTATCTAAAATCCCAGGGTGAGTATAAAGGGGGTTTTTCCTATCAACATGAGGGCGGTTATGATTTGTATATAAAGGGTACGACTGATCAGTTAGTCGGTTTGATTGATAACGAGCACTTTGAAATTGCATTCGCTAATGGTGATGTATTGAAAGGTGCCGAGTTGAAAGCACAGATAAGTAAATCTATTGCACGCCTGTCAGCTGATCGTCAACTCATTGTCGGCAAGGCCGAACCTGGGGCGAAACTCTTAGTCTCGTATCGCAATCAAGATAATTCGTTCAATCATTATTCTGAACTATCTGCAGATCACGAAGGTAACTACATTTTTGACTTCGGTTTTGGTATCAAAGATGTGAGTCGTATTGCCGTTTCTATCAAAGATTCCAGCGGATATATATTACCAATAACGGTGTTGAACCCAACTATTGATACTAGCACTCCTCCTTCACCAATAGTAGAGTTGGACTCAAGCGGCTATGTGATAACGGGTTTTGCTCGCCCAGGAACCTATGTTTCAGCATCCACTCCGGGTCGCTATGTCGGCGAGATATATTCTGATTTAATCACGGGTGCATTCACCATTGTTTCACCTACGCGCTTAAACAACGGTGAAAATATCTCGGTTGTCGCAAGTGTTAATGCATTAATTAAATCCGCATCAAAAATTATCACTGCTCCTGATGCTGCTTCTCCACTTACCCCATCCGGAATATTTGATAACCTTGGTACCAGTTTGTCAGGTAGCGCAGAAAAAGGTTCGACGATTTCGATTACCAATTTATCCGGTAACATCTTGGGTTCTTCGGTGGCAAATGCTGAAACCGGCGCCTTTGCCATCAATTTTGCTCAGCCGATTGCGAATGGCGAATTAGTTCAAATGGTCGCGCGTGATACCGCTGGAAACTTCTCCACTCGTTATGTTCGTGCACGAGATTTAACAGCACCAACAACAATTTATGCAGCCGTAGATAAAACAAGAGGAGTTATCAAGGGATTCGCTGAGCCTGGTGCGACGGTTATTGTGCGTGACACCCAAGGTGGTCTTTTAACAGAAATACTTGCATCGGCTATTGATGGTTCTTTTGATGTCACCTTGGGTAATGCGCTGGCTAATGGTCAGGTCGTTAATATCAAGGTTATTGATACAGCTGGTAACGCTTCAGCGATTATTCCAGTCACTGTTGGCGCTAGTAATACACCCGTGCAACCACAGGCTGCTATAGATAGCCAAGGGCGCGTAGTATCAGGTGTTTCCGAGCAAGCAGGCACTATTATCCTCCGGACAAAAGATAATATTGAAATCGCACGCACTACAGTTCATGCGGGTGAATCGTTCAGCATCACACTTGCCAACTCATATGTGAATAAGGAAATACTGAGTGCGTCTCTACAGATAGCAGGCGGTGTTGAGTCAGTACCGAACTATTTTATCGCTCCCGATAAAATGGCACCGGCCAAACCTTTTGCAATATTCAATGATTACAATTCTGAAATTACAGGATTCGCAGAGCCTCAAAGTACAGTCCAGATTCTTAATGAAGACAATGCGGTTGTCGCTAGCGTAATTGCTAGTGGTACGGATGGAAGTTTTGTTATTCATCCAGGATTTGCAGTTTCAGGGACAACTCGCCTATCAGTGGTTTCCATTGACAGCAATGGAAATGTTTCATCTGCGCTAGCGTTAACTCCTAATGATCGGTTTGCTCCTGTTGCTCCAACTGCTAGCTTCAATAGTACCGGAAAGGTAATAAGTGGTAATGCCGAACCCGACACTTTGGTTTTTGTAGAGAAGTATATCTTCGGAAATAGCAATCAACCGGTAGTTGGCTACACGCGGGCAGATCAACATGGGGTGTGGTCAATCGAGCTTGCAGAAGCGATTATGGACGGCAGCGAGGTTCATGTTACTTCCGTGGATGCGGGGAATAATCGATCCTTTGTTTCAATAGACTCTCCTGATCTCACAGCACCACTTCCAGCTACAGCGCAATTCGATAGCACCGGCAAATATATATCTGGCGAAGCTGAATGGACAGAACTGGGGGGGAATCAAATTATAGTGATGGACAGCACAAATAGTTCAGTTTTGGGTAGTGCGATATTGGGAGCTTACAGCAGCAGCTATAGAATCACATTGGCAACCGCATTAAAAAATAATGAGGTAATTAACATCATTGTTAAAGATGTGGCTGGAAACTCTTCAACGCCAACAAAAATAAATGCACCCGATAAGACGCCACCAGCGGTACCGACCGCGAGCTTCGACACGGTCGGTAAAATAGTTACCGGCATTGCAGAACCCGGGAGTACGGTTGTAGTGAAAAATTCTTCGGGAGTGGAGTTAAAAACGGCTGTTGCACACGAAACTACAGGCGCTTACAGCATTACTTTGAATACTGCGTTAATTAATAAAGAAACAGTGAATGTAACGGCGAAGGATGCTGCTGGGAATATTTCCGCCGTAAAGGCCATTATTGCGCCGGATTTAACTGCACCTGCAATACCTTCTGCCAGCATCGATACTGCGGGGAAATTAATTACAGGCAATGCTGAAAAGGGCAGTACCGTTATTGTTAGGGATGCAGCAGGTGTAGAGCTAAAAAGTGCGGCAGCAAATGCATCTACGGGCGCATACACCATTACATTAACTACAGCACTGATAAATAAAGAAACGGTAAACGTAACAGCCAAAGATGCCGCAGGAAATATCTCTGCAATCAAATCAATCGTTGCGCCAGATAAAACTGCCCCATCGGCCCCGACAGCCAGTTTTGATACGGCGGGTCTGGTCATTACCGGTGTAGCGGAGGCTGGTAGTATCGTTAGCGTGAAAAACACCGGTGGAACGGAATTAAAAACAGCTACAGCAAACGCCACGACAGGTGCTTATACAATCACGCTAACTACTGCCTTGATCAATAAGGAAACGGTGAACGTTACGGCGAAAGATGCGGCGGGAAATATTTCGGCGATAAAAGCTATTGTCGCGCCGGACAAAACACCACCAGCGGCTCCTACAGCCAATATTGATACCACACGCAAAGTGATTAGCGGTATTGCAGAAGCAGGCAGTGTTGTGGAAGTAAAAACAACCACGGGTTCGGCACTAGGTAATATCACTGCACATACAACAACAGGTGCATACTCTATTACGTTAGCAATAGCATTAACCCTTAATCAAACAGTGAATGTTACTGCGAAAGATGCCGCTGGTAATGTCTCGGCGATTAAATCATTAATCGCTTCAGGTACGGCAAGTAGTATGTTCGCGGCCACAGCACTAACTTCAAATAGGGATGCTCAGAGCACACTTGTTGCGAATGCGGATCAGCTTTACGTCGATAAAAATGCACTGCTTGTACAGGCAATGGCATCATTTTCACCTGAGGGCGGTATAGATACCCGTTATCGTGCAGTACATGTTGATCAACCTGCATTCGCACTTGCTGTAGGTAGTTAACAAATCTTCCCGGCGAAAATGCTTCTAACATGAGTAGCCGGATTATTTATCTATACTTGTGTGACCGTTTTATTTACCCCCAATCGCACCAGGAGAACGTCGATGATGTTTAAATCCACGCTTTTATTTAGCCTTGCCACTATCGCCCTGCTTGCTGGCTGTGCTACCAAACCTGCCGATCCGGTTACAGTGGAAAATTTAGAGACTGTCTCGGCGACAGTGACTGCTGTCAATTTAAAAAAACGCCTGGTATCGCTCAAGAGTTCCGATGGCGGCGGAACAACGATTGAGGTGCCAGATGAGGTTCGCAATCTGGCGCAGGTAAAAGTGGGCGATCAAGTGGTGGTGCGCTATTACAAATCGATTGGCGCAGCGGTGCGGCCGAAGGGAACTCCTACTGACCTGAGCGCGGTCGATGAAGCGGCGGTCTTGGGGCGCGCAGAACCCGGTGCCAAACCTGGCGGTGGTATTGGTAGCGTCACCTCTACAACTGTCGCCATCCAGTCAGTGGATAAAACCAACCACACAGTTACCTTTAGCGGGCCGGACGGTTTTGTCCGCGTAGTACAAATAAAGGATCCAAACGCGCAAAACTTTATCGCGACCTTAAAAAGTGGCGATCTGGTTGACCTGACGTTTACCGAGGCCTTGGCAATCAGTGTAGAAACGGCCAAGTGATAAAATCGCATGCTTGCAAAAGCATGCGCGGTACACTGCAACAAACTCCGTAGACTTACGCATTGCTGTGCGCAGCAATGCGTAATTAAACCAACAGCAAATAGCTGCCTCTTCACTGCAAAAATTATTTCGACATTGGATAATATCGCTACGCTTTGCGCTGCATCAGGCTCCAAACACGCATGTAAAAAACTGACCCCCTGCCACAAATGTTAATTAGGGTTAAATCCGGAAATAGTGATGGCAACCCGGGTGCACCAAGCCTTATCGTTATCCCCCCTGACAATTCAAAGGAAAATACCCATGAACAAATTTTTAGCGCTGGGAGTAGCCCTGCTGCTGCAAAGCTGCACCACCGCAGATGAAAAAATCGCCACCACCAGCCTGGATGACGCCGCAAAAAAACAATTGGTCGCCGTCACCCAAAGCCTGCCGGCCGAACACCAGGCGCGCTACGCCGCACGCCACCCGGTAGAAACCCTGGCGTTTTTCGGGGTCAAACCTGGCGATACCGTTGTAGAAGTGCTGCCGGGTGAAGGCTGGTATTCAAAAATCCTCCTGCCTTATTTGGGGGATGAAGGCCGCCTGATTGGTGTGGATTATGAATTGGCCATGTGGCCCGAACTTGGCGATTGGGCCAAGGGCGCATTTGCCGAAAAACGCAAAGCCTGGCCAGCCGAGTGGACAGCCGAAGCCAAAACCTGGGGCGGTGCCCATGGCGCCAAAGCCGAGGCCTATACCTTTGCCGATTTACCTGCGGATTTGACTGAAAAAGTCGATGCCGTGTTATTTTTCCGTGCACTGCACAATCTCGCGCGCCTTGATGCCAAAGGCCATTATTTGCAAAAAGCCCTGGCCGAAACCCATCGCGTGTTGAAACCCAATGGCATTGTCGGCATTGAGCAGCACGCTATGAGTGAAGCAAAACCCAATGCCTGGGCCGATGGTAGCCGCGGTTATTTAAAGCGCTCCATGCTAATCAGCACCATGACCGCCGCAGGATTTGAATTTGTCGGTGAAACACCCATCAATAAAAATCCTAAAGATGATCCGCAAGACAACGAAACTGTGTGGCGCTTACCGCCCAATATGGACGCAGAAGAAAACAAAAAAGCCACCGCAGAGCAAAATGCAAAATACCGCGCTATTGGAGAATCCAACCGCGTGACCTTGCTCTTCAGGAAAAAATAGTTCGTCACCCCGCCCACCAAAGCGAGTTCACACGCGCAAAAAAGGCCAGCTGATTGGCAATAGCTGATGAGTTGGCCGCGCATTACCACCCTTAAATACCCGGCAAAAAGCCTTAGCCATCCTGGCGCCATTAACTACACTTGGTAATTAATACCCTGGAGCTAGTCATGCTGTTACGGCTTCATTATTTCCTTGTGCCCTGCTTTTGGCTGTATGCCCATATCGCCCAAAGCGCAGAGCCTGCATCCGCCGCAAGCGCATCATCCGCGATGATTGTCCGCTACCACGACGCGGGCAATGCCGATAAACACAATGCATTCCAATTTGAATTGATCCACCAGGCATTGGAAGTCAGCCGACCTGAATTTGGCGATTACCTCATCCACCCCTACAGCGCAGCACCCACCGCCAAACGCCAGGCAATATTGCTGGGTGAAGGCACGCTACTGAATATGCAGTGGGCCTCACCCGGCACCCCAATAGCCCAAGGTAATGTCATACAAGTACCCATAGATATCATGCAGGGGATGATGGGTTTTCGTGTGTGCTTGTTAAACCAACATCAACTTGCCAGGTTTGCCACAATAAAAAACCTTGCAGACCTGCGTAAATTTACCATCGGACAAGGGCAGGATTGGACCGACAAATTAATTTATGTACACAATAATATTCCGTTGGTGGAAGCGCCGGGGCTGGAAAATCTTTTTCCATTTTTAGCGTCAGGCCGCGTTGACTGCCTGGCCTTGGGCATTCACGAAATTGGTTTTAAATATCGCTACGAACACGCCAAATACCCCCAGCTCAGTATTGAGCCAACCTTGTTGCTCTATTACGACTTTCCGACATATTTATATGTAAGCAAACGCAATCCTTTTTTAGCCGAACGTATGACATTGGGGCTGCGCAAACTGCAAGCATCAGGCGCTTATGGGAAATTATTCGCGCAGTACTTTGTGCAAGATATAGCACCGCTGCACCTGCATGAGCGAACCATTATCTGCCTGAAATCCCCCTATATTCCCCAGGAGTCACAGTGCAACTCGCCCATCACGCCGCCAAAATTTAGCAACGATTAACCTTGTACATCAACAAACTTCCGCCAGGCAAAATCCGCAGAAATCCCATAAGTAACATTTGAAATAACTACCGCCGCATTTGCTCCTTAATATTTCCCAAATTGAATGTATTTATTAACCGAAAAACCATAACGTATTGAGGCCAATAATTAGCTATTTAATTTATTGGCATGGATAAGTCGGTCATATCATCAATTACTTGGGAGGGATTATGAAAAACAATACTGTTATTTCCGCAATAAAATTTTTTGCAATTTTTATCACCTTCATGGTGAGTTCAGCACAGTCACACGCAGCCATGATTGAAACGATTAAATACGATGAAATAAGAACCGTGGGTGAAGGGATTACCGATGGCCTCGGTTATACCTGGCGCTTCAAATGGGACGGCAAAGGTGGCGAGCAAACGTTTACACCTACAGGCCCCCTGCCGGATTCAGAAACCTTTTGGAAAAGTGAAGTTATTTTTTCTGTGCATGATCGAGGTTATGTAAAGGCCGTGACTTTTGCATCAACACTCCACAAGGCCCCGTTTGAGCCCGAGCACCAAGGGGATTTTGATAGAAACCAGACATTGAAAACATCGCTCACCGATATAGCGTTTTTTACCGAAACACTCGGGGTGGGAACCCACAGGGTGGCAAACGAAATGATTCTTCATCCCTCGACCTCCCCGCTCCAGCACAAGGATTTTATCTACGTGGATTTTATTAAAGAAGCCAATGGCGACCTGTTTTTCGAAATGCGTGGCGAACATACACGGGTGAATGAACCCGCATCGGCTTTTTTACTTTGTATCGCTTTGCTTGGGTTAATGGGCAGATATGGTGTGCGGAAAATATAAAAATGAATAATTAATATTTTTTCAGGGATGGATTTTATTTTTTAAAATCCACCCCTCATCACCTCAATTACATTTTATTAGTAAGTACCAGGATTTCCGCCGGGCCCAGGTTGCGAATCTCCACGCAGTGGATACCAGAGGCAAGCCGCGTAACAGGTTTGTTGCTGCCCACCGGATCAAGCAAGTGAGCCGCATTTGCCGCGCGCTCGGTATTCACCACCACCGTCATCGCACTGCCGATTGGATTTAAGGTGGCATCAACCAAAATATCCGCGCCGCGCAGTTGGGCGCTGTGGGGATTGAGTACGATTAAAAATTCTTCATCGTCCAAAATGCGTGACCAGGCAATAATTTCACCATTGTCATACACCGCAAATGGATTGCCGAGAAATGACACCGGCCGCAAATATTGGCGGCCGACACGCAATGCCGGAAATTTTGCGCGCGCCTGCGCCATGGTTTGGATGCGCACGTAAGCGCTGCTGGCCGGATCAAAACAGTGGTGGCCAACCGTGCCAAAGGGGCCAAAACCCGGCAGGTTTTGGTCGCGCGGATCAAGCGCCGAATCCAAACCCGCAAGGCCATCCTTGCGCGGATGTTCCGCACCAAATAATGTTTCGCGCAGGTAGCGGTCATTGGAACCAAAACCTTCCAGCCAGATGCGCTCACCCAATTCCGGCCCACCCAAACTTTGCTCAGTGCCGTAATAAATACAGGGAATACCCAGCGTGAATAATTGTATGCCTACCGCCGCTGCAATTTGGTGAGGCGATGCAGCCTCAGCCGAGAAGCGGATTTTTTTGCCGAATACATGATCGTGATCATCAAGGATGGATACGTGTTTTTCGCCCACCGCGCGATGCGACCCCATAACTGCATTGCCCGGATCAAAACCGGCAAAATAATCATTGGGATGTTGCAAGCCTTTGGCAACCTGATTGAGGGTGAGGCGCATACCACCAATATCCAGGGCCGCATTTAAATTGCGGCTGAGCACATCCAGATAGCGATTCTGTTCAAAATCGCCGCCGGCAATTTCGCCCACCAGAAAAAAATTACTTTTGCCAAGATTGGCCGCGAACTCTTTGATAGTGCCGCAAAAATTGCGCGCCTGTTCAAAGGAGACGTGCTTGAGCGTATCGATACGGAAGCCGTCGCAATCGCAGAGCGCAATCCAATATTTAAAACAACTCGCAAGCTCATTCATCAACTGTGGATGATCGAGGTTGAAATCCTTGAGCGAAAGAAAATCCGTGCGTTTATGTTCTGCTTGCGGGTCATCAATACTGCCTCCGCCCAAATTGCCCGCACCAGCGCGCGTGTATTTGTCCGGGTCTTGTAACTCACTGGGCCAGACGCCCTGCTCGTCGCCGGTAATTGCCGTGACATCCTCGCCCTGCGCACCGCGCCAGGCACCAAAAGGATGTCGACCACTGGTGTAGTGAGGCTCGAATTTTCCGCCGGGCAAGTCGGCGGGATAGGTCCAGTTTTCGCCGGAGTGATTAAAAATAATATCGAGGATAATGCGCATACCTTTTGCGTGCGCGAGCGCGACTAAATCCACCAGCGCCTTGCGGTCACCAAAACGCGGGTCTATATCCAGGAAATCCTGGATACCGTAGCCGTGGAATGAATTGAGGTGCCCGCGCTGCTTGAATACCGGGCTCAGCCAGAGGGTCGTAACGCCGAGGTCTTTCAGGTAATCCAGCTTGGTGGCAACGCCCTCAAGATTTCCCCCCTGCCAGCGCTCTCCGCCGGATTGCGACCAGAGGTCCCAGCGCCAGTTCGCCGGGCGGGCAGCGGCAAGGTTGGTGCGATCAAGCAGTGGCCTTTGCGCTTCCAGGCCATCACTAAAACGGTCCACCAACAGGAAATAAAGGGTTTCGTCGCGCCAGTCCCCCGGCGAGGGAAAATAGTTGATCCGACGCGGCAGGTTTACCGTGTGGATGGCCGATGGGCGTGGAGTATTAAGGGATGTTTGAGTGAATGACATAGCGGGAAATCTCCTTCGGCAAGAGCCGTATTCCGTTGACTAATCTATGCAGGGTTAGGTGTCCCACAAAAGCGAGCAACCGTCTCCGACTCTAGCACCGGATTTTGGCAAGCAGCTAGCGGCTTACTCATCCGGGCTATGCTGTTTTGTCTCAACCGATAATTTTTTGATAACCCGGCAATCTTTGGGTGAGCGGATAATCATTTATCACCCGCGATAAACCATTTGTTAAAAAAATATTTCGGCTACTATGGCGGAATATTCATCCTGTATCGTCATGGATCAGGAGGAAATTACCTTGGTGGCTGAAGCCCATGACCTATAACAACAAATCCGATAAAGCTCCATCGACGACCCTACACCAACCGCATAAGGACAACATCGCCAGCCTGTTTGTCAGCTTGCGCAGCACCCTCGCCCGCGCGGTATCGCGCCTGGTGCCGCCCAAGGAAGTAGAAGACATAGTGCAGGAGACCTACGTGCGCGTGTGCCAGGTGGAGACGCCGGACCAGATCCAGTTTCCACGCTCGTTTATGTTGCGCACGGCGCAGAACCTGGCACTGGACCACCTCAAACGCGCCGAGACCCGTTTGAATGTCAGCCTGGATGATGAACTGGACCTGGAACTCGCGGGCTATACCACCCGCGCCGATGAAACCTTTGACCGGGTTGCAGCCAAGCAGGAGTTTGGTTTTTTTTGCGAGGCAGTGCGGCAATTGCCACTGCAATGTCGCAAAGCATTTGTATTAAAGAAAGTCTACGGCTATTCGCAAAAAGAAATTGCCCTCAGCCTGGACATCAGCGAGAACACTGTGGAAAAACATATTGCCACCGGCATTAAACGCTGTGCGCAATTTATGGCTGAATTGAAACAAGAGGCGAGCGTCAGCCCTCGCCCGACACTTTCGTTGCACACCCAACACCTGGCCGCACATGAGCGGAGCAAATCATGAGCACTATTATTGGTTTCCCCAACCGCGAACAAATTTACGATCAAGCGAGCCTGTGGATTGCGCGCCTCGATCGTGAATTAACCACGCAAGAGCAGCACGAATTAACCCAGTGGCTCGCCGCCAGCGAACAGCATCGCAAAGTATTATTTGAGATGGCGGAATTGTGGGACAAGATGGACAGCCTCGCGCGCCTCGCCGATTTATTCCAGGCGCCACAACAAGCGCCCACTCGCCAACCGCGTTTTTACGGTGCGATTGCTGCATCGCTGCTCTTGGTCGCACTGGTGTTTGGCTGGCAATTAACATCCTTGCAACCCGCATCATTAATTGCCTGGCTGCACAGCGATCCAACCGTAGTTGATGGCATTTATGAAACTGCCATAGGTGAACATTCCAATGTGAATTTACCGGATGGCTCGGTGCTGGTGTTAAATACCAACAGCCGTGTCACCGTCAAATACAGTGAAGGGCACCGGTTATTTTTACTCGAGCGCGGCGAATTGAATATTGAAGTGGCGCACGATAAAAGTCGTCCGCTCAGCGTCATCGCCAGAAATAAAGTTATGCAAGCGGTAGGCACAGCATTTAATGTGCGCATCCGCAATGATAATGAAGTTGCACTGCTGGTGACTGATGGAAAAGTATTGGTCGCCAAACAGGAAGTACAAAAAACCATTGAAAAAATTGTTGCCGAGCGCTTGCCATCCACCTCTATGGCAGTAGCCCAAGGTGAAAAAGTGTTGCTAGGCACGCCCGAGGAAACTATCGCCAAAGCCGATGATAATGAAATCACCGCCCAACTCAGCTGGCGCCAGGGCAATCTGGTGTTTCGTGGCGAAACGCTGGAAGATGCGCTCGTTGAAATTAATCGCTACACCTCAGTGCGTTTTGAAGTGGCTGATGAAAGCATCAAACAGGAGCGCATTGCCGGATTATTTAAAGCGGGCGATGTGGATGGCTTACTGGCCGCACTGGAACAAAATTTTAATATCCAAAACCAGCGCATCGGCAACAACAAAATTCTTTTAAGCGCCAAATAAATAATTCATCACTTTAAGTGACGACCTTAAGTAGCATCCTTAAGTGACAAGCATGGCTTAACCGCATTTATGAAATCGATTACTTGTTGTTATTTACCGACAACAAGTAATCGCATGCCAAACTGATCACAGTTTTATATCAACTGACCCGCAAATATTTTTCATAACCCGTCCGCTATTTTTCATAGTCTGCCAGACTATATCCGCGTTTATTGCGCCAATGCTTGTTCCTTGGCGCACAAGTCTTTAAGCTCTAGCGGCAGATGTTGAGCGCCGACCAAAATGAATCCTGCAACCTGAACCAACCCGGGATTCACATAACGAATATAAAATTACAATAAAGCCCCCAATAATGTGTTCACACAGCAAATGTCTTCATTGAGATGGCGGAAAAAATTTTGCCCCTCGTCTATTAAGCACGCAAGCAAAACGCTCGCGGCCGAGGTAAATGAGCAGGCAATTTTTCGTTTACTGGTTTTTGCCTTCGCGGTAGGTACGCCTGCGGCTGTGTGGGCGGAAAACAATTCTCTCGATAAAATTATCCAGTTCGACATACCTCGGCAAAGGGCAGACCTTTCGCTCACTGAATTTGCCGAGCAGGCGGACATTACGCTGATATTTCCGTTTGATGATGCGGCGGATATCATCACCAACCCATTGTCCGGCCGCTATTCCATCGAAGATGCTGTAAAGCTGTTGGTGGCGAATACCAAACTCAGTGTGAAGATTGACGAGAAAGGTCTGTTGACTATTACGACCAATCAGTCTCACGAGGAGTTGGACTCAATGCACAATAAAAATAAACTCAGCGCAATTATTGGCTTACTTACAACGGTAGTCGGTACCCACGCAATCGCACAAAACACCAACGCCCCATCCGGTGCAACAGGACAAGTTGAAGAACTAATAGTAACCGGTATTCGCGGCAGCCTTGAGCGGTCGATGGATGTCAAACGCAGCGCCGGTGGTGTCGTCGACGCTATTTCGTCAGAAGATATTGGTAAGTTTCCCGATACCAACCTTGCTGAATCCTTGCAGCGCATTACCGGTGTATCGATTGACCGCTCCGGTGGTGAAGGCCAATTAATTACTGTGCGCGGCTTTGGTCCGGAATTTAATACAGTACTTGTCAATGGCCGCCAGATGGCGACTGAAAATTTATCGCGCGCATTTAGTTTCGATACGATTGCATCCGAAATGGTGAGTGGCCTGGAAGTCTATAAAACGTCTTCCGCCACCATGCAATCCGGCGGTGTTGGTTCAACCATCAATGTAAAAACCGCGCGCCCGTTTGATATAGGCGAATTTAAAGTGGCCGGCAGTGTAAAAGCGGCCATGGAAGAAAACAGCGAAGAAACCACGCCGCAAATTTCCGGTTTGGTCAGCAATGTATTTAATGATGGCAAAGTGGGCGCACTCCTCGCGGTGTCCTACCAAGAGCGCGATACCCGCTTGAACCAGGCACAAATGGATGGATGGTTGGAAAATGTCGGCATTCCCACCGCGGAATTAAATGGTGGTGCCGGTGTACCCGAAGGCACTACGATTTTTTCCCCGCGCAATTACGATCACAAGGTGACATTTGAAGAGCGTACGCGCACCAACGCCTCGCTCGTGTTGCAATTTGCCGCCACCGATGATTTAACCATTACCGCCGATGGCATCTATTCCGATTTTGATGTTGAAACCAATGCGCTCTCTTACGGCCACTGGTTCACCGCACCCAATATCACCGATGCCGTTACCGATGAACACGGTACCGTAATTGATTTGCGTCAAGAGGTAGGCCTGGCCACCGACATGCACGCGAAAAAATTTGATCGCCTCACCAACAATTCACTGTTCGGTATCAATGCCGATTGGCAAGTGAATGAAAAACTGAATTTGAATTTTGATATTACTACCTCTAATGCCAAACGCGATGCCAACAATGGTCGCGGCGACCAATTGTCGCTGATTGGTTATGCTAACCGAGTAAGGTTCCAGGTGGACGATAATATATTGCCCCTGGCAAGTGATTTTGAAAGCGCGAATCCTAATATTTTTTCAGGCCAACAAGCATTGGATAATGTCGCCTACCGCGATCCAAGTGCACCGGATTATGTTGCGCCCGTTGGCGTGAGTGATTTTCTCGATAAAGACAACAGCCGTGCACACGTGATGTTACGTCGCGGTTGGGCGGTGGATGATGAAGTCAACCAATTCCGGTTTGACGGCACCTGGGATGAAGGCGACGATTCCGGTTTGGTAAAAATTAATTTCGGCACCATGCTCTCCACCGAAAGCAAAGCCATGGAGCGCTGGGATAACGAAGGCGTCGGCATTCACTGTACCTATTGCGGCTATCCTGACTCGCCGGTTATTCCTGCCGATATGCAATATATTTTTGATGCAGGTGATGATTTCCTCAGCGATGTCAGCGGCAGTGGCCGCATGCCGACCAAGTGGCTGGCACACGATGGCGAAGCGCAATTCGCTTACCTTGAAAGTACCAGCGGTAAAAATTTTGATGCAGTAAAACGCGATAACTCCTTTGTTGTCGATGAAGATACTTTATCGTTTTATCTGGAATCGGAATTTGCAGGCGATTTGAGTGGCATGCCCATTTCTTCCATCGCCGGTGTGCGTGTTGAAACTACCGATGTCACAGTGACGGGCACAGAAGCGCCGGTTACCGGTTTGCGTATTTTGGATGAAACCGAAATGCTCGCTGAATTTGGTGCGGCACAACCCATCCATGTCGATAACAGCTACGATGCAATCCTGCCCAACCTGAGCGTCAAACTGGATGTCACTGATGATATGGTTGTGCGTGTAGCGGCATCCAAAACCTTAACGCGCCCCACACTCACCAGCATGGCACCGGTCACTGTTATCACCACCACCCGCCAGGGCGGCAACCTGACATCCACCAGCGGTAACGCCGAACTTAAACCCTTTGAATCAGACAACTTTGATTTAACCTGGGAATGGTATTACGGCGATGCAAGTTATATGTCGGCCGGTTACTTCAAAAAGAATGTGGCGAATTTTATTGTTAACACCATCGCCGACAAAGTATTCCCTCTGGAGAGTGGCGGTCTGCTGTTAGATCCATCAACCGGTACCGATACAGGCGCAGCCGATGCCGGTGACTCAGTTGCAGTATTTAAAAATACCCTACCCAATAACGGTGAAGACGCGACCGTGGATGGTCTTGAACTCGGTGTACAACACACTTTTGGCGAATCGGGTTTCGGCATGATGTTCAATACCACATTGGTCGATAGCGATGCGGAACTCGATCCGGCGAATGTAACCCAGGTATTTGCACTGACCGGTTTGAGTGACTCGATGAACCTGGTGGGATTCTATGAGAAGGGACCTGTGCAAATTCGTTTGGCTTACAACCAGCGTGGTGAATTTGTGCAATCACTCACGCAGACAAACGGCAATGGCCCTACCCTCGTAGAAGATTATGAGCAGTGGGACATAAGTGCGAGCTACGACATTACCGATGAAGTCAGCATTTTCGTTGAAGGTATTAACCTCACCGAAGAGTACACCCACAAACGCGGTCGTTATGAAAACCATTTATTGCTGGTTGAAGACAGCGGCCGCCGTTGGGCACTGGGGGTACGTGCGAATTTTTAACAATGTAATTTGAAAATAAAATTATCGTCATGCTCGCGAACGCGGCTGTCCATTGCAATCAACCACTTGGATACCTGCGTTCGCAGGTATGACGATAATTTTTATTAACGGATGACCGAACAATATCCTGCTCGTCATAACACGAAGGGGATATTCATATCTTGTTCGTCGTAACACGAAATGGGTATTCATATCTTTTTCGTCATGACTACGAAATGGGTATTCGTATCTTGTGCGTCATGACTACGAAATGGGTATTCGTATTTTGTCCGTCATGACTACGAAATGGGTATTCGTATTTTGTCCGTCATACCCGCGAACGCGGGTATCCATAACAATTAATTTCACCCTGTTTGATGTAAGTGGCGGGAAAAGAATGAATAAAAAAATTACCTCCATTGTTATTGTCGGCGGCGGCACCGCCGGTTGGATTACCGCCGGGCGTATCGCAGCGCACCATCGTGCGCAAGATGGCAACATCAAAGTCACTTTAATTGAATCCCCCAATATTCCGATTATCGGCGTAGGTGAAGGCACCTGGCCCACCATGCGCTCGACTTTAATTAAATTGGGAATATCTGAAACCGATTTTATCCGCGAGTGCGACGCCTCCTTTAAACAGGGCGCAAAATTTTCCCGCTGGGTCACAGGCGCAGCCGATGATTTTTATTATCACCCGTTAATGTTGCCGCAGGGTTTTGGCAAAACCAATTTGGCCGCGCATTGGCAAGTGGCGCGCACGAACAACCAAACCCGTCAATCATTTTCGCAAGCCACCTGTTTACAGGAGGCCGTGTGCGAACAGGGGCTCGCCCCTAAATTAATTACTACGCCGGAATTTAATTCGGTTGCCAATTATGCCTACCATTTGAACGCAGGAAAATTTTCTACGTTCTTGCAAAAACATTGCTGTGCAAAACTCGGAGTGCAACATCTTCTGGCCGATGTGATCGGCGTTAATTCTGCGGAAAATGGCGATATAGCCTCAGTCATCACCGCGCAGGCGGGCACTATCAGCGGCGATTTATTTATCGATTGCAGCGGCTTCCAATCGCTGTTGCTCGGCCAGCATCTGCAAGTGCCTTTTATTGATTGCAGCGATGTGTTGTTTATCGATACCGCATTGGCCGTGCAAGTTCCCTATGAACACGAAGACGCACCCATTGCTTCCCATACTATTTCCACGGCGCAGCAAGCGGGCTGGATTTGGGATATAGGCTTGGTCCATCGCCGCGGCGTTGGTCATGTGTATTCCAGCCGCCACACCAGCGAAGAACAGGCAACCGAACAACTGCAAGCTTACCTTGGCGCCGCCTTTAAAAATTTAACGCTGCGTAAAATTCCTATCCACTGCGGACATCGCCAGGTTTTTTGGAAAAATAATTGTGTCGCTGTGGGTTTGTCAGCGGGATTTCTGGAACCACTGGAAGCATCGGCATTGGTGCTGGTGGAATTGTCGGCCAGCATGATCGCCGAACAATTGCCCGCGTGCCGTGGCGTGATGGATATTGTCGCCAAACGCTTTAACGATACCTTCCGCTATCGCTGGGAGCGCATTATCGATTTCTTAAAATTGCACTACATCCTCAGCAAACGCGATGACAATAATTTCTGGCGTGACAATCGCGATCCGGCAAGCATTCCGCACAGCTTGCAAGAGTTGATGCAACTCTGGCGCTACCAACCACCGGGCGACCAGGACTTCACCAGCAACAATGAAGTTTTTCCCGCAGCCAGTTACCAATATGTTCTTTATGGCATGGGCTTTGAAACCGATTATAGTTATAGCCAACACCTGCTCCAGGATGCGGCTGTGGCACAAGAACAATTTAATAAGAACCGGAAAAATATCGAACAGGCCTTACGCAGCTTGCCCAGCAACCGCGAGCTGCTGACCAAAATCCAGATGCATGGTTTGCAAACTATTTAACAACGTGTGTCGATTTATTTTTTGCCCTATCCACTACGCGGGCATCTATAAGAAGCAATAACAACCCATAACAAATAATGCAGGGGAGATACCATGACCAATTTTGTTGCATTGCATAACCAGCTCCACCAGCAATTGCGCATTGATACCCATTTGGTTGAATCGCTCGGCGCTACGAATAATATGGTGCCAGTGGTGATTAGCGAATTTCTGCGCCTGGTTGTGCACTACCCGATTGTGTTTACCAAAAGTGGCGAGACCGGCAATTTTTTGTGTGTCGCCTTATTGGGTTTTGAAGCGGGTGAAAATTTATTCTGGAGCGACAACCAATGGCAAAGTATTTACACGCCGCTCAATATTATGCGCCAGCCATTTTTTGTCGGGCAGGAAAATAACCAGACGCTGATTTGTATCGACACTGACAGCAACGCATTAAAAAGTGGCCGCGGCGAAGCCATTTTTGATGCGGCGGGAGCAGAAACTGTTTACTTGCAAAAAATAAAATCGCGCCTCGCGGAATTACTGGATGGCGAAACCCGCACCCGGGATTTTATCAACGTCTTGCTGGCACTGAATTTAATTATGCCCATGGCCCTGGACATCAGTTTTGCCAACACACAGCAGCAGCGCGTGCAAGGGTTGTATACCATCAACGAAGAGCGTCTGGCGCAACTGGATGCAAACCAGTTGATCGAGCTACAACAGCAAGGTTATTTACAACCGATCTACACCATGATCGCCTCGCTGGGGCAAGTCTATGCATTGATCCAGAAAAAGAATGAGCGACTGGGCAATGCATGAGTCGGGAAAACCGCACGTGCGGGTAGAATTTATCGGGCAGGAAAAAAATCCGCTGCTGATTATCGATAATTTTTTTGCTGCGCCAGAACAACTGCGCGAGCAAGCGAGTAGCGAGCCCGGATTTATTGCGCAGGCCAGCGATTTTTATCCCGGCCTGCGCAAACATATTGCGGGCGATTATCCCGCGCAAAGTTTGCACACTGTCATCCCGCTGGTGCGCGAGGTGTTTGCAATCGCCCCGGAACTACAGGCACAGATGAGCCTCTGTGCCTTTTCCCTCACCACCACGCCCCCGGAACAATTGCGCCCGATCCAATCGGTTCCGCACATAGATACGCCCGACCCGCTGCAATTCGCCATGGTGCATTACCTCTGTGCCGAATCCTTTGGCGGCACCTCTTTTTATCGCCATCGCAGCACCGGTTTTGAAACCATCACCCAAGAGCGATTGGCTAATTATTTTAAAATCCTCAAACAGCAGGTGATGGACGAACAGCAAACCCACTTCGATTACATCAACGGCGATACCCGTTTGTTCGAGCGCATTTACCAGACGCCGCTGGTTTTTAACCGCACTGTTATCTACCGCAGTAACCAACTCCACTCAGGCGATATCAAATCCGATTCAGGACTCAGTGCCGATCCGGCTCATGGCCGACTCACCGCCAACAGTTTTTTTCGCTTTGCCTGATAACGACCATCACTAACCTCAATCCAACCCCGCCATTCCGGGGATTCCCGCTTTTGTGCACTGGCACACCCTTGGCCGTATTTTCACCGCTTGTCATTTACCGCTAAATGGGATTAACATGTAACCGATTACAAATGCTGTGTTTTATCGCCCTGACAATAACGCCGGATTTTCCCTCTCCAGAGAATCAATACAAGGGCAGCAGCTATTGGTAGTAAAGGTTTACCCCGGTAGTCAGCAGCATCTAAATCCAACAATAAATTCCAACAACACCACATCACCTCACAGCGGTATCAAGGGGAGCGAGAGAAGCGCTCACAGGAACTTTTCCAGTGCGATTCAGGCATTGGGGAATTGATATGGATTTTGTCCTGCATCCGAATTGCACCGGTCACTGGTGCAGTTTGATAACAATAACGTTCAATCGCTGCTACGCGCCCTTGCGCGCGCACTGTGGCCAAAAGGAAAAACTATGAAACACCTGACGACACTAAAACAACATCTACTCAAAAAAACCGCCCTCGCCCTTGCCACCTCAGTATTGGCGGGCTCGGCGTTTGCTGGCTGGAGCGTGAGTGGTACGCAAATCCTCGACCCCAACGGCAAAAACTTTATTTACCGCGGGATTAACCACGCCCATGCCTGGTACCCGGACCGCACCACCCAGGCGCTGAAAGACATAGCCGCGACCGGAGCCAACTCGGTACGCGTGGTATTGGCCAACGGCACCCAGTGGACACGCACCAGCGGCAGCGTGGTTGCGGACATCATCAGCCAATGTAAGGCCAACAAGCTTGTCTGCGTTTTGGAAGTGCATGACTCCACCGGTTACGGCGAATCCGCCGCAGCGACCAATATCTCCAACGCGGCCAGCTATTGGGCCAGTTCCGATATCAAAGCCGCTATTGCCGGGCAGGAAGATTATGTAATCGTGAACATTGCCAACGAACCCTATGGCAATAACACGGCCGCATCGACTTACACCAACGAGACCATCGCCGCGATCAAAACCATCCGTAATGCCGGTATCACCCACCAGATCATGGTGGATGCGCCCGCTTGGGGCCAGGATTGGCAATATGTGATGCGCGATAATGCCGCGAGCATTTTTGCGGCGGATAGCCTGAAAAATATCGTGTTCTCAGTGCATATGTACGAGGTGTACAACAATGCCGCGCGTATCCAGGAATACCTGAGCACCTTCCAGGCCAAGGGTTATGCGCTGATCGTGGGCGAGTTCGGCACTGAAAATAATGGCAACAATGTCGATGAAGCCTCGATCCTGCAATACACCCAGGACATGGGCATCGGCTATATGGGCTGGAGCTGGAGTGGCAATGGTAGTTGCTGTGTTGCGCTGGATATAGTCAACAGTTGGAACGCAGGCTCGCTGAGTACCTGGGGCAACTTCCTGATTAACAGCACCAACGGCATCAAGGCGACCTCCAAACTGGCAACCAATTTCGGTGGTACGGCTAGCAGTAGTGTTGCCAGCAGTGTGCGCTCCAGCGTTGCGCCCAGTTCGGTTTCGTCGTCATCGATTGCGCCCAGTTCGTCGTCTGCACCATCATCGATTGCTCCTAGCTCATCCAGCCGCTCCAGTACACCATCGTCCGTGGCAAACGGCGGGACCTGTAACTGGTACGGCACCCGCTATCCAATCTGCGTCAGTACCGCGAGCGGCTGGGGTTGGGAAAACCAGCAGAGCTGTGTAGGTCGCACCAGTTGCGCCGCATTGCCTGCGCCCTGGGGAATTGACGGCAGCACATCAAGTGTTGCGCCCAGTTCGACTCCGGCATCCAGCAGCAGAAGCAGCGCGGCCCCGAGCTCAACACCGGCCAGCAGTGTTGCACCAAGCTCAGTGCCTGCATCCAGCAGCCGGGCGTCCAGCAGCGCAGCCAATAATGGCGGCGTGAGCTGTATCTATGTGGTGAGCAATTCCTGGGGCTCAGGCTTTACCGGTGCGATCCGCGTGACCAATAGCGGTACCAGCGCTACATCGGGCTGGACCGCAAGCTGGCAGTATTCGGGCAGCAACCGCCTGACCAGTTCATGGAACGCGAACCTGAGCGGCAGCAACCCTTACACTGCAACCAACCTCAGCTGGAACGGTACTATCGGCGCAGGGCAAACCGTTGAGTTTGGCTTCCAGGGCAATACCAATGGCGGCAGCGTAGAAACCCCGGTAGTAACCTGTCGTTAATTTTTTAGCGTTTGGATAGCGCTTTAACATTAACAGGCAAAAAAAATCGCCCGCATATTTGCACCAATATGCGGGCGATTTTTTTGCGTGGGATAAAAAACATCACATCATTTTTAATAATTCTTTCAGATCACTCACATGGCGACGACTGATGATGGGGCGCAATTCAGTATCCGCCAGACGCACCTGGTACTGCCCCTGCGCATTGCGCTCCAGGGCCTCAATGTGTTTCACCGCCACCAGGGAATTGCGATGCACACGTACAAAACGCGCACCAAACTCTTCTTCCAATTCTTTTAAGGTTTCATCCAATAAATGTTCGCCATTGCGATGATAAACCGTAACGTATTTGTGATCTGCGAGAAAATAACGCACATCTTCAAGCGGGATTAATTCAACGCCGCGCCGGGTTTTGGCGGTGATATGGGTGCGCTGGTTTTCTGCGGCAGACACATTGTTTTTTTGCGCGGCAAATCCTTGGGCGGCACTCCGCTGGGCGGCACCCCGCTGGATCTTGTTGAGCTTTTTGGCTTTTTCCAGCACCTGCAATAATTGTTCGGCTTTTACCGGCTTCAATAAATAACCCACAGCATTGGTGCCAAAGGCATCCAGCGCATACTGGTCGAAGGCGGTGCAAAAAATGACGGCGGGCGCATCTTCCAGTTCAGCAATATCTTGCGCGAGGCTCAAACCATCGCGGCCCGGCATGCGGATATCCAGCAGCACTATATCCGGATCATTGTGCGTGATCGCAGCCAATGCATCCTCAGCATTGCCCGCCTCGGCAACCACACAAAAGCCTTCGATTTTTTCCACCATGCGCACCAGGCGTTGGCGCGCGAGGGGCTCGTCATCAACAATTAAAATGTCCATCGTTTCTGTCTCATGCTTTTATTAGTAGGCTTGTGCTTTTATCAATAGCTCGCGCTTTATTAACAGGTTCGTGCTTTTGGTACTGTCGATATTATGTTGTGCGATCACAGTGTTAAGGGGCAAAAAATATAAGTAGTAAACAAGCCATTTTCCGCGCTGCTGGATAAACGCGCCGCCGTGCCGAAATGCGCCGTCAGGCGGCGGCGGATATTATCCAGCGCCATACGGTTGTGGCGCGCCGAGGCATCGCTGTGGTGATTATTTTTTTTCACCAACGGATAGGGGTTGGTGATCACAATGCTGAGCTGTTTATCGTTCTGCGATACCTTGATGGTAATTTTCCCACCTTTTGGCAGCGGCTCTATACCGTGGAAAATTGCGTTCTCTACCAGCGGTTGCATCATCAAACTGGGGATTTTTAAATTCTCGTTATAGCTGCCGATTTGCCAATCCAACTGCAAACGGCGCCCCAGGCGCAACTGCTCTATATCGAGATAGTGTTTACACAATTCCAGTTCGCGTTGCAGCGGAATCAAGGTCGGCTCCGCCAGGCTCGCGCGAAACAATTCCGACAAATCCTCCACCACCCGCTCGGCGGTATCGGGATCGGTTGCAATCAGGCTCGCAATCGAATTCATACTGTTGAATAAAAAATGGGGACGAATACGCGATTGCAACGCCTGGATACGCGCCTGCATTTCCGCCTGCTGCTGGTTGCGCAATTGCTGTTGCAGATACAAATAGCGCAGCAAAATGCCCGATAAAATCGCCGCAATCACCATGCAGTTGAGCAGCAACCAGCCATCAAAGTTAAATACCTGCCCATCCACAAATGCCAAACCGCTGGCGCCATAAATAATCCATTGGCCGGCTATGCAGAGCACCAGGGTTATCGCCAATACCAGGGAGTAACTGGCGATGCCCGCGCGCACATGGTTTTGCCGCCCCAGCCAAAAGCGCAGGCGGCAGAGAGCAATCGCACTGAATACTACGATCCACTGCACCTGTACCGAAATCAGCGCCAGCTTGTCCCAATTGAAATGTTGCAGCCCGGAGGAGGCGCTGATGGTCAGCAATACCGCCAGCAATTCCGCCACCAGGACCAGCAGGAATACCGATTGGCTACTGCATAAATCCGGTAAAAACGGAGTTGCTGGCTCGGTGGGCGCGGGACGCACCGCGTTGGGGTTGGAACTGGTCATCGGGGCTTCTTTAATCCGTGTTTTACTGAGTCTTTGAATAGCCATTGGGCTATAATGCGCGGCCTGCGGTGCCAGGGCGCCTTGCATTGCGATGTAAATATCAATGTGCCGATATCACTGTCAGATACCAATGGTAGCCTAATCGCACCCGACATCTCTTTCATTATTTCCAGTTTGTGGACACCTGCTCATGAGCCAAAACGACCAACCGATCAAACCCTGGGGCGGCCGCTTCAGTGAAGCTACCGACGCTTTCGTCGAGCGTTTTACCGCCTCCATCGGTTTTGATTACCGCCTCTACCACCACGATATCAACGGCTCCATCGCCCACGCCACCATGCTCGCCAAAGTCGGCGTACTGACCGAAGCCGAGCGCGACCAGATCATCACCGGTTTGGAAGAGATTCGTGCAGAGATCGTCGCCGGCAAATTTACCTGGTCAGTGAGCCTGGAAGATGTGCACATGAACATCGAGGCGCTGCTCACCCAGCGCATCGGCATCACCGGTAAAAAACTTCATACCGGACGCTCGCGCAACGATCAAGTTGCCACCGACATCCGCCTCTATTTGCGCGACGAAATCGATGCAATCGCTAAAGAACTCACTCGCCTGCAACAGGGCTTGCTGCAAGTGGCTGAAGCCAATGCCGATACCATCATGCCCGGCTTTACCCATCTGCAAACTGCACAACCGGTGACCTTTGGCCATCACCTGCTGGCCTGGTTTGAGATGTTGCAGCGCGACTATGGCCGCCTGCAGGATTGCCGCAAGCGCGTTAACCAATCACCACTCGGCGCCGCTGCATTGGCGGGCACCACCTACCCCATCGACCGCGCCTATACTGCGCAATTGTTGGGTTTTGACGCACCGACCGAAAACTCGCTCGATTCCGTCAGCGACCGCGATTTCGCCATCGAATTCGCTGCTTTCGCCAGCATACTGATGATGCACTTGTCGCGCGCGAGCGAAGAACTGGTGCTCTGGACTTCATCGCAATTCAGCTTTATCGATTTGCCGGATCGCTTCTGCACCGGCTCCTCGATCATGCCGCAAAAGAAAAACCCGGATGTGCCGGAACTGGTGCGCGGCAAAACCGGCCGTGTCTATGGCCATTTGACTGCGCTGCTGACGCTGATGAAATCCCAACCGCTGGCCTACAACAAGGACAACCAGGAAGATAAAGAGCCGGTATTCGATGCGATCGACACCGTCAAAGACTGCCTGCGCGCCTTCGCCGATATGGTTCCGGCAATCCAGCCACGCAAAGAGAAAATGTACGAAGCGGCCAAACGCGGCTTCTCAACCGCTACCGACCTGGCCGATTACCTTGTCCGTCGCGGTGTACCTTTCCGCGATGCGCACGAGATTGTCGGCAAGTCAGTTGCCCACGGCGTACAAACCGGCAAGGACTTATCCGAGATGAGCCTGGCCGAACTGCAACAGTTCTCCACCGTCATTGAGCAGGATGTATTTGCCGTATTGACCCTGGAAGGCTCAGTCGCCGCCCGCAACCATATCGGCGGCACTGCACCGGCGCAGGTGAAAGCGGCAGTTGTACGCGCTAAAGCAAGCCTCGAAAGCCGTAAATAATCAGGCCCCATACAAAAAAGCCGCGCATTGCACTCAATGCGCGGCTTTTTTATTATTAGAATCAATAACTTACCCGTTATTAACCAGTTGAGATCAATCGACTGATCTTAGCTCGAAGGATTATCAGCCCCGCTGGCCCTCAATTCATCATTTATTCCCACCAAGCGCTAGTATTCGCACCAATATGGACTAGTCTTTCAGGCTGAGAGATTATTTTTTGTCCAAGTCTACACCGAGGCGCAAAAAGGGATGGGTGACAAATCATTGCATTCAGGAGAGCCTGAAGAAGCACTGGCAGCGAAAATTCAGCTGCTGGAGGATGAACTTGCGTCCTTAAAACAAACCCTGCAAGCCCGGAATGCCGCCACCGGGGTGCAGGAAAGCTCCGCCCCCTATGCACCTGCCCCCGCTAAACAGGCCTTGGCTGACGGGCCGATTTTTGATGAAACCTGGACCATGGAAACACTCAAGTTCCTGGTCAAGCAACAACAGGCCACCAGTAGCCAGCAGGTGTTGGCGCAAGTCGGCAAATTGCTGGATCTGCGCGAAATTGGGTTATGGGCCTGGGACCCACACACGGCTAGCATCGATCTACTGGAGCAATGGGCGGCGCCGGATCTGGGGGATACAGTGCGCCAGTGCCTGCGGAACTCCGATTGGTTGCACTTTCTGCTTAAACCCGACTCGGCTTGTTTTCGCCAATTGCACGACGGCACCCCGCTAGTACTCGCCGCGCCCGACGATGATCTCGCGGAAGCCACCCAGAATTTACGCGCGCTGGATATCTACAACAGTTTGATCATTCCCTTGTGCGAACAGTCCCAATTGCGCGGCTTTATGACCCTGCACCGCGGCAACCCGCGCGCATGGCACCCGCAGGACACCAAAGCGCTCACCGGCATGCTTGGTTGGCTGTTCCGCTTTATGCACCAGCACGAGCAACTACGCATCATGGTTGACCGCGATACCCGCTACCAATATGCAATGGAGGCGACGAGTGATGGCCTCTGGGATTGGAATTTACTGACCAATAAAATTTATTTCAGCCGCAGCTATTTGCGTATGCTCGGTTACGACTATGAAGACCTGCCCGGCAACCTCGATACATTGCGCGATTATTTTGTCCACCCGGATGATGTGGACACCATGCTCGGCGAATATCAATCCGCCATCGACAACCAACTTGAATCGCTGCAATTGCAATTTCGCATGCTACATCGCGATGGCAATATTATTTGGGTACATTCCAAAGCGAAATTTTTTGAACCAGACCATCAGGGTCACGCCAGTCGTTGCGTGGGCGTCAACACTGACATTTCCGATTTTATGGCCTCGCGCGAGGAGCTGCTCAGCGCCAAAGCTCAAGCTGATCTCGCCAGCAAAACCAAAAGTGAATTCCTTGCGCGCATCAGCCACGAAATCCGTACGCCCATGAATGCCATTATTGGTATTGGCTATTTACTGCAAGACACCCGGCTTGATGAGCAGCAACAAAGTTATCTCACCAGCATTAATTCCGCTGCCGATTCGCTGTTGCAAATCATCAACCAGCTGCTGGATTTTTCCAAAATTGAATCGGGGCGGATCATCCTTGAATTCGCGCATTTTGATCTCGATCAATTATTTGAAAAAATTTCGCGCCTGTTTGAAATCAGTGCCCTGCATCGCTCGGTGAATATTATTTACAATATCAAACCCGATGTGCCGCGCTTCCTGCGCGGCGACGCTTCGCGCTTGAGCCAGATTCTCAGCAACCTGATCAGTAATGCATTCCAATATTCCAATACCAACCAGGTAGTGGTCAGCGTGCGGCGCCAAAGCCAAACCACCAAACAAGTGATGCTTGAATTTACGGTGGAAGATACCGGCTTGGGTATGACCGAAGAAAAATTGGCGCATATCAAAGAGCGGCTGGTATTTAATAAGCACACACCGGACACAGAAAAAAATACCTATGGCTTGGGCATCTGCAGCCACCTTGTGCATTTAATGCAAGGTGAGTTCAACATTGATTCCAGTATCAACAAAGGTTGTAAAGTTACCTTCAGCGCCGCCTTTGAGCACAGTCATCTGGGTGAAAAAACCCTGGTTAACCATCCGCGCGATTTAAATAATATCCGCGCCTTGATTGTCGATGACAATCTGATCGCGCGCACTATTATCGCCAGCACCGCGCGCAGCATTCATTTACAAGTCGATGAGATAGATAACCCCATCGCAGCGATAGAGCGTATTCGCCAGGCGGATAATTTGGGGCAGCCCTACCACTTTATCTTGCTCGATTACCGCATGCCCAATATGAATGGTTTGCAGCTCACCGGTTTAATTAAATCCGACCGCAGCCTCAAACAAAAGCCGCGCGTTTTTTTGATTTCAGCTTATCACCGCGATGAAATTTCCAGTGCCGACCCCAACGCTATTATGGTGGATGAGTTTTTAAGCAAGCCAGTCAGTGAATCGCGTTTGTTTGATGCCATCAGCCAGGCGATTGGCCGCGAGCAGTTGCTGCAGGAAATCAGCCCGGAAATTATTACCCCGACCGACATCCAGGAATTATTGGAAAACGCGCGCGTCCTGGTTGCGGAAGATAATGTGGTCAACCAGCAAGTGATTCGCGGCATCCTCAAAAAGAAAAAAATTAATACGGTGATTGCCGCCAATGGTATTGAGGCATTGAAGGTGCTGGAAACAACTGCTGAACCTTTTGATGCCATACTCATGGATTTAGAAATGCCAGAGATGGATGGCATAGAAGCAACACGGCGTATCCGCGCCGGCCAACTGCGCGCCAATGCATTACAACAAGCCATTCCCATTATTGCCGTCACCGCCCAGGCAATGCGCGGCGACCGCGAGCGCTGTTTGGCGGCAGGCATGAATGGTTACCTATCCAAACCGGTAAACCCGGAATTGCTCTACACCACACTCGCCGATATCTTGCGCAAGAAAAAAATTACCAATAGCAATCCACATCGCTAACGTCTATGTATTCACGCCCTATAGACATACACAATATTGATGATGGTGTTGACCGCAAACAACTCAATCAACTTAAACAACGATTCCTGGATTTAAACAGCATACGCCATCAGCGGACCTGTGCCGCACTACCCGAGCGCCAGCAGCAATTTTTACAAGTGTTGCCGCTCATGTTCCATGTCAACCACCCAATGTTGCCGGGTTATATTTCCCATAGCACACCGGCGGGTGTGTATCGCTATTCACCCGGCAATGAAGAGTTGCGCTTGGCGAAAATCCTCGCGCGCAGTTTTCAATACAACCGCGACCTCACTGAAAAAAATTGCGCGATAGATGCGCTTTTTATTATGGGCAGTGTTGGCACTATTGCGCAGAGTGATTCGAGCGACCTGGATGTCTGGGTATGCCACAGCCTCGATGAAAGCCATCCGTTTTTGCCTGAGCTGGAGCGCAAATGCCAGCTGATCAGTGAATGGGCCGCGCAGCAAATCCATTTGGAAGCTCATTTCTTTTTAATGCGCAGTGATGAATTTTCCAGCCAACGTGGACAATCCATGAGCAGTGAGGCGAGCGGTTCAGCGCAACATTATTTATTGCTCGATGAGTTCTATCGCACCGCATTGTGGCTCGCCGGAAAAATTCCACTCTGGTGGTTTATCCCTGCATCCCAGGAGAACAACTATATTGATTACCGTGAAAAATTATTAGGCAAACGTTTTATCAACCGTGAAGATGTTATCGACTTTGGTGGCCTGCCCAATATTCCCGCCAATGAATTTATTGGGGCCGGTATTTGGCAACTGTACAAAGCTATTGAGTCACCCTACAAATCGGTATTGAAATTATTACTGCTGGAAGTTTATGCCAGTTCCGAGGCGCATATCATTGTCGAAAAGACTGAAACAATTCCCGATGACTCCTACGCACAGATCAGCCTGTATCAAGACAGCCTTACTGCATCCGAGAATGACCAGGGCGCCCCAGAACCTCCAGGCAATCTCGACTTAACCGATAGCCCCATTAATAACGAACCCCTTGCGCTCAGTTTCAAACGCGCTATTTACGCACAGGACCCTGATGCCGATTCACTTGATCCTTATGTCATGGTGTATCGCCAGATAGAACAATATTTGCAAAAACATAACCAGCTACAACGGCTGGATTTAATACGGCGCTGTTTTTATTTTAAAGTGAACAAACCCTTGTCACGCACCAGCCGCCAACCCAATAAATCCTGGCAACGGAAATTATTGGAGCAACTGGTAAAGGAATGGCAATGGTCGTCACACCAATTATTGATGCTCGATAACCGCGCTTACTGGAAAGCGCCCCATGTGATTACCGAGCGCGCACTCCTGGTTAACGAACTCAACCAGAGCTATCGCCTATTGAGTGAATTGAGCAAACACCAGCAGAATGATATTGCAATCAGCAGTGATGAATTATTGGTTCTCGGGCGAAAACTACACGCCGCCTTTGAACGTAAAGCGGGAAAAATTGAATGGATCAATCCGGGCATTTCACGAGATCTAAGTGAAGACAACCTGTGTTTTATTCGCGAGCACACAGATAGTGGTGAAAGCTGGCAAGTGGTACGCGGCAGCCAAAATGATTTGGCATTGCGCAATATCGATGTAGAGCCCATCAAACGGGCGCGCAGCTTATTGGAACTATTGCTCTGGTGCCACGCCAATGAAATTTTAGCGAGCCATACCAAAGCCGATATCATTAGCAAACAATTTTCACTCAACGCTAACCAAAAACAATTACTGATACACGCGCTACAACAGTGGTTACCTGTTCCTGTGCGTACTGAACACCACCAGTTTACTCGCCCGGCTGCAATCGAGCGGTTATTGATTATCGTCAACAATGGCGTTGAACCCCAAGCCGATTTACACAAAAAAGGAATGCAAATGCTCAGCAGCCAGCGCGATGCGTTGGGATACAGCGGATTGCGCGAAAACTTAATGATCAATGCTGACGTGGTCCAGATTAATTCCTGGGGTGAATTGATTTGCCGCCATTACGCTAGTGATGCGCTGGTGAATTGCCTCTTGCATTATTTTCGCCTGTTTCCACCCGGCAAACAATTTAATTTACCCGAGTTAACTGTGCGCTGCTTTAGTAGTGGCCAGGGCAATAATATTGCCCAGCGCCTCACTGAATTGTGGCGCGACCTGATCAACTGTTATTACTCGGGCACCCGGCCACGTAGCTGTCGCTACCTGCTGGAAATGGGCGATGAATATTTGCAATTGCAGTTTGTGCAGCAGCAATTGCAAATCCAGCGCTTTAAAAGCTACGACAAATTATTGGAAAAACTGGCGCAGGCGCAAACCGACTTCAGCCCTGTTGTGATCGATCGTTATGGGCTGCGCGACAAACCCTTGCGCATTATTTGGGAACAGGTAAAACAGCGCGGTATTTATGTGTTTTACCAACTGGAACATATGCAGGCGCGTATTACCGTAATCGATGAAAAAGGTTCGCTATTTACTACCCATACCGAATACCACAACCAACAAACCTTTTTGCGCCCGCTAGTCAACTTTATCAATGCGGCAATGCAGCGCCAATTGCTGGATGGCGATAACACCAACCCCTTGCCAGCCATCAATGATATTTTTATTTACGAATTGGTCGGCAATATCAAACAACACCACGGCCATGCCGAGCCCCGGCAATTGCACAGCGATTTAAGCCAATTGCATTTTATCAATATCAAAGCCATTGCCGAATTGGATACTGAACAACAATTGCGCTTTACGATTTATTGCAACGAGCAAGAATTTTCCGCATTGGCTTACGGTGATGATTTATTTAAAGCAGTGGCCAGTTATATTATTCGCCGACGCCAACGCGGTGAACTCTACCCCTGTTATATCACCGACCTGGACCTCTCCCTCTGTCGCGAGGCCCTGGCCCAGCAAACCGGTTTGCAACTCGGCCACTACCTGCAATTAAAAGCGGATCTGGAAAACAAACTGAACAAGGCACTAGCACAACTTTAATTCCCGCAATGCATTCACTCGCTACAAAATTGGCAATTGCACCGATACACTATTCAACCAGACATTAATCGACCAGTTTAAATCCTGTGCGGGCAACTTCCTTGCCATTAATTTGAATGGCGAGGTGATGTTCACCTGCATAATAGCGGCGAGTGGTAATCGGTTTAAACGAATAACTTTTTTCGATCACCAGGGTTTCATTCGCAGCCAGTGCGATATTTTTTAGTTTAAATACCTTGGGTGCAAGCTTGCCATTGGCTTTCATAAAATAAACTACGTAGTCCACCACCAGATTCTGTGCATGTTTCCCTCCCGTAATAGCGCAGGAAAAACCAATTGAATCGCCCAGTGAAACGTGTTTTTTATTCAGCTTGATATTGCTTGCAACCACATCAGGGGCAGCGGCGTAACCTAATAATGGAAATACCCGCACATCGCCCTGCTTGACCAAACTGCGTAGCGCATGTTTTACAATCCAGTTGGTATGCAGGTGTGAGTCGGTCAACCAATTGCTGCACAGATTAATCATCCACTCAGGATTATCCTTACTTATATCGTTGAGATTATTGGCCACCGAACGACGCACATACAAGCTGTCATCCGTTTTTAACTTTTCCAGAATGGCCGCTAGTGGTTCGGGGTTATTAATAAATTGCGGCAAGCGCATACCCCAGGGCAAACGCGGTCGTGAACCTTCCGATGCAAGCCTGCGCACATGCTCGGAATCGTGTTCGCACCACTCCAGCAATTTTGCATAGGTAATATCTGGGTGCTGCTGGATAAACGGGCGCACTGCAAATTCGGCAGTGAACAGATGCGTTAATTTTTCCAGCGTTTGCAATGACTCTTTTGGATATTGCAAACCGTGTACAGCCACATAATCAATCAACGGCCAGGCTGCAAAACCCGCTTTACTCTCTACTTCATTGGCCACTGCACTGCCTCTGCCCCAAGCTTCCGGTAAATCGTGTAAGTGCCGGCTGAGTTTTTTAAAAGGCAAATCGTAATGGCGGTGCAACACTGCAATCAAATGATGTACCCGCGCTTTTAATTCCAGCTCATCAATGCCGCGCTCCGCATCTTTTTGAAATGCCTTCGCATTAAAACCAGGCACCACCAAAGCAAGGCTCCTGGCGATGCGTTTGATCGCCTGTGGTCCCAAACCATCTTTCATCAACGGGTTTTTATCGGCATCACTCACTGGATAACCTCCGGTTAAAAATCGCAAGTATAAAAAAAGCTGCTGACAGGTTATGGCAGCAGCTTTTTAACAAAGCAATATTTGTTTAACTAATTCAGGGCCAACTGAATATTAAAACAAGTCCCGTTTTTCTCATCCGAGGTGACTGCCATTTGGCCGCGATGGTGGTCGGTGATGATGAAATAGGAATAGGACAACCGCTGTTCTACCGGGCAAGTGGATTCGTGGTTGGTAATGGCATAGAAAGGCTGGAAAATATCCAGCTGTTCATTCGCACTTAAACATTTGCCGTTGTGTTCGATTTTAATCCAGAGCGAATCGTAAAATTCACCTATCTCAATATTGATCCAGGGCTTGTTATTGTCATCCCAGGCTTTGGAATTAAGTGCGTAAAACGAATTGCGCATCAAGCGCACAAAAACCTGTTCGAGTTCTGTGGGAAAACAGGGTATTTGCGGTAATGAAGATGCGTAATTGCGGCGGATATTAATGTGTTTAAACGCGAGGCTGTCGGCATCGGTAAATAAATCCGTAGCCAATGCAAGACTGCGATCCATAATCGGTGGCACATCGGCGAGCTGCTTACTGTCGCGGTGGCTGCCCGCAAGATCCAACAGGTTTTGTGCAATAGCAGTGGCTTGATGTGCACTGAGCCGCACCGTCTCCACCTCCTGCAATAAAAATTCTTTTACCTCGCCCAGATCAGCAGCTTCAATTTCATGGCGCGCACGCGTCACCCGCGACAAAATCGTTTGCATCGGCAAGCTGATGTCGTAGGCCATGGCCGATGCTAATTCCCCCATTGCCGATACCTTATCGCGCTCGGCCAATTTATTTTCGGCATTCACTTGCTTGGTGACATCGGAAATCAAAATAACCAGGCCGGTGTCGTCATGGTTGTCCAGCGGATAGAGGGTGATATCAAAACTGTATTGGCCGCGCTGTGCGTGTTTGAGGGTGAGGGTCTGCCCCGAACTAAATACCGATTTAACTTGCTCTTGTGTCAGCGTGATAGAGGCGTAGGCCTCCCATAAATTTTTACCCACTACATCTTTAAGCGGACGACCGGTGATCTCTTCGGCTTTTTTGTTCCACTGGGTGATCTGCAATTGCTGGTTCAAACCAATCAGCATCACTGGCATGGAATTTACAATACTGGCGATATAGGCCTCGCGCTCCTGCAATTGCTCGGTGGTTTCCTGCAATACAGCGGTGCGGTGCGCAACCCGGTCTTCCAGGGTAGCTTTGATTTCAGTCAGCGCGCGATTGGAGCGCATTGCGCGCAGGTGAGCGCGGATCAGGAAAATCAGCCCTATCATTAATGTCAGGATCAAAACACTGGCTGTGGTATTGGCCACGTACTGCCACTTGGTACTGCCATCGGCTTCGCGGAATACCGCAAGCATATCGGCGTAGCTACTGAGGCTAAGGCTGGCGAGTGCAAGAAAGGCCAAAGGTTGCTTCATGGAAACAGTCTCATGGAGGGGCGGGCGAAACAGCACGGGGGGTGCCTGTCGCCTCGGGAGAATAGTAGGCGAATTTTACAAGATAGCTTGGGCCAATAGCTATTTTTCCTTAGCGGGTGACCAAGGCACGAGAGGGGGGATTATGGTGGGTGGTTAAAACCTTGATAAAACCTGGGAGGGGGAGCAATCACTAAAAGCCCAATCACTGGGCTTTTAGTGAGGCAGAGCGGGTCTTCGCATCCTTATCGGGAGCAATAATTTCTCTCTGGCGCATATTTATTCGATCTTATTCGACGAGGCCATTGCCTCCGCGCTGGATCATTGAAACTATCGCTAATGCATTCATGCAAATCATTATTATTGTTACGGCTTTTGCGCGGGTATCTAGCGCCCTTGCTGACTACTTACCTTGCTATCAGCTGCAAAAACACAGGAAACAAACCCACACCTAAAAGCATTAAGAGTGAAGCTGTTTCAGGCGCGCACGCCTGGTGCGAAAGACGGGTGCGGCATTATTGGTCCTTATTGTTATGCACCGAATTTAGCGGCTGCTATTGTCCGTTTTAATCAGATAAAAAAGATGAACACTGTTCACAGCTTGCAGGATTATTTTGCGGGGCCTACACCGCATCAAGCAGCGATCAGGAACAAAAAACACAAACCCTATCGGAATTTTTTACAGTTTTTTGTAGTAATCGATGCAAATCAACATACGACTGACAACCCTGCAACACACAGCGGAATACCAGGTGGGCAAATTAAGGAAAATTTATGGAAAAATGCAAACTCTTCCGCAATGTTATGAAAAGACTCCCACTATCCACCACACTTGCCGGAATAATTTCAGGAAAACTCCACGACCTAACCTGCCCTGCTTACTGAACACTCGGTCAATGTGGTCGTTAATCCTGATGAAAATTGTCACAGTTTGTAACTGGTCGGCATTCGTCACACAAAGCCCGGCACCCAATTTGCAATGATTGCGATGAATTTGTCCGTAAATTATCCGGGGTGCCTGGCATTCGCCAACTACACTCAGAAAGTTACCCGGAGCCAGAGGCTACCAACCAGCCCAACCTGATCATGGAGAGCGTTGAATGACGACAGATCCCTTTATGCAAGCCGCTATTGAAGAAGCACAAAAAGGCCTGGCCGAAGGCGGCATACCTATAGGCTCGGTGCTGGTCATCGACGGCAAGATTGTCGGGCGCGGGCACAACCAGCGCGTGCAAAAAGGCAGCTGCGTGCTGCATGCAGAAATGGATTGCCTGGAAAATGCCGGGCGCCTCAAAGCCAGTGATTATCGTCGCGCCACTCTCTATTCCACCCTTTCACCTTGCGATATGTGCAGCGGCACAGCCCTGCTGTATGGCATCCCCAAAATCGTTATCGGGGAAAACCGCACTTTCAAGGGGCCCGAGGACTATGTGCGCAGCCGCGGGGTCGAACTGGACCTGCGCGACGACACCCAATGTCGGGAATTAATGCAGAACTTTATCGCCCGGCAACCGGAGTTGTGGAACGAGGATATAGGTGAATAGCGTTTATCTGGTACTCGCCGCCTTATTTGGTGCGGCGGTTGTGATCGCGGCGGCGGTGCATATCAATCGAGTCAACCTGAAGCTGCGTAATATGGTGCGCCTTATGCGCCGCGCCGATGTTTGGCAGCGCGGCCACAACCACGTGCTCGCCCAGATTGCGGCAGATGATTCGCTGGAAGATATCCTCATGGGCATCATTGTGGGCATTGAGCACGCGCATCCGGAAATGATGTGCAGCATCCTGTTGATTGATCGCGACGCCAACCGGCTCAAAGTGATCGCCGCACCGCACCTGCCCGGCTTTTACAACGATGCGGTGGATGGCCTGCCCGCCGACCAGGATATCGGCTCCTGCGGCATGGCCATAACGACAGGCCAGCGTGTGATCACCCCTGATATCCAACAGGATCCACACTGGGTGGGCGTAGCAGGGATTGCCGCCAAAGCGGGACTGGTGTCCTGTTGGTCGGAACCCATTATCAACCGCCACGGCCAGGTGCTGGGCACATTTGCGGTTTATCAGGGCCAGGTCGCCGAGCCGACACTGGATGATATCAAGCTGATTGAAGAGTCCGCCTACCTCGCGGAAATCGCCATAGAGCGCAAACTGTCGGTGGAGGCCCTGCGCAAAAGCGAGGAGCGCCATCGCCTCCTGGCCGACAACGCCAAGGATGTTATCTGGACCATGGACCTCAATGGCCGTTTTACCTACGTCAGCCCCTCGGTAGAAAAATTACGCGGCTATAGCGCAAGCGAAGCCATGCAACAGACACTCGAGCAAACGCTTACACCAGAATCAGTCGTCAAGGTACAAGAAGCGGTGGGTAGAACCCTTGCTGCGGTAAAAAACAAACAGCCCTTTCCCGATTTTGTGGCAGAGCTGGACCATCTATGCAAAGACGGTTCAACCGTATGCGCCGAGATCAGGACCTCGGGGATTTACGATACTGAGGGAAATTTTATCGGCATAGTCGGCGTCAGCCGCGATATCACCGAGCGCAAAAAAATTGAAGAAAAAATCCGCTACATGGCGCAGCACGACAGCCTGACCGGCTTGCCCAACCGCGCACTCTTTGCCGACCGCTTGCAACAGGCGCTGAGCTACTGCAAACGCCACCAGCGCGCACTGGCCGTGATGCTGCTCGACCTGGATAAATTCAAACCCGTGAACGACAACTACGGCCACGCATTGGGCGATGAATTATTAAAACAGGTTGCCCTGCGCCTGCTCGCTTGTGTACGCACTTCCGATACTGTGGCGCGCATTGGCGGCGATGAGTTTGTAATACTGCTACACCAAATGGATGACTTGAACCAGGCAAACATTGTCAGCGAAAAAATCCAGTACGCACTCAACCAGTCGTTTGTAATCGATGATTATTCCCTCCAGGTCAGTTGCAGTATAGGCACAGCTTTTTATCCGCACGATGGCACTGATCCGCAAGAACTTACCAAGATTGCGGATCAGCGCATGTACCAGCACAAACACAATGCGCCGGAAACAATTCGCTAATATTGTTTGTAAGGCAAAAATTTACCGGACAAAACTACATTGACCCGATCCCCTTTGGGATCGGGTTGGCGCACTATATCCATACTGAAATCAATTGCACTCATGATGCCATCACCAAATTCTTCGTGAATTAATTCTTTAATGGTAGTGCCATAGACACTGACAATTTCATACCAGCGATAGATTAGCGGGTCTGTCGGCACTGCACTGGGTAATGATCCTTTGTATGGCACAACCTGCAACCACTTTTGCTCATCTTCTGTCAGCGCAAAAATATCGCCAATTATTTTGGCCTGCTCGGCATTCAAGGTCATTTGGCCCAAACAGGCTGCGGTGACCCACTCTTTACTCAAGCCCACTTTTTGGGCGACATCGCACCATTTAATATCGTTCAATACTTTGTAAGTGATGATTTTTTCAGTGACAAGGTTGCGACTCATAGGGGCTCCTGTATTCCAAAAAAGGATAAAAACAACAATCCCAAGCGGAGCAAGAACTACGCCAAATAAAATTACAGAGACTCACAGGGGAAATAAAAAAGGGCAAACCACCGGTTTGCCCATTAAGCCGACTCATGAAGCAGTCGAAGAAGAAGGGGAAAAGCTCACACACATATACAGTTTAATTTTTTGTCACAGCAAAAAATTAAACCTGCACTTGCACCAAACCGTCATCCAAACGCACCGGATATACTGCGACCGTATATTCGGGTTTTTCCAGGCATTCACCTGTGCGCAGATTGTAATGTTCTTTATAAAGTGGCGATGCAATCACCACTTCATCGCCAATCGAACCAATAATGCCGCGCGACAATACATTGGCCTCACCAATTGGATCAAAATTCGATACCGCAAAAACTTCATTCAATCGGCGCGAACGGAAAATCGCAACCTGTTTGTTATTCACTAAGGCGCAGACGCCTGTGTCGGGGATTAAATCATCAAACTCACACACGCTGATCCAGGGTTTTTCGCTCATGATATTTCTCACTGAAAATATAATTTTTACCCCCACCTAACCTCCCCCTTTGCAAGGAAGGAGGAACCTGACTCCCTGCTTACTACAGAGTGGTGCATTTCCCCTCCCCTTATAAAGGGGAGGGTTAGGGTGGGGTTATTTAATTAATCAACCAATTCAACAAACTGGATATTGGTATTGCTGCGCTCTAATGCGGTGGCCGGGCGAATCTGCTCACGCTCTACTACATAGGCAAGATTGTCGTCAGTCGCATTGGTGTTGATAAAATGTTTAAAGCGTTTTTGTAGCTCTTCATTTTCAACCGTGGTTTTCCATTCGCATTGGTATTGGCTGATGTTGTAGGCCATTTGCTCTTCCAATTCAGCGCAGAGCCCCAACTTGTCATCGATCACCACTTTTTTCAGGTAATCCAAACCGCCTTCCATATTTTCCAGCCATACCGAGGTACGCTGTAAACGGTCACCGGTGCGAATGTAAAACATCATCACGCGGTCGATGTATTTAATCAGGGTCGCATCATCCAAACCGGTAGCAAATAAATCGGCGTGACGCGGACGCATACCGCCGTTGCCGCACACATACAAACTCCAACCGGTCTCAGTGGCGATCACACCAAAATCTTTTGATTGGGCTTCTGCACATTCACGCGTACAACCGGACACACCAAATTTCATTTTGTGCGGTGAGCGCACACCCTTGTAGCGATTCTCCAGCGTAACGGCCATGCCCACCGAATCCAGCACACCGTAGCGACACCAAGTGCTGCCGACACAGGATTTCACGGTACGCAATGATTTGCCGTAGGCGTGGCCAGTTTCAAAACCGGCATCCACCAGTTTTTTCCAAATGATTGGCAGCTGATGCAATTGTGCGCCGAATAAATCGATACGTTGACCGCCGGTGATTTTGGTGTAGAGCTTGTACTCTTTGGCAACCTGGCCCAGCGCAATTAATTTATCCGGAGTAATTTCGCCGCCCGCAACGCGCGGCACGATTGAGTAAGTGCCATCTTTTTGCATATTGCCGAGGAAAATATCGTTGGTGTCTTGCAGGCCGATGTGTTTTTTATCCAGAACATATTCATTCCAGAAACCAGCGAGGATTGAACCCACTGCAGGTTTACAAATATCGCAACCCAAACCATGGCCGTGGTTATCCAGCAATTCATCAAAGCTTTTGATTTGTTTGATGCGGATAATGTCCGCTAATTCCTGACGTGAGTGCGGGAAGTGTTCACAAATATGGTTGCTGACTTCTACACCCAATTTGACCAATTCAGAATCCATTACCTGCTTGGCCAGCGCCGAGCAACCACCGCAACCGGTAGAGGCTTTGGTGATGGCTTTGATATCACCCATGGTGCGCGCGCCATCTTGTACTGCGCAGCAGATAGCGCCTTTGCTCACGTCGTAGCATGAACAGATCATTGCTGTTTCCGGCAACGCATCTACACCGATTGCCATACCGCCACCTTCGACGTTAGGCAGAATCAAACAATTTGGATCTTCCGGTAAATCCATTCCGTTAACGCACATTTGTTGCAAAGTGCCGTAGGCTTCTACATCGCCCACCAATACAGCGCCTAACAATTTTTTATTGTCGGCCGACACAATCATGCGTTTGTAAACTTCATCTACATCGTTGCTGTAGGTGTAGCTGAGTGAACCGGGAGTGGTGCCGTGTGCATCGCCAATCGATGCCACATCAACACCGAGCAATTTTAATTTAGTGCTCATATCGGCACCCGTAAACTGGTCATTGCCACCAGTAATGTGGGATACCGCCACTTTTGCCATTTGATAACCGGGCGCAACCAAACCGTAAATACGGTTATTCCAGAGCGCACACTCACCAATGGCATACACATCTTTAATGGTGGTTTGGCAATTGTTATCCACCACAATACCGCCGCGCTCGCCCAAACCTATTCCGCATTTACGCGCGAGTTCATCCTGCGGGCGAATACCGGCAGAGAATAAAATCATGTCAGTTTCAAGATAGCTGCCATCGGCAAAATTCATGCGGTAGCGCGCATCGGTACCGGCAACAATTTCATTGGTGGCTTTTTGCGTATGGACTTTTACGCCCAAGGCTTCAATTTTACGGCGCAATAATTTTCCGCCGCCTTCATCGAGTTGCACCGCCATCAAACGCGGCGCAAATTCCACTACGTGGGTTTGCAGTCCAGCCGCTTTCAAAGCTGCCGCCGCTTCCAAACCGAGCAATCCACCACCTACAACTACACCCACTTTGCTTTGTTGTGCCGAGTTGGTAATTGCTTCCAGATCTTCAATAGTGCGATACACCAGGCAGTGCTCACCGTTGTTACCCGGAATGGGAGGAACGAATGGGAATGATCCTGTGGCGAGGATTAATTTGTCGTAGCCTTCGCGGCGACCGGAAGCAGTGATCACTTCTTTGTTTTCAAAATTCAGGTCAATCACTTTATCTTTCAGGATAAACTCAACACTTTTTTCGTTGTAATAATCAGCGTTGGTTAACGCGAGATCTTCGGCCGTAGAGCCGGAAAAATATTTGGAGAGCTGCACGCGGTCATAAGCGAGGCGCGGCTCTTCTGAAAAGGTGATGACCTGATATTGATCCGCATCCGCGTGATTTACCAGATTATCGATAAATTTGTGTCCCACCATGCCGTTTCCGACTACAACAATGCGCTTCTTCATAACTGCCTCACGTTTTATTAACGCTTTTAAATTTAAATAGCCTAGAGCTAACCGGTTTAAAACTATTTTTAAATCAAAAAAACTATCAACAGAAAGCTATGCCAACATAAATTGGTCTTCGCTGCTGTATTGCCACACCTGTGCTTGTAATTTTTCTTTCATGCGCACCACCTCGCCGACAATAATCAACGCCGGTGATTGCACTTGCTCGCGGATAACCGCTGCGGGAAATTCATTGAGAGTTGAGATAATGTCGCGCTGGTCTTTACGGCAACCGTTTTCGATAATCGCAACAGGCGTGTCGGCAGCCAAACCACCGGCCAATAATTTTGCGGCGATTTCATCGGCGCGCGTCAGGCCCATATAAAACACCAGAGTGTGATTTAATTGCGCGAGTGCATCCCAGTTCACATCCAGACTTTTTTCCGCATGGCCAGTCACAAAGGTGCAACCTTGCGATAAACCGCGATGGGTTAAAGGAATGTCAGCGTAGGTGCTGCAACCGGATGCGGAGGTAATGCCCGGGATAACTTCGGCTTCAATGCCAGCACTGCGCAGCTCAAGCAATTCCTCACCACCACGGCCAAACACAAATGGATCACCGCCTTTGATGCGGCACACAGTAAGGCCCAGTTGCGCTTGTTTAACCAATAATTGATTAAGATCTTCCTGCGCGATACTGTGTTGGTTCTTTGCTTTGCCAACGTAATGGGCAGGGACATTTTTAGGGAAGAGTGCACGTATATCGGCGCTGACTAAATAATCGTAAAAAATAATATCGGCAGTGTTGATTGCACGCATTGCTTTTACGGTCAACAGTTCGGCATCACCAGGACCAGCACCTACCAACCAGACTTTACCCAGGCGTGATTTTTTCGCGCGCTCATTGGCATCGCTGCGCGACTTGAGCATGGCTGAAGGAAGGTTTTCTACGCTGGCTTTGAAAAAACTGGTCATGGCATCACCTGCAATTGGGTTACAAGTGGGTAATAGCAAGCGCGATGCCAGATCGGAAAATTTACAAAAAAAATTTATTTCCCTTTATATTTCATATATTTATATTTTTACATTCCATCCTTAAGTACAGCGGGCAATTTCCCCGCAAGACACATAACGAGTCGCAGTGAATTTAATTGGTGCAAACTTGCACCAATGAGCAGCAAAAATAGCTTTTTGTTTTTGACGACATTGCACCACTTAAAAACATTATAATGGTGCACTGCGCACCACAAATAAACATTTTGCATTTTTATTGCACTGTGAGACATAAAGCCTGGCGCATCTCTGGGTATAGCCATGCTAAAAAGGCCAAAATCAGAAACAATAAAGGGGTAAAATTTAAAAATTCCCCATTTTGGAACAGGCTTTTGGCCTAGCCCGCCGGGCAGCAAGGGAAAAATGGCCAAGCGCTTGCTACGCTAATGGAAACGCCTTGAGTGAATTGGATGGCACAGCTAAAGTGCCTCATCTTCCGGAACCACCTTCTGTATATGCAGCTGATTGATAGCTTTGGCCGAACCATCACCTATGTACGCCTGTCAGTGACTGACCGGTGCGACCTGCGCTGCGTTTACTGCATGGCGGAGGATATGACCTTCCTGCCGCGCGCCGAGGTACTGAGCATTGAAGAACTGGCCACCTTGGGCGAGACCTTTGTCGGGCTGGGCGTGACCAAGTTGCGCATTACCGGCGGCGAACCCCTGGTCAGGCGCGGCACCATCGACCTGCTGGAGAGGCTGGGGCAATTGCCCGGATTAAAAGAACTCTGCCTCACCACCAACGGCACCCACCTGCCCCAATACGCACAAGCAATAAAGGATGCAGGCGTTGAGCGCCTCAATATTAGCCTCGACAGCCTCAACCCCGAGCGTTTCCGCCAACTCACCCGCTTTGGTGATATCAACCAGGTATTGGCGGGCATTAAAGCCGCGCAGGCCGCTGGCTTTAAACGCATCAAACTCAATTGTGTTGCACTCAAGCACTACAATGCCGATGAAGTGCCCGCGCTGGTGCAATTTGCATTAGATGAAGGGCTGGATATCAGTTTCATTGAAGAGATGCCGCTCGGGCGCATTGATGAACACGGGCGCGCCGCCGAGTTTGTCAGCAGCGATGAACTGCGCAGCGCCATCAACCGGCAGCATTTATTGCAGCCAGTGTTTACCAAGAGCGAAACCAATGCGGGCCCTGCACGCTATTGGCAAGCAGACGGTTACGATTCGCGTATCGGCTTTATCTCACCCCATTCCAATAATTTTTGCAGCAGCTGCAACCGCGTACGTGTCACGGCGACCGGCCGCTTATTATTGTGTTTAGGCCAGGAGAACAGTGTGGACCTGCGCGAGGCATTGCGCGCGAGTGATAATCCGCAGGAAGCTCGCACGCGCATTATCAATGCCATGCAATACAAACCGGAAAAACACACCTTTGATTTAAATGATGAACCGCAAATAGTGCGGTTTATGAATATGACGGGCGGTTAATCCCCCAGACTAATACCCCTCCCCAACCCTCCCCTTCAAAAGGGGAGGGAGTAAAAGCCCCTTCCCCTGACAAGGGGGAGGTTGGGAGGGGGTTAACGCAACAGGAAATAACAATGTCATCCCAAAAAGAATTTGAACCCTTGAATATCTGCGTGCTCACCGTATCCGATACGCGCAACCTGGAGACAGACACATCAGGCCAAAAACTGCAGGATTTATTAATCGCAGCAGGCCATCAATTACACGACCGCAAATTGGTGATCGATGATATTTATCAAATCCGCGCCGTGCTTTCCAACTGGATTGTCGATACACAAGCGCAGGTAGTATTAATTACCGGCGGCACTGGATTTGCCGGGCGCGATTCCACCGTCGAAGCAGTTACACCGTTATTTGATAAAACCGTCGTCGGTTTTGGTGAATTATTCCGTCAAATTTCTTACGAAGAAATCGGCACTTCAACAATCCAGTCGCGCGCAACGGCGGGTTTTTCCAATCGCACCTTGATTTTTTGTTTACCGGGTTCAACAGGCGCCTGCACCACCGCCTGGGAAAAAATTATCAAAGAGCAATTGGACAGTCGCCATAAACCCTGTAATTTTGTGGGTCAACTCAGCATCAACAAACAATAACTATCAGCATCCATACCAATGAACGAAAATAGCGAAAAAAAATTGCTTGGCGCACGCATGAAAATACAGGCACGCTTGATGCTGGATGAGGAAATCGCATTTGGTCCAGGCAAGGCAGACTTGCTGCTTGCGATACAAACGACCGGTTCTATTTCGGCGGCAGGCAAACACCTGGGGATGAGTTATCGTCGCGCCTGGTTATTGGTCGACGCAATGAATCGTTGCTTCCACCAGCCCTTGGTTGAAACAGCAACTGGCGGCACCCAAGGTGGGGGAACACGCTTAACCCCACTGGGAGTTGATGTATTAGTACGCTACCAACAATTACAAAAAGAGATCCGCGCACTGAGTGAAAAACATCTGCCGGAATTTAAATCGCTGCTGCGTAAAAAACCTGTGCCTGCGGCTTGAGGTAATTATTCAACCGGCAGCAATTTTCCATCTTGCACTTGCAAATAATGTTGGGTCAAAAATTGCAACTCACTGAATGCATGAGTGACATACACCATGGGAATTTTGCACTCGGCATAGATGCGCAAAAAAAACGGCAGGATTTGCTGCTTCAAACGCTCATCCAATGCTGACAATGGTTCATCCAACAGCAATAATTCCGGCGAGTACAAAACTGCGCGCCCCAACGCAACACGCTGTTTTTCTCCACCGGATAAATTACCCGGGCGGCGCTCCAGCAAATGACCTATCTCCAACAATTCCACAATACTATCCACCGCAAAGCGCCGCTGTGCCGCACTAATATTCTGGTAACCGTAGAGTAAATTGTTGCGCACACTTAAATGCGGCAGCAATTGCCCATCCTGAAAGACAAGGCCTATATGGCGTTTGTGCGGCGGCACCCAGATTCGGGTTTTGCTTTCGCATAATAATTTTCCATTGAGTTTAATGATACCTTGCTGCGGCTTTAACAGACCGGCAATTAACGCCAGCAATGTACTTTTGCCGCTGCCCGACGCGCCCAATATACCGGTAATAGGTGCATCAAAAACCTGTGTAGTAGACATCGAAAAATCAGCGCGTTTGAATTCAAAATTTAACTCAAGCACGGTGCACTCCCAACCAGTTTTCAGCACGGCGCGTCAGGATATTGCTCAAGAGCAAAGAAAAAAATGCGAGCGCGAGACAAATACCAATCAACCGCAATGCCATTGCATCACCGTCGAGCTGGTGCGTTGCAGAATATATCGCCAGGGGCAGCGTGCGGGTCTCTCCAGCGATATTACCGACAAACGTAATAGTCGCGCCAAATTCACCCAATGAGCGACTGAACACCATAATGGAGCCAATTAAAATCCCCGGCAGCATCAAGGGCAACGTCACGCTATACCAGACCTTAAATGGACTTGACCCCAGTGTGCTTGCCGCCGCCTCCAGGCGACGATCGATCATTTGCACCGATAGTTTTGTCGCCTGCACCATTAATGGAAAAGCAATCACCGCCGACGCAAGCACTGCACCTTTCCAATTAAACGCAAACTCAATACCAAAATTATTTTTTAACCATTGCCCGGCTACACCTTGTGAACCGAATACGACCAGCAATAAATACCCCGGCACAGTGGGCGGCAATACCATCGGCATAAATAAAATAGCTTCCAGTGCGGGTTTGGCAAAAAAATCCTTGCGCGCCAACAACCATCCAAAAAAAATCCCCGGCAGCGCGCATAAGAGTGTGGCGCAGACCCCCACTTGTGCCGATAAAACAAGAACCTGCCATTCAGCTTCACTAAGCATCGTATTGAGTCATGATAATTTTTTATTGCGCAACCCCAAAACCGTAACGAGCAAATACTTGCCTGGCTTCAGTCGATTGCAGGAACTGCCAAAAGGCTTGCGCCTCGGCCGGGGCATTTTTAGTTAATCCACCGGGATACACAATAGGCAAATGGCTTTCCGCCGGAAAACGGGCGACAAGGGTCACTTTTTTGCTCAGCGCCGCATCCGTCTTGTACACAATCCCCAATGCACACTCGCCCCGCTCAACAAATGCCAAGGCCGTGCGCACATCTTCCGTCCCTACAAGGCGCGGTTGTATTGCCGACCACCAGCCATAATAAGTCAGCGCTTGCTTGGCATATTTACCCACAGGCACATAAGCCGGTTCACCCGTGCACAATTTGCCATTAAAACTGCCAACAAAATCGGTGGATTTTTCCAGCGCGATAGTGAGCGGGCGATTGAGCGGCGCAATCAATACCAATTCATTAGTCAGCAAATCGGCGCGCGTATTTTTATTTAACAGGCTGCGCATCTCCAGATAATCCGCCCAATCTTTATCAGCCGAAATAAAAATATCGGCAGGCGCACCATTTTCGATCTGCTTTGCCAGGGTTGATGAACCGGCAAACGATGTTTTGATACTGCTGCCGGAATGCGCGGCTTCGTAGGTGCGGCTGAGCTCAGTCAACACATCCGTCAAACTCGCGGCGGCAAATACTTTTATATCTGCGGCTTGTGCCGCACCAGCACAGAGCAGCTGCACCATTGCCACAGACAAAACCAGTGCATTAGCAATAGTACGTTTCCCTAGCCTAATAATCCCACTCAGCTTACCCATGTTTTTATCCTCTTGAAAAAATCTATTGAAAATTCGTTATATATGTTTGTATATAATGATAAGCACTGTCAACAATTGCCGTAATTAAAAACCCCATCAGGAGGAAAAAAATGATCCATCGAATGATCCATCGCAATACATCCACATTGCTGATTACCGCCAGCATGTTGTTATCCACCCAGGTATCGGCGGTGGATATGACCACCGAAATCCTTGCGCAAAAAGGTGTAATCACATTGGAAGAATACGAGAAAATCCGCAAGGCGCAAGCAAGCCAGGCAATAGTGGATACCACAGAAGGATTAAAATTTATCACCGCCGATAAAAATTTTTCCGCACAAATTGGCACTATGTTGCAATTGGACATGGCGAGCTATGACAGCAATATCGAAGACAGCGCCAATTCCGGTTCGGAATTCCGCCGCATCCGCTTATACATGGGCGGTACTTTTTTAACCGACTGGGATTACAAAACTGAAATTGAATTTGCCAACACTACCCAGTTGATGGATGGCTTTGTCACGTATCGCGGATTGCAAACCAGTGTTCCCACCCAATTAACCTTTGGCCATTTTAAAATCCCCTTCAGCCAGGAATCGCTCATGGCCGATAAAGGCCTGACGTTTATGGAGCGCTCATTGCCCAATGCATTTTTAAATGCGCGCGCACCCGGTGCAATGATTGCAGCCGGGCGCGATAACTGGAGCAGCGCGTTTATGGTATTTGGTGAGCAGCTGTCCAGCACTGCTACCAATGTCAGCGATGAAGGTGGCGGCGCCAGCTTACGTTTAACCTGGGCTCCCCTTATTGCTCCCGGCGCCAATTTTCATGTAGGCGCAGCGGCAAGTGTGCGTGTTCCATCACAAAACAATACCAGCCTCACAACGACACCTGTGTCTTACACAGAAGCCATCCGCCTGCGCGCAAAACCGGAATCCAATATTATCGAAACGCGCCTGGTCGATACCGGAAATATTGCCGATGTAGACCAAACCCAACTCTGGGGAATTGAATTGGCCGGCAGCATAAATGCGGTTGGATTTAACGCGGAATATATCAATACCAATATCCAACGCGAACAAGGAAAAAGCGATCTGGATTTTTCTGGTTGGTATGCACAAACCAGTTGGGCCATCACCGGCGAAGAGCGCACCTATAAAGGCGATAAAGGTTTATACGACGGTATTAAACCCGCCAAACCGGTGGGCCAGGGCGGTACAGGCGCCTGGGAACTTGCGCTGCGGCTTTCTGAAATTGATTTAAGCGATGGCGATTTGCAATTGCTAAACAACCAATGGTTGCCCGAAGTGAATGGTGGTGAAGAACGCAATGCAACATTGGCGCTTAACTGGTATCTCAACAATTATTTACGCACCAGTTTGAACTATGTGCATGTATTGGATTTGGAAGGCGGAAGTTATGACAACAAAGATCTTGATGCGCTTCAGCTGCGGATGCAATTGGCTTTTTAATAGCTAGTGTGTAAAGAGGATTCAAACTGCTTTTTACCAGGCACTGCGGCAAACGCCGCTGTGCCCTGGAAATTTTCTTCAACCGATAAGCCGTTAAAGCAAATTAATAATGCACGGGCAAACGTTTCAACATTGCCTGGCGTGCGCTAATCAATTCTTTGTAGGTTTGGATCATAGTAAAATTCACTTGCGCGCCATTTAATTTTAACTCGGCGAGTTGGCGCTCGTAATCGGAAATCTCACGCAGGAGTTTGTCGCGCAGCAAATCTGAACGGCTGGTATTGAAATCGGCTTTTAAATTTTTGCTTTGTCTTCTCATTAATAACGCTCCCTAAGAATTGAACATTGAATCTAGTCTGATGAAAGTCGTATGACTACAAGATGCAGTGATGGCATAAAAACACATGCTTATGATTTAGCCTCCTGCCTTATGAAGACTAGCCCAGAAGCGTTGCGATTCACTATCGCGAACTTAGAATATTTTATTCTCGGAGGCACAGGGATTTGGTTATAAAACCGGCGGAATTGCCGCTGGACCTGTCCAGTGCAGCGGCGATAGGAGAAGAAACTAGCCAATCAATTCAGTGCTGGCGAACAACGCTTCCCAGTAAAAATCCTTGTCGCCCAAGGCATAAAAATACGGATTGAGCATATCCTCACTAGCGTTATATACCAGCGGTTGTAACGCAGGGGTCGCGCGCACCACCTGCCCTCCGGCAGCTTCCAATACTGCTTGGGCGGCGGCGGTATCCCACTCCGAGGTAGGCGCCAGGCGCGGATAAAAATCGGCAAGCCCTTCGGCAATCACACAAAACTTGAGCGAGCTGCCCGCATTGGTCGTCTCTATCACGCCCGGCCAATTACGGGTGATGGCCTCCATTAAATCGACCGTGGCCTGGGTATTGTGGCGATGGCTGAGCATGACGGTGAATGGCTGCTGCGCGGAAAACCGCTCGCTGAGCGAGCGCACCGCGATTAGCCTGGGCATTCCACCCCGTTCATATTTAAACGCCCCCAGACTCTGGGTTTCGCGCGCCGCCAGTACTCCGAGGTAAGTCACGTCAGTGGCGGGCACATGCACCACACCCAGCAGGACGCGGCCATTCTGGACCAAGGCAATATTGACGGTGAACTCGCCATTGCCCGCAATAAACTCTTTGGTGCCATCCAGCGGATCAACCAGCCAATAGCTATCCCACAACTGGCGCTCGGCAAACACCGGAATATCCCCCTCCTCCGAAATGATGGGCAGGGGTAGCAACCCGGGGAGTTCAGCGCTAATCAGGCGATGCGCCGCCAGATCCGCCGCCGTGAGCGGCGATTCATCCTGCTTGTGCTCAACGTTGTAGCTGTCTTTATTGTTGTAAATAGCCATAATCTTCGCCCCGGCGCGACGGCTGAGGTCAACCAGTCGGGCGATCAATTCGGGGGTGATGGAGTGAGGGTTAATCATGTGGATTCTCGCCTAGTAACGATAGATCCAGCACCGGCTCGGGTGCTGCAAAATTGCCCGCCAACCATTCGCGCACGATAAAAAGCGCGGCAATACTACGGCCTTCACACACATCGGGACGGCCAATAAGTTGTAGCAGGTCGGATAAGGGAAAGGGAACAACTTCGATGGGCTCAGGCTCATCGCCAACCAGCCGCTCCGGGTACAGGTCCCAGGCAACCACCACATTGATGCCGTGCTCCATATAAGAAGGCGATAGGTGGAGGCGCTTGAGGAACTGCAATTTGCGGGCGCCGTAACCCACCTCTTCCTTCAGTTCGCGATTGGCCGCCGCCAGCAGGGCTTCGCCCTGGTCAATGGCCCCTTTGGGCAGCGCCAGGTGGTAATCCTCAATCCCGGCCGCATATTCACGCACCAAAAGCACCGTATTCTCGTCGAGCAAGGGTACAATAAGCACCGCCCCCGGGCCGCCGGAACAGAGCTTCTCGTAAGTGCGCTCCTCTCCGTTGCTAAAACGCAGGTGGATTTCATCGGCACGGAACAGGCGGCTGCGCGCAACTGTCGTGCGCTTCAAAATACTGGGCTTGGTCGGCATAGTTCGTATGAGTGCAGTTTGTAAAAAGTGGTAGAGACAATTTTATGATCAATTGGGACTTAATAGATACTGTCATGCTGGATATGGATGGTACCTTGTTGGATCTGCATTTCGATAATTATTTTTGGCTGGATCACCTGCCCCAACGCTATGCGCAAATCCACAATATCGACCTCGCCGCCGCACATCAAAAATTGCAAGGTGATATCCGCCAACACGAAGGCACGTTGCAATGGTACTGCCTGGAATTCTGGTCCAAGGCGCTGGATGTGGATATCGCCGCCCTGAAAGAAGAAGTGAAACACAAAATCCAGGTGCGCCCCCACGTCGGCGAATTTTTACAGCGCTTGCGCGCGCTCGGCAAGAAAGTCCTGCTGGTGACCAACGCACATCCACAAAGCCTGTCGCTCAAAATGCAGGTGACCCAAATCGATCGATGGCTGGATGTGGTTATTTCATCACACGAATTCAATGAGCCCAAAGAATCGCAAAAATTCTGGCAGGAATTGCAAACGCGCGAACAGTTTGATCCTGTGCGCACCTTATTTATTGATGACACTGTGCGCATCCTGGATTCAGCCAAAACGTTTGGCATCAAACACCTGCTGGGCATTCATCAACCCGATAGCAAAATCGAACGGCGCATGGAGCAATATCCTGCCATTCACCATTTTGATGAAATTATGCCGCCGGTACACTAATTCTTGGGCAAACAAATCCATGAGCAAACAAAAAATTGAACAGGAAGATGATGACGACAAAGTCCGCATCGACAAGTGGCTCTGGGCCGCACGCTTTTATAAAACCCGGATGCTCGCCAAACAAGCGATCGACGGCGGAAAAATCCATTGCGATGGCCAGCGCGTAAAACCCAGCAAAGAAGCGGTAATTGGTTTGGCATTGACTATCCGCCAGGATTGGGATGAAAAAACAGTCATCATTAAAGCATTATCAGCACAGCGCCGTGGCGCTCCCGAAGCGGTGTTACTATACGACGAAACAGAAGAGAGCAAAACTCTGCGCGAAAAACGCGCGGCGGAACGCAAAGCTGGATTGGGCAATTACATTATCAGCGAGCATCGCCCAAGCAAAAAAGAACGCCGCCATATTCACCGCTTCCAGCGGATTAATTTATTGGGTGAGGATAGTTAATTTAAGGAGTAGGTCATGGATGTAACCAGATTATTGGCATTAGGTTTGTGCGTTATTGCACTCAATACACACGCAGAAATTTATCGCTGGGTCGACAAAGAAGGAAAGGTTCACTTTACCGACAAAAAGCCTGCACCAGAGGCAGAGAACATTACCAAAACAGTAAAATCCCATAATACCGATACAAGCAGTAGTGAATTACAAAAGTTGACGCTTATGCGTGAACAGGAAGAAAAAGAGAGACGGGAAAAAATGAGGCGTGAACAGGAAGCTCTAAAGCCGGAACGTGAAAAACAACGGCAGGTTTATTGCCAAAAGCAAAAGGAGCGCTTACGAAATATTAGCGGTTATGTCGTTTTTGTCGACGACAAAGGCAAGGCAGTTCCCGTTACCGAGAAGGAGCGCCAGCAAAAGGTTGCCGACCTTAAACAGGTAATCCAGGAAACATGTGGTTAATAGTTTTATTTTTTAAAGGTTTTTTATGCCAAGTAATGATTTACTCCACCGCTTTTTATTTGATGACTGCGACATTCGCGGTGAAATTATCACCCTGGGTGATAGCTATCGCGAAGTGCTCAGCCACAATCCGCAACAGCCCGCCATCCATCGCTTGCTCGGTGAATTCCTCGCGGCAGTGGGGTTGTTATCCAGCACCTTGAAGTTTGATGGCAAAATTATTTTGCAAGCGCGCGGCGATGGCGCCATCTCAACCATTATGGCGGAGTGCAACCACCACAATAGTTTACGCGGCATTGTGCGTTTAAATAGTGATATTGAGTTGAGTGAAGAACTGGCACTCAATGGCAACTTACAACAACTGCTTGGCAATGGCATATTGGTTATCACCATTGAACCGCAGCGCAGCGAAAACTTTGGCGGCACCATTGAACGTCACCAGGGCATAGTGCCCATGGATGCAGAACACCTCGCCGGTTGCCTTGAGCATTACTTCCAGCAATCGGAACAGCTCGCCACAAAAATGTGGATTTCCGCCGATCAGGATTACGTGACCGGATTTTTAATCCAGGCGCTACCGCAACAATTAATCACCAATGAAGATGACAACCGCGATAAATGGGAAACTATAGTGACCCTTGCGGATACAGTAAAAAATGAAGAGCTGCTGGAACTGGAACACCCAACTGTTCTCTATCGTTTATTCAACGAACATCCGTTGCGCTTATTTGAACCAAAAGCATTGCGCTTTTCTTGCAGCTGTTCGCGCGAACGCAGCGCCAGTGCACTGCTATCGATTGGAAAAGAAGAAGTAGAATCGCTGCTAGTTGAAAAAGGCAGCATTGATATTGATTGCCAATTCTGCAACCAGCACTATCATTTTGCGGCGGAAGATGTGCGCAGATTGCTGGGCGGCAATGTATTGCACTGATTTAATTCCTGTTAGTTTTAATTCGTTTATTTATCGTCATACCCGCGAACGCGGGTATCCATACCGTAGGTTGGAACAGGCCGCGCAGGTAAGCGCAGCGCCTTCCGAGATTTATTTGAGATAACGTGAAAATTTATGTCGGAAGGCGCTTCGCTTTTCCAACCTACAAGACTAATTTATTTCGTTGATTCATCGTCATACCCGCAAATACGCCGTATCTAGCTTCACACAAAAACATCCAACACCAACACACCTAACAATCCCACCACACCCACAATTGTTTCCATTAACGACCAGGATTTGAAGGTATCTTTTAAACTCAAATTAAAATATTCCTTATACATCCAGAAACCGGAATCATTTACATGGGAACACATCAAACTACCGGCACCAATTGCCAATACCATTAAGTTGGGATCAGCACCGGTGAGTGGAATAATGGGCGCAACAATACCCGCTGCTGTTAACCCCGCTACAGTTGCAGAACCCAAAGCGATACGAATAACCGTCGCGATCAACCACGCCAACACCAACGGATTCAGTGCAATATTTTCCAGCGAATGCGCCAACTGCTCACTGACACCACTCACCACCATCACTTGTTTAAGTGCACCGGCGCCTGCAACGATCAATAGTATTACCGCGATATCTTTAATCGCATCGCTGTAAATAGCCATCACCTTGCTAATGCTCATGCCGCGCTTTAAGCCCAAGCTAACTGTCGCTATCGCAAGTGCAATCATCAATACAATCATCGAATTACTTAACAGCTTTACCAAAGGCGTTTCTGCAACCGCAGTGGGCAAGGTGTAGATCGCAATGCTGCTCAGTGCGATTAACAACACCGGCAAAAGCGCAGTAATAAAACTATTGGCAACACCGGGCAATTCATTGTCGGGTAAGTCTGTGGGTTTGAAGGTGGCGAGGGGCGTGCTTTTAATCGATTTTAATGTCGATGAAAAAATCGGCCCGGCGATAATCATGGTGGGGATCGCAACCAACAAGCCATAAAATAATGTTGTGCCCATGCTCGCGCCAAATTGCGGGATTAAAGCAACCGGTGATGGATGGGGCGGCAAAAAACCGTGGGTCACCGAGAGTGCAGCGAGCAGCGGAATACCTAAATACACCGCCGGTAATCGGGTTTGGTACATCACCGAAAATACCAGCGGTACAAGCAAGACAAAACCGACATTGTAAAAGAGCGGGATACCCACAATAAAACCGGTCAGCATCAATGCCCAGGTGATATATTTTTGCCCGCACCAGCCCATCAAACTGCGACTGATTTGTTGCGCAGCGCCCGACTCCGCCACCAATTTTCCGAACATGGCGCCCAGGCACAAAATAATCGCCAGCGAACCCAGCATAGCGCCAATGCCCGCTTCAATAGTGGCCGGGATTTTATCGAGCGGAATGCCTAACATAATCGCGGCAGAAATAGCGGAGATTAGAAACGCGAGAAAGGGGTTGAGCTTTAGACCGGTGATCAACACCACCAGAATAAGAATCGCAATAACAACTGCTGCTATGGCCATGGCCTATCCTTATTTTTATTGGTTTTTGCTGTTTGTCGATTGAGTAGAGGGCGCCGGAACTATTCCATAAAACACCCTATACAACCACTGAATTACCTAATTTTACACTAGAGGGAATTTATTGGCTGACAGCCTTGTAACGCTCGCGATACTCCGATGGCGTTATACCGGTGTATTTTTTAAAGCAGCGATTAAAAGCAGACTTGCTGTTGAATCCCGAGTCGTACAGTATTTTAAGGATCGAATGCCCCTTGCCCAACTCACTCACCATCAGCTCCTTGGCATGTTCCATTCGATAGTGGTTAATAAAATCAAAAAAATTCTTCTGGAAATTTTTGTTCAACAATATCGATAACTGATACTCAGGCAGCTTCAGTTTCTTGGCCAAACCTTCCAGCGTAATATTGGAATCAAGGTAGTATTTTTGCTCCAGCATTATTTGATGGATTTTATCGACATCATTGTGCAGTAATTTTTGCACCCCGATTCCGCTCACACTTATCTTCCTGGATTTCCTGAGAAAGTGCTGACCCAACAGATAAACCAATATCAGGCATAGGTATAGCAACACACTATAGTTGTGCAAAACTCCCAGGGCATTTAATAACCCGCTGTCCATTTTCAATGCTGCCAGAAAATCTGTAAAAAACTCCAGGCTATAAATTAACAAAGCGCCCCAAATAACGATGGACAAATGCCCGGCTGATTCGTTTTTCCCCACGGCATTTTTCTTGTTATGAACGGACATCGGAAAACTACTGCTGATATAAAATGCCGCAAATGCAACAAATAACCCGTATTTGCCTATCAACAACATTACATAATAGCGATCAAAGAAAATATCGTGGAACAAGGATGGCAAGTAGCGCTCCGGAGAACTGCCAAGGCTGTGGTACAACAGTAATGACAATATCACTCCGAACATCAGGATGAGCGACAGGTAAATAGCCGATTTTATTGCAGGCTTTGCTGTGGTATTCAAGGCCTGCATATAAAAATAAAGCAGAGGAAATACCAATAGCCCTACACACTTGCCCAGCGCAAATATTATGGGCACCGCAGGTTCGAATAACCGGTGGATAGGCATGCTCCAGAAAATCACCTTATCCAGTTCAACCAGGGTTATGCAATAAAGATATGCCGCCAGCAATAAATGGCGACGTCCGGCTGCAAAGAGCAATACCGAAGCAAGGAGCAGCCCCAGGAAAATTGCCAGCACCATTGGCAGATCAAAAATATTGAATAGTGCCATTTCCATATCAGCAGCACCCCCTACATATAAGTGGTTTTTATTTCGTTATTAGCGCAGGAATTCGCAGACAACCTTGTCATTGCGTTAAGCCAGAACACGATTATTTTTATTATTAAAATCATGAATACATGAGTATAAATATTATCATATTGCCCGCCTGCACCTTGGCTCATTCTGATTTATTCTAATTTATTATTTTTATATCCTCTTTACCTGTGGATTTTGATCCACCTGACACATTTCACCTCACCTCTCCTGAAATTTTTTCCTCATCGCTAAGTGCCAGAAAATATATTTCCCGGTTTTAGCTGGCACATACCCCGTACCACTTTTCCGAAAACCAGCAAAAACTGGAACTTTTTTGGAAATTCCGTCGCGGTTTCCATAATTTTTGCCGCGTGGGTCGATTAGCAAACGACAGCCAACCTACATTACTTCCGCCACATGGGTTTCCATGTGTGCATCATTTATCAATGACCATTGATATCTCTATAACAATAACTGGAGAGAAGTTATGACACCTGCAATACGAAAAATCTATTTTTATCGCTTACTAACCCTGCTACTGCTTTTTTGTAATAGCAAACTCTATGCACAAACGGATTTGGCTCTTAATAAAACAGCCACTGCAAGCACAGCGGCACTGCCTGCCAGCAATGCGGTCGACGGAAATGGCGCTACTCGCTGGGGCTCAAGCCCGGTTGACCCTTCATGGTTGATGGTGGACCTGGGCTCAAAACAATCACTGGGCAGTGTGGTGATTGATTGGGAAGCCGCGAATGCCGCCGCCTATAAAATTGAAGGCTCCAATGACAATAAAGCATGGACTGCGCTGGCATCGCGTACCGGCGGCACCTACGGTAACCGCACCGATACGGTTGCGGTTACCGGCTCCTATCGCTACGTGCGTATGTACGGCACCGCGCGCACATCAGGCTACGGCTATTCCATCTGGTCATTCAAGGTGTATGGCCCCAGCTCGGCCAGCAGTGTTGCAACTTCAAGCCAAACCACATCGACACCAGTATCAGGCAGTGGCCATACGGTGTTGAGCAGCAATAGTGTGCGCTTCTACGTCAACAATGCAGGCTGGGCGGATGTTCACTACACCATCAATGGTGGAGCACAACAAAACTTGCGCATGAGCAATAGTTCCAACACCAATACCTACACCCTCTCATCCATTCCCAGCAGTGCGGTTGTGCGTTATTTCTTCACCATCGCCAATACTAGTGGCGGCGCCTATGACACCGCATGGACACAATTTACCTGTTGCTCAGGAGGCGCAAGCAGCACACCAACCAGTACCGCCGCGAGCAGTTCACGCACCAGCTCGTCATCTGGCAGCACATCGGGCAATCTGCCAACCGCTTATTCCGGTTATACCGGTGTCTATTCAGGCTTCACCTTAAAACTGGATGAGCGTTTTGATTCGTTAAATACCAATATCTGGGCAAAAGGTGATGGCGCTGTCGGCCACGAATCCATGTGTCGCTTCACCTCAAATGGTGTGCAAGTGTCCAATGGTTTATTGGAACTGATCATCCGCAATGAATATGTACCCGGCAGTTGGTCCTACAATCACCAGGCAGAAAAAGGTGCTTACAATTTCTCGTGCGGTGAATTGCGCACAGTGCCCTCCAAACGCATCAAATATGGTCGCATCGAAGCGCGCATGAAAGCGCCATCACGGTCAGCAGCCACAGGTTACATTGGCTCGCTGTTCACTTACGTCCACGAAGGCAATCCACGGGAATGGGAAGAAATTGATGTGGAACTTGAAGGTGGTCGCCCCGACAAAATGCAAGCAAACCTGATTTATGGCGTAAACGTTCCCGACTGGAATAGCACCCGCCAATGGGGCGCGTGGGAACATAAAATTGATACCGCACCCGTAGATCAATGGAGAGTGTTTGCTTTTGAATGGACACCGACTGCAATGAAATGGTATGTGGATGGCGTGCTGGTAAAAACACTGGATCAGGATTGGATGGATTGCAATCCATCCTGTGTCTATCCGCAAGTCACTTATACACCGGTGCCAAATAACCTTACCGATTTAATGATGAATTTCTGGATCCCCAATGATTACATCCAGAATGATTTTGGCGGTAACAAATACGGCAACGTCTACCCAATGGTAATGCAATATGACTGGGTCAGGATTTATTCGTATGATTCAGTCCCGTTACAGAATTGGTAATACCTTTCACGCACTTACAATAACTAGAAATTAATTTAAAAAATAAAAAGCCCGAATAGCTTTCGCTATTCGGGCTTTTGTAGGTTGGGCCGCGCCGCGCAGGCTGCGGGACGAACCCCAACATGACCATCTTGCCATTCATACCAATCAATAATCGATAGAGTATGTGTATGTATTAAATAAAGCAGCGGTTCACCCACCCTCCTTTAGCATTCGTTTGTTTAACAAGCATCCGCTGTGTTTGTATGAGTCATAAAAGGCGAAGCAGTTTCACACTCCCAAATCAAGAAAGACAAAAGTGATCCGTTACTTAAAGTTACGCTAGTGACATGATTTATCGTCATAACACGCACAGCTCTCATAAAAATATTTATTCAACTTTTCTTATCGCGCACCATCAAGATATAGCCGTCCATAAGAGTCGCACAAACAGTTCTCAATAAAAACCACTGCTATTTACCAAAGTTGACTCATAAATTCCAATAGTCAAACTTTCCCCCAAGCTTAGTCCCACATTTATCACGCTCCGCATTCATATAATAAATGGCACGCTGAAAAAATATAAAATCCCGATTATGGCTTAGCGCCTACTCACACTGCCACTTTCAAAGTGGGAATTCACGCAACCTTGTCAATAATTTTTTTTCATTTCATGATTAATCCAGTCCTGTCATTACAACAACGCTAACTTTTTCAACAGGGCAGCTGGGCTGTATTGATATGGGCTGTTGTAGCAACAACCACTTCGTGTTTTTCAGGCTATTTCCGTCCGCAGCAAAAAATAAATTGTATTGGCTAACGGCAGTATCCCGACAACAACACATCCACCCCACATCTTTTGGTACTGAAGTCTCGACCAACAGAGCGGGATAAACATAATAATCTGCTTTTGTGAGAGGTTCTTTAGCAATGAACTTACAACTACTACTCAGGGCTTCGTTACGAAGCTCGAGCCTGTCGATTCTATTGAAATCGCTGGTCTTTTTAGTGATGGGGTTTGCGGCATTTTTTGCCAATAGTTCCATGGCTCAAACTGGCTACACAGTCACATCATCTTCAAGTGTGCAGTTCTATGCGAATAATTATGCTTGGGCTGATTTGCATTACACAGTTAATACCGGCCCACAACAAAATGTGCGCATGACCCATTCCGGAAATAATAATATCTACACCGTAACGGGTTTGAATTCAGGCGCAGTTGTGCGTTACTTTTTCACTATCGCGGCCACTAGCGGCGTGTCCGATACAGCCTGGACGCAGCTCACTATGGGCAGTGCGACCAGCAGCAACCGCAGTTCAACTGCAAGTGTGGCCAGTTCGGCAAATACCGGCGGGGGGACTACAGGGGCAATTCCGGCAGCAACGAGTGTGCAATTTTATGCAAACAATACCGCGTGGGCTGACGTGCACTACACCGTTAATTCCGGTCCGCAACAAAATATCCGCATGACCCGCTCCGGCAATAACAATACCTACACCGCAACCGGTTTAAGTTCAGGTGCCACTGTTCGCTTTTTCTTCACCATTGCCAACTCAACGGGAGGAGCAACGGATACTGCATGGGCTCAGGTAACTATAGGTGGAGGTATTGCCAGCAGTGTCGGAAGTTCAACAGGCACAACCAGCAGCATCAGAAGCAGTGCAACAAATAGCAGCGTAGCCACCAGTAACAGCAACCCCGGCACACCAGGCACAGCGGGTGGCACTCATAAGCGCTTGCGAATTATTAACGGTTGCGGTGAGCCAATGTGGGTTCAATGGTTGACTGCACCTGGCATTTCATTCAACGGCCAACGTTTTGCACGCCTTGCCTCACAAGGTAGCTTCATGGACTTTGACATTCCCGACAGGGGCTTACCTTCCATGCGGTTCTGGCCAGGTTTTGGTTGTGATGCCAATGGCCATAATTGTCGCGTAGGCGCCAGCGGTGGCCCCGCAGATATGGGCTTCACCTGCCCTGAAGGCGGTTGTGCGCCACCCATCGATTCCAAATTCGAAGCCACCTTCGGTTGTATCCCCGGCGTTGCCGATAGCGATTGTTTTGCTAACCCTTCTGCACCCAGCCAAAAATTGGGTCGCGGTGACTGGTGGAATTCAAGCTTTGTCGATGGCTATACCGCGCCGATGAAAGTTGTTGTTAAAGGCTACTGCCCTGTCGGCCCGCAACCGGCACCGGTATTTGGTCCCGGTGGCCCACCAGGCGGGGTGATTGATTGTTCAAATATCCGATTGAGCGATTGCCCAACCAACGAAAACCTGTCGTCAGAGGGCCGCTTCCCTGCGCTGTCCAATGTGAACCTGCGCGCAGTGAATCCACGCACCGGGGCGCTCGCCGGCTGCTATTCACCTTCAGCAAAACTGACCTTTGGTAACTGGAGCAATCCATATAACTACTTGCCACAAGCCCCTGAAGCTCAATGGTACGCGTGCCCAACGCCACCCATCTCTCCAGATCAATGTATGGCTGGCCCGTCAGACAGAACCAGATATAAAGCAATGGTCCATTCATTCTGCCCAACTTACACCTATGCATATGACGATGGTGTAGGTCTGTCCAGTTGTCCGGCAGCAACGAACCTGACTTATGAAGTGACTTTCTACTGCCCACAATAAGTTCTTTCGTCTATCCCTCTGTCACCGACACCCCTTTAGGTGACAGGGGGCTTTTTAAAAAATGGTTACCAATGCATTTCTTCCTATGACGGTTAATAACATGAAAATAAAAAAACAATTACAGCAGATGATATGGTGCATCATCGCCCTCAACGCCAATAACACCTGGGCAATTGATAATAAAAATCCGCAAGATATTTCTGCAAAAACAATAGAGTCCCGCTTGCATCAGGCGCGGCCCGATATACAGTTCACCAACATCAAGCCCGCACCTGTCCCGGGGCTTTACCAGGCAGAAGTTGCCAACGGCCCTACGCTTTATGTAACACCCGAAGGAGATAAATTTATAGTGGGTGAACTCTTTAATATAAAAGCTTCCGGGTTTGTTAAATGGGAAGATCCTGCATTGATTGCCGAACGCAAAAACTTGCTTGCCGATATCAATCCCAAAGATTCGATAATCTTTAAACCTAAAAGTAAAACCAAAGCAGTGGTTTATGTATTTACCGATGCCGATTGCGGTTACTGCCGTAAACTTCATAACCAATTAACCAGTTACAGTGATGAAGGTAAGCAAAAACCCGGCTATCTTGATCTCGGTATAGAAATTCGCTATCTGGCCTATCCAAGGGCAGGAATACCCAGCGAATCGGCAGACAAGCTTATTACTGCCTGGTGCGCGAAGGATAAACAAAAAACACTGACTCAATTAAAACAGGACATCCCGGTATCCAATAAAACATGCATCAATCCGATAGCAGCAGAATATGCCCTGGGTGGCAAAGTCGGTGTACATGGCACACCCGCCTTATGGTTCCCCGACGGCACAATTCAGCCTGGTTACCTGCCACCGGAAGACATGGCCAGAGCACTGGGAATACTCTAACCGATAAAAACACAACATTAATTTTTTTGATTGTTAAAGCGGGATTATTACTTCAAATCAGTCATAAATGCTGGCCGCCTGAATACCAACAGGCGGCCAGTTATTACATTGTGCAGAACTGTTTTTCACGCAAGCCGAACCCCGGCAATCATTCAGACCAGAATAAAAAGCGAACACAGAAAAATACTTATATCGCCAGTGTTGCGTATTTATTGTTCCCCGCGGAAGTTTTTTATGCCTGCAATAATTTATAAAAAATAACAATATTAATTAAAGAGCCAGTGTCATGGATAAACTAGTATTAAGCTTTAATGACGTGCCGTTAATATTAGTCATTTTCCAATGCTTTTTATTTTCTGTTCTCCTGCTAATTATCAATATCGGCAAACGTACCGCCAATATTTTTTTGGCGGGCTTTCTATTGTCACTGGGTTTTGATGCACTTGATACATTACTTTACTGGAGCCCCAGTATCAAACAGGTTTATTTTCCGGACTCGGTAAATATTTTCTACTATTTAAAATTTGGCGTTTACGTTTCAGCACCAATGCTTTTTCTTTATGTGAAAGCAGTGATTCATAAAGACGTTTTTCTATCCCGAAAAGATTTGCTGCACTTTATTCCTATCACGCTCTTTATTGTATTTATCACCATGCTTTTTACCGAGCTTAGGCTGGAAGAAAGAAAAATAAGCCTGACTCAATATGGTTTTTTATTTAACACAACGGCATTTCAGTTTCATTTATGGGTTAAAAACATTCTTTATGTAGGTTATGGCGGATTATGCTTTTACATACTTCATCAATATACAGAAGAATTAAAGCAACAATTTTCAAATATCGACAGTATCGATATGTTCTGGCTGAGAATGCTGATTGGCGGATTTTTGTTAATATGGCTTTGGATTTTTATTCCTTATCTATTCACTCTTTTTAATGCATCGCAATGGACCAGCAACATCATTGGCATCATCGGCAATATTTTTAACTTTATTTTTGTGAACGCGCTGGTCTTATACAGTGTTGCCAATTCAAAATTTGGCAGAAGGGCATTGAATAAAAATCCGACCGATGAAATAAAAAATATAGAAAAAATGGACTTTTTGGTAATAGATAAAATAAATGAGGTAATGAATGGCGAGCGATTATTTCTTAACCCTGAATTAACCTTGGACCAACTTGCAGAAAGATCCAGCATTTCTAGCAGAAAAATATCCGCTGTCATCAACAGAAGCTACAACCAAAACTTTTTTGATTACACAAATTCATTCAGAGTAAAAATGGCGGCACAATTAATGTCCTCAGGAAATGCCAATATATCAACACTGGATTTACTAAAACATTCCGGCTTTAACAGCAAATCTACCTTTTATCGCGCCTTTAGGAAATCCTTAAATATGACGCCGTCTGAATACATCAAAAAAAACAAAGGTTAGATATTTTTTTGCATTTCGATTAAAAGCGCCGAAAGCTGCTGCGAAATAATATTTATCGCTGTTTTTATCGATTACAACTTTCTAGCCCTAAACTTTCGCCCTTTTAATTTTCCATCAGAAAGTTGCTTTAAGGCCGCGCGCGCAATGCTCTTGTCCACCGCCACATAAGCGGTGAAATCGAACATATCGATCTTGCCGATTTTTTCAAAAGGAAGGCCGGCATCTTTGGTGAGCGCACCGATAATATCACCAGGGCGCAGCTTGTCTTTTTTTCCACCATCAATATTGATCGTCACCATGTTTGGCGTGGGCAACGATTTTTTATCCGCTTGCGGCAAAGACTCCAGGGTGATGGATTGTTTCATATAATCTTCAAGGCGATTGATTTTATGCACTTCTTTTTGAACCACCAGGTTCAATGCCAACCCCGATTCACCTGCGCGCCCGGTGCGGCCAATGCGATGCACATGCACTTCGCTGTCGCGCGCCAGCTCCACATTGATCACCGCATCCAAACCTTTGATATCAATACCGCGCGCGGCAACATCGGTCGCAATTAACACTGAACAACTTTTATTGGCAAAACGCACCAACACCTGGTCGCGTTCACGCTGCTCCAGATCACCGTGCAAGGCCAACGCATCCACATCCTGCTCGCGCAAATAATCGAGCAACTCATCACAAGCAACTTTGGTATTGCAAAAGGCGATGGATGTTGCAGGCTTAAAATGTGCAAGCAATTCCAGCACCGCCGCATAACTTTCATCTTCACCGGACAATTCATAAAAATGTTGTTCGATATTAGTATCATTGTGGATAGCTTCCACTTTCACCATCTGCGGGTCACGCTGGCAACGCGCGCTGATTTTTTTAATATCATCGGGATAAGTTGCCGAAAACAATAAAGTTTGACGCTCTGAGTTACAGGCCGCAAGCACTGCATCTATGTCTTCAGAAAATCCCATCTCCAACATGCGATCAGCTTCATCCAACACCAATTGGTTGATGCTATCGAGTTTTAATGTGCCTTTGGCAATATGATCGACAATACGGCCGGGTGTTCCCACCACAATATGCGCACCGCGTTCAAGCGAACCAATTTGCGGGCCAATCGCAACACCGCCACAGAGCGTCAGCACTTTTACATTGTGTGTTAAACGCGCGAGACGACGAATTTCTTTGGCAACCTGATCCGCAAGTTCGCGTGTCGGGCAAAGCACCAATGCCTGCACACCAAAAAAACGCACATTTAATTTTTCCAGCAGTGGAATACCAAATGCGGCGGTTTTTCCACTGCCGGTTTTTGCCTGGGCAATAATATCTTGCCCCTGTAAAACCAGCGGCAAACTTTGCGCCTGGATAGGAGTCATCTCGTTATAACCGAGTGATTCGAGGTTGGCGAGCATATCGGCGCTGAGCGGTAATGATGAAAAAGCAGTAGCAGTCACAGGAATCTCGATGAAATAAATAAATGCTTGGATAAGGGCGGCAGAATACCAGTAAAATCCCGTCAAGTCGCCCATCGATAAGGGTTAAGCAGGTTATTGGATTAGATCATTTTTTATGAATTTACGTTGTTTACTGAGGTTGAGCGCAGCATTGCTATTGATTGCCAGCGCAGCCACCCATGCGCAGGATACGCCCAACAAAAAATGGGAACTCGGTTTAGGTGTCGGAGCAGTAGCCGGACCAGATTACCGCGGCTCGGATGAATACCGCAGTTTTATTAGCCCGATTCCCTACATTGTGTATCGCGGAAAAATTATTCGCACGGATCGCGACGGCATCCGCGGCAATTTTTTACGCACGGATCAATACGAATTTACCTTTAGCGCCAGCGCGGCAATCACTCCGGATGCAGATCAAAACGAACTGCGCAACGGCATGCCCGAATTGGGCTCAACCCTGGAATTGGGGCCATCATTTAATATCAATTTAACCGGTGAGGATTTTTCGCGCGGTTGGCATTTGCAAATTCCCTGGCGCGCAGTGTTTGCGATAGGTGCCGATGAATCAGGCTATATAGGCTCAATCCTGCAACCGCAATTTGTGTATCGCAACCGGCTTAACAAGTGGGCATTCACCTATCGTGCAGGAGTTACTTACGCGAGCGAGGCCTATCACGATTATTACTACAGCGTAGATCCACAATATGTCACCGCATCGCGCAGTTATTTTAATGCGGCGGGCGGTTATAGCGGCTGGAATAATCATATGGCACTGAGCCGCAGTTTTAATTACAGCGGCATTAAAACGCGACTCGCATTATTTATTCGTTACGACAATATCAGCAGCACTGATTTTAATGAAAGCTCACTGGTGGTGACCGATCATTCTTATCGCGGTGGAATCGCACTTATTTGGGTAATAAAGTAATTTCGAAATTGTTAAAGGCGCTTTAACAATCCCAGGGTTTTAATTAGTGGCATAGCTTCAAACAAACCCGATGCCTGCGCCAACTTCCAGATTTCATAAGGAGGGCGTCCACCATCAGCAGGATTGGGAAATACATCGTGGATTGCCAACCAACCACCGCGCACCACATGCGGTGCCCAGGCGCGATAGTCGGTTAACGCCGCCTCCATACTATGGCCACCATCGATAAATACCATACCCAAGGGCGCGGCCCAATAGCGCGCAGCTAAATTCGACGGCGCCACTATAGGCACTACACAATCTTCCAATTGCGCGCGCGCCAGGGTATGGCGAAACTCGCGAAAACTATCCATCTTGCCAAATTGCTTATCGTAAAGTGCGGGGTCGTGGTACTCCTCACCCAACTGATGCTCTTCTGATCCGCGATGATGATCCACTGCAAACAAAACGTTATTGGTTTTTTGGCAAGCACTGCCAAGATAAACTGTTGATTTGCCACAGTAGCTGCCAATTTCCAAACAGGGACCAAGCCCTGCCACCTTGAGGGCATATTCATACAAAGCAGCTCCTTCTTCAGGATCCAGAAAACCTTTTACTGAATTTATATCAATTGGCAGCATTGTTATTCTCGCTCATAATTACTGCGCCAATTCTAACAGACAACAACAATCAATCGACATCAAAGTCCTTTTAACAAGCGAACTTGTCCCATGCGCCGCAGCAGCACACCCTATTTGATAAAACGTATCTACAAAATAATCAACCACTGGTATGTGCAGCGTTTTATTGCTCCGCAATTTGATAGCCTGGGCAGTATTCCTGAAATTGCCCATCCGCGCAGCCTGGTCATTTTTGGCCGCAATATCCATCTGGGAAAATATGCGCAAATTATTTGCTCAAGCGATAATTGTGTACGCTTTACCAGCTGGCCGAGCAAACAGGCCGACGCAAAAATCGTGATTGGCGATTACTGTTTAATCTCACCCGGTGTGCGTATCTCGGCAGCACAATCAATCCGCATTGGCGACAACTGCATGCTCGCCGCCAATGTCACCATCAGCGATAGCGACTGGCATGGAATCTACAATCGGATCCGTCCTTTTCGCTGCACCAAACCCGTGGTAATTGAAAATAATGTATGGCTGGGTGAACGTGTCATCGTCAATAAAGGCGTGACTATTGGTGAGAATTCGGTAGTGGGCTCAGGATCGGTTGTAACTAAAAGCATTCCTGCAAATTCAGTGGCAGCGGGCAATCCGGCACGGATTATTAAAACAATCAATCCCAATCGACGGATGTTAAAACGCGAATTGTTATTTAGTGACCCGGAACATTATTTTTATAATCAGGATCAATTGGATAAATATATGCTGGAAAATAATGGCTGGCTGAATTGGTTGCGTTCTCGCTTCAAACCCAATATTAACGATTAATACATGCCAGATTTGTTGCGCGAAAATTATGAGGCCGATTTTTTTCTTGTTTCGGTCAAACGATTAACAGTTCCCAGCGCAATCGCCACCAAGGTTTCTTTCATATCCCTATCGCGAACAAAAACCCGGCATTCACATACAACTTGTCGGCTCCCCACGGAAATGGTTTTCCCGCGGGCTACAACCAAATCACCTACCGCAGGCCTTATATAATTAATCTTTAACTCTGATGTGACACAATCCCCCACCTCGGATGCAGCAGCATAGGCCAACCCCACATCCACCATATAACTAATAACCCCACCATGAATCGCCCCGAAGTTTTGCCGGTACTGGTCCTTGATCGCCAGGGTTAATACCACATCGCCCTTTTCTGCCGATTCAAATACTGTTTCCATAAAACAACTAAACGGTTGCTGTGAAAGGCTTTGCTTTCCCAAACCCAACAAGTCCAACATAACGATTATCCTTGCTTATAAATATGCCGTATAGACATCAGATTAAAGGCAAATTATTATAACGTCACCGATAGAAATACACTAATAAACATCAAGGATACGACGATGTACTGCCTCTGCTCAGATAAATCTTTTGACGATATAGTTTCATTCCAATCACAGGCCAAGCTGCCGCTTGACGACCTCCTCCATACCTTTACTGCCTGCACCTCAACGGGATGCGGAGCTTGCATTGAGCCATTAAAAATGGAACTTGCTGCTTGCAAGTTACTCATCAATGCCAATTGCAGGGAACTTGCATGAGCATGTTATTTCCCGCGTTATTTATTGATATGGAAAAATCCCGCTGGAATCTCACCACCGACATTCCCTGGGAAAATTTTAATGTCGATAAACTCAGCGACCGACAACTACACGGCATTAAAATGAATGCATTACTGGAGTGGGCCGCAATGCCTACGGCGGAAATGTTCCTGCGCGATAACCCGGACGATCCGGATTTTGCGGCCTTCATTTCAATATGGTTTTTTGAAGAACAAAAACACAGCCTTGTGTTACTGGAATATCTACGTCGCTTTGCTCCCGAATACTTGCCCACAACCGAAGAACTCAATGCGGTGAGATTTTCATTTGACCCGGCTCCGCCACTGGAATCCCTGGCGCTGCATTTTTGCGGCGAAGTGCGTTTGAACCAATGGTATAGATGTGCGGGTGATTACCATGATGAGCCGGTTATAAAAACCATCTATTCCATCCTTGCACAAGATGAAGCACGGCATGCACGCGCTTATTTTCAATATATGCAACGGGCGATATCCCTGACAGGTGAAAATGCAAAATTACATTTTGCAAAAATTGGTGTGCTCATGACCAATGCCCGTTTGAACCATGCACTGCATCCGACAAATTTGCATGTAAACAAGGAACTTTACCCACGTGACACAGTTAACAGTAGATTGCCAGACCCAACCTGGTTAAGGTTATGGCTGGATAATGAAATTGCTTTTAGCAATGAATGGGAGCAAAAGGTTGAAAAAGGAATTCTGGGAAATTTTTCATCGTTGCTCGCTGAAAAATTTCATACTCCTGCGGATTTACGTCATTATCGTAAACGACTGGAAGAATCTTTTGGCCAAAAAAGTTTGAATTCTCACATGCCGGATATGATTTCTTAAGCGTTAAAAAATCCGGCACCTACATTTCCAATGCAATACGCAATAAAGCCGCCACGCTAATACCATCAGTAATTTCACCGCGCCTCACCATGTCAATGGCTTCACTTAGGGGCAACTTTTTAACTTCGATATCCTCTGTTGCCTCCAACTGTTGCTGGCCAGCATACAAATCCCGCGCAACAAACACGACACAAAACTCATCAGTTACCGAATTGGATAAATGCATGGTCATTAATTGCTGCCAATCATTGGCCTGCAAACCAACCTCTTCTTCCAATTCACGCTTCGCGGCATTGAGCGGACTTTCACCTTGCGGGCATCCGCCCTCTGGAATTTCCCACGTATATTGGTTGAGCGAATAGCGGCTTTGTTTTACCAGCCAGGTGTTGCCTTCTGCATCAATAGGCACCACGCCAATTGCAGTATTTTTAAAATGCACCACACCGTAAATACCATCGGTACCTTTGGGGGTAATCACTTCTTCGTGGGATACTTTTATCCAGGAGTTTTCATAAACAACGGCTGCTGTTTTCGTTTTCCAGCCACCCACTTTTTCACTGAGATATTTTTCTGTCATGCAGCATCCAATTTTAATAATTACTTTTTAACATCCAGGCGCGCGGATTATGTGCAAAACCCAATTTGGGATAATAGTCATTGGCTTTAGGAGCAGCGAGAAGCACCATCATACAATTTGGCGATGCTTGTGCCTGCGTGAGCGCGATAAGCTCCTTACCAATTCCCTGGTGCTGATAACTTTCATCGACGGCCAAATCAGCAAGATAAGTCACGTAAACAAAATCACTGAGTGAGCGGGCAATGCCCACCAATTTTTTATCATCCCAAGCCGTTATTAAAATACTGGCGTTATCAATCATGCCTTGGAAAACATCCGGTTTATCAACCGGCCTGCGCTCACCCAATGTGGAGCGATTATATAAATCGATAACCTGCAAAACATCCAAAGATGTTTCAGTGCTATAGGTAATAGGCATAATGTGACCTAAGGAAATGCTACAGATTAATGTATGCGATGCGCATCCAGTTCGACATGTGTAATGCGCTGCCCCAGCATAATCACGCGACCATAATAACGATCGGAACCCGATACGGTAAATTCAAAATAAAATGCACGCCAGAGTAAAAGCCTGCCAAAATCATTGCGCTTGAACCATAGTCGACGCAGGTAGACATTTTCATCCAGCAATTGCACTTCCATTTCTTCACAACGCTTTTGCGCGGCATAAAATGCGCGCTCCTTAACAAGCAACGCGCCGCGCCAATAATAGATAGTGAGAATAATCAGGGTGAGCCAGAGGACAGCTTGCAAATCAAACATGAAGCAAATGCCGGTGAAAGAAAAAACAAAACCTAATCGCATGCGCGATGGCAGAATGATATTGCGGTGAATTGCGATAAATAATATATCACCACAATTAAAGCCCCTAAAACAGCAAAGGGTGATTGATTGCTCAATCACCCTTTTCGAAACCCACCCAAATTAGAGTGGAGTAACGTTTTCTGCTTGTGGACCCTTTTGACCTTGGGTTACTTCGAAAGTCACTTTCTGACCTTCTTTCAAGGTCTTACGGCCGTTGCCGTTGATTGCACGGAAGTGTACAAATACATCTGCACCACCTTCACGCTCAATAAAACCATAACCCTTGTCATCGTTGAACCATTTAACAACACCAGAGACTAGATCTGACATAGTTTCCTCATCTTGCATCTAAAACGTCAGCGTAGCTGACCGAACAAAAAAACCGACTTTACTAAAAGCCAGAGTGAAATAGCCTGTAATAAAGCTATTGCTCAGGTCGTGGTACGTCCAAGTGTCTTGAGCAAGCGGTTGTCTTACAAAAGCCTAGTCTTGGGGCGGATCTCAATCTGTAGCAGCTCAAAATTAAAACACTAAGCCTTACTGAGTCAAGCAGTTATCAGTGAATTTAGAGAATATCGACACTTTTTGTAATGCTGGGTAAGACACACACAATTAATCGGGCATTTTTGGCGTATCGTCACTTTTTTTGCCATTATTTTGTGCAGATTTTGCTGCGGCCTTGCCCAGCGTTTCGTGCAAAAACAGTGCAACGGGAATCAATGTAAAACCAATCATCATCACGTGGCGCTTAATGCTTTGGAATTCATAACCTTGTTTTGCCAATTGAAAACAAGCGAGCCCCCATGCGGCCGCCGCAAAATAACCCCAGCGCCGCTGCTTGAAAACACCCCATGCAATTACGGCGGTGATACAGGCTAAAAATAATCCGTAGATATTAAGAAATGAAATAAAACCGGCAATGGCTGAAACTAAAACAATTAATAGGAGGCCATTTAATACGTTTGCAACAATTAGGAGTTTCGACATAAATACTTCTGCAAGAATGTTACTTTTCTACACCAATCAGTCAGAACTGGATTTACTTTTGCCGCGCCAATCCTGATATTTTTTATGTACACCACGCGTAAAAGCCTGCGAGTAGTCCTCTAAAAAGTCCACGCCCACCAATACCAGGATGACCACCAGTGACAATTTAATCGCCACCAAATTGTAACCAACCGCAATGACCACCCCAATGGATGCAAGCACCCAGATAGTCGCCGCCGAGGTTACCCCCAATACAAATCCATCGCGCGCCAGCATTACTCCTGCACCTAAAAAGCCGATACCGGTAATCACCTGGCCAATAATACGTGAAGGGTCAGTGACCACTTTTTCCGGTCCGCCCATGTGGGTAGATACAAACAGCGAAGCGGCGATAAAAATATAAGTCCCCAAGGTGATCAGGGAGGAGGTGCGGATTCCCACCGGCTTACCGCGCAGTTGGCGCTCGATACCGATGATGCTGCCACACAAGAGCGATGTTCCAATAGCGCTCCAGTCAAAGGGTGCCACTGAAAACAATAAATCCAGTTCCATAGGCCTGCCTCACCGCACAGATCAGGAAACGCCCAGCGCGGTATTAATGATGATTTTTTTAACAGCCGCCATTGAGTTTAGTTGGCGCATGCCGGTATTGCGCAACCAGTTTGCCGCCAGGGTGCGATTACCAAACAATCGCTTGAATCCATCCATTGCCGACATCATGCCCAGGTTCCCGGCTAACCGCTGGCGTTGGTAGCGTCGCAGGATGGAATAATCCGCGAGCGGAATGCCACGCGCCAGGGCACGCTCAATTTCCTGCGCGAGGGCGATTACATCCAGCAATCCCAAATTAACGCCTTGGCCTGCCAGTGGATGAATATTGTGTGCGGCATCGCCAACCAGAGCGATGCCCGGTTGAATATAGCTGGTTGCATGGCGTTGGCGCAGGGGAATTACGTAGCGTTTATCGCAGGCGATAACGCGCCCGAGACGAGCCTCAAAGGCAGCGGTTAAACGAGCGCAAAACGCATTATCATCCAGCGTCATTATTTCCGCAGCCAATTCATCATCTGCCGACCATACAATTGAGCATTGATGCGCATCGCCCTGGTGCTGCAACGGTAAAAACGCGAGTGGCCCCGTGTGCATGAAGCGTTGCCATGCGGTAAATTCGTGCGGATGTTCAGTGCGCACAGTCGTGATAATTGCCTGCTGGCCATAATCCCACTCGCGCGTGGAAAAACTGGCAAGCTCACGCACTTTGGATTGCGCACCATCAGCGGCAATTAATAATGCGCTAGTAATTTCATCGCCATTGGTGAGCTGCACGCGCACGAGTGGAAATTCTGCTTGCGCGGGAATGACCTGTGCAACAGCAACAGGCTGGATAAGGACAATATTCTTGTGCTGCGCCATACGCGCACGCAGCTGGTTCACAATTACCGAATTTTCAATAATATGGCCGAGATGGGTTTGTTGTACCTCGGCGCAATCAAATTCAATCGCCGCAGTTCCTTCACCATCCCAGACTTTCATTTCGCGATAGGCGCAAACACGCTGTGCAACTATGTCATCCCAGCAACCAATATCGGTTAATAATTTTTGTGATGCATGAGTGAGTGCAACAACACGCGGATCAAAATTATCGCCGCTAAAATTGTGCAAATCATTGCTGGCTTCAACGACGGCGATACGCAAATCCTGCGCGGCTTCCGTTTGCGCAATGGCACAGGCAAGTGAAGCCCCCACCAAGCCCGCACCAACGATAATCACATCATAATCAGCACGACTGATTTTCGCATCGTCATTCCCGCACACGCGAGAATCCATGCTTTTTTCATTACGGGAATTTTCGTCACCAGCCTCATCCAATTTCCAGCGAAATTGACGCCCTGCGGTGCCCATGGTCTGTGCAACAAACTGGTTTTTAATGAGCGGAATTGATTCCAGACTTAATAAGCCAAGATGGCGCATGGCAATCAGCGGCAATTGGTCGCTGGAAAACAGGCGCACCAATTTATCACTGAATTCAATAGTAAGTTGCTGATCCAGCGATTGCTGGTGCAGGTAAGTTTGCAATACCGCCAAATCACCGGGCGATTTATTTTCTGCAATTGCGCAACGCAGGGTTTCCACCAGGCAAGCACAATCGCGCAGAGCCAAATTAAATCCCTGGCCCGCGACCGGATGTAAAAAATGCGCGGCATTGCCCAGCAGCACCAGATGCGAACGAACTTGCTCTTCCGCCATTACCAGTTGCAATGGATAGGCAAAACGTTTGGCAACCCGGTTAAAACGCCCCACGCGAAAACCAAAACGCTTCTGCAGATGCGCAAGAAAATCAGCATCACTTAATGCGAGCACTTCATCAGCTTGTGCAGCTGGTAATGTCCAAACCAATGCAGACTGCTGCGCATTATTGGATTCGCCCAATGGCAAGAGCGCGATGGGACCATCCGCCGTAAAACGCTCGTAGGCGACACCATTATGCGGCTCGGAAAATTCAACGTTAGTGATGATGGCGGTTTGCCCATAGGCGCGCACTTGCGTACCTATACCCAGCGCGATGCGCAAAGGTGAATCACCACCATCGGCAATTGCGGCAAGCGAAGTTTTGATTAAAAATTCTTGTCCGCTGTTGTTAACACTGAGCAGTGCACAATCCTGTTGTGGCGATAATGCTGTCACGCTGGATGATGCAAAACATTGGATGTTGGGTTGTGCCTGCACATGCTTGAGCAACACCTGTCCCAACCAGGCGTTTTCAACAACATAACCAACCGCAGCGAGATTATTTTCTGCCGCATCAATCACGCCGCCGAGAAAATGCCCACGATCAGATACGTGTACCTGCGCAATCGGCGTAATGTGTTGCTGCAATAAATTCCACAAGCCCAACTCGCGCAAAATTGCAGCGGTGCCGTACGAGAGCGCGGTAGACCGCGCATCAAAACTTGGCTGAAAAGAAAGTTCATCCGCCCGCGCAAACGGCTGGGCTTCGATCAGCGCAATGCGCAATTGCGGCTGGCTGGCTGCAAGCAAACTGGCGAGGCTTGTGCCCACCATGCCGCCGCCGATAATGGCGATATCACACTCAATAATTTGAGCCATGAATTTATCCAGCCATCAAGGCTTCAATATCAGCCACAGTTTTGGGTACATCTTTGGTGAGGATTTCGTTGCCATCTTTGGTGATGACCACATCGTCTTCGATACGAATACCGATGCCGCGCCATTTTTTGGCGACACGTTCGTTATCGGGCGCAACATAGATGCCCGGCTCAACAGTCATCACCATGCCCGGCTCCAACACACGCCATTCGCCGCCGACCTTGTAATCGCCCACATCATGCACATCCATACCCAACCAATGGCCAGCGCGATGCATATAAAATTCTTTGTAAGCTTCGCTTTTGATTAATTCGCTAACTTCACCTTCAAGCAAACCGATACTTACCAAACCTTCGGTGATAACACGCACAGTCGCTTCGTGGGGATCATTCCAATGATTGCCCGGTTTGCAAACATCGATTGCTTCAAGCTGCGCTTGCAAACAAATTTCGTAAAGCGCTTTTTGTTCGGGGGAAAATTTTCCATTCACAGGAAAAGTGCGGGTGATATCGGCCGCGTAATAATCCAGCTCGCAGCCCGCATCGATCAATACCAGATCGCCATTTTTCAGCGGCGCTGAATTTTCGATGTAGTGAAGGATGCAGCCATTTTTTCCACCGCCAACGATAGAGTTATAGGCGGGAAAACGCGCGCCGCTCATTTGAAACTCGTGCAGGATTTCCGCTTCGAGTTGGTATTCCATTACCCCCGCTTTACTCGCTTTCATGGCGCGCACATGGGCGCGCGCGGAAATTTCACCAGCTTCTTTCATCACACGCAATTCAGCGGCGCTTTTAAATAAACGCATGTCATTTAAGAAATGGCTTAAATCCAGGAATTCACCGGGTGGTGTTGCACCTGAGCGCACTTTGGCGCGAATGGTATTGACCCAATCCATTACGTGCTTATCAAATTCGCCGTCTTTGCCCATGGAGTAGTAAACGCGCTGCTTGCCTTCGAGCAGGCCAGGCAAAATCTCATCGATATCATCGATGGGAAAGGCATCGTCCGCTTCGAATTCGCTGCATGCACCTTCGGGCCCTGCGCGGTAGCCATCCCAAATTTCACGCTCGCGGTTGCGCTCGCGCACAAATAAAACATATTCCCCGTGTTCACGGCCGGGAATCAATACCAGTACGGCTTTGGGCTCCTCAAAACCCGAGAGATATAAAAAATCGCTGTCCTGGCGGTAGTGATATTCAGTATCGCGGCTGCGCGGGCGCTCGGGAGCAGCGGGGACTATGGCGATGGAGTTGGGCTCCATGTGCGCCATCAATGTTTTACGGCGGCGGGCAAATTCAGTTTTGGAAATTCTCATGGATGCACTCGCAAACAATTAATGCAATTGGTTGGATGCCGGCGCCATGCTGGCAGGGTTTGCCCCTTCTGCATGTTCGGCTGAAAATTCAAAATAAAGTGAGTTGACGACCACTCGCACATATTCCGTCACTTCCATGTAGTCCGCTTCTGCACTGGGTTCATCCTCTTCATCATCGGCCTGGATTTGCACGATATTGGCAATGTCTTCCAACATCTCCTCAAACTCTTCACCAATCACCCGCTTGCCCTGGTGATCGACACTGCCGAAGCCGGTCAGGAAACCATGGCACCATTCGCTCAGGGCGCGCACGCGTTCATTGAGTGTGTTGTCATCGTCAGGGAGCATCAGCTTCAGGCTGAACTGGCCGCTCAATTGCTCGCAGGTGGTGTGATACAAACGGCTCAGGGCGATGCGCACCTGCTCATCGGGCGCGGCGATAAAATCGAGGAACTCAACCGCCTCCAGCAGCCAGTTGATTTCGCTCAGGGTCGCACCGCCCGCCAATTTCCCGCACAGCAAACCATGCAGTTCAGAGGGACTATTGAGGGTGCCGAGGGGCGCCAACAGGTTGGCCAGATCGTCAAAATTCAGGGGGGTGAGCAGTTGTTCAGGGGAAGTTGTATCGGTCATAGAGGCCTCTCATCACAGTGGACGAATGCTATCACGATTGGCTTGGGCGGCTCTGCAAACTTTTTATATAGCGATTTATAAGGTTGATGCGACTCAAATAAAACCTGTTTGTTTATCATTTAATAACAACCAACTTCTCGAATTCACATTAACTTCGGCTGTGCGATTGACCACCCGCCGAGCGCGCAATATAGTGGGCGACCCGCGCTATATATTGGTTATTTATTATCATGCCTGACGATCTGTTACTCGCCCTCGAAACCAAGCTGGATAAGCTGATACTGCTGTGCAATCGCTTGCAGCAAGAAAACGCCGAGCTCAAAACCCGCGAGAGCGAGTGGCAGCGCGAGCGCGTGCGCTTGATCGAGAAGAATGATTTGGCGCGCAGCCGTGTAGAGGCAATGATCACCCATTTACGTAACCTGGACGCTGAGTAATCGAGGCATCAATGAGCAACGAAACCGTTTTTGTAAAAATCCTCGATAAAGAATACCAGGTCGCTTGCCCGCGCGAAGAGCGTCAGGCCCTGGTGGAATCAGCCCAACTGCTCGACGAGCGCATGAAGGCGATCCGCGGTACCGGCGCAGTGATCGGCCTTGAGCGCATTGCGGTCATGGCCGCCCTCAACCTGAGCCATGAGCTCTTGCAATCCAAAAATAGCAATGCAGGCACCAGTGGCGCCGCAAGCCAAAGCGATTTATTGCGCTTGAACGAAAAACTGGATCGCACCCTGTCCAACCTGGGTTAAGCCTCCGATCAACCCAAAGGCAGCCTGTCCAAACCAGCCATTTTTACCAATATTGTTTAAGACGATTAATTGCTAACCGTTTAGATAACCCAAGCATAATTTCATTTGCAGGCGACCAGTAACTCTGGGTTATACTGGCGCCACGCCCTGGAATGTTCGCAATCCAACAATGTCCTTGAGCCGATAAATGTTAGCCCGGCAGTATCTCGTCTGCGCTTGGTGTGCATGTCCGCCTGACGGAAAGCCTAAAAAGCCACAGGTATCGCCACCTTGAACCTTTGGGTTCAAGGCCAGCTTGGTAAGCGGCATTTCGGGGTCTCTTAACTCTCTCCTGTTTTTTCCTGTAAGGCTATTTATGGCCGACCTGTTTGATTCCCAGCTACCACACGATTCATCTCCTGATGCACTGGCCCAGGCAAAAAATAGTTTGCGCCTTGAATTGCGCGCGCGCCGCAAAGTACTGAATCCGACCCAACAAGCCCAGGCATCGCTATTGCTGTTGCGCCATTTGATGCAACTGCCGCAATTTATGCGCGCGCGCCATCTCGCCCTGTATATCGCCAACGATGGTGAAATCGACCCGGCACCTATCGCACAACAATTATGGAAAATGGAAAAACATTGTTACCTGCCGGTGTTGCGACCGGGCAAAAGCCGGGAGATGTGGTTTGTGGAATACACCGCTGATGCAGTGCTGACTAAAAATCGTTTTGGTATTCCCGAGCCGGATTTTCGCCAGCAGCACAAATTGCCCGCGCATTTATTGGATGTAGTGCTAATGCCGTTGGTGGGTTTTGACCGCAGCGGCGCGCGCCTGGGTATGGGGGGCGGTTTTTACGATACAACCTTCGCCTTCAAACAGAAAAAAAACGCAGGGAAACCGGCACTTATCGGCCTGGCACACGCATGCCAGGAAGTTGATTCACTCACCACCGCCAGTTGGGATATACCGCTCTTTGCAATTGCAACTGACCGGGAAATCATTTTGGCTTGAGTCCCGTTTAAAAGATCACTTGTTTACAAGATCGCCTGCTTAAATAACTATCGCCAAACTCTCCTGCAAAATTTTTTGCCCCACAAAAAACAACTCCCGCCGAAGCGGGAGTTGTTGTCGAAAATTCCGTTTACTAGCCTGTTCTTATTCTGAGGTCGATTCTACTGCAGTTTCTGCAAACGATACTAAAGAACTAATATCCAACAGGGTTACACATACTCCAAGGCAAAACAAAACAAACACAACGGAGATAACATCGACTTTCATGGTTGTAGCCTTGCACAAAAATACTTTGAGAAAACGCATTGCACCACAAACAAATCAGTGGTGTGGTTGAATAATAGGCAAGGAATTACAAGAATGAAACATACGTCAGACATAAAATTGCAAAAATATGGCTGAACTCGCACAAATAGCGGACTTTTAACCGGTGTTTCCCGCTGTTTTTAGCATCAAGATTTAAAAACAGCGTAAAACAAGGGGTTTTTACCTATATTGCGCCTCCTTGCGCAGGCCAGGATTAATTTGCGATGGCTGTTACACGGCTCGTAGATTTACCCAATCGACTGCGTAACAACACATCACCCACGCTGACAGCTTGCTCACCCGCGTAGGAATTCCAGCTCGCACCACGGTCGAGGCTGTATTCAATCGCCAAACCAGGCAATGCTGTGTTCGCATGCAATTTGCCATTTTCAATCACTGCACCGGGCGGAGGGAGATAGAAATCACCGCCCAGCGCCGCCAGTTTCGGCAGCTCTTTTGCGCTTAATTGCAGGGCAAATGCTGCCCAATCGGCAGTGCGCGCGGCAGTGTCCGGCGTGTCGCCTTCCCATGCAGCTTTGTGCCAGGCACGTTCAGCAAGGCTCACCACACGCGGGTAAATCATCTGCTCCAGTTGCGCTCCGGAGCGGATAGTTTCACTCCACACTTGCCCCTGGATGCCGCGCAATTGCTCCGGTTTTTCCAGTGCGGGCAGCGCGCGGCCTACCAGTGCCTCCAGGTTTTCAATCGGTGCGCCGGTGCGGGTTTTATCGGCATTGGCGTAGAGGTTGTCAGGCATAAAGCCAAATACTTTTGCGATATCCGTGTAGCGCGTCGCCCAATAGTAACCGCGCTCTTCCGGGTTGGCTTCATGGGGATGGTCAAAATACAAATGCGTCGCGAGCGATAAAATCGGCTCATAACCGGCATTTGCCAAACGATAGGCGCGGTCGGCAACCCCCCACTCCCAGATGTTATCCCAGGCATTGGCGAGCACATGTTTATTCGCAAATTGGCTGCGGTTGAACGTGTTGGTGGCGTCGTACATCAGGCCATCTTCCCAACCGGCCAAATCCAGGCCGCGCAGGGAGGTAAGCGCCGCAACTTTGCTTACAAAATAGGGTTTCAAATCCGCCGGGCCCGCCACCCCCTGTTCACCTTTGGCAAACAATGCTGCGCATGCAGGTGATGCTGTCCAGGCGCCTGCGCCAACTTCATCGCCGCCCATATGGAAAGTCACGAGTTTGGTACCGGCTTTGCGATACATCTGCTGCAATTCGTAAATCACTTTATCGACAAACGCGTAGGTCGATGGCAAGCAGACGTTGATGGCATTGTCGGTGTAACTTTGCACGCTGATGTATTCGGATTTATCCAACGGATCGGATAATAAATACTGCTCCGCCTCAGCTTTTTTACCGGCTTTAAGCAATTTGTTGTAACGCGCCTCCATCGACTTCACCGCTGCGCGGGCGTGGCCGGGCATGTCGATTTCCGGGATCACCTCGATATGGCGCGCGCTGGCGAACTTCACAATCTCGATAAAATCGGCGGTGGAATAAAAGCCATTGCCCGAGCCGGATTTATGCGGACCAGTACCCAATTGCGTCAGCAAGCATCGTTGTTCGGTGAGATCAAAACAGCGGCGGGCACCGACTTCCGTCAGCTCCGGCAAGCCGGGAATTTCCAATCGCCAGCCTTCATCCTCAGTGAGATGCAGGTGCAGTTTGTTAAGTTTGTAACGCGCCATCTGCTCGATCAAACGCAGTGTTACATCCTTGCCGTGAAAGTTGCGTCCCATATCGTAGTGCATGCCGCGCCAGGTGTAACGCGGTGCATCGGTTGCACTCAGTTGCACCACTGCATGGCTGCTGGCAGCCTGTGCAGGCAAGAGGCTCAGCAGGCTCTGGATACCGTAGAAAGCCCCGGCGTTATCGCTGCCGGTGATGGTAATTTTGTCGTCGGCAATGTTGAGCGTGTAGGCTTCAGCTGTTGCCTTGGCACCATCGACTTTTAACTCAATTACCTTGCCGGTGGATGCAATATGATCCGCTGCAGATGCGAGTGTTACACCCGCACTTTTTAGTTGCGCCACAAGATAATTCGCCTCACTCGCCAACCGCCCTGCATAGCGGATTTGCCAGCTGCTATCGAGTGTCGTCGTGGCTTTGCGATATTTCACTTCAGTCGGAGTGGGAATAATTTTGGGGCTGGCATCGAGTTTGGCAGCCGCCTGGTTAACGGCGAGATTGTCCTGGTAGCGGGTTGCAGCGGTGGCGATGGGATACAAATCTTTGGTCGCGCCGCCAAAGCGCTGTAATTGTTCCGGCTTGGTGAGCGGTTCGACATAATCCTGCACATGTTCAGTATCAGTATTGGCGAATACCTCCGCCTCCAGACCCGGCTGGGCGATAAAAGCGCGCGGCATAAAATCGGTGTAGCTCACCATGGCGGCGCTAGCGGTATAGGGCACCTGGAGGCTCGCGCCAAGAGCGAGGCCTTTAAACCCGGCGGTGGGTGCCAGCTCGTGCAGATCGCCCTGCACATGGCGCAGGCTCAAGCCATCTGGTGTTGCCGTCAGCTTGCGCACCGAATGGAAGTAAATTTTCCAATCACCCTTGCCCGCAGGCAGCGCAACCGAGGAGGCATTGGTCAGTGTCAATTGCAGCTCGGGCTTGGGGGCAAAGTTATTGACCACAGCAAACCGCAGTTGCGCCTTATCGGCAAACTCACCCAGTTGCTGCTGGGTAAAACCCGCCGCCCAGGTGCCCTGGATCATCCCAAGCGCCAGCGCCACTGCGCTGAATCGCACGATTCGATGTAGACCTGCTGTTTTCATTATTGCTGCTCCAGCTTTTTATAAATGGTTGATGGGCATTGGATCAAACTGACAACGTTGTCCAGATTACAGCAAAATTTCTGGCGCGCCAGTTCCTGAACATAAATTAACCCTTCCGCTCGCTGGATTAAGGATAGACAGGAGGGAACAGAAACAGGAAAACGGCTTGGCGTTAACTGGCAGGATGATTGGGATATTCACGCCGCGCATGAACGACGGCGACGATTTCAATATGGATTTGGGTCACCCGATACAACACCAAATAGTTAGGGTGCACAACCATTTCGCGCACACCCGGCACGCGGTCACTACTGCGATAGAGATAAGGATGTTCAGAGAGGGGAATTACTGCGTCTTCAATGCGCTGTTTTAATTTTCGGGCGGCGACGGGATTTTCAGCGGCGATGTAACGAACTATTTCAATAAGGTCTGCGGCAGCCGGAGCCAACCAGATAATCGATAGCATCAAGCCGTTTTCCGCTGCTGCTCAGCTTGGGTAATGATGGATTCCAATTCAGCCATCAGCTGATCATGCGCTACAGCTTCGCGCGGATCTTCAAGACTGCGTTTGACCTTGTCTTGCAACCAAGCGGTATAACTGGCTGCCTGTTCTTCCGATTCAAATTCAGACACTAGCGGCGATATGGGTTTAGTCATAATAAGACCACTTTTGGCATTTTAACTGCTCAAAGTTTAGCCGCTTTGAGCAGTTAAAAATACCCTTCACAGGATTAACCGAGGAAAAACCTGGCCGCCTCGTTTTTGGTTTCATCCCAGTAGGGATAATTCAGGTCATTCAAAAACACTTTCAGCTCGGCATATTCCTTTTTCGGCACCTGCATACCGACCAGCACCCGTGCGGAGGCCGAGCCGTGGTTGCGGTAGTGGAACAGGGAGATGTTCCAGCGTCCAGCCACTTTGTTCAGGAAGGTCATAAGCGCACCCGGGCGCTCGGGAAATTCGAAGCGGTAGAGGACTTCATCGGTGATATGCGGTGCGTGGCCGCCCACCAAGTGGCGGATGTGCAGTTTCGCCAACTCGTTTTCGGTCATATCCACCAGGTTGTAGCCCTGGTTTTCCAAGTCCGCAACCAGATCCGCACGGTCATTACCACCCGCCGCGACCTGGACGCCGACAAAAATCCGCGCGTCTTTGGCATCGGCGTAGCGATAGTTAAATTCGGTGATATTGCGCTTGCCCAGGGCTTTGCAGAACTCCTTGTAGGCGCCCGGACGTTCGGGGATAGTCACCGCCAGGATCGCTTCGCGCTGTTCACCGATTTCAGTGCGCTCGCTGATGTAACGCAGGCGATCAAAATTGATATTGGCGCCGCAGTCGATCGCCACTAGCGTCTGGCCGGTGATGCCGTATTTGGCCACGTATTTTTTCAGCCCGGCGATACCGGTTGCACCCGCCGGTTCAGCGATGGAGCGGGTGTCTTCAAAGATATCCTTGATACCCGCGCAGATTTCATCGGTACTCACGGTGATACATTCATCGACCACCTTGCGCAGCACCCGGAAAGTCTCCTCACCAATTTGCGCCACGGCGATACCATCGGCAAAGATGCCCACTTGCGGCAGCACCACACGCTTTTTCTTTTCCATCGCCGCCATCAAGCACGCCGATTCTTCTGATTCCACGGCGATAATTTTGGTTTCCGGGCGCAGGTATTTCACATAGGCGCCGATACCGGCCGCCAAACCACCCCCGCCGACGGCGATAAAAATCGCGTCGATCTTGCCGGGGTATTGGCGCAGGATTTCCATCGCAATAGTGCCCTGGCCCGCGATTACATCCGGGTCATCGAATGGATGGATGTAGGTCATGCCTTTTTCTTCGACGAGTTTTTTGGCGTGCGCCGAGGCTTCATCGTAGTTGTCGCCATGCAATACCACTTTGGCGCCGCGCGCTTTTACCGCATCCACTTTAATAGTCGGCGTGGTGCGCGGCATAACGATGGTCGCCTTGATACCCAGATGCTGGGAGCCTAGTGCCACGCCCTGCGCGTGGTTGCCCGCCGAGGCGCAAATCACGCCGCGATTGCGCTCTTCGTCGGTAAGTTGCAACAGCTTGTTGTAGGCACCGCGCAATTTGAATGAAAACACCGGCTGCAAATCCTCGCGTTTGAGCAGGACTTTATTGCCGGTGCGCACCGAGAGCAGGCGCGCTTCATCAAGCGGGGTTTCCACCGCGAGGTCGTAGATGCGGGCGTTGAGGATACGTTTTATGTAAGTTTCAGGCATGTTAGTTCTTGCTTGGAGGGAATGAAAAAGTCGCCGCAGTGTAAACAATTTAGGCGCTGCTGGCACGGCGAAAATCCGTATAATGCGAGCACATTTCAACCCCCTCCCAACCTCCCCCTTGGCGGAGCGAGGAGCTTAACCCCCTCCCAGCCTCCCCCTTGGCAGGGGGAGGAGTTAGGCTCCCTCCCCTTAGAAGGGGGAGGAGTTAGGCTCCCTCCCCTTAGAAGGGGGAAGAGTTAGGCTCCCTCCCCTTAGAAGGGGGAAGAGTTAGGCTCCCTCCCCTTAGAAGGGGGAAGAGTTAGGCTCCCTCCCCTTTTGAAGGGGAGGGTTGGGGAGGGGTTATATAATATGCAGCCGAGACCACTATGACCCAAGACCAATTAAAACAAGCCGTCGCCCGCGCCGCGATTGAATACATCAAACCTAAATTATTCAGCGATTCGATTATCGGTGTCGGCACCGGTTCGACCGCCAATTTTTTTATCGATTACCTGGGCGAGATCAAAAGCCAATTCGCCGGCGCGGTGGCCAGCTCCGACGCCTCGGCCGCGCGTTTGAAAAACCTCGGCATCGACGTGCTCGACTGCAACTCCGTTAGCGAACTCGTCGTGTATGTCGATGGTGCCGATGAAAGCAACGCTTACTTGCACCTGATCAAAGGCGGCGGCGCGGCGCTCACGCGCGAAAAAATCGTGCGCGCAGTTTCCAAAGAATTTGTCTGTATCGCCGACGAAAGCAAATGGGTCGATGTGCTGGGCAAGTTCCCGCTGCCGGTCGAAGTCATCCCCATGGCGCGCTCCTATGTCGCGCGCGAACTGGTCAAACTGGGCGGCACACCGGTGTACCGCGACGGTGTGGTGACCGACAACGGCAATGTGATCCTCGATGTCTACAACTTGCAGATCATCGACCCGGTCGGCCTGGAAACCCGCGTCAACCAGATCACCGGCGTAGTGACCAACGGCTTGTTCGCCGCACAGCCGGCCGATGTGCTGTTACTCGGCACCAAAGAGGGTGTAAAAACCCTTTTCCCACGTTAATCCAGCACCCGTCATGCAGGAATTTTATAACAGGGCGCTCCTAAGCCTGCTGTGCCTGATACTGGTCAGCGGCCTTGCGGGTTACCTGTGTGTGCAAAATACCTTCCTGCAGATGCCGCTCTTGCCCATGGACAAAAGCGGCCTGCCCTGGCAATCCGACCTGCAAACTGATCGCTACCAGGGCGGAAATTCCCAAGTGGCGCTTACTGATGACAAATTCAACCTGAATTTTAATTTCACCCTCGCGCGCCAGGCGCAATACCCCTTTGTCGGGGTCAATATGTTATTTACCGGCCCCACGCCAGGGCCTGTGCTGGTGGATTTATCGGCTTTCGACAAAATTGCCTTCAATACCAAATGCTCCACCGCAAATATCCTCAGTTTTACCCTGCTGACCTTTGATGAGCAGGTTTCCAAGATCGGGGATTTTTTAAGTTATCGCGCGCCTTCCACGTTTTTCTCTTGCACGCCAACCTGGAGCGCAATCGAACTCGACCTGACCCGCCTGGAAACCCAGCAATGGTGGTTCACTATGTTCAAGGTCGATCTTTCGCGTAAGGAATACCGGCGCGATAAAGTCGCCAAGCTCAGTTTTGGCAGCAGCTTCCAAAGCCCGCTGGAGGTGGAATCCAATGTCCAACTAAGCGGGATCACCCTGCTCGGGCACAACTGGGTGTATCTCTACCTGCTGGGTGCATTCCTGTTGCTGGCCTGGGGCAGCTACGCCCTCTGGTTTTTCCGGCGACATACCCAGGTATTGGTTGACGAATTGCGCGATAAAATCCAGCGCGACCGGCCACTGGTGGCCTATCAACAACTCTCGGTGGAACCGCTCAGGGATAAAGACCGCAGCGCCATTTTGCATTTTATGGCCACCCGCTACCCCAACGCCGACCTGAACCTGGAGTCCATGGCGACCGAGATTGGTGTGAGCCGCACCAAGATCAATGACATCCTCAAATCCGAGCTGGGTTTTACCTTTACCGGCTATTTGAACAAGCTACGCCTGACCGAAGCAGCGCGCCTGCTGGCGCAGGAAGAAGACGCGAACATCGCCGAAATCGCTTATTCAGTGGGTTACAAAAACGTTTCCTACTTCAATAAATTATTCAAGGAAGAATACAGTTGCACCCCCAAGACCTTTAAAACCCTGTGCGATAAAACCTCTGGCACGAGTTCCTAACCAAGGTCGGTATTGAAGGATTTACAGCACGATATTGGCTTGCTTGATCCCGATAGAACGCAGCAGCAGAAGTGCCTGATTGGCATCGCTGGTGGTAATCACCAGGTCAGATTCATTCATCAGCAGAAAGCTTTTTCCCGAGTTCTCGCGAATCCAGATAACCCATTCAGTCAACTCGGCGGGATTGCGCATCATTTCAATTGTGATCGTTTCATTGGCCACTATTTTTTCTTTTACGTCAGATATTTTCATACGCAGATAACTCTATAAAAAGCACGTAATGGGCGGCAACGCCGTGCGGTCTGGTTGCAGTGCATCAACGAGGCGGGGATATAAACGAAATACACCCTCGATGGGTTTGATATTGGCTTTCGCCAGGGTTTTCAGGGGCTGGAATTGCAGGTCGGTGAGCACAAGTTGCACACCCGTTTTCTCGCAATGGGTGATGAGTTTGGTGAGCGCGGACACGCCTCCCGCATCCAGCATAGTGACGTTATCGAGATACAAAATAATCCTGGCGTTGCGTTCGCAGTAACGCGCGAGTTCACCGAAGACTTTATCCGCCGCCGCAAAAAATAACGGGCCGGTAATTTTAAATACCCGACAATTGTGCGGTACCGCGGCCGGTAAATATTGTTTGTTGTGCGTAATCTCAACCACACGGGTCATGTCAGCAATTTCTTTCATAAACAAGATGGCGGCCAGCACAATCCCGACCGTGATGGCGAGCACCATGTCGAACAATACGGTTAGCGAAAAACAGCACAGGAAAACCAGGATATCGCTGAGCTGGGTGGTTTTGAGTAAATGCATACTCTTGGGTGCCTCGCTCATATTCCACGCGACTACCATGAGCAGCGCGGCCATCGCAGGCATGGGCAAATAGCCCAGCAGGGGCGCAAAACTGACCAACCCGAGGATGACTACCAGTGCATGGACCATGCTGGCGACGGGGGTGACCGCACCGGCTTTAAAATTGGCCGCCGAGCGGGCAATGGCGGCGGTTGCGGTAATACCGCCAAAAAAGGGTGCAACCAGATTGCCGATGCCCTGCCCGAGCAATTCGCTATTGGCGCTATGGCGCTTTCCGCTCATGCCATCCAATACCAGCGCGCACAATAGCGATTCAATCGCCCCCAGCATCGCAATCGCAACAGCAGCGGGGAACAGCTCGCGCACCAAATCCCAACTGATAACCAGCGAATGTCCATCAGCCCCGGGTTGCAACCAGGGCCATGCAAAGCCGGGCAGGATGGGTGGAATACCCTGGGTGATACTGCCATCGGCAGCGGTATAGCTGAAACGGGAGTGGATGGTATCCACCCCCAGCCCCGCATCATTCATCCCCCACGCAACCAGACTACCGGCAATCACCGCAGGTAAATGCGCAGGTATGGGTGTTTTCAAGCGTGGCCACAACAACATAACCGCCAGGGTAAACAGGGCGACGAGCAGGCTGGGCCAATGGATATGCCCGAGGGATCGCGCAAGCAGCCCAACTTTCTCCCAATAATGCTCGGGCATGGTGGCGATGGGCAGGCCGAGGAAGTCTTTTATTTGCAGGGTCGCAATGACGACGCCAATGCCGCCGGTAAAACCCAGAGTTACCGGCTCAGGGATGTATTCAATAAACCGCCCCAGGCGAAAAAGTGCCATCACGACCAGTATGGCGCCCGCCATCAGGCTGGCGAGCAGCAGGCCACCCAGGCCGTACTTTTGGGTAATGGGGTAGAGGATGACCACAAAGGCGGCGGTCGGGCCGGAGATACTGAAACGGGAACCGCCCGTCAGTGCAATCACAAAACCGGCAATAGCCGCCGTATACAACCCGTATTGGGGCGGAACACCGCTGGCAATCGCCAGGGCCATCGCCAAGGGAATGGCGATAATCCCCACCGTCAAACCCGCCAGCAGGTCTTTGCGAAACATCAACCGGGTATAGGGTTCGGCAAAACAACTTTCCCGCAGGGCATGCCCGATACGCAGGGAAAACAAATGGGCTCTGTGTGGCATATGCCTTGTCTCCCGGGTGTTTTGACCCGTCCAGTATAAACTTCATTACCATTTTATGATAACAACATTATAATGTTGTTATCATATGAGGCTTATGGTGTATCGGCAGCCTTAACCAGATGCAAGCTCCAGCTCACCCGGACCACAAACGCACAGCAACCATAGGAGAAAGGATATGGAACAAAAAACTGCACGCCTTACGGTGCTGATTGACCCCACCAAAAAGGACGCCTTTGAACAACTCTGCGCAGCCCAGGATGTAACCCCCTCACAGGTCGTGCGCCAGTTGATCCGGGAGTACCTCGAAAAACATGGGGTCACCTACAGCAACCAAACACCAAAATGAAACATTTTATTTTTAGTTCCCGCCGGAGATTTATCCATGACCCAACTACCACCCTGCCCCAAGTGCAGCTCACCTTACACCTACCAGGAACACACGCTGTTGATTTGCCCCGAGTGCGCGCACGAATGGTCAGCGCAAGACCAGGCCAGCGACGAAACAGCCCCCGCCAAACAAGTGCGTGATGCCAATGGCAACCTGCTTGCCGATGGCGATTTCGTTACCGTGATCAAGGATCTGAAAATTAAAGGTTCGTCTTCCGTAGTGAAGGTGGGTACCAAGGTAAAAATCTTGCGCTTGGTCGATGGTGATCACGATATCGACTGCCGCATAGAGGGCATTGGCGCGATGATGTTGAAATCGGAATTTGTAAAGAAAGCCTGACCCCCGGCTCCCTGTAGTAAACGCAGGGAGCACAACCCCGATTCTGCTGTTTTGCGCTTTTTCAGCCTCCAGGCACTTTTTTCACCCCGGTGCCCTCTTCAACTTAATGCAAAAAAACTTCAACTTTTTGCAAAGTCGTAGTGTTTTTAGTGCAAGCATTACCGCTCTCCCGCTGTTTTTAGCACACTCGAGCCCCAGCTTCCCCAACCCGCCGCATCGCTTTTTGGAGCTCGCTTTCCTATTGGTTTTTATTTGATTCCGATAGCAAGTGCAGGAATTGGTACGCGCGGGTTTTTTACGTCCAGTAATCAGTGACTCATCAGCAGAGATCGTTCATGAAAATAATAAACAGGCTTTGGTTATCCGGTTTGTTGGTGACACTCATCAGCTGCGGTAGCGGTGGCGGTGGTAGCACCGGCGCAGTGCATACCAACTCCACCCCGGCATCGTCCAGCGCTCCCAGTTCAACCCCCGCACTTTCCAGCAGTGCGCCATCCAGTACGGCTCCATCGAGTAGCGCATCATCATCCAGCGCTGCCGGTCTGTACCCCAGCTATAACCAAAATCCGTTACCTGCGGATTCCACGGGAATGGACAGCACCGCTGTGCAGCTCGCCAGCCATATCAAACTGGGCTTTAACATCGGCAATACCCTGGAGGCGACCGGCGGCAAATCGGAAACCTATTGGGGTAACCCCAAAATCACTAAGGAATTTGTCGCCTTTGTAAAGCAAGCGGGCTTTAGTGCGATACGCCTGCCCGCCTCCTGGGACCAATACGCCAACCCGACCACTGCTGAAATCGACCCCACATGGCTCAATCGCATCAAGGAGGTTGTGCAATATTGTGTCGATAACAACCTCTACGTGATTGTGAATATCCACTGGGACGGCGGCTGGCTGGAAAACAATGTCACCCTCGCGAAGCAAGAACAGAGCAACGCTAAACAACAAGCCTTCTGGGAACAGATAGCCACCCATCTGCGCGATTTTGACGAGCACGTACTGTTTGCCAGCGCCAACGAGCCAAATGTAGAAACCGCCGAAGAAATGGGCGTGCTGCTCAGCTATCACCAGACCTTTATCAATACCGTGCGCGCCACCGGTGGCAAAAATGCCCATCGGGTTTTGATCCTGCAGGGGCCGGCGACTGACATCGATAAAACCAACAAGCTCTGGACGACAATGCCCACCGATAACATCAGCAACAAGCTGATGGCGGAGATCCACTATTACAGCCCCTGGAATTACACCGGCATGACCAAGGATGAAAGCTGGGGCAACCAGTTTTTCTATTGGGGTAAAAACTTCCACTCCACTACCGACACCGCCCACAACCCCACCTGGGGTGAAGAAGATTATGTGGACCAGCGATTCAAACTGATGAAAACCCAATTTGTGGACAAGGGCATTCCCGTGATCATGGGTGAATTTGGTACAGGCGTGCGCAAAAATTTAACCGGTACCGATTTGCAATTACATCTGGATAGCCGCGCCTATTATTTTAATTACCTCACCAAACAGGCTATCGCCAACGGCATGGTGCCCTTCGTGTGGGACACCGGTGACTTGCTCGACCGCACCAATAACAAAGTACTCGACCAACAAGCCTTTGATGCATTGATACAGGGTGCGGCGGCGCAATAATTTTTCCCATGGAAGCAATATTGCACATCAATTTTTTGTCATAACAATAATGGAAACCAAGATGAACACTTCACTAAAAGATATGTATCCCGACCTGGGTGCCAGCGTCCAGCAGGACAAGGATAATTTAATAAAAACCTTGAGTAACCTGGAAAAAATAAAACCGTTTATATCGTTAAAAATTTTTACTAGCCAAGCCGCAAATAACAAAACGAGCAGCAAAAAAAATAGCTCCAGCGAAAACCAGACAAATTTAATCGCTGCCTCGGGGCAGGCGATCCTTACCTATGTAGTTGCAGGGGAAGCGGCTTATTCAGACTCTACTGGCAAGCGCGGCATTTTGAAAAAAAATGGTTGGTCCTGGGTCATTGCAGGTTCAGGCATTTGCTATTCCATCGAACCACTTACGAGTGATTATGTCGGCGTACAAGTGTGTATTGCCTTATCGCCTGCATTGGAAAATTCACCGGCGCAATCGGCCTGGCTTGAACCAGTGGCAAAGTTGCCGAATGATCCGGTGCAAGTATTGATTGGCTGGCACGATAAAAGCCGCAGCAAATTTGCGGTTCCATCCCAGGTTAATTATTTTGTCGTGCACCTTAAAGCGCACCAGCGCTGGCGCTATGAATTACCCTTAAACCACAAGTTTGCCTGGATGGGACTAGTCAGCGGACAGCTGCAAACCAGCGCGGGTGAAGCGCAGCCACAGGATGTGAATATATTTAATCGCACCGATGAAAAAATTGAATTCCATGCGCTGGCAGATTCTATTTTGGTGCTGGGGTCCTCCATGGAATTTGGGTACGACTTGATGTTCCAACAAAATTCCGTGCATACCTCCACCGAAGCATTGCTGCTTGGCTTGAAGGGGATTGCTGAAGCGAAACGTGTGTTTAATACATAAAACCTATTTCGATGGATATGGATGCCCGCGTTCGCGGGCATGACGAATATGTATTTTTCAGCCGTACTCTGGTCTTGTTCGCAGGCATGACGAACGTATATTTTCAGATGCATCCCGGCCTTGTTCGCGGGCATGGCGAACGTATATTTTCAGATGCATCCCGGCCTTGTTCGCGGGCGTGGCGAACGTATATTTTCAGATGCGCCCTGGCCCTGCTAACTGTTTGATGATCTTTCTTAATAAAAAACACCGGAAATCCCATGAGAATTAAAAATATTTTTTGTTTTGCCTTAGGTTTGTTACTGCCGTTGCTGGCAATGGCGCAAGACAGATCCATAACACTCGACACCCGGCAAATCAAAGGGGAATTCAATACCTTTTTCAACACCAGTATCGGTGCTGGCCGCGCGAACGAAGGCCTGCGTGCAGATTGGCAACAGCAGTTGGCCGAGATAAAACGCGATGCCGGTTTTCGTTACATCCGTATGCACGGGTTACTCACCGACGATATGGGTGTATACAAAATTGATGCGCAAGGCCGCGAGCATTACAACTTCCAATATGTGGATGCGCTCTACGATTACATCCTCAGCATTGGCATGAAGCCCTTTGTTGAACTCGGTTTTATGCCGTCCGCATTAGCGAGTGGCGATAAAACTATTTTTTGGTGGCGCGGCAATGTGACACCGCCGCACAGTTACGACAAATGGGAAACCTTAATTAAAAAACTGACCGAACACTGGACTGAGCGTTACGGTGCCGACGAAGTGGCTAGCTGGTATTTTGAAGTCTGGAACGAACCCAATCTCGATGGTTTTTGGGCAGGTTCGCAGCAAGAATATTTCAAACTGTATGCGCATAGTGCGCGCGCCATCAAAAGCGTAAATCCCAACTACAAAGTGGGCGGCCCTGCTACTGCCGGCGCAGCCTGGATTCCGGAAATGATCACCTACTGCACCACCAATAAAGTGCCACTCGATTTTGTGAGCACCCACGCCTATGGTGTAAACCAGGGTTTCCTCGATGAATTTGGCAGCACCGGCACTGTGTTATCCAAAGATGAATTGGCCGTTGCGCGCGATGTATTAAAAAATCGCGAAGAGATCGCGGCCTCATCCATGCCCAACCTGGAATTGCATTACACCGAGTGGAGTTCCTCCTATACACCGGCAGACCCCACACACGATTCCTATCACCAGGCCGCTTATATTTTGCAAAAATTAAAACAAGTCGGCAGCGCTACTCAGTCGATGTCCTACTGGGTGTTCACCGATATCTTTGAAGAACCGGGGCCACGCTTTGAAGCTTTCCACGGTGGTTTTGGTTTGATGAATACCCAGGGAATAAAAAAACCGGCGTATTTTGCCTACCAATTTTTAAATCAATTGGCATCGATTGAATTGAAAAATAATGACGCACAATCCTTCGCCACCAAAGACGACCAAGGCAACGTGCAACTGCTGTTGTGGGATTCAACTTTCACCCTGCCCGAGGGCATCAATAACCAGCAGTACTACATCAAGGATTTGCCACCCGCGCACAAAGGCGATGTCAAAATTCATTTGGATGGCTTGAAAAAAGGCAAATACAAACTGGCAATTTCACAAGTGGGCTACCAACACAACGATGCCTACACTGCTTACATCCGCATGGGCTCCCCGGCGCAGTTAACCAAAGCACAGGTCGCAGAATTAAAAACGCAGGCGAGTGGAAAACCAACACAAGAAAAAATCATCCGCGTCAATAAAGATGGCCAATTTTCATTGGACCTGCCGCTGCGCGAACAAGATGTGTATTTAGTAACACTGGAATTAAATAGATAGGGAATTAGGGAAGCCCTGAAAAATACACTTTCCGTCATGCCCGCGAACGCGGGTATCCATAAAATTCAACAACTTGGATTCCTGCATTCGCAGGAATGACGCTTAATTCAGAGCATCCTTAAACAAATAGGGAATCAAGTAAATAAATTTTGTACATCATCATTGTGTATTCCGAGGTTGACCATGCTGGACATAACACGCAGAAATATTTTTAAAGCCTGTCTGGCGGGCGCCGCTGCATCACCCCTTGCATTGATGGGTGCCGCCAATGCAGCGCCACCAACAGCATGCAACCAGCCTCGCGCACAATGGGGACGCGGAGTTGAAGGCCAGCGCAAAGCGGATTTGGGCAACGGCACTTTTTTAAATCCCATTATTGCGGGTGACCATCCCGACCCCACCATCCTGAAAGATGGCGATGATTACTACATGACTTTTTCGTCATTTGATTCCTATCCCGGCATCATCATTTGGCATTCGCGCGACTTGGTGAATTGGGCACCCTTGGGCGCGGCGCTGCACAAAAATATCGGTACCGTTTGGGCGCTCGACCTGTGCAAACACGGCGACCGCTATTACATCTATATTCCCGCTGCCGCCGAGGGCTCCCCCTGGTCAACCTTTGTGATCTGGGCGGATGACATTAACGGCCCCTGGAGCGATCCGATCGATTTAAAAATTGAAGGTTGTATTGACCCCGGCCATGCAGTGGGTGAAGACGGAAAACGCTATTTATTTGTCAACGGCATCCGCAAAATCCGCCTGCGCGATGACGGACTGGCGACCGACGGCACCATCGAAAATGCCTACAGCCCCTGGCGCTACCCTGATGACTGGATCGTGGAAAACTTTGCCCCCGAAGGCCCCAAACTGCTGCGGCGTGGGGAATGGTTTTACCTGGTCACCGCTGTGGGCGGCACCGCTGGCCCGGTCACCGGTCATATGGTGATTGCGGCGCGCTCGCGCTCCATTCATGGCCCCTGGGAACACTGCCCGTACAACCCACTGGTGCGCACCCAATCGGACGCCGAACCCTGGTGGTCGCGCGGCCATGCCACCCTGGTTGAGGGACCATCCGCTAAAGGGAAAGGCAGCAATTGGTGGATGGTGTACCACGCCTACGAAAATGGTTTCCGCACCCTGGGGCGCCAAACCATCCTGGAGCCGATTGAATGGACTGATGATGGCTGGTTCCGCGCCTTGGGCGGTGACCTTTCCCAACCCTTGCCCATGCCCCTGGCCAAACCCGGTAAGACACCCGCCAGCTCAGGCATGGCGCTGTCGGACGATTTCACCCGCGATAGAGTGGGTATCCAGTGGTGCTTCCACAATCCCCGCGCCGACGAAATGGCCCGACTGCACTATGGCAAAAAGATGCTGGAGCTGGCCGCCGCCGGATCTTCCCCGGCTGACTCATCGCCACTCACCTGCGGGGTGGGTGACCGCGCCTATCGGGTAGAAGTGAATTTGACATTGGTGGGTGAGGCAGAGGCGGGCCTGCTGCTTTTCTATAATCACAAGGCCTTTGTCGGCATGGGCTTCAACGCCGATGCCATCAAAAGTTTCCAATATGCCGGGGAGCAAAGCTGGGCGCGCATACCGATCAAAACCCGCAGCCTGCGTATGCGGATCACCAACGACCACCAGGTCATCACCTATGAATACTCGCAGGATGCCGGCCGCACCTGGAGCCGCCACCCCACACGCATGGAAGTGGCGGGCATCAACCACAATGTATTTGGCGGATTTTTAAGCCTCAAGGTGGGGATTTATTGCGCCGGTAGCGGCAAGGTCCAGTTGAGCGACTTCCGCTACAGCGCACTTGTGGAGGCCTAAACACCAGCCTTCACACGCTGTCGCGATTTTGTCTCCTATACTCGAAGGACCCTCCTCGTTCTGAAGGCCTTCTACCATGATCTCGTTCTCCAGTATCCAGGGACGCCTGCTGGGCGCAGTCGGCGTTGGCATTGTCCTGTTTGTCATGATCAGCGGCATTGCCATCTCCCTGCTCAGTGGCACCATCTCCGATTACAACCGTTTGATTGCCGGCTCGGTTGCGCAAGAGCGCAGCATCAACCACATGAATTACCAATTCAAAACCCAGGTGCAGGAGTGGAAAAATGTGCTCCTGCGCGGTAAGGACCCCGCCAAACTCGCACAGTATTGGGGGCAGTTCGAAACCCTGCACCGCGAGATCCAGGAACAAGGCACCCAGCTAAAAGCCAGCCTCAAGGGTGATAGCCGCACCAAGGTCGAAGCCTTTTTAGTCGCCCATAACACCGCGCTTGGACATTACCGGGCCGGTCTGGAAGCCTTTAAAGCCGCAGGGTTTGACCCTGCTGCCGGCGATGTTGCCGTCACCGGTATAGACCGCGAGCCCAGCAAGTTACTGGAGGAGTCGGCGCAATTGATTGGCGAGCAGGTCGCCAAGGAAACCGCCGCCAACCTGGAAGCCAGCAAGAGCGTCTCGTTCTGGGCCAGCGCGCTAATCCTGCTCGGCGGTGTGATGGTGGTATTCCTGGTGCTGGTCATATTGCGTAAAAGCCTGGTCACGCCCCTGGCCAATATCAATGATCACCTCGCGTTGCTCGCCGGCGGTAACTTCCGCAAAACCCTGCAATTTACCGATGCGGGCGAATTGGGCATGCTCGGGCGGAATATCCACTTGGTGCAGCAAAGTATTGTGCAGGTGGTGACCACCGTACAAAACTCGATGAACAAACTGGCGGAAGCCTCGCACCAGATCAGCCAGAGCGCGTCGGCCGTGGCGCGTTACACCGACCAGGCCCATCACTCAACCGACCAGGTATCGGCAGCCATCACTGAAATGACCGCCACCGTCCAGGAGGTCGCCAGCAATGCCGGGGGTGCTGCCGAGGCGGCGCAAAATGCTGACCGCAATGCTCACCAGGGCTTGAAGATCATGGACAACACCCTGGGTGCCATCAACCAATTAAGCGATGAGGTCAATCGTGTCGGCAGCGCCATGACCCAGCTGGAAGCCGATACCAACCGCATCGGCAGTGTGTTGGATGTCATCAAGAACGTGGCTGAACAGACCAACCTGCTGGCACTGAATGCAGCGATAGAAGCGGCCCGCGCCGGTGAGCAGGGGCGCGGCTTTGCGGTGGTGGCCGATGAGGTCCGCTCACTCGCCAAGCGCACCCAGGATTCCACCGCCGAAATCCAGCAGATTATTGAAGCTGTACAAAGAGGCGCAGCCAATGCGATGCAAGCGATGAAAACCAGCCAGGGCAAAACCGGTTCAACCCTGGAAATGGCTGGCCAGGCGGGGCAATCGATCAACCAGATCACCCAATCCATCACCGCCATCCTGGGTATGAATATGCAGATCGCCACCGCCGCCGAAGAGCAGAGTTACACGGCGGAGGAGATCAACAAAAACATCATCCAGGTCGTCAACCTGATCAATAGTTTGAACCAGGATGCCCGCGCCTCGGAGCAGATAGCCCAGCGGCTGGATGACACCACCAAGGGGTTGGAAACCCAGATCGCGCATTTTGTTGTGTAGGGAAATATCGAAAACCAAGGCATAAAAAAACCGGGCACAAGCCCGCAATGCTGTTCACTTAAGGTTATTTCAACCTTGTTAGTCGTCATCCTCGCGAAAGCGGGGATCCATAAACTGCAAATTTTGCCGCAAAAACTGGACTCCCGCTTTCGCGGGAGTGACGACAAATCCTTAAGTAAACAGCATTGGGCACAAGCCCGGTTTTTTATCGCTGGTTCAGCGCATTATTTGCGGCGGCGCAGTTGCCCCAGGCCCATCATGCCCAATCCAACCAGCAACAGCAGCAAGCCCGATGGTTCCGGCACCTGGGTTTCTGTGGTTGGCGGAGTCCAGAAAAAGCCATGCACTTCACGCAGGCTGGAATTGCTATAGGACTTGGCATAGAGCGAACCATCAAAACCAGAAGCGTTGAATACATTCGCGTTGGCCGCCAGTACTGAACCTTTTACTGCCATATAGTTGAAATCAACGGTGGTGGCGGTATAGAAGTTCCACAGGGTATTGGAGTAGTTCCAGTTGCCGGTCAGGTTAGTGTTGGACACAGCGATATTGCCCGCTACGTTGATAATCGCTTTGGTCGCCAGGCCCAGATCCAGCTCGATGCCTGAGTTCTGGAAGAAAAGGTCAGCGGCATTCAGGCTGAAAACAGCCAGTTCATCCGTACCTGTGTACTTGAGTTTGACCTGGTTGCCATTCACCGTGGCAGCAGCATTGGCCGACAGGGCTTGATAGCTGGAGGTCAGGCTGGTCATCTCGCCCCAGAGCGCTGTCTTTTTCGCGGAGAGATCAACACCGCCGGTGGTGCAATTCACACTGCCAACACACAGGATTTGGGCACCGGCATCCTTTGAACCATAGACTGCGGTCTCCCCGTGCATGATTTTCATCTGGCCACTGACATTGCCCGCCACTTCCAGACCGTCAAACGAGCCTTCAGGGGTGAAGTCTTTATGGTTGAACTCGGACATTTGGGTAGACACCAGGTTGCCACCCACGAAGGTCATGCCTTCAACATGCACCGCGCCATTGAGGTTACCGGTCAGGGCGAGGTTGTAATCCAGTAGGCCGGCATGGGCGCCCAACGGATTCAGACCCAAGCCTAACCCAAGGCCCGCAACAGCAAAAATCTTGGAATAAAAACTCATAAAAATTTCCTTTGTAGTAGTGTCATCTTATTAATGTAAGCGACACCAAGCACAACCTGTGCCTATTTTGGTTTTTCGTTTGATATCAATAATTCACGCCAACTTATGCCAAACCAATCACACAAATATGTAAATTTAGCCGACATTGATAAATTGACAGCGAAGGACATTATTTTATTGATAAAAATAAACAATCGATTTTTTCATCCAAAACCTTCTCCGCAACCATCGCCCAACCAAGAAAAAAGTTGAGCCAAACCCGGCTTTTGCCTAGCCTTGCGGCACCTCATTTGCGCAGCGATATTTTATGGAATTCAGCTTCCCCGCCATCGGCATAGTCCACTCCTGCTTCAAGGAGAAATTCGGTATCCCTCGCCAGCCGGGGCTAGCGCCCCTCGCCTGCGCCGACATCGAACTATTGCCGCCTTACGATGACCGCGCCGCCTTCGATGGCCTGGAAGGCTGCACCCACCTTTGGCTCCAGTTTGTGTTCCATGCAAATAAGTACGCCAATAAACGCGAGGAGTGGAAAGCCAGGGTCAAACCGCCGCGCCTGGGCGGCAACAAAACCCTCGGGGTCTTCGCCACCCGCTCGCCCACCCGGCCCGCACCGATTGGGCTATCGGTGGTGCGCTATCGAGGTATTTGCGAACGCGAGGGCAAATTATTTGTGCAGGTGAGTGGAGTGGATTTACTCGACGGCACGCCAATCCTGGACATCAAACCCTATGTGCCCTATGTGGATTGCGTATTGGAAGCCGAAAACACTTTTGCGGCCGCACCGCCGGCGCTGGTGGCGGTGGATATACCCGCCGCGTTAATGGCGGTGTGTGTGGATTACTGGAAGCGCACCGGCACCGACCTCGCCGGTTTGATCACCCAAGTATTGCAGCAGGACCCACGGCCGCAGTACCAGCAGCCGGAATCTGAACGGGTTTACGGGATGAAGTTATTGGATCTGGATGTGCGCTGGCAGTACCAGACGGACTGCCAGCCTTATCGGATCAAGCTCTGCGCCTTACTTCAGGACAGTGGACAGGGCCGTTGAAAGCAGATCGGCGGTCTGGGGCATCTCACCTTTTTGCAGGTAGCTCATCGCCACATCGGCAAATTTGGAAATCATATCCGGGCTCAAACCCAGAGATTGGAACTGCGACAGCAACTGCGCACCTACCTGGGTATTGGCACCCAATTGCGCCGCCGCACCCAGCGCACCGCCCAGGAGGTTGCCGCTGCCCTGCTTGGGCGTGTTAACCGCCGGCGCCGCTGCCAGCAGGGAACTCATATTGGGCACGGCCTTGCTCAGGCTGCCGAAATCGCTAGCTGGCATCAGCCCTTTCGCCGCCTGGAAAATCGAGCCTATGCCACCGGTCGCCTGGGTTTCGGTCACCCCGAGACTCTGGGTCAGCATAGGCACCAGCGCCAAACCGGCCTCTACTTTACCCTTCGAGCTAGTCCCCGCCGTTGCAACCGGGGTTAACTGCTCCTTTACCACTTTATTTGCCGCCTGCTCCTTACTGGCCAGGCTGTCCAATACATCGGCAAACACCTGGGTACTCGCTAAGCTGACTAACGCAATACAAAGCATTTTTTTCATGATGTGCCCTTCCCTAATAGTGGATAACGCCTATCTGTTGATGATGGAAAAAGCTTAGCCCCATAAATCCCCGGCTGCCACCACCATCACTACCGTGATTTGCCAACGGCCGCGCGTCGGGCATCGATCACCATCCAATAAAACATGGCCAGTCCCGCCGTCGAGAGTATGGCTCCCACCCAGCCGGTGGCAGCGAAGCCGAACCCGGCATCAATCGCCACGCCGCCGAGGAAAGCACCCGCCGCGTTGGCAAAATTGAACGCGGAATGGTTCATCGCGGCCGCCATAGTCTGCGCTTTACCAGCCACATCCATCAGGCGGATTTGCACCGCCGGGCCGATCACCACCACAGTGCCCACGCAAAAAACCGCCACGCAGGCGAGCCATAGGTAGGGGGCAACCAGGGCAAAAAAGCCGCAAACCAGGATCGACCAGATCAGGCAGCGTTTGATGGTGCCCAGCAAATCCCGGTCGGCCATGCGCGAGCCAAAGATATTCCCCGCCACCATGCCCGCACCAAATAAGGCGAGCACAAAAGGCACACCTATTTCCGTCAGCCCGGCCAGGCTCATCAGGGTCGGTTTGACGTAGGAGAAAATGGAGAACAGGCCACCGAAGCCAATCGCGCCGATCCCCAGCGTGAGCCAGACCTGCCGATTGGTGAACATGGATAATTCGTGGGAAACACGACCGCCGGTTTGCGGCGGCTCGGGCGGGACAAATTTCACGATGCAAATGGCCGACGCCAGTGCGATCAACCCCACCAGCACAAACGCCGAGCGCCAACCCAGCCATTGCCCGAGCGCAGTTGCAATAGGTACACCGGCGAGGGTCGCTACCGACAACCCCAACATCACATAAGCCACTGCGCGGGTGCGCATATGCGCAGGCGCCATGGACGCCGCCACCAACGAGGCGATACCGAAGAAGGTGCCGTGGGGAAATCCACTCAACAGACGCAATACCAGCATCGACTCGTAATTGGGTGCCAGGGCGCTGGCAATATTGGCGACGGCATAAAGCCCCATCAGGATCACCAGCATGCGTGTGCGCGAGCGGCCGGTACTGAAAATCGCCAGCACCGGCGCCCCAACCACCACGCCCAATGCATAAGCGCTGATCGCATGACCCGCCTGGGGAATGCTGATGGAGAGGGAGGAAGAAATTTCGGGCAGGAGGCCCATAGAGATAAATTCGCCGACACCTATCGCAAAACTGCCCAAACCGATTGCCAGAAGGGCGATATAAAATGCGGATGAAGGTTTTTCGCGCGTTACCACTGACGATGACAAACCTGGAACCTCAAAACGACGTGGTTATCCGGAACAGACAACCAGAGGCGCCATTATAGGGAGTTGCAACCACATGGGTAAATTTGCGCTCTGTTTATCAATGATAATTTTGCCTCAACCGTTATTGCTGATAAAAAAACAGGCCGGGATGAGCGGCCTGTTGCTTGGAAATATCCACAAAAAACGGTTACAAACTTTTGCGCGAACGCAAAACCGCTCCGCCCAGTAGGCCCAAAAGGACCAGGGACAGCAAACCCGGCTCGGGTACCGGGGCTGGCCCAATACTGCCGGGAAGCACTTGTATATTCATTACATCAAAACCCGGTGAACCGCCAAAGTTATCGAGACCGACAATCTTGACCGCCTGCACCTGGCCAGTAAAACCAATAGACGCCAGATCAAATGCGGTAGTCACATCATCCACGGCTACCCCCAGGAAAATAAAGTTCAACAAATCAGCGCTGATATACACATTAGCGCGTTCGCCATTCGCACCCACTTCCTGGATAAAAATATCGTTGCCGACGCCATCAATCACTGTTTCATCGGTAAAGCCGACGGTGACATAGGAACCGGTAGGGAGTGACAGGAAGTCCGGATAGCCGGTCAAACCTGGTTCATCTTCCAGAACCACATCGGTTGATACCGGAATCGGGAAGCCCGGCCCGGTCGGATAAGTACCGCCATAGGGACCGGCAAGGGGACCGGCACCGCTATCGTAGTAATCCAGCACCACATCCGCGTAACCGATCAGCGCAGCGCTTGATTGTTGGGCTAGCACCAAACCCAACATGCCAGCCAGCGCACAGAAAATATTATTGAAACGTCTAGACATAATTCTCTCCTTAAATTTCATGGATTATCGATAGGCTTAATTTGCCCAAACTCTTTAAAGCAAAGTCCAAACCAAGATGTTATCTATTTAATTATCAACCACTTGGAGCGAACACTCGTAATGGCGTGTAAAGAAAAACGACGCCTCACAACGCGTTGCTATGCGCCACTCTGATTGCAAGATAAAGTCCAGTGGCATAACCGTTCTGGCGCACCGTTCCCGCGCGGCTTTGTGGTATAGTGCGCGCCACTTTTTTGCCCATGCCAAACTTTATATTTGGCCCTTTTCCGTCTCCCGTTTGACGCCTTTGCTCCAGGAGACGCACTGCCCGATTTCAATTTTAGGTGCTAGGCACTTTTAGGAGTTGTCCCCATGAGCAAGACCTCGTTAGACAAAAGCAAGATCAGGTTTTTACTGCTGGAAGGCGTGCATCAATCCGCCGTGGATACCTTGCATGAGCAGGGTTACACCAATATCGAATACCTGAAAACTGCCTTGGGCGAAGATGAACTTATCGCCAAAATCCAGGACGCCCATTTTGTCGGCCTGCGCTCGCGCACCCAACTGACCCGTCGTGTATTTGAAAATGCGCCCAAGCTGATTGCTGCTGGCTGCTTCTGCATCGGCACCAACCAGGTGGATTTGAAAGCAGCGCAAGAACACGGGGTTGCCGTATTTAACGCACCCTACTCCAATACCCGTTCGGTAGCTGAACTGGTGATTGCCGAGGCAATCCTGCTGCTGCGCAATATCCCGCAGAAAAACTTTGTCTGCCATCGCGGCGGCTGGGATAAATCTGCCGTTGGCTCCTACGAAATCCGCGGCAAGACCCTCGGCCTGATCGGCTACGGTTCGATTGGCAGCCAAACCAGCGTACTGGCTGAATCGCTCGGCATGAACGTGCAGTTTTACGATGTGATCACCAAACTGCCACTGGGCAATGCGAACCAGATCCGCAACCTCGACGACCTGCTCGCAACCTCCGACATCATCAGCCTGCACGTGCCCGAAACCCTGTCCACCCAGGACATGATTGGCGCGCGCGAAATCAGCCTGATGAAAAAGGGCGCGATCCTCATCAACGCCTCACGCGGCACCGTGGTTGATATAGATGCATTGGCCAACGCCATCAAAAACGGCCACCTCTCAGGCGCAGCTATCGACGTATTCCCGGAAGAGCCAAAAGCTAACGACGACGAGTTTGTATCGCCATTGCGCGGCCTGGATAATGTGATCCTGACCCCGCACATTGGCGGTTCCACCATGGAAGCCCAGGCGAACATTGGTATCGAAGTGGCAGAAAAGCTGATCAAGTATTCCGACAACGGCACCACCACCAGCTCGGTCAACTTCCCCGAAGTCGCTCTGCCCGGCCATCCGGACGCGCACCGCTTGTTGCACGTACATGCCAACGTTCCCGGTGTACTGTCGAAAATTAACAAGATCTTCTCCGACAACCAGATCAACATTGCCTCCCAGTACCTGCAAACCAATGACAAGGTTGGCTATGTGGTTGTGGACATCAACTCCCCTTACGATGAAGTCGCACTGGAGCAGCTGAAGAATATTGAAGGGACTATTCGTTGCAGAGTGTTGTTCTAATTACCGAATAGTACGAGCAAACAAAAACGCCGCGACCAGCAATGGCCGCGGCGTTTTGTTTTCTGTCGTACCAACAGCTCTAGGCCGCCGAATTCGCCTTGCTTGCCCTGCGCGCCTTCCAGGCTTCAAACACAATCGGCAACACCGACAACACCAGGATACCGAGGATCAGCAGGGTAAAGTTTTTGCGCACCGCAGGCAGGTTGCCAAACCAATAACCGGCATAGAGGAAGAGCCCCACCCAGAGCACCGCGCCGATAATGTTGTACACCATAAAGCGCTTGTAGGTCATGCTGCCCATGCCCGCCACAAAAGGGGCAAAGGTGCGGAAGATAGGGACAAAACGGGTCATTACGATAGTTTTTCCACCGTGCTTTTCATAAAAGGCGTGGGCCTTGTCCAGATAATCGCGACGGAAAATTTTGGATTTGGGATTGCTAAACAACCGCTCGCCAAAGAAGTGGCCAATCGTATAGTTCACTGTATTGCCCAAAACCGCCGCACTCACCACCACCAACGCCATCAAATTAATATCCAGGGAAGTGCTTGCGGATATGGCAACCAGGGCGCCAGTGGCAAACAGCAGCGAATCGCCCGGCAAAAACGGGGTTACCACCAGACCGGTTTCGCAGAAGATGATCAAAAACAAAATGCCGTAAATCCACAGGCCGTATTGGTTAAACAGCTCGGACAGGTGCTGGTCTACGTGCAGAATAAAACTGATGGCCAATTGTATAAGTTCCACGGTATTTCCTTAGTAGCAAGTTGGGTTGGTAATCGAATCAGGGCAGTGTACAAAAATAATCGCGCAATTTTGCAAATACTTGTTGGCGATACTCATCGCTCTCGTTAACCAGCTGATGCCCCGCCCCTTCAATAAAATACAGCTTGGCATGCGGCAGGTTGCGCGCCAATTGCTTGAGGTTGTAGCGCCAGGCGACCGTCTGGTCATCTGTCCCTTGCAGGATCAGTACTGGTTTATCGAGCGGGCAAAATGCGCGGAATTGCTGGTCCCAGGCTTTCATCGCCCCTACCCAGCGCACCGATAACGTAGGCGACTGCAAGCAATCCAGCTCATCCACAAACCGGGTAAACACCGGGTTGTGCGAACTGCGCGAGCGGCCGCGGGGCATACGCCGGATAAAATAGCGCATCATCCAGTACAGGAAGCGCCCGCTGCGTCGCCAACCTCGAGGTAAGACCAACGGTGCACAAAGGGCGATCCGCTTCAGGTGCGGAGCAGGTCGCGCCGCATCATAGCGCCAGAGATAATTCAATAACACCGACCCGCCTGTACTTTGGCCCAGGGCGTAATAAGGTGCGGGCAACAATGATTGTGCGGCGCCGAGCAATACCTCCAGCACATCTGCATATTGGTCAAAGGCATCTATCACCACCCGCTCGCCACTACTCAACCCATGACCGGGCAAGTCAAAAGCCAGCACCGCCATCCCCTGCGCCAAACCGAACGCAATCGCATTGCCAAAAAGCCCGACATGATCGTAATAACCGTGCACCACCACCAGCGTACCGCGCGGATTTTCCGGCAGCCAGTAATGGGTGGCGATGCGAAAGCCGGCGGCATCCTGTGCGCCAAAGCCATGTACTACCCCCGGCCTGGTCCGGGCGAAATTAATACCGTAATAATCCAGGTAAGCCTGCGCTCCGGTACTGCCAAGCCAGGCGGCATCCTGCGTAGGTTCGAATGCAATATCCGGTAACTGCGCCTGCAAAAGCGCGCCTGCAGCTGCATCGAAATGCGGGGAATCAGGAGTGGAATCGATCATAGAATATGTATGTATCCGGTACCAAAAAAGAAGATAACCACCGACAGGGCAATTTTATACGCGCAGACCATAAATGCGGATGACAACGAAATCACCGCGACCGGGAAATCGATGCGACACGGCGCATGCCATCCTCTATAATCTGCCAGTCGCATAGGGCACCCAGACCTAACAAACCATAACAACGACAACCAGGGTTTGAATTCATGCAAAAACACATCTTCAACATACACGATGTAATTCTGTTTATGACAGTTGCGGAGTGTATCCTACTGGTCATTTTCCAAGCGGTACTGCCAGTCAAAAACCAGCTCGCCAATCGCCTGCTAAGTATTTTCTTACTTTCTATCGCCATCAGTTCCGCCTGCATTATGGTGCTCTGGAATGACGATGTCAGTTTGTTCAACCGGTTCGATGAAGCACTGCTACCCTACTTTTTAGTGACCGCACAATTGCTCAAGGGGCCGATGCTGCTGTTTTATGTCATTTCGCTCACGGAAGATGCCTTTCAATTTACCCGTCGACATTTGCTCCACCTCACCCCTATTGTATTGGCATTGCTGTGGCTGCTGGTATTTCAAATCGACAGTTCCGACTTACGTTTCAAAACCGTCGGGCAAACCGAAACCGGCCGCCAACTCGCCAATAGCGTGTGGCATTTTATTAAGATCATGCCGTTCTTTTATGCACTGGCAGCGGTCAATCGCGTGCGCTTATACCGCATAGGGTTACACAACCAATACTCCAACTTCTCACCAACCGAACCCAGTTGGTTGAATATATTGGGTTTGGGATTTTTGTTTACCTGGAGCTTTTCCATCCTGGTCCACCTCGTGGCCAATACTGTCGCACTTAATGCGCCCCAGGTGTCCGATTTATTCGGCATCACCGAAAACTACATTGTTTTTATCCTGATCAATGCGCTCTTCATCAACAGCGTGGTGCACACCCATAAACTGCTCACTACCAAACCGGAAGTGACCAAAGACAAAATCGATGAAAAGCTGACTGACTCTGCCATCCAAAAAGTGCAATTGGGCATGGAAGTGCAGAAATTATTTTTAAAACAAAACCTCAACATCGACGAGTTTTCCAAACGCATCAACCTGCCGGTCAAAGAGGTGTCCGCGGTAATCAACAAACACTACGGCACCAACTTTTTTGAATTTATGAATAGCTACAGAGTAGAAGAAGCAAAACGTTTATTAGGCGATGTTCAACATGCCGATATGACCGTAATGGATGTATTGCTGCATGCGGGCTTCAATAGCAAATCGGCCTTCCATCGCTTCTTCAATCGCCTGGTGGGAATGTCACCTACCGAATACAGAAAGCAGAATCTGAATAAAGAAACGAAGATTGCGTGATACGGAAAACACAATAAAAAAAGCCGGCATAATTGCCGGCTTTTTTTATTTCTATTTTTCCATTAAGGAATTGGAGTAAACGCTACCGTCACTTCACAGTCAGTATCCCTTGCTGCAATAGTGTAGTAATTTCCACTCAAGGTTCCATCACAGCCACTGATGTTATCAGCCGTAATTTGATATCCATCCACAGGAGAAAGCAAAAATTGGTGACTGGTTCCTCTGGGGAACATAATACTGCCAGAGCCCGCATACCCACCTACAGAGCCATGCCCATCACTCTTGATTGTTAGCTCCAGACTGCGCGTTAAATTGTAAACACTACCCTCATCACAAGAATTAAACGCATCATACTCACAAACACGAATGGAATCTTTATCCGATGACAGCATTTCCAACACTTTTCCATTGTTGTCGTCGTACAACATATTGGATGCAACTTTTTGATAATAAATTACTGCAGACTCGCCTTGACCCTGGCGCGAATAACCAGTGAATTTCCATTGCGCTAAAGTGTCAGCGTCCTGGAATAATGGATGGGACCAGGACTCCCAGAACGTAGTGCCCGAAAAGGTTTTGTCAATTGCGTAGGCCTCAAGCAAACAATTTATAGGTTTAAAATCTTCTACATCCGGCCCATAACAATATTGCATGTAATGTTTGCCATCATGAATCGCAAGTAATTCGTTTTCCATCCGCCAGGTACCGTTGGACAATCCACTTATATGTGAATCACTTATTACTTTCCAGGAGCCGAATGCCTGGGTTTCAAACCCATCGCGGTATCCATGATTACTGTAATAATCAATCGCCGAATAAAAAGAATTGTTAGCGACACGATTCCAACGCCCAACCCAATCGGCTTCGTCCATAGTTACACTGGCACGTTTTATAAACAGGCCTTTTCGAAATGCATCGCCACGTTGGGTATGGTTATCCTGGGCATACAATTCCAATGCCGTAAAACCAGGGCCATTGGGATAGATAGGTAACAACAAAGATGTCTCGCCATTCAGGGTTATGGCACCATCTTCAAGCTGCCAGTTAACAGTACTTTCGCTTTTATCCACTTGGTTTATTTGGGTTGCAGTGCCATTCGCATTAAATACATAACGAAACGAATCGGTATACCACTCATAATCCTGCAACTCTTCTTTAGTCAATTTGTAGAAGTTACTTCTATCAAAAAGTTTTGTCCGATAATGCTCAACAGTGACATCAGTCAATGTATTACTATCACTGTCTACCAGCAAAGCATTCAAAACAATGCTGGCAATCTTGCCCACATCATTTTCAGTAATTAACGATATCACCATACTATCCAGCTTTATCGAACAATCCTGCGCACCTGTATATTGTTCACAACTTTGGGCATAGAAGCCATTAGGTTCAACTTTGCCATAATTAATAGCAGGGTCAAAGGTGAGCTTTATATCATTGCCCTTTTTCACCCAGGCAAATGACGACTCACGATACCTTTCATCATCTGACTCTAACAAATGACCGGCGCGGTCTGATGTCAGCAAATTCCCTGTGCCATCCTCATTCAAATCTAACAAATAAGAGATATCTTCGTTGCTCACCAAAAATTTTCCGGCGACAGCTTTATTTGAAAGCCGTATCTGCCGTTGATCCTGTTGGAACTCCTGTACTGAACCAAATGAATCACCTCGCGCTCGATAAATATTAGTCAAGCCACGGGAGTATTCATAATCCAAAAACATTTCTAATGTGGTGTTATATTTTTCGGGATAGGTCACATTTATATCGACCAATATTTTTTGCAACAATGCAGCACGACTTAGTTCATCAGTGGCATTAATTGTCAGCAATGCGTACTTCCGCTCTGCATCTGTCGCAATGGGTAATTTATTGCCAACGACCAGTGAATACTCCGCGGTTGTCATAGCAGAAATATTGACCCCCAGATATTCCGCCGAATCCAGGACACCATCGCTTCCCGCGATTTCTTGCAATTTGATTATGGACGGATAAAGTGCCGCCATCTGTACCCAGTCATTACTGGCTGCGCCAGTCGCAATGGCAGTAAAAGGTTGCTGGATGTCTTCATTAGGAACATCCAATGTGATGCTGTAATTTAACGAGTCATCGATTGCTGTTTTGTAGGTGTGCGAACCAATAACAAAACTCACTTCGCCACCAACCAATGCATCGGCCACTGCCATACCCTGGATAACCAGTTGGGTAGTTGCCGGTGCGCTACTGGATGAAACCGAAGACGATGATGGCGCAAGCGAACTTGAAGACGAAATTGAACTTTCAGTCACCGACGATGAAGATTCAACTGAACTTGAAGATGAGCTTTCAACTGAAGAAGACACTGCCATGCTTGATGCGGGTTTGCTGGATGCCGGTTTGGGCCCCGAGGAGCCACCGCCTCCACCACAACCTGACAAAACCACTGAGACCCCGAGCACTAGCCCATAAGATAATAAGGACATTTTATTCATATTTTTTCCGCATAGGTTTAAATGTTAATTCCAATAGAGAAAAGCACCCTTCTGACAGGCCCCCCCGGCCGTAATCAGACGGCGCCTAGATTATCATTATTAATTTCAACCCGATCTCTATATGCCAAAAAATATCCTGCATTCAATTATTCTCTCTTTCCGCCAAAGGGTGATTTTTTACCAATAAAAAAGCCGGGATATTTCCCGGCTTTTTTATAACTATTTTTCCATTAAGGAATAAGAGTGAAGGTCACTACGATTTCGCAATCAGCCAAAGGAGCTGGAATGTCATAATTAATTCCATTTAAAACTCCATCACAACCCATTATGTTGCCGGGCAGCAATTCATACCCGGCAGCCGGTTGCACTTCCAATGACTTGGCCTCTTTGCGAACCATAAGACTTCCTGAGGTTTGAAATTCCCGCGACTCATAACTTATAGATCCAGTGCCTGAAATAGTAATTTTTATTTCCGGCGAGCGCATCAATGTATACGACTCCCCTGCATCACAAGAGCTGGTCACAGCATATTCGCACACCTCAACAGAATCTGGATCTGATGACAACATCTCCAGAATTTTTCCATTGACAGAATCGAGCATCAAATTAGGCGAAACTTTAATAAACGACCGAGATTGGTACAAACTGGGATTAAATAGATAAAGCGAATGCCCCCAGAATTGCCAATATTCACCTGTATCGCTGTTCTGGAAGTGAGGGTTCGCCCAGGTCTCCCAGAAAGTGGTACCGGAAAAAGTTTTATCAATTACATAGGTTTCAAGAGCACAACTAGTAGGAATAAAGTTGTCCGTACTCATTCCATTACAATGCTGTATGTAGTATTTGCCATCTTTAATAGCAAGTAATTCGTACTCCATACGCCAAACGCCGTTTGAGAAACCTGATACATGCGTGCTGCTCACCGCAGACCAGGAACCCATTAGCCTGGTTTCAAAACCATCGCTGAATTGGCCATTCTCAAAGAAGTCAGATGCTGTCGAGAAAGAATGATCAACACCTCTTTTCCAACGACCAACCCAGTCATCAGAAGACATACTTACATTTTCACGCTTAATAAACGGAGTTTGTTGATAAGCGCCATTGATTAACGCGCGCTCATTATCTATCAACATTTGCATTACGGCGAAGCCAGCACCTTGTGGATATATAGGCAATATCTCTAATGCATCCATTATCTCTAATGCATCGCTATACAGGATTACTCGTCCGTCGTCCAACCGCCAGCGAGCCGAGGATTCACTTTTGTTGTATGAATTTACCTGGGTAGCAGTCCCGTCAGCATTAAATGTGTAACTATAATTATTGGTAAACCAGGTAGTTCCCTGCAGCTCAGCTTCAGTAATTTTATAAAACTGCGATACATCCAAAAGTGTTGCCGAATAATTTACATCGGATACGTCAAACACAGTTACATCATTCGCATCCTTAACAGTTACATCCAATTGAACATCCGCAATTTTACCAACTTCAGTATCATCAATAAGTGATATCGATATGCTGCTCAAAGTTACCGGGCAGACGGGCAAATTTATTCCGGAGGAGTCATCAGCACATTGCGCCTGGAACGTACTATTAAAGCCCGAGGTTTCACCATAACTTATTGGTGTATCCAAATTAATTTGGATATTGTTCCCTGATCTTTCCCAGGTAAAAAAGACTTGTTGATATTTTCCATTGTTTGCCCAAATTTCAGCAACCGGGGTATTTGACGTCATCAATAAGCCTGTGTGGGCCTCATCCAAAATCAACAAATAAGTAAAGCTTCCGGTTTTTAACAAAAACTTTCCAAGCATTGTATTTTGCGAAACATTCACTTGGGACGCATCTGCTTTTATAGCAAGGAGTTCTGATGCAAAATCATCTGCATAATATTGATGACTAATATTAATTTGAGCATCGACATACTGCTTATCCAGCAACAAATCCAAGGTCGTTTCATATCCTGAAGGAATCCCTGCACCTATATCCGCCAGATACCGTGAAATATAAGCTGCGCGCTTCAATTCATCAGCAGCTTCAATTTGCAATAAAGCATACTTGCGTTCTGCATCAGTATTAATCGATAACTGATTTCCCATAATGATTGAATATTCTGCGGTAGTCAGCGGGGAAATATTCACGCCGAAATATTCCGTCGCATCCAAAACACCATCATCGCCGGCCAGCTCTTGCAATTTAGCAACGGACGGATATAACGCAGCTATCTGCGCCTTGTCGTTACTGGCTGTACCTGTCGCAATTGCAGTGAAGGGGTGCCCAGCATCCGCATTCGCAATATCCAATGATATTTGATACTGACCTTGATCATTTATCGGCGCGTTATAAGTATGCGAACCAATAACAAAACTCACTTCGCCACCCGCCACTGCCTCAGCAACGGCCATGCCGTGAATCTCCAATTGGGTTGTAGTCGGTACACTACTGGATGACGCTGAAGACGACGATGGTGCAAGCGAACTCGAAGACAACATTGAACTTTCAGCTGATGACGATGAAGGTTCAACTGAACTTGAAGATGAAAGTTCAACCGAACTTGAAGATGAAAGTTCAACCGAACTTGAAGATGAGCTTTCTACTGAAGAAGATACAGAACTGGATACAGCCAGGCTTGATGCGGGCTTACTGGATGCGGGTTTGGGCCCCGAAGAACCACCGCCGCCGCCGCAGCCGACCAAGGTTACCACCACACCCAGCAATAGCCCGGAGGATAATAAGGACAATTTATTCATATTTTTCCTGCAATAGTTTTTATGTTAATCCAATAATAAAACGCGCCATCTGATAGGCCTCCCCGGCTGTAATCAGATGACACCTAGATTAGCATTATTAATCCGATCAGATCCCTATATGCCAAAAAATATACTACCTACCATTTTTCATTTCATTTTTAATGGTTTGCTTTTACCAATAAAAAAGCCGGGGAAATTCCCGGCTTTAAAGTGCAGTAACAATCAGTAATTTAGGACATTTTTAGTTGTCGACTTCCAAACGAATATTGTCGAACACTACATCCATTGCATCCGTAGGTTCCATTACAAAAATATTGCTAATGGCCGCGATATTGGCGTAGTTACCTGGAGAATAGCTATTGTCGAGCGCCATCAGGTCAGCAACATCAATGGTGAAAGTTCTCCAAACACCATCAGCTGGCAAATCCACAGTCACATCGCTTGCAGCTGGCCAACCGCTGTCCATTTTCACTAACAAGACCGAGCCAGCTGCTTTGCTGTTTATTTTCATATCAAAGGTTAATTTGCCAGTAGCAGCCCAATGGCTCAAATCAGCACCGCCGGTCACATTAAAAAATACATTACCACCGGCATTGCTGGTTTTTACCACATGAAATACTTGGCCATGGTCAACATCATCAGTAACTTCGGACGAAGTGATTGCGCCAGATGGATTGTAACTTTGTACTACCAAACCGGAAGCCAAGCTGTTGCCGTACATAGTAAACAGCGGTAATGGTGCAAATACATTTGTGGCAGCTTCAGCCTCAAAGCGAACATTATCGAATACCACTGTAATTGTGCCTGAAGGCTCCATTACAAAAATATTGGTAATGTTATTAAGCGTGGCGATGCCAGGGCAGCAAGGAATCGAGTTGCCATTGTCAATCAGATCAGCAACATCAATACTGAATGATTCCCACACACCATCGCTGGCTGGCAGTGGTACATTGACATCGCTCACATTCGGCCAGCCGCTGTCCATTTTCACCATCAAGGTCGTGCCGGGATCTCTGGTGAGCACTTTAAGATCGAATTTTAATTTGCCATTGGCACCCCAATGACTCAAATCAGCGCCGCCAGTCACATTAAAAAACGCACTGCCTACATTACCGGTTTTTTCCAATCTAAACACTTGGCCATGGTCAACATCATCAGCAAATTCTGATACGAGAATTTGGTCTGGCCCAGTAGTGTAAGTTTGTATTGCCAAACCGGGCGCCAAGCTGTTTTCGTACACATTAAACAATGGCAGCGGAGCAAACACATCATCGCCATCGCTAGCCTCACCTTCAATACGAACATTGTCGAACGACACATCGATTGCGCCATTAGAATCAATTACAAAAGTATTGGAGATAGATGCGAGATTGGCCATGCCGCCCGCTAATGAGTTGCCGTTATCTTTAAGATCCGCGAGAGTAATACGGATTTCTTTCCATACGCCATCTGCAGCAACCGGTACAGTGAAATCACTTACATTCGGCCAACCACTATCGATTTTCACCAACAAGTTTGAGCCATCAGGGTTGCTATTCACTTTTACATCAAATACCAATTCACTGTCGCCCGACCAAATGCTTAAGTCGGTTGGATCGCCGTTCACTTCAAAATACACATTGCCATTGGCTGCGGTTTTTACCACATTCAATACAGTACCGCGGCCAGCTTCTTCAACTTCTGAATAGCTGGCAATACCATCGGGATTATAAGAATTGAATTTTAAACCGGCCGCCAATTCATCACCGTACATAACAAATAATGGTGGACCGGGTAACTCTACATCACCGATTACCGGACGAGTATTGCCTGGAACTAAAACTGCATCATCGCCAATGGTGGCACAACCTTTACCGTCTACAGGTGAAACGCTGCATTCGTAAACGCGCACATAATCCACTAACATTTTTTGTGGTTGTGCGAATGCGGCTGCATCCACGCCAGTATTGTTGACGTTACCTGCCCAGCTACCGCCGACCGCCAGATTTAATAACAGATGGAACTCTGAGTTGCGATCAAACGGTGCACCTTCTGGAGCATCGGTCAACACACCACCACTCATGTATTGCCCGTACCAACCGGTATCGCGCTGGGTTGCGTAATGCACACCATCCACATACCAGCGAATTTCACCCTCTTCCCACTCCAATGCATATTCGTGGAATCCATCTGCCGGGTTAACACCATTCGGTAACGTGTAGGGTGCACCAGATTGTTTATTGTTCGGCCAGTTACGCCCATAGTGCAGCGTGCCATACACACGCGCTTCAGGTGCACTGCCATTGGTAACGGTTTTTAAATTCACCGCTTCCATAATGTCAATTTCACCGCTCGATGCCCAAGTACCATAAGGTGAGTTGGTTGGCAGCATCCAAATCGCTGGCCAGGTGCCTTGACCTGACGGTAATTGCGCGCGAATTTCAAAGCGACCAAACGTCCACTCTTGAAGATTTTTGGTGCGCAGACGTGCAGAGGTGTAAGGCAAGGTTGCATTACCTGCACTGTTATCACCTTCAGGTGAATTAGGGCCGGTGAAATCTTCACGCTGGGCAACAATATTTAATACACCATCCGCAACATAGGAGTTAACCGGGCGATCGGTATAACACTGCTGTTCATTATTGCCACCACCCCAGCAATTTTTTTCGAAACCCCATTTGCTGGTATCGATTTCTGTTCCATCAAATTCATCACTCCATACCAAGGTCCAGCTGTTTTCTGAACTTGATGAGCTGCTTGATGATGCGTCTGAACTGCTACTGGCTTCTTCACTTGACGAGCTGCTGCTGGCATCCTCACTTGATGCGCTGCTGCTGGATACCTCTTCCAATGAACTACTGGAAGACGCCATCAACGAACTACTTGAAGCCAGTATTGATGAACTGCTGAACACTATGATGTCTTTTGATGAGGCGCTGGAAGATGTCATAGCCTCACTGGACAAACTACTGGAACTTGCCACCAATGAACTTATGCTTGATGCCACCATTTCACTTGATGAACTAATGGAAGATGATGCATCCAATGAACTGCTGCTGGATACCACCGCTTCGCTTGATGCGGCGGAAGAAGATGCAGGCGCACTGGATGAACTCTTATTATTACCACCACTTGAACCGCCACCACAGCTAATCAGGCTGACGAGCGTCATGCCGAGACAAAGCTGGGTTAACGCAGGTTTAAAACCTATCGCGTAATGTTTCATAAATACCTCTATTGTTATTGTTGATAAACCCTGGATTTTAGTTTTGCTGTACTACTAAAATTTTTTTAAGAAAAACACTGATTATTATTTTTTAGAACACTGGCAGGACAGGTGCCAGCCAGTTTCAGTCACACCTTATTATTTTGCGCAAGCAGGGGCCTTGGCATTTTTTTTCGATACGCACATTGTAAATAGAAATATCCAGGCTGCCTGCTGTGCTCAGCATAAAGGGCGCCAGTACCATATCCATCTTCACACGTTTTTCTGCCAGGCATTCCAGTGCAACACTTACACTGGTCCATTCACCCGGTGTCGCTGCATTTAATTGATCTTCCACTGGAATTGCGCCAACGCAATCACTACCGCAATACATACCAAGGCTCACTTCTGCACTGGGTTTTGCATTTACTTTTACATCAAATACCAATGCGCCTTTGCTCTCTGCATAAACGCTAAAATCGGAACGGGTAGTTGATCCTAAAGAAATGGTTGCGTTGGCCGTGCCATTAAATTGCACACGACGAGCATCTTCCTGCACATTCCTGTCTTCTGAAGAGACAACCACCGCGCCCAATTCACCGCGGCTGGTAGTCACGGGCAGCATATTGTTGACATGGTCGAGCAGCACCAGTGTCCAGGGCGCGATTACACGCTGGTTGAAAATCGGGGCGATATCAGGTGTGTTGGTTGCAACCAGTTGCGCAGCAGTTTCATCGAGCAAACCTGTTTCGATTTTATCGCTGTAGGTGAGGCCAAAATTGTAGGCAAACTGCGGTTTGTAATCTGCATCACCCACATTTAAAGGCGATTGTGCAGGTGATGACGGCCAGGAGAATGGCAGCTTGCCTTTCACATCAAAATTGGTTGAACCATCAGCTTTGGTGAGCACCACATCAGCAATACCCTCGCCTTCTGTACCCGGCAACCAGATAACCGCAAATGCATCAGAGGCATTGATAAAATTGTTTGCCCACAGTGGACGACCGGTAATAAACAGTGAAACCACTTTAATGCCATCGGCTTTTAATTTTTTCAACAGCGCAAGGTTGGTTTCATTTTTGTAAATCAGGCTGCCCACATCACCTTGCATTTCGGCGTAAGGATCTTCACCAAATACGACAAACGCCACATCAGGTTTGGTCTTGTAGCTGCCATCCACACTCAATTCAACTGCGCCACCAGCCGTTTTTGCTGCATCAGCAATACCTTGATAAATAGAAGTGCCACCGGGGAAATCAGCATTGGTATTTCCTGTTCCCTGCCAAGTGATACTCCAGCCACCGGCTTGTTTGCCGATATTGTCAGCGCCATCGCCCGCTACCAGAATTTTGCTGCTGGCTTTTACCGGTAAGGTTTGCGCATTATTTTTCAGTAACACAACGGATTCACGCACTGCCTGGCGTGCGACCGCGCGATGCTCTGCCGAGCCAATCACTTCGCGCTTGCCTGCCAGTTCGCGGGTTGATGGTGCACCTTTATCAAATAAACCTGCACGCAATTTCACCCGCAGGATGCGCGATACCGCATCATCCAGACGCGCCTGGGAAATTTCACCGCTTTTTACTTGTGCAAGGGTGTTGTGGTACAGCTCTTTCCAATTCGCATCCGGCGCCATAAAAATATCCAGGCCGGCATTGATTGATTGCGGGCAACTCACCGGCGTACAACCGGAAACAAATGCATGTCCATTCCAATCGCCGACCACCAAACCATCAAAGCCCATTTGGTTTTTCAATTTTTCGCTCAGCAAATAGTGATTGCCATGCATTTTTACATCTTGCCAACTGCTGAAGGAGGCCATAACAGTTTGTGCACCGGCCGCGAGCGCGGTTTCATAACCGGCGTTGTGGATTTTTACCAATTCTTCTTCACTGATTGCTGTATTGCCGCGATCCTGCCCGCCCTGGGTACCACCATCAGCCAAAAAGTGTTTGGCAGTGGCGATAACATGGCGCTCGCTCAACAGGTCAGTACCTGCAACACCTTGCAGACCTTCCACCATTTTCCCGCCGTAGGATTTCACCACCGCAGGATCTTCCGAATAGGATTCATAGGTACGGCCCCAACGATCATCACGTACTACCGCGAGGGTTGGAGCAAAGCTCCAGTCGATACCAGTCACTGCAATTTCGGCCGCGGTGGCGGCGCCAATTTGGCGAATCAGTTCAGGATTACGTGTTGCGCCCAGGGCAATGTTATGCGGGAACAAGGTCGCGCCGATAATATTGTTGTGCCCATGTACGGCATCTGTACCCCACATCACCGGTACTGGCACACGGCCACCTTCGGTGCTCATGGACGCGTTATAAAATGCATCGGCCAGGGCGATCCACTCCTCCACTTTCGCGTGTTTGTTTTCACCGGGAAATGAACCGCCACCATTGAGGATCGAACCCAATGAATACTCGGTGACATCGGCGGGAGTAACCAAACGCAACTCAGGCTGGATTAACTGCCCTACTTTTTGCTCCAGGCTCAACTTGCCAAGCAGCTCGGTAATTTTTGCTTCAATAGCCGGATCTTTTTTAACCGCACTTTGCACACTCGGCCAGAGTGGTTGTTTAGTAGCGACAGCTGTCTCATTGGATTTTTTATCGCAACCGCTCAACGCGGCCAGCACTACTAAACTGCAAGCCGCCAAAGCGCCCGGCTTATACAAATTAGGCATAAATTACCTCGCCAAAAAATTGTTGTTGTCTGAGTCAGGATTAGTGGTTGATAAAAAACAGAAACACGAACGCCGATGTAAAAAAGCCCCCGCTTTCTACTGAGAGGAAGAACGCGGGGGCTAAGCAAGGAGAATTAACAAAAATAGCTAGGGTTGGCATTGTGTACCTAACTAGACTTGCTAACACCCAGGGGGACCTGACATCACCCAAGGGTTCATCTGCCAATGAGGAAAAAACACACCAGCAACAACTCTTGTGCGGCTCAACCACGGGCACAGCGCAAGAATTTGTGGAGTTATAGTGGCATTGAATTCATTGGAGTGTCGTCCCACTTTTGTTGGCAGGTCAACATGGGGCACATCACTTTTGTTTAGTTATAACCAGTCTTGGGTTCGATTAAAAAAACACGTAAAGATCCTGCCAAACTGGTATCAACAGCATCACGTCATAACAACATTATCGTTCCCACTAATCATTTCCCCTCCAACCATTTCGACCCAGTTTTTGGGCCCAGCCAAAGTGGGACAACCGGTCCATTTTCTTTTTGATAGAGTTCAGCCAAAGGACATAGATCGCCAATTGTCCAAAACAATAAATATCCAACACTAAGGGCTTGAAGGTATCGCAACAAAATCACATTACCAGCGTCCAGCAGACAGCCCCAGCCTGTGACGGAAAAGCTAATACCGGATGACCAACTGCTGGGTAAATCTGAAAATTTCAGCAAGTGGCTGGCAGACACTCACAAAGAGAGGGAAACCTTTGACTTAAATAAGAAATGCAGCTCCGCTTTGACGCAGAAGGAGTTAATCCAGATTGGGGCGGAGAAGAAGACCAGGATATCTTTCGCTATTTTTAAAATCCCACGTTCCCTGTCGGGCAATGCTCTCGCAAAAATTCATCATGCGTCGGCAACTTCTGCACAACTGTATCAATTGCGGCAACAGTTTGCGCCAAGGTAGCTTGCACCGCATTAAAGTCCAAATTGTCGATGCGCGGGCAATAGTTTTGGGGGCGAACTCCCATACCTTCAAAGACCGATTGCCAACTAGCGCTCTGGAATAGATCATCAACCCCCTCGCGCAACACACCGTGACTCTTAAATAACTCAATGCGCTCGTGCAAAGATGGTGGCAACTTCATATTTTTGCACCAGCGCCAAAATGGCGTGTCTTCGCGCTGGGTTGCACAGTAATGAAGCACGATAAAATCGCGAATCTCTTCGTAGTCCGCAGTCATGCGGCGGTTATATTCATTAATTAATGCTGGCATGCATTGACGATCGGGAAAGAAACGCAAAAAGAAATCCACACCGCGTGCTACTAAATGGATTGCTGTTGATTCAAGCGGTTCAATAAAACCGGAAGCCGCACCTAAAGACAGGCAATTATTTTTCCACATTTCTGTGCGCACACCGGTCAAGAAAGGAGTGACGCTCGGCTCAGCAATCATTTCACCATCGATAGCACTCATCAGTGTATTGCGCGCCTCTTCATCACTGCAAAATTTACTGGAGTACACATAGCCATTACAGGTGCGATGTTGCAGCGGAATGTGCCACGTCCAACCGGCATCGCGCGCCGTAGCGCGAGTGTAGGGAGCGATCTTACCAAGGTTTTCTGTTGGTACGGCGATAGCGCGATCACAAGGTAAATAATTTGACCAATCGTGATAGCCAACACCCAAGGTTTTTTCAATCAGCAATGCACGGAAGCCGGTACAATCGATAAAGAAATCACCCTGTATTTCGCGACCATCATACAGCGTCAACTTCTGGACAAAGCCGCGCTCGTCGCAAACCACTTCATTTACCTTACCGTCGGTACGAGTAACGCCGCGTCTTTCGGCGTGCTTGCACAAGTAATCAGCCGCGAGTTTTGCATCGATATGCAATGCATATTCAGCATCACCGATAGGAGTTTTTTGAGCCTGTTCCGGTGGAAAAAATCGGCCGTGTTTTGCCATCACATTACAAGGCGAGAAATCCTGTAAATTGTATGGGCTGCCATTATTTTTAGCTTTCAACCAGCCCTGATAGAATTCGTGAATATCAAAACGGCGACCTATGACACCAAATGGATGAAAATAAGTTGCGTCTTTTTGTTTCCAGCCGGAAAAATCAGTGCCCAGTTTAAAGCTGGCTTGGGTGTGGCGAATAAAATCGGTTTCATCAATTCCCAAATTTCGAATCAGAGCAATAAGCGAAGGGAGGGTAGATTCGCCCATACCAATAGCTTCTTTATCATCAGACTCAACTAATTCAATCTGACACACATCAGGATTTAATTGATGCGAGAGCGCAACGGCAGCAATCCAACCTGACATACCACCGCCGACTATGACGATTTTTTTTAGCGGTGCCATAATGTTCCCCGAAATCAGTGTTAATCCACGATTAAAATACACTTTCCGTTAACCAAGGTGCTGTTAACCAAGCTACTGTCTCTCTATGAGAGGCAGTTAAAAAATCCACGACTATATGCAGTTTTACATATTGCTGGCCTTACAATAACTCTCAAGAAAATCACTGTGGCTCGGCAATTGACTAACCAGGCGCTGGGCCGATATTTTTATACTATTTAAAAATGCGCCAAGCTCTTCATCACTCATCATGTCAACAATCTGATGGTAGTGTTTCGGCACAACGCCTTGCCCCAACAAGACCTGAACCCAGTTATTTTCCCCAAAAAGCTCTCCTGGGATTTTGAAAATTTGTCCTGACTCCCTGAATAACTCCAGCTTGTGCTGAAGAGAATCTGGCACTGTCATATTGCGGCAATAGCGCCAAAAAGCGGTGTCAGTTCTCTGTGTTGCATGGTAGTGCAGAATAATAAAATCCCTGACATTGTTAGTTTCAACCTTGGTTTGCGCATTGAATTCATCAATATCAGATTGCCGAATACCCCCGGAGGGAAACAAGCTCACTAAACGTAAAATACCTTGCTGAACAAGATGGATACTGGTTGATTCAAGAGGCTCAATAAAACCACTGGCAAGACCCAGAGCAACACAATTTTTGTTCCAGTGCTTTAAACGCTGACCCGAACGAAATTTGATAACTCTCGGCTCAAAGAATGGCTCGCCATCCACATTTTGCAATAGCGTTTTCTTTGCATCATCATCACTTAAATAACGACTGCAATATACCAATCCTGTGCCTTCCCTATGCTGCAAGGGAATACGCCATTGCCAACCGAAATCCCGCGCAATTGCACGGGTATAGGGAACCGGTTCTCCCACCAATGTAGTCTGGACTGCAACTGCGCTGTCGCACGGCAGCCAATGCGACCAATCCTCATAACCCGTATGCAGCGTCTGCTCAATCAATAAGGCTCTAAATCCAGAGCAATCAATAAACAAATCGCCCTCAATGAACTGGCCTGACGCAAGGCTTACTGACTCAATAAATCCGGTATCCGTATTGGTCGCCACACTGATTATTTTCCCCTCAGTGCGTTTGACTCCGTTATTTTCAGCAATTTTTCTTAAAAACTTTGCATATAACCCAGCATCAAAATGATAAGCATAATTTACTTGATAGTTATGGCCATCCCTTGAGTTAGGCAATATGGCAAACTTACCGGCTCTTGCTGCCAAATGCTCAACACAATAATCACCATAAGCATCACTTAAGCCACTGCGCAGGCCTTTAAGCCAACAATGCCAAAAACCAGCAGCCCAATGATCCCTACCGGTTTTACCAAAAGCATGGATGTATTTATCATCCCGCTCTTTCCAATTTTCAAAAGAGATTCCCAATTTAATGGTGCCCTGGCAGGCCGCCATAAAGTCCTGCTCTTTGATACCCAACAAACCGTGAAAATTTATCAGCGGCGGCACCGTTGCTTCACCCACGCCAACAGTGCTAATTTCATCAGATTCGACTAGTGAAATATCCAGAGTTTTACCCAGGGCTTTTGACAGGGCTGCGGCAGCCATCCAACCAGCTGTGCCGCCACCGACAATAACAACTTTATGTATACCATTGGCTTTCATATACCAACCTTTTTAATTATCCGTCGGCCTGAGAATTCACCTGATAAAATGCGTAGGGCAAACATGATTAATGATTTAATCGTTTAACAATGCTTTTACAATTTTTTTGGCCAACAGATCACTTACCCACCAAGTTCAATCTTTTATTTTTTTCATCTATTAATGGTCGGATGTTAGAGTGCGAGGCAACCACCATATAAATCGCCTGCAAATAACCCTGACGGTGCAGCTTTGCCAGCATATCGCCGTTCAACGCACCAAGCTTATCCTCATTGATTGTGTAGAAGCCCTGCATTTGATTATTGGATCCGTCGTTCAATTGAATATCCAGTGAAAAAGATTCAAGTAAATCAAGCTCCAGCAGCATATTAATAAAACCTTCGCTATGCTCATAACCATAATGAATGGCCTCCAACACAGATGCGACATGCTCCAGATAGTTTGTATTTCCGCCGTGCGGCATAAAAAGCACTGTGCCTTCAGTTTCATTGACGCGAGGGTTATCCATATCGATATGAATAACCATTTGTTTTTTTGCAATACCCTCCTCTTGAAATTGCTGAAACCCGATAAGGAAAGGGTGGCGCTCAATCGTCAACGGGATATAGCTGGCATTCCACCCGTTTTCATTCAAATAAAGATTTTCATTCTCTTTAAAACCGAACAAAGCGATTGCATTAAAAGCCCCTGTTTGATTGTTTTTTTGAAAAAAAATAGGGTAGGTCGATTGAATATTTCTAAATTCCAATGGAAAAGTTGTAGTAAACATGACGTTATCGCCATATTTTTCCGCTCTATCAGTAATTACCTTTAGGTCTTTATGAGCGATGTTATTTAACAAGACATGATTGGCCATATAATCTCCAACATTTAATAATTTCAGTATGATCTTTGTTTCATCAAATTTTTTGAAGACCAAACAATTTAATTTTATTTAGCAATTCGCGGTTAGTAGGTAAGTTTTTCGATAATTGTTTTATTTTCTGGAAATTTTCCATCAACAATCGATCGGCAACTACATCATCAAATCGTTTTTTTGTTAGCCCAGGCGATGTTTCAAATCCCATTCCGTACAATACATATTGAAAGCTTGCGGAGGGGAACAGCTCTTCTGCTTGCGTTGCATCATAATGCCATGGACTTCGAGATCGCCACAGGCAAACAAGCTCCTGCAAACTATCCGGAATAGATGAGCTATCGCAGTTATCACGCCAAAAAGCGGAATCTTTTCGCTTGGTCAATATATAGTGCAGTTTTAAAAATTCGACAATACGCTCCCAGCGATAAGTAAACTTCTCATTAAATCGTTTAGCGACGATTGCCATTACTGTGCGATCAGCAGGCATTTGTTCGCTGATCATCTTTGCTGATAGCTCAACCAATACCAGGGCAGATGCTTCTAATGGCTCCAAAAATCCCGCTGACAAACCAACAGCCACACAGTTCTTATGCCAAAACTCTTTTCTATAGCCTGAATTAATAGCAATTTTTCGCAGGGAAACTGCTTCTGCTTCACGTGCACCTATTGTCGGTGCAATGTAATTCCTGATTTCTCGCTCAGCGTTCTCTGCTGTTGTATGGGCTGAAGAATAAACATAACCCACACCGCGACGAGATGGCAGCCCTATATCCCAGACCCAACCCGCAGATTGCGCTGTAGACAACGTATGTGAGGCGATAGGATCGGATTCTTCCCGATAGGGAATTTGAACAGCCAATGCAGTATCGTTAAACAGAATGTTTTGCTTGCTGATAAAGGGGATTTTGTAAAACTGACCAATAAATAACGAAGCAAAACCGGTGCAATCTATAAATAAATCGCCCGTTATAATGTCATTATCTTGGGTGCTAACAGAGACGATATAACCATCGGAATCTGCATTCACACCACTAACATTTGCCAGTATGTGTTTAACACCTAACTTTTCTATGCAATGCTTTTGTAAAAAGACAGAGAACTTTCCTGCATCCAGGTGATAGCCATAGTTGGTGACAAATGCATATTCCGGGGTAGAGATTTGTTTCGGCGCAAGCCCTTGAGTACACAAGTGACTTTGCACACTGACTGCATCAGCAAAGGATACTTTATCGCGAAAAGATTGCCACTTATCAGCCAAATTGATTTCGTTGTACCCTGCTGGAAGGGTAAATGGATGATAGTATTCATCGCCATTTCCTGTTGTCCATTGGGAAAATTTTGATCCCTGCTTGAAACTCGCATCACACTCTCGAATAAAATCGGTTTCCGATACGCCCATTTTTTGCAGCGTTGCCCGCATAGATGGCCAGGTTCCCTCACCCACACCTATAGGCTTAATATCGGGCGACTCAACTAATACAACTTCAAGCCCTATTTCCATATTCGCCAAGTGTTCCGCAGCAATGACGCCAGCCGTAAGCCAACCCGCCGAACCACCGCCAACAATCACAACGCGTTTTATAATGCTGCTCATTAATGAGTCCGGGTTTATCAAAAGCCAAAGAGAATAGAGTGTATTATTAAAATAATTAATTTCTGGTTATTAGATATTGCATATCAAGGGATTTTTTAATTATTAACTGTAGATAGTTTTAGCTATAGAGTAAAAAAGCCGCTGTAAACAGCGGCCTCAAGATAAAAATACCTATCCTATTTTAATAACCTGATTAGAAAGTATAACGAGCACCAATATTATAACGTGCGCCTAACTGAGTCATGTTCATGAGCTGCAGTTCGGTACGAGCGTGCGAACGAGTATATTCATCCGTCACGTTCAAGCCTTCAGCAAAAACTGTAATGTTATCGTTAATGTCATAGCTCACGTTGATATCAAACTGGCCATATTCTTCAACATAAACAGGGTTAGGGTTGCCTGTACCATGTGAAGTGCCAGACAGGAACGTATCGCGCCAGTTATAGGCAATACGCACCTGAATACCATTTTTATCGTAGAAGCCCACCAGGTTAGCGGTGTCACTCAGACCAAGCAGGGCGAATTGCTCCTTCAAACTCTGGTTGTCATAGGCGATATCACCATCCACCATGGTGTAGTTGGCAATTGCACCAAAGCCACTCTCACCAAACACATGCTGAACCGCAAACTCCCAACCATCAATTGTTGCTTCTTTCTCGTTTGATTTGACGGTTACGTTAAAGTCCATCAAATCATCTTCCGGCAGAGCAAGAATGTTGGTGCCATCAATACCTGGACCGCCTTGCGCAATAATCCAGGCGCGGATGTCGCTCACGCTAGCAGAGTTACCCAAAGCCGCCACTGCCGCCCTGTAGCGAGGACCAGAGGTCGGATTGCGCAAATCGTAGAGGTTTTCGGTGATTTGACGAGTACCAATAAAGTTCTTTACGTCCTTTTTAAAGTAACCAGCAGACAGGTAGCTGGCATCGGTGTAATACCACTCGCCGGACAGGTCGAAGTTGGTAGACTCATAGGGCAACAGACCTGCATCGCCGCGACTACCAGTACCGCCGTTAAAGCCTGCCTGACCATTTAAACTGACACCGGCTTGAATATCGCTGTAGCTTGGACGAGCAAGAGTCTCACTTGCAGACGCACGCAGAATTACATTCTCTACTACGTCAAAACTAACATCCAAACTCGGCAACGTGTGTGAGTAGCTACCCGTATCATCCACGTACTCGCGCTCATCAGCAGATTTCAGAGAGATTTCGTTGTCGGAAACCCAGCTAACGATATCAAATGTACTCGCTGCGGAGGTTGAAGTGACGTCAGTGGACTCGTAACGCAGGCCAGCAATTACGCTCAGCGTACGACCGGCAACATCAACTTCCTTGCCCAACTGTAAGTAGGCACTTTGAGTTTCTTCTTCGGTAAAACGGTCTGTGCCATTTTTATAATCAGTGGATGGGCAGAACCAATCACCACAATCGCCCGGAGCAGTAGAGCCTGGAGCAGCGCCATAGAGTTCTTGAGCACGCTTTCTTACATCTTCAAAATTGAACAGGTAAGTTTGGTTGACAGTGCGCGGGTCATCACTACCGGGCAAATCAAATTCGCTCGCTACACCCGATGAATGCCAGAAACTATTGTCAAAATCACCTGCCGCCCCTACACCGCCCCAAGTGTCACGCTGGACATTGGCATACCGGGCAGTATTGTCCACTGTGGTAGAGGCAATCCCCAGATCAACAGTGAGCTCATTATCAAGCTCCAGTGTACCCTTCAGTTGATACTGATCGATTTCTGACAGAGTGTAGCTATTACGGAAGGAGCTACCCGTAATACGGATATCTTCCGGGTTAACAGCGCTTCCACCGTTTGACAGATCAATTTGAAGGACAGGGAACTCGTCGGTGAAATAGGCTGACGATTTGCCACGCACGAAAGCGGCTGTACCAATGACGTTGTGGCTGCCATTTTTACCATCAGGGCGAGACTCAGCTTCAGACTGGTGCGCATCCAACTCCAACGTCAAACGGTCATTAACCGCCCACTCAACATTCAAGCCAAGAGATTTATTTTCATTGGTACGGGAATAGGCACCCGCTCCCATCGCATAGTCGCTGCCATTATTGCCTTCAGCATACATCGTTGGCGATGCAATAGGACCATCAGTCCATACAGTGCTAATGTTGGAGAAGTTGTTATTCCAGGCAAACCACGCTGACAAATCGTTGTACTGCTGGGAGAAGTCCTGTTTTGCATAGGTGTAATCCAACGTGGTGGTTACACTGTCAACCGGACGGTATTGCAGGGCCAACTGACCGTTGGTACGGGTGCGCTGCACTTCGTTAAAGTCGTATTTCAGCTGCTGCGGAATAGAATAAATTTCATCTGCGCCGGTAGGTCTGTTGATTTGATCATCATTAGTCGGAATAGCACCCCACGCAGCACCAGGCGCGCCCCAGTCACCATTGTAGACCGCAGTACCGGGGCTAGACCACCAACCCGCACCAGTACTTGCTGTTTTACTACCACTTTCACGCTCTTGATAAGAAGCAGACAAAGACACACCAAAGGTGTCATCGGCAAAACTATTGGAGTAAAGACCAGACACCTCAGGAGTAACATCGGAGCCCTTGTCGGTAGATTGATCCATCACACCTTTTACGCCAAAGGTGGCTTTCAGACCTGGATTATCCAGAGGGCGACTGGTCAACACGTTAATCGTTGCACCTATACCACCACTGGTAACACTGGCACGGCCAGTTTTGTACACTTCTACACCGCTGATGCCTTCAGACGCGATGTTAGAAAAGTCAAAAGAGCGCGAAGCTGAAGCGGTGGTATCCTCAATACTCGATCCTGGCATTTGGCGACCATTCAGGGTTACCAGGTTGTAGTCTGGTCCGAAACCACGCACGGTTACACGAGCACCTTCGCCGTTAGCACGGTCAATAGACACACCCGTAATACGCTGCAGAGATTCAGCCAGGTTAGTGTCCGGGAATTTACCGATATCTTCTGCAGAAATAGCATCAACAACACCTTGTGCATCGCGCTTAACATCCATCGAGCGCATCAAGCTGCCTTTAATACCGGTAACCACCACTTCTTCCATGCTCTCATCTTGCGCAAGCGCTATACCACTTGCACCAAGCATGGCTGACGCAATGGCGGTTGCCATCAGCTTTCTTTTAAAGCCTGTTGATTGATTCATTGTTAGTGTCTTGTTCATGGAGTTCTCCATTTTTATTTTGGTATGGAATTATTGTCGGTCCGCAATTGTGTAAGGCGACTCTCACAAATCTCCCCCTTGCCGATCACGACTGCTTTTCTAGCCGGGCGATAATCACAGGCGCCATACAATGTGTCGTCCCACATTGAAAAATACGCCAAGCTGAGGCATATCACTTTTTATTGCACTGAGTGGGAAGACGACATTTACTTATTTTTCAATAACTTATATGAAAACTTATGCGTCAAATGAGATGTGTAATTTCTACACATTGTAAAAAGTGGTACTGATAAAAAACCCCTGGCAGAACGGGTTCTGCCAGGGGCTATGAGTCACCTACTTCTTTTTTTGAAATGGATGTTACAACTTCGTAATACGGAACCAGTTGATGTTCCAGCCAGCCTGTTGGGCATAGATACCAAAGGCGTGGGTACCGGCCGTCAGGGTCACTGTCTGGCTGACAGTAGTCCAGTTTTGCCAGCCGCCGGTGGCTCCGACAGTCACATTGCCCAGTTGGGTTGCACCGGCATTCAGGTCAGACGAAAAGGTCGCACCCGATGGGCTGGCGACACGATAGTCAATGCGATAGCTGCCGGCAGTCGGGATAGTGATATTGGCGTAGGCCATCCAGTCACCTGCATCAATATAAGACACATTCGAGCCACCGCCGGTATCGGTAGTAGTTTCCGTCTGCACGCCGCTCATGGCCGTAAAGGCTTCTGCTTGTACAAGTTGGCTGAACGCGCTACTGGAAGCCGCACTACTGCTGGCAGGGGTACTGCTTGCAGGTGTGCTTGAGGCAGCCCCACTTGAAGTCCCGCCCGAGCAGCAACTGAATTGCATCCAGGCAGTATCAATGGCACCGGCGCCCTGGGCGATGGTGAAGAAGTAGCGCACTGTGGCACCGGCGGGAATGCCGGTCAGGTCATAGGTATTGTTATTGCTCGCATAAGTCATACGGATATTTTGTTGCGCACCACCGTTGATGGTGTAGTGGATATCCGCCCAAGCCGCGTTGTTCGCATGGAACCGCACGCTGGTGCTGGTGAGCACGGTGTGGCCGTAAGGCGTTGCCGCAACTGAACTGGCAACCGAGCTTGGCGCTACCGATGACGTGGAAGACGAGGCCACACTGCTGGGTGCCACCGAACTTGGAGCCGAGCTACTTGAAGTACCACAACCGGCACCGCTGGACACCACTGACTGACCGGTGCGCTTCAAGGCATAACCTTTAGCCGGAACCGAGAAGCTGGTGCCATCGGAGTAGGCCACATTGATCGCCGAACAACTGAAGTTGTAGGCGATATAGGACAGGATGCCGTTTTTGTTGAAAGCAACCGCCGCCGGGTGGTTAGCGGTCAATGCGCCTGTGCCTGTCGCCAGTTGACCCAGTTGTTTCAAGGTGTAGACCCAGTGGTAGGTATGCGCCTTGGTCTCACCCTCTTCCGGTGTCAGGTTGTTCAGGCCGTAGGCGAGCATATCGTCCACCGCCGCCTGGCCGTTGGTCATCGACCATATATTCCACCAGACATCGCGCCACTGGCCATTGGGTAAACCGGAAGGCTTGCCATTGGAAGACTCGCTCAAACCCAGGGTAACGTAGTTAGCCAAATAACCGGGGTGTTGGCCGATATGCAATACCAGCGGGCTCAAAGGCAAGCCCTGGATACCGAGGATGTGCGCGTAAGCAGCACTGAACCAGGTAGAGAACACATGGCCGTTACCCCAGATAATCGAGGTGGTCGGCTTGGTATAGGCAGCGGTGAAGTTGTCGTAATCCCCCCCCAGGCCTTTGTAGCGGTCGATGTTGTTCCAGTATTCCCAATAAGCAGCGGTTGATGAGGCGTGCAGATACATACCGCGCTCGGTGATGGCGTTGTTACCGGTGATCATGCCGTACAGGATGATAGCGCCGTAGGCGTTGGCCGCTTCCGAGGTGGATTCGTTGTTGTTGCCCAGGGCAAAGTTGGCGTGGCCGGATGCCCAGGAGAAACCGTAGGCCGGGTCAAAGTTGCGCAGATAGGGGAACATGGCATCGTCGCGGCCAGCGGCATAATCACGGATCAGCAATTCCACCATCGGACCGTATTGGCTAGAGCCGCACCAGCCGGCATCAACACGGCAGATTTCCGCCGCAGCGCGCACAAAATAACCGTAGTGGAAGTGGTGGTCGTTCAACTGTTGTTGCGCGCCGAAGGATTCATCAAACCCGAGCAAGGTGTTCCAGTTGCCTTCGTAGGCGAAGTACTTGGTGGTATCCAAAGCGCCAGTGGTATTGGCGCGGAACCAATCCTGCAACTCGGCTTTGAGCCAGGCGATCATCTGGTTGGCTTCGGTAGTCATACCGATGGAGCGGGCGATCGCCGCCAGTTCGGCCACTTTGCCGTAGTTTTTACCGGCCCAGTAGGTATCGGTTGCGGTATTCCAGTTGGCGGTACCTTGATTCACAAACTCGGTCACCAGCGCGCGCAGTTGGGTCGTGTTGTAATCGCCAATATTTTCGGGGAAGTAAGGCAGCACGCCGACGTAAGGAATGGTGTAGCTAAAGTTGCTGGTCGCGGCAAACTTGGTCACACCGCGCGCGGAGCGCACTTTGTAGCTGGTCAACCCTTGAGTGGAGTTCTTCCAGTGCAAGGGCAAGAGACCTGCCATGGTAGTCACATTGGCGCCATTGAATTGGTACTGGTGGCTGACAGTGACTTTGTTGGTGGCGCGATCTACCGCGTAGTTAATGTTGACCTTATCGACACGCTGGGTCGCGTACTGGGCAAAGGCATTGATCATGGCCGAGTCCGGTGTGCCAGTCAGTTGTGGCAACCAGGCCACAGTCATGCGCTTGGTGCCATTGCTCACACCGATACTGTTGGTGTTCACACCGCTGAAGGTGGTGGCATCGTGACCGACAATCAGGAAGGCATTGCGGTTGCCCGCCACATCGGTCCAGATCCCCAAATTATTGCCACTTTGGTAAAACACTCCTTTTTCGCCGCCATCGGCCGACTTGGTGCGCACCACCAGGTTGCCTTGCAAGGCGGTGAAGTACACATAGGGCGAGCCGTGCACGAAGGTCGCTTCCATCACCACGGTGGAACCGCTTTTCCACTGCACGGTAACCGAGCCGTCGCTGTAGTCCTTGAGGAAAGCTTCGAGGTTGGTGTAGGCGGAGTTACCTACGGCGATACCGTCAAACACTTCGCTGAAAGGATCGGGAATTGAATAAAGCGTATCGTTGGTGCCAGTGCGCAGGCCGCCGGGAATCCCCAGGATACGCACACCGCGCTCGGTAATACGCGCAGTAATCGGATCAGGAGTGATATAGCCGGCATCGGTTGAAACCCCAACCTTCATCTCACCTATAAAGGGGATCGAACCCCACCAGCGGTGGGTCATGGTCGGTTTGGTGCTCGCCGGCGAGACTTCTTGTGGATAGATGGGCGTTGGTGCACCAATCGGGTTACAACTACTGACACCCGGTTTAACAACACCGGCGTTGTGGATCCAGTTGCCGTAATCGACCGTACATTTCCAGCCGGCGGTGTTGATGGTATCGCTGATATTGCCGGCACCGTAACTCAGGATTGCCGATTGGCTGGCATGGGCAAAACCCAGCGCGCCCAGCAGAAGCAGGACTCTGTTGAATCTTTTCATAATAGTGACCCAATAGTAGTTATTGATTATTTGAACCGGGAACACAATCATCTCGGGGTACCACTACATCACAGTTATTGTTGTTGGATTACTGTCGTGGTACTGCCAGAGACTTGGGGATATTGCGCTCCAGTGTTGTCATCCTCTACCTGTATTTCCCTCCGGTCGTCCCATGTTGTAGCCGGAAGACAAACTGGGCCTGTGTCACTTTGCATTCGCCTTAAAGGGGGAACCGGGGCGGGAATAAATGATAGAAGGGGATAAAGGGCTGGAGGTAAAGGCAGGTATCATGGCCTATGATGTATGAGGAGACACGGCATGCGGTTTGCGCCGCCACCTTGCCTGCAAAGTTAACGCCTGGAGAGCGATTTATTGTGAAATCTGCCCTGATGCTATTTAGCCTGCTGCTGGCCGCTCTGCCAGGCCTGGCTGCACATGCCCCAGCCTCAGCCAAACCGGAAGCAGCACAAGGGCCAGCCGAACCTATGGTCGTGCGCTACTACGACCGCGGCCCCAAGGACGCGCGCCACGCTTACAAATTTGAATTAATTACCCGAATCCTGGAAGTGACACGCAAGGAGTACGGCGATTACCGTCTCGCCCCCTTTGCCGAAGAGCCCAGCGCCAAACGCCAGGCCCTGCTGATCAGCGAAGGTAAAATCCTCAACCTGCTGTGGGCCTCCCCGGGCACCGTCATCGCGCGCGCCGATGTGATCAGCATCCCGGTCGATATACTGCACGGCCTGCTCGGCTACCGCATCTGCCTGATCAACCCCGCCAACTTTCCCGACAGCGAAAAAATCCACTCCATCAAGCAACTGCATATCGCCCAGGGGCTCAACTGGGCGGACGTGGAAATTTACAAACACAATGGCATCACCCCCAAGCAGGCATCCAGTTTTGAAGCCCTGTTTGAAATGCTCGCAGCCAAACGCTATGAGTGCCTGCCGCTGGGTGCCGATGAAGTCATGTACACCTGGCGCGACCAGAAAACCAAATTCCCGTTTCTGGCGATAGAGCCAAACCTGTTGATTTACTACGATTACCCGATTTATTTGCACATCAGCAAACAATTTCCGGCGTTGGCGGAGCGGGTGGAACTGGGGTTAAAAAAATTGCAGCGCAGCGGTGAGTTCGACCGGTTGTTCCAGCAACATCACAAGGTGGATATAGCCCAGTTGCATCTCAACCAGCGCAAAATTTTTTGTTTGAAATCGCCCTATTTACCGGAACAGGGGCAGTGTGAAAAACGGCTGGACTATCCACACTAAACTAAAAAACGGGCCACACTAAACTAAAAAACGGGCCGCATTAAAAAGCTGCCCAACCCCTCAGGGGTTGGGCAGAAGCAAGGCGCTACGGACGACGAAGCGCTAGGGAATCGGGCAAGAGCCCACACAAGAAGACGTATTCATTTGACTGGCGCCCAGCAGGGTCACGTCATTCGGACGCACATCGCAATTGGGTGTATCAAATTCCACCCCCAGCGCTGAACTGCTGCCAGAACCTTTCACCACACCTTTATAAACCTGGCAAATTTTGGTTTTGGACGTGCCGCTGTTATTCAGGGTCAAATTGCGGATCACTGCCACATCGCCAAAGTTGGTGTTGATGCCCACGATAGTGCTGACATCGCGGGTGATCACGTTGTTGATCACCAGCTTGCGCGGACCGCCATTGTTGGTGCAGTCGCCACAGGTGCGCGCCAACTTGCCCGCGCCCTGCACGTAGAAATTGCTGATGTGCAATTCTCCGCGACCATTGAACTGGAAGGTTTTATCCGAACCATTAAACGCCGCACCACAAGTGATATTCATGATGGTGCCAGCCGGTCCCATCGCGGTGGCGGCATCTTCACCTATATCTTCCCACCAGACATGATCGAGGGTGCAGTTACCCAGGCAGTGGATACCATCGGCAGCGAGTGAACCTATGATCACGTTCCGCACTACCCCGCCTTCTTGCACATCAAACACCGCTGGCTGGCCTTCGGACTGGCTACCACCGTTGAGGTTGTAGCGCTTGTTTTGCCCATCAAATACTTCACCGGCGAGGACGACGCGGGTTTGGGTCAGTTGCACAGTTTCTGTGGGTTCCGGCTTTTCACAGCCGGGATAATAGCCGCCGACCGGAGGATTGGTGACCGAGCTTGCCGCTGAACTTGCAACCGAGCTTTTTGAACTGCTTACCGAACTTTTTGAACTGATCACCGAACTGGCGACACTGCTCACTGGTTTGCTGGATGAAGATTGCGCTGGCACTGAGCTGCTGGAATCTGTTGCACGTGCGATGGAACATTCATTCACGCCACCGGCAACGCGCGTACCAAATACCGCTTCCGAACACACAAAACTGCCCGACAATTGTTTGTAAATGAATTTATCCGCGCGCCCGAATGCCACCGTAGTTACTGCGGCAACACTGCAGGTTTTTCCTTCCGAACAAATAGTGACGTAACCCGCCGGGCGATTGGCAGCCAGCGCACTGGAAGCGACTGTTGCCAGCACCAGGCCAGACAATAAAATTTTTATACGCATAAAAAAATCCTCAATGAAATTTATCAGGCTGTGTGTTTTCAAACGAAAACCACAGCCACAAAAAACGCATGAGGTATTGGACCAACAGAGACAAACGGAAACTGGGAACCACGCCGACGCATTATTTTATTGTTATAAAAACAGGAGCCCTGAAGGCACCAAGTGCGCGGAGTCTACGCCCACACAAACAAAAAACAATTGCACTTAAACGCCAAAGTGTTAAATCAGGACACAGCACACAAGTCTATTGTGTGCTGGTAGACGCTGGAGAAGAGATGGATACCCGCGTTCGCGGGTATGACATGAGCAAGAATCCATTCGTATAGTTCGTCGTCGATGGATACCCGCGTACGCGGGTATGACGAATCTTATTTCGATAAGCTTATATTTTCAGGAAGAAAAATTTATCTTCCTGATCTGCCTATTTTTTATTTTCGCGCTGCATGACGTCGCGGAAATGTTTGCCCTGCATGGTGGGCTCATAGGTGTTGTAGTCGGTAATCATTTGTGGAGCCCAATCCGGATCAAATACCCATGCCACCCAGTTAATACCTCTTTGATCAAAATAATCCGTAATACGTTTACCGTATTTGCCATCGTCAATGACCGGAATATGCGCGCCTTTATCGGTCGCTAATTGATAGCCAATTTCGGTAGCGAAGACCGGATATTTATCGGCGACAAAACCAAAATCGCGCTGCCAATTTTGTTCATAGGGCGCGCCCACTTTCATCGGGTAAGGATGGCTTACATAGGCCACATTGCTTTTGTCGATGGGCGCGGTTGCGACGGGCGTTAAATCGTAGGCCCAATTAAACCCGGCCACGAGTGAAATGGCTTGCGGATTATGCGCCTGGATGATGGTGATAATTTCTTCGTTGATTGCTTTCCATTCAGCCCAACTCACGACACCCAAACGGCCGCCATACACAGTGGGTTCATTAAAAATTTCATAGAAAGCAACCGCATTCACACCGGCGTAGCGCTCGGACACAGTGCGCCAGAAATCATAGGTTTCGCCCCTGTCGGTGTAGTAAGAATTGTTTTGGAACATTTGCGATTTGAGGTTGCCGATGGAGTGCCAATCGATAATCACATGCATATCCAGCTCATTAGCCCAGATCACCACCTGGTCGAGCATAGCCAGGTAGGCTTTTTTACCGTGCTTGCGCCAGGCCGATGGATGCACAGGCACACGTATCACATTCGCGCCCCAGGCTTTAATCACTTCAAAATGTTTTTTGGTGAAGCGTTTGTCCGTGGCGATTTTATCCGGATCCGCAATATTCACACCGCAGAAGACCAAAGTGTTACCCTCGGCATCGACAAATTTATTGCCCTGCACTTTTACCAATGAAAGCTGGCGGGTAATTTTAGCCTTATCAAATGCGGGGATATCTGTCGCATTCCACCAGCCGCTGGTGTTTTGCCATGCATTGTCGGCGAGGGAATTTGCACTGATAAAAACTAACAGCGGGAATAAAAATAAATGCAGGGAATGGTGCAGGGTTTTCATAATGGATCTCAAGGTTTTTATTAGGTGGTTAAGAAATAACATAAATAAATTCACACTGCCGCACTAATTAACCCAAGTTAACCCGCGCGGGATAGAACAACACTCAACGTTCAATTTTATAAACCACATCCACACTTTGGGTTTCACCGGATTCTGCCTCCAGGCGAAAATGGTTCGTCAGTTGGTATTCCATACCCAAACTAAATGCGCTGTCAAAAATACCGACTGCATAGCGCACCAATAATTTGGGTGTGAGGTATTTACCCATCCACAACTGGCTTTGCTCTATGCCTTCATCAGATTTTATTTCCAATTGGTCGAGGCGGAAAATCCGGGTAATTTCGGTGGCGATGGAACCATCGGTATCCATGCCCAAACCACTCATTGCGCCCAGGAGCATAGAGGCATCCGCTTTACTCACTTCGCTGGGCGGTTTGCCGGTGAGCAACATCATCATCGCCTGACTCTCTGAATGTTCGGAGGGCACGGAAAACACATGGGCAACAGGGCGCTGTAAAGTACCGCTGACTTCCACACCCACTTTGGTTTCATCGTCATCTTTGATAATGCGCGATGCGCGTATATCCAGACCCGGATTTTCATAGGGGCCCTGGAATGCCAAGCGGCCGCGTTCAATTGTCAGGCTCTGGCCATAGGCCCGATAACTGCCATCGACCACATTGACATAACCGCTGGTAAAAAATTGCCGCTGCGACTCTTTGAGCAAACTCAATTTGCCCGCCAGCTTGCTGTTTAAACCAAACCCTTTGAAGTGCACATCATCACCCAGCGCGAGCGTGAGGTTAGTGAACACCTTGACCGGTGGTCCTGGTTCATCTTCCCCAAACCGGTCATTGACAATCACCGCATCCTTCGACACCTGTGTGGCGGATTCCGGCAGGCGTTTAATGTTGGCGCGCAGCCAGGGAATAATGGTTTCACCCGAAATATGTACCGCTTCGCGATTGGCAGTGAGTTTGATATCGGGGCTGAGGGTGGCTTTTAATTGCGATAGATTCACCACTTTAAAATCAGCACCATTCACAAAACCTTGCAGGTTCCAAGCGGGTGTGCCGAATCCGGTTAAATCACCTACCAGCGATAATTTTCCATCACCGGATTGCGTTTGGCTCACCAGGTTTATATTCCCCGCCTGGGTTGAATTGATATTCAACTCCATATTGGTCAGGTCCAGACCCAGGCGCGGCAAATTGGCGGAGCCGTTACGCAAACTGATGTTGCCCAACACATAAGGCTGGGCAAAGGTTCCGCCTGCGGTTAAATCCGCCCGCAAATCACCTTTCACATCGTTGGCAAAGGGCAAGAGCGTTTCGAGCGGCGCGAGGTTGGAAAATTCAGCCTGTAATTTTCCACTGCTGATTTTTTTCTGCACCAGATCCAGGGTGGTTGCGGCATTAATAGTGCCGTAGCCCACCCACTCCATTCCCGCATCGGCATTTAGCTGTGCCTGTTTTAATTGGGCGCGCACACCAAAATTACGCCAGGCATAAACGTCGGTATTACCACCAGCAAACTGGTAGCGCAGCTCTGCATTGCGCGTACTGATAGTGGCGCTGGCCTCGGTACCCGCCAGTGAAAAATTGCTGCTGGCCAATTTGAGTGAGCCATCCATCACCCCGGCAAAATACACTTCGGGTTTAAACAGCGCGAGGAATTGTCGCAGCGGCACTGAATCCATATGCGCTTCGGCTTTGGCGCCACTGGCGCGCGCCCATTCACCTTGCAGGCACAATTGCGGCAGCGAATACTTTTCCACGCGGCTTGCAGGCGGGGTGGGATGGTTGTCCAGCCAGGCATGGGTGTCCTGGGCGGGCGATTGGTTAGGTTGCCATTCAGCGCCAACCTGTTCGCGCTCAACGTGGTCTGCGCGTTCCACCTGCGCGGTTAAATTGCTTCGGGTAGTCAGGCATTGCTCGCCCAGTTGTATTGCATCAGCGCCAATGCGGATGGGTTTGCTGGAGGTCAGCCACCAGCGCGGAATTTTTTTAACTTTCACCGCAAGCTGGTTTAATTTCCCCTGCCATTCGCTGCCATCAAAATTGCCCGCCACTTTAAATTCGACGCGGCCATAATCGATGCTTTTAAGCTGCGCTTGTAATTGGTGTTGGTTAATCGAACCTGAGCCATCAATCTGGATGTTGCTAAAACGATTCTGCGCAATGCGCAATTGGCTCGCGCTAAATGCCAACCGGTAATTGTCGTCCAGCAATTCTTCGCCGACAGCAAGCAGGGATCGGGATGCTGTCGGTTCTGCGGTATCTGGCGGTGCAGGTGTTGATGCCGCAGGGCTTTTTTCTACCGATTTTTTTCCTATCGGTTTTTGTTCCGCCACAGGGGATTTCGACGCTGCTGACTGCTGCGGTGTGAGCGATAAATCCAGCTTATCAACCGCGTAATTAGCCCAGCCAAATTTTTCGGCGGTGACGCCCAGGGTCATCTGCGGTTTTTTCCAATCGCCATGCAACTGGCCTTTGCTGATCAGGCTCCCGCGGATACTGTTATCCAACTGCTGCAACATGGGCGCACGGAGATTCCAATCCAGATTGAATTGCTCCCCCAGGAAACCTTTCACCTGCAGTTGGTTGGCCCCCACGATCAGGTTTAAGGCATCGGTGCGCAATACCTTGCCATCAAACACCAGGTTGCCATTGCCCTGCAGGTTTACGTTGCGGATTTCGCCATCAAGCTGCAATCCCTGGATGTCCGCATTCCAGGTATTTTCCACACGCCCGCCCTGGGTGGTGAAACTGGCGTTGATATCGCTCGGCCAGTTATCAATCAGGCTGGCGAGGTCCAGGCGTTTGGCCTCGGCATTCACCTGCCAGTGCAGCTGCGGCAACCAGCGCACATTGCCACTCAATGTAAGGCCGCGCTCATCCCCGGCGACGGCAGCAGGCTTTGGATCAACCATGATCGCAGCACGGCTGCTCGCGCTCGCCGACGAGGTGACCAGAGGCAAATTGTCCAACGCTGCCGCCACAACCGGTGCGCTGGCCGCTTGCAGGGTGCGGATATGCAATAGATCTACCTGGATGTTTTGCAGGTCTCCGCTCGCGCTTGCATTCACCGCCAGGGCCGGCGCCTCGGGCAAATGGATATCGCCCAGCAATTGCGCCCGATAATTCCGCCAAGTGCCCTGCACTGTTAATTTGCCGCTGGTCACCGGCGCAGGCTGGTTCGGAACCCACCAGGGCGCCGGCAGGGTTTGCTGCTGCCAATCCAGGGCCAGTGTCATAGGCGGAGCGGAATGGAATTGATGGTGCTGATCGAGCAACTTGATTTGAGCATTCGCCGCCAATACCACCGGCGCACTGATCTGGCTGTGCAATTGCACCTCCGCCAAACTGCCCTCCACCTGAGTAACACCCATATAGATCAACCCTGCCGCCGCATGCTGTGGCTGTGGCTGTGGCTGTGGCTGTGGCTGTGGACGGGAGGGTGCCTGCCACTGCCATTGCAAATCCGCCTTGGTTTTATAGGGGAATCCCAACTCGCTTACCCCGGTCAGGTACAGGGTGTAATCGTCATGCAACAGCGCCAGCTTGTTGTAGCGCAGATGGAAGGTACCCAGGCTGATTGAGCCGCTGAATTTATTCCAGTGGAACCGGGTATCGCCCTGCACATAATCGATATTGGCCAGCCGCAGTTGCTCCAGGCTAATGCGTACCGGCAAACCCAGGTCGGGCCATTGGATGGGCGGTGCCGGTTCGGTTTTGGGCGGTGCCGGGGGTAGTTGCACCAAAATCCGCTGGGCACGCAGGGATTGGATAGTCACTGCGCTGTATAACAAGGTGGCCGGTTTCCAGCGGAACGAGACCTGTTCGGCGCGGTAGTGATGCCCGCCTGCCGCGTAATCGATAAACTCCAGGTCCAGCCCGGTGCGCAGGTTGCCATTCACTGTACCCAGGGTGATATTGGCCAGTTTGGCCGCCCCGGTGACCAGCCAGCGGCTGCCCGCCTCGGTTTCCACCAGGGCGCTGATGGTCGCAAGGAGGATCAATACCAGCGCGAGCAGGCTTAAAAATAGATTGCGCAGTTTGCGTAACATTAGTGTCGATAACCGCCCTGTTTAACCGCTAAAACAATTCATCGTATTGCTGCCACATGGCAACTTACAAATCCGGTCCCATGGTGATATGCAGGCGCCAGCCTTCGTCGCCATCCAGTGCCTTGGCTACATCGATACGAATAGGACCTATGGGAGAAATCCAGCGCGCGCCAACCCCGGCACCGCGCTTAACCTCAATCTCTGTATCATCCGCCGCGTTACCCGCATCAAAAAAAATCGCCGCCGCCCATTTGGTGTCTTTAAATAAATAATCGTATTCAATACTGTTAACTAATAAATTATTGCCACCAACAACCACTTCTTTCGCCACTCCATCTGAGCCGACTACAGTTTCAGTAGGCCCTAAGGATTCATAAGCATAGCCGCGCACGCTGGTATCACCACCGGCAAAAAAGCGCACCGACGCGGGCAGGTCACTAAAATCGTCCAGTTGGGTTGTGCCTATTTCCGAGCGAAATAAAAATCGCCCGAACGAAAAACCCTTGATGTATTTTCCGCGCAGGTATAACTGCACAAAACTGAAATCGGAGCCCAGGCTTTGCGGTGAACCCGATAATTTTGCCAGCAGCGACCAGCCCCCCTGGGGATAGGGAGTACCGTCAGTTTCGGTGTGATTGAAAGACACCGAGGGAACAATTAAATCGGTACTTTTTTCCGGGTCGGTACCAATCGTGGAATCTTCCTGCTCATAATCCAGCGCGTAGGTTTGCAGCCATTCATTATCTTGATAGTAGGTATAACTGCTACCGTAAGTATCCTTGTAACTGCTGCTGGTATCGGTAATTTCTTTTTCGTAGCCAGTATAGAAGCGCAAAAATTCATGGGAGGGGCGCCGCATGGGAATCGTGTAGGCAAGCAGCGCGGTGGTTTTCTTTTCTGCGGCATTGAGGTCGGCGGCAATCGAGTGGCCACTGTCATTGACATAGCGATCTTCAAAACCCAATAACACGCGCGGGCCCGCGTCGGTATCCACACCGACACCCATCGAATACTCGTGACGTTTGCGCGCTTCCAGCTGGATATTAATCGGTACCTGGGTATTTTTTAACGACTGTAAATCGGGCGCCACACTGGCCACCGAAAAATAATTGCTGGCGTTATATAAATTTTTTAACTCAAGCAATTTATCGGAATCGTAATAATCGCCCGGCGCGATATTGTAATAACGCCGCAAAAAATCATCGCGCAAAATATCGTGTTGTAAATTGATTTCGCCAATGCGATAGCGCGGACCGGTATTAAACACCAGCGCGATCTCCGCCGTTTTTTCGGCGGTGTTTACCGCAATCTGCGCATGTTCAAAATCCCCATCAAAATAACCATGCAGTGCGGCCAGGGTACCAAAGCGCGCTTTCAATGCCTCGTAGCGACCGTGGTGTAATTTGTTGCCAACGCTAATGCCGGGTTTGTCATACAGGCTCTGGAAAATAGGGTCCAACCGACCCTCGCCATTGATCTCGATGCGCAGCTCTTTCACCCGTACCGGATCGCCGGGTGTGAGTTTTATATTCAGCCCCCAACAGTCTTTTGCGTTATGCAATTTGGCTTCGTATTCAAGCTGGTAGTAACCGAGCGCCTGTGCGGCGGATGCAATTTCATTTTCGGCATCGCCCAGCAGTGCATGCAAACGCCACAGGGGCGTTTGGCAGTCCTCATCGGCGAGGGTGAGATGTTGCAGGATATTTTCGCGCAGGGTTTTAGTACCGCCTTCAAGCTCGATCTCGGGCTTGGCTGCCAGCAGGGGCATGGCTACAAACACAAGCAATAGCACGAGTCCGCGCGCAAAAGGGAAGACAGAAGTCAGCAATTCCAGAATCTACCTGGTCAGGTGGGGTCAGGCGCTACTTTAACTGCTAAACCCCGGAGCTCAAAGACTAATTTTGTGACAATCTTGTTCGGGTAATTGTTCCTGCAGGCCGCTATAATCCAGCTCCTTGTCGCGCAGGAAATCCTGCCCCGACTGTTCCTAACCAGACCGCTTGCCCGTTGGAATTCCCTTATGCTCAGCTATCGCCACGGCTTTCACGCCGGTAATTTTGCCGATGTACTCAAACACACAGTGCTGGTCCACACGCTGGAGTACATGACCCAAAAAGACAAATCGCTGCGCATTATCGATACCCATGCCGGCGCCGGCGTCTATAAATTGAACGGTCCCCAGGCACAAAAAAATCGCGAATTTGATAATGGCATCAGCCAATTGTGGACGACCACACAAGCGCCCGCAGCGATTGCGCGTTACCTCGAACTCGTGCGCAAGGTGAATAGCAATGGCCAATTGCAACTTTATCCCGGCTCACCCTTGATTGCACAAACGCTGATGCGCCCGATTGACCGTTTGTTTTTGCATGAATTGCATCCGGCCGATTTCCAGTTTTTGCGCGATTGCATGCGCGACGATAAACGCATCAAAGTACAACACGAAGATGGTTTTGCCAGTATGCAGGCACTGCTGCCGCCGCCTGATCGCCGCGCCCTGGTATTGATCGACCCCTCCTATGAAGTGAAAAATGATTACCAGCATTTGATCAAACAAGTGCAGCAAGCGCACAAACGTTTTTCCACTGGCACCTATGCGATCTGGTATCCGGTGGTATTGCGCCAGCGGATTGATGAAATGGAATTAGCATTGAAAAAATCCGGCATTAAAAATATCCAGCTGATGGAATTTGGCCTGCACGCCGACAACCCCGAACACGGCATGACTTCCAGCGGGATGATTGTGATCAATCCGCCCTGGACACTCTGGAACGCAATGGAAGAAACCCTGCCCTGGCTGGTAGATAACTTGGCTGACGCGGGCGCGGGGTTTTATCGCCTGGAGCAATTGGTGGCGGAAAAATAATTCGCTGTGCAGCAAATTTTTTAAATTTATTTTTGGTTTATTTCTTTTCTTGTGACTTTCTTTTTCTCTTTAATTTTTTAATTGATGAGCAACAGACATTATGAACAACGCCAGCAAACCCTCCACAACTTTTAGCCAGGCAAAACGTGCGGCAATTTTGTCGGCCACGATTTTCCCCGGTGCAGGCCTGTTTTTTTTGCGCCACTATGTGCGCGGTTGTATTTTTGCAATCCCGGCATTGCTGGTCATCATTATGCTCTGCAAAAATTTATTTACCGTTGCCTTCCAGCTCCAGAAAGAGATGGCAATACAGGCCGAGCGGGGCCATTTAATGCCGGACATTTCCCATATGTGGTACAGCTTGCACGGCGCTTTTTTTTCGTCCCCTTATTGGCAGCAGGGAAAGTGGATCCTCCTGGCAAGCTGGATTCTAAGTATCATCAGTTCCTATTTTGCCGGGCAAAAAGCAGACCTGGTCAAGCGCGCAACCTGATTGGAGCCACCTATGCAAGCCTCGTTGATTTCGATTGGCCTCTTGTTTTGCAGCAATATTTTTATGACTTTTGCCTGGTATGCGCACCTGAAAGAGTTGAACCACAAACCCTGGATCGTTGCCGCACTGGTAAGCTGGGGCATAGCGCTATTTGAATATTTATTGCAGGTTCCCGCCAACCGCATTGGCTACACCGTAATGAGTGTTGGCCAATTAAAAATCCTGCAAGAAGTCATCACCCTGAGCGTGTTTGTCCCCTTCGCGGTTTTGTATATGAAAGAGCCGCTCAAACTGGATTACCTCTGGGCCGGCTTATGCCTTTTAGGTGCGGTTTTCTTTATGTTCAGGGATAAGATGTCTGGATAATTTCCACCTACCTTTGTAGCACTCTGATATAAATCGGCTATACATAATGGTGACCTCGGATTAGCCTGTCAGGGCGCAATAAATTCATGGAGCTATTAATTCATGGAAACAATAACGATTCCCGCAGGTTAGCCAAGCCCACCAACTCCGGGGTGTTAGCGTGCTTAATCAAGACTTTAATAAACTTTCCACCCCACAGGGGCAAGCCGACCATTCACCTTTGGCCTATCAGGATTTTGGCAAAAAAAAGGTAAAACGGCTGATACAAATCCTGCGCATCACCCAAATTGCGCTCTTGCTCATCAGCATTATCACTATCGCCACCGGTCGTTACAGTGACGCCATCGTCATGCTCGCGACCGGTATTTTTTTATTCAGCGTGGACTGGGCAATCTATAAAAAGCGGGCAGTGCTGGGGGCAAGTATTTTTCTCTTGTCACTCACCCTCATGCTCTCGCATCTCGCCTGGGTTGGCAGCGGTATTCGCGATAGTGCACTGCTGGGTTATTGCGGGGTATTGGTATTTGCGGCCCTACTCGGCAATAAACGCCTGCTGGTATTTTTGCTCTCCGTTATGGTGGCGGTGTTGTTGTTGATTGCCTATGTCAACGACTACGGTATTTATCACAACGAGATCGAACCGATTAACCTCACCACCGGTGCTATTGCCATCGTCATCCTTATTGTCATTGGTTTTGCAATCTGGATGCTGGCACACGATTACCGCGCCGCACTGGATGAACTCGCGCGCGAAAATGAACGGGTAAAAAATGCAAAGACTCACATTGAGCATATGGTCATGCACGACCCGCTCACTGGTTTACCCAACCGCATCATGGCGCAAAATAATTTTGACGATATTTTCCAGCAGGCCCAGGCACAACAACAATTACTGGGTTTGATTTTTATCGATCTGGACAATCTAAAACCCATCAATGATTCACTGGGCCACCAGGCAGGTGACCAGATCCTTAAAGAGGTGGCATTGCGCTTACTCAGTTATACCAGGAATGTGGACCGGGTATGCCGTTACGGCGGCGATGAATTCATTGTCTTTATGCCCAACATCAGTTCGCCCGATGAAGTGTCGCAAGCGAGTTTGGAAATATTACAGCTGGTCTCCGAAAATTATATTTATCGCAATATCGAAATTTTTTGCACGTGCTCGATTGGTATAGCACTCGCACCACAAGATGGCGACGACCTGGATACCCTGATCAAAAAAGCCGATATCGCCATGTATCATTCAAAGGATTCAGGGCGCAACAGTTTCCGCTTTTTTAATCCCGCGATTAATCGCAATATGCTGGAACACATCAGTTTAATTTCCGGCATGCGCAAAGCGCTGCAAGAAAACCAGTTCCAGTTGTACTACCAACCCAAGATCGATTTAAAAACCAACCAAGTGTGTGGATTGGAAGCGCTGCTGCGCTGGGACCATCCAGAGCAGGGGTTTATCCCACCCGCCACGTTTATTCCGCTCGCGGAATCGTCCGGGTTGATTATCCAATTGGGTGAATGGGTGATTAGTGAAGCTTGCAGACAAGCCAAGCGCTGGTATGACGAAGGTATTTTGCAATTTGCCGTCGCCGTCAATATTTCATCGATCCAATTCAAGCGTGGCAATATAGATACCGTGGTATTGGGCGCACTCGCCGCCAGCGGTTTGCCGCCGCAGTATTTAGAACTGGAACTCACCGAATCCTTATTGATTGAAGATAGCGAGCGCCTCGTCACTACCCTCGCACACTTGCGCAGCCAGGGTGTGCATTTGTCGATTGATGATTTTGGTACCGGCTATTCCAACCTCGGTTATTTGAAAAAATTTGAAGTAGAAGCGCTCAAGATCGACCAATCGTTTGTGCGCAAAATGGATGACCACAGCGATGATGCCGCCATTGTCCGCGCGATCATCCAAATGGCGAATAGCCTTGGTTTAAAAACTATCGCGGAAGGGGTGGAAGATATAGACACCGCCGCCCTGCTGCGCAGCCTGGGTTGCACCCAGGCCCAGGGTTATTATTGGGCGCGCCCTATGCCCGCCAATGAAGTGAAAAATTTTTGTTTGGCTGAGCGATAACCCTTGGCGCCCAATTAAAAATCTCATAATAAACTTACCATCACCCCCGGCACTCACCGGTAAATTTATTTTTATAGCCAATCGATAATTTATAAATATCGACGACAAAAATTCCTGTTTGACGTCAATAACCCCGCATAAATGCCCAGCGCAGCTTCCCATCCATTTTTTAACTAGTACACTAGTCGCCCACATTATTATCCCACCATATTACGCCGTCCAATGCGCAAGGGATTCGGGCCACTCGTGTGCATTGGGTTTAGCCAATTGGCCCAGCCTCGAAGGATTAACATCATGCACAGAATAATTCATAAATTGCGCATCACTGCTTCATGCCTTATCGCCAGCGGATTGTTAGCATCCAGCGTTAACACCCATGCCGCCAGCCTGCGCGAAATCACCGCGTTTGGTACCAACCCCAGCAACCTACGCATGCATTTGTATGTACCGGATGCCCTGCCCAACAATGCGCCTATCCTGGTCGCCAACCACTACTGCACGGGCACCGGCCCGGCGCTTTACTCAGGCACCCAGTTTGCATCGCTGGCCGACCGCTATGGATTTATCGTGATTTACCCCAGCGCGACCCGCAGTGGCCAGTGTTTCGATGTGTCTTCCCCCCAGGCGTTAACGCGCGGCGGTGGCAGTGATCCGGTGGGGATTATGTCGATGGTGAACTACGTGAAGCAGAACTATAACGTGGACTCTACCCGCATCTTCGCCACTGGGGTTTCCTCGGGGGCCATGATGACCAACGTCCTGCTCGGCCTTTATCCTGACGTATTCAAAGCCGGTGCCGCCTTTGCCGGTGTGCCTTTTGGCTGCTTCGCCACAACCGATGGCAGCACCTGGAACAGCGCCTGCGCCAACGGCACAGTCAATAAAACACCCCAGGAATGGGGCAACCTGATGCGCGCAGCCTATCCGGGTTACAGTGGTACCCGCCCGCGGATCCAACTGTGGCATGGCACTGCGGATGACACCCTGCGCTATCCCAACTTTAATGAGGCGATTGAACTCTGGACCAATATCCACGGCCTGAGCCAGACCCCAACCTATACAGACACCCCGCAATCAGGCGCAACCCGCACCCGCTACGGAAGCGCGGGAGACCAGGCGCAAGTGGAAGCCATCAGCCTGCAAGGCACAGGGCACAACCTGCCGGTCAATGCCGCCGAAGCAATCCGCTTTTTCGGCCTGAATTCTGCGGTAGCATCCAGTGCCGCCTCCTCCCTGCGTAGCTCGGTACCTGCATCCTCTACACCCAGCTCCATCGCCGCCAGCTCGACTGCGAGCAGCACAACCACCGGCGACCTCTGCAACTGGTACGGTACCCAATACCCGCTCTGCCTCAACAGCAACAATGGTTGGGGTTATGAAAGCAACCGCAGTTGTATTGGCCGTAATACCTGTAGTGCGCAGCCCGCGCCTTATGGCGTAGTCAGTGGCACTACCAGCTCGGCGGCCCTGAGCAGTGCGCGTTCATCCACTCCCACCAGTGTGCCCGCCTCTTCCAGCCGCTCCAGTACCCCCAGCTCTACCAGCACCGGCCAAAACTGCAATTGGTATGGCACGCGCTATCCACTCTGTGTCACCACCCAAAGCGGCTGGGGCTGGGAAAACCAGCGCAGCTGTATTTCGCGGAGCACTTGTACTACCCAACCTGCGCCTTACGGGATTGTTAACTAATAAGGAAAAACAGGCATAAAAAAACGCCGTGCGAATATTTCGCACGGCGTTTTTTTATTAAAACTTAAGTCAGGACTTTGGTCATAAATGTACTGTAAGGGTCTTCCGCATAATCGCCAAAGGGCCCGCAGTATTCAAAACCAAAACGTTCGTAAAGTTTGCGTGCCGGGGTAAAGAAATCATGTGGCCCGGTTTCCAGGCTCAGACGCTGGTAATTGCGCTCCGCCGCCACCGCCAATATATGCTCCATTATTTTTATCCCTACACCTTTACCACGATAGGGATTAGATGTGCGCATGGATTTTATTTCAGCATGGCTTTCATCCAATTGTTTTATTGCGGCACACCCCGCCAATTGCGATCCATCCCAGATAGTCCAAAAGGTAATTTCCGGTTTGCGTAATTTATTTAAATCCAATGCATGCACACTTTCCGGCGGCGAGGCAGCGTACATATCTTGCAAGTGTTCATTCAATAATTGGGCGACTTCAGAGCCACGCAAGTCGTCAACTTTAATCAACATAGATAGCTCCTTTTCATAACGTCTATTTACAACATTTATTCACAACATTTACTGCTTGATATTACTGAGATACAGATCAACAGCCTGTTGGTACTGCACTTGAGTCCACACATGCCTATTACACATGCTTTTTAATTTATAAGCGGATAATTCTCTATGGACAAATGTCACCAGTTCTCCTAACTGCACTTCCGCACTGGCATTAGCTTTTGCCCTATCAATAAGTTCATTACCCAAATTCGCAACTGTGACTTGCTCGCCATTAATAACAATTGCACTCACGTACAGCAATTTGTTAAACGCTTCAGAAAATTCCACAAGGGTTGGAATGGAATTATTTACCGCAGCGCAACCCGCGATTACTTCCAGGCAAGAAAACCCAGTCGCCTGATTCGCACAATAAAGCCCTAGTAAAATCTGTGCATCCGCAAGGTTAAAACTATGCATAATATTTTCCAGTCAGCGTCCCAGTTTGAACAGTAGATTTTTCTTCACCGCTAGCCATTCCTGATTGATGAGGGAAAACACCACCGCTATGACATCAACCAATACATCTGTATGGCCTCTTGCCAAAGATGTTAAGGTGACCGATTTCCCTACCAGCTCAACATCATTGAGCCATTTTCTATCTTGCACTTCTGGCAACTCCTTTTTGTATTGAAATTAAAATATTTCTTGTTTATCGCCGGGTCAAATTATTCATCCACTTGCGACTGGCAATACGCCGGATCACCGGAATAAATTTCAATCCATCTTCCAAAAACATCAGCGCGTAAATATAGACAAACGATATCTTGGTTAAAAATACCACGGCGATATAAATTGGTAAACCAAATACCCACATGACAATTGTATCGGTAATTAGGGTAAAACGATTATCACCACCCGCGCGCAGCACTCCAATAATGCGCATCATGTTAATAATTTTTACCCAGACCAGCAGGCAAAATACACCCAAGGTATTTAATAGCAGGTTCGTTGATTTTTCATCGAGTTGGTCAAAAACCAAAAGCACCCAGGGGCGCGCAAACCACAGCGCAGCGCAAAAGAAAATTAACAACACAAAGGTAATGCGATCAAAAAACTTATGCAGTTGCCACGCGGTCTCGTTATTGCCCGCGCCCAGCTCGCGCCCGATCAATACCGCCGATGCATTGGCAAGGCCGACAAACAACGCAAAGAATGCACTTTCAATCGGCACTATTACACCCATCACCGCCAGCGCTTCAGTGCCTGCATAACCTGTAACCAAATGATAAGTGGAATTGCCCACGGCCCAAATTGCATAGTTGGCAACCAGCGGGAGCGAGAATGCGAGGTAGCGATGGATTTGAACTTTATTCAATCCGTGTTTCATCTGCGCAAGACTTAAACCAAAGCCATGTTTTTTCCAATAAACCCAACCGACAATAATCAATAATTGGACAAAGCGCGCTGTCAGTGTGCCCCAAGCCGCCCCCGCTACACCCAATGCAGGAAAGCCCCAGTTACCATTAATCAACGCATAGTTAATGACGATATTGATGATCGCCGCCACGACCCCGGCAATCAACGGCATGGTGGTACTACCCAGTGCACGCAATGATGCTTCGTAAATCACGATCCACTGGGTCAACAATAAAACCGGTGCAGTAATAATCAAAAATTGTGCAGCAAGCTTTGTTACTTCGGGATCAGGATTAATCCAGCTGACCCAGGTATTGGAGGCAAAACCAAAGGCCAGGGTTAATGGCAACATCACCAGGGTGCCCACAAATAAAGTCACCGCAAGGGTTTGCTGGCAACTGGAAAAATCTTTAGCGCCGCTGTATTGCGCAATCAAAACACTACAACCCGTTGCCAAACCGCTCATCAGCACTAGTAATAAAAAATGAATCTTGGCTGCAAGCCCGACCGCGGCAATCGCTGTTGAACCAAGGTCGCCCACCATAATCACATCCGCCATACCCAGCAGCGACTGCAAGAGCATCTGCGCCGCGACTGGCAGCGATAATAAAATGACACCGCGCCAGAACGCGCGTTTATCGTCAAGGGAAATAAGCTTGGGGGAAGAATCCACAGGTGGCTCCGCAGCGGAAAAAGCAAAACCGCATTATAGGGTGATTTCACAGCGCGATTGTTAATAAGTGGTAAGAACCCATTAATAACCGCGGTTCACTTTGCGCAATTACCAAAAGTGAAACAGTTTTATACAAAAGTGAGGGATTGCCGGCTAAAAGTGCGCAGGGTTCGAGTAAATATTCAGACGCTTTAACAATTCTTAAGCAGACATAATGGATGGACAAGCTAGACTTCCTGGTAAATATCTACACCAATTACTTTCAATAATCCTAATAACAATACGGCGATCATTTTTTATGACAAACCCTACTTTAAGTCATCCAGGTATTCCCCGACGCATTGAACTGGTCGATGCCATACGCGGCTTTGCACTTATGGGAATTTGCCTGGTGCATTTTATGGAATATTTCGAGCTTTACTGGATCAACCAGGATCCAACGTTACTGCACAACATTATTTTCTTTTTATTTGCCGGCAAGGCCTACGCGATTTTTGCGTTAATGTTTGGTTTAAGTTTTTTTATCATCATGGATAACCAGGCACAAAAAGGTGTTGATTTTAGTTACCGTTTTGCATGGCGCTTGGTCGTTTTACTGGCAATCGGTTATATACATACATTGCTATACCTTGGCGATATTTTATCGGTACTGGGCATTATCGGCTTGAGCCTGCTGTTTGTACAAAAGCTTGGTAATCGCTGGTTACTTGTTGCCGCTGTACTCTGCTTATTGCAATTGCCTTTTTATTACCAGTTCTATGCCGCTTTGAATAATTGGCCAGGCGCCAATGATGCGCCTTCACACTGGGCAGTTTTTCCTGAGGTGTATGGTGCATTGGCGAAAGCAGATTTCAGTGAGTTGGTTGCTCTCAACAGCTGGGATGGCCTGACGGCCAAGTGGTTATATTTTGTGGAGTCAGGACGCGGCATCCAGTTGGTCGGTTTATTTATCATTGGTTTAGTATTGGGACGTATTGGTTTTTTCACCCGCGTCGACGCTTTCGCCAAAGCGAGGAAATTCGCACTCTTGCTTGCACTAGCGGCAACCGTCCTGTTTTATTGCCTGCAAAATTATCTCAATCAATTGCCCGACAATATTTTTCAAGAAGCCGGCATGGCCAAAATGTATCTGGGACAAATTGTTGATTCTTATTTAAGCACAGCAATTATGGCTTCTATCTTGCTGTTGTTTATGCAGGCGTACTTATGGCAATCCACAGGCAAATTTCTGCATCTGCTCGCGCCCTGTGGCCGCATCAGCCTGAGTATTTACTTAATCCAGGCGGTGGTGGGAATTCCACTGTTTTATCCCGCAGGTTTTGGAGGATATCTAACACTTGGCCAAACCAACAGCCTGTTATTGGGGATCGCATTTTATGCAGTACTAATCATCATTGCGCACTGGTGGGTCAAACGTTTTTATTACGGCCCCGTGGAATGGTTATGGCGCAGTGCCACCTATATGACAACCAAGGTTCCATTTAAACGCACAGCCTAAATTCACTACGACAGCGGCGCTTTATTCTTTTCCAATTACCCTAAAGCGCCGCTCCAAGCGATAACCCTGTTTATCGACCAGCAATAATTTATGCAACCCAGGCTCAAGCGCAGCTTCTCGTTCGTGGAAAACTTTTGTTACTCCGAGGAACTCATCGTCGAGATGCCAATACAATTGCGCGGCGGAATTCCGGTGCACCGCTTTTAATACTACCCGGCTGCGTTTGCCATCCAGATCCATCGGAATATAAATGCGGCTCTCTTCATTGGGATACACCAACTCGATCGGTTGGTCTTCATCGACTTGTAATAAATCGCTCAAACAATCACTGCGCCAGGGAGGTAGGGATTTGTATTCACTGTGATGCTGGCGCCAATAAAATTCTTGCGTCGGCGGCAATACAAACCAATCGCGCGCATGCATATTGCCCACAGTTTCGCAGCGGCTGTGCACACGAAATTGTTCATAGGTATCAAGATGGATATGGCGATGGTTTTGTGTCACTTTGGAAAAATGGCTGGTGTCTGGAATTTCCATATCAATTGCTTCACATTGCCCACCAGTGAGATAGCCATCATCCTTGCAGACCGAAATTATTTTTAATGCATGTGCAGGTTTGGCAAACCAATTGACACTGGGCAGCGCATCAAACACATCAAATAAAATCGGCGCTGCGCTGCTTTGCCCGCTGATAAAACTGGCCGGTTCGCCACCGGCATTACCCACCCACACACCGAGCGTGTGGCGCCCATTGCTGCCAATTGCCCATGCATCGCGCAAGCCATAACTGGTGCCGGTTTTCCAGGCAATAGTTTGGCTGCCGGAAAAATCACGCCAGTAATTTTCATTGCCTGGGCGCGCCACATCAATCAACGCCTGCAAAGTTAGCCAGGCAGCGCCCTGCTGAATTACCGGTTTAATCATGGATTTTTTTTGCAGCCCCGTTTTATCGTTCAACACCATTTTATTTTTCAATAATAGTGCCGGAGCGGGTTGATTGATATTGCCATCGCGTGCACTGGCGGCGAGACGCGCGTAAATTCCAGTGAGATCCCAGAGACTGCCCTCAGCACCACCTAAAATTAATGTGAGGCCATAATCATCGGCCGGGCGAAATAAAGTCGTCATGCCCATGGCCTGCAATTTTTCCTGGAAGCGGCCGATACCGTAATCGCGCAACATGCGCACCGAGGGAATATTTAAGGAATGCGCCAACGCAAATTGCGCCGGTACAGCACCCCGAAAATTTCGATCATAATTTTTGGGGCTATAGCCACCAAATTGGGTTGGAATATCGGGAATTAAACTAGTTGGTGCCAGCTCACCTTCTTGCAACATCAAACCATAGAGCAAGGGCTTTAAAATACTGCCGGTTGAACGCGGCCGCTGCACTATGTCGAGATCGGGCGCATAGCGCTCCTGTTTCTTCCATGCATGGTTGCCGACATACGCAAGGGTTTCCATCCGCTCATGGTCAATCAATAACAGCGCAATATTATTGACACCTTCATTCGCCAAACGCAGGCTGTGGCGCTCGGCAATTTGCGTTGTAATGCGCTGTATAAATGGATCGATACTGCTACTGAATACATGCTCAGCATTATGTTGCTTTTTTAAAGTGGCCAATAAATGTGGCGCGAGTTGCGGCAAAGCTTGCGGGCGCTCCGGTAAAGGTTCAATCAATGCCAGCTGTAGATCCAGATCAGAAAAATATTTTTTGTCATGCATACGTACCAGTAACCGGTCGCGTTTTTGTTTAAGCAGATCGCGTTGTCGCCCCGGATGGATAAGTGCAGGACTATTGGGCAATACAGCAAGTAATGCCGATTCCGACCAGGATAAATATTCCGGAGCACGGCCAAAATAACGCCAGGCTGCCGCACGCAAACCCACAATATTGCCACCAAAAGGCGCATGGCTTGCATAGTGGATTAATAATTCTTCCTTCCCAAAACGCCACTCAAGTTGAAACGCCCTGAAAACCTCCACCAGTTTGCTGGTGAGTGTGCGCGACGGTAATTTTTTATTTTGTTGCTGGTATTCCGCCTGCCGCAGCAAGCGCGCCAATTGCATACTGATGGTACTGCCACCACTGGTCACTCTGCCCGCGCGAATATTGCCTTGCAGTGCGCGCGCAATCGCCAATGGATTTATTCCCGGGTGGCGATAAAAATGTTGGTCTTCAAATAGCAGCAGCGATTTTTTATATTTTTCCGGCAGGGATTCCACTGGTGCAAAACGCCATTGCTGATCGGCAGCTATACTTGCACCCAGAAGGCTGCCATCGCGCGCAAGCAAGAGTGTTGCGTAAGGTGTATGAGCTAAAGAGGATGGCAGTGGTGCGAATTGCAATGCAAGCAATAAGGCTAGGACGATGAAAAAAAGCAGGCAGGAAAACGGGTAGCGACACAGGGAGGAATAACTGCATAACCCTTTAATCTTGCCCGGGTTATGCAGCGATAAAATCTGTTGAAAAAAACTGTGCACGGGAATCCCTTGCGCAGGTAACTGTTATTTGTTGTGGCCAGCGAGTAACAAACCTTGCTGATAATAATCGGCACTTTTTTTATGGTCGCCCAATTTTTCCATCAGACGTGCCAGCTCTATCGTTGTTTCCAAGTTTTGCTGCTGGTTCAAACTGCGCTGAAAATATTCGCGTGCCAATTCCCATTGCTGGTTGCGTAACATCAAACGTCCCATGCTCAACAGCAACGCAGGATCTTGTGGCCTGCTTTTCAGCCAGCCTTCAATTGTACGTATCTGTCCATGGATTTCTTTTACTTGCAAGCGACCATAGAGACTTACCAATGGCTCGTACCAATTATTGGAGAGCGCCTTGCGCACAATAACTTCAGCTTCCTGATCCTGATAATTTTCCGTCAACGCCTGGGCATAGGCAGTAATAACCGCTGGCATTTTTTGTACGCTGCGAGCGAACGATTTCCACATGCTTTGCAATGCAGGCAGGCGCTCGGCAATCAATAAGGATTTAGTCTGCTGGCTATGCGCTTTCATTTTTTCACACGCCAGTAATACTTCCAGCGCTTCAAATTCTACATTGGACAATACTTTTGCCTTACGCATAACCGGGAACATATCTTCCAGCGCGCGCCAATTCTTTTGGGCTATGTAAATATGGTGCATTAAATCCAGCACCGCAGCCTGGCGCGGCATTTTGATATCGATGGGTTTTAAAATGGCGATAGCTTGTTCATAGCGGCCAGACTGCACATGTAAACGTGCGCGCGTCAACGCAACGGGTAATTCGCTGTGGGCGATTGTGAGTGCCTTATCCAGGATATTGTCAGCTTCGGCTTCATCACCCATTTCAAAACTGCTGCGCGCAGCGGCAATATAATTAGCCAGAGGATATTCCACTTTATCAAGGGTGCGCACCAATTTTTTGCGCGCCTCCAGCCAATCGCCAGTGAGGTAATCCACCATGCCGGTTGCCGCACGTTTTTGCGCTCGCTCAACACTGCCAAACAAAAATATTTCGCGGAAACGGCGCGCCATTTCTGCACCGCCAAGCAATAGCTTGCGCACAAACCAAAAGGCGGTATAAATCATTACCGCAACCAATGCGGCAACCCACAGGGTCATCTCAATTGTTTTGGTGCCGTAGGCAATCAATAAATAGCCATCGCCGCGCCACAGCAAAAACACCAGGCCGCAGGCGAGCAGTAAAAAGAAAATCGCTTTTAATAGACGGCGTTTCATTAGCGTACCCCACGACGGGCTGCGGCCATTTTTTCACGCTTGTCGATATATTCATTTAGCGCAGATGTTGAATTGCTAAAGTTGGTCAACTCGGGCGCAACTTCTTCTTTTTGCAAAGATTGTAATTCTTCCAATACCGCCGCCGCTTTTTCGTTAAGGCTGTAATACTGATTGATCCAGTTCTGCGCTTTCACCAAACTTTCCTGGTAAATGCTTGCTTCATTACGCAATAAGGCAACCTGCGCTTGCTCCAGCATTAAACGCAAATTTTGCTGTAAATATTTTTGTTCGGAAGGCGGCAACACCGCATTGATGGTTTTACCGTGGTCACGCACCCGCACGTAGGAACCAAGCTTGTGCAATAGATCATAAAAATTGCGCGTAATTTTTTGTTTGAAGGTTTCATCCGATGGAATAACATTCTCTTCCAGGACTTCTTCTTGTGCTCCCAAAGGTTCAATAAAAGGAATGGCATCAATTTGGTTGGACAGCGCCGACAAGCGTAAATAAATACCCTCGCGATCAACTACTCCCGCCAGCTTCAATACAGCAATTTCCTCGGCCAGTAATTTGCGTACACCCACCAAATCTGCCTGGTCTATATCGCGCAGCACATCATCCGCCGAGAGAGCAAGTGCCAATGCATTCTGGCTATCTTTTTCCAATAGGATACGCTGGTCGGCGAGGCGCAATAAATATTGCGCTTCTTGCAATTTCCACTCATCGCGATTAACACTCGACAGCGAAAGCAGGCGCGCGTTGTTGCTGTCTACTTGTTCCGCGAGATCGTTCAGGTTGGCCTGTACCGCTTCTTGCTGATCGAGAAACTCTTTATCCAGATTGTCTTCAAGTAGCCGTTGACGGGTTTCGGTTGTTTGCGCCTGCTGTTCAAGCTGGATACGCAAACTCTCGATAAGCTGCCGCTGACTGTTGGACTGCTGCAATATAAAGAGCCCACCAAAACAAATAGCCGCAACAATAAGGACTACAAATAACCATAACAATGCAAAACTGGCCGTGTGTTTTTTTACTGGCGCAGGCGCGCTAGTGGCAGGTTGTTGAAAAGTTGTATCGGAATCAGTCACTGTGTTAATCCTGTAATAAAATGCACTCTTGCGTGCGACAATAATCTAACAAGGCCGCTGTCATGGCATTATCAGTAGCATTTTCGGCGCAGATAATCCGTTTGAACCCCGCCCCCTGTGCTGCCTCTACAATGCGCTGGCTGGGCACCAACAACAGTTGGCAATATAGCCATGCACGTGCCGATGTTTGTTGCGCAGAAGGCAACTGTTCCACCACTGCCAATAAATTTTGCAAACTTTCACCGCTGTGCAAGCTCACAATCACCTGCTTATCCGCCGTTTCTGTGGCAACAAGCAACTGCTGTAATTGTTCGCTTGCGACTACCGGTAAACCGCGCTCATATAATTCACAATAATCTACCCAGGCTCCACGCTTGCGCAATTCTTCGGCGAGATGCCCGCGCCCGCCACATCCGCGAAAGATCAGAATTTTTTCGCCATCGACATTTTGCAGATGCGCTGCGCTCAATAAATCTTCGCTGGTCATTCCGCCACTGGCACTCACGGCCAGATCTTGCACGGCGACACCGTAACTGGCCAATTTTTTCGCAGTGGTTGCACCTACCGCAAAATAATCGATCCCTATCGGCAATTGCGGCCAGTAATCCTCCAGCCAATTCATGCCGTATTCAACCGCATTCTGGCTGACAAAAATAACCTTCTGGTAGAGATCAAAATCCAGGATTTTATTTTTGATCGCACGAATTTTTGTTTCATCTGCAACCGCAAAAATTTCCAGCAAATTCAGCCGCGCACAGGTAAAACCAGAACTGTGTAACTGTTCCGCCCAAGGGGCAGCCTGGGCTTCAGGCCGGGTGATAACCACACAATAATCTTGCGTTAAATCAGCCATGGTTTATTCCGCGTCTGCGTAAACCTCGGCGAGAATTTTATCGGCACCTGCGGCGAGTAAACGTTCAGCCAATTCAACACCGATTTTTTCAGCATCGGCAACCGGGCCGGAAATTTCATCAAACAACATCTGGCTGCCATCGGGTGAACCCACCAGACCGCGCAACCATAACTGCTGCTCACGATGAATAGCATAGCAGGCGATAGGCACTTGGCAGCCGCCCTGCAAATGGCGATTCATCGCGCGCTCAGCCAGAACTTGCTCGGCTGTTGTTTGATGGTGCAAAGGTTTAAGCAACGCAATGGTTGCAGCATCATCGAGGCGGCACTCAATACCTACAGCGCCCTGCCCACCCGCAGGCAAACTTTGCTCGGGAGTGATATAAGCCCGAATGCGCCCTTTCAATTCCAGGCGGATCAATCCAGCCGCTGCGAGGATAATTGCATCGTATTCACCATCATCCAATTTTTGCAGGCGCGTCTGTACGTTGCCGCGCAAAAATTTAATCTGCAAATCCGGACGACTGGCAAGCAATTGGCATTGGCGACGCAAGCTGGAAGTGCCCACCACAGCGCCCTGCGGCAATTCATCAAGACTATTAAAACGATTGGAAACAAATGCATCGCGCGCATCTTCGCGCGGGCAAATCACCGCGAGCCCCAAACCGGCAGGAAAATCCATAGGCACGTCCTTCATGGAATGCACAGCGATATCCGCTTCATCTGCCAGTAGCGCCTGCTCCAACTCTTTCACAAACAGGCCTTTACCACCTACTTTTGCGAGGGGGACGTCGAGGATTTTATCGCCGCGGCTGGTGAGCGGAACCAATTCAACCTGCAAACCGGGATGGTGTTTTTCCAACTCGGCTTTGACATATTCAGCCTGCCAAAGGGCAAGCAAGCTTTTACGGGTGGCAATACGTAGCGGGCGGGTGGCGGTGTAGGTCATGGTAGAAATCACGCTATTAAATAATAGCGGCATGATAACACTCTGACTTGCGATAGGGATTGGCGGATCTTTACGAAGGAGAGTTCTGCACTAAAAAAAACGCCAGCATTGTGGGCTGGCGTTTTTTAGTGGGAGTGTACGACGGCTTATTGGCCCGCCTTCAGCAATTCCCAGTATTTTTCATAAACCAGGACGGTATCACCCAAATCCTGGTGGAAGCTGCCCTTGGCAATATCTTCCGCAGCAGGGAATACGGTTTTGTTGTTGCGCAGGGCTTCGTCCAACAGGGCAATACCGGCAGTGTTGGGCGCGGCATAACCCAATTCTTCGATCGCGGCCTTGGCACTTTCAGCGCGCAGCATAAAGTCGATGAACTTGTGTGCGTTTTCTACGTTGGCCGCACCTTTTGGAATGACAAAGCTGTCCACCCAGAGCACCGCACCCTCTTCAGGATAGATGTATTGCAGATCTTCCATCTCTTGTTGCGCCATATAGGCTTCACCGTTCCAGATAGCGCCGATGCTGGCATTGCCCTGGATCAACGGGGTTTTGGGCGAGTCAGAGTTGATTACCTTGATGCTTGGCCAGAGGGCCTTTAATTTTTCATACGCAGCTTTGATTTCTTCTTCATTGGTGCTGTTGTTTTGGAAACCGGCAACACGCAGACCGACATAGAAGTTGTCACGGACGTCGTCCATGATCATCAACTTGCCCTTGTATTCAGGCTTCCACAAATCAGCCCACTTGGTGATTTTGCTGGCATCAACCTCTTTGTTATTGACCGCAATCGAAGTGGCACCCCACAAGTAGGGAACACTGTAATCATTGTTGGGGTCGTAGGGCTTGTTCATCATGTTGACATCGAGGTTGCCGTAATTGCTCAGCAACTCTTTCTTGATCGGCTGGATCAACCCTTCCTTACGCATTTTTTCAACGTAGAAAGTGGATGGCACGGCGATATCGTAACCCTTGCCTTCCATCAGTTTGATTTTGGCGTACATCGCCTCGTTACTTTCGTAAGTAGCGTATTCAACTTCAATGCCGGTTTCTTTGGTGAATTGTTCAAGCACAGCAGCGGGAATGTATTCGGTCCAGTTGTAGATCACGACTTTTTGCGGACCGGCCGGTGCGGCTGCGTCGGTCACCGCTGGTTTTGCGGCAGCGGTTTCAGCAGGTGCTTGGGTTTCGGATTTGTCGGAACATCCACCAATTAATAAGGCTGCGGCCAAGGCCAACCATTTTTTCATCTTATTTATCCTCACGTAAGAGAAGTTGGGAAATAACAACCAGTACCAAAGAAACTACCAGCAAAAGCGTCGAAATCGCATTTACCTCGGGTGAAACACCTACGCGCACCATGGAGTAAACCTTGAGCGGTAATATTTCATAACCAGGGCCAGTAACAAACGCACTGACTATTACGTCATCCAATGACAGGGTAAAACTCAACAACCATCCGGACGCTACAGCGGGCAATGCCAACGGCAGGATAATTTTCCAGAAAATGCTGTTCTCTCCGGCACCAAGATCGCGCGCCGCCTCCAGCATTTTCATGTCAAACCCTTTGAGCCGCGAGTAGACCGCAACTATTACAAAAGGCAGACAAAAGGTGATGTGGCCAATCACCAGGGAGATGAAGCCCAATTTAATTCCCAGCGCCATAAATACAATCAGCAACGAAATGGCCATCACAATTTCCGGTGTAAGCATACTCACAAACACCATGGATGAAAGCAGCGCCTTACCCTTGAACTGATAGCGATGCAATGCAACAGCAGCAAGCGTGCCAATTATCGTAGCGACACTGGCCGCCACTATGGATACTGTCAGGGAATTGAGCGCAGCGCCCATCAAACCTTCGTTATTCCAGAACTTCTCATACCACTTGAAAGTGAACCCGCCCCACTTGATGCCATATTTGGACGCATTAAAGGAGTTCACCACCAGCACCAAAATGGGGATGTAGATCAGCGTGAGCACCAAGCCCATAAACCCCCATCTAAAAATCGGAGCCATTGAGTCCTCCTTGCTTGCTGACAAAACGGGAGGCGCGGAAATAGAGCCACAACATAAATCCGAGCAGCACAATTAAAATCACGCTAAACGCCGAACCAAACGGCCAGTCACGCGTGTGCAAAAATTGGGTTTTGATAACGTTGCCCAGCAAAAGATTTTTGGCGCCGCCAAGCAAATCAGAAATGTAGAACATACCCATCGCCGGCAACAACACCATCAAACATCCGGCAACAATACCCGGTGAAGTGAGCGGCACAGTGATATGCCAAAAACGACTCAAGGGACCAGCACCTAAATCTTTCGCGGCGTGATGCAAACGCACATCGAGTTTTTCCAGCGCGGAATACAGCGGCAACACCATAAACGGTAGCAGGATATAACAGAGGCCAAGAATGACCGCGAATTGGGTGTACAGCAGTTGCAAGGGTTTATCGATCAAGCCCAACCCAACCAATAATTTATTGATAATGCCCTGGTTGCCCAGAATAAATTGGATCGCATAGGTACGCACCAGCGAGTTAGTCCAGAAAGGCAAGATAACCAAAAACAGAATCACCGGCTGCCAGCGCTTGGGCAGACTTACAATCGCCATGGCGAAGGGATAACCAATCAACAGACAAACCACCATCGCCAGCAGCGACATACGCAGTGAATCCCACAATACCTGCAAATACAGCAAATCGAGCGTGCGCACATAGCTGTCAGCATTGACCGGCAAACTAACCGTGGCTTGCGGGTCGCGGGTCAGGAAGCTGGTGAGAATCACCAACAGGTTGGGAAAAAAGACAAACAGTGTCAGCCAGACACTGGCAAGCCCGATTGCCCAAAAACGGAATTGGCTGGCACTAGTCTTCATGGGGCAACACCACTTCCCAGCCAGGCACCCATTTGATCGCCACTTTCTGGTTCAGGCTGTAATCGAATGAGGGATCATCTTCATCAAAGAATTCACTCGCAATCACTTCAATACCGGATGGCAAGCGAATCAATGAATCAAGGGTCTTGCCTTTATAGTTGCGCTCCACCACTTCACCAACCAGGTATTGGTCGGGATGTGGATCATCGATATATTCAACACGCACGTCTTCAGGGCGCAGCAGCACGTTGACCTTATCACCAACTTTAAAATTGTGCTCGGCGTGCAGACGCCATTGCAGGCCTTCTACTTTCACTTCGTATTCGTGATTGCCATCGATCTCGACAATCTCACCTGCGAGTTGGTTGATCTCGCCAATAAATTTAGCCACAAACAAATTCGCAGGCTGCTCGTAAATTTCGCGTGGAGTACCTAACTGCTGAACCTTGCCCTTGTTCATCACCACTACACGATCCGACATAGACAGCGCCTCTTCCTGGTCGTGGGTCACATACACAAAGGTGATGCCGAGTTTGCGCTGCAGACGCTTGAGTTCGATCTGCATTTGCTGGCGCAATTTATAATCGAGCGCCGAGAGGGATTCATCGAGCAATAACAATTTAGGGCGATTGACTACCGCGCGCGCGATAGCCACACGTTGCTGCTGGCCACCGGAAAGTTGTGCCGGTTTGCGCTCGGCAAATTCACCCAGGCGCACCATCTCCAGCGCTTCAGTAACACGCGGTGCAATCTCTTCTTTCGCTACACCGCTCATACGCAAACCGAAAGCAACATTGTCGAATACGGTCATGTGCGGAAACAGGGCATAGCTTTGAAATACGGTATTGATGGGACGTTTTTCAGCGGGAACCTCACCGATATCCTGGCCTTCCAATTGGATATTGCCGGTATCGGTATCTTCCAGGCCGGCGATCATTCGCAGCACTGTCGTCTTACCGCAGCCTGAAGGGCCTAACAGCGTAAAGAATTCGCCGTCAAAGATAGTGAGATCAAAATTATCGAGAACTCGGTTACTGCCATAGGTTTTGGACAGATTATTGAGAATCAGCAGGGCGCGCGGTTCATTCACCTCGACAGAGCTCCTCTAGTTATTGGCAGGGGGGGATCAATAGTCACGTGCAGGCGCGCCCGGGACGATTCAGGTCAGCAAAACCGTACAAAAACCACGCTTGCAAACCTACGCAAAAGACAGGCCATTCTACTCAAATGAGCAGCTAAAAATCCAGCATTGCCCCGCCCAAAAAACAACCAGCCAAATCAGGCTAAGCCTATGGATTTAAAGTAAAAAAATATTCAGGCGAACAACCCGCCCAAAACAAATCGACCCCAGTCAGGGGTCGATAGCGGGAATAGACATTTAGATGGGGCGACCACCGTAATCAGGGGTCGGCTTTTTAGGTGGATCAGCCGTAACATTAGCCGGCACCTCGTTGATCTTGCCACCGCGTGCGAGGAAGGCTGCAATTTGCGCTTCCAGCTCATCGCGCGCTTTCTGACGCGAGGCTATGCTGAAATCTTCCAGCGCTTCGGACTCAACTGCCTTGGCTGCAGGACTGGCGTAGCTAGCTTCATCGCTATCGAGCGCCTCGTCTACCTCATCGGCGTCCTCTTCCCCCTCTACACCAGTATCTTCGATCTCTTCGTCGTTAATGGGGTCTTCATCAGTCATAAATGTCACCTGAAACTTGTACTTGTGAATTCTTAGTATTTTTGTCTAACGGAAGCCTGGCTGACTTCAACAAAGGCTCCGGCTAATTTATAGCGCAGACTCTTTTAAACGTCATGACCATTGGTGATGAATTTTTAGGCTTTTTTTATATTACCACCAGCCTGTGCAACAAATTTTAGTTATTAACCCTGACCAAGTCTAGCGCCGGCAACAGACGTGGCAAAAAGTTACAGTGAAGTTTCAGCTGCCTCAGGAATTTTGCGCACTAAACACCCAACAGGAGAATATTTCTCAACACGCTGAATGTTAAATGTCTTGCAAAAACACCGCTACAAACTCGCAGCAAGGACAGTAACAGGACAACATAAATTGTTTGCTCAAACACGGTTGTTATGGAGCGAAACTTAAAGAAGTTTGCAGCAACCGAAAACCTATTGTTTGTGAATCACGTATCTTTTTCTGATCAGCCCGCATATTCAAACCAGCATTCGGACTATCACCACAACACTGGGCGAGCGCGTGAGTATTAATTACATTCTTGTGCATTTTTTTATCCGGCAATGTGGTTTTATCAAATGATTGCGCAACAGATCGCAGAATTTTTTCCATAAAAAAACGCCACTGGAAAGGTGGCGTTTTTTTATTGATCACAGCAGTAGAGGAATTAGTACTGCTCTGATTTATTACACTGCATCCGAGCCGGTTTCACCCGTGCGGATACGGATAATTTCATCGAGCGGGGCGATGAAAATTTTACCATCGCCGATTTTTCCTGTTTGCGCGGCTTTGGTGATAGCCTCTACAGCTTGCTCAACCATTGAATCATCAACAGCCAATTCAATTTTTACTTTCGGCAGAAAATCGACAACATATTCAGCACCGCGATAAAGTTCAGTATGGCCTTTCTGACGGCCAAAACCTTTCACTTCAGTTACGGTCATACCTTGAACACCTACGTCTGACAATGCAGTACGCACGTCGTCAAGCTTGAACGGTTTTACAACAGCGGTAATCAGTTTCATTATTAATTCCTTTGCTGGAGTCTTGTGAATGCTGGTGCCGGAAAAACCATATCACCTTGCGATGAGACTGGCTCCGGAAACTTGAGGTAAAGATACACCCAAGCTTCGCACATCAACAACAACTTTAGTAAGAGATAAGGTTTTTTACAGCTGCGACTTGTATTCTTCGTACAGGTTACAGCCAGGTTATAGGGGCACCAACACACCGATAAAAAAGCTCCTTACGCAGATGGCAGCAAGAAGCTTTTTATTAAGATTACATATGGTAGCCGCGCTCGCCGTGCTCTGCTGTATCCAGACCTTCGGTTTCCACTTCTTCAGTCACACGCAAGCCAATCAGGACATCAACCAGTTTGAATCCAATCAGGGAAACAACACCGGACCAGACAATAGTGATTAACACCGCTTTGGTTTGGATCCAGGTTTGCGCACCTATCCCTGCAAAGCCCCAAGTACCAGCAACATAATCATACACACCGGTACCACCCAAATCAGGGCTGTTGAATACACCGGTCAGAATCGCACCAATAATACCGCCTATGCAGTGAACACCGAATACGTCCAGGGAGTCGTCATAACCCAGAATGGCTTTCAGTTTGATTACCGCCAGCATACAGATCAAACCACCCGCCAAACCTATCGCCAGGGCACCCATAGGGCCAACCCATCCACACGCCGGGGTAATCGCAACCAGACCAGCGATAGCACCTGAAGCGGCACCCAGCATGGTTGGTTTACCACGCACTAACCACTCACCAAACGTCCAGGCCAAAACTGCGGCAGCTGTTGCGATGAAGGTATTGATGAAAACCTGTGCTGCGAATGCATTGGCTTCAAGGTTGGAACCGACGTTGAAACCAAACCAACCCACCCAGAGGATGGCTGCACCGACCATGGTGAAAGGCACATTGTGGGGAGCAAGGGAGGCATTGCCGAAACCTTTGCGCTTGCCGATCAACAAGCAGCCAACCAGACCAGCGATACCGGCGTTGATATGCACTACCGTGCCGCCCGCGAAATCCAGCGCGCCCAATTGGAAGATGTAACCTGCACCGGCAGTTGCAGCAGCAGCGGCTTCAGCAGTGGTGTAGGCATCCGGACCCGCCCAGAACCATACCATGTGCGCAATTGGCAGGTAGGCAAAGGTGAACCAGAGCACGGCAAAAATCAGCACCGCCGAGAATTTCATACGCTCGGCAAAAGCACCCACAATCAGGCATGGGGTCAATGCGGCGAAGGTCATCTGGAACGCGGCATACAGATATTCAGGGACATATACACCCTTGCTGAAAGTCGCTGCCGGCAGCAGGTTACCGGCTGCATCGAGCATATCTTTCAGGAACAGGCGATCAAAACCACCAAAGAAGGCACTGCCGGACGTAAACGCCAGGGAGTAACCATAGATGGTCCAGAGCACCGCAATCAGACAGAAAGTGACAAACACCTGCATGGACAATGAAAGGATATTTTTAGCGCGAACCATACCACCGTAAAACAGTGCAAGGCCCGGCAGCACCATGAAAATCACCAACAGTGTGGCGGTTAACATCCAGGCGATATCGCCCTTTTCAAAACTGGCAGCAACCGGAGCAGCTGCTTCGGCGGCCTCTTGGGCAAAAACACTGCCCGGGGTGAGCATTGACGCGGCCACTAGCGCCAGTGGTGTGAGCTTGGCGCCCATACTGAGTAGTTTATTCACAAGAATTTCTCCTGAGGTGATTTATCTGATGCCAGCAAGTGGTAACACCTGCCCGCTTGTTATTGATCTAAAGAGCATCGTTACCGGTTTCGCCAGTGCGGATACGCACCACTTGCTCTAAATCGGAAACAAAGATTTTACCGTCACCAATCTTGCTGCTATTGGCAGCCTTACTGATGGCTTCAACCACTAGATCGGTTTCAGTATCTGAAACAGCAATTTCCACTTTGGTTTTGGGCAAAAAATCCACCACGTACTCTGCACCACGGTAGAGTTCGGAGTGTCCTTTCTGACGCCCAAAACCTTTTACTTCGGTTACGGTCATGCCCTGGACACCTATATCGGAGAGGGCTTCACGCACCACATCCAGCTTGAATGGCTTGATGATCGCTGTTACCAATTTCATTGCTTGCACTCCTAAAAAATCCCCGCGCCAAGCGGCGCGGAAAAATACCGGAAACTGCTTAAGTAGAAGTCGCTACTGCAAAAACTGTTGAAAACCAATCTCTTTACCAGCGCAGACAGGGCGTTTAAATCTACCTTGGCTGGCATTAAGTACTCGCGGAGGATTTTGCACAGAGCAGGCCAATTTCATAAAACCAATAAAAATCATATAGATAGCTATCAGCCTTAGGCCAAGCAAAGAAAATATCCAAGTTAGCATACAAGCTGTGCACCAACTTTGATCAATGCAACAAACAACAAGCACCAATAGTGCCCACCGGCACCAGAAGCAACATCTCGGGAGGTTAACTGCCACGTGAACTGGCATCAGAATTTCAGTGATGGATGCGACTCATAGCGGGAAGGGTTACACTCACGGCATTTGCACCACGGATTAACATTGCCAAAGGCGAGAATGAAATGATCAGAGACCTGGCCCAGAAATTACTTGATGAGTTGCACAGCCAACTCCCCAATGCCGATCAGTTGCTACCCAAACGCGAGCTCCATATCGCTCTGCAGGCGGCGTTGGCGCGCCTGGATCTGGTGACCCGCGAGGAGTTTGATGCGCAATCTGCCGTGCTGCTGCGCACCCGCCAAAAACTGGAGGTGCTGGAGCAGGAATTAGCGCGCCTGGAACACTGAATTAATCACGGATATGCAATTGTTTTCTCCCGCCTGATTGCTTTATAGTCGCCCGGGATACAGCAGCTGCACTGGCAGCCCTGCTCAAAAAACGCTTCAAAAACAATCACAAGGATCGTCAATGTCACTCGCCATAGTAAACTCACGCGCCAAACTCGGCATCAATGCCCCGCAAGTCACCGTCGAAGTCCACATCTCCAATGGCCTGCCCAGCCTCTCCATTGTCGGCTTGCCCGAAACAGCAGTAAAAGAAAGCAAGGATCGGGTGCGCAGTGCGCTAATCAACAGCCATCTGGAGTTTCCCGCCCAGCGGATCACAGTTAATTTGGCCCCCGCAGACCTTCCCAAAGAGGGCGGCCGCTACGATTTACCTATCGCCCTCGGCATACTCGCCGCCTCCGGGCAAATCCCACTGGCGCAACTGGAAGGTAGTGAATTCCTCGGGGAATTAGCACTGTCAGGTGAATTGCGTCCCATCAGTGCAGCACTTCCCGCCGCCCTCGCCTGCGGGGATGCGGGGCGTGACTTGATTATTAGCACCGCCAACGCCAAAGAGGCTGCCTTTAGCAGTATTACGCGCGTATTTGGTGCAGAGAATCTGTTACAGGTATGCGCCCACTTGCACCAGCGCGAGCAGCTACCCCAAGCAATAGCTGCGCAAGATGACGGCGAACTCAACGAAGATCCACTCGATATCCTCGATGTAAAAGGCCAATCCCAAGCCAAACGGGCATTGGAGATAGCCGCCAGCGGCGGCCACAACCTGTTGTTTTATGGCCCGCCGGGTACCGGAAAAACCATGCTCGCCAGCCGTCTACCGGGGATTTTGCCAAATTTGAGTGAGCGGGAAATGCTGGATGTCGCGGCGATTTATTCAGTGGCGGCGCAATCGCAGGATTACCAATGGCGCCGCCGCCCTTTCCGCGCCCCGCACCATACCGCCTCCGCCATCGCCCTTGTAGGGGGTGGCAGCAATCCAAAGCCAGGGGAGATTTCGCTCTCGCATGCTGGGGTGTTATTTTTGGACGAGCTGCCCGAATTCCCGCGCAAAGTGCTCGAAGTACTGCGCGAACCACTGGAAAGTGGCGAGGTGCGGATCTCGCGGGCCCGCAACCAGGCCTGTTTCCCCGCGCGCTTCCAGTTGGTGGCGGCGATGAATCCGTGCCCCTGTGGCTATCACGGTAGCGACGCCAATCGCTGCCGCTGCACTCCCGACCAAGTCAAACGCTACCGCGACAAGATTTCAGGCCCGCTGCTCGACCGCATCGACATGCATGTCCCTGTGCGCAACCTGCGTCAGGGTGAATTGCAAGGCAAAAGCCTGGGCGACACCAGTGCCGTTATCCGTCTGCGGGTGGAACAGGCGCGTGGGCGGCAAATCGCGCGACAGGGTAAAGCAAATCACCAGTTAAGCGCGCCGGAACTGGAACTGTATTGCGAACTGACCCAAGGTGATAAAGCCTTGCTCGAGCAGGCGATTGCCAAGCTGGGGCTGTCTACCCGCGCCTATCACCGGGTGCTGAAGCTGGCGCGCACCCTGGCCGATATGGCCGGACGCGAGCAGGTCAATACCGTGGATATCAGCGAAGCCTTGAGTTACCGCACCCTTGATCGACAGGCAAGCAATTAACTCCGGCTAATTAAGGCTCAGGTGTTGGTGGGCCGCCGACATCTGTAGCCAGTCGATAATTTCAGCATAGGTTTTGGGCGCGGAAAAATAATTGCCCTGCATCAGGTCGCAGCCCATGTCCTTAAGCCATTCTTTTTGCTCCTTGGTTTCAACGCCCTCTGTCACCACAAGCTTGCCGAGGTTATGCGCGAGCCTGATCATCGCCGACACCAGGCGTTTATCGGTGTGGCTGCGGTTTAATTCCTGCAAAAAACCCAAATCGATTTTTACCGTGCTGATGGGCAAACGTTGCAGATGCAGCAGCGATGAATTGCCCGCGCCAAAACTGTCGAGCAAAAAATTAATCCCAAAAAACGACAGCGGCCGCATGCACAGCGATACCAGTTCGATATTGTCGGCAAATACCGTTTCGGTAATTTCAAATTCAATATCGCCCGGCTGGATGTCACTGTCGGCAAAAATGCGCGCAACTTCATGCACCAGGTTGTCATCTTTAAATTGCCGCATGGATAATTTAATCGCCACCATCAAGGGGCCACCCCATGATTGCTGCAATAATTTTACGTCGTTGCACGCCTGGCGGATTACCCAGTAACCCAACGCATGAATGATGCCGGTCTCTTCGGCAGTGGTAATAAAATCACTCGCATCCAGGACGCCGGTTCCCGGTTTGTCCCAGCGCAACGCCGCTTCAAGCGCAACCACCTTGCCGGTACCCACATCCACCCGCGGGATATAATGCAGTACAAACTGCTGCTTTTTCAGCGCTGCGCGCAAGTCTGCTTCCAGACGCAATTGGCGACGTACGTCCTGGTTCATCATTTCGGTGAAAAACCGGTAGCTGCTGCCCTCTTCCTGCTTGGCCTTGTACATCGCCATATCTGCGTGTTTAAGCAGGGTATCGGTGTCGCGCCCTGCCTGGGGATAGATGGCGATGCCGATGCTGCACCCCACCACCACTTCATGGCCATTGATCTCCGCAGGCTGCTCAATCGCACTGATGACTTTCTCGGCGATATGGGCGACATCGGTATTGTTGGCAATATTTTGCAGCAGCAGGGTAAATTCATCGCCGCCCATACGCGCGACCGAATCACTGCGGCGCAAGCAGCCGTTCAGACGCTCGGCGCAAATGCGGATAATTGCATCGCCAGCATCATGGCCAAAGTTGTCGTTTACTTGTTTAAAACCGTTGAGGTCGATAAACATCAGGGTAAAACTGGCGTTATCGCGTTCGGCCAAATTGATCGCGTGTTCGAGGCGGTCGCGGAATAAAATGCGGTTGGGTACATCGGTGAGTGGATCGTAATGCGCCAGGCGGGTGAGGTACTGTTCGGTTTGCTTGCGTTCGATGGCGTAGCGCAGGCTGCGCTCCAATAACAAATGGTCAATCTGGCCCTTAATTAAATAATCTGCGGCGCCTGCGCGTATGGCTTCGCGGTCAACCTCCGTCTCCATTTCATCGGTCATCACCACAATGGGGGTCTGGCAGGCTTGCACACGCGCGGCGTTTAATAAATCGCGCGCATTGGCATCGCCCCAGTAATAATCGAGCAATGCGACATCATATTCTTGCGATAAAATTTTATTGAGTGCGGCATCCAGTTGGTCACACCAGACCAGCTCGTATTCCACATGACGGATATGCGACAAAACCTCGGCAATGAGCAGGTATTCACCTTGCTCCCGGTCGATAAATAAGATTTTTATCTTTTTGTCCATCGCACGCTATCCCTTCATAATTCGCATTTTTGGCGCAAAATTCTGCACACGAACCACACAATGTTAACAGTCGGTCAGGGCAAACTAAACGCTTTGTTATATAACAAATAACCGCAACCACCTTTCCACTCTTACCTTGTAGTTATAGCCCCCAAGATGGTCATTGCAAGCCTAAACGAGCTTGCTAGAATGCCCGCCCAACCCTCCAAGGCCGCTACTGTGACCCAACTCAACCCTCGCCAAAAAGAAGCTGTGCTCTATATCGATGGCCCCTGCCTGGTGTTGGCGGGTGCGGGCAGCGGCAAGACCAGTGTGATCACGCGCAAAATCGCCTATTTGATCGAACAGTGCGATATACCTGCGCGCCATATTGCCGCCCTCACCTTTACCAATAAGGCAGCGCGCGAGATGAAAGAGCGCGCCAGCAAACTGGTCAAGGGCAGTGCCTCCAAGGGCCTGACCGTCTCCACTTTCCACAACCTCGGCCTCAATATCATCCGCCGCGAACACAAAAGCCTGGGCTTTAAACCCGGTTTTTCCATCTTTGATTCCGAGGATGCGCGCTCGCTGCTCAAGGAGTTGATGCTTAAAGAGGGCGACCTCGATAACGACCATATCGACCTGGTGCAGCACCAGATTTCCAACTGGAAAAATGACCTGGTCAACCCCGGACGCGCCCTCAGCATGGCGCAAAGCCCGGGCGAGCAGACCATCGCACTCATTTACCAGCGCTACAACCAAGCCCTGCGTGCCTATAACGCGGTGGACTTTGATGACCTGATCCTGATTCCGGTGGAGCTCTTTCAGACCAATGCCGAAGTACTGGGCCGCTGGCAGCGCAAAATCCGCTATCTGCTGGTGGATGAGTACCAGGACACCAACTCCAGCCAGTACCTGCTGGTACAACTCATTGTCGGCAATCGCGGCGCACTCACGGTGGTGGGCGATGATGACCAATCCATCTATGCCTGGCGTGGTGCACGGCCGGAAAACATGGGCTTGCTTAAACAGGATTATCCCAGCTTGAGGGTGATCAAGCTGGAGCAGAACTATCGCTCGACCAGCCGTATCCTGCGCGTCGCCAACCACCTTATCGCCAATAACCCGCACGAATTCGACAAGGCGCTCTGGAGCGAAATGGGTCTGGGCGACCCCATCCGCGTGCTGCGCTGCAAAAACGAAGAAGCCGAGGCGGAACGGATTGCGACCGAGATCATCACCCAGCGCCTGCAAAAGCAATACAAGTTCCGTGACTTTGCGGTGCTCTATCGCGGCAACCACCAGGCGCGCTTGCTGGAGATGAAACTCCAGCACCACCAGATCCCCTACAAGATGAGCGGCGGCTCATCGTTTTTTGCCAAAACCGAAATCAAGGACGTCATGGCCTACCTGCGCCTGATCGTCAATCCGGATGATGACAACGCCTTTTTGCGCGTCATCAACACCCCGCGCCGCCAGATCGGCACCAGCACCCTCGAAGCCCTAGGCGGCTATGCAAGTGAACGCCACATCAGTTTATTTGCCGCACTGGATGAACTGGGCTTACAGGGTCGCATTCCCGAAAAAAACCTTGAGCGTTTGCAGCGTTTTGCGCACTGGATCAAACAAGTCGCGCGCAACTGTGGCGGCGAAAAACCGGTCGATGCCATCCGCGAAATGTTAAGCGACATAGATTACGAAGGCTGGCTGCACCAGAATTCGGCGAGTAGCAAAGCGGCGGAAAAACGCCTGGAAAATGTCTTCTATCTGGTCGAGTCCCTGCAAAAAAGCCTGGATAAAGCTGCCAATGACGATGAAGACGGCCCAGATGCTATGAATGAAAAATCGCGCATTGAGGATGCCATCGCCAAACTGGTATTGCGCGATTTGATGGAGCGCCAGGAAGAGGAAGACCTGAGCGACCAGGTGCAGCTCATGACCCTGCATGCATCCAAGGGTTTGGAGTTTCCCCATGTGTTTATGGTGGGGATGGAGGAGGATTTACTGCCCCACCGCAACAGTATTGAAGACAATAATATTGAAGAGGAGCGGCGCCTGACGTATGTGGGTATCACCCGCGCCCAGCGTACGCTTTCCATGACCTTGGCCGGCAAACGTAAACAGTTTGGCGAAATGAGTGAGACCACCCCCAGCCGTTTTCTGGATGAGCTGCCGAAAGAGGATGTTGAGTGGGAGGGGTTTGGCGAGCAAAGTGCCGAGAAAAACCTGGCCAAGGGCGAGGAAACCCTATCCAACCTGCTCAATTTATTTGATTAATCTTTTCCGCAAAAACAACAAAGGCGACCCAGGGGTCGCCTTTGTTTTAAACCAGCAGCCGCTTATTTGCTGCCATCTACCATGTAATCCACCGCAGCCTTGATTTCATCTTCGCTACAAGCAGCGCACATACCCTTGGGTGGCATGGCATTGAAACCACCCAGCGCATGGGTATAAAGGGTGCTTTTGCCTTTGGCGGCACGCGGTGCCCAATCAGCCGCCGCACCAAACTTGGGTGCACCCATTACGCCTGCCGAGTGGCAGGTTGTGCAGAAGCCTGAAAAGACATCTTTACCGGATTTTGGCCCCGCTGCCGCAGCTGGCGCTGGCGCAGCTGCACACTCTTCGCCCTGCATGCAGGTGCTGCCAACCGGCTCAATACGCTTCTGGACTTCATCGTCTTTGGCGACAGCAGTACCGGCAACCAGACCGGCAACAAACAGGATTCCGAACAATTTTTTCATGTGGCTCACGGCGTTTTCCTCGTTGGTATAAGGCCGCTGAAATCTTACTCCAGCACTGCCCATTGTAAATTCGGGCGATCTAGCGATCATCGGGCGCGCATTATAGCGGCAAATAACCACACAGGCGATGGCAGTATTTATAGGCTGGGGCAGTATTTACCAACAATGACACTCGGGCAGGATTCCAGCCAAAATCTTATGGCGATTTGATCTGCAAGTACCAACTGTTATGCTTGTTAGTCATTCTTATTATCCCTTACAGGATGCCGGCCGGTATGGAATATAACAGCGTTACCTTTGTCGCCTACTTTAGCGCCGCAGTTGTGTCCGCCCTGCTCACTATCACCTATTTATTCCAACTGGTCCGCAAACAAAAAACCTGGCTGTTTGCCGGGGCAGCCACAGTGCACACCTTGCACCTGGGCACCATTGCCCTGTCATTTTCCGAGCACTCCATTCCGCTCTACCTGCTGATCATTTTTGAATACCTGCACTTCAACGCCTGGGTTTTCTGCATCAGCCTGAGTCTCAAACACAATACCCAGCGCAAGCAACTCCCCACCAGCCTGCAATTGCTGTTTAGCGGCGGCTGGCCGATTACCGCGCTGGCGATTGCCATGCTGTTTATCCCCAACCTGAACCAGGCGGGATTTTCCGTATGGTTTGCACTGGGCCTGGCCGTCATCGCGTTGGTCAGTGTTGAGCAACTCTACCGCTATGCGGCGGAAAACGACCGCCAGATCAAATTGCTGTGCATGAACCTGGCGGCGATCTTCCTCTATGACATCTACCTGTTTACCCACGCCCTGATTTTCAAAGGTCTCGACCCCATGCTCTGGCAATCGCGCGCGGCAGTCTCCATCGCCACCTGCTTGTTTATGGCGCTGGGGGGGATGCTGTTGTTGCAGCGCAATGAGCGCCCGGCCAACTTCAACCTCTCGCGCCCAATCGCCTTTTACACCACCTCGCTAGTGGGTGTGGGTGTACTGATCACCGTGCTCTCACTCGGCGGCTACTATGTGCGCCTCTATGGCGGCAACTGGGGCACGGTCTTCTACAGCTTGTTATTGGTCGGCGCGGTTTTGCTGATTACCACAGTGTTTATTTCCAGCCGTATCCGCATGAGATTGTCGGTGCTGATCAATAAGCACCTGTTTCGCTATAAGTACGATTACCGCAATGAATGGTTGCGCCTCATCAATTATCTCGCCCAACCGGCGGAAGCGAGCGAAGTCAACCAACGCGCCTTTTTTGCCGTCGCTTCAACCACCAAGGCACCCAGCGGGGCGATCTGGCTGCGCAAGCAAGGTTTTTACGAACCCGTCTACCGCGCCAACCTGCCCAATTTTGTCGATCTGCAGGAAGAACCGGTTGATAGCCCTTTCTGCCGCGCCTTTATCGAATCGGAATGGGTGTTTATCCCCGATAGTGGCGATAACGAAGCACTCAGCCAGCACAATGAATTGTTGCCCCACTGGACGCACAACATCCCCGATCTCTGGCTGCTGTTCCCGTTGATCGTGGGTGAGGAGCTGGTGGGCTTTATGGCACTGACCAAACCCGGCGGCGATGAAACCCTTACCTGGGAGGACCTGGATTTGCTCAAGACTATGGGGCGCCAGGTGGCCAGCTATCTCAAACGCCACCAGCAGGCAGAACAGTTAGTAGAAGGACGCCAGTTTGATACCTACAACAAGCTGGTCGCCTTTATTATCCACGACCTGAACAACCTGATTGCCCAGCAGGCCCTGGTGGTGCGCAACGCCGAGAAACACAAAGGCAATCCCGCGTTTTTTGAGGATGCGATCAAGACCATCAGCAACTCGGTGGATCGCATGAATAACCTGCTTAAAAAGCTGCGCCGCGATGACTCAGACCTGGTGAAACGCCTGTCGATTATGGAAGTGGTGCACCAGGCCATCAATGAATGCCAGCGCAGCGGGCCGCAACTCAGCGCCGAAATACAACCGACCAACCGCACCATCAATGCCGACCAGGTGCGCCTCGTGATGACCATCACCAACTTCATCAAAAATGCCCAGGAGGCCACCCCAAACAGCGGACAAGTTCATGTTACACTGCAAATTCATAACAATTCGGCGGTCATCGTCATCGAAGACACTGGTTCCGGCATGGATTGGGATTTCATCCACAACCGCTTATTCAAACCTTTTGAGACAACCAAATCCGGCAAAGGCATGGGTATTGGCGTCTACCTGTCACGCGAATACATCAGCGAACTGAACGGTACGTTGAACGTGGCAAGCGAACCGGGCGAAGGCACCACCATTACCATCACCCTTCCATTGAACAAGGATTAGCGCAAGCGCATGAGTAAATCGACCGCCTCCAAACCTATCCTGCTGATTGTTGAAGATGATGCCGGCCTGCAAAGCCAGTTGCGCTGGCATTTCGACCAATACGAAACCATAGTCGCCGATAACCGCCAGGACGCCATCGCTGCCCTGCGTTTGCATGAGGCATCGGTGATTATCCAGGATCTGGGGCTGCCACCCGATGAGGACGGCGTTGATGAAGGCTTCAAATGCATCCAGGATATTTTGCGCATCTCTCCCAACAGCAAAGTCATAGTGATGACCGGCAAAACCGACCGCGACAACGCCCTGCGCGCGGTCGCCATGGGTGCCTATGATTTCTACCAAAAGCCGGTTGAACCCAACACATTGGACTTGATCGTACAGCGCGCCTTCCACATCCACGAACTCGAAGACTATAACCGCCGCATCAGCCTGTCGCAGCAGGAGCCGTTGGAAGGCCTTATCACCAACGATCCGCAACTACTCAAAATCTGCCGCCAGCTCGAAAAGATTTCCCCCACCACTGTCACCTGCACCCTGCTCGGCGAAAGCGGCACCGGCAAAGAAGTGATGGCACGCGCCATCCACCAACTGAGCCCGCGTAAAACCAAACGCTTTGTGGCCATCAATTGCGCAGCGGTTCCGGAAAACCTGATCGAGAGCGAACTCTTCGGTTACGAGAAGGGCGCTTTTACCGGTGCCAACAAAACTACGATTGGAAAAGTCGAAACTGCCAACGAGGGCACACTATTTCTCGACGAAATTGGTGATATGCCTCTCAATCTGCAAGCAAAGCTTTTGCGCTTTTTGCAGGAACGGGTTATTGAACGCGTGGGCGGCCGCTCCGAAATTTCCGTTGATGTACGCGTAATCTGCGCGACCAACAAAAATCTCGAAGAGATGGTAAAAAATGGCAGCTTCCGCGAGGACTTGTTCTACCGCATTTGCGAAATGACCGTCGTTATTCCGCCACTGCGCAACCGCTTGGGTGACAAGGTATTGCTCGCGCGCCATTTCAAGCTCAAATTCGCCAAAGAACACGGCCAGAATGTCACCGGCTTTACGCCCGATGCCATAGCAGCAATAGAAAATTATTCCTGGCCCGGCAACATCCGCGAAATGGAAAATAAAATTAAACGCGCTGTGATTATGGCCGACGGCAAACATATCACGCGCGAAGATTTAGGTTTGGCCGAAGCCGGTGAGTTATCGCTCAACTTGCGCCACGTGCGCCAAGAAGCTGAAAGAGGTGCCATATTACGCGCACTCAGCATGACCGATAACAATATTTCAGCCGCAGCAAAATTACTCGGCGTAACACGTCCAACGTTTTATGACCTGATAAAGAAATACGATATGAGCCAACAGTGTTTGATTGGCGGAAGTGATGCGGGCAATGGCGACAAAGAAGACTAGCCTCCGCGCCTATCCACCAATGGATTAATTAGCTAATACAAAATGGATATAAGCGTCCCGCAATATTCCCGGCTAACTACTCACAATAACTGAATAGCCAATCGCGAAATTCACAAAAGCCGCTGCGATTTCTAGCAGTTAAACCTTCATGTGATAAGAATAAAATCACAGCCCTATTTGGCCAGCCCCAACACTGGCCAAACCAGGTTCAACATACGTTAAGCCGCAGGTGTTTATAGATGTACAAGTGCGCAAAAACACTGATGTATCTGATATTTATTGTTGTTGTCCCAACTTTGCTAAGCGCCTGTGGTGGATCAGCAACGGAAGGGACGGACAGTCAGACGAACAACACCGTCAATAAGACGGAAGAGGCAAGTAGCAGTTCAACCAACGCGAGCGTGAAACCATCCAGCTCACGGTTCTCCTCATCCTCTTCAATTGCACCAAGTTCACAAGCCCAATCCAGTGTAGGCATAGATGTCACACCGCCAACCACAACCCAATTACAGCTTTACCGGATCTCTGAAAATACAATTACGCTGATTTGGGACGATGCGACAGATGACGTAGGTATCAGTCACTATGAACTCGCACGCAACGGGGAATTTGTCGCCAAGATAGAATACCCTTTCTATAAATTGCTGGACCAGGGGTTAACTCCTTATACCACCTACCGCTACACCATTACGACCGTGGATCTGACGGGGAATGCATCAGATGCATCCGAAATATTTACCGTACGCACACTTGCTACAAGTGGCGCTATCTCAAGCAGTGGCTCCAGTTCCGATAATAGCCTGTCTAGCGCCAATACCAATTCAAGTAGCGATCAATCCAGCAATAATTTATCCAGTAGCTCCGAATCCGATGGCAGCTTATCCAGTGCGTCCCCTGACTCCAGCAGCAATCCATCGGCTAGCTCCGCATCCAATAGCAGCCTGGCCAGTGGCAGCTCTGACTCCAGTCATAGCCTATCCGCCAGCTCCAACTCCAATAGCAGCCAATCCAATCCAATCAGTTCAAAATCAAGTGCCAGCAGTGTCGCATCACTGGCAGCTACCCTTAGTTGGAGCCATCCAAACCAACGGGAAAATGGTAAATTTTTAGAACTGGATGAGATTGCTGGCTATGAAATTCGCTATCGCAAACCAACAGGCACCCGCTATACCTACATAACCCTGTATGGAAATCGCACAACTGAATATACCTTTCCTGAAGATATGCAAATACATGCCCAGGATTTGGAGTTTGAAATTGCGGTATTCGATACCAAGGGCTTATACAGCCAATTTGTTAAGGTAAGGCAATAGTTGCATGCACAAATATTGAACTAGGGATTTTTTTATTCGTCCGCGCTATTATGAACTGTCGCACACTTCATCGGATTAAATAGCGTTTTTATGGATCCAAGTAGGAACTTTATCAGGCTACGCACGGTTGTCCCCCTTTTTATTGCCATTCTGGCAGTAGCCCTGTGCTATTCCACCAGCATCCTTACCCTGGGAAAAAGATGGGTGCTGTGGGACCAGGATCTTGCGCACTCACTGCCAACTATTGCGCTAATGTTCATTTTGCTTGGCAAGCATAATTTCATCACTACTACCGAAAAAATTACTAAAACCTCCTGGTATTGGCTGCAACTCATTGCGCTATTTGGCTGCTCATTGCTCTGGTATTTATTTGAAAGCCTTAGCATCAGCTTACCGGCCTACATCCTGATTATTTTTATCCTGTGCTTGTTTATCAGTACCAGCCTATCCACTCGCGTGATGCTTGCGGCCCTGCCCTACATCGGCCTGACTTTTTTCACTATTCCTATCTGGTCTGAATTAACCCCTGGTTTGGTAGAACTCAGCAGTACCATGGTGGGATACGCTGTAAAACTCAGCAACCTGACGGCATTGCTGGATGGAAATAATATCTTCCTGCCATCAGGCACTATTTATATTGCCGACGGCTGTTCAGGCTTACGTTACCTCACGGTCGCCCTGCTCATGGGTTACACACTGGTATTGATCAACAATTATCGGCTGGTAGGTGCGCTCACTACCATTTTGCTAGCAATCATTTTGGGATTGACAGCCAACTGGTTGCGCATATACCTGTTGGTTTTGATTGGTTACTACACAGAAATGCAAAGTAGCTTGATGCACGACCATGAAACCTTCGGCTGGGTCATATTTGCCTGCATCCTCGTCCCATCAATTTATTTTGCTCCTATCTCAAAACAAATGGCGGCAGCAACCAAGATACCCAATCGCCCCTCATTGTTACCCTTGCTTCCCCTGGTGTTTGGACCAGTATTACTCCACTTTAGCCCTGAGCCCACATCCGATGCACAACCACTCAGTTTGCGCCATCTCAACACTTACGTTGTGAGCGGGCAAAAATCGGTCGGTGCAAATTTGTTAATAGACATTCCCACAAAAGAGCAGCGCTTGATAAACCTTGGTCACAGGGAATTTCAAATTGATTTATACACCCAGGTTCCCAAGAATAAAAAAGAAGAAATAGTCCCCTATATTGGTCGGATAATTAATCCAACCCATTGGAGCAGTGGAAAACAAACGAAGTTAACAACTTCGGCGGGCTACAGTTTTGATACGGGGATATATAAACGGGTTGGCAGCTCCAGCAGGATACTGGTTGCCAGGCAGTATATTGTTGGCCAGTTTCATACATCCAGCTACCTGCACGCCAAGCTGTTGCAGATACTCGCGAAAACAACCGGCAACAGCTATTTCGGCTTGCTGATTATCCAGACAAATTGCAAAGATGATTGCAGCGAAGAATTATCTGTATTGCCACCGCTGCTGGATAATATTGGCAAAGTGCAGAATAATTAATTCACAAGCCCTGCTTCATGTAATAGCGACAATATTTGTTGGCGATGAACACGACTCACGCCTGCATGCAAGGGCAAGGTGATAAACCTGCGCGCAAACTCCTGTGCATTCACCAGCGCCTCCGGCACACAAACCCGCTCGCCAACACCGGCGATTTTATCAATGGCGGAAGGATACATCGCTGTCGCCCCCAATCCCAATTGCCCTAATCGCGCCACTAAATATTCTTTGCGCGCCGCACTGGAACACACGAGTGGATAGCGCAATAACTGCCTTGCACGTGGTGTTGTCAGGGCAACTAATTGCTGCAATCCATTCGCGCGCATTGCCTCATTGTAGTCATTATCAAGATCAGATTTACGCGCACAATAGCGCTCGAAATTCGCACTCAGGAGACTGCAACGAAAATTATCCAGCGCCTGGATTTTTTCCAAAGCGATGTATTTTGTTTCGCCCAGGCGCATAAAAGGATTGCGATTCAACAGCATATATAAACGCGGTGACAACAATAAATTGTACGCGCGCATTTTCAGTGGAAGGAGCCGCGAAGGAGCATCAACCTGATCAATTTTTGCAGCAACAGATCCGGCGAGAGGAGCGCGTGCAAGCAACAAGCCACCACCCAGCAAACTCAACGGCTTGCCCCTGCCAAATGAAAACACCGTGTAATCAGAATCAACCGGAACATCGGCTTTGTGCGCAGGAAACCACTGGGCATTATCCTCAATCAAACGTGTGTGCAAACCCAGCGAACCAATCAGTTGCCGCAATTCACCCAAGCGCTCAGCAATGCCTAAAAAATTGACCGCAATAATCGCAATAACCCGCTCATCCAACTGCGCACGTATACATTCCAGATCGTAAGCGGGATCATTTTTATTGATATCAACTGCAACCGGTTCAACGCCGGCATAAACACAGGCAGCAACAAGATCCGGGCAACAATAACCAGGAATAATGACACGCGCTTGTTGCACCTCGGGAAAACAGGTTTTGGCATCTAGCACAGCCAATGCCAAGGCTGAAGTACCAGAATCAACCCAGTATTGGTTCCCTCCCAAAAATTCTACCAAGCTGTTTTCCGCGGTAGAGTGCAAGGATATAGTGTGCCCGACGGGAGGAAGGTCGCCATGAAAATTCATCGTGCAGACGGCTTCCAGGTAGTCATGCGCTGGCCGGCGAGAAATTTAATCGATGCATCAAGCAGGGCGATGTTCACCTGCACAAAAAAATACACCAATTTAATAACCGAAATGGATTGTAAATTTGGTAAAAAATGAGCGACAACGGCCAAGCCGTAAAATGCCAACTGCCCCAGGAAGAATAAAAAATAGAACACACCATTATCGGCAAGCAATGTATTGAGCAAGAAAAACACCAGCAAAAACCAGGGAGTCAACCAGCGCATTAATTTATGGGAAATTACCTGGAATGAGAAAAAACCTAATTTGCCAAAACCCAGCACCTCAGTATGACGTGACAACCCTGTCATACCGCGAATGACTGTGCGGATTTTGCGTTGGTATTCCTTTGAAGGGTCTTTCAAATCCTGGTAAAAACCCAACACATCAGGTGCCGTAACTGCCCTGAGTCCGGCTTTTGCCGTGTTCAGCGCAGTATTAAAATCGCTGGGTGAATGGATATCCCACTCATTGCACAAAGATTTCCGCACGGCAAAAAAGGATCCGCTCAACCCAACCAAACCGGCCAGTTTCGATTCCTGGCGACGCAGCCACATCTCGTATTTAACATAGGCGCCCTCGCCCGCAATTGCACCGCCCTGGCTGATAAACCTGTCTTCACTGGACACAGCGCCGATAGCAGGATCATTAAAATAAGCGACTAACTTCTGTATCGCATCGGCTGGAATTTCGGTGGCCACATCGCTGAATACCAGAATGTCACCGCTGGCTTCTTTAATTGCACAGAGTTGTGCATGCTCTTTGCCCAAACGCTCAGGTGCACGCACCAAACGCACAGACTGTGCAGCGTATTCACGCACAATCTCATCAGTTGCATCTTCGGAACAATCAGAGGCGATAATTATTTCAAACGCGGCATCATCAAATACCAGCTGCAAACTATTTTCTATTTTTGCGCGGATGCGCGCTTCTTCATTATAGGCCGTGACAATCAATGAAACGCTTGGTGTCACCTGATGTGCCGCACCAACGCTGGATTTCACACCGGCTTTTACCACCAGTACGCGAAGCACGAGAGGATAAATAAAGTAGCTATAAATCGCGGCAAGACCAAACAACCAAAACAAAAATGTTAACATTCAAACCCCTGACCTGTCCCTAACACACTCATTGAATACTTCGACATATGCAAGCGACTGCAACTACGCCGAACCCGAATAATGAAAAATTGATTTTACCCTCCCGCCTCAAGGTTTTGCACATCATTTCTGGGGATCTCTGGGCGGGCGCCGAGGTACAAGCTTATACACTGCTCACATCACTGCCAAAAGAATGCGAGCTACTCGCTGTCTTGATGAATCACGGCGAATTGGAGCAGCGCCTGCTTGCGGCGGGCATTAACACCCGGGTTATTGATGAGCGCAATACCAGTAGCCTTAAGATTATCAGGGAGCTAGCCTCGGCGATCCGCCACTTTTCCCCGGATATCATCCACACCCATCGCCAGAAAGAAAACATTCTCGGCACAGTTGCCAACCTTATCAGCAGCCCCTATAACAAACACCCCTGGCGACGAATTAAATCCGTCCGGACTACCCACGGGGCACCAGAGCACAATGCGCACGGCATAAGAAAACTACAGATTTTGCTGGATCGCTTTTGTGGAAGATATTTGCAAGACGCCATTATTTCTGTCTCCAATGATCTCGCGATTAAACTCAACGCCCATTTTCCACAGCGCAAAATCCATGTGATTGAAAATGGAATTGATATAGAAAAACTGCGCATGGCTACCCCCGCCCGCGATATTCGCGCGGGCCATGAACACGCCTTCCACATTGGGATACTGGGACGCCTGGAACCGGTAAAACGCGTCGATATTTTTATCCAGGCTGCCCGACACCTGCTCGCAACTAAACCCACACGCGACATAAGGTTCCATGTCATTGGTGATGGCAAACTCCGCAGTGAATTGGTTGCACTGGCTGACGGCCTTGAACTCAAACAACACCTTGTCTTTCACGGACACCGGACCGATCCTGCGCAGGTTATTGCCGCACTCGATATGGTCGTCATGTGCTCTGACCACGAGGGAACCCCGATGACCGCGCTGGAAACCCTGGCACTGGGCAAACCACTGGTAGCACACAAGGTCGGGGGGTTAACAGAAATCCTCAACGAACATGCCGGGCTTTTAGTGGCCGACCATTCACCCCAAGGTTATAGCAATACAATATTGCAACTTATGCAGCATCCGCCCAAGGTACAATTAAAAGACGTATACACCGGCAACACCAATGCGATACGCACCCTTGCACTTTACGAGAGCCTCATTAAATAGGGGCTGGAAAAGAGTTTGTCGATTAGTTTTACACTCCGTTTTATCGGCAGCACCAGCTATTGATTCCGACAAATTCAAATAAATACAACCAAGGCGGCACAATAATGTAGAAGCATCCAGTGTGTTAGAATTGCGCGCCAGTCAAAACCCAAATCCTTAGAATCACATTTGCCATTCTTGCCCTGTAGGATCGCCAAGGAAATGAACCCTGTTTTCAGCATAACATTGCATCACCCGACAATTGCAAACCCGCTGCTCGATCACTGTTTTTTTATCAAAGGTTTTTGATACATGTATATCCTGCATATTATCCGTAGTATCTATTCTGTGCTAAACCCTGAGCAAAAGGCACGGATGCTATTGATGCAATTATTTTTTATCTTTTCTGCAATTGTGCAGGTGGTCGGCATTGCCAGCATTGCGCCGTTTATAGGCATCATCTCCAACCCCGAAAGCATCCAAACCAGTCGCGTCCTATCCTACATTTACACGGAAGGGAATTTTCAATCAACTCACGCGTTCATTGTTGGATTTGCCTTTCTTTCGATCGGCATGATTTGTATTTCTAATCTCGTCAGTGCACTGACATTATGGTTGCAAATAAAATTTTCTATTTACCTCGGCAGCAATTTGCAATATCAGATTTTTGAAAAATACCTGAACCGCGATTACCTGTTTCATAAAAGCAATAACTATAACCAGTTAATTGCCACTATATCTGCTGATGCGCCGCGTTTTATTTACATGGTATTGCAACCCTATCTGTTGATGTGCAGCCAGATTTTTGTTGCCGCCATTATTTTAATAGGGCTCTTGTTCCTCGACCCCATAGTCGCCATTGGTTCAGCCTTGATTGTTGGTGGCGCTTATTTATTAACATATTGGTTAATAAAAAAATCGCTTAATAAACACGGCGATATAGTTACCCAACGCAACCGCACTATTCAGGCAATCATGTCGGAAGCGTTTATCGGCGTGAAAGATATCAAGCTCAATGCCCTTGAAACAAAATACACTGAGAATTATAAAAGCGTGAATAAACGTGGACTCGATTCTACTGCCTATATCACCCTATCCGGCGACTTACCCCGTTTTGCAATAGAAACCGTTTCCTTCAGCGCGATATTGTTGTTTGCCATTCTCTTGCTGAAAAACAATCCGGACACCGCCAGCGTTGTTTCCATGCTCAGCATTTATGCGCTTGCAGGCTACAAACTATTACCTACCATGCAACAAATTTATAAATCTATTTCCAGCATAAGTGCAAATGGCGCTGTCTCTATTTTTCTGCGCGAGCAGTTGGAAATTACCACACCCGAACGCACCCAGGCTTCCATCCAACCCATCGAGAATATAGATACTATTGCCCTGGAAAATTTAAGCTATCAATACCCGAATACCATCAAGCCTGCACTTAAGGATATTTCTGTCGCCTTCACCAAAGGCCAGCTGAACACTATCGCAGGCCCATCAGGCTCAGGAAAATCAACCCTGGCAGATATTATTTTGGGATTATTACCACCGGCGAGCGGCAAATTGTTTATTGACCAAAAAGAAGTGTCAGGATCGGATCTGGTCGCTTACCAGCGCAGTATTGGTTATGTCCCCCAACATATTTTTATCCTGGATGACAGCGTCGTAGCCAATGTTGCCTTTGGTGTAAATAAAACTGATGTAGACCGTGAAAAAGTTGTTCGCGCACTCCAGCAAGCCAATGCAATGGAGTTTGTTGAAAAATTGCCGCAAGGCCTGGAAACCAACCTCGGACAAGACGGGAAGTTGCTGAGCGGCGGCCAACGGCAGCGGATCGGGATAGCGCGAGCACTCTATCGCAATAATAAAATCCTGGTACTGGATGAACCCACCAGCGCACTGGACATAGAATCAGAACACGATCTAATGCAGTTACTGAACCAGTTAAAGTATGAACGGCTTACTATTGTTATCTCCCATCGCCCTGCAGCAATAAAATTATCGGATAGGATTATTGTAATTGCCGATGGGGAATTAATTGCCAATGGCAGTTACGATGAACTCTATGCCAACAACCAGTACTTCCGATTGATGATTGAGAAAGGCTTTATCAATTAGCCTGATAAATAAAATAACCTGGAAATTCACGCACAGAGACAGGTACTCATGAGACAGAAGATACGCACTCTGATTGTATCGACTAAATTTCCGAATACCATCCAGCCCTGGCTGGCGAATAGCACAGCACAAATCGTCAAACATGGCGGCAGTGTAGAGATATTTTCAATGGAAGCCGGTGATAGGCACTACTCTTCTGTAGTAGATGAATATCAATTAACAAACAAAATTACATACTTGAATTTTAGTGGCAAAAAAATCCTGTTTGCTATTGCAAACAATTTTTTCAATCCGCGCAATACCATCAGCAGTGCCAAGGGGCTTTTTATTGCTCCAAAATACTTATCAAAACACAAAACTTTCATTAGCAATTTGATTGGCACATTGGTGCTAGCACCGCATTTTGTAAAAAAGAAAATTGATCTGGTTCACTCTCACTTTGAAATTACCGGTCATAAGTTCTTGCCTGTTATCAGGGCCCAACAGGTTCCTTTTGTAGTGACATTCCATGGCTTACCACCGCCCGGCGTAAGCCAGCTGCCCGATAACATGCGCCGCGAATATATTGATGCAGCCGATGTTATTCTGGTCAATACTGAATTTGCCAAAAAACAATATGCAACCCTGGGTGCGCCATCAGGAAAAATAAAAATCATTCCACAGGGGATAGTTACCAAAAATTTTACCTTTACCGCGAAACCCATGCCAACCAATGCCCCCATTGAACTATTGAGTGTTGGCCGGTTTCATACCGACAAAGGACATCAGTATGCACTGCAGGCACTTCCTGAACTCATTAAGCAAGGATACAACCTGCATTACACACTTGTTGGTACTGGTCCCGAACGAGGGCAACTGGAACAAATGGCGAAAGAATTGGGTCTGCAAAATGTGGTTAGCTTTCACTCCATCATTAGCGAGCAAAAGCTTAAGGAAATTTACGCCCGCGCCCACATTTTTATTTTCCCCAGCCTGAAAGCAATCGATGGATTTCACGAAGAAACCCAAGGCGTTGCCATTCAGGAAGCTCAAGCATCCGGGCTAATTGTGATTGCCACCAAAACAGGCGGCATTCCCGAGTGTGTGGAAGATGGAAAATCGGCATTTTTAATTGATGACAGGAGCCCGACTGCCATCGCCGATAAAATCCGCTGGGTTATTGACAATCCACAACAGTGGAGGGAATGGCAACATAATGCACGCCACCATGTTGAAACCTATTTTGATATTGAAGTAATTGGAGATCGATTGATGCATATCTATGCCGATACAATTGTGCAATTCCAAAACAATAATGCAGGTATAGCGCATGAAAATAGATGAACACAAGAAGAATGCCCTTGCATCAGAAGTCATCTGGCAAGACATAAAAATATCGCCCACAGAGCGCGCCAACCTGTTACAGCAAAAACCTTGCTGCATTTGGTTGACGGGGTTATCCGGCGCCGGTAAATCAACGCTTGCAAGTGCATTGGATGCAACCCTGTTCGCACGGGGGAAAAAATCGTTTTTATTAGATGGAGATAACTTGCGCCATGGATTGAATAAGGACCTGGGCATGAGCGAATCTGACCGCACTGAAAATATCCGCCGTATCGGTGAAGTCGCCAGGTTATTTTTTGATGCAGGTCTTATCGTTGTCTGCGCATTCATTAGCCCCTATCGTCGCGACCGCCAAATGGTGCGCTCTATTTTTGGCCATGGTGACTTTATTGAAGTATTTGTGGATACACCACTCAGTGTATGCGAATCACGTGACCCTAAAGGTCTCTATAAAAAAGCGCGGCAAGGTACCCTTAAAAATTTTACCGGAATCAGCGACCCCTATGAGGCGCCGCTTTCACCTGAATTAACACTGGATACATCGCGTCATACAGTGGAAGAATGCACAACAAAAATTCTCACTATACTCGACTTTTAATAAAACAATAGTTCGCCTAAAAACCATTAATTACCTCAAGGAAAGCCAATGCCCGACACCAAGCTAAAACCGGTATTCCTATGTGTAGCCAACTGGGATTCAAATGTTGGTTATGCTTGGTGGTTGATGGAAAGTTTTTGGTTAAAAATTCATGAGCAATACCAGCATGATTATGATGTCGTGATCACGTATCCAAGTATTTCCCAACTTCCCGCAAACGTAGCTGCATCAGCTATTGGAAAACAAGAATTTGATTTTCGTATTAAGTCCATCAAGAACTTATTTACACATTACCGTTTTATCCAAACCCGTAAGGTCAAAGTGATCTACTTTAGTGACAGACCAACCAGCCACTGGAGTTATCTTTTCTTTAGGCTCTGCGGCGTAAGAAAAATCATTGTTCATGATCACACACCGGGCACCAGGACTCGACCTAAAGGCTTGCGCAAATTGTTTAAGATTCTGCGCTCCCGACTACCCTATTTCAGTGCAGACTCCGCCATAGGGGCCACGGCATATGTCAAACAGCGGTTAGTCAATTTCAATTGTTTTCCCGTTGCGCGTAGTTTTTGTGCCCCCAATGGTTTACCCAAACTGACAGGCAAACCTGAGCCAATTGATTTGCACAACAAGCTGGGATTACCTAAAAATACGTTACTGATTATAAGTACTGGTAGGGCAACGCTCTATAAGGGTGTTGATTTCGCCCTTGAAGTCATGGCCCGACTCGTCAATTATGAACACATTTCAAATATCCATTACTTGTACTGTGGTGATGGCCCTGATTTACAAATACTCAAAACAAAAACCAAGAACTTGGATATTGAAAACCAGGTTACTTTTTTGGGGCATACCAACAATATTAATCAACTATTGGAAAGCAGTGATATTGCATTTCATCCAAGCAAAGGGGAAGTGGGCTACTCATTATCAATACTGGAATATATGCGCGCCGGGCTTCCCGTTGTAATTTCTGATAATCCTTCAGTGCGTCAAGCTATTACTCATAATCTTAACGGATTAATTTATCGTGAAGGGGATGTAAGTAAAGCGGTTAATGCATTAAAACAATTAATAGGAAGCAAACCCATGCGCGAAAAACTCGGCCAGCATGGCATCGAAACCCTGCAAAAAAAATATGCATTGGCAGATACCCATCACGCCCTGATTGATGCACTTGAAAAAACACTGCGCAGCTAAAATTTAGATATATATGAATTTTATATGGGATGAAACAACGACACCAATCTATGGATTCAAATATGTATTTAACTCAATTTGAGTTAATCACAGGATTAAAGGTTAAGAAGCAATAATGAAAAAAAAGAGTTTGCTAGTTTGTATGCCTGATTTACCATTTCCTGCACGCAAGAATGGTATATCGATCCGTTATTACCCAATACTTGTTCATGCAAGCGCTTTTTTTGATATCCACCTTCTGGTAATAAGTAATAGTGATGGAACCTCGGAAATTGATATTACCGGCCAACATGAAGCCAGTGAAATATGTACAACGGTTTCAATTTATTATCGGCAGCCAAAGAAAGTCAGTTACACCACTAAACTGGTGACACGCGCAAAAACATTATTACCCGGAACTACCCCTTTTACCGAACATCGTTATGATGAAGCCGATATCGCAGCTTTCATAGAGCACACCACCAGTGGACATGCATTTGATATTGCCTTATGCGTACTCATTCCCTATCAGGATTTAATAAAAAAGTTGGTGGTCGCAAAGCGATATTCCCTGGATGTCATCGACTCTCCCTATTCAACATATATCCGCAAAGCAGGTTACTCACCACTCAAACATTATGATGCATGGATGGTGAAATTATGGGAACGAAGGATCTTAAAATCTGTTGATTGTGCATGTTATATCTCGCCACTGGATCGCCTGTTAGGTGCCGGGAAAAATGTAGATACGCACAAAGTGGCAATTATTCCCAATGGATTATTCTTGCAGGATTACACCGGGGAAAAACATATTTACAATTGCAACACCATTGGATATTTGGGGCATATGGGTTATCCACCCAATATTAAAGCGGCGCTGCGCCTCCATGCAATTTTCCAAACGCGAAAAAATGAATTGCCCAATACCAAATTGATTATTATTGGCAGGGATCCAGCCTCGCAGATCAATGCCCTAAAACAAGATCCCGACGTTATTGTAACCGGCACCGTAGATAATATTTGGCCTTATGTAAATGCCATCGATCTCTTTGCGTTTCCAATGGAAATTGGCAGCGGGCAGCAAAACAAATTGTTGGAAGCCATGGGGGCGGGAAAACTGGTTATCAGCTCAACACTGGGCAATTCCGGCATAGGTGCACACAACCAACAGGAAATCATTGAAGCAAATAGTGACGCCGAGATAGGCAATGCGTTGGTGCATTTCACCCAAGAGCGAGAACTTGCCAATACTATAGGTGTGCGCGCAAAACAGTTTATTGAACGCACCTATTCGTGGACATCAATACTTAACCAAATTGATTCTCATATTTTTAACTTTCATTAATTTTTTTGGAAAAAAAATGCCTTTATTTTCAATTTTTGGTTATTACGGACAAGGCAATGCCGGTGATGAAGCCATCCTGGCAGCATTGATTGATGGAATTAAAAGCACAGTTCCTACAGCACAAATCAGCGTCTACTCTGCCAATCAGGACGAAACGAAAAACACACATCAAGTTGATGCATACCGCCCATTTAGCCTCGATTTTACGTCAATCATTAAAAGCATTCTCGGCAGAGCGCGAATTAGTTACCTCAAATCAGTCTTTAATTTTTTACGCTCTGACGTCATTGTTATTGGCGGTGGGGGATTATTTTTTGATTCAAAAGAAACGAATAGATGGATATATGGATACTTAAAACTTATCCATCGCGCCAGGAAATTAGGAAAAAAAATTGCCTTGGTCGGCATTAGTGTCGGACCACTTCACCATAAAAATTCCGAACTCGCCATTGGCCAAGCATTTTCATGCGTTGATTTAATTTCGGTACGTGATCATAGCTCAAAGGAGCTACTTATAAAGTGCGGTGTTACAGCAGAAAAAATACACATCATTCCCGACTTGGTATTTACACTTCAATCTGCGCCAAATGAACGCATTCAACAAATTATTATGCTGGAAAACTTCATCCAGAATAGCAATGCCAATATCGCATTGACTCCTTGCTGTTATAACACAGGGCAGTCGGGTTGGTTAACGCAATATATCGCTTTTTGTGAGCAAGCAGTATCAGAACTGGATACCAATCTATGGTTAGTGCCAATGCAACGTCACGATATCCATGATGACCTTAGTGCAATCCATGAGATTTACGCAGGGCTCAGTGAAGCTACACGGCAACGAACACGTATTCTAAAAAATAATTACACCGCCAAGGAAGTACAGGGAGTTTTAAGCAAAGCAGATTTTGTTTTGGCAGAGCGCTTACACGGTTCGATTATGGCATTAAACACCGAAACCCCGTTTATGGGTATTGCCTATATGCCAAAGGTAGTTGGCGTTCTGGATCTGGCTGGCTTGCAGGAAAACATAGTTGCGTTCGATGCATTTTTATCCGGCGAATCCATACCGGCAATAATTGCAACAGCGCGCGAAGCCATTGCAAGGAAAAATAATCGCCTCAATACTAAAAATGAAAAGCTCAATAATGCCAATACTAATTTTATTAAGTTAGCCGATCTTATTGAATGAGAAAAAATGAATGACAACAAAGCAAAAATTTACCGTTTGGTAGATTTTTGCACAATAGAATACAAGCTAACAATAAATGCTAAATGAACCCAAACAAATGGATAATAGGCGACAGTCACAAATTGGCCCGCAAGGATGAAACCAAGCACCCCATATCCCAAACCAACTGCTATATGCTTATCCACCACATCTACCTGGGGAGATTTATATATTTTTATCGGGATGGATAAACAATAATAGAGCAGTATAAAAAAGAGGAAGAGTGCAATAAAACCAGCATCCGTCCCCACTTGTATAAAAATATTATGCGGCAGCTGTGCCCTGGCGTAGAGCATATCCTGGGAATAATGCGCCTCAAAATAGGGAGCAAAATTAAAAAAGCCAACGCCTGCCAATGGATAGTCCTTCATCATTTCCCACCCATCTTTCCAATAGAGCAATCGCTGCTGCGATGTCCTATCTTCGCCAGCATCAGTAAATCGCGCTTTCTGCTCCGCAGGAAGAAGGAAATTCAGGCTTACGATTAATATAAAAAAGCCTATTAATGATTTGGGACGAAATACACTCTTGCGAAACATTAATAACAGTTGTACTACAAGTGCAACCTGGGCACCACGGCTACTTGCCCCCAAAATTGTCAATATTGGGCAAACCCAAAGCACCATGAGAAAAATACGCTCCCACATGGAAACTCGTGGTTTCAGCGTTTTATATAAATAAAAAGCCAGGGGAAATAACATCAACATGAGTATTGCCAGCTCACCAGAGTTCTGGAAATACCCTTGCGGCCCCATTAAACCCCATGGGGTAAATGAAAACCCTCTAAAAGCCCAGCTTTTTGAAGTCCCTATAGCGATTTTTCCTGCTGCTATTAGGTAGATAACCAAAAAAATGTATAGCCGCTCTCTGGTGTTAACAATATTGGTAATTAAAAAATAGATAATTATCCAACTAATAAAATCCATGAAATGTTCTTTGGAAACATCGGGATACACGGCTGTAAAAATAGATATAGAAATCAGTAAGGTAAAAAGAACAATGTAGACATTTACCGCAGAGGATATTTTTTTGACACTTTGGTCAACAAAAAAGCCAACAAATGAACCTACAAGAAATAGCTGCGCCCAAGGTACAACATCAATTTGTGGAATCAGTGCTTGTGGCCGCACAAATTCGAAAAACAAATAACAACAGATCATCCAAAACGAAAAATGCTGTCCTTTAAAATAGTTCCACATTGCCCCAAATCTGAATGCATAAAAATCGCTTACTTCATAATTTTTTTTATCCATTAGCGATTCAACCTTTTTATTAGCTCATGCGTGGCACTAGCAACAAAAGATTCGCACCGACTAAAGTACTTCTGGTCGGTATTATAAGGATCATGCAAATAGGCCATAGGGGAATTGAGCCACAAGCCTGCAAGGGTGATTTGCACGGGGGCACTGGCAAACTCAAGGGACAGGGTATGGATATGTTTTGGCTCCATACCGACAAGTAAATCACCATTCTTCGGCTGATATTGATCCACACGCAATGTGCGGTGCTGTTTCAAGTCATAACCATTTGTTTCAGCCCAGGCTATCGCACGTGGATCAGCTGGGGCATCCCCTCGGGTGCTTAAACCAAAGGACGTAGTATTGATCCCGTGTTTACGTGCAACCGATTCACCCAAAGGACTGCGGCAGATATTGCCATGACAAACAAATACCAAACGCTCTACTTGTGTGAAATCAATTTTCTTCAGTGATCGATAAAAACCCAAGGTCCGCAATAGCTCATACTTTGCGTAGCGCAATAAGCCCAGTTTGGAACCATAATGATTTTTAATTTTCACTGTTACTGACACTGCTATTACCTTTTTTACACAAGTGCTTGATTGAATAACATGTGCTGAGCATGTCAAAAATTTACTCCCAGCAATTTACTGTAGTGCTTTTTATAGGACTGCAACATTACCGACAATGAAAAGGTATTACTCATATGTTTGTAACCTGCGATAGCCAAACGCCTTGCTTCTTCCGGACTATCAATTAAATGTTTAATTGCGTCGGCAAGTTGCTGCGGTGCCTGTATAGGCACAAGGTAACCTGTACTGCCGTGCTGCAAAATTTCTTCCGGCCCACCACAACGGGTAGCAATCACAGGCAGCCCAGCGGCCATAGCTTCTATCGTGGCAATGGAAAACCCCTCTGAACTTGATGAAAGAACAAACAAATCCATCTGCTTGAGGAACTCCGGGGTGTTTTCATAAAAGCCAATAAAATGCATTTGCTGATGAACACCCAAAACACGCATTTGCACCTCAAGCTTTTCCATCAACTCCTTTTTCTGGTGCCCGGCAATAACAAAATGTAACTGCGGATTGTTTAACAACCCTACAGCCTCAATCAATGCCTCATAATTTTTGGCAGGCCGTATATTGCCCAGGCTGCCGATCAGAATTGCATCAGCCGGGATATTAAGCTGCGCGCGCAAAGTTCCCGCCGCCTCAATCTGGTAACGCTGCTGGTCAACGCCATTGTAAATAACATCAATGGCATTGGCAGGAAACAATCCGCGCTGTTCTATATAGGCAGCCAAATCCCGGCTCACTGCAATTAATTTGTTAACGCCCATCCGCATAATTTTTTGTTTAATGCCAACAAATCGCTCATTCGGATTGATATCCACACGCCCGTGTAAAGTTGCAATTAGCGGCAGGCGCGCCAACAGCGTCAGAATGGAATATGTGAGGGTGGAGCCCAACAAATGGGCATGCACCAAGGCAACATGCTCGCGCCGGAGCAATTGATACAAACGCCAGTAATAGGGAATCGACAAAAAACCATACGGCTTGAGAACTTGGTAGCGGATACCGCGCTGTTTTAACTGATTCTCCACCCACCCCGGGCCTTTGATAATCGCAAGATTGTCATAATTGGTCAGTTGTAGTTGTTGTGCGATATCAAGGAAAACAGTTTCTGCACCACCAGGACCAGTGGTATCTATGGCGTGAACAATTGTTGGGATTTTATCGGCCATTATTCCTTCCGACGGATGACGATGCTATTGCGTTGGCGCATTCTATCATCATCTGGTTGCGGATTTGTTGGCGCTAGGACTCAGGCTCGACGACAGCTACTTTCTCCACACAGCATAACCAGGTCATAAGAGAAAAGAATGCCGCTAGAGGGAGTTTCTGGATACATCGAATCACTGGTGTCACGTGACTCATAAACTGCTGCAATCTCACAGCAGTTTATGAGCAACTCTTAAGACCTAAGCTACTTTAGATGGCTGACCAAATTGAGCCCGGGCGACTGCGATAACAAACCCCATTAAAATCAGCATCATCAGATTGGGCTCGGAAACAGCGGAAGGATTTTCATCAAATTCAAAAACCAGGTTATCGAAACAGATCGCAGCGGTACTCACATCCCCCCCCATAATCAAGGTACGGATACCCTTGGCATGAACATTAATCTCAAAGGTCTCACTTGCGGGCCTGTCCCCCCCGGCATAACCATTCGCAATTTCATTGCCATCAATATCAAACGCTTTCCAAACGGCAGCCAGGTCACCAGGCGGGTATATGCTGTTGGCAAGTAAACTTACACGGAAAACATCTTGATGAAACTTAAAACCAAGACCGCCATAAGTACGTTTGGGATCCTTGTCATAAACCATAAAAGGAAATGCCCCGAAAATTAAATTCCCTGTAGGAGCAACATAATCGGGATCAGAACCATCGCGAACCGTTAATACATTATCCCACGACTGACCATTGACAGTATCATCTACGTATGCGACCTGAACATGAGCATTTTTAAGCTCGCCCCCCACACCAACATCATCGGGTTCAAGCGTAATAACAATGGCATTGGCAAAAGGTGTAACCGCCAGCATAAAGACGGAGAAGAAGAGACGAAGTGAACCTTTCAAGGCAGAAAAGTTAATAAATAGAGTCCATAGATATTGATTAGTCATAATGTAGTCCGTCGCAAATGATTTGTAATTACGTTCAATTAGATCAGATAAGCAAGACAGCAAACAATAAAATTCCTTTCGATAAAACCTCATTTTGTTAACCAATTATTGGAATATAAGATTTCGAATAGGGTTCGTAGCTAAAAAATATTTTCATATAACTGCCATTTAAAAACATGTGCGGAACATTAAAAAAAATAACAATTTTTAACGTCAAACTTCCCTATTCGAATTACTCGTATACACTTATGAAGTCACTCAAACCTCTGTAGGTATGAAGAAAATGATCCATAAACAACTTAAGTCCTTAATGCTCTGGCTCTTAGTGCCAATTGCTATGTGCGTTAACGTAGTATCCGCTGATATTCTGTTTGAAGATGGTTTTGAGAGCGCTGAATTAAATAAACAACAAAATGGCGTCAAGTGGGTAAGCCCGACCAATACCGGTGTTATTGACAGCACCTCAAAACTTGGAGGCCATAGCCTTGAGTTTAACTATAAGGCAACCTCGGATACCGAAGATTCAACCGCTGAACAACGCTTTTTATTGGGCGGATTCTACAAGGATATATGGATAAGTTATGAGATTTTCATCCCTAAAAACTACCAGCATCGCACAACTACGGGCTCCAATAACAATAAAGGCTTCCTGATGCTCTGGGGTGGAGACTATTCCAATCCAACCGGCTTTAAACTAGGCACAGAATTCTGGCCGAATCCCGATGGCTCCAGTACCGCCAGCATAAGATTATCGGGTGTTGGTTTCGATAAGCACTTTTGGGGTGCCTGCCCTAACGCGGTAAAACTAACAGATCGGGGTCAATGGATCAGGGTGGTAGCGCACTTTAAGTATGCAACCCCCGCAAATAACGATGGCATAGTCCAAATCTGGAAAATTTATACCGACGGCAAAAGAGAGTTGGCGTGCGATATCACCAACGGTGACTGGTATGCACCTACTGCAACAGGGTTTGACAGGGGCTATATATTAGGTTGGTCAAATTCAGGATTCCTGGAACAAACCAAGTTCTATGTTGATAACTTCAAGGTATCTACAGATTCATTATTAGATGTGGTTGACAACCCTTCAAAAGCGCCGGCCGCAACCCTTAAAAATTAGGTTAACCCTTTCATCAAATATACCCATCGCCAGATATTTTTTGGCGATGGGTATTCTCGCCTTAAGACTCAAAAAAGATCTGAGTAAGCTGCTGATAGCTGCTTCCCTATACTTGCAAAACTGTATTTTTCATTAATTAATTTCAGGCCGTTTTCGGCAATATTCCCTGCCAGCCCAGGTTCTGCAATAAGCAATTTTATTGCCCGGACATATTCATCGGGTGAGCTGGCAAAAAACACCGACTCCTGGTCCCTAACATCTATACCTTCACAGGCTATTTGATCAGCAACCAATGTTTTTTTCATGGACAATGCATCAAGCACTTTCAATTTTGTCCCGCCACCATCTTTAATTGGGCACACATAGATATGTGCTTCGGCAATATAGGGACGCACATCATCGACGAAGCCCGTCACTTTTAAATTAGGATATAAATCCTGCAATTCGAGCATCCAGGATGGAGGTGATCGGCCAATGATCGTCATGCTGATATCCGGCACTTCCTTAACCAATAAAGGCCAGACGGATTTCAGGAAAAAGGTCATTGCATCCAGATTTGGGTACCAGGTCAGCCCGCCCGCAAATATGAGCGACTTGGGTTTTATTGCGACATCAAGTGGCTTGAAGTATTCGAGATCAACACCATTAGGAATGGTTATGCAATTGGAAACTCCGGTGTGATCTTTCAATCGATCAGTATCCAAATCCGAGCAGGTCACATTTAAATCGAAAGAATTACATACCTTCTTTTCGTAAGCGGCGATTTTTTTTCCTTCCAGGAAAAAATAAATCTTTTTTAAGAGGTGGGATTCATTTTCAGCTCGCCTGAGCATCATAAGGGATTCAATATTGTGGTGATTCAATACAAGCTTTGCATTTTTTATGTGCCTAATATAAGGCACCAAGCTAATGGTATCGAAATGAATTACATCAAATGAATTTTCCTGTAAAAGAGCCTCCAGCTTGTTGGCAAACTCGCGGGACTCCAGCCAGCTAACGGTATAAGTCCGCCATGGAAACAAGCCTTTTAGCAGCAGACATAACCTGCGAAAAGCTGAATGCTCAGAGGGGATATCAACTACATCCGCCACTTTACAAAAGGTAGAAAAATGCGTAATCGCGTTATTCAGTGATTCGCTGGATGAAATAATTTTTGATTGATTGAATGTCAGCAATGTTATTTCGTGGCTTTTACTTACTTCCCTGATTAAATTATAACTTCGCTGAAGATTTCCCCCTTTGGGCGGATAAGGGATAAAGTGCGAAAGCCACAAAATTTTCTTCATTTATTAAACATCTCTTGTTTAAATTAAATCACTTGCCAATTTTTGAGACAACAGACTTAAACTTTCCATTCTTCCCTTTAGAGATTGAATCAACCGCTATTACGGTTACTGATATCAATGGACTCGTTCGCTGCTGAATGTTGTCAATTAAAAGCTGCCGATTAAACAAATGTTCGCTGGCTTTATCGAAAACAAGATACGCCGTAATGGAATTCATATCTGTCTGCACCAGCTGTGATAAGGCAACACCTTGTATACCTTTAAAAGCCGGATCCATTCGGCCAATTTTTCTTCCCTCGGGAGTAATAATTACATCATCAAGTCGGCCATCGATTGACTCGAATATATAATTTGAACCTGCTGATGGCGCATTAATCAAATCGCCAATTTTGTATCGCAGCAATGGCATACCAAAATTCAGCAAGCCCGTTGTAATCACTTCATAGGTATTTTCATAAAAGTGTTGCAATTCCAATACTGAAAATCTCGGATTACTATAAAAGCTGCCTCCGGAAGAAAATGCGTTTATTGCCATTTCCGTGCAACCATAATGGTCCAACACAACTGTATTCAATGAAGTCTCTATAAGCGAGCGCGATTCGATAGTAAGGTTTTCTGATGAGGCCAACACAAACTTGGGCGAAAAGGTGAATGGTAAGTTGCATGCTTTCGCAAGCTTTACCAGCTCAACAATGGCTGATGGATAGGCATCAATAAACTCTGGCTTCCAGCGATTAAGGGCATCAACGTAATGTGCAATGCTTTCTTCTGAAATAAAATATGAAGACATGTATTGTGTGTTATTGAAATAATCATATCTGTCGGGGCTCCTTCCCGGTGCTTCATAAAGAATCCTTCCTGCAAGAGTTGTACTTTTGGAGCGATAACTACACCCCAAATACTTTAATGCCGATTCATAAATTTTATAATTTATCCGCCGCGCCTCATCGGTATAGCTAATAGTTAAAGGGGTTCCACTGCTACCACTGGTATTGGCGGTTTTTAATGAATGCTTATGCTGTGGATGGATAGATAAAAATGCAGTTTGATTGGCAAGTATGTCAGCCTTGGTAATAACAGGTAAAATATTTTCCAAATCACTGTTGGTGATTTTTGTAGGATCAACATTGCGTAACAATGGCTGATAAAAAGGAACGTATTCCTTGCAATGGGCAATTAATTGTTGCAGCCTGGTTTTTTGACAATAAAAGTCAGTTTCCGTCGGTTCACCCAGTATCGTCATATTCCCTTGATATTCATTCGCCACTCCGCCGATAAATCGCTGCCGGTACAGGTTTGCACCATAGCCACTCAGCGCCAGGTTTTGGATTGGCCGTGGAAGTTTTAAATATAAAGAGTGCGACATACTGATTACCATTTTACCTATCAGGTAAAATCCTTGAACATAAAACACATCGGGAATGTATGCAGGTACCCCGTTGTTTTAATTGTCCCTTTACCCAACTTGGGCCAGTGATATCGATTGCGTGGACAATTGTGGGGGGGTTTATCGGTCATTATTCCTTCCGATTTGTGACGATACTATTGCGTGGACGCATTCTATCACCATCTGGTGGCGCGCTTGTGGATTTGTTGGGCAATCCGTATGATTCGCGCAATTGTTGCAAATGCTATATGCCCTGCCTTGTACGCATAAAATTATGATTCAAGTAGTGTAATTTAGTGAGTTATTACCCGCTGCAATTTCAGCATTTACAGTTTGTTTTTTTGCAGATTAACACTTGCTTGTTAACCAGGGTCGATACGGTGACATGACACATTTTATTCTTGTTCTTGATGCAGCGCAGCGCAGCGCACTGGCCGTTACCCGCTCACTGGGCAAACTCGATAATGTTGTTGTGGTCACCGCCGATTCAACACCCTTTGCTTTAGCCGCCGCTTCCCGCTATTCACAAGAGTATTTGCGCTCACCCAGTTCTGCCCACGAACCCCAGGTTTATCTGGAGTGGCTGGAAAAAACCTGCAGTGAGCGCCAATTTTCATTGGTCATTCCCGTAACCGAAATCACCAGCCAACTGGTTTTGATGCACGAGACACAACTTCCTCGGCTCCACCTACCTTTTGCCAACTACGAGACAGTGATGTCGCTCGCAGACAAATATCGCTTGCTCGAACAGGCAAAAGCCTCAGGTGTGCCTGTACCCGCGTTCACGCTGGTAAAAAATGCAGCCGAACTGGATAAACGCACGCTGACCTATCCCTGTGTGATCAAACCCTGCCTGTCTAAAATCTTTACCCCGCAAGGCTGGATATCCACCAGCGTCAAATTACTACACAGCGAAGCCGACCTGGATGCTGCCCTCAGCCGCGAAACCTATCTCGCCCAGTATCCATTTATGGTGCAAGCCTTTATCCCGGGAACAGGTGCCGGTGTTTTTTGTTTATACAATAAAGGGAAAGCTGTAAGTTTTTTTGCCCACCGGCGCCTGCGCGAAAAACCGCCGCAAGGTGGTGTGAGCGTATTGAGCGAGAGCGTTGCCGTCGATCCCACACTTAAACTCTATGCGCAACAGTTGTTAGACCATGTGCATTGGCACGGAGTCGCCATGGTGGAGTTCCGTGTTACTCCCGAGGGAATGCCCTATCTGATGGAAGTAAACACCCGCTTTTGGGGTTCATTGCAGTTGGCGATAGATTCGGGGGTGGATTTCCCCGCGTTGCTCACGCAACTTGAATTGGGCATGACACCATCGCTACCGGATAATTACCGGGTCGGCCAACGTCTGCGTTGGCTACTGGGCGACCTTGATAGCCTGTATCTTTACCTGAAAGGGCCCTATACCGTTGCGCAAAAATTGAAACGCATGCTCGCGTTTGTGACACCCGCGCCGTTTAAAACACGCCATGAAACCAATCGATTAAGTGATTTTGGCCCCGGGCTTTATGAGCTGAAAACCTATATCCGCCAGATCTTGGGGCGCGACTGATATCGGCGCTAGAAGTATTAACGTTAAAAGTAATGGCAACTACACTGCAAGAATGATGAAACAGCTAATCAAACATATCGCCGCCCGCACCGCGAACCAATTCGGTCCACACCGGATGAGCCTGTTCGCCCGGGATCCGCAATTGTGGGTACTGATGTATCACCGCATCTTGCCGCAGGACGATATTCGCTACCGCCTGGAAGAACCGGGTATGATTGTGACCCCCGATACCTTTGCCATGCATTTGCGCGAGCTCAAGTGTCATTTTGACTTGATGGACCTTTCCGAATGGCTGCACCTGCGCGCCACAGGCCAGCCCTTGCCGCGCCGCGCCTGCACCATCACTTTTGATGACGGATGGCACGATAACTACGAATACGCATTGCCGATTATCAAAGCCACTGCAACACCAGTGACCCTGTTTGCGGTGGTAGAGAAAATCGGTACTGATTTCCAATTCTGGCCTAACATTATTAGTGCACTTCTGAGCAGCAATGCGCTCACTGCAATGCGCCAGCAACCACTTCTGGCGAACGCACTGAGCCAGGTTGCACCAACTGCCGACCCAGGCAACCGCGAATATATGGCGGCCGTGATCAAAACATTAAAACAGTTTAGCGATACCGAGATTTTTGTCGCCCTGGATGCAATTAACTGGCGACAACAACTGAGTTTTGAATTGCCACGCGGCCTTATGACCTGGGATGAACTGCACAGTATGAGCAACTCCGGCCTGGTCACTATTGGCTCCCATACTTGCAATCACAAACGTTTGAATGCGCAGCTTTCCGACGCTGAAATCGCACACGAAATTGTCACCAGCAAAATGCTATTGCAACAACACGTACCCACTGCTGCCGATATATTTTGCTTTCCCAATGGCGACTACAACAGCGCAGCGCTGGATGCGGTAACACAAACCTACAGCGCTGCGGTGACTACACGACGAGGGATTGTCAATGCAACCAATACCCCTGTCCATCAGCTCTGCCGTATTGGATTGCATGAACATGTAAGCCATACTCCCCGTTTATTGGGCGCTCGTTTATCCGGATGGATTTGATTTTACATGGACACAACCCTGCATCGGTTATTAGCATCATCGGGCATCGCTGCACTGATGAATTTTATAGTGGGACACTACGTCACCATCTATATGATTCATCGTCCGCAGCCACTTGATGGCGCCTATGAAGGGCTGACCCCCGCGCTGCTGGAAGAATCCATTGTCTATGCCAAAAATGCCGGTTTTGAATTTGCCTCTATCGATGAGGTGCTGGCCGATGCAATAGCCGGACGCAAACCCAAACGGCCCACCATCTGTTTTACCCTTGATGATGGCTATCAGGACCAAATCGACCAACTGGTTCCTGTATTGCTCGCACACAATTGCAAACCCACACTGTTCACCATCGTCGATATGATTGATGGAATACTCTGGCCCTGGGATGCCAAGTTGAGCCATGCCACCTGGACATCGACACAAAACCAAGCCAGTTTTCAATTTAACAAGACCGTATTTAATTTGGCTCTGGATCATACCGCAGCGCGAATCCACAGCCGCCGCCAGCTAACGCGTTTTGGTAAAACGCTCAAACCCGCACAGCTGCATGAATTTATCCAGGTCGCGTTGGCTGCACTGGCTTTTGATCCCGATGCAAGCATACCTGCAAGCTATCGCCCGGCATCCTGGGATAGCTTGCGCCACGCGGAACAACAGGGATTACGCATTGGCTCCCACGCCTGTAGCCACCAGGTTTTTGCGGTATTGTCCGATGCACAAATCAATGCCGAACTGGAGCGCGCCAACATTCGCCTTGCGCAGGAGCTCAAATCGCCCTCGCGCGTTTTTTGTTATCCCTCCGGTACAATCAATGATTATTCTTCCCACCATATCCAATTGGTAAAAGCGCAAGGGTTTATCGGCGCGCTTACCTCAACATCAGGCAATACCAATTTAAAACAAATCCAAACCCAACCCTTCGAAATAAAACGGCACAGCTTCCCCAATAATTTTGAAAAATTTGTCAGGTATTCTTCCTGGCTTGAATATATCCGCAGCAGTATTGAATAGGTTTGCCCGCGTTATGAGCTTGTCACCAGAACAGCAACTCCGCCAATTAAAAGCACTGAAAGTTGAAAAAGGAATTATTTCGGGAAAGTTTAAGCATCTACAAAAAGACACGCCGGAGTACAGCCAGCAGCTGGCGCTGATGAAGCAAATTTCCCAGCAGATAAACCAACTGGAAACTGCCATTAAAGATAATTCACTCGCAACTGCTGTTATGCCATCCCATGAACCAGCTACCGCACCTGCATTTGCAACACTTGATGAACAACATTGTTGGGGCAGCAACTATCAACTCAGTGTTGCTGAATTCGCATCGGTAATGGACTGGCCATTATTTGTAGCGAAGAATCCAACCAGGTTGCCGAGCCACAATCCCGCCTGGGCCGAGGTAATACAACAAAGTTTTGGCCATCCAACATTTTTACTGTGCGCGCGCGACCAGGATGGCCAGCTCATTGGCGGAATCCCTTTTACCGTTTTTTCATCATCACTGTTCGGCAAGTTTGCCGTCTCAATGCCTTACCTCAATTATGGCGGTATGGTTTGCGAATATTTTGATATCTGCCTGGCCTTGATGCATAAGTTGGAAGAGATTCGTGCAGAGAAAGAATTGCAACATATCGAGGTGCGCAGCATCCACCCCAACCTCGGTAAAAATCCTTCCACCAAAAAAGCCTCAATGTTATTGCAATTACCAGACACTGATGAAGCGCTGGATAAAATGCTCGGCAGTAAAGTACGCGCGCAATACAAAAAAGCTGATGAATTTTCACCGGCTTATAAAGTCGGAAAACTGGAATTGCTGGACGATTTTTACAAAGTTTTTGCACGCAATATGCGCGACTTGGGCACACCCGTATACGCCAAAACATGGTTTGCCAACATACTTAAACACAGTAAGCTCAATGCCAATATTCTGATTGTGTATGTCAACCAACGACCTGTTTCCTGCGCATTTTTGGTGGGTTATGGAACACTGATGGAAATTCCCTGGGCTTCCACACTTAAAACAGCCAATAAATACAATGCCAATATGTGGATGTACCGCCAGATATTATCCTTTGCTATTACACAAGGCTGCCGGCATTTTGATTTTGGTCGCTCCACACTGGATGCGGGAACATTTAAATTCAAGAAGCAATGGGGCGCCGAGCCCTGCCAGCATTATTGGTATTGCCTGCTGCCCGACAATGCAGCCAAACCCGAATTAAACCCGGACAATCCAAAACTAAAATTATTTATTATGTTATGGAAATGGTTGCCAGTTTGGCTGAGTAAAATCATCGGCCCCGCAATTATAAAAGGAATTCCCTAGTTGTTTTTCAAGCGATTGAAGGCGGCCTTGAAACGGTAGAGAATTTTCAAACCTGGATTGCGTACCAGCATCAAGCTGGCAAAATCTTCATGGTGGGTTGCCAGCGATTGTTTGAAATTTGTATGCTTGCCTTTACCCGCCATAAAATCGTAATAATCCACATCCGCCGAAAATGCCTTTTCTATCTGCATTCCCAAATGCAGGGTTCCCAGTGATATGCCATCCTGAAATTTTTCAATGTATCCCGATTGGATATTATAAATCCGCTGTCGATACTCAAGATCCAACACCGCCGAAATTGCCTTGCCGTCACAATAAATAATGGAAAGATCCGGTGCGCCGCCATTTGCGGCAACTTTTTGCAAAAACATTATTATTTGCTGCAGGTTGCGCCCCTGATAACAAGGCTTACCCCAGCGCTGCTGATGAAAGCCGTTCAGTATATCGACAAACTCATCGATCCGCGGCCAGAGGTTGCGCACTTCAATTGTGCCAAGCAAATTGAGCTTTTTGCGTTTGTTATAAAGTTTGAGGCGGGTGTTGCTGCCGATATGTTTTAAATAATTTTCGAATTTATTGCCGCGCACACGCACTGCATAACTGGTAGCCGTATCGCGCACCAGCACTGTTAATCCAGCCCCTTCAGCTGCCTGTACCAAACGGGCGTATTCGAGCGAATTAATTATTACATCGGGAATAAACATCTGGTCCCAGCGATGCTGGCAAGCAGCAGCAATAAACTCGACTGCGGTTTGCTTCCCCACTACAAAATATTCACTGCGCAGACTGGGACTCGCCGGAGTAGAAATGCCGGCAGGGAAAAGTGTAGTGAATTTAACTAGAGGGAGTTTTGCCTGGCTGTACTGGTAAAAACCATGGCGACCATGCCCCGTACCAGTATGGGCTTCCACCAGCGTTATACTACTGCTATTAGCCCAAGCCGTTTGCCAGGCGTCAATCCACTCGTGGGTGGAAAATATTCCTGGATAATTATTTTCGGGGAAAAAATCGGTCATGGTATTGAGCCCATAAACACATAAAAAAATCGCGAGCAACTGACAAGTCGCTCGCGATTTTTCGTGGTGGGTTACTGACGGCTTTTTGCTTCTTTAAGGTGTTGCAAAATTTCCTTATTTTCAGGTTCCAGTGCCGCCGCCTTGCCCAACACCTCTATACCTTTTTGCAACTCGCCCCGCTCCACTAAAATCCAGCCATAGGTATCTGCAATTGCAGCAACATTTGGCGCAACATCATACGCCCTTTTGGCGATATCAAGTGAACGCGGATCTTTACTCTCGTAATACAACCAAGCAAGGTTATTGAGTGCCGCAGGCATAGTGGGATTGAGTTCAACCGATTTCTCATACCATTTTATCGCTTGCGCGGAATCGTTTTTGCTCTGCGCCATTATTGCCAGCAACAGCGGAGCGCGCTTGCTACCTGGAATTTTTTCATTCCACTCATGTAGGAAGCTTTCCGCTTTTGCTTCATCCTCAGCTTTTTGGTGAATGCCATAAATTTGTTCTGCAACTACTTCCATGGGCTTGGCTTTCCATGAATCCATATAGAGCTGCAACCCTTCTTCCTTCTTGTCTTCGGCAAAGCGGATCAAACCTTGCAAAAATAATCTTTCAGCTTCGTTTTCGGGTGTTTTAACAAATTGGTCCAGGAGCTTTTGTGCTTCCGGGATATTTTTTGCCGCAATTTCCGTCTCAATCATATTGCCCAAATAACTGGCGTTTTCCGGAAACAGCTTCACTGCCTGCATTAAACTTTCACGCGCTTCTGCCAGTTTATTTTGGCTTCTGAATTGCCCGCCCTGCATACGATAAAGGTTGGCAGCAATTTGTTTGATATTCGTGGCATTGTTGCTCCGCTCCAACGCAACATTAATGTGCTCGATCGCCTCAGGAAATTGGTTTTTACTAACGTACAATTGCGCAAGTACAATTGAGGGTTCCCATTTGGTAGTCTTTTTCTCCAGCGATTCTACAAATGCAAATGCTGTATCTTCACGTTTGAGCTTACGTAACTGTGCAAACCAATGCGAATAGCCAACCACCATCGCGGGATCTGCCTCTAGTGCAAATTGCCAGGCAGTGATTGCCTTTTGCGGCTGATCCTGCACCTCATAAATTTGTGCTAGCCCTGCGTAGGCGAAATGTTTTTCAGCATTTTCAGTTGCAGCAACTGCCTTCTCAAACTCTTGCTCCGCTAGTTGGTAATTTTTTTGCTGCAATTGGTACCAGCCAGCAAAAAAATAGCCGCGCGAGTTTTGTGGGTTTTTAGTTTTGAATGCCGCTATCTCTGCTTCCAGTTTTTCAGTGTGTTTTTCACTTAACAGGGTTTTGAAATACGCTTGCTGGATAAAAAAATCATCCGGTTGCTCCTGATAAGCTTTTTGCAGTTGGGCTACGGCCTGTTCATTTTGTTCTAGCAATAAATGCCGTTTCGCAAGCGCTATGCGTATACGCTGCTGTTTTGGTTCAAGTGCCAGGCTTTTTTCCAGGATAGTGGCACCTTCTGCACTTTTAGGATCCTTATCAAGCAGCGCCAAACCATAGGTAGCAAGCACCACATAATTATTGGGCTGGCTTTCTGCCGCTTTTTTGAGAAGATCGATTGCACCATCCATTTGATTATTGCGAAACTTGACCAACGCAGCCGCTTGCAGGATGGAAGGCGTTGCTGTTTCAGGATCAATAAATTCATCAAATAAATCGTTGGCTTGTTTATCCGAACCCTGCTGGTATTCAACCATCCCTAACAGAGTTGCCGTATTTTTATCATTAGGATATTGCTCCCTCAGTTCACGCAAAATTGCTTCCGCTTCAACATATTTTCCTTGTTGGTAATATTCCATTGCCTCACTGAAACGCTGTTGCGCAACATTGCCCTCAGGATTCGCATCGGCCAATAATTTTTGATAGGTATAGGCTTCGCTGGTGCGCCCTTGTTGGATCAAGGTGTCAGTTAATAAACTGATAATTTGTCCTTTTCTGCGGCTGATGATGTCGGTCTTTTTTAACAAACCCAGAGCTTGAGTAAGATGCTGTTCTGCACCATCAAGGTTGCGCAAATAAATATTGACGCTGGCCATTAATATAAGCCCGTCAATATCTTCCGGGGCCGTTGCAAGCATTTCGGTTAATGTGGTTTTGGCTTGCTCGATCTCACCTTTGGAGATCAAATAATTCGCTTCAACATATTTGATATCTGCCGCTGGTGCGCTTAAGGCTTTTAACTCCGTTAGAGCCTGTTCATAACCATCCTTATTGCCCATACTGATATTCGACATGGCATTAATCCATGCCTGACGTTGTTTATCGGCAAGGTTACTGGCATCTGCCGGATAGCTATTTACCGTATTAATCGCAGTAAGGTATTTTTTATTAAGGTAGTAAGCATTAGCTAATTCGGTTGCCACTTGCGGATTCTTTTTTACTACCAATTCCAGTAAGTTCTGCACCGCAGAATAGGAACCAATTTCATTATAAATGCGCGCCAGGGATATGTAGCCATCGGGTGATTCAGGCATTAATTGCACAACATTTTTTGCTTCAATAATTGCCGCGCGGTATTGCCCTTGGTCAAGATATATTTTGGCCGAGCTTACATGGCGTTTCGCCTGCTCCTGATTTTCTTCTTGCTTATCACTACACGCCACAAGACCAATGCAGAGTGCTACCAATATTAGCGTTGCGATATTTTTCATTTTGCCCACCCGTTTTCCTTTTTATGCATCAGTCACGTATCGTTGATCGATTACCCGACTTGCATTATTAAAAAATGTAACCTAAGCCAGCACCATATATATTTTCGGTGTAGCTGTGTTCTTCCGAATCCGATTCCCGATCTTCCTTACGCACATACAACTGCACATCAATGCCATTGACGAAATGGTAACTATAATTAACTGACAAATAATCAATCCGGTAATCTTCCATTACCGCACTCTGTTCAAAATCATACTTGGATCTATCCGCCCTGATTTCCAGGCGGGCAGCCTTAGAGAAAGAATAAATAAATGCACTGTGTGTATAGAGGTTGCGCGATGTTTCATCACTTGCCAAATAATCATCGTCTTCCAATGCTGTACCAATTGAAAACGAACAGCGCGCACAGATAAAGTCCGTACTCCAATTTACGTCTGCTTTTTGGCGATCAATCATTTCCAAGCCCTGGGTACGCCCGTCGCCATCAGGAATATCCGATGGATCATAGGCATTACCATCACCAAATGATGAGTCGGTTATTTGCTTGCCAAGCACAAGGTTAACTTTATTGTAACCCGAGCTATAACTGAATTCTGCCTTGTAAGCTGGCGCACCTTCTTTCTCACCCAATTCAGGTGTTGTTTCGTTATAGCCAGCCTCCAGGTGATATTGCAGTTTGCGCAATTGCACTGAGTAGCTGAGCATTGCATGCGCAAGTTTGTAATCTGACTCTGGTTGCTGGTCAAATTCCACATTGATTTGTTGTGCAGAAAGCTCCACAGAATCGGTCGCCGATAAAGGATGCGTCCAGCCAAGGCTCGCGCCATTGCGCTTGGAGTCCTGCGCATCATCCTCCAGATAATTAACCTGTGAAACTTCCCCGCGCACAAACAGGGTATCAGCATCAAAAATTCTTGCCCGCACTATAGGTGCGGCGGAAATAATTTCGCGCTCATCCATGTTTTCAACCAAACCGACAGCATCGGGAGTCTGCAACAACATACGCCGCGAATGGCTTAATTCCAGCCCAAGCGGATCCTGCTCTTTGCCAAATACCAGCAGAGCACTGCCATCGACATATTCGTCATCAGGTTGGGAGTTTTCAGAAAATTTTTGCGCGTAAAATTGATAATCGGCTTCAGCTGTAATTAGCCAGTTGGTGTAATCCAGGGTCAGGTCAGCCCGATAAACATCCTGGCGCTCGTCAATAGGTTCGAACGCAGTCTTGGTGGTGTTATCGGACATATAGCTGTTGACGGATATAGCCCCGCCAACTATTTCATTGGCCTGCGCCTGGTTAAACACCAGCAATGCAATGGATAATGGCAGTGTCCGTGCGGGAAGTGATTTTATAATGCCCATTACCCACCTCGCTTATCAGTTATTGAACACCACGCCGGCAAACTTTTCTTTACCTACCGCATCAACGGCCGACAACACTTCATCGGCAACCACTTTGCCAAAGGGCACAACCAAGAGTGCATGATCGCAATAGCGCGCCAAAATTCGTGCCTCGGTAGACAATTGAATTGAAGGGGCATCCAACACGATAAATCTATCCGGGTAGCGTGATTTGATTTCTGCAATCAACACTTCCATGCGTTTGGAGTTAAAAAACTCTGCTGCCGCATCGCTTGACCCACCTGAGGGAATTACGCGCAGCCGCTCAACACCGGTTGGATAAATAATGTTTTTAAGTGGCACGGTGTAATCCGTCAGGTAATTGAACAAACCCGAGCCGATAGGGGCAGCCACATATTTGTCTTCTACAACCGGCGTGTAAGGATTGCAATCAACATAGAGTGCAGTTTTATGTTGATCCAACGCAAAGGTTGCAGCGAGGTTAAAACTGAAATAGCTGGAGGATACATCTGCCGCAACCGAAGATACCAACACTACCATGTTGTCAGTGCGGTGGCGTTGCAACAACCGGATACGCACTTCGCGAAACGCATTTAACACTTCGCGTTGGCGCATGCCAGTAAATACTATTTTTTTCTCGTAGAGTTCTTCTTGCGTCCAAAGCAAGGGCATATCCATATTTTTGATTTTTTCACGCTTGCGATGTTCCAGCACCGCGTCTTTAACCAATTGATCGCTGTCTTCCACCAGCGCATCAACATCTTCCATCAACTGGCTTAAATTTTTTTCTTTTCGCTTGTCCATCACTGTGCCCTGATTATCTAGCTGTTTAACCCTTGGCTATTTGCCAATAAATAGCAATTGCCAGGTAACAAATCATTCCGAGTGCGGCCACTGAAAAAATCAGCAGGACATCCTTGCGCAGCAACCGCTCACCAATTGGCGAGTTGTAATGCGGGATAACACCAACAACTTCAATGTCCGGAGGCAACTGCTTCTGCAGCATACGCGCAGAGCGCAGGTGAGGATCTACCATCACAAATAACAAGAGCAAACCAATTGGCGCCAACAACCCAAAGATGGGGCCAACCAGGGCAAAATGGATAAAGTGTAAACCCGATGGTTTGAGTGGAAAGCTGGCCGGCTCCTGGATACGGTAGGATACACCTTGCCCTTCAATGTCCAGGGTCATGGAAACCCGCGCCGTTTCTTTGCGCTGCAACATCTCTTCATACACTTTTTTGGTGACATCGTAATCGCGTGTTAACTCGGACAAATCCGCCTGGTTAGCCGCAATACGTTGCTGACGGGCAAACTCTTCTTCCTGCAATACCAGCAGTGATTGCATACGCCTTTTTTGCGCGCGCAAATCGACTTCGGCATCAGCCAACTGTTTGCGCAATTCCTCGTACAATGGATTTTCTACTTTGTCAGAACTGCCATAGACATCACCGGAGGATTTGATTTTGTTAATCGCAATATCAAGTTCTGCTATTTGCGCGCGCAATGACACAACATCAGGATAATTTTCCTGGTAACTCAGCAACATTTGTTCCAGTTGGGCGTTCAGGGTTTGGCGACGCTGGCGCATTTCATCGACCTGGCCTTTAGCCTGCAAGTATTGCCCTTCACTATTCAATTGTTGCTGGATGGAATTGATCCTGGACTGGGCTTCTTCGATACCGATCTTGAGCGTTTCCACTTCCTGCCGCAGCTGCGCAATACGTGCACTCACGGCGTCTTCGCTACCATCAGTATTTTTTGATTTGAATTCTTTCAGTTTTTCTTCGGCCGCTTCCAATTGCTTTTTATAGGTTTGTACCTGGGCATCAATAAAGTTATAGGCCCCGACACTTTCATCGCGCTTGCGCTTGGCAGTATCTTCGATAAACACATTGACGACTGAGTTGAGAACCTCAAACGAGCGGTCCGGATTATTGGCGGTATAACTTATCTGCACATAGTTTTCATTGCGCTCGCGCGCAACCATCACACCTTCGCGCAATTTTTTCACCAGCGCATCCTGCTCATCAACGGAAGCAGTACTCTTGAGCAGCCCCGCTTGTTTGGCGGTTTCGAGCATAATCCGGCGGGTATAAATAACTTCACTCGCCTGTTCGGAGCGATCTATTTTGGTGATTTCCGCACGCCCTTTGAGCAGGGGCTCGATGATGTTGGTCACATCAGCAAATAACACAACTTTAGTGGTGTAGCTTTTTGGCCACACCAACCCCAGCGCGAGGAAAGCATAGGTTACTGCGAGGAATAACAACACACACCAAAACCGCAAACGAATGAGCTCTGCGCGCAATGCCGCCAGTAAATCTTTTAGATATGCTTTATCCATGAACTATCTCAATTCGTGAGCCAGGAATTTTCCAATCGGCACGGTTAGAAGTTGCGCTCTGGAACCGTCACTATATCCGAGGGCTGCAAGGTATAGTTGGTTTCAACATCGCCATCCTCGATCAAATCCTCCAGTTTTATTGGATAGACTTTCAATTCATTATTCACGGTGCGGTAAAGTTTGGCTTTGTTGGCCGAGGCAAATTGGTTGGGGCCGCCCGCAAGCAATACCAGATCCAATACAGTCATACCTTCGCGATAAGGAATCGATTGGGGCTGATCAACCGCGCCGGTAATCCGCACACGACGCTGGAAATCAGAGCTGCTCGGATTAACAACTATCACCGTGACCTGCGGGCTTTTGATGTAAGTCGTGAGGCTATTGGTAATATTTTGCGAGAGCTGCCCGGTAGTTAAATCGGCAGCCATAATATCGCCAATCAGTGGCATGGATATTTTGCCGTCGGGGCGCACAGGGACACTGATCGACATTTCCGGGTTGCGCCACACATTGACCGAGAGCGCATCGCCTACACCGATGCGGTATTCAGCCAGCACAGCAGCATCGGCATTTTCAGGAATTTGTACAGTTTTACTGGTGCTGCTACAAGCTGCCAATACTATCGCCGCCAACAAAACACCAACAGTTGCCAGAACATTTTTCATAGAGCATCCCTCGAAGATTAATCTGACTCGACCGGTCTAGGCCATCAGCTATATCGTAGCAGGCCAGTGTTAATGCACACCCTTCCCCAGCAATACGATTTCCACCGTTTGGATCATGATTAACATATCCATAAAAAAGCTGTGGTTTTTGGTGTAGTACAAATCGTATTGCAATTTGTTTTTGGCGTCTTCTACCGAGGCACCATACGGGTATTTTAATTGCGCCCAGCCCATCAAACCCGGTTTGACCTTGTGGCGCATTTCATAAAAGGGAATTTGCCGCGCAAGGTCAACCACAAACTCCGGACGCTCGGGGCGTGGGCCGACAAAACTCATATGGCCGGCAAATACATTGTAGAGCTGGGGCAATTCATCCAGGCGTGTATTGCGGATAAAAGCGCCGACACGGGTGACCCGCGCATCGTTTTTCTTGGCCCAGACAGCGCCGTTCTTTTCCGCATCCTGACGCATGCTACGAAACTTATAGATACGGAAATGGCGGCCATTCAAACCAACACGAATCTGGTGATACAACACCGCACCCGGGCTTTCCAACTTCACAGCGATGGCAGTAAGCAACATAAACGGCCAGAGGAAAAATAAAAAAATCGAAGCCAGCGCCAGGTCAAACAAACGCTTGGCCAGCATACGCCGTTTGGAATACTTGAACCCATCAGAAAACAGCATCCAACCCGGCTGCAACAAGGAGATATCAATTTTGCCCAGCTCCCGCTCGCAAAAGCTTAATGCATCGCTCGATGCAACACCGGCAAGCTTGCAATCCAGAAACTGACTGAGGGGAAAAGCATCGCCACTGGTGCGACGGCGCTCATCGGGGGAGATGACAATTTCGGAAATCTGGAATTGTCTGGCAAACAACAGCCAGTCCGACGGCTCCGGAATCACCAAAGCAGGATCCACCTGCACCGGTTCACTGGCACTGGGAATACAACCCACAATGCGCACTCCCAGCACATTGACATCGGGAGCAAGGTCGGTAAGCAAGTTATTGGCTTTGGCGCCAGCACCATAAATTACCACACGACGCTTCAACTGGTCGGCATCAACAATTTTGACAAATATCCAACGCGATATAGACACTACCAGGGTGGATAACAACACACTCCAGAAGATGAACGCCTGGTTGATAAACGCATCGTCAAAAAATAAATTGATGACGTACAAAAACAAACTGCCCAGCAGGAAAAAACTGACCATGGTGCGCAACACCATGCTGGAAAAACCTTCGCGGATCAGCGCGGAATAAACTCCCATAGAGAGCGTGCAGCAACTCAACACCAGGGAAAGGGTGATGACCGGCGCCCAAGGGGTGAGCGCGAGCGACGAAAGCTCGTCGGGCTGCCGGATTAATTGCAAGACAAACCAGGCCACACCGGCAACAAGCAAAGCGTCCACCACCCCAAGATAGAGGTAGGGGAGATGTATGTAATGCTTATTCAAACGAATATAGGACAAACCCGATTCCTTCAAGTTGGCGTAACAGCATGAGTGGAAAGGGGCGGATTATAGCAATGTTTGTGACAAGATTTCGATTTATTCCCGACCGCTCTTTGTCTACAAGTGAACATAGCCAATTCGCATTTGGATAGACTCCCGTCATTCAAACTTAAAGCGAATATGGTATTTTAGTCACCCGTTCGTGGATCACCCCGCCGCTAAGGAATAATCATGTTTGCAAGCAACCCAAGGCTCTGTGTTATCGGTTTAGGTTATGTTGGCCTGCCGCTCGCTGTTGAATTCGGCAAAAAAATTACCACCCTCGGTTTCGATATCAACCAGGTGCGTGTCGATGAATTGCGCTCGGGTGTAGACCACACATTGGAGTTGACCGCCGAAGAACTGCAAGCCACCGAGCAATTGAGCTTTACTACTAACGAAGCGGATATCCAGGGCGCCGATGTCTATATAGTCACCGTACCCACACCGATCAATAACAGTTACCAGCCAGACCTGACACCGCTAGAAAAAGCATCTGCCCTGCTCGGCCGCGTGATCAAGAAAAATTCCATCGTTATTTTTGAATCGACTGTATACCCCGGTTGCACCGAAGAGATTTGCATCCCGATTATCGAACAGGCTTCCGGCATGCGCTTCAATGAAGATTTTTTTGCCGGTTATAGTCCCGAGCGAATTAACCCCGGCGATAAACAACGCCGCATCCACAACATTGTCAAAATCACCTCCGGCTCTACACCCGCAGTAGCTGATTATGTCGATGCGCTCTACCGCAAAATTGTCACTGTCGGCACCCATAAAGCGAGCAGTATTAAAGTTGCCGAAGCGGCCAAGGTAATCGAAAACACCCAGCGCGACCTCAATATCGCCCTGGTGAATGAACTGGCGTTGATTTTTAACCGTCTCGGTATAGATACCCTGGAAGTGCTTGAAGCCGCCGGAACCAAATGGAACTTCCTGCCCTTCCGCCCCGGCCTGGTTGGCGGCCACTGCATCAGCGTCGATCCCTATTACCTGACCCATAAAGCGCAACAAGTTGGCTACTACCCGGAAGTGATCCTCTCCGGTCGCCGCATCAATAACCGCATGGGCGCCTTTGTGGCCGACTCGGTGGTGAAGATGATGACCAAGCGCAAAGCCCACGTGGTCGATTCGAATGTCCTGATCATGGGCCTGACCTTTAAGGAAAACTGCCCCGACCTGCGCAATACCGGCGTCATCGACATTATTGAAGAGATGCGCAACTACAATACCAATGTGCAGATTTATGACCCCTGGGCCGATGCCGCCGAAGCCAAACATGAATACGGTTTGGAATTGATCGACAAACCCGTTCCCGGCAGCTACCAGGCGATCATCATCTGCGTAGCCCATGACGTGTTCCGCGAAATGGGCGCCGAAGGTATCCGCGCCCTCGGTGTTCCCAACCATGTGCTCTTCGATGTGAAACACATACTGCCCAAACACGCGGTGGACGCGCGCCTCTAATATGAAAATTCTCGTCACTGGCACTGCAGGGTTTATCGGCGCCGCCCTCGCCCAGCAATTACTGGCGCGTGGCGATGAAGTTATAGGGATTGATAACCTCAACGATTATTACGATGTCCAGCTCAAGCAGGCGCGGCTGGATCTATTAACCCCACAACCAGGTTTTACCGATTTGCGCATCGGCATTGAAGATAAACAAGCTGTCGATCAGGTATTTAAAACCTATCAACCCCAGCGCGTCGTCAACCTCGCCGCCCAAGCGGGAGTACGCTATTCGCTGAGCAACCCGCAAGCCTATATCGACTCCAATATCACCGGTTTTTTAAACATCCTGGAAGCCTGCCGCCACTTCGGCACCGAACACCTGGTGTATGCCTCCAGCAGCTCGGTTTATGGCGCAAACACACGTATGCCCTTTGCCGAAGGCGACAATGTGGATCACCCGGTAAGCCTCTATGCGGCGACTAAAAAGTCCAACGAATTGATGGCACACACCTATAGCCACCTTTTCCAGATTCCCACTACCGGCCTGCGCTTTTTTACGGTTTATGGCCCCTGGGGCCGCCCGGATATGGCGCCAATCCTGTTTGCCAATAAAATCGCACGCGGCAAAGCCATTGATGTCTTTAATTACGGCCAGCATCGCCGCGATTTCACCTATATAGATGACATAGTCTCCGGCATCATTCACAGCCTGGACAACCCCGCCCAACCCAATGGCAGTTGGACTGGCGAAAAGCCCGACCCCGCCAGCTCTGCAGCGCCCTACCGCATTTACAACATAGGCTCCAACAGCCCGGTGGAACTGCTGCGGTTTATTGAATTGATGGAACAAGGCCTGGGCAAAACGGCAGTGAAAAATTTGCTGCCCATGCAGCCGGGGGACGTACCTGATACCTATGCCAACGTCGACTCATTGGTCAACACTGTCGGCTACAAACCACGAACCTCCATTGAAGAAGGCGTGGCGCGCTTTATCGAATGGTATCGTCACTACTACAACGTTTTGTGAGCAGGCCTGTGAACAATCCGCATATACAACACCCCCCATCCACTCCGATTACAGGCCGGGTTACCCACGCCATGACCGTGGACGTGGAGGATTATTACCATGTCGCCGCCTTCGCCAATGTGATCAAACCGGGCGAGTGGAAAAACTGGCCATCGCGCGTTGAAGCAAACACCCATCGCCTGCTGCAATTGTTTGACGATGCCAATATCAAAATCACCTTTTTTGTCTTGGGCTGGGTCGCCGACCAGTATCCCGAACTGGTAAAAACCATACGCGCGCAGGGCCATGAAATTGCCTCCCATGGCTACAGCCACCAGCTGATTTACAAGCAAAACCAGGATGTTTTCCGTGTAGAAACCGCAAAATCCAAACAGATACTGGAAGACCTGGCACAGACCCCCATCACCGGTTATCGCGCTGCCAGCTATTCGATTACCCGCAAATCGCTTTGGGCGCTGGACATATTGGCCGAGCTAGGTTTTACCTGGGACTCAAGCATCTTCCCCACCCGCCACGACAACTACGGCATTCCCGGCAGCCCCGAGGAACCCTATCGCATCGTTACCAACAGCGGCGCGAGCCTGCTGGAATTCCCGCTGACCACCGCCAAAGTGCTCGGCCAGGCGATTCCTGCGGCAGGCGGTGGCTACTTCCGCCAATATCCTTATGCATTGTCCAAATGGCTATTTGAACGCGCGAGCCTCAACCAGACCAAACCGCAGATTTTTTACCTGCACCCCTGGGAAATTGACCCGGATCAACCGCGCATCCCCAATGCCAGTTGGTTCAGCAACTTCCGCCACTACACCAATTTGAAACGTTGCCTGCCACGCCTGGAGCGCATGCTCGCCGATTTCCACTTTGGCACCATGAGCCAAAGCATAGGCTCGGCACAGATCACCAAAGAACTGAGCGTGCAGGATTTGGCCAAGGACTTAAATCCCAAATAAGGAAGACAGTTTGCCGTAGACGGGCACGATTTAGGACAGTAGAATCGCCGCCCTCAAGTTTGAGTTTCCTTCCCAGCACCCGTAGCTCAGCTGGGTGAGGCAAGCGATTTACAAAGCGCAGCTTTGTGCGCAGCCAAACGCCAAACAATTTATTGTTTGGCCGGACTGGAGCGAAGCGAAAGGAGTAGCTGCAGTGCAAAGCGCTGCTAAAACTCGCAGCAACTTAAGATGTCATTTTAGATTTTCCTTCCAGCACCCGTAGCTCAGCTGGATAGAGTAGCGGCTTCCGAAGCCGTTGGTCACAGGTTCGACTCCTGTCGGGTGCGCCACTTCACTTTCCAAAGTAGCCTCATGTAAACCATGGGTCATTTCACCCCTTCGAGTATGCCAAGGAAAATCAAACCTGGCATACGAATCAGAAAAGACACCAGATCAAACGCCTCCTTATCAGAGCCTCGCTTGAGCCAGAAAGCATGATTTATCGCGATGGCGATGGCGGCTTGGTCAAAAGGTGGATATGAGTTTAAAAAAATATATGCAGTTTTATTGATACAAATTGCAATAACAGATTATTGATTGACCTTTTTAGCTCGATAAAAACCGTAGATAAAACCTAAAATAACAAATAAAACGAAACACACTAAAAAAATAGTAAAGTTTCTGCTGGCCTCTTCTTCACTGTTATACAAACGAATATCCAGAGTGACTGCCGCCTTTCCAATAAGCCAAAAAATAATATTGCAAAGCACGCCGCCAATAACAGCACCTAAAATAGGGAATATTATTCGTTTCATTCGCTGGCTCGCCAGAAGATAATTTTCTTTGATTTTTCAAAATCAGACCAAACACCCTCATAACTAATTACCATCTGAACACGAAACTAGTTTCGTGGGATCGGGAACCATTCCACAAATTTAGTCATTGCTTTCTATATTGCAATCCAGTGCTTCAGATGAAACTCCGCATGTGTAATGAATTAAATTTGTTTCCAAACATTTTTCACTAGCGCTATTAATCTGACGACCTTCCAATGAACTAATATCATGATTCTTTGGATTCCATTTTTCGCATTTCCACAAATCCAAAATGATCATTTTTTGCTTAACCAAGTAAGCATCGAAAAGTAACAATGCTTCATGCATGGTTTGCGCAGGCACAGCCGCTACCCCAATGAGAAAAGAAGATCCATCTAAATTCATGGGGGACCCTTCACTTAATGATGCCGTATGGTGTAATAGCCAAACTGAACGGACAACCATAATTAACACTCTGCCAACTTACCAGTTGTTAGTATTAAATAAAGATACAAATTTACACACTACCAGCTCTCAGTTTTGGTAACTGCTTCTGATTTACGTAGTAATCATCTGAAGTGCTACGACCATAGATACTTGCAAATTTTATACCCCATGCACCATCCCTATAAAAATAGAGCCGTCCTACGCAGCCATACAAACCCAAACCTAATAACGTACTTAAATGGCGGTCAATCGACGGCGATAGATTGTCGGGGGTAAATACAGCAACAAAACGAGGGGTGATATTATTTCCATTTACTACAAAGGTAGATTGAGCATATGTAATACTTTGCCAAACAAGCCTAGTAGTTTTCGATGTTTGACCATCTATACCATCAATCCATTTGCACTCAACACCAAACCATTCGTCAGTAAATCCCTTAGCTATTAAATGGGGCTTGGCTCGCAAGAGAATGTCAATTCTAAGGCGAGCTTTATATATAGGGTGGTAACCAAAAACCTCTTCCAAAAATTCAAAATCATTTGAAAGATTTGAAATTAATTCATTTTTTATAAATTCTTCATTCATAAATATTTTTCACAATAGAAGGTGAAAAAATAAAAAGTTATTTTCGATAAAAAAATATTTTCTTTCAATATCACTAACCTTCCACTTTTAAAATCGAATCAATATACCTTGGATTAATTCCCGAAAGGTGTAGGTTATCTTTTTCAAATTCATGAAGCGAACAATTAAACGAGCAATATATAGTCACACTACTAGCATTATTTTCCTTTAAGCCAGATATTAATGTCGCCAAATGGTAATCAATTTTTCCAGTTATTAACAAATCTCCTATCTGCCCGGCTTTCAATCTATATTTTTTAATATACTGATGTTTTAGACCAATGCCTGCGATATTAAAATCAAACTCAGCCGTATCCATTTCAACTTCAAAAGGTGTCATATTAATTATTTGAAAGTAAACATCGTATGTTGAAACATCAGAAAGCGATACCCGGAATGATTCATGCCTAGGTCGAATATCAATATATAAAAGCTCAGACAGGCGTTTTTTAGTAAAAACCTTTTTTAGCAAAACCTTAGGAAGCCATGTAAACCATTTCCACACTTCAATAAAAGATGAAATTTCCAAATAATTCTCCCGACTACTTTTATAAAAACCGTTTAATAATTTTTTTATCAGAAGAAAACAACATCAACTAAACTCTAGTGCTTTACCAAAATATGATTCTATTGACGCCCTGAAATCTGAAATATCGTCCAAATAAAGAATACTTAAATTATCAATAGCTCTAGAGCAAGCAACGTATAGTAGATTTCTGGTATTTTCGCGATCATCACCAATCGATTTAAAAAAATCAGAAAACTTACCTTTGTTATTACCACCAAAATCATTCTGCATGATTACTATGGTATTCTTAAACTGAAGCCCCTTAACTCCATGATAGGTATGGTAAATAACATCAGTATTTTCATACCCACAAATAAATTTGTACCAGTTTAAATATTCATCGAAATTAACATTGAGCAATAATTTAATTTTCCCCTTCCACTCTTCAATATCATCATCTTCCACGTCGCCGACAAGTTTTTCAAAAAGGAAAATCTCAAACCCTTCTAAAGTCATATCATCAAACTTGAAGATAGATCTAATTATCTGTGAAAAAAATAGAGTTACGTCCGGACGCGATAAAATGTCAAATATAGATTTGATATATTTACAGAAATTATCTTTATCAAGAGATTTAATCTCAACAATAAATCTTTTGATTTCATTAATTTTAAAATCATGATTTATACTTAACCCAAAAAAATCAAGAATTTCTCCCACAGAAACATTTTTCTTATTGATAACTTCTCGAAAATGCATAATCTTAAAAAAAACCCTAGGAACAGCACCTAGTTTGTATATATCCTTACTCAATAGATCATTATTAAGCTGATCAAATTTAATAAAATTACTAAACTCATTATAAAGAGTTGAGAATCCATTTAAATCAGCGATAGTTTTGTTCAGCAAAACGAAACAATGCAACTTGTTGTCATTAGATATGTTCCATTCGCTTTTATGAAATTTAACGAACTTCTCAATGCTATTGACACCCTGAGAAGGATCTTTGTTTTCAAAAAATTTACAAATTCCACCATTACAATCTTCAAAAATGGACTCCTGTTTTAGATCATCATCTCGAAAATTATTTATAACATCGATAATCTCCTTTCTTGAGCGACGATTATATATTTTATTAACAGTATTAATTCCATGATGAATTGAAAACAACTCGGCGCCGACTCCTGTTCCATAAATGTTTTGCATCAAATCACCATAGTAACCAATAACAATTTTATGATTTATTTTATTGGCATATTCTGAAATTATTTTTATAATATTTACAACTAATGGTGACGTATCTTGATACTCATCAATAAAAATGTATGGATTTTTATCAATTACTATACGCCTCAGTATCGGATAATTATCGAACAATACAAAAGAGTATCGCAATAGAGTATCGTGACTTATGATCATTTTATGCAAAACATCATCATTGTAATTTGCATCATATTTTACAGTTAAAAAGCCATCTGACTTATTTGCTATGGATTCTAGACATGACTTAAGATTTTCTATTTTGTAGATCAAAGAAACAATGTCTTTGAAATTTTGAACATTTTTTAATATGGATGCATTATTTACTCCAGCAGAAAATTTATTTCTAATATAGTCAGAGTTTTTGAATCTAACTCTATAAAAAACGTCCTTCACCGATAGCATATATTCTTTAAATTCATTTTTTTTCTGATCAGATAGTTCTCTATATGCATTATACTTTTTTACCTGCTTTTCTTCAGTATCAGACAATAGCTTAAATTGAAATTCGCACAATTTACTCTCTACTTCCTTAATATGAACTTTTAGCAGAGCAGACTGTTGATTTTTAATTACCCCCCATAGACATTCATGAATTGTGGATACTTTTATAATTTTAGAATCGCCCAGGCGCTCTTTAATTTCCTCAACAGCTGCGTTTGTGTAGGTCACACAAAGCACATTCTGCCCGCCAACCTTTAACGTATCACCAAAATTTTTTAATACATGTTTAAGGGTCTCAATTAAAGCGTATGTTTTGCCAGACCCGGCCCCAGAATTAAAAACAAAAGACTCACCTGCGTTTACATATTCAAATATTGTTTTTTGGATTTTTTCTTCACCCAACAAAGAGTCATTGGAAATTTCCTTCATTTAAACGACCTCCGGATTTACGGCAGATAGATCAATCAATTCCGGATTAATGCCAGGCGGCGCAATCATAACCCCAAGCCAATTCAATCCATCCACAATATACTTTGGCAGAACCGGATGATTTATTTCTTCACTAATGGCCATCTCATACAACATTGAGTTTGCAAAGTTACTTTTATCATTAGATAGTTTTTTTTGAAGCTCATATGAGCTTGACATCAAAAGACTATTGTTTTTTTCAGGGCCTACAATATCATTGTATATTTCTGGTTTTACGCTCTCTAACACGGAGTTTAATATCTGATTTGAATAATTAGATAAAATAAAAGCCTCTTCAAAACTAGAAGCATAAAATCCCTCAATGGAATCTTTTTGGAAGACAATTTTCAAATTTTCATCTTCGTAATAATTAACTACGGATTCCAACGTTTCATTAGCCTTTATAGAAAAGGTATTCAGAACTTGATTGGTGGTTTTTCTAGAAGCAAGTGATGACACTTGTGTGTATATAGGTATTTTTTTATTTTTCCCACCCACATCAACCACTATAAACTTTTCTTCGTCAGATCTCTTTATATCTAAATCAGTGATGACCAAACAGGGAACTTTAAGTATTTTTATTAATGGGTAATAAATATGAGCATGCGCCCCATTAATATTAAAGATGGAAATATAGTTTTTATTTAAATTAGCTATGCTATCGATATAGTAATTAAGTAGAGTTTCCTCTGTGACTCCTTCGACAAATATTACGGCATCAGAAAAAAACAATTCTGACACCTTGTACTTTATATGTTTTTTTAGAAACTTAAGATCATTCTCCTTTACTTTTTCATCTTTATTTTTATCTTCGGGAACAGTAATTGAACCCTCCTTAATTATAGAGTCACTAAGTTTCACTATGTGGGAAAAACCATTCATGCTAGCCAGATAATTTATATTATTAAATGAATTGCTGTGATGTATTTTACTATTTAATATATGTGATGAGTGGGTCGTAATTATTAGCTGGCTATTAATTTTTTTACTTGTCTTACCTAATAAAATTGATATTGCATCATTTATATATTTTATGAAAAGCTCTTGCATCTGTGGATGCATATATGTTTCCGGCTCTTCAATGCATATCAAATTTACCTTACTAGGCATATCCTCATCAGAGTATTGCTCCACATAGTCAATAATTTCCCCAAGAATTGACATTAAGCTTGAATACCCAAGACCAAAGTTCGACTGAGGAACCACTTCCCCGGATTCAAAAAACTCGTATCGAATTAAGTTTTTTAATAACGACTCAAAATCTAAATCTGACCTTAAATTTACCCCAACTTTTTCATTAGAAACAATACCGCCTAAAACATCATTTACAGATTTTTCGTGGGTGTCACCTACCTGACCAGTAATATCATTATTAATATTCGATATCTTAAGCTCAAGCTTCTCTCTATTTTCCTCTTGAGAAGGAAGACCATATCTATATTTTACAATTTTATTAAAAATGGCTGAGAGGCTATCATCTGTTTGTTTTCTATTGGCGGAAATTTCTTTATAGTCAATTAAATCACCAACTTTTATGGTACCTGTTTTTCTGTTGTTGTTTTCGTCATAATAATTTGAGCTAAATTTTGTTTTTCCGATTAGTTCTATAAATTTTCTTAAAACAACTTTTTCGCCTCCAAGGTCATCTTTGTTTTTTATTATTTTTTTTACTTTTAATAAAAACTCATACTGCTCCAAAACTTCATATCGTATGATAAGAGATACATCCAACTCATCCTCAACCGTATCAATTGTTATAAATTCAGATATATTTTTTGTAGAAACATCTTCTGAAGCATTAGAAAAATCCACACTAACAATAAGTTTGAACTCTAATATTGGTGTTTCCTTAAAAGAACTATCCTGAGAATATCGCTCGATAAATTCCTTTAAGTAACGATAGTTAAAGTCGTGCCCCATTAAATTTTTATTATTAAGTATCAAATTTAGTGCTGCAGAAATCGATGTTTTTCCAGAATTGTTTTTACCTACAATCAATGTGGTTGAGCCAGCTATTCTGTTCGCACTATCTATTTTTTTTGAGCTTAGCGATTGAACAAACTCAACGACATTTTCACCACCATTAAATTTTCTAAAATTTTTTATAGATAAAGATTTTAAATACATTCCACGCTCCCAAAATTAACCAGCTAATTAAAAACCAAGTTAAACCTCGCCTCACCATTCCTGAGACAACATCCTTACGCGCGCGGTCAGACCCCCGCCCCGCCCGCGCTCTTTACGTGTGTGTTTTTATTCACACTTATTCACCTGGTCAAACGCAGGCCGCGCCTAGGCTGCCCGGGCGCAATAGGTAGTGAAAAAATTATTCGGATTTATTCAAATTTGATGGGGTTTGAAGCGGTGGTACACACGGAAAGGAACAGATGCAGCGGGAAAACCAAATCATCCGGTGAATCGGCTCCGTAGGGGTGCTAACCGAAGCCAAAGTAGTCCCATACGTTCTAAAAGAGCATAGTTAATATGCGCTAAAATGCGAATTACGGCACATTTCACCGCCAGCAACGGCCGTAATTCGTAAAATCAGCGTTTTGTGTATGCCATGTGTATATTTTATTTTTTATAACAAACATTAATTGTTTAAAATCATATGGTTACGTACAGGTTCAAATCCTGTCGGGTCCAGTTTTAGGCCGGAAATGCTTGTCGTCCGCGCAATACCAGCACCAGTAACAATCCCAAACTGTATAACACCAACGGCGATGGCTCAGGCACGCCATAGGTAAACGTCAAATCATCAATTTCTCCTGCCGTAGAACGCCCGTAAAAACCACTGACGTATATACCTCTTATTCCCTCAGCGGCAGTGAGAGAAATAAATTGGTTGGGCTCATAGGGAACATCATTATATGGCCCCGCATAACCTTTTGTTTTCAGGGTTGCGATAGGGCCTGAATCACCATAGAAATCAAAATAAATGGTTTCTTGTCTCCAGGAATTTACGTGCATGCTAACAAACGTTGGCGCCTCGCCTGAAAAAGCCATGTGCATGTTAATACCAGCCAGCAAATAATTAGGTGAAGAAATAATATTTTCACTGCCCGGTCTATATTGCAGCAGGAAACCTCCATCAATCACCAGGCCTTGCGCAGCGTATTGGTCAGTCACCGGATGCGCGTAAAACTCGGGATGTTCCGGATCGTAAGGAAGCTCATCAAAATCAATAAACGTTGCATTAGCAAAACCAAATCCCAAAGCGAAAAAAACAACCGCGGTGGTTACAAGTTTTTTTACTACAGTGATTACATTTATAGTGTGAAGCATACCAAACCTCCATAGGTTAGATTTGATTACGATGATGCGAGTGCACACCCACACCAACTAATAATCCAATATTCATTTAGTCAGCGGTGATACCTCAGGTACAGCGGTGAAATAGTTGGGGTTGCTAGAAACAACCCCGGCAACTACGCGAAAAGTATAGGGAGGCGGAGATTGCAAAGTCCACAGGTTAAATACTTATCTGGGCACACCGTGACATACGCATCAGAATCCTGAATCGCAGGAAGCAATTTGACACTTAAAGTGGAATTTCTAATAGACAGTAAGGATTTAAAAATGATTTTAAGTGGCGATAATTTTCTTCCGTCTGAACATTACCAACACCAGCAACAATCCTATACCTGACAATACCAACGGTGACGGTTCCGATACACTATAAGTAAATGTTAAATCATCAATTTCTCCCGCTTTGGATGGATAAATTTCGTTGATATGTATCTTTCTTATACCCTCGGCAGCAGCCAAAGAAATTAATGCCCATGGAGACGGCTGATAGCAAATAATTCGGTGGAGAAATAACACTTTCGCTAACCTCATTATATGGTCGCAAATAAGCATCATCAAAAAGCACCCCTTGCGAAATATATTGGTCAGCCACTGGATGGGAATAAAACAAGGGATAATCAGGATCGTAAGGAAGATCATCAAAATCAATAAACGTTGCATTTGCAAAACCAAAACCCAGAGCAAAAAAAACGGCCGCAATGATTACAATTTTTTTTACAACTGTGATGACATTTATAGTGTGGCGCATACCAAACCTCCATAGGTTAGATTTGATTACGATGATGCGGGAGCGTTACCAGTGCCGACAATAATTCAATCTTCACTAGTCGGTGGTGATGATGCTTTAGGTACAGCGGCGAGATAGTTTGGGTGCGAGAGCAACCCGGCAACTACGCGAAAAGTATATGGAGAGCGAGATTGCGAAGCCTATAGATTAAATCGTTTCGGGGTGCGTGGGACGCATGCATCATTTTTCACGCATTACGTGTCCTCGAGCAGCTTTGCCTGTTGTTATGGCGACTGAACGAGGTCACCTTTGGGCGAGCCAGTGTTGGCGAGGAAACTGCGTTTTATCAATTGCGGGAACAAATCAGTTTGTTGCAAGTACTATTTGACCAAATCACCGACGATGTCAGACAGCCTGCCCTGGCATTTACCGGTCATTCCGACGGAATTCGACTGGGCGGTAATAAGGAAGGAGTACAGTTATAAAAGTAGTAAAGAAATCCGACAATATGCCGGTACCGTCCTGTGCGAAGGGTTCCGTAGCCCCCGCCAAAAAGGTACAATGCCGCCCTTTAGCTTGAAGAGGGCAGCATGGAACGCACCTATTCCAGTAACAAATAGAGAGAAGATGTAATTGTCACACAAGCTACATTTTTTACTCCCGCAGTTTAAAGTTCTCATAAAAATCAATACGTTATGAGAGATTCCAATGCCAGCCAGGGCAAAATGGCCGCTTAGCAATCCCCTGATAATCAGGACATTGATAGGCCATTAGGCTAGGGACTCGACCTTGTGGGCATTTCCGACTTTATCCGGTCAGAGCACTTCAATGATTGCATCAAAATGACGAGGAATGTTTAGCGCATTATGAAAATTCTCATTACCGGCGGAGCCGGCTTCATTGGTTCGGCAGTAGTTCGCCATATCATAGGTAATACTCAGGATCAGGTTATCAACCTCGATAAACTTACCTATGCGGGCAATCTGGAGTCATTGGCAAGCATCGACCAAAACCCGCGTTACACCTTCGAGCAGGTGGATATTTGCAACCGCAATGAATTGGATCGCGTATTCAGCCAGCACCAACCCGATGCGGTCATGCACCTTGCTGCGGAGAGCCATGTTGATCGCTCCATTGATGGCCCGGCCGCATTTATTGAGACCAATATCGTTGGGACTTACCAGTTGCTGGAAGCCAGTCGGGACTATTGGCGCAACCTTCCCGAGACTCGCAAAGCCGCATTCCGCTTCCATCACATCTCCACTGATGAGGTGTACGGTGACCTCGAAGGGCCAGAAGATTTGTTCACCGAAACAACCCCTTACGCCCCCAGCTCGCCCTATTCCGCCAGCAAGGCAAGCTCCGACCATCTGGTACGCGCCTGGCGCCGTACTTATGGCCTGCCAACACTGGTAACTAATTGCTCCAACAATTATGGCCCCTATCATTTCCCCGAAAAGTTAATCCCGCTCGTGATCCTCAATGCCCTCGAAGGAAAGCCCCTGCCGATTTACGGCAAAGGCAACCAAATCCGTGATTGGCTCTTTGTAGAAGATCATGCGCGCGCGCTTTACAAAGTCGTCACAGAAGGCAAGGTCGGCGAAACCTATAATATCGGCGGCCACAACGAGAAACAGAATCTCGAGGTAGTGCATAAGATTTGTGAGTTGCTGGATGAGCTTCGCCCGGTCAGTGATACCAACCTGGATATCAGCAGTCACCGCGATCTCATCACCTTTGTCACAGATCGACCTGGACATGATATCCGCTACGCGATTGATGCCAGCAAAATCAAACGCGAACTGGGATGGACACCGGAAGAGACTTTCGAATCGGGTATCCGTAAAACCGTGTTGTGGTATTTAGACAATCTGAAGTGGGCACACCGGGTGCAAGATGGCAGTTACCAGCGCGAACGCCTGGGCAGTCAACCATAATCAATCGTTAGGAATCTTATGAAAGGTATTATTCTTGCGGGCGGCAGCGGCACCCGCTTACACCCCATCACCAAAGGTGTATCAAAACAACTGCTCCCTATTTATGACAAGCCGATGATTTATTATCCGCTGTCGGTTTTGATGTTGGCGGGAATCCAGGACATCCTCATCATTACTACACCGGAAGACTCTGCGAGTTTTATGCGCCTGTTGGGTGATGGCTCGCAGTTTGGCATTCGCCTGAACTATGCAGTCCAACCCAGCCCGGACGGCCTTGCACAAGCCTTTATTATTGGCGAAGGCTTTATTGGAAAAGACAATGTCTGTTTGGTGTTGGGGGACAACATCTTTTACGGTCACGGCTTAACCGAACATTTGCAAAGTGCGGTAGCGCGCAAAACCGGTGCAACCGTGTTTGGCTACCACGTCAGTGACCCGGAGCGTTTTGGTGTCGTTGAGTTTGATGCGCAAATGCGCGCAATCTCCATCGAAGAAAAACCCAAACAACCCAAATCGAATTATGCGGTTACTGGCCTTTATTTTTACGACAACGATGTTATCGAAATCGCTAAAACGATAAAACCTTCATCGCGCGGCGAATTGGAAATTACCAGCGTCAATAATGCCTATCTTGAACGCGGAGATTTAAACGTCGAGTTGCTTGGTCGTGGCTATGCGTGGCTGGATACAGGCACCCACGACAGCCTGCTCGAAGCAGGACATTTTGTACAAACCATTGAGCACCGCCAAGGCTTGAAAGTCGCCTGCCTGGAAGAAATCGCATTTGCAAATAAATGGATTAGCAAAGAGCGCCTCTTGCAAGAAGCAAAAGCCCTGTCAAAAACTGGCTATGGCCAGTACATGATGAAAATTGCGGAACAATCCAAAACATGAAAATACTAGTGACTGGTGCCAATGGCCAGGTTGGCTACTGTTTGCAACAACAACTCAAGAACACCAACTGGGAGCTAGTTGCACTCACCCGTACAGAACTGGACATCAGTAATACGCAAGCGGTAGAAAATGTCGTACAACAAATCCGGCCGGATATCATCATCAATGCCGCTGCTTATACTGCAGTAGATAAAGCGGAGCAAGAGCGCGAGCTCGCTTTTGCTATTAACCGCGATGGTCCGGCCAATCTCGCTCGCGCCGCTAAAAAAATTGATGCGGCCATCCTGCATATCTCAACTGATTATGTTTTCGCAGGCGATGCAAGCGGCCACTATAACGAAGACGCGCCGACTGCTCCGCAAGGTGTTTACGGCCAAAGCAAGCTTGAAGGTGAACAGGCGGTTATCGCCGCCAATGACAAACACATCATCCTTCGCACTGCCTGGGTATTTGGAGAGCACGGTAATAACTTTGTGAAAACCATGATTCGCCTGGGTGGCAATAGAGATACCCTGGGCATAGTCGCCGACCAGGAAGGCGGCCCAACTTATGCGGGTGACATCGCGAGGGCGCTCGTTGTGATCGCACAACAATACGCCGCAGGAAAAACCATCCCTTGGGGGATTTATCATTACTCAGGCTTGCCTCACGTCAGTTGGTTTGGTTTCGCTCAGCATATTTTTGCTGAAGTTGAACAAGCCAAACTCTACCAAAAAACCATTCCCCAACTAAATGCCATCACTACGGCTGACTACCCCACTCCGGCAAAACGCCCGGCCAATTCAAAACTGGATTGCGTCAAGATAGAGCGCGCATTTGGTATTACCGCCAGCGATTGGCAATCAGCCCTGAAAAACATTAACGCCTATTCCGCATAAGGACAGACGATGAACGTTATACCCACTGCTATTCCCGATGTAAAAATTTTTGAACCCAAAGTATTTGGGGATGAACGCGGCTTTTTTTTCGAAAGTTTTAATCAAAAACTATTTGAAGAAGCAACCGGATTAAAACGCGATTTTGTACAAGATAATCATTCAAAATCCAGCAGGGGCGTACTCCGCGGCCTGCATTATCAATTGCCACCGATGGCACAGGGTAAATTGGTTCGCGTGGTACAGGGCGAAGTATTTGATGTTGCTGTAGACATTCGAAAGTCATCACCTACTTTTGGCCAATGGGTTGGCGTACATCTCTCTGCCGAAAACAAACGCCAACTATGGATTCCCGAAGGCTTTGCCCATGGTTTTTTAACGCTCAGTGAAACTGCTGAATTTCTTTATAAAACTACTAATTATTATTCACCCAAAGATGAAGGTGCAATCTTCTGGAACGATAAAGACCTCGCCATTATATGGCCTGATGCAGGTACGGTAGCAGTCTCAGGCAAGGATCAAATAGCCTCCACGTTCAAAAACGCTGTCTATTTCGATTAATCAGCCGGGTATGTGACAGTGAAAATTCTAGATTTTATTATTTTGGTTGATACCAAAGCCAAAATGAGTCTGAAGGCTGAGGCCTCCAAACTCTACTTGAGCTTTTTGTGGTGGATTATCGAGCCAATACTGTTTGTCCTGGCCTTCTATTTTGTGTTCAGTGTTTTGTTGGGTACCCGCAAAGACGACTTCTTGTTATTTTTGATGTGCGCAAAAGTTCCCTATATGTGGTTCTCCAAAGCAGTTACTAATGCTGCCGGAAGCATTGTTGCCAATCGCGGAATTATTGCGCAAATTGATATCCCCAAAAGCATTTTTCCTTATGCATCCATTCAAATATCCCTCTACAAGGAAATACCCGTTTTTCTGTTGGTATTTGCTATGTGCGCCTATTACAACTATATGCCAACAATAGAATGGCTGTGGTTAATCCCACTATTTGTTGGTATGTATTTAATGATTGTGGCATGCAGCTTAATCACAGCAATATTAGTCTGTTACGCCGACGATGTGCGTATGGTTATTAACATGGGCATGCTATTCCTGATGTTCACCAGTGGAATTTTTTTCGATATTTCAACCATGAGAGAGCCAATTCAAACATATTTGCTTACTTTCAACCCGATGGCATTTTTCTGTGATGCCTTCCGTAAAGTCCTCATGCATAAAGGTATGTACGACGTTCAACATATACTGCTATTAATGGGTATGTTTTCAATACTGATTGCTGGTCTTCACCTTATGTATCGAAGTATGAGCCGCACGATTGCAGCAAGGGTGGTGAACGGATGACAGCGCCTGTATTAGAAGTTAAAAATATTTCACTAACCTATACAAGCAGCAATCGAAGCATGTTTGGTGGTTTTACTCATCAAGCATTGAAAGATGTTTCTTTTGATTTGATGAAAGGCGAGACCCTGGGAATTCTTGGCAGAAATGGTGTAGGAAAAAGCACACTGTTGAGGATATTGGCGGGCATCGTAAATCCAAGTTCCGGCAGGGTTATTTGTGCACCCGATACGACTCGCGCACTACTCACGCTCGGGCTTGGCTTTATGCCCAGTATTAGCGGCAGAGAAAATGCTATGTATGCGGCCATGTTGCAAGGCGCAACGCGCAAAAAAGCTAAATCCATTTTGAATGATATTGCCGAATTTTCAGAGCTGGGAGAATTCTTTGATCAACCTGTCGATACTTACTCGTCAGGAATGAGATCACGTCTGGGATTTGCCACGGCCATGTATACCGAAGTTGATATCCTGCTAATTGATGAGGTGCTAAGTGTGGGTGATGCACACTTCAAGCAAAAAGCAGAAGCAGCAATGACTGATAAATTACGCAATACACAAACCTGTGTATTCGTTTCTCATAGCTCTGACCAAATCAATAAAGTTTGCTCACGTGCTATTTGGATCGAAGATGGAATAATTAAAGAACAAGGTCATACCAAAACAGTCGTGCATCACTACAATCTTGCAATGCTCGAAGCGCACAAAGCTTCCAAAGCTATCGCTGCCGATACTACAACGCCTGCCGCTATAAAAGGGGCCACACCATGAGTTTACTACTGACGGTATATAACACACCCGATTGGAAAACACTTGTCACCGCAGCGCAATTAAAAGTGCTGACACAAACACCAACGGCTCCCCATAAAGAAGCTGCTATCCTTGAGCCAGTGCAGACATTTTCACAATTAAACAATTTACTTTCCTTGCTGTCTGGTACAGATACCCTGTGGATTGCAACTGTGCAGGCAGAGTTATATTTGGCAAACGCCCTTGAACGAGGGAGCTCGTTAACTGAAGCCTCAATAGAGTGGGAACAAAAAACCAACGAACTACTGGCATTTCACACGCAAAATCGCCGCACCATAAAATTGGTGAACCTACATCACGCACTAGCCCAACCAGATGTGTTTTGTAACAGCCTGGCTGACACTATCCCGTGTAAGCCATTTACACCGCGCGGAATTAATAACAATGTGGAGTTACTGGCTGCCTGCCAATACGTAGCACAAAATACCACTATAAAATTACTTAATACGCGCCTACATGCTTCAGCTGTTACGTTAAGTGAAAACGAATTACTCAACCTGAATATCAACCAAATTCTGGACAATGCTCGCCAATCGAATAAAGAATTTGAATCAACGCTTAAAACCCTGGAAAGTATTAAAAAAGAACGCGATCTGGTTTTAGGAGAACTACAAAAGGTTCAAGAGCAGCTGGAAGAATATTATTTAAAACTACAGGTAGAGCAGCAAAATAGTATGCGCACACTGCTCGCGCGTGATAAGCAGCATGCGAGAGAAATAGCAAAATTTGACCTGGAGTTGCATAAAGCAAAAGCAAAAGCTGCCAACATCGAATTTGCGGGACAGCAACAGCAACTAGAATTAAACAGGTTAAAGCAATCTTTAGCCTGGAAAGCGGCCAAACCAGTGCGAATGTTTGGCAATCTGGTAAGAAAAACTGATATTTCTGACAGCCAGCTAAATAAAGAAATAACCCTATTGTTAAGCTCTGATTTTTTTGATGCAAAGTGGTATTTGCATACATATAACGATGTAGCAGAACAACAAATAAACCCTGCAGAACACTATCTTATTCATGGCGCAAAAGAAGGCAGATTGCCTAGCCCAATATTTGATGGGAATTGGTATCTGGAGCAGTATCCTGATGTTGCTAAAGCAGGGGATAACCCATTAATGCATTTTATTCTTTTTGGTCAGCACGAAGGGCGCAGCAGCTCACCAAAATCGCTAGCTGACAACAGTGTAACTACAGAGGGATCATCAACAGATGAATAAGCATTATTCGCATCTTGTTTGGCTTGGTGCTGGCGCGACAACTGAGCCCAAAAACCTATTGACTAACGCAGAAAAAATAACCTTGGTTGACGCCCAGGAATCAGTCTGTAAATTTTTGCAACAAAATAATAATGCCCACGTGAGCATCAACCAACTTCTACTGACAAGTGACGGACTAAAAACGGAATTCACTACATATAATTTGCCTGAATTTTCCGCTATCCAACCCATTAGTGGATTAAAAACATTATTTCCAGGCATTAAAGCAATCAAAACTGAACAGTTAAGCAGCATAAAAATCAGCGTTTTTATCGAAGGATTAGAGCTGCAAACTGGAAACAATTTGTTAGTAATGGATATTCCCGACACCAGCTTGCAATTATTACAGGAGCTGCAAAATGCCGGGCAACTCGATCAATTTTGTGAAATTCGCCTGCAAATCGGAATTAACCCACTTTATTCCCTCGCAACAACGCGAGCAGAGATTACTAAATTTCTGGAAGATCAAGGCTATGTTCTCAATGAAGAGACAAGCAACGACCCGGATATGCCTTGGTTGAGTTTTAATTTAAATGTTTTATGGCAACCCCTGCAAGATGCTCAAGAACATAACAAAACCATATCCAAAGAACTGGAAGAAATTAAACATCAGTTGAATGAAAAAATTGATGAAATTCAAAAACTGCACCAGCAATTATCAATAATTCAACTAAAGCAACAGGAAATTGCAAGGCTGACACAAGAGCTGGCACAAATTGAAAAACAAGCAACTACTAGATTAGATAAGATTAGTCAGCTGGAAAAGCAAAACCGTTCTTTGCATGAGACTAATATTCAACTAGAAAAACAACAAACTTCTTTAAAGCAGGAGATGTTTAAAGCAGAAGCGCAAATCGAAATAATTAAAGAATTACTGTTAAATTAACAACTCTACTTAATTAAGCTTTTAAAATAAAAACATGCATATTACTCAAAGCAATTAAGGCTAAATAGCATACGCTCCTGGGTGGAATACGGCACATATGAATACGAAAATACAAGATCAAAAAACTCAACTACAAAAAGCCAATATTGAATTCAATGCAGGCAATTATGAATTAGCTATTGAGTTGTATGAAAAAGCAGCCCTATCCATTCCTGTGCTTGCTAACAGCTTACAGATTAACATTCAAATCGCTGATCTACGCTTAGGTAATAGTCCAAGGCAATTTAAAAACTCTCTCGTAGATAATTTCTCCCTAATCAAACCGCCATCATTAGATAATTATTATTTTGAAAAAGTCATTGCGTCGGGACTTTTTGATGTCCATTACTATGCAATTAACTATCAGCATTTGATAACCGCTGAAACCAACTTATTGGAACACTATTTACATTATGGAATAGAAAAATCGCTTAATCCCTCTGCCGATTTTGATACTGCCCATTATTTAAAAAGCAATCCTGATGTAGCGCAAGCAGGAATAAACCCTTTTATCCATTACGTTTGTAACGGAAAAGCGGAAGGGCGTGAAGCTATAGCCAAACCTTTTATATCCAAATATACAGTCTCACCAGTGGAATATATTCCTCGCCTTGCCAAGGATATCAATCCCATCGCCAAAGCAGTGCGCGCCATCTGCTTTTATTTACCACAATTTCACGCAATTCCCGAGAATGATAAATGGTGGGGTGAAGGTTTTACCGAATGGACCAACGTTAAACCAGCAACACCCCAATTTGCAGGTCATTACCAACCACACGTGCCGCATGAAGATATTGGCTATTACAATCTATTAAATCGTGATGCGCAGGCAAAACAAATTGAACTAGCAAAACAGTATGGTATCGAGGGATTTTGCTATTACCTTTATTGGTTCTCCGGTCAGCGTTTATTGGAAAAACCCCTGGATAATATGCTTGCCGATCCAACGTTGGATTTCCCATTTTGCGTTTGCTGGGCAAATGAAAACTGGAGCCGCCGCTGGGATGGCCTGGATCAAGATTTGCTCATGGTACAAAACTATTCCGATGAGGATGATATTGCGTTTATTAGCAATATCGCCAAATACTTGCGTGACCCTCGCTATATCACGATTAATGGCAGACCTCTTCTATTAGTTTATCGACCGAATCTCTTCCCCAACATGAAAGCCACCACTAAACGTTGGAGAGACTGGTGCAAAACAAATGGCATTGGTGAAATTTATCTCGCATATCCACAATCTTTTGAATGCGTAAACCCTGACGAATACGATTTTGACGCTGCGATTGAGTTCCCTCCCAACAATAGCAACCCACCAGCAATTACGTCTTTTGTTGAACCAGTTGTAGAGGATTTTAAATCGACAGTGTACGACTGGCGTGCATTTGTTGAACGCAGCGATACCTATATTGACCAAGGCTACAAACTATTCAGAAGTGCAACTCCATCATGGGATAACACTGCACGCAAAAAAAATAAGGGAACGGTATTTCATAATAGCTGCCCTAAACTTTTTCAAAAGTATTTAGTAAATGCTTTTGGTGAAGCAATCTATAGCCATTCTAATCCCGATGAAAGGCTCGTCTTTATTAATGCCTGGAATGAATGGGCAGAAGGGGCTCACCTGGAGCCAGATGAAAAATATGGATATGCGTGGCTACAAGCAGTTCGCAATGCACATGAGACTATTGAAAAAAAAAATAAAAAAATTCTGATTGTAAGTCATGATGCACATCCTCACGGTGCACAAATTTTATGTTTAAACTTTGCGAAGGACTTTAACCAAAAACTCCATTTTGATGTCGATCTATTAGTTCTTGGCGATGGAAGGCTTATCCCAAAGTATAAAAAGTATGCCAGAGTTCATCAACTTGACCTGAAAAAAATATCTTCAACACAAGTACAAAAGATTATTAATGATATTCGCGCGAAAGGTGTAGATATTGCGATAGTTAATACCACTGTATCGGGCAACATTACTCCATACTTAAAAAATGCAGGATTCAATATTGTATCTTTAATACACGAATTACCAAGTGTGCTAACAAATTACAACCTTCTGGAGCAAGCTAAAGCCATTGCGTTAAATGCTGACAAAATTGTTTTTCCTGCCCATCAAGTTCAAGATGGTTTTGAAAGCTTTATAGGTGCGCCACTTAAGCAAGCTGTTATTCGGCCCCAAGGAATTTATTTACCGAGCCTCTTACGAGAAGGGGCAACTAAAGAATCCCTGTATTTGCAAGTTAGAAAGGACCTTGGACTTCCTATCGAAGCAAAAATTATTATGTGTGCCGGATACGCCGACTATCGAAAGGGCTTTGACTATTTTGTACAAATTAGCCTACAGGTGATGCAAAAGGTACCAAATACTTATGCATTATGGGTTGGCCATTTAGATGCTCCTTTTACTGAGGCAGCCTTAAAGGCCGCAGAATCTCAAGGAAAAAGAAATAGATTTATTCTTACTGGATTAGTGGATGATCCAAGAAAGTATTACATTGCTGCCGATGTTTATGCCTTGACTTCGCGAGAAGATCCATTTCCCTCTGTAGTTATGGAATCACTTGATGCATTAACACCGGTTGTGGCATTTAAAGATGCAGGGGGATTCGAAAATCTTCTGCAAAGAAATTGCGGTGTATTAGTACAAAAGCATGATGTGAATGCTTTTACTAAAGCGATACTTGAATTATTAACAACCCCCACCCTTGCCAATGATCTTGCCGCCAATGGAAAAGCAATCATTGAGAATGAATTTAGTTTTTATCATTATCTTTTTGATCTTTTGGAATTCGCCAAAAATCCGATTCCAAAAGTTTCTGCAATAGTTCCAAATTATAACTACGCCAAATATCTTATTAGCCGACTTGAATCAATAATTCATCAAACATTTCCACTTTACGATTTAATTATTTTAGATGATGTTTCTACCGATAATAGCACGGAAATTATTTCTCAGTTTCTGAAAACCTGCCAAATACCCCACCAATTGGTAATAAACTCCAGCAACTCAGGATCAGTTTTCAAGCAATGGAAAAAAGGGGCTGAACTGGCGCGCGGCGACTATTTATGGATAGCAGAAGCCGATGATCTTGCAGAGAATAAGTTTATTGAAAAGCTGATTCCAGCATTTAATGATCCAGAAGTGGAGATAGCATTCTGCCAATCAAAACAAATTGATCAGGATGGGAAATTGTTAGCGAATGACTACCTCGCCTATACACGCGACATAGGGAATTATTGGAATGACAGCTATGTCATAAATGGAATAATTGAAATTCAACGGGCCATGTGTGTTAAAAACATTATCCCAAATGTAAGCGGGACATTAATAAAAAAATCATCGCTAATAAATGCTTTTTTCAATCTAGGCACCAAACTAGCAGAATATAAAGTAGCAGGAGATTGGCTGATTTATTTAGACATAATAAAGAAAGGGAAAATATCCTTTAACCCAGAATCACTCAATTTGCACAGAAGACATACAAATAGCATCACAAAAGTAAATGATCATTTCTACGAAATAAAGACAATTCATGAACAAGTACTTGAAGAATTTCATATATCTGAAGAGATGAAAGTATCAATTGACCAATACTCTAAAACCCTAGAAGGATATTTTATCAATAATCTTCCCAAAGTTTACTCAAACTTGCTTGACAGAGATTTAAGCTATTACTCTTCATCCAGCAATACTGGAGACCATCAAGAGGGTGAGATATCAACTTGTGATAGAGCAACAATTGGAAAAGAAAACTGGATATTTATCTATAAAGGAACAAATGATTATTTGGGTAGTTACCTTACAGAGCCCAACGAAGATATCTCAACAAAGTGGGTTGATTTATTCATGGAAAGAAGTAATCAATTGAAAAAACAATCAATTAAATTTGTGCAATTAATAATTCCCAATAAGGCGTCAATAATTAACGACCGACTTCCTTATCAATTTGAAGGAAAAAAAATAACTGGTACGCTCTTTAAAATCATTACAAAGAACAAAAACTGCGATGTATTAATTCCTTTAGAAAAAATGCGGGACGTGAGAATTAAAAATTCGCTTTTTAGAAAAAATGATAGCCATCTCACGCTCGCTGGATCAGCTCTTTTAACCGAATTGATCTTGGAAAAACTGGGGTTAAATTCGTCTGACATAACAGAAAAAATAAATACAAAAGAAATAAATCATATAGGTGACTTAGGAAAAAGATTCGAAGATCAAATTGCTGAAATTTTTCATGCCCCTGTTACTGATAGTGGCCTATTAAACCGGGAAAAAATTGACATTTTGCAAGAAATAAATGGTATTGGTTTTAATGGTTCAAAACAAATATTCAAAAATAGCTCTCCAGTATTTGATAAAACCATAATGATTTTCGGCAATTCTTTTTTTGAAAAGCTCCCCGGATGGGGCATGACTCCGATATTCGCATCATTATTCAAGTCATTACATTTTATTTGGTCACCTGACATTGACTATAAACTTATAGAAGCTGAAAAGCCTGATATTGTGATTTGCCAGACCTGTGAACGTTTTTTAAATCGCCTTCCTATCAACTAAGGTCAGAATCACTATGATTGCAATTTTCACCCCCTGTCATAAAGATTTCTTACGAGTTGAAAGGCAGATAATTAATTACAATAAGTTTTTTTCATCCTCAGAAATCATTCATGTACTTCATGTTGCCAAGGATGCAAATAATCATTTAGACATGTATTTAGATCTAAAACGTAGAATACCAAATGTATTAATATGTAAAAACTCGTTTACAACCAGTCAATACTGCACTATTGGAGCGTTTATAAGCTGCACAAATGAGATTATTTCAAATGGTATAAAACCGAATTTTATTTATATACATACAGATTCTGATTTAATTTTTTCATATGGCGCACCAGAATACATTCATAAGCATCAAAATGCCTATGAAAAATATACTACTACGACCCTTAAAAATGATTGGTACTGGATTCCTCGAATTAAAAAAGACCCTGTTTTTGAAATGTTTTTTAATTATTTTGGATTAAGCATTGAAAACATTAACATCGGAAGACAAGAAGGCAGCTTTTTTTCATGGGACATCTGGATTTCGACCATTAGCCTTATAACAACACATTACAATGAACTTTCTTTTTTTTATAACACCGACCTTCATTGGCCGGTCGAAGAATGCTTACTGCCAACAGTAATAAATCAAATTTTAAAGACTGAACCAAACTGTAAAAATTTAATTCATACCAAGACAAAAAACGGTGTTTCTGATAGAAATGATTTTATTACCATAAGCGATATTAACGAATTTAAAACGATTGATGGAAAATTCGGCGCAAAATGGTTTTCACCAATACTTGACCAAGAGTTAATAGAAATACTCTTGTAACACAAAGGAATTCAGATATGAAAATTCTAGACTGCACACTTCGAGATGGCGGCTACTATAACAGCTGGAACTTTCCTCTTCATGTAACCAATAAATACCTTGAGGCAATGCAAGCCGCCGGCGTAGATATTGTTGAACTGGGGTTACGCTCCTTAATTAACAAAGGCTTTCATGGTGCAAGTGCCTACACCACCGATAGCTACATCCGGACGCTAACAATTCCTGACAGCTTGAAAGTTGCTGTAATGATTAATGCTACGGAATTAGTTGGCAACTCTCCCCTTGAAACCGTACTGGAAAAATTATTTCCGGAAAGCGCAGATAAATCACTTGTAGATGTAGTGCGAATTGCCTGTCACGTACATGAATTTGTTAATGCGTTGCCAGCCTGTAATTGGTTAAAAGCACGTGGATATCTTGTCGGTTTTAACTTAATGCAGGTGGCAGACCGCTCGCAAGCAGAGGTCGAAGCACTCTCATTTGAAGCAAGTAAATATCCAATAGATGCGCTGTACTTTGCCGACAGCATGGGGAGTATGAATCCTGCTCAAGCCTCGCAAATTATTGGCTGGTTACGCAAACACTGGAAGGGTGCCATGGGTATTCACACTCACGACAATATGGGGCTTGCACTTTCCAACACATTACAAGCCCTTAAAGAAGGTGTGACCTGGCTAGACGCTACAGTAACTGGCATGGGGCGCGGCCCTGGTAATGCACGCACTGAAGAGCTGGTGATTGAAATAGCTGATATGCGTAAGCAAAATATCAACATGGTCCCGCTCATGAGTGTTATTCGGAGCTATTTCCAACCGTTAAAAAATAAATGCGGTTGGGGCTCCAACCCTTATTACTACCTTTCAGGCAAATATGGAATTCATCCCACTTATATTCAAGAAATGCTTGGTGATTCACGCTATAGCGAAGAGGATATTCTTGCTGCAATTAATCATCTAAAAGTAGAAGGTGGAAAGAAATTCAGCTTCAATGCACTGGATGCTACCCGCCACTTTTACCAAGGCGATGCGCAAGGCAGTTGGTCACCCAGCAGTTTAGTGGCAGGGAAAGACGTGCTTATCCTTGGTGCCGGTGCAGGTGTTGCTGAACATAAAACGGCTATTGAAAACTACATTAAAACCAACAAACCTGTGGTGATTGCGCTAAACACCCAATCAGCTGTTGCACAAGATTTAATTGACGTGCGTGTTGCCTGCCACCCCGTACGCTTACTGGCCGATTGTACGGCGCATGTCTCGCTGCTCCAACCCTTGGTCACCCCAGCATCCATGCTGCCCGTTGATGTAATTCAATCTTTTGGCAATAAAAAGCTATTGGATTTTGGTCTGACCGTAAAACCAAATACGTTCAGTTTTTCTGAAACAAATGCAGTAGTCCCTAACTCATTAGTAGTTAGTTATGCGCTAGCGATTGCCAGCAGCGGCAAGGCCAGTCAAATTTTTCTCGCTGGCTTTGACGGCTATGGCGCGGATGACCCCCGTACAAAAGAGATGCAGCAGATTTTTGCAAACTACCAAACGGCCGAAGGTGCTTTATCTATTACCTCCATTACCCCAACAACCTATAGCATCCCAACAATTTCCGTTTACGCACTCTGAGGATGATACACATGCGCGCCGTAGTCTTGATACCTGCCCGATTTAAGTCAACCCGTTATCCGGGAAAACCCTTGGTTCCTCTATTGGGTAAACCTATGGTTTTATGGGTTGCAGAACTTTCTGCCAAGGCGGTGGGTGCAGAAAATGTCTATGTAGCAACAGAAGACACGCGCATTGCCGATGTAGTAATGGCAGCAGGCTTTAATGCGGTTATGACGACAGACACATGCCTAACGGGAACTGACCGATTGGCAGAGGCAGCACTGCAAGTAGAGGCCGACATATATATCAATGTTCAAGGCGATGAACCTTTAGTTAATCCCGATGATATTTGCAAAGCAATCAATGCCAAGCACCAGAATATGAGCGCAATTATTAATGGTTTTAGCTGGATCTCGGAACAAGAAAATCCTGCAAACATAAATATTCCCAAAGTTATTACTACAGAAAATAACAAATTAATCTACATGTCGCGTCAGGCATTACCTGGTTTTAAAGATCCAAAATGTGCACCAACACGCTACAAAAAGCAGGTTTGTATTTATGCTTTCACCGCTGAAGAATTGGCAAGCTTTAAATCTTTTGGCCGGAAAAGTGAACTTGAATTTAGTGAAGATATAGAGATTTTACGTTTTTTGGAGCTAGGAAAAGCTATAGAAATGTATGAGACACAGCCAGGTAGCTTGGCAGTAGACACACCTGAGGATGTAGTGCCAGTAGAAGCCGCTCTTAAAAGATTGCACAACCTATGAATTTAGAAAAATATAAAACTATTGTTTTTGATTGTGATGGTGTTGTTCTCAACTCAAACAAAGTAAAAACTGATGCATTTTATAAAACTGCATTACCCTATGGGGAAGAAGCCGCACAAAAATTAGTAGCGCATCATGTGTTAAATGGTGGAGTTTCTCGTTATAAAAAATTTGAATGGTTTATTCAGGAGATTTTACCAACGCAAAAAGGCATAGAGATTACCAAGCTTCTTGAAGTTTATGCAAAATTTGTAAGACATGGTTTAAAAACATGTGATGCCGCCGAAGGCCTTGCAGAGTTGAGAGCCAAAACCCCGCAAGCAAACTGGCTTATTGTATCAGGGGGAGACCAACAAGAGTTACGTGAAGTTTTTAGTGATCGCAAGCTAATCGAGTTATTTGATGGCGGTATTTTTGGAAGCCCGGAAAATAAAGACTTGATTTTAGCTAGAGAGTTAGCCAACAACAATATTAAACTGCCTGCTTTATTTTTAGGTGACAGTCGCTATGACCATGTAGCTGCATCTACAGCAAAATTGGATTTTATATTTTTATCAGGCTGGTCAGAGTTTCTCTCGTGGCCTGAGTACTGCACCCAAAATCAAATTAAGACTCTTGATTCAATTTTTTCACTAATTTAATTCGCAAAATAAATTCTTTATGCACATAGCACTCGACAAATGGTAACCATATGCCCGCCCGTTCGAACAACAACTCCCCAAAAAAATCACGCCCTCAGCATTCTAAGGCTATAAAAGCTTCATCACAAAATTCTGAACTGATTAAAGTCGAGGAAGAGCTTTTACAAAAAATTCGCCTCTATTGGCAGTTGGGTGACTGGGCGGCGCTGGAAGCATTATCTGAATTTGATATCAAAACTTATGATATCCGGGCAGAGTGTGCGCTCTATATTGCTGCCGCATGTTTTCAACTTGGCTTTGTAGAAAAAGCAAAAACATATCAAGCCTTAGCTTTGCAATGGGGAGCATCGAAACAAGAAGTTGGTCGCGTTATGGTTAGCGGTGTATATAATACCCTTGGCATGGCATCAACACTGGCAAATGGTGAAACGTCAGTATCTGCATTGCAACAATTTGCCCTATCGGCACAAATTGCATTACCCGGGCTAGCTGTTACCTCATTGATAAAGGCCCGAACCCAAAATCAACTTGAACGGCTATACAACCATGCCGGTTTTCCAGATCTTGCATCTTTACAATTAATACCCAACACGAAAGCAAGTATTACGCGACAATTAGCCGCATCCGATGCAATAAATAAACAACTGCAACAGAATTATATTTTTGACGCTACCTTAAATATTTGGCGTCGTAATACTCAGCATGAATTTGCCTATACAGATGGCAGCAGTATTGAGCAACGCATTCTGGCAACAGTTAGAGCCTGCCAAGATGTCAGCATTTTTTCGCGCGAACTTTTACAATACCAAACTGATTGGGCCAGCGAATATCATTTTTCTGCTGACAGAGTAAACTTGCTACGGCCATTCACCAATCAATTTAAAGACGCACAAGTCCTGGAACTCGGCTGTGGTTGCGGAGCTATTACCCGCTTTCTTGGTGAAAGCGGTGCACTCGTTACAGCTGTAGAAGGCAGCCAACAACGTGCATCCATAGCATCGGAGCGCTGTCGTGATCTAAATAATGTGACTATTGTTTTAGATAAATTACAGGACGCTCCTTTCTATCAACAATTTGATGTTGTCACTTTGATTGGTGTACTTGAATATTCACGTATTTATGTAAATGCAGACGACCCCATTCAGTTCGTATTAGAAAAGGCCCGCTCTTACTTAAAACCAAACGGCATTTTAATTGTTGCTATTGAGAATCAACTAGGTCTTAAATATTTTGCAGGTGCCCCTGAAGATCATGGGGTTGGCATAATGGCGGGAATTAATGATGTATACGGCAGCGATACTCCTGTTACCTTTGGCAAGCAAGAATTAGAACGTCGCTTTACTAAAGCAGGTTTTGCGAAATGCGATACCTATCTCCCCTTCCCTGATTACAAACTGCCCTGCTTAATAGTACATCCCAGTGGATATGATCATCACGAAGACTTTGACTTGGGAAATATATTGGCCGGCACCGTGTTTTATGATCGACAGGGAGTTATGAACCCATTATTTTCTATGGAGAATTGCTGGCCGTTGATTAGCCGTAATGGCTTAGTAGCCGACTTGGCTAATTCGCATCTTTTTCTTGTTCACAATACGGAAGCCAACTGGAACACATCAGAAAATATTTTAGCGTCCTATTACTCGCCAAAACGCAGCGCAGAGACAAGCCAGGAAATTACATTCTGCAAAGAAAATAACACTATTAGCTTAAGAAGGCGTCGACTAAATAATGCTGAGATTGAACAAACTACAACTGAAGCATTCATAAATGGCACATTGCATAGCCAATTACTGAATCGTATAGTACAGCGACCGAACTGGACCTTTGCTGACATTGAAATATGGCTACAACAATGGCTCGATGCCCTGGAGCAATCACTGATAACCGACATCCAGATACCGCAAGGCTGGCCAACATATGACAAGTGGTTGCCTGCCAATTATATTGATGCATTACCCCGCAATTTAATAATTAGTGACAAAGGCTTTACTCAATTTATTGATCTGGAATGGACATTACCACACGCGTTGCCTTTGGCCTTGGTCTTGTATCGCGGGTTGGTTATTACACTCAGCACCATCACTTCTGTGGCAGAACCAGCCGAAAGTGAATTAATTGATCGCCTTAAATTAGTTGACTCCCTGATGCTCTATTGTGGTTACTCACTGAGCGCAACGGATTACGCTTTATTTGTACCATTGATAGAAGGCTTATCAAGAAGAGCCCAAGGCAAGGAGCATATCGAGGCATTGCCATCCCAAGCTATAATACTAAAACCTTTTACGGTACGGCAAGCAGTCGGAACACGCCCAAATAATAGTAGTTGCCTGACGCTTTATTGGCGTCATAGTGATACTGCTTTTTGTGAAGAAAACACACTCAAACATCAATATTCGACCAACGGTAAACAGCAACGTATTAGCTTATCTATTCCAGCCCAGCAAGCTGAATATTCAAGGTTTAGATTGGATATTGCGGAAAATCCCGGTTGTTACCAGCTAACTGAGTTAGCTCTTTGTGATAGCACAGGCACAATAATATGGCAGTGGGATTTTGACATCGACCAACTGAGCAACATCGGGGAAATTACTTTTTATAAAGCGCAGAGCAGTGAGAAGGGTATTTGCCTGATGAGCAATGGCTATGACCCGCAGTTTGAGCTTAATTTGCCTCAAAGCTCTCTTGCAGCCTTATCGGGTGGTGGAAGATTAAATATTAGTATATGTGCTTATACGTAAGGCATTTATAGATTTATCAGGATATCAACTTGATTTTTGCCCACCGACAAAAAGAGTGTTTTTTAATGCCTTCTCTATTTAATAAAATAGAAGTAGGCATTTTTGTTTACATTGAAAGATGAGACATCATACTTTATATGTTTTTGCATTCCATAAAGTATGGTTATCAAATAAAACTAATCGGCAGAAATAGGAACGTTACTTGTTTAAACGTAAATTAAATTCCAAATGGTATTTAGAAAACAACCCAGATGTTGCTGCCAGCGGAATATCACCTGAAGAACACTATAGACACCATGGAAGACGGGAAGGTCGCCTTCCCTGCCCTCCAAATGCGTTCGATAAGCTTTGGGCGCGCACCGCACTTTTTTTGAAAACACTCCAACTGCTTGCGAAACAACAAAACGGATATATAAACGCGGTACGCATTATTAATAAACAACTGAGTGATGGTGGCGTACTCGGCCTTAAACATTTTATTGTTCGTAAATTTAAAGAACATGAGCGTTTTCAAAGTAGCGTTGACTACTCAAAATGGATTCAAAAAAATGATTATGTCGACACTATAGCAATTAGTGAAAAAGCACAGGTAATCGCTGCTGCAGCCAATGCACCCACAATTAGTATTGTTATGGCCACTTACAATACACCTGTGCCGTTCCTAAAAGCTGCCATAGAATCTGTTACAACACAAGCTTACCCCTTATGGCAACTGTGCATAGCAGATGATCATTCCAATTTGCCCGAAACATTGGAGTGCCTTAAATCCTATGCACAACGTGATGCAAGGATAAAAGTTCTCTATCGCACGCAAAACGGGCACATCAGTGCAGCAACAAATAGTGCGATCACGTTGGCAGAAGGTGATTTCATTGCATTTATGGATCATGATGATGAGCTGCATCCGGCAGCGCTTACACTGGTCGCACAAACAATTCATCACAACCCCGACGTGGAGTTCATTTATACTGATGAAGATAAAATTGATGAACAGGGAAACCGTAGCGAACCGCATTTCAAGTCTGATTTTAATTATGAGCTTTTACTTACACAAAATTATATTTGCCACCTTGCCGTATTCAAAAAATCACTAGTCAACCGTATTAACGGCCTTGATGGCCGCTATAACGGCGCACAAGATCATGATTTCATTTTACGTGCACTCGAGCATATAACAGTAGATAAAATTTTTCATATACCTAAAGTGCTTTACCATTGGCGCATTCATTCAGCTAGCACTGCTGCATCCGCAGAGGCAAAACCCTATGCGATTACCGCTGGCCGTCAAGCGGTATCAGATCACCTAAAGCGATCAGGTATAAAGGCCGGTGTATCGGCACACCCAAATGTTTCATTCTGGCACAAAATCAGATTTGAACTTAATACCGATCCAAGTATTGATATCATCATTCCCACCAGAGATCGCATTGATTTGATGCGTATGTGCGTTAATTCAATTCTTAAAAAAAGCAGTTATAAAAATTATCGTATTATCATTGTTGATAATGGCTCAGTAGAAACGGATACCCTGGATCAATTTAAAAAGTGGGCAGACAAGGAACCCAAAATAACGGTTCTACGCGATGATTCACCATTCAATTACTCTCGCTTGAATAATCAGGCTGTATGGAAAAGTAAGGCAACCTTGGTTTGCTTGCTCAACAATGATATAGAAATTATAACCCCTGATTGGCTTGAAGAAATGGCCGGCATTGCCATGCGCGACGAAATAGGATGTGTTGGTGCTCGCCTGTGGTACCCCAATGACACGTTACAACATGGCGGTGTAATTCTTGGGATAGGCGGAATAGCAGGCCATTCGCATAAATACTGGCACAAGGGTGATCCAGGATATTTTGGCCGCGCTATATCTTTACAGGCATTATCAGCAGTCACCGCAGCATGCCTCATGATAAGACGAGAAACCTATCAACAGGTAAACGGCTTGGATGAAGATATGAAAGTAGCATTTAATGATGTGGACTTTTGCCTGCGAGTACGAGAACAAGGCTTTCGCAATGTATGGACACCATTTGCTGAAATGTATCACCACGAATCTGCCAGTCGGGGACAAGAAGATAACCCTGAAAAAATTGCTCGGTTTCAAGCAGAAATTGATTTCATGAAGAACAGATGGGGTGAAAAATTAACGACAGATTATTTTTATTCACCAAATCTAACACTTGTACATGAAGATTTTTCATTGGCAGATGTATCGCGAGCGCCTCGGAATTAAATGACAAAAATTATTGCAGTAATCGTCACGTACAAGCCTGAAATGCTTCACCTTAAGGATCTAATCCTCAATATTACAAGCCAAGTTGATGAACTCTTGATAATTGATAATTGCAGCCCAGACTTTAACAAAGATGGTCTTGCGCCTCATTCCAACATAAAGTGGATAATCAATGATACTAATCTTGGATTGGCTACAGCTTACAACCAAGCAATTAAATTTTCCCAGGAGAGAGCTGCTACTCATCTAATCCTGTTTGATCAAGACAGTTTTCCAGCCACGAATATGATTTCATGCTTGTTAAAAACAATAACCTCATACAACCATGATTTTTTAAAAGTAGCTGCTGTTGGCCCCAAGTATCGGGACATTAAGGGACAAAGTCTGTCTCCTTTTGTTCGCATTGCAGGCTTTAAATTAGCGCGTGTGGCCTGCGCAGACAACGCGGTTGTTGAAATAGACCATCTTATTTCTTCGGGTAAATTAATTGATTTACGAGCTATAGATATAGTCGGGCATTTTACCGATGAATTATTTATTGATTATGTTGATACCGAGTGGTGTCTGCGTGCACGCCATAAAAAATTGCTTCTCCTCGGTGTTGGCAACGCCAGCATGAATCATAGTATTGGTGAGAGTTTCTTTCGTATTTTTAATAGACAAATCCCCATACATTCTCCCACAAGGCTCTACTATCAATTCCGCAATCAAATATGGTTAATGAAGCAATCATGGGTGGGGTGGCGTTGGCGCATAATAGAATTGATTCGCATGCTAAAACTACTCCTAGCTTTTGGCATCTTTGCACCCGAGAAAACAAAAAATATTCCTTATATCTTGAAAGGAGTTCGCGATGGAATACTTTCTCACATGGGAAAGTCTGCACACATTCAAAGCTAACAAAATAGTTTATTTCTGCCGAGAAATAGTATGCCTTCATATTTTATAAAAATATTTTTACCGTTACCTGTATTTTTTTTATTAAGCAGTTGCGATGTCAATAGTGAATATGCAATGTTGGCTTCATATCCAAAAAATGGAGCATGCGCAATAGATGCTCCACAAAAAAGTGCCTCCATCAAAAAAAATGTAGATACGTTAGTTAGTGGCTGGGCATTTGATAACATTAACAAAACAGTTCCGGATTCAATAACACTTTATCTAGTTCATAAAGAATCAGGAAAGATTAAGGCATTTTCGGGGAAACGAGGCCTCACTCGTAAAGATGTAGCAAACGCATTTAAAAATGACAGGCTAATTGATAGTGGATTTGACCTAACAATAAAACTCATACAGCCCGGCAATTATGAAATGGTTCTTTTACAAGCTGATCGAAAAACTGGAGTTATATCCTGTGCAGGTGAATCTCACAACATTATTGTGGAATAAAAATTTTAACAGGAATAAATCTATGCGCACAGCTATAGTGGCAATTTTTAAAAATGAGTGCGAATACGTACTGGAATGGATTGCCTACCATCGTGCAGTTATTGGAATAACTGATTTTATTATTGCCGACAATATTAGCGATGATGGTACAACCCAATTACTTGAAGCGCTTGATCAAGCCGGCATTATTAAACGAATAGTGTTTCCTCGCGAATCTGAATCAGCTGGCCCACAAATACCCGCATACAACTATATATTGCAACAATTTAAGGACTTATATGATTATTTTCTGTTTATTGATGCAGATGAATTCTTAGTTAATAAGACCGGGAAAAAATTGGAAAAATTTATTGCGCAAGCCGAGCGTCATGAAAATTTTGGTGCAATTGCATTAAATTGGCAGATTTTTGGCTCATCTGGCAATACATACAAACAAAATGGACTTGTGATTGAGCTTTTTAATCGTGCATCGAAGAAAAATCAACGAGTTAATTGCCACATCAAAAGTTTGGTTTCATCAAAAGCAATTGAAAAGATGTATATTCATCATGCTGATCTTAAAGAAAATTTTGTCTGTTACGATGAGACACTACAACAAGCTGTATTTTTAGATCAACCACTGGATACAGTTAGTTGCACAGGAATAAGGACCACTCCATTTACAAAAGATATAAAAAATTCTTTGTTTTATGTTGCACACTTTGCTGTTAAATCAAAATACGAACACTTTCTAAAGAAAGCGTCTAGAGGGTCTGCTGGTGGCCTCGCCTCAAGACAAAAAGGCCACATATATTTCAAAACACACGACTTAAATGATGAAGTTTGCCTTGACTTAAAAGTCCATGCTGACGTTGTTTTTAATGAAATAAAACGTTTAAAAGAAAGATTGGACAAAAAAACTCTTTATTTCCGTTACTGCAATGCATATATCGATAAGAAACATGAGCGCTTTTCAGGATGGGTATATAGTGATGGGCAGATTCCCGTTTCACTCTGTTTTTTAATTGATGACACAAAAATTATAGAACTTCCCTTAAATGCAGTCAGAAAGGATGTTGTCAGTAAGGGGCTATCTCCTTCCGAACACTGTGGTTTTAATTATTTATGGTCTGACATTGGTATGTATAAGGAAAACTTAAGGGTATGGATTAAAGGCAGCAATCTTATTATTTTTGAAGCTAGTATTTCGTAATCTACCCCTTTCGGGGAACGTTTTATTTGTACAATCTCAGACCTGATCTGACAGTTACCGGTTTTTCTAAGCACCGTCGGTTTAAATTTGAGCTACTTTTTTCAACCCGAATTTTCTTTCCATCAAGTAACGTTTCCATTGTTGTGCGGCCACAGCAGCGTACTCGGTCTCCTATGGCAGGAACAGAAATTGGGAGTCCCTAAGGGTTGTCTCTGCTGACGGAAAGCGATTGCATTCAGCAGCCCTAAAATGTGGTCAATATTAGACTGCCACAATTATTATATAAGTAGGAAATGATAATGTTGCATTATCCTTCATCATTGTTAAGCGTAAACCAAGCAATAGAAAATTTTCTTGAAAAAAGAAAAAAGTTTCTCTTTCTTGCTATTACATTAGCCTATATTTCATGTGCAATGAATTTGCCTGTGTCCATTTATACACTTGCTGGGCACGATGATGCACTTTTTATGTCTCATGCATACAATATCTTAAAAGGGGAATGGCTGGGAAATTATTCACAAATGACATTGGCAAAGGGTGCCGGATATGCACTATTTCTTGCCGCAAATGTCGTTTTTGGAGTTCCCATTACGCTATCCATTGCTCTTTTTTATGCATTCTCAGTTTGGTTACTTACCGAAAAAATCATTCAACTTGGTCTTCCAAAACTAGCAGCCGTATTATTTTTTATATTTTTATTATTTCACCCACAAATTTTTCCAATACGCATTATTCGTGACAACATTTACCCCGCTCTGTCTTTACTTGTTTTCACTGCTTTTATAGATCTTTGTTTACTAAATCAACGCGGTAAATTAATCCTAGCCTTTTATGGCTGTATAATTGCTTTGTTCTGGATAACTCGCGAAGAAGGTATCTGGATAACTCCAGCAATTACATTGTTGATCCTGTTTAAAATAACTTCTGATTGGAAAAAGGATAAGCGTGATAATTTAATTAGCTTTTTTAAAGGTAGCTTGTTACTGGCACTTTTTATTAGCTTGCCACTATTTGTTATTTGCTCAATCAACTATATGAAGTATGGTGCATTTCTCACCGTTGATTTTAAAGAACATGCATTTTCAAAATCGCTTTCATTATTAAACAGTATTGAAACAGATATAAAAGTATCCCACGTTCCCGTAAATAAAACACAACGGGAAATCGCTTATTCTGTCAGCCCATCGTTTGCTGAATTAAAGCCTTATTTTGAAGAGATTGGTACTGGATGGACTAAGCCGGGATGCGATATCTACCCGGATAGTTGCGGTGATTATGCTGGAGGCTGGTTTATGTGGGCATATAGAGATGCAGTACAACAAAAAGGTTATTATCAGAGCTTTGAAAATGCGCAGAATTTTTACCAAAAAATTGTAGATGAGATTAATGAAGCATGCAAAATAGATAAAATTAGGTGCGCGAGCGGCCTCTTTGGTTTTTTACCAAAATTAAGTCATACCGAGCTAGTTGCTATTCCAACTAGCTTGGCAAATAGCTATAAGCTCTTAACCATGCAAAGCCCTATTAATCTTGATGCTGGACCAAGTATGGATGCAAATGGCAGATTAAATGCAATCAGGCTGTTTTTACGCAACCCCCTTACAGTACCAAGCATAGAAGAAAACACTGTCCGCATTAATGGTTGGTATTATGATCCTGATTTAACCGGCAATTGGATCAAACTGGAGTGCACGAAACACACGACTTTGAACGATGGCCTAATTCAGCGCATTGCCAGCCCAGATATAGCTGCCGCCATGAACAACTCCTCTGCCAATCAACAACGCTTTAGTTTTAATATTACAGCATCAGATTGTAATGAATGTAGTTTGACTGATACAACGGGACAACGCATTAGCCTGGAGAAAACATGCGCACCTACACTTGGGGCTTTTTCAGCCGGACGTGCAACGCTATTTATTGACTCCGTCACTAAAGCCACTCCTTCACAGCTAAAAAAGATTGGTGAAGCCATTAAGTATGGATTAGCCAATTTTTATAAAATGTTTTTGCCTACCTTTTTTTGGTTAGGATTATTAATAACAGCAGCAAATTTATTAATTTGCACAATCACAAAAAGAATGCCATCTCCTTTGGTAATTTGCTCTCTCGCTGCATGGGCCTTGGTTTTCACTCGCACCGTTCTTTTGGTGCTCATTGATATAAGCTCCTTCCCAGCAATTAATTCTTTATACATGGGACCAGCGTTTCCCTTGCTCATTGCAGCAATTTTACTATCTATTTTTTCTTTTCATTTTTCTACCATATTTCGATCAAGGAAAAGCTAATGCAGCTAACAATTTTAATGCCCTGTTTGAACGAAGCTGAAACCTTGGCAACCTGTATTCTAAAAGCAAAATCATGGATCAAAGAATCAAATATCGCTACTGAAATTGTTATTGCCGACAATGGTAGCACTGACGGGTCACAAGAAATTGCTGAGTCACTCGGAGCTCGAGTTGTTGCAGTACCACAACGGGGTTATGGATCTGCACTCTTTCATGGATCTCTCGCAGCTAAAGGCGAATGGATCATTATGGGAGACTCAGATGACTCATATGATTTTAGTCGTTTGGATTTTTTTGTTGAAAAACTAAAAGAAGGTTTTGACCTTGTCATGGGCAATCGTTTTCTTGGTGGTATAGCGGATGGCGCTATGCCTTGGAAAAATCGCTATATTGGCAATCCGGTTTTAACATGGATTGGAAGGTTGCTATTTAAATGTCCAGCAAAAGATTTCCATTGTGGATTGAGAGGATTCACAAAAAATGCCTTTCTAAAAATGGATTTGCGCACAACAGGGATGGAGTTCGCATCTGAAATGGTCATAAAGGCAAATTTAATGAATATGAAAATTGCTGAAGTGCCAACCACCCTATCCCCTGATGGCAGATCACGCCCTCCCCACCTTCGTCCGTTTCGCGATGGCTGGCGACACTTACGTTTTATGTTTTTATTCAGCCCTCTCTGGTTATTTATAGTTCCCGGAGCCGCTTTATTTCTGTTAAGTACTCTTGCTTTTATTGCTTTGCTCTTAGGCCCAGTGAAAATTGGCAATATTAATTTTGATGTGCACACATTGTTTTACGCAGAAGCCGGATTGATTCTCGGTTATCTTTCTTTGATTTTAGGAGGCCTTATCCGCATGTTTGGGATGCGTGAAGGACTCCTGCAAGAGCATGAAACACTTGAACGATTGCGAGCATCACCCGTTTTGGAAGTAGGTGGTTTAATCGGTATATCATTAATTATTGCTGGTTTAATGTGGGGGGGACAGGCCTTAGTAACTTGGAGCGAAGCACAATTTGGTAATCTTGAACCAGGAGAATTGCTACGCGGCATTAGCTTATCAACTACATTAATCATGACGGGTGGAATTACGTTGTTAGGTTCGCTCGTTATGGGCTTTCTAACTTTGCCAACCAGAGACCAGCGCTTCAATCAAAATTAATTTGAATATCCATGAAAACTCTCAGGCTTGTAATTTTTTTTGGCTTAATTGGTACAATTGGTTTTTGTGTAGACACGCTTATCTTATACCTATTGAAGGATATGATAGGACTATTTTACGCACGAGCGATATCATTTACATGCTCCGCTTTTATCACTTGGCTATTAAATCGAAATTTAACATTTAAAAAACATAGCTCCGGCCTACATAATACTCAAGAGCTATTTTTTTATTTTGTGTTGATGTTAATAGGGGGCGGCATTAATTATGGCGTGTATAGCATCATTATTATGAACAGCGCTTTTGCGCTAAATAATCCAGTAATTGGTGTAGCAGTGGGTAGTATTTGCGGCATGTTTGTTAATTTACTTACCTCTAAATTAATTTTGTTTAAACACACTGCTTTTTCGTAATTACTTTACCAACCCATATAACATTGCCATGCTTAGATTTGATTATTTAGATTGTGCGTGATGTGAGTGTAGACTTTTTGTGGAGGCAGATTTAAATAAGGACCGATTGCTATTGAGGAAAGTAGTCTTTCAAATCACTTCTTCTCTGTTCGATTGCGCCTATGCAAGCGACGACGTGGTACATTTTCAATATCATAAGAGAGAAAGGACAATATTAATTGAACACCTATAACGATTGGTAATACCGCCAACATTACCGTTCCTGTCGGCGTTACAATGCCCTCTTGTGCAGAATCAACCCAATGCCAAACGCCATAGACCAAACCAAATATTAACAAAAAAAACCCTAAAACCAGCTCAATTGAAGCCATAGACATATCACGCAAAAAATAATTATAAAAAATTCTTTTGAGCGTGTTTTTCATATTTTTTTTAAAAAACTCTCCAATTATTTTTCCGATTTTCAACTGACTTTCTTCATCTGCATAGTGGGCATCCATCGGGATATCAACAACTTTTGCTCTTATGGTATTCAAACGAAACAACATATCTGATTCAAAAAAGTAACGCTTACTAATTTTATCAAAAGGTAATCGACCTAATACGTCAACATGTATCGCCGTATATCCATTGGTTGGGTCGAACACATCCCAATAACCTGATGACAACTTATTCATCAATGACAATACAGCATTTCCAATTAATCTAACCTTCGGCATTTGATGGATTTCTTCGAGATTATAAAAACGATTCCCTTTAGTGTAATCAGCTTCACCATTTATGATTGGCTCAATAAAGTCGGGGATGAGCATTGGATTCATTTGACCATCACCATCAATTTTTATTGCTATAAACATAGCATCAGCAATGGCAGCTTTATAGCCTGTCATTACAGCACCGCCTACGCCCTCATTTTTTTCATGCACAAGGATTCTTACACGCGGATCCTTATTATGAGCTTTAATATATTCACCGGATTTATCGGGGCAACAATCATCTACAGCATAGATACGTTCAACAATAGGAGGGATGGATTCTATAACTCCCATTATATGACGAGTTACTTTGTAGCAGGGAATCACCACTGATAAACCTGGAATGGGCAGCGTTTCATATGAACTCATTATTGATTTAATCCGCATTTATATAATGTATTTCTGCTACCAGAAATAAGTTGTTTCATCCCATAGGCAACGTTATTTGAATAAAGACATAAATTGTCCATTATGCTTTTGGCTTCCTGTTCGTTTTCCACTGGAATTCTTATTTCAAATCCCGCATAGATAAATTTATCCTCACCCATCGCATTCACTACATCCGGTCGCTCAACAGTGATATACCTGGCAGAAATAGCATGGCTTTTATTGGTTAATAAGACTTTGTCATCCTGGTCAAAATGACCCCAGCCAACTATTACTATCTCACTATTTTTATACTCGGAAGAATCTATAAAGCCACCTTTTTCTGCAATTATATTTGCATTTTTTGGCTCTATAATTATCGTTTTTTCTTTTAAAATCACAGGAACTGATGCTGCTGAAGACGATGAGAAGCCAAGATAATATCTGGATAATAAGACCTTAGGGGTAATCAGAACATTAATTAAAACTATGCACAATAAAGCACCGCTCATTATCCATTTTTTTATGCCTGAAACACTGCCAAATTCACTAGTCAAGGATAACCCTAATAAGATAAGTGGCGCCCAAAAATACCTCCCTTGCACACCTTGAATTATCTCGGCAGGATGTTTATTCCATGTAATTAATAATAAAAAAAATGTCATAAGAATTGATGCAAAAGACACCAACAATAACATTGCTCTTGATAAGGAGTGTTCCTGTATCGATTTAATAGAAATAGATGATAGAAAAATTATTAACAATGAAACACAAATTATTCCTATATAAACATCTCCAATACTGGTATCCAACCAACCCAATACACCTATGAATGAGCCAACATAAAAATGTACTGTTCGGCTGTCTTGCAGTGTATTAATTAAAACCCCGATAAATGCAAACGGGTTTTTTGCATAATAAATCAGTATCTCCGCCGTTGATGCTCCTGTCTCTATGCGATTATCTACAGTTGTGGCAAGAGCATAGAGAATCCAGGCTACGGATAACGAAACAATGCCAGCGCTAACCAAGTAGTATTTAATTGATTTTGATGCAATATAATTTGCAACAAACGGCAGAATTAGCATTGGCACCAAATTAATACGACTGGTGGTTAATAGCAAAATAGAACCACACAATACGTAAAAGCAGGTTGAATTAAATGGATGTTTTGTTATCGTTAAACGCAAAAATAATGAGCCCGCTAATACAACCAACGCAATCGCAAACCCATCTTGACTAGTCGCCACGAGCTGGAACAACATCAGCGGCATCGATAATATTGCAATAATAAACAAGCTGGGACGATGGACGGCAAATGCTACAAGTATAATAACCAATGAACTTAATAGCGCCATATATCTGGCGAGATAATAAGATTGGGATACAGTCAAATCTAAAATCTGACCAACTGTCAGAGCTAGTGCTTGAGGCAGATAAATAAGTGGAAAGTAATAGTTAACACCTGGACAAGGTCCGAATTGTTCCTCTCCTGACCATTTTATGGATTCAGCTTTTTGTTGCACGCTAGCAGTTAATTTTTTTTCTTGCTTACCCGCGATATACTGAAAGCTAGACATATAGCTATTTAATCCGGTATCTATTAAACCACCAGTCGAATGCCCTGCTGGTGTTTCCATCGCAACTCTGCCTTTTGATAAAAAATAAGCTCGTTTGAGATGATCTTGTTCATCCGGAGATTGGAAAGGAGGAATTAACGATGAAAAAAAACTCCCTATTAAAAAAAGCACTGGTAACACATAAATAAGCGCAGATTTTACTGTAGCAAATGATGGGTTTGTAAACATATTTTTTATGAACAGCATCAGCCTTGCTCACTTCAAATCAATTAATAATTTTTTGATAAAAATTTCTATCACCAATCTAAAAAGATTGGTAATGATAAAAACAATATTAAGGAATCTTTATATCTACAAGAAAAATAAAATAAATATCAAGTACAACTGCCAACTTATGGTTGGGTAGTTGTACTTATTCTAAATTGGACTTCTTTTCTGCAAGCCGGGGAATTAAAATTAATTTGGCATTTTCTTTTCGGGTTTTATACATTAAATCACTGATCTCATACATAGGATCAAAATCAGCTTCAGAATCCACAATCAAGCTAAACAATTCCTGATATCGATAACTATTACAAAATGCATCTGCTTGCACCAAAAGGGATTCAAGATCGTTGGTAGGCATTTTCTTTTCTTGTGCACGCAAAATTCGGGGATGGATAGTGCCCTCACAGTTTTCACCGCAGAGAAGCTCTTCATATAATTTTTCACCAGCACGCAAACCAGTGAATACAATTTCAATATCACCATTAGGATTGTGTTCGTCTTTGATACTGTAGCCCGAAAGCAACGCCATCTCACGTGCAAGGTCGAGAATTTTTACCGGCTCACCCATATCCAGCACAAATACATCACCGCCTTGGGCAATGGAGGCCGATTGGATCACAAGCTGTGCAGCCTCACTGATGGTCATGAAATAGCGCACTATATCTTTGTGGGTGACAGTAATTGGACCGCCTTTGTTTATTTGTTCGCGGAAGCGTGGGACTACCGAGCCGGACGAATCAAGCACATTACCAAAACGCACCATACTGAAAATCGTTTTGGAGGGACGAGAAGCAAGATCCTGCAATACCAATTCTGCAAGACGCTTGGATGCGCCCATGATATTGGTAGGACGGACAGCCTTGTCAGTAGAAATCAATACAAAGTTTTTGACGTTATTACGCAGCGCGGCTTCTGCAGCATTTTTGGTACCGAATAAATTGTTTTTAACACCTTCGATAATGTTTTGCTCGACCATTGGGACATGCTTATAGGCCGCTGCATGGTAAACACTGTGCACGCCAAACTGGCGCATCACCATATCTAACAAGGGGAAATTTTGTACCGAACCTAACAGTGAAACTAATTCAACAGGATTTTCAGAGCCAGCCTGGATCGCACTCAGTTCTTTTTCTATACGATAAAGATTGAACTCATTTTGCTCAAAAAGAATAATTTTTTGAGGCTGTAATTTAATTAACTGGCGACACAATTCCGAGCCAATAGAACCACCCGCACCGGTAACCATAACCACTTTACCAGTGGTATTTTTACTCATTAAATGAACATCTGGCTCAACAGGGTCGCGCCCTAACAGATCTTCAATCTGGATATTCCGTAACTCATTGATACGTGCAACTCCCCGGACAATATCGGTCACCGGCGGAATCGTCTGTACTTGCACGAGCAAAGGTTCCAGATAGCGGATAATGCGTACGCGCTCTTGCCGATTAATATTATCCAGCGCTAACAAAATACGGGTAACACCGTATTGTTTAATAAGTATGGCAAGACGATGCGGGTGATGCACCGTTAGACCACTAAGCACACTGCCATGTAGCCGTTCATTATCATCTATGAATGCAACCGGGTTGAACTCACCACTTAATTGCAATTGGGTTGCAAGGTTATTACCGGTTTCCCCTGCACCATAGATTACGACCTTGATATCGCCTCTGGGCGTGACCATTTTGACTACATTGCGAAACACTAAACGGGGCAAGCCTATCAGGATCAAGGTAGTAAAAATAAAAATAATGGGGACAGAGCGAGGCAGGAATGCATGCAAAAAGAAGGCACTCAAGGTCATTGCCAAACTGGATATGAGAATGCCGGTGAAGATTGTTACCAGGGCATTCTGCGTCATATATCTAAGAATGGCACGATATAGGCCCATGCGGATAAATGTGACTATAGATACCAACAAGGTAAAACCAAGACACATGAGCAAGGGCCGATCCACATCAATCGATACCCGCCCCAAGCGCAAGGCATATGCCAGATAGAATGATAAGGCTATTGCCAGCGCGTCATAGCTGACTGAGATTAAACGCTTTACAGGGCGGGGTGCGCCGAGAAACTTGAGGATGAGGGAGTTTTTCATCGGGTCCTTTTGACCTTAAACAGTCCGGTGTTGAATGTTAACAAGAGCACTCCCTCTTTAATAGTTTGCTCAAGTAACAATTTGTTAACATTTACCGCCAAATGATCCCATTAGGCAATCAATAAGCTATTCTGCGCGCGACTATCGATCGCCTACCACCAGAGGTACCAGTGAGCCTGCCAATTTCCACTATCGTCGTCAATTACAATGCTGGTGTTGGCCTGGTAAGTTGTATCCAATCGGTTTTGGACCTTGTGAGCGAGGTTATTCTGGTAGACAACGCCTCACAGGATAATAGCATCGCGCTGGTAGAAGCACATTTTGTGGGCGATACGCGTCTGCGCATTATCCGCAATAGTACCAATCTTGGTTTCGCGGCCGCCTGCAATATAGGTGCACGAACAGCACAACACCCCTACTGGTTTTTCCTCAATCCCGATTGTATTTGCGCAGAGGGTAGCCTGGATGAGTTATATCGCGTACTCACATCCACCCCCCAGGCAGGCATGGTGGGCGGACTGTTGCTCAACCTTGATGGCAGTGAACAAGCTGGTGGACGACGCCTGACACCAACACCCGGCCGTACCTTGGTCAGTGCATTTGGTTTGCAGCGATTTGCCCGGCGCTGGCCCCAATTGTTAGTGGATTTTAATTTACACCAGCAGCCGTTACCTGAAGCACCTGTCAGCGTTGAAGCCATATCCGGGGCTTGCATGCTGGTAAAACCCGAGGCGGTGGCAGAGGTTGGTTTGTGGGACGACCAATACTTCTTGCACTGCGAGGATCTGGACTGGTGTATGCGCTTTATACGCGCAGACTGGGAAATCCTGTTTGTACCCTCTGCCCCCATCACCCATGCCCAGGGGGTATGCAGCAAAAATCGCCCATTATTTGTGGAGTGGCATAAACATAAGGGGATGACCCGTTTTTATTACAAATTCTTTCGTAAATCCTATTCGCGACCACTGCTCTGGCTGGTAATTGTTGCCATCTGGGGCAGGTTTGGCGTAGTAGCAATAAAATCCTTGCTCAAGAAACTTATCCACCGCAATTAGCCCGCAGGCAAATATGGAAAGGATCACCCCCAATAAAAAACCCGCACGCAGCGGGTTTTCTATTAAGTATTAAGCGATCAAGCAACTTTCCATTACAACTTATCAAACGCGTCCGTTAACAGGCAATCAAAGCGGCGCGCGTCGTATTCCACGATTCTAGCGACATCGTGGGGCTGGATGATATTTTTCCCTGCGGCATCTTTTGCTAGCTCTTCTGTAGTGGCGCCGGAAATTTTCCCGCTGTTTTTGGCTTTGAGGAAGGCATGCCATACCGGCCCCAATGACAGCAGCAACTGGTAAGTGCTTTCCACGCGACCGAATGCATCCTCAGGATCGTGGCTAATATAGAGGTACTGCCCGAGCAACTGGCGCACGGGGTTTTCTTCCATAATCAAATCACCCAGCTCGCGGGTTAAATTATCGTTGGGCTTGGACACAATCTTGCCGCAGGGCATGGCCACAAAACGGATGATTTTTGCGAGCCATGAAAGCGGGAAGTTATCGGCAAAATCGCGTAGCGCCTCTTGGGCAGTGAACACTGCGCGAGTCAGGGCGTATTCTGCGTGGGCATCTTCTGCGCGGGTGCGCGGGTGCGCCGAGTGGAATTTCAAAATGGCGCTGGCGATAAACAACTGGCTGTGTACATCCCCCAGGCGCGCTGACAATAACTCGCGGCGTTTCAGATTGCCGCCCAATACTCCCAGGGCGATATCCGACATTGAGGCCAGCGCCGCACTTAACAAATTGATGCGTTGGTACCAGCGCTTGCTGAACGCATCGGCATTGGCGGGCACACTGCTGAAACGGCCCCCGAGGAAGCCCAATACTTTAGTGCGCAGCATATTGTTGCAGATATGGCCGAGGTGGCTGCTGAATAGCGTGTCGAATTTTTTCAGCCCTTCGCTGCCATCTTCCAACTGCATGGCAAGCATTTCTTCAAACAGGAATGGATGGCAGCGCATCGCGCCTTGGCCAAAAATCATCAGCGAGCGGGTCAGGATATTCGCGCCCTCTACAGTAATCGCTACCGGCACTGAGTTATAGGAAGCGATCAGGAAGTTGCGCGGACCTTTCTGGATTGCGCGGCCGCCAACGATATCCATCGAATGTTCAACGGATTTACGCATCATTTCCGTTGCGTGGTATTTCGCCATGGCGGTCATCACAGCGGGAGCACCGGTTTCCAGTCCTTTGGTGACAAACTGGCGCATGGCTTCGAGGGCGTATCCGCTTGCGGCTATCTCGGCGGTCGCCGCCTGCACACCTTCAAACTTGCCCACTTCGGTATTGAATTGGCGACGGATGCGCGTATAGGCACCGACCATGCGGTAATTCATTTCGCCACTGGCGGTAGACAAGGCCGGCAGGGAAACACCGCGACCAGCACCCAGGCACTCGATCAACATGCGCCAGCCTTTACCGGCCATAGCAGCGCCGCCAATAATCCAGTCAACGGGGATAAACACATCCGTACCAAAAATCGGCCCGTTCATAAAAGGCGAACCAGGATTGTGGCGCTGGCCAATTTCCACACCGGGGTGGTTGGCGGGAATCAACGCACAGGTAATGCCGTACTCTTTTTTGGTGGGATCACCGAGCAGACCTTCGGGGTCATAGACCTTGAACGCCAGACCTACCACAGTCGCGACCGGCGCGAGGGTGATCCAGCGTTTGCTGAAGGTCAGTTTCAAACCGATCACTTCCTGGCCTTCATGCATACCTTTGCAGACGATACCGGTATCGGGGATCGAACCCGCATCCGAGCCAGCCTCTGGCCCGGTCAAACCAAAACAGGGGATTTCAGTACCGTTCGCCAGACCCGGCAACCAGCGCTGGCGCTGTTCTTCAGTACCGTATTTGACCAGTAGTTCACCTGGCCCGAGGGAGTTGGGTACCATCGCCGTAACCGCCGTGGTACCGGAGCGGCTGGCAATTTTGCTCATGATGCGGCTTTGGGCATAGGGGCTGAAATCGCGTCCGCCGTACTCTTTGGGGATGATCAAGCCAAAGAAGTTCTTATCTTTCAGGTACTGCCAGGCCTCTGGCGGCAAGTCCTTGCGATTATTCTGGATATCCCATTCATCCAATAATGAGCACAATTCACTGACTTCATTATCGATAAAGTGCTGCTCTTCGGCGGTGAGTTGCGGCAGGCTGATTTGCGCAAATTCATTCCAATCTGGCCTACCACTAAACAACTCCTTCTCCCACCAGGTAGTACCTGCTTCCAGCGCATCGCGCTCGGTGGAGCTGATCGGGGGCATGGATTTTTTGAGCAGGGCGAAGACCGGTTTGGTCAGCAGGGCGCGGCGTACGCTGCCAACATTGAGCACTATCAGCACCAACCCCACGGGGATTAGCAGCCATGGCGATAGCATGGTAGGCGTAATCGCCCCCAATACCAGCCAGGCAATAATCACAATTGCGGAGGCAGCGGCCAGTGCCACCTGGCGATAGGTTAACAGGGCAATCAATACCCATATCGCCACCAGAGAAAGCAGTAACATCATTTTTCACCCCTGAAAGGTTTTGTTTTTGTTAAATTCCAAAGAGAACTCTACCCTTAACCTTAGCTCAATACCGTTAAGTTAGTGAGATTTCCTGCGTCACATTAGTCATCGATTGCAATCAGCGCACCATGAATGTGCATTTAATCCGCAATAGTTAACCGGCAGCCAAACAACTCAGCTTCCAAGGCATCCAATTCCATCGGCCCATCATTTATCAATTCGATACGGCTATCGAGCAGCTCGGGGTCAGTGCCCAACATCAGGGGCTTTACACTGAGCACACCATTTTCCGCGTTAAACATGTACACCCCCTGGTCGGTATTCATTACCGCTTTGGCGCGCACCAGGTTCAGGCCCGTCATCCAGCCAAAGAGTTGGTTGAAACCGAATTGGATGAACGGCTGGAACAACCAGCCACAGGAGTAAAACCCCTGCCCCTGGTTTTCGCGGCGCAGATAATCCTCGCCCGCGGGCAATTGGATAGCGGCGTTATAGAGTTCGCGCTGGGGATTGAGCCGGTTGCGCTGCGCAGCATGGTGTTGCGGATGCTCAAGTTGGCGGGCCCTGCGCGGATAATCCAGCCAGTCCAATTCAAGTTGCCCCTGCGCCACTGCAAAAGTCGCCTGTTTGGGAAGATGGAAACCGGCCACCAGCCCATCAAATTGGGCGAGGTCAGCCGCCGAGCACAGGTCGGTTTTATTGGCGACCAACACATCGGCCACAGCAATCTGGTCTTTGAAATTGGCGTTGTCGGCGTAGCGGCTATCCGCCAGTTTGCGTGGATCGACCAATGTAAGCGTCGCGCGCAGGTCCAATACTGTGTCGTAATACTCGCCGGTGAGGGTATTGATAATCTCTTCCGGATGGCCGAGGCCGGTCGGCTCGATAAGAATGCGGTCGGGTTTGGTTTTAGCGATCAGCATATTCAGGGCGATCTTCATCGGCAGCCCCGCCACACAACAAATGCAACCACCGGGCACTTCGCGCACATGGGCGTTGGTATCTTTTAATAGGGCACCATCGATGCCAATCTCGCCAAATTCATTGACCAGCACCGACCAGACTTCATGCGCCGGTTTGCTACTGAGCAGATGGGTAATCGCCGTGGTTTTCCCCACCCCTAAAAAGCCGGTGATGATATTGGTGGGGATAGATTTTTTCTCGGGTGCCGACAGGTCTGCTGCGGCCGCACTATTGCCGGGGGGATTCATATCAAACGGGGCCTTGCACCAGGTAATGAAACCAATATGGAAAAGTTAGTGGCTGCATTCTACACACCCGCCACCGGTAGCGGGCGCACCACTGGAATGAATTATCCTGCCCACACTACTTAACAAATCAGTGGCTTGTTTTTAATCGCTCCCAGCCCCATGAATTAATGCGAAACGCGCACAACGAATAAAAATCACCGAGGACACAGGAATGAACACCACGAATTTGCTCAACCAATTATTGAAAGCAGGCACAGATTTGCTGCAAAACAAAGGCGGGATAAACCCATCCGGCAGCTGGCAACAATCGCCCAATACGCAAAAAACGGCCAGTAACTCTCCGCTGGGAGGCTTGGCCGAACTCCTATCCGGTAAGAGCGGCGCCGCCATCGCCGGTGGAGCGCTGGGTTTATTGCTCGGCAGCAAAGAGGGGCGCAAGTTGGGCGGCACCGTATTGACCTATGGCGGCCTCGCTGCACTGGGTGCCATGGCCTATAAAGCCTACGGTGATTGGCAGGCACAAAACGATGCCGCCACGACTGCTGGCCCACAGACGATTGACCGTGTGCCCATCACCCAAGCCGAACAACACAGCCGCGCGATCCTGATTGCCCTGATTGCCGCCGCCAAAGCGGACGGCCATGTCGATGAACGCGAGCGCCGGTTAATCGATGGTGAAATCGGCAAGTTGACCCAGGACCACGACCTGGCCAGTTGGGTGGAACTTGAGCTGCAGAAACCACTCGACCCCAGTGCAATTGCCAAAGTTGCCACCACTCCGGAAATGGCCGCCGAAATGTATTTAGCCAGTATGTTGGCAGTCGATGAAGAAAATTTTATGGAGCGCGCCTACTTGCAAGAACTCGCCAACCAATTGCGCCTGGAGCCAGGTTTACAAGCGCAGCTGTCAACCCAGGCGAAGCAGGCAATCGCCCTGTGCCGCTAACATTCAACCAGGTTCCCGCTATTGGCGGCAGGTAAAAACCTGCCGTTGTTTCTTGGATCTAGCCTGCCTGGCAACCACCACGACGTCCACCAAAATCCGTCTAATATCTCCCTTTCCCTGCCCAATACGGATTTTATACGCCATTATTCATGTCACCTTAGGTAACATTTTGTAACCGTTTACAATTTTTTTACCGGCTAAACAAAAGCTAACGAATAAAGTGTGATTGCCTATAAAAAGATCAACCCCCGCGTTGTAGCATTTAAAAATAATATAAGAATCATATAGATGTAAAAATTACTTCAAAATCATCACTGCTTGATTGTCGCCAAAATAATCTTATTTTGATGGATGAAAGTATTTAAAACCTTTTTTGGGTGACACAAATTGTTTGAAAATGTAAACGATTACAAATAGGATTCCGCCATCTCGCAGGATGGCGATGCACAATCAACCACGCGCCGCTGTCCTGACCGGGAACCTGCCAACCACAAAAAATGCAGGGCCAACACCACTCAAAGTAAGCCTACATAAAAAGTCAAAACTAGAGGACGCACACATGCACAGTTCTGCAAGTTTTAATAAGCGGTTGCTATCGACACTGATCGCAACCTGCATTGCCTCCGGCGCTTATGCGCAGGATGGTGCCGTTGAGGAAGTTGTGATCACCGGGATCAAGGGTTCATTGACCAATTCGGTCAATGTAAAACGCGCCTCTCCGTCAGTAGTTGATGCCATTAGCGCAGAAGATATCGGCAAACTACCGGATATCACTATCGCCGACTCATTGCAGCGGGTTGCCGGTGTGCAAATCCGCCGTACAGCGGGTGAAGGTTCTACGGTGAACGTGCGCGGTATGCCACAAGTCAGCACCCTGTTAAATGGTGAGCAATTCCTGAGTGCAGGCTCCATCACCACTGCCCAGCCGGACTTTACCGATATCCCCGCTGAGTTATTGTCGCGCGTAGACGTGATCAAATCGGCGCAAGCTTCCACCCTGGCTGCCGGTGTTGCCGGTACTATCGATTTGCAAACCCGCCGTCCCTTTGACCTGGATTCCGGCTGGACTTTTGTCGGCGCGGCCGAAGGTTCACAGGGCCAATACACCGACGATGACATCGGCCACAAGCTTTCCGGTTTTGCCGGTTTCAACAATGGCGACAATTTCGGCGCACTGCTCAGCCTATCCAACTCCAAGGCAACCCTGGCCAACTATCGCTACGGCATGTACAGCGACTGGTGGTTCCGCGGCTACAACGAGAATGGCGACTGGCCAGGACAAGGTACCCCAACTGACCTGACCGGCGATGGCGATACCAATGACCAGGTGTTTGGCACCATCGACTATGGCGTGACCAACCGCACTACCGAGCGCGAGCGCACCGGTATTTCCGGTACCGCCCAGTTCCAATTGAATGACCAGGTAGAATTGTTGGCCGATGTGTTTTACACCAAGATGGACCAGGGCGATTACGTCAATGGCCTGATTGCGGACAACTCCTGGGCCCAGTACGACTGGATCACTCCCGACCCCGATACCATGGTTAACCGCGGCCCGGCCGCAGGTGGTTCAGGCAAGGATTTCTACACCTCCTCCATCACCCATCTGGACGCCCTGCGTATTATTGCCAAGGGTGAAACCCAGGTTGATGAGCGTGAATCGCTCAACTTTAACCTGCAAGCCAATGTGGAACTGAGCGATAAACTGAGCGGCTCGGTGCGCTATGCCCACGGCAACGCCACCAACGATCACACCGGCAGTTTTGCCGATGCGCTCCTGACCAGCGGTATGCAATCCGGCCTGCAAACCAGTTACGGCGGTGTCCAGGCGCCAGCTAACCCGGGCGGTTATGGTCCTGAGCGGGTACCGGTTATCGCCGACTTTTCCGGCACTCACCCCCGCATCCAGTACCCGGACGGGTTTGGCCAGGACATCGATAGCTACGGCTTGGTATCTGCCTTCTCCCATCAGAACCGCAATGAAGAATCCACCCTTGATGTCTTCCGCCTCGATGGCACCTATGATTTCCAGGATGGCGTCAACGTTGATTTTGGTTACCGTTTTGCTGACCGCGAAATCGAGCGCGACCAATATGACCTGATCGCACCCTTCACCGTCAAAGATGCCGATGGCAATGATGTAACCGTCTATTCCAAGTGGAAAGACTCGGGGATTCCGGGCGTTGCCGGTGGCGATACCATTGCCAAAACGTTCAAATTTACTGAACTCCAGGACATGGGCTACATCCACCAGGTGAGCGATTTTGGCCCCGCGAGCGATGGCAATAGCTACTACTTCATCGACCCTAAGGCGATGAAAAATGCCGCAGCGTTCCACGAGGCACTCTACCCGGGCAATGTAGAGCACAAAGATGGCTCCCAGAGTTATGTGGTAGGCGACCAGACCCAAACCTTCTATCTGCAAGGCTCGTTTGAAGGCGAGGCCGGGCTGCCCTACCAGGCAAATTTCGGTATGCAGTATGTTGAAACCAGCCTGGATATCACCCAGTTCATCCCGGCCGTTGATGCGACCAAAGTGACTGTCGATGGCGTTGAATACCCGGCGCTGAACGGTGTTGCTCCCGAGATCGAAAGCGTCAATGTGGTTGAGCGTAACTTCAATGACTTCTTGCCGCGCTTCAATATCGCCTTCGATACCACCGATGACACCAAGCTGCGTTTTGCCTACACCAAAACCATGACCCAACTGGATGCCAATGATGTCGGCCTGGGCCTGACCTATACCACCAATAACAACCCCGACCTGGGAGTATTCCAGGTGGTAAGTGCGTCCCAAAACGGCAATCCCTACATGGAGCCATGGCGCGCCGATAACCTGGATGTGAGCTACGAGTGGTACTTCACCGAGAGCGGCATCCTCAGCCTGGGCCTGTTCCGGGTTGATGTTGAGACCTCCATCGCCACTACGACGGTGCAAATCCCGACCGTACCTGATTCAGACGGTGTAAACCGCAGACCGGGCGAAACCATCGACCTGACCACCCGCGACAATACCGAAGGTGGTGTGGTGAAAGGTCTGGAGCTGGGTTACCAACAGGCCTTCGACTTCCTGCCAGGCGCATGGAGTGGTTTGGGTACAACAGTGAACTACACCTACACCGATGGCCATGGCGGCGAGAAAGACTTCTACGGCACCACCATGCCGATGGCGGATAACTCGGAAGACCAGGTCAACGCCGTGTTGTGGTATGAGTACAACCAATGGCAGGCACGTATTGCCTACAACTACCGCAGCGAGCGCTTCATCGGTCGCGCTTGGAACGACGGCAGCCCGGCCGCCTGGTGGCAAGCGCCAACTGCGTATGTCGATGCATCAGTCAGTTATGACGTTAACGATAACCTGACGGTGTATCTGCAAGGCACCAACATTACCGAAGAGTTCGAGGAAACTTACATGCAATGGTCTGATGTTACCGTCAACCAGAACGTGTATGAAGCTCGCTATACCCTCGGTGTGCGCGCCAAGTTTTAATCCAGGACCTAAGGAAGCTCTGAAAAATACGTATTTCGTCATACCCGCGAATGCGGGTATCCATAAAATGCAACAACTTGGATTAGCTGCGCTGGTCTACGGCTCCTGCCTGTGCGGGAATGACGATTAATTCAAAACATCCCTGAATTATTCCTATGTAATTGATACAAAAAATACCCCGCTTCGGCGCAATGCTGTTCACTTAAGGATTTGTCGTCACTCCCGCGAAAGCGGGAGTCCAGTTTTCGTGGCAAAACTCACAGTTTATGGATCTCCGCTTTCGCGAGGATGACGACTAACAAGGTTGAAATAACCTTAAGTGAACAAGCATTGCGCTTCGGCGGGGGTATTTTTTACTTCTACTGCCAGTTATTTATTTTTCAACTGCCGCGCTTTTTATTTTCCAATTGCCCCGCGTTGCATTTCCAACACCTGCCGGTGATCGGAAAAATTCAGTGTGCAGCGGCGCAAAAATTCATCCAGTGCAGCCATATCAAAACAGGCTTCCGCTGTGGTTGGTTTTCGCACTTGTTGCGCATTGGGCAAAATCCCCATGCCACTCAATATGCAATACCAGGAGGGCGCCGGATAATAATGCTCGATTTGCAAACGCTTCACCTCCTGCGCCAGATCTTTTCCTGCAAACCAGGCGCTATACAATTCCTGCATCACCGGCGAAATATCCTGCTGATCGGCCGTGTTCGCCCGCCAGTATTCTGTATCGGTGCGCGAACTGGTTTTATAGTGGGTGACAATATAATCACGCACACCATCAAAATGCCCGTTGATACGCTGGTTAAAATCAGCGCGATGGCGATCGGTAAATTCTCCTTTAGAAAAATATTCTGCAAAGATCGCCACTGTCTGTTGCACTAGAAAAAGCGCCGTTGCTTCCAGTGGCTCAATAAAACCCTGCGACAACCCCACCGCCAGGCAATTATTAACCCAGTGCTCCTGCGCCCGGCCAATTTTCATTTTCAAATGCCGCACCGGGATATCCGCATCCAACACACCCAGGCGTTCACGCAATTCATGCTCGGCTTGATCGGCATTGCAAAATGCACTGCTGTACACATAACCGTTGCCATAGCGATTGGTGAGCGGGATTTTCCACGCCCAACCATGTTTCAGCGCGGTGGAGACAGTCTCGGATGGAATTTTTTCGCCTATGTCGGTAGGCAGGGCAACTGCCGCATCATTGAATAAATTATTGCTGTAACTGACAAACGGAACCCGCAATGTTTTTTGCAGTAACAGGCTGGCAAAACCGGTGCAATCGACAAAAAAATTCGCATCAAATACGTCACCTTTATCAGTCACCAACGCCGCTATATCACCCGACTCATGCTGCTGCACATCCGCAACATGGCCATAGTGATGCTGTACACCTCGCTCAATTGCTTTTTTGCGCAAGAATTGCCCCAGCAATACCGCATCAAAGTGATATCCATAATGCACATCAAAGGGAAAATTTTCCGGGGCTAGCGGAGCAAGGCATTGTTTGGCAATGCGCGACGAAATAAAAAACCGGTCGGGATGCGTATAGAGGTCAGCGCCGCGCAAACGGGCCTGAACGTTGTGCATAAAAATCGGCAAGCTCTGGCGATCCAGCGCGGCGGAAAAAGGATGGAAATAACTATCGTAACCCGGCCGGGCAGTCCAACCCTCAAAGGTAATACCGCACTTGTAAGTGGCATTACATTCTGGCATCCACTCCTCTTCCTTGATTTCCAACGCATCAAAAAACAGTTTCAGCGACGGTGTTGAACCTTCGCCCACACCAATAATTCCCACCTCGGGCGATTCCAGCAGGCTGATACTAAAACCTTTTTTGATCCATTCGCGCGCCATCACCAACGCGCTCATCCAACCGGCAGTACCGCCACCCACAATTACTATTCTTTTCATAAGTACTCTTGGCATCTTGTGTTTGATTAGTATCAAACGGTTCAGGAAATGCCCGCTGTTTTTTATAAAAATATTTAGCTCATTGTCACACACCAGGTCATCTGGCAACAATCCATACCGGCTTAAATTCCCTGCCCCGATTATTGACCAGGCTCATATAACCCCGTATAAACCCAAGATAATTTTCGCTCGCATAACCGTATTATTTGCGCTGCAAAATAGAAGCAACAAATACAAAATACACAGCAGGTAACTTCACTAATGTCGCACCAACCCATTAAAAGAATTGTTATTGTCGGCGGCGGTACCGCTGGCTGGATGGCCGCAGCCAGTCTCTCGCGTTTTGCTATCGGCAAACCCCTGGAGATTACGCTGATTGAATCCACCACCATCGGTACTGTGGGTGTGGGCGAAGCGACTATTCCCAGCATTGTGCAATTCAACAATTCCATCGGTTTGGATGAGCTGGATTTTATCCGCGCAACACGCGCCAGTTTTAAACTCGGCATCCAGTTTGAAAATTGGCGCACCACCAGCGACCGATTTTTCCATCCCTTTGCCGATTACGGGATTAATTTTAGCGGTGTTGAATTCCAGCATTTTTTCTATCGCCTGAAAAAAAATAATCCCGAAGCGGATTTGCAGGATTACTCCATCGGCACCCAATTGGCCAAACATAACAATTTTGCCCAACCGAACGAAAACCCCAACAATCCATTAGCCGATTATTCCTACGCCTATCACTTTGATGCATCGCTCTACGCCAAAGTATTGCGCGAACTTTCGCTTTCACGCGGCGTTGCCCACATCGACCAGAAAATCGAAACAGTAAACCTGCGCGAAGGCGATGGTTTTATCGAATCCCTGTTGCTGGACAACGGTGAAGTGATTGATGGTGATTTATTTATCGACTGCACCGGATTTAAAGGTTTATTAATTGAAGAGAGCCTGCACACAGGTTATGAAGACTGGCAGCAATGGTTGCTGTGCGATTCCGCTGTTGCCGTGCAATCCTTAAATACCGGCGAACCGACACCCTATACGCGCGTGACTGCTCTGGATGCTGGTTGGATGTGGCAAATTCCCCTGCAACATCGCACGGGCAATGGCTATGTTTTTTGCAGCCGCTTTTTAGATAAAGCCAAAGCGGAAGAAACCTTATTACAGCGTATTAATGGCGACACCATCACTACGCCAAAACCCTTTGCATTCAAAGCCGGGCGCCGCAAACAAGTCTGGAATAAAAACTGTTATGCACTCGGGCTGGCCTCAGGTTTTATCGAGCCACTGGAAAGTACCAGTATTTCATTGATCCAAACTGGTATTACCCATTTGCTGACATTCTTTCCGGATATGTCGTTTGACCAGGCGATGATCAACGAAGTGAACCGTCGCCACCAACACGAGATGGAACGCATCCGCGATTTTATTGTGCTGCATTACAAACTCACGCAACGCACCGACACCGAATTCTGGCGCTATTGCCAGGCGATGGAAATTCCTGACAGCCTTGCACACAAAATCGAATTATTTAAAAGTAGTGGCTATTTGTTGCAACACGAACCTGAAGCGTTTGAAAAATCCAGTTGGCTGAGTATTTATAATGGTTTCGGGATTATTCCGCAGCGCACCGATAACCGCATCGATCACTTTAAAGATGCGGACATCGCCAACCAGTTAGCGAAAATCAAACAAACTTTGGATCAAGCCGGTAAGAATGCGATTAGCCACGGTGAATTTATTCGCCGGCATTGTGTTGCGCCGGATTTTGAATAATTAACAGTAAGGCCGAATTACTCATTAAATTTTTGGATACCCGCGTTCGCGGGTATGACGAAATTGCCACACATTATTTTGCCGGACAATGTTATTTAATGAAGTGTTGTTTGATAAAGTCACCGTGCGTTGGCAAACTCATCACTGTTTCACGAATCGCTTTTGCACCTTGAGTTAACGATTGCGCCAATTTTTGACTATCCAATGCATCCACCAGCGGATGATATTTCGCCGGACGAATATTCATTCCCTCCAGAATTGACAGCCAACTGTCGGCCGCAAACAAATTTTCCGGATGATAATGCAACTTCCCGCGCAAACGGAATTGCGTAATTTTTTCGCGCAGGGATTCAGGAATCTCCATGGTTTTGCACCAACGCCAGAATTCAGTATCATCGCGTTGGGTAGTGCAATAATGCAAAACAATAAAATCGCGGATCTCTTCATAATCCCGGATAATTTGCGCATTACATTCTTGCTCTAACGACGAATCAAAATCCCGATCAGGAAAATTGCGAATAAAATGCACCAGGGTGCGATACACCAAATGGATTGCAGTGGATTCCAAGGGCTCAATAAAACCTGACGCCAAGCCTAATGCCAAGCAGTTGTTATGCCAGATTTTTTTGCGCATGCCGCTCACAAACGGAATAATGCGCGGTTCATTAATGAATTTCCCTTCAACCGAATTCATTAGCGTATGAATTGCTTCATCATCTGAACAATAATCGCTGGCAAATACATAACCATTACCGGTGCGATGTTGCAGCGGAATTTTCCAGGTCCAACCGGCAGCGCGGGCGGTGGCCAGGGTATAGGGCAATGGATCACCAGCATTTTCAGTTTGCGCCGCAACTGCGCGATTACAGGGTAAATAGTGCGACCAATTTTCGTAGCCGACTTTTAATGTTTCAGAAATTAACAGTCCTTTGAAGCCGGTACAGTCGATAAAAAAATCGCTTGTTATAGTTTGGCCATCGGTTAACTGGATCGACTGGATAAATTGCCGCTCATCCATTTGCACATTGGCCACTGTGCCTTCGATTCGCTCAACGCCACGACCAGTGGTAACTTCGCGCAGGTAGCGCGCCGCATGGGCCGCATCCAGATGCAATGCATAACCGTATGCTGCCAGCGGCGTATTTTGCAATTGCGCCTCGGTCATAAAGCGCTGCTGCTCCGCCATAATTGCAGAGGGTGAATGATCCATCCAGCGAGTGGCATTGCCATCAGCCAGGGTTTTTAACCAGATTTGGTAAAAATCGTGGCCATCAATACTGCGGCCAATTTTTCCAAACGGATGCAAAAATTGGTGCGCCTGTTCATACCAATTATCAAACCGGATGCCCAGCTTGATAGTGCCCGCCGTTGCTTGCATAAATTCTTTGGTATTAATTTTGGCACTGGCAAGAAACGCCATAAACGAGGGAACAGTCGCTTCACCAACACCTATGGTGGCAATATCCGCTGATTCCACCAAAGTGATTTTGATAGTAGTGCCCTGGAAAATATTCGATAAGAGCGCAGCAGCCATCCAACCGGCAGTGCCACCGCCAACAATGCACAACGATTGGATCGGGTTTGCAGTCAATTGCATAAATTATTCACCTTAAACTAACCACCTTAAGCCATTTGCACTTTGCAGTGCTCATTAATAAATTCCTGATGCGTCGGTAAACCAGTGATGGCATCGGCAATGGATTTGCGCATAGCCGCCAAACTTTCACGCAAATAGTCGGGATTCAATCGATCCACATTCTGGTTGTACACTTTGGGATAAATACCAAAACCGCTGTATATCGCTAACCAGGAGTCCGGATGAAAAATTTCCCAGGGGTAATGCAATAAATCACCGCGTTCTTGATAGGCAGTTATTTTTTGTTGTAGCGGCTCAGGCACTTGCATAGCGCGGCAGTGTTGCCAAAAATCGCTGTCGGTACGCTGGTTGGCTTTGTAATGCAGGATAATAAAATCGCGGATGCGCTCCCATTCGGTCGCGGTCACCTGGTTAAAATAATCCGCCTTTTCCTGATTGAAATAGGGATTGGGAAACGAGCCGCAAATTTTTTCTATACCGGTTTCAATTAACGCAATACTGGTACTTTCCAATGGCTCCAGAAATCCAGCGGCCAAACCAATTGCGATACAGTTTTTATTCCAGGCTTGTGCACGGCGACCGGGGGTAAACGAAAACTTACGCGGCTGATGCAAGACTTTTCCATCGATATGTTGCAGTAAAGTTTCTTCTGCTTGTTCATCGCTAATTTGTTGGCTGGAATACACATAGCCATTGCCCTGCCGATGTTGCAGCGGAATTTTCCATTGCCAACCAGCCTTGTGTGCGAGCGACACTGTGCGCACAGCGGGTTCGTCTACTAATTCTGATTGCACCGCTAGCGCCCGGTCGCACAATAGCCATTGGCTCCAATCGACATAGCCGGTTTTTAATGCGCCGGAAATTAATAATCCATTAAAACCTGTGCAATCGATAAATAAATCACCTTTTATTTCCTGCTGGTTATCGAGTGCCAGCGATTGGATAAAACCGTTATCGGGATTTAAGTTAATGGATTCTATTTTTGCATCTATATGAACCACACCTTGTTCGAGCGCGTAATCGCGCATCAGCTTGCCAAACAAACTCGCATCAAAATGCAACGCCCAATCAAATACCGAAAGGGGTGACGATGGTTTTTCGGAAGGAAAAGTAAATTTATTCGCGCGCGCCAGGGCGATGCCCAGTGAATATTCTTCCAACTTGCTCTGCTCGCCCTGCTGTTGCAACTTCAACCAGTAATGATGAAAGCGAATGCCGTTGGCCTCGTGGCCAAATAATCCGAAGGGATGAATAAAGGAGGTATTGGGCTGGTGCCAATCTTTAAATTCGATACCAAGTTTTACTGTTGCACGGGTTTTGCGCATTACATCCAAGTCATTCATGCCAAGCGATTGATAAAACCGCCGCAGGGTTGGAATAGTTGCTTCCCCCACCCCCACAGTACCAATCGCGGTGGACTCCACTACCGTAATTTTTATATCGGTTTTGGCAAAATGCCGACTCAGTTTTGCCGCTGCCATCCATCCGGCTGTGCCGCCACCGGCAATCACAATGGATTTGACTTGATGGTTTTCAGTCACGGGAACTCCATAGATTTATTTTTTTGCTGTGCATTTTGCGATTGAGGAACAACAGAGTTTGTTGACTAACAATGTAGAGCAAACAGTATCGCTTGATACTAAAACAATAAAGCCACGGTAATTGCTTACCGTGGCTTTATCTCACATCCAATCGTTTAACTTCAAACGATTAGAAGTTTACACGGGTACCCAAGGCCCAACGCGCCTCGTAAATATTTTGGAAAGCTTTTTGCTCTTTGTATTCCAAATAGGTTTGTTGGTACTCTTCAAGGATGTTGGAACCGTTCACATAGACCGCAACATTTTCAGTTACATCCCAGGTCACGTTCAGGTCAAGTTGACCGTAGTCATCTTGATACAACGCCTGCTGACCAATAGCCGAGTTGCCTTGTGCAACCAGACGCTCGGAGCGGAAGTTGTAAGCCAAACGCGCTGACCAGCTTTCATTTTCGAACCAACCAACCAGGTTGTAGGTGTCTTCGGAGTTGTTAACAAATGGCAACTCTTTATCGTTCACACCCTTAGTCTCCTGGGAACTATCAGAGTAGGTGTAGTTTACGTCCATACCAAAGTTGGAAATAAAACCTTCGGTGAAATCGGCAAATGCCACGCGGGTCGCCAATTCAAGTCCTTGCACCTTGCCACCCTTACCTTGCACAGGTGTGCTAAAACGCCAGCCCTCGGGACGTGTTCCATGATAAAGACCATCAGTATCAGGCTCTTTGATATACACGGCACCGGTTTGGATAAAGCTGTCGATAGAAATGTCGAACAAGGTTGCCGTTACCGCAGACGCACCACCGAAATACCATTCCAACGCCAAGTCCAGGTTTTCTGCGCGGGTCGGATCCAATTCAGGGTCACCTGAGAAAGAACCACCGTCTGTTACGCGCATACAATTGCAATCTTCGTTAAACACACGTGCAACAGATTTAGCACCGCCCCATTGCAGCAAATCGAGTGGTTGCATGGTTTCACCGTAGCCAAAACGCATTTTCCATTCTTCGGTGAAATCGTAAGACAGGTTCAAGGCTGGCAACACATCGGTGTATCTACGCTTGGTGTTTATATCGCCAGTGTCGTAGTTCACACCCGAGTGAGGTACGGCATCACCGGTAATGTTCTGGTGGACCGTCAACTCGGTCTCTACCACTTTCACACCCAGGTTACCTTTGAAGGCGCCAGTTTCGAAATCGGTTTGGAGGAAGTAGCTAGTTTCGTCCAGATTAACCGCATAACTTTGGCCGGGCTGGTTGAATTTGGTTTGCTTGCCAAACACTTTTTCCTGATAAGCCAGGGTGTCGTCAAAGGCTTTTGGGTCAGCAACCCACACACCTGGAATGCCTTTCACCGGACCAAAGTCATCCATAAAGATAACCTTGTTGTGTTGGTCAAGGCGTGTTGGTGGCAGCAGTGTGTAACCCAGGAAATTATCGCGCTGGCCAATCACATTGCCATCTTTATCTTTCACGTCATATTTAACGCGATCACCGTTGGCGTCCACTTCGTATTCACCCTGTACCAGGTTGGGGTCGCACTCGGCCGTACCGGCAAATTGGTCAACGGCTTTCCATTGCGCCGAACAGCCAGTATCAGGGAAGTTAGCAAAATAGGAGAAGGCCTCGTGGTCAACTTCACGCTCGCTAGCGCGAATACCCAGATCAACACTCTTGAAGAAAGGCTTATCCTCAAAGGCGTAATTCCACTTGGTGCTGTAGGTATTCAATACACCATCATCATCGGTATTGTTTTCCGATGAAATAGCACCTACGTGGTAGGAGTCGATGCTCTTCATGTAGTCGGCAACACTCATCGCACCCTGGCCACCGTTGACGATCTGGTCAAAGCCACTGAATACAGGGTGCTCGCCTGATGCATCATAGTTAATGAACCATTCTGTGCCGGTCATACCGCCGGGAGCAAACTGTGCGGCACAACCGCCCAACTCACCAATAACGGTTTCGCCGTTATCGCAATAGCCGGAATCGGCAGCCATCAACCCACCGGGACCTGTCACCAGGGTACCGCTGTCGATGCTCATCATATCGCCTTCAATATAACCATGGCGCATGCTGGCTGTGGCGTCAGCGCGGGTTATACGCACCTGGCCGGTTGCCGGGCCACCGTTATCGAAGTTAAGTTCGAGGTTCGCATTCTGTGATTCTTCGGTGTTGCGGTTAACCTGGGTGAACGACTGCACACGATAGGGACGCGCGCTAAAGTTATTAACGGTTCTCCAGTCCTGCAAAATTACATTGCCATCTTCATCGACATTGTTGTCATCGATAAAACTGTTACTACCAAAGCCATTGGCATAGGCGTAATCGGTAAAGGTCTGCCAGCGGTTGTTATGGGAGAAACCCATACGGCGATTGAAACGGTCTTGTTTGCTGTAGAAATAATCTGCAACCAGCTCCAATCCGTCCGTCAACTGTGCCTGGAAAGAGGCGTTGATACCATCGCGGTTGCGCTCTTCCTCTTTATGGAAGGCAGCAAACCCTTGGGGTATTACGTGGTACACGTCGGCGTCTTTCGCTGGAGTGCTCCAGGAATGGTTGCTGTTGGTCGCACCAATACCACCGTTTTCAGAGGTATCAAAATAGCCGTTGTAGTCAGTCGCCAGGTTTTTCTCGGTAGTAACCGCACTCAGCAAGAAGCCGATGTCTTCACTGTGCCAGCCAACCAAGCCACTGATTGTCGGGTCAGCTTCTTTGCTAATAGAGCCCTGGTCAACTTCAGCGGTACCGGCAAAGGTCCAGCCCTCATCCAGCTCAAACGGACGGCGGGTTTTCAAATCGATAGTACCGGCGATAGCCAGCGAGGAGAGATCTGCACGGGCAGATTTGTATACATCGGCACCCGACATCAGCTGCGATGGCAAATCGCCGAAGTCAGCGCCAGCGGTATCGATAGTGGTCGCGCTCAGGAAGCTTTCGCCGTTCAACATGGTTGCCACGTTGCTCAAACCCCGGATTTGCACCGGGCCGCCTTCACCGGCGGTACGCTCCACCTGGATACCGGGAATACGTTGCAAGGAGTCAGAAACGGTAACGTCTGGCAGCTTGCCGATGTCTTCTGCAGAGATACCGTCAACAACGGAAGCAGCGTTACGTTTGGTGTTAATGGCACTCTCTTGCGCGGCGCGAACACCTTGCACGAGCACCTCTTCAATATCGTCTTGCGCCTGCACGCCGGAAGCGAGCATCGCCAGGGTTGCAGCTGAACCGCACAGAACTACCTTGCGGTTCACCATGCGGATTGCATCTCTTAGTGTATTTGTCATGACTATCCCTCTAGCTATTTTTAATGTTCACGAGCCCCTAACAACATCGCGGAACCAAAAATCGACAACGTTGTCGCCTAGCAACATAAAACCAAATGGACAACGTTGTCAACTTGTTGGGATTTAAAAGAAAATCAAAATATCCTTACTTTTCAAAAAGATATAAATTGAGTTGAAAAATGCAGTGGTGTGATTTACAAAAAAAAACAGTTGTCAGCTAAGACTCGGGAATAAATATGGCTGATGAAATGCAAAGCGCAAATAAGGAATATATGATTCGGTGCCAAAAACCGTCTATACACGCTTTTTGGCACCGGAATAAACACAGACTTAGTGTTATTTACGATGATTCAACTTGTCCACGGCCAGCGCCAGGAACATGTAGTTGGCCTCGCCGCCACCCAACACATATTCCGTTTGCTGCCAGAAAAATGGCCAGATCTTTAACTCCGGCAGATCCGGACGGATCAACGCAGTGCCAGAGATCACCCCACCTGGGATATAAGACCAGTCCGCACGGTTGACACCATAAGCTACCGTTGCCGAATTGGCTCCCACCCCCGAAGCAAAACTTTGGGTGTTATCACCCGGGTGGACACCCAGCACAAAATTGAGCGCATTCACGTAGGAATCAGTACCCGCAAATTGTGGCCAGGACTTATGGAAGAAATATTGTTTAACGCCAAACTCCTGAATGGTCCATCCCGCTCCCCAGATATTGGGCTTGTAGGGAACGCCATAGGGCGATTCGGTTTTGGCGCGCTCACGCACTTCAGCTTGATAAGTTTCTACCGCTTTATTAATCGCGTCGGCAAATTGCGCATCTTTAATACCGGGCATTACCCGGCCAATCGCCCAGCCGGTTTCGGCGATATCCTTGACCACTTCCGCCTGCAGGCTCACCAACTCCTTGCGATAGCCATCGTCATTCGTGGCAAGGATCAATTCAGCAAGGGCATAGATGCGCACATCCTGCTTTTGGGTCGCGGGTGCGGCGATGCGATACAGGTTTTTTGCCGCCGCCAATGCCTCTTTGGCCATGGCGGGATTGTAGGTAGTCAACACCCGCGCGGCAGCAGCCAAACCGCCCGCGACATACAACTCACGCTCGGGATTGTTTTCGGTAAACACCCAGCGGTCATCCGCCAACCCGGATTTGCCATTTTTGACTTCATCTTCCTTGAGGGAGGCGTCATAGGGCAGGTTATCGGTTTGCACCATGGCATCGCCCAGCAACACGTACTGGCGGATGGTCGGTTCGATAATGCCGCGATACAAGCGCCCCATGGATTTGTATCCGCCCAGCACGCTCAACAAGCCATGTTCAATTTGTTGCAGTGCATCGTTTTTGCCATCGGCGACATGGATCTCCACCAATTTTTTATGCTGGTCGATAAGAGTCGCATCGTGGTTTAAACCGAACTCTTCAATCATGCTGGCAAGTAACCAGACTGTACCCATTTGCGATTCAACCCGCAGGTCGTAATCGCCCGCATCGTGCCAACCACCGGCATTTAACCCCGGCACCCGCTCGCCCGGTTTGAAGGTGGTGCGCGTGGTATCGTCAGAAATATAGCCATCGATATGGTTAAAATTGAGCGGCATCATCCGCGCATCATCCTGGTGATCCAGCCCGTGCCACACACGGTATTTTTCATTCACGCGCATGTGGCACATCTGCACCGGTAAAAAATATTCGAGCGTCGGCTGCCAGGCGTGGCGGGACAACACATCGTCGCCAATCTTGAACGCGTGCGAGGTTTTATCGCGGTAGCTGATTTGATACATGCCCGGTTCTTTCACATCAGAAAAATCGTAGGTCATGTATTGGTAACGCAGGAAATTCCCCCAGGGTTCAACCTTGACTTTTTTAACTAACGTTTTTCCCTTTTCACTTAATTTAAAGAGGCTGATCTCGGAAGCTTTGGTATCGCGCTTGTCCTGTTCGATCACCACTTTTTTCGCCTGCTGCGATCCATAACCCAGTTGCGATACCTGGATCACCGGCTCATACATCCAGTTCTTAATCACATTGGGCGCAACTACCCACTCCAGCGCAGCAGTGGTTTTATCGGCGGGAATAACACCGCGCACTATGTACCAGCCATTGTTGTGGTTGGCGCGGCCATCCCACAATTCGAGCACACCGGTTTTACTCTCGATGCTCATACGCTGTTTATCTGCATCCGGGGCGATAATTAATTTTTTGCCACTCGCCAGTGGCGCCGTTAAAAATTCGCCGTGCGGATTAACCAAGGGGCCATTGGGCTGCTGCGGAAAAATACCTGCCTGCCCGTCGAGCAACCAGGATTTGTCAAAAAATTCGCCGGGAAAAATTTCAAAATTAAAACCGATTTTCCCCACCCATGCTTTAGGCAAGGGTTTTTCCAGATCCACACTGATCTTGAACTGGTTGTTATCCAGCGCGGTGACTTTCACCTCGTAGGTAAATTTTAAATCGGGATAGATAATCGGGTTAAAACCCTTGCGATCTTTGCTCGGGTCGGGATAGGAAAGCGATTGGGTGATGGTTTGTGTTTTTTTATCCACCGTTTGTTTGCCGCCCACCGGCACGGGTGACCACTGCCCCGGTGAAATTTCCAAACGCAAATCGCCATTGGCAGCCACGCGGCTGCCGTGCTGGATCACCGTGACACCGGTCTGGTGGCCATCGGGATAAATATCGCTAAATACAGTGACATTCAGCCCCTGCATTTCAAAATAGTTTTGTTCGTTAAGTTGCAGCTCGTCAGCAAAACCCAAGGGGGCAAGTGCGATAGCGGCAGCGAGCAAACTCGCTGCAAAAACAGCTTTTTTCGCAGGTCTTTTGATAGGACTTTGCATAGGTTTTTTTATAAGACTTTTCATAGGGAGTGCCAATTGTTATTGATGCCTGACGTCAGTTAAACACTTATAGTCACTTGGCACAAAAGCATAGCCCCATGCGTGCGGGAGAGGGATGATAAATTTGTCGGAATAGGTTAAATAATGTTAATTCGCCGCTGCGTTTTGTTATGCCATTCAGCCCAAATGGCAGCGATTGCGCCCCGTGGATTTCGCTGCGTATAACGCCTGGTCGGCGCGCTCAAATGCAGTTTCCAGATTATCGTTTGCTTTAAATTCGGTCAGGCCTGCCGACAAGGTAATCGCCATAGGCTGGTCCTTGTAATTAAACGCCGCATTCGCAATGGCATCGCGCACTTTTTCCAATACGGCCAGCGCAGTTTGGCTGTCAGTTTCTGGCATAAGCGCAACAAATTCTTCGCCGCCGTAGCGACAAAAAAAATCCACTTCGCGCAAACGCTTGGCGATCGAGCGGCCAATCACTTTTATCACCCTGTCGCCCGCCTGGTGGCCGTAGGTGTCATTGATATTCTTGAAGTGGTCGATATCAAAAATCGCGATGGTGAGAGGGCGGCCATAGCGCTGCCAGCGCTGGACTTCAGCACTCGCTCGCTCGTTATAGGCTTCGCGATTGGGCAATTCGGTGAGTGGATCCAGCAGCGCTCTCTGCCGCTGTTTTTCCAGCGTGGTGCGGTTTTTTTCCGCCTCCACTTCCATGGTTTTTATTTTGGCGCCGAGGGTTTGCAATTGCTCCGCTAAAAAGTGTTGGGCCTGTTCGGTTTGTTGGTAGTGATCAATCACCTGGCGGATATTGCCCAGTTGGGATTTCACTGTATCTTTCAGTTGGTTGATGTCGGTGGCGCTGGAGGCGGTCGACTCCAGATCGCTCATCCCACGTATCACATCGGCCTGCAATTTACGCGATGCCGCGCGTTCATCGCGGGTATTTTTCACCGCACCGCCGAGCAATATATAAATTTCCGCCAGTTCCTGGTTCATATTGTTGAGATAGGTCGCAAATGCCTGGTTGGCGGCGAGGTAGGCTTCCATCACCAGATCGCGCACACTGCCCAGCAACGGAATCAAGGTATCCGCATTCACACCCTGTTCCAATTTTTGGCGCATCGCATCCACTTTGGTTTTGATGGCAGTTTCATTTTCCAGGCTGGCAACAAACTGGTTGAGCACACGGATAACCTGGGTCGCATGTTCGGCGCTCAGGTGACTCTTATCGGCGCTCACCCGGTCGCCCGCTATTACTGGCTCAGATTGAAAATCATTGATTGGCGGCAAATCGGCAATCAAACCCTCCTCGTCCGCGTCGCTGGCCGCCTCTGTCCTGGAAGGAGTTTTACTGCCGAGGATTTTATCGAACAGGCCGCTTTTGGGTTGTTCCAGCTCACTTAATACCTGTTGCTGGATATTCGCCAACTGTTGCAAGAGCGCAGGATAAAGATGCGCTTTTTGGCTGCGTTGCGGAAGTTGTGCCAGATAATCACCCAACTCTTTTTTTACAGTGCGCGATACCTTGAACTGTTGCAGGGGTTTGGCGGTATCCACCAGCGCCTTGTAGACCTTCTGTATTTCCCGCTCGCGCTGCTGCTCAAAGGCCAGGGCAGCATTTTCCAGTTGTGCCAACAACCTGCCCATCTCGATTGCATCCATGTTGCCGCGCAATTTTGCCCGCAGGCTAGCCATAATGTTATCCAGGGTTTCATCCTGGCCATCAGCCGCGACACTGACCCTCACCAGGGCGCTACGCAGTAATTCCTGCTGGGCCGCAAACTTCTTTTCTAACTGATCCTGCTTATCCAGCGCATTGAGGTATTTTTCGCGCCAGTTGTTGGTATCACCGGAATTGACTGTCATAACAAGATTGGAACCTGCGGGAACTAGGGCTGGGGGGAAAGGTATTGCTGAGTATAGTCAGTGAGCGCAGATCCATCTTTTTTCCGGCGCAAAAAAAGACCCGCACCGGTTGCCCGGTGCGGGTCTTTTCATCACCCGTAAATCGGCTTACTGGGCAGGTGCCTTGGCAGCGCGCGCAGCGCGCTCTTTAGCAACCAGGAAATCCACTACTTTCAACATTTCGGCATGGCCACCTGCCAGACGCGAGCTGACGCGGTATTTACCTTCCACCACCATTTCTGGTGTGCCAGTGACTTTGTAGCCACGTGCGCGCGCTTCCGCTTGTTTGATCTGGCTGGTTACACCAAACGAATTGAAGGTGCTCAGGGCCTGGGCTTTATCGATGCCATAACCAGCGAAAAAATCAGCCCATTGCTCAGGAGTAGCAATTTGTTTGTGTTCAAGGTGCATCGCATTGAAGATGGCCATGTGGGTTTTATCTTTCACATGCAGTGCGATTGAGGTGTAGTAACCGCGAATCAATGGTTCCATTTGCGGGTTCCACATGGCATGGGTTTGTGAGAGATACACATCTTTAGGTTGTTTCTTTTCCCAGGCTTGCAGCAGCGGCTCAAAATCAAAGCAGTGCGGGCAGGAATAGGCAAATACTTCGGCAACTTCAATTTTGCTTGGGTCAGCTGTGCGCACGGGTTGTTCCAGCAACACGTATTCCTTACCTTCCAGATATTCGCTCGACGCTTCCTGGGCACAGGCGCTCAGGGAGAAAACCAGACCCAACAGGGCTGCCAAAATACGCATAAATCGCTCCTCAGTACTTTTATTGTGGATAGATGTTGTAGTGAATTAATAAATCGGTTGGATATCTGCGAGGTTAGTCCTGCAAATGTCATTCAAGTTCCCAATCTGGGGCCGGATTCTCCAGCGCGCCGCGCCATCTGTAAAGTAAAGATACAAAAAAGGCGACCAAGGTCGCCTTTTCCATCTTCAGTAACCATCAGCCCAAGGCGATAATTAATGCAATCCCGCTATATAGTTAGCCAAGGCCACAATTTCGGCATCGCTCAGCTTGTCAGTCACGGAACGCATGATCATCTGGTCGCCATCATTGGTGCGGTCACCCGCGCGGAAAGCGCGCAGTTGTTTTTCGATGTATTCAGGATGCTGCCCACTCAAACGGGGGAAACCGGCAGGAATATTGCCCTTGCCATCGGGTGCGTGGCAGCCGGTACAGGCAGGCACACCCGAGGTCGGGTTGCCCGCGCGGAAAATACGCTCACCCAATTCCAGGCCGTCCACCTTGATACCCGAGTTCACTTGCACTTCGATTTTCTTGGAGCCTGACAACTGGGTAGTCTGGCTGGCAAAGTGTGCGGCGATATCGGCCAGGTCTTGCTTGCTCATCTTGGCCAGCAAACCGGTCATTTCAGGCACTTCTCGGCCGGTATTGGCCTTTTTGGCCACATCCGTTTCCAGATCCCAGGCCTGGATATCACCCATTTGCTTGAGCAGATAGCGCTCACCCAAACCAGCCAATTTCGGGAAGGTACCCACCAGGCTATTGCCATCAGCACCGTGGCATGCGCCACACACAGCGGCTTTGGTTGCACCCGCGGCAGCATCTCCTGCAGCCATAGCGCCCTGCGCAACAGCTACCAAACCCAGCGATAAAAGTGCATTTCTTACGATATGTTTCATTGGCTAATCCGATTTGATCGATGAATCTGCTTGTTATGCGTGCGTCTTTTGCTAACGAGTATAAGCAAGAATCCGCCTGGGGTTCGCTTAATGACGGGTCAACAAGCTACAATCCCACCCCTATTCCGCAGTAATCCCGCTTTTTGGCGCGCACGGCGGCCGGTAAAAGCGGCGGCATTATATTACCAACGCGCTAATAACACACTATTTTGAAGGGTTATTATCTTGACCGAAATCGTATTTACCAAGGCTTATTTCACCCGTAGCGCCCCCAGTATCCGCGAGTGTCCACCAGAGGCTGGCTATGAAGTGGCGTTTGCAGGTCGTTCCAACGCGGGTAAATCCAGCGCCATCAACGCCTTGACCAACCAAAAGCTGGCGCGCACCAGTAAAACTCCAGGGCGCACCCAGTTGATCAACTTTTTTAACCTGAGTGATACCCAGCGCCTGGTGGATCTGCCCGGCTACGGTTATGCCAAAGTATCACGCGAGCAAAAGGATAAATGGCAGCGCGACCTGTCGGAATACCTGCAAAAACGCCAATGCCTGACCGGTTTGGTGTTGTTGATGGACATCCGTCACCCACTACAAGAGTTTGATACCACCATGCTGGACTGGGCGATCCGGGGCCAGATGCCCATCCACATCCTGCTCACCAAGGCCGATAAACTCAGCCGCATGCAGGCCAATAACGCCCTGTTCGCCGTACAAAAGCAGTTAAAACAAGCCAAGCTCAATGAAGTGGTTAGCGTCCAGTGTTTTTCTGCGTTGAAATATACTGGTCTTGATGAGCTCAAAGCGAAGTTGCAATCCTGGCTGGCACCCGAGCAGGTGCAAGAACACGGCAGTGAAGAAAATCCGCCCCAATAAAAAAATCCGATGATTTAATTAAATCACCGGAAAAGGACTGGCACCCTTGGGGTGATGCCAGATGGGCTAGCTAGGTCAACGACCAAGAGAAGACAAGGACAGCTACAACAAAAAAACTCCATGAAACAACGTTGTAGCTATGACCAAGGGTATTAAAAGAAAGTTCACGACGAAACGTAAAGCTTTGTAACTGCAATAGTTTTTGCACAATTGGGATAGAAAAGGCGGCGCAACGGAACATTGCACGACAAATTCCGGGCAAAAAAAACCCCGATAAAATCGGGGTTGGCTTAGCTTCAAAATTACTTCACGCTCAGCTGGCTTAAATGCCATTAGGGGAGGAGTTAGCTCATGATCGTAAAACACACATAACTGAGACCCACCCCACTTCAAATAAGTTCAAACTATTTATAAAAAATTTGCACATTTTTTTGTTAATTCAGTAAATTCCTTTAAAAACAATAAGTTAAAAATTCCAGATTGTGCAAGCCCCAGCGCAAACCACTCTTTTTATCAGCAGTTTTGCCTGATGCCCTTTTATTTTGCCGGTGCCTTTTTCCCAGGCTCTTCTAATAAGGACATAAATTCCGGTACAAAGCTCATATCCAGCCCATTCAGCAGCGGGTTTTCCATATGGATCACCTTGCGCTGGGGCAGATTCACCAGCGCCAGGCTAGGCTGGAAGTTGGCCTTCCAGAGCGCCTGCAACGACCCATCGGCATAGGCGCGCTGCAAACCCAGGGTAATGCGCTCTTTGGCCAGTTTGTTCTTGCTATTGAGATAGAAAAAACGGGGAAGTGGATAGACCAACAAAAACTGCTCATCAATGGTCAACTCCTTCAGGTTATTAAATTGTTCGATCTCACCCAACACCTCATTTGCACCGCGGCAAAAAAAATCGACTCGCCCACTGATTACCATCAAAAAAATGCCGTCGTAGTTATCAACTTCCTGCACCTTTAAACCGTTGTGGCGAAAAATAGTCGTATCGGCCCAGCCGACACCATGGGCAAAGGTGTATTGACGCAACTGCTCCAGGGTTTCGATTTTTTTCCCACTCGCTTTGAGTTTGGGATTGATAAAACATACGCGGTAACCCAGCACCCCCAAATCCATAGGGAAATTGATAAAGTCCAGTTTGGCATGGTGTGTCAGCGCCTGTTCATAACTCGTCTCAATAATCAGATTCGGGTAGGCATCATCAACAGTGGCTTTGAGCGCGCGCGCGTAGTTGCGCGGCGGTATGGCTTGCATGCGGAAATCACCATACTCCTTGCGCGTTTTTTCCAGTGCGAGACGCAATAATTCCGTGCTGTAGATATGGTGTTTATCACCTTCCGCATAAGGTGAACGATGGCTGACAACAAACTCAGCCAGCGCTCCGGTGGATTGCAGCAGCAGCGACAGCAAGACGAAATAACCAAACCACTTACACTTCATAATGACCATTCCTTTCGAACGGATGATTACTACCCGCGCTGCAATTTTTTAGTAGCGCAATATCATTAATGTGCTTCATCCCAGTTATCGCCCACGCCGGCTTCGACCAACAGTGGCACCTTAAGGCTGGCAGCGCCCGACATATATTCGATCAAACCAGCGCGAACCTGATCCAGACAAGACTCTGCCACTTCCAGCACCAATTCATCGTGCACTTGCATAATAATGCGGGCATCGAGTTGTGATGCTTCAAGCCAGGCCTGAACTTTGATCATCGCCGTTTTAATAATATCTGCTGCTGTGCCTTGCATAGGTGCATTGATCGCCGTGCGCTCAGCGCCCATTTGCAGGTTTTTATTTTTGGCATTGATATCGGGCAAATATAAACGACGGCCGAACAGCGTCTCTACATAACCCTGCTCGTGGGCGAGTGCACGAATATTATTCATATAGCGTTGCACACCAGGATAACGTTCGAAGTAGCGGTCAATATATTGTTGCGCTTCATTGCGCCCAACGTGTAATTGTTTGGCAAGACCAAATGCGGACATACCGTAAATCAAACCAAAGTTAATCGCTTTGGCGCTGCGGCGCATTTCCGATGTCACTGCATCCAACGCCACCCCAAATACTTCAGCCGCAGTAGCACGATGCACATCCAGCCCTTTTTCAAACGCACTGAGCAAACCCGCGTCATCAGATAGGTGCGCCATAATGCGCAATTCAATTTGTGAATAATCCGCCGCAACCAATTTATATCCTGTGGGTGCGATAAACGCCTGGCGAATACGTCGCCCCTCTTCGGTTTTAATCGGGATATTTTGCAAGTTAGGATCTTGCGATGATAAGCGTCCGGTTGCCGCTACCGCCTGGTGATAGCTGGTGTGTATGCGGCCAGTGCGTTTGTTGATGACTAGCGGTAATTTATCGGTGTAGGTAGATTTTAATTTCGCGAGGCCGCGATATTCCATCAACACTTTTGGCAGCGGGTAATCCAGCGCTAATTCTTGCAAAACATCTTCTGCGGTTGAGGGAGTACCTGTTGGTGTTTTTTTCAAAACCGGCAATTTTTGTTGTTCAAATAAAATCACGCCGAGTTGTTTGGGCGAACTTAAATTAAATTCCTGCCCGGCGATATCATAAGCTTTGCGCTCCAACTGGACCAACCGCTCGCCCAATTCAATACTCTGCTGGCCGAGCAATTTGGCATCTACCAGGGCGCCATTGCGCTCGATTTGCGAGAGCACAGGCAAGAGCGGCATTTCTATAGTTTCAAACACAGATTTTAATGAAGCAATTTGTTCCAGTTGCGGCCAAAAAAACTGATGCAAGCGCAAGGTGATATCGGCATCTTCTGCGGCGTAATGGCCCGCCTCTTCCACTTTTAACTGGTTGAAGCTGAGTTGTTTAGCACCCTTACCGGCAATCTCTTCAAAGGTGACAGTTTTATAATCGAGATAATTTTGTGCGAGGTCATCCATATTGTGGCGGCTGCCGATGGAATTCCACACATAGGATTCAAGCATGGTATCAAATTCAATACCACGCAATTCAATGCCATAATTGAGCAATACACTGCGGTCATACTTTAAATTCTGACCGATTTTTATTTTGCTGGCGTCTTCCAAAATAGGTTTTAATTCTTGCAGCACCCACTCAATCGGCAACTGTTCCGGCGCGCCCATATAATCGTGGCCGCAGGGAATATAAGCCGCGATACCAGCTTCTATCGCAAAGCTCACGCCGACAATTTTTGCATCCATAATTTCCAGCGCAGTGGTTTCAGTATCAAATGAAAACTGCGCAGCTTGTTGCAAGCGACTGAGCCAATCAGCAAATAACTTTTTGTCGGTGATAATATCGTAACGGACTTCTGTGGGAGCCACAGGCAATGCAGACTCTTTATTATTTTCTGCATCGGTATTTTCTTCGCACACCAACGGCATTGCAGTCGCAACGGGCGCTGCAATTTTTTCATCGTCGATTTCTTTTACCCAGCTTTTAAATTCCAGATGATCGAATAATTCGCGCAAGCGATTCCGATCAGCCTGACCACAATGAATGGCTTCAGGTGCAATAGCCAATTCCACATCGGTTTTAATCGTAGCAAGGCGGTAGGACAAATACGCCATCTCGCGATGTTCAATTAATTTTTCCGGCATAGTTTTCGCGCCGCGAAAAGTGAGTGTGCGCACTTTTTCCAAATCGGCGTAAATTGCGTCCAAACCACCGAGCCCCTGGATTAATCCCTGCGCAGTTTTTTCACCCACGCCGGGCACGCCGGGAATGTTATCGACTTTGTCGCCCATGAGCGCCAGGTAATCAATCATTAACTCGGGGCCAAAGCCGTATTTGGCGTTGACGCCGGGGATATCCAATACGGTTTCCGTCATGGTGTTGACCAGGGTGACGTATTCATTCACCAGCTGCGCCATATCTTTATCGCCGGTAGAAATAATGACCGGAATATGTTGCTCAGTTGCCTGACGCGCGAGTGTGCCGATTACATCGTCAGCTTCCACACCCTCAATCACTAATAAAGGTAACCCCATGGCCTGCACTATGTCGTGGATGGGTTGCACCTGAGGGCGCAAGTCATCTGGCATGGGTGGGCGATTGGCTTTGTACTCGGCATACATCTCATCGCGGAAAGTTTTGCCCTTTGCATCAAATATGACCGCAATGGGGCTGCGCGGATAATCCTTGAGCAGGCGGCGCAGCATATTGATCACCCCTTTAACTGCGCCTGTGGGTTGCCCTTTGGCGTTGGTTAGTGGCGGTAAGGCGTGATAAGCGCGGTAGAGATAGGAGGATCCATCAACAAGCACTAAGGGTGCCGGGGCAGTTTGAGTCTGGGTCATAGTAGAAATCTGTAATTCAAGGCTGTTTTTGATGGATGCAGGATACACCAAAGCCCCGATTACCGAATTGTAACCATTGCCGGGTAGCGATGCCGGTAACACCTTGAACTCGGTTACAGCCAAAAGTGTTACCAACGACAAAATGTGTTACCACGCGCCAAACCTCATAAAAACTTCACGTTATAACGCTAACTTTAGGTATTTATTCACATTTTATAGCTTTGTATAACTAAAAAATTTGGAACAGGGCTAGGCAAAAACAAAAATTGTGTTACTATGCGTTACATAAGGTAACAAAACGAATTTACCCAAGTTCATCTAGATACCTTATACACACTTAACCCAAGGCAGAAAGGTTGCTCACAAGGCAACTGGATTTAATAAACCATCGGAGGAACCCACGATGAACAAGTTCGCACAAACTTTTGTAAACCTATCACTGACCGCTGCGCTGACTTTCACTACTTTGACATTGGCCATCTCTAGTGCCCGCGCTGACGAAGTTAACGATCAAACACTGACCCTTGCTGCTGCCAATGTAGGTACTAAGACAGTTTGGGTTGATACACAAGACGCGGACTCGCGTATTGCTGACGAATTGACTGCAAAGACTGACGCCCTGAATGATGCTGTTCACGCCAAGCTTGAACAAAAACTTGAAGCCCAGATTGCCCAGGAACTCGTTTTTTAAGTTGTAGTGGCAGCGACTAGTCATCGCTGCTGTGAGCTTTCTTTAAGCTGTTGTTTTGATTGGACTATCTCCCTTTTAAATCTCGTGTATTTGCCCTGCTACGGTCTTATAACTTTTTGTTAGACCACTGCGGGGCTCTTTTTTTATACCGGTCACAAATTTGTAATTTGCTTGCAGTTGGCGCACAAGCCCCTCGCGCTGCTTATTTATTAACCTAGAATCGAACCTGCTGCTGCATTTCAGGGCACGTTCACTATGAACTATTCCCTGTGAACCACTCCCTATGAAGAGTGCGCTAACCGCTTTTAAACGCAATGGAGGATGTCATGGACACCTTAATTTTTTCCCAAACTGCTATCTTTCGTATGCAACAACTGGCGAGCTGTTTTTATCACAAAACCGGGACTCGCCATCGCATGGCAACACAGGAAGGTATGTTGGGGTTATTGCGGGATGCAGGTTCGTCAGCAGATAGGGATATACGCCACTACTATGATGCGTTTGTCCTGGAATTGAACAAGCGCCAGTTGGAAATGCTGGAAGCGCGCAATGTGACTATGCGCAAACCTTTCTACGCCGCAACAGTAACCTCAATTCGCAAGGCAGGTTAAAAAACTCTGGCTGAGTTGTTGCAGCAGTTGTGGATAGTTGGATATTTGCTGGTCGCCAATGGGATCCAGTAAACCAATGCGCAGTTGTAATGATTCAGCCATCTCTTCCATGCCCTGGGCTTTGTAGTAAGGCTCCATAAATAGACACTTCCCCTCCGCCGCCAGTAGATCGCGCAGCTCTTGCAGGTGCTTTGCACCGGGGCGACGCTCGGGTGTGTAGGTGACATAGGCGAGCTGGTGCAGACCATAACGTCCGACAAAATGCCCGTAACCTTCGTGATAAACCGCAAAACCCACTTCTTTCACAGGCGCCAGTTGCCGGGCCAGCTGCTCATCCAATAACGCCACGGCCGCGCTGAACCGCTGGGCATTGGTGCGAAATTGCGCTGCCGATGCCGGTTGCAACCGCGCCAGTTGCTCAGCCACAGCTTGTGCAATCACCACCGCGTTGCGCGGATCCAGCCACAGGTGCGGATCTTTGCCGGAATGGGTGTGGTTGTTGTGCTGATGCTCATCTATCGCCTCTTCCGGCCAATGCAAACCGGCCAGTTGGTAACTGGTGACCAGCTTGTCCGCCGGTAAAGTGGCTAGCGGACGGGCGAGGAAACTCTCCAGCTCCGGACCAACCCAGAGCACCAGATCAGCGGAGCGCAGGCGTTTGTGGTCAGACATTTTAAGCGGATAGTCGTGGGGCGAAGCGGTCATTGGCAGAAGGGTGGTCACCTCGGCTTGGTCACCTGCAACCTCCTGGGCTATCAATGCCAGCGGTTTGATGCTCGCCAGCACCTGAACTTTCGCCTGCACATGTAGCGCCAGTAGCTGCATCACCAACAATAGGGCGAAGCGCCTTATAACCAAAATTTTGCGCAAAAATTGACCGCAACACCCCATAACCCTAACGATCCCGTGAAAACCATGCCAGATGAAAGGTTATAGAGTAACATAGCCGGACATTTACTTCGCCCTCTAGCTGCCCGATCCGGGCGCGATTTGCAGAGTACTGCCATGGAACACACCCCCATCGCCTGTAGCCACCACGACCACGGCCATTGCATTAGCGATGCGCTGGAAGCCGCCCGCCAGGTTTGCCTTGGTCGCGGAGTGCGCCTGACCGATTTGCGCCTGCAGGTGCTGGAGCTTATCTGGCAAAACCACAAACCGCTCGGCGCTTATACGCTGATGGAAATGCTGGCCCAAGCCAATACCCGCCGCGTAGCACCACCGACGGTGTACCGCGCGCTGGATTTCCTGCTCGAACAGGGGCTGATCCACCGCATCAACCTGCTCAATGCCTTTATCGGCTGCCCTTCGCCAACCATCCAGCATCAAAGCCATTTTTTAATTTGCCGTGCCTGCGGAATCGCCATAGAGCTGGATCAACCCGAGCTCAGCCAACAGATTATCGGAGTGGCGCAGGAGGCAGGTTTCAAAGTGGAGAAACAATCGCTGGAAGTCTCCGGCCTGTGCGCCAACTGTGCCAGCGACCCGGCGACCGGGAGCGCGACCATATGAACGATTTCCTGATTAAAGCGCGCGGTTTGGGGGTCGAGCGCAATGGCCGGCAGATTTTGCAGCGCGCCGATCTGACACTCCAAAAGGGCAAGATTGTCACCCTGATCGGCCCTAATGGCGCGGGCAAAACCACCCTGGTGCGTGCTGTACTGGGGCTAATCAAGATTGATGAAGGGAAAATCGAAAAAGCACCGGATCTACGTATCGGCTATATGCCGCAAAAACTCCACATCGATGCCAGCCTGCCGCTGACCGTGGCGCGCTTCCTCGCGCTGGGGGGCAAGGCGCGCGCAGATCTGGATGAAACCCTGGCGCTGACTGGTATCGACAAGCTGGTCAGCATGCCCATGCAATCCCTCTCTGGCGGCGAAACCCAGCGCGTGCTGCTGGCGCGGGCGCTCTTGCGCGACCCGCATTTGCTGGTGCTGGATGAACCTGTGCAAGGCGTGGATGTGACCGGGCAATCGGCGCTCTATGCACTGATCAACGAGATCCGCAACCACCGGCAGTGCGGGGTGCTATTGGTCTCCCACGACCTGCACCTGGTGATGGCCACGACCGATACCGTGATCTGCCTCAACCAGCACGTCTGCTGCGAGGGTCACCCGGAGCAAGTGACCAACGACCCGGCCTATCTGGCGCTCTTTGGCGATACCGCTGGAGTAACCAATCCGCCGCAAGTGGCGATTTATACCCATCACCACGACCACCAACACGATGCCCACGGCAACGTCATCAATGCCCTCCCCGGCGGCCATGTGCATCGCCACAGCAGCTCTTGCGGACACGACCACCATGCCTGATTTTTTACTCCTCGCCCTGCTGGCGGGCATTGCCGTCGCCCTGGTTGCCGGCCCGCTCGGCGCTTTTGCCGTCTGGCGCCGCATGGCCTATTTTGGCGATACCCTCGCCCATTCCGCCCTGCTCGGTGTCACCTTCGGGCTGCTGCTGGATATCAACCTCAACCTCGCCATTGCGCTCGGCTGCCTGCTGCTGGCGCTGATCCTGGTGGCCCTGCAACACAACCGCTTCCTCGCAACCGATACGCTGCTGGGGATATTGTCCCACTCCACCCTCGCGCTCGGGTTGGTCTGTGTCAGCATCTTTAGCGACAACCGCATCGACCTCATGGCCTATTTGTTTGGCGATATCCTCTCGGTCAGTAAAACCGACGTCATCAGCATCTGGATTATTTCGCTTGCCGTAATTGGTGCCCTCACCTGGCTCTGGCGTCCACTGCTGGCAATTACCGTGCATGAAGAGCTGGCGCAGGTGGAAGGTGTGCCTGTGACCCGCGTGCGTACCGCGCTTATGCTGCTGATGGCACTGGTGATTGCGATTGCGATGAAAGTGGTGGGGGTTTTGTTGATTACCGCGCTGCTGATTATCCCCGCCGCCGCCAGCCGCCGCCTGACCCATACCCCGGAACAGATGGCCATTGGCTCCAGCTTGCTCGGGGTTATCGCCGTCCTGGCCGGACTCGCCGCCTCCTACTGGTGGGACAGCCCGGCCGGACCTGCCATAGTGCTCTCGGCCACCCTGTTATTTGGCCTGACCCTATTGAAAAAACAGCAGGTTTAAAGCGTTAAATGCTCTGACTGTTGCCTGATACGTCATCTTGTAAGCCAAATCGCACAAGTTTTAGCGAGAAGTGCGACTATTATCACACTCGGGATTCAAGGATACTGCTCAACATCCCGCCTTGACGCAATCACAAAATTTGGCGGCAAAATTAGCAAGGACAACGCCTTCATGACTATTTTAAATATTGGTAACGAAGCTTTTAACAGTACGGAAGTTGCTGAAAAGGTGCAGAACGACATCAATTTTCTGCTGACCCGGATTGAGCATTTGCAGCAACAAACTACCCCCAATCCGGTGGTATTGCAGACTTATCGGGAAATGCTGGAAAGCCGCCAGGCAGTGCTGGAGTGGCTGGTGCATGACCAGGCCCCATTGCCATCCGCAGTACCCAAAGCAGGTTAATTGTCACCCAATATTCATCAAAGTGTTGCGTTTTCGTCACATGTTCACCGCAAGATAAGGTGAAACAGCCACGGAAACGCACCATGACCCCTTCCGCCAATGTTCTCACTGCCTCCCTCCCTGTCTCTGCCAGCGACTACCTCGATAACCCCAAACCCGCCAGCTTCCTGATCAATGCGCGCACTGTGTGGATCTCTGATATCCACCTCGGTTTCCGCGATTGCAAAGCGGACTACCTGCTCGCCTTTCTTAACCAGATCCACTGCGAAACCCTCTACCTGGTGGGCGATATTGTGGATTTATGGTCGCTCAAGCGCCGCTTTTGCTGGCCCCAAAAACACTATCAGGTGATGCTGAAATTCTACGAACTGGCAGCCAAAGGGGTACGTGTCGTCTACGTACCCGGCAACCACGATGATCCGATCCGCCATTTCAGCGGCCAGTTATTTGGCCCGATCGAGATTGCGCAGGAACACGAATATATCACTGCCGACGGCAAACGCCTGCTGGTAATGCATGGGGATGCGATGGATGCTTATATCAACCATAGCTGGTTGAAGCGGGTGATTGGCGACCATGGTTATGAATTGCTGCTGTTTATCAACCGCTGGTCCGACCGTATCCGCCGCCTGCTGGGGCGCCCCTACTTTTCCCTTGCGGGATTGATCAAAAGTAATATCAAAGGCGCCAAAGCCGCGATTGCGACCTACGAAAAAGAGGCATTGGCAGAGGCCAAACGGCGCGGTTATGACGGAGTGGTCTGCGGCCACATCCACTACCCGGCGCTACGCGAAGAGAAAGGCCTGCGCTACGCCAACTGCGGCGACTGGATCGAGAACTGTACGGCGCTGGTGGAAGACCATCAGGGATGCATGCGCCTGCTGCATCACAGCGACACTATCCACTGGCAGGAATTGCAGGTGGCGCAAGGCACCTAAGCTTTCGTATTGGCCAAGGAGGAATCAGGTGTCCAGCGCCTGCATTCCCACCGCCACCATAAACCCCAACGCGGCAACCAGGCCGGACAGTTCATGGGTTTCAGCAAAGGCTTCGGGAATCATAGTCTCTACCAGCATCGCAAAAATCCCGCCGGCGGCCACACAGGTAATCAGCGCTTTGATGTGTTCCGGCGCACCGCCAAAAAACACGGCCCCGATAATCGCAAACACCCCCGACAATACTGCTATGCCGCCCCAGAGTCGCAACATAAACCAGCCGCTGCGACCGGCGCTGCGCATACCCGCCGTGCTGGACAGGGCTTCGGGAATGTTGGAGATAAAAATCGCCGCGATAGTGGCCAGGCTGAGTTTGCCGCCGCTCGCGACCAGCAAACCTATCGCCATGGATTCGGGAATACCGTCAAGCAAGGTGCCCGCCGCAATCGCCACTCCGTTATTGCCCGACGCCGGTCGCTGGCTGTGGGAGCGTTTGCGATGCCTGACCCCTGGGCTATTGAGCCAGTGGTTAATGAGCGAAAAACCCGCCGCGCCCGCGATAAAACCAGTGGCAATCCAACCCATGCCCGCCTCTTCACGCGCATCGCCAAGCAGGTCAAAACTGAGCGCAGCAAACAATACCCCACTGCCAAAGGCCATCACATGGGCGACCACCCTGGGCGAAAAACGGATGAACCAGCCCAGCGCCGAACCCAGCAATAACGCACTGGCGGCAATAAACCCCCAGGCCCCCGCTTCCAGCCAGGACGGCATCAATCAGACAAACCAGGTGCGCACCGCATCGGGCAGCGGTACGGATTTGCCATCAACACTCCTGACCCAAACGACCTTGGAGTAGCCCTCGGCCGCCGGGGATTCCGGCTGGGATGCAGTGTAGACCTTGTACTTGGCCATAAAACTGGAACGCCCCGGCTCGCTGACATAGACATCAATCCGCAGGGTTTCGGGGTGGAAAATCGGACGCAGGAAAGTGCAGCCGGCAGTGACAACCACCGGGTGGGTCTCGCCCTGGACGGGAATGCCTTTTTCCAGCAGCCACAAAAAGCGCGTCTCTTCAAAGTAGCGGAAGTAAAGGGTGTTGTTGACATGGCCGTAGGCGTCCAGATCGCCCCAGCGCACCGGAATTTCACAGGAAAAAAAGGGGACAGCGGATTCATCCTGGCTCATTGATCTCTCCTCACACAGCCTGTCTGGCATTGAAACTGACTTGCATACTACCCAATCCAGCATAGTCGATGCGGATGTCAGTGTTGAGCGGCACTTCAATTACCCCGGCGTAAGAGCCGGTAATTACCGCCTGCCCGGCGACTATGCCCTCGCCCCGGCTGCGCAGGAATTCGGCCAGCCAGTAGAGGGGCGCGCGCGGATGGGTGTTGGGGTGCTGTCCCTGGCGCTCGATCACATCCCCGTTGGCGCAATTCAGGGTGATGGTAAAACTGCTCGCGCCACGCGCGCTATCCGAATCTACCTGAGGGCCAATAAACAAGCCCTGGTTGACCAGACCATCGGCAAGCATCTCGGGAAATTCACAACTGGCAGGGTCAGCGTAACGGCTGTTGATCAACTCCAGCGCCATATGGGTACGGGCGATGGCGGCATCCACCTCAGCCGGTGTGTAAGGCTCTGCGCGCGCGGGGAGGTCGCGCCCAAAAAAGAACGCCAGTTCCGGTTCAATCCGCGCCCGCTCGCCCTCTGCCGTGGTTTTGCTCCAGAGGCTGACGGGTGCGACTGAATCTATAGTGCGGGTGTAGATAGGGCCAACAACCAGCTTGTCCTGCGGCGGCAACAGGCATTTCCAGGCGCCGATGCTATCGTCCATCTGCTCACACCAGTGCGCGGTAACAGCGGCCTGGATCGCCAGTGCCTGCTCCAGGTTTTGCGGGCGACAGGATTCGGGTAAACGCCCGGCCTGGCTGCCATCACGGCGGCGCGCCACTAAAATCGCAGCCGCTTCGGCGGCGGGAAAAGGGGTAGTCATCAATAATTACTCAATTGGATTCGTCAGGATTGGAATAACCCGCAGCATACTGCCCTGGGCCAAAAATAAAAAACCCCTTGGAAAAGGGGTTTTGGGGTTGGCTTTCGGCACCTAGTGGGGCGAGAGCTCAAAGGCGATATGCTTGAGGTCCTCGCTCGACTCAATGATATTCGCCACCGTGGTAGAGGCTTTTTCCGGATCCAGGTGCAAGTCTTCAAACACCTGCTGCGGGATTGCTGTTTTCGGGCCGCGGCCGATATTGTGTTGTTGCAGCAAACGCTGGGCGACATATATCAGTTTGGCGTACACATTGTATTCGCCCTGGTAATGAGGGTTATTCTGGTGGCGCAAGCCCACCACTACCTCTTCCGGCATCGACCAGAGCGACATAAGCGCAGCACCCAGTTGCTCACGCGTCACCCCCAGCAAATGGCGTTCGACCGCCTGGTGATCGACATGGGGATTGGTATCCGCCAGCTCGCAATAGCTGCGGAAAAACGGCGGGAAGACTTCCGCCATAATCAAATAGCCGAAGTTGTGCAGCAGGCCGCACAGGTAAGCCATGCCAAAACTGGGGCGATGGTCACGCGGAATCGCGGTCACCAGACCCTCAATCGTTGCCGCCATATAAACCGCTTGCTGCCAATATGGCAGTGAACCATGGGGGCCTTCTTTGGGAATCGTAATGGCTTTGCCAAGCGACAAACCCAGCGCGAGGTTGAGCACCATATCAAACCCCAGTACCCGCACTATGGCGTCGTGGATGGATTTGATCTTGCCCGGTGCGGAATAGTAAGGCGATGCCGCCCAGCTCACCACTTGCGCCGCAAGGCTAGGGTCGGTCTCGACGATTTGCGCGAGGTCGCTGATATCGGCATTGGGATTGACGCGCAGCTTGATGATGCGCTGGGCGGTATCCGATAAAGGAGGTAATTCGAGGGTTTCTTCCAGCCGTTGCTTGACGCGCAGTTGGGTAAAATTGCGTACCGCACCCAGGATCTGGTCGCTATCGCTGGTGCTGGTGTTGTCCACTTCCAGCGGTTCGAGCGGTACAGCTATATCGCAAATAGTCGCGTCATCCATGATTTGCTGGAACTCTTCACGGCTGAAACGCAGCAATTGTTTTTCATCACCGGAATCCGCCAGCAACTCACTGCGCTCAACCAGGCTGCGGTCGATCAGTGTCAGCAAACCGGCCAGCTTGGGTAGCGCCGGGATGGATTGCAGGTTGTGGGACAGGCAGAATTTGTGGATATCTTCCGGTTTGGCCGCATGGAGTTCGCGCCCCAACTGGCGGTTGACTGCTTTGAGATCCAGCAGGCGGTCAGCGGCGTAAATAACCTGCACGCGCCCTTTACCGTCCTGCAGAATGACCGATTTCGCTGCGCTCATAGTGCGTAGATGCTGGTCGTGCCAGAGCGCTTGTTCATTCTCACTCACTGGCACCTCAGACACCTGATAATGCACATTTTGCTTGTTGAGCAATGATTGAACACTGGTAGGTACTGACACGGCCTACTCCTCGTATTAGTTCCAAGTGGTTGATATGCATAGGTTAAATAACTCCGGGGAGGCTTTATTTAGATGAGTTTAATGCAGTAAAGCCAATTCTCATATAGTCAATCTGAATAAACAATCGCCCCCCGAACACCCAGCACAGGATCTATCCAAGCATAGTCCAGATTTGCCATTGCACGGCGCAATCTCCTGCAAGATAAAAAAACTCTACCAAAAGAATCGAACAGTTCTCACCGCGGGAAGAAAAATCTGCCAGGGCTACATCACACCTGCAGATAGCGCTGGTTTTCGCCCAGCCAGCGCAGCACTAATTGGTTACAGACGTGCGGATAATCGCTCATCAGCAGGAGTGCAGCGTCTTTTACGGCAGGGAGCAGATGGCTGTCGCGCTGCAAATCGGCAATTTTGAATTGCATCTCGCCGGTTTGGCGAGTGCCCAGCACCTCACCAGGGCCGCGCAACAATAGATCCTGCTCGGCGATATAAAAGCCGTCGCTGCTTTCGCGCATCACCCGCAACCGTTCGCGGCTGTTTTGGGACAGCGGTGCGCCATATAACAACACGCAATGGCTCGCCGCCGAACCCCGCCCCACCCGCCCGCGCAATTGGTGCAACTGGGCAAGGCCGAGGCGCTCGGGATTTTCGATAATCATCAGGCTGGCATTGGGCACATCTACACCCACTTCGATCACTGTGGTCGCCACCAGTAAATCCAGTTGATTGGCTTTAAACGCCGCCATCACCGCTTCTTTTTCCGCCGGCTTCAAGCGGCCGTGGATCAGGCCAATGCGCAGGTGCGGCAGGGATTCGGTGAGGTTCGCCGCCGTTGCCTCGGCCGCCTGCGCCTCCAGGGCTTCGGACTCTTCAATCAGGGTGCACACCCAATAGGCTTGGCGCCCCTGCTCGCAGGCAAGGCGTACGCGCTCGATCACCTCTTCGCGGCGGCTATCGCTGATCACGACGGTTGTGATGGGTGTACGGCCAGGCGGAAGCTCATCGATCACCGAACAGTCCAGATCGGCGTAGGCGCTCATCGCCAACGTACGCGGAATGGGCGTGGCAGTCATTATCAGCTGATGGGGACGAAGCAATCCTGTTTGCCGATTTTCATCGCTATTAGTACCTTTTTCTGACAAGGTCAACCGCTGATGGACACCAAAACGATGCTGTTCATCGATCACAATCAAACCCAGATTGGCAAATTCCACCGCCTCCTGAAACAGCGCATGGGTGCCGACTACCACTTGAGCCTCACCGCTGGCGATGGCCGCCAGTTGGGTGCGCCGCTCGCCGACCTTGAGTTTGCCGGTTAGCCAGCCAAGCCGGATGCCGAGTGGCTCCAGCCATTTGCCGAAATTGAGGCGATGCTGTTCGGCGAGGATTTCGGTCGGCGCCATAATCGCCGCCTGCTTGCCGCTCGCGACCGCCGCCAAGGCAGCGAGCGCGGCCACTACCGTCTTGCCCGAACCCACATCGCCCTGCACCAGGCGCAGCATGGGAATCGGCTTGGCCAGATCGGCGGCAATTTCACTGACCACGCGGCCCTGGGCGCGGGTCAAAGTAAACCCCAGCTGCGCCAAAAAACGGCTTTGCAAGGCCGCATCCAGATTGAGGCGGATAGCGCCATCGGCCTGGGTTTCGCGCCGCAATAGCAGCAAGCTCAGGTGATGCGCCAATAACTCCTCAAACGCCAAACGCTGCTGGTAGGGATGCTCGCCATCCAGCAATTGCTGGATATTGGCATTGGTTGGTGGCTGATGCAGGTAGCGCAGGGCATCGGCGAGCGAGGATTGGTTAAGCTGGCGGCGCACCACCTCGGGCAATAGCTCCTTGAGCGCGTGCTTGTCGAGCCATGTGAGCGTTTGTACCGCCAATGAGCGCAGGCGCGGCTGGGTCAGGCCCTCTGTAGCGGGGTAAATTGGCGTGAGCGATTGCTCCAGCGGCAAAGGTGCCGCCACACTTAGCTCATCGTACTCCGGGTGGTACATCTCCAACCCCGAGGCACCGCGGCGGGTTTCCCCGAAAATCCGCAAGCGTGTACCGCTCACCAAGCGCTGCTTTTGCGCATTGTTGAAGTGAAAAAAGCGCAGGGTGATAGTGCCGGTACCATCCTGCACCTTGCACACCAGGCTGCGACGCTTGCCAAAGACGATATCGCAAGCGCGCACCTCCGCCTCAATCACTGCATTCAGGTTGGGCTGGAGGGCGCCAATCGGGGTGATACGGGTGCGGTCGAGGTAGCGCAAGGGCAAGTGAAGCAGGATATCTTGTAGGCTAAATAAGCCGATCTTCGCCAATTTAGCAGCCAAACTGGCGCCAACACCTTTTAAGGCGCTGGCGGGGATTTGGTCGAGGGTGGTAGTGCTGGCTGGGCTATTCACAGTGTATTTACAATTGTTGGATATCGCGTGCCGAGTGCAACACGCGCACTAGCACTATGCCGTTATCCTGCCTCGCTAATGGCTGATAAAACAACAGGTAGCGCTCCAATGGGAACATGTGGATTTGATCCCCCAGCTCCGGTCTCGGCTTGCCCGACAAGGGAAAATCGGCGAGTTGCCGGGCCTGGGCATAAAGGCGATCAACAAAATTATCGGCATTGGCGGGACTATCTTCGGCAATAAACAACCAGATATCCACCAAATCCTGTTCCGCTTCCGGTGCGATTAACAGCATTCCCCATCCTTATCCTTGCTGCACCAAGCGTGCACGCACTTTGATCTGTTCAGGGTCAAACACTCCCGCCTGCCCAGCCGCAACACTATCCAAACCTTGTTGGATATCCGCGCGCAATGTGGCCAGCTTGAGCGATTGCTCAGCGTCTTTTTCGGCCATCAAGCGCAGCGCTTCGCGGATCACCTCACTGGCTGAGTTATACATGCCTGTGGCCACCTTTTGCTGGACATAGGATTCAAGCTGGTGGGTAAGAGAGACATTCATCAAGTGATCCCCTATTGGCAAGCGATAACGAACTATAGCAATCTTTGTTATTGATTGCCCCTACACCCGACAAGCTTTAATTGCCGTGCGCAGCGCGTCTATCGCCTTGTGACGGGGGAAGCTGGCACGCCAGGCGAGTGCGACAGTGCGGCTGGGGGTCGGCTCGGTAAAGGGGCGTGTGACCAGTACATCGGAGCTGTACAGCGAACTCTCGGCTGCAGAGGCAGGCAAGATCGTCAGGCCGAGCCCCGAGGCGACCATATGGCGCAGGGTTTCGAGCGAGCTGCCTTCAGCGGCAGTGCGCACATTGCTGGCATTGGCCTCGCCGTGGTGTTGCAAGCTGGGGCAGGTTGTTAGTACCTGGTCGCGGAAGCAATGGCCTTCGCCGAGCAGGAGCAGTTGCTGGTCGTTCAGGTCATTGGGGTCAACGGCGGCTTTGGCGGCCAGCGGGTGGTCTTTAGGCATCAGCACTACAAATGGTTCGTCATAGAGGGTTTGGGTAACCACATCCGGCTCCACAAATGGCAATGCCACAATAATCACATCCAGTTCGCCATTGCGCAGCTTTTTACGCAGGTTATGGGTGTAGCCCTCCTCCACATAGAGCGGCATTTTGCTCGCCAACTGTTGCAGATGGGGGATAAACTTCGGCAGCAAATAAGGGCCGATCGTGAAAATCGCCCCCACCGACAGGGGGCTGCTGAGCTGATCTTTGCCAGCATCGGCGAGATCCTTGATCGCGGCGGTCTGCTCCAGCACCAGGTTCGCCTGGGCCACGATTTGCTCGCCCAGGGGGGTGGGCTGGACGCGAGATTTGGTGCGCTCGAACAGCGCTATGCCCAATTCATCTTCCAGTTTTTTTACCGCGATACTCAGGGTTGGTTGGCTGACATAGCAGCGGTCCGCCGCGCGGCCAAAATGTTGTTCCTGGGCAAGTGTGACTATGTAGCGCAATTCGGTCAGGGTCATAATGCAGCTCCGTTACCAAGACGTCTGTGAATAGTCGAAAACTATCAGATTGGCGATATTTATCAAATGACAATTAACCCATTCCCGCAAGAAAAACTCCTGATTATCGGTTGTGGCGATATTGGCCAGCGCCTCGCCCGGCAGCTCGACCCACAGCGCTATCGAATTACCGGCCTGCGCCGCCATCCACCTGAAGACCTCCCCTATCTCCAGTATCACAGCTGCGATGCCACCCAGTCCGGGCAGCTTGACGCTATTTTGGGTAGCCAGGAGGTCGATGTGGTTGTCATCAGTATGACGCCCGCCGAACGTAGCGACGCCGGTTATGAGCAGGCCTATGTACACAGTTGCCAGCAGTTGGTGGCGGGGTTAAAGCGGCATCAGCGGCAACCGCGACTGGTGATTTTTGTCTCCAGCACCGCTGTTTATGGGCAAGACGACGGCAGTTGGGTGGATGAACAATCGCCAACCAAACCCGATAGCTTTAGCGGCAAACGCCTGTTGGAGGCGGAGCAAATTATCCAGCAGAGCGGTTTCAATCACTGCATCCTCCGCTTTAGCGGGATTTATGGCCCCGGTCGCAACCGCCTGATTGAACAAGTGAAGCAGGGGCGCGCCTCGGCCAGCCCCCACTACACTAATCGCATCCACGCCGATGATTGCGCCGGGGCACTCGCCCATTTAATCGAATTGCAGCGTACCCAACCCCTCGCCCCAATCTATCTGGGCAGCGATTCAACGCCCGCGCCCATGCTTGAGGTAGTGAGTTGGATTGCCGGGCAATTGGCTGTGGAGGATTTTCTTGCGCCCGATGCCGCCAATGAGCGCGGCAATAAGCGCATCAGCAACCAGCACTTATTGGCGTCAGGATACAAGTTGTTGCATGAGGATTTCCGCAGTGGTTATGCCGCGCTTGTACGCGAATATGCAGCGAGTAATTAATCTGAAAATCTGGGCAAATAAAAAACCCGGCGCAGGGCCGGGTTTTTTACAACATCAAAAGCAATTACTTCTTAACTTCTTCGTTGTATTTCACGCTAACAGCGCCCACAACACGACGGTTCTTGGCACGACCTTCGGCAGTGGTATTGTCAGCGATTGGCTGGGACTCACCATAACCTTTGGCAGTAACGCGCTCAGGCGCAATACCAAACTTGGTAACCAATGCCGCTTTCACCGAATCAGCACGACCTTGTGACAATTTTTGGTTCAGGGCATCTGAACCCTGGCTGTCAGTATGACCCTGGATATGCACAACAGTGTTGGCGTATTGGTTCAAAGCGTCGGCCAATTTTTGCACTTGCCACAGATACTCGTCTTTGATTTCAGTCTTGGCAGTATCGAACAGGATTTCCAGGTTGATTTCCAGAGTTTTTGCCAGAACTACCGGGCAGCCAACGTCATCTACCTTCAAGCCTTTAACGGTGCCAGGACATTTGTCTTTGGAGTCAAACACGCCGTCATCATCACTATCAACTTCAACCGGAGCAGCGGCCACTACAGGGGTAGGAGCAGGTTCGGATTTACCGCCAAATACCAAGCCAATACCAGCAGTTACAGCTAAATCGGTGTATTCATTGTCGAGGCTGTTAAAGGCGCGCACATCGGTGCGGAACTGCCAGTTATTGCCCAGAGCACGCTTGAGGCCAACACCCAGGTTAACCAGGGTGTCGCGCTCGGATTCAGCACCGAGTGTATTGGCTTCACGCTCCTGGTCACCAATACCAAAACCTACGAAAGGACGCCATTTGCTTTCGGTATTGATGTGGTAGAGCAAATCTGCGCGGTATTGGGTGCCATCAACGTCGATAGCACCGGTTTCGGTTTCACTGTCCCAGCGGCTGGCAACCAGATCTAACTGCCAGTTTTCACCCAGGCCAAAACCAACACCCAGATCCCAAAAATCAGCATCTTCCAGTGGATCTTCAAAAAAAGCGCGGCCGCCGTCAGCGTGGATTTCTACTGCGGGGTTGTTGGCACTAGCGCCAGAGGAAATAACAGCTGCAATAAAAGCAGAAAGGGCAAGTTTGTGTGTGTGTTTCATAACCATTCGTTCTCCGTAGAAAATAGCGAGGTTCCCAAACAATCTGATTCCCTCGATTGATTAAACGTTTAAAGCGGGTAAAAAATTTGATCTAAATCCGATACAAAAAACCAACTGCTTATAGAAATCCGTTTCATCATTATTTTCAGGTATTTACGATAGCAAATTAAGGCACTTTATGCCAATTTAGCTCACTTTTTTGAATAATAAATCCCAAACGCCATGGCCAAGCCGCTCACCACGTCGCTCAAATTTAGTGATTGGCCTGTAGTCAGGCCTAGGGGCATAGCCAGTTTCTGCAAACTCTGTCACAAAATCTGTCGCAGCATTCATTACCTCTAACATATGCTCCGCGTAAGCCTGCCAGTCAGTTGCCATATGGAAAACCCCACCCTCGGCCAGTTTGGGATGTATTTTTTTTACAAACGCCGGTTGCAGGATGCGGCGCTTGTGGTGCTTTTTTTTATGCCAGGGGTCGGGGAAATAGAGCTGCAAGCGGTCGATAGCGCCATCAGGGATGCAATCCTCCAGCACATCCATAGCATCGGCCATGTAGACGCGCAGGTTAGTGAGGTTTTCCTGCCCCGCTACATTGATCAAGCGGCCAACACCGGGCGGGTGGACCTCAATACCGATAAAGTTTTTATCCGGTTCATTGCGCGCCATTTCCAGCAGCGAATCGCCCATCCCAAAGCCAATTTCCAATACCAGTGGTGCCTTGCGGCCAAATACCTGCTCCGGGTCTATGCGCCCATTAAACAAACTCAAGCCAAATACCGGCCACCAGGTATCAAACGCATTCTTTTGGCCGACTGTTATACGGCCAGCACGGATCACAAAACTGCGGATGGATTTGGGTTTAAATTCGGGTTTGATAAGAAACCCTTCCTCGCCAGACTCGAGGTCGGGAGTTAATTCAGGTAATTCAGACATAAGGGATACAGGTCATGGATTAAAAGGGATCAATCGGCTGGTTTAGTCCGCCAGGCAGCAACCAACAGCAACAACCAGCCGATCAAAAAGCTCAGGCCGCCCAAGGGCGTTACCGGCCCCAGCCAATGCGGAGCACCCATCGCCAGTGCGTAAAGGCTGCCACTGAATAACAGGCTGCCCAGTATAAAGGCTAGACCGCTGGCTTTTAAGCCCGGAGTGGCAGGTTTATGGCTGCGCCAAAGCGCAACCAAAAAAAGCGCAAGGGCGTGATACATCTGGTACTGCACGCCGGTTTTCACCACGTCAATTGCTTCAGGGGCGAGGATTTGCTTGAGGCCATGGGCCGCAAATGCACCTATAACAACTGCTAAAAAGCCGCTAATAGCAGCGATTATCAGGAAAAGTCGCGCCAAGGTTGTACCTTCTTCATAGATTTTGATGGGGACAGATAAAAATAAAAAAGCCGCGCTAGGCGCGGCTTTTGCGGATGCTGTTGTAAATCAGGCTTCCAGCATCATGGTTTTGACTTTGTTCATGGCATTTTTTTCCAACTGGCGGATACGCTCGGCGGACACACCATACTCTGCAGCCAGATCGTGCAGGGTCGCTTTATCGTCATTCAACCAGCGACGCTGCAGGATTACGCGGCTGCGGTCATCCAGTTTTTCCATCGCCTTTTCCAAGCCATTGACGTTGGATTCTTCCCAGTTAGATTCTTCCAAACGCACCGCAGGGTCGTAGCGGTTATCTTCGAGGTAATGGGCGGGCGCCACATAACCGTCGTCTTCGTCGTCTTCACTCGCATCAAAACCCGCGTCGTAAGAGGCCAGGCGCCCCTCCATTTCACGCACTTGTTTGACATCAACCCCCAAATCCTGGGCAACGGCATGGGCTTCGTCATTGCTCAGCCAGGCCAGGCGCTTTTTGGCACCGCGCAGGTTAAAGAACAGTTTGCGCTGGGCTTTGGTGGTGGCGATTTTGACGATGCGCCAGTTTTTCAGGATAAATTCGTGGATTTCGGCTTTGATCCAGTGCACGGCAAAAGACACCAAACGCACACCCTTATCCGGGTCAAAACGTTTAACGGCTTTCATCAGACCAACATTGCCCTCTTGCACCAAATCACCCAGCGGCAGGCCGTAACCATTGTAGGAACGGGCGATATGCACCACAAAACGCAGGTGCGCCATAACCAGCTTACGGGCGGCATCGAGGTTGCCATTGGTGACCAGATCGCGCGCCAGTTCTTGCTCTTCCTCAACAGTGAGGATCGAGAAGCTGCTGACCGCCTGAACATAGGCATTCAGGTTTGCACCAGGGGCGAGGATGCCGATAGGTTGCAGACTTGTGCTTGTGCTCATGTTTACCTCCATTTTCAATATTGCCCGAGTGTATCATCCACGTATTGGTTGTGCCAGAGCCGAAAAAGTTCACTTTACCTGGATATTTGAACTCGCTCTCAACGCGGCTGGATCAGGTATAAATGCCGTGCTACGGCAATCCAGGCGCCCAGCAATCCGGTCACTCCGGCAATCAGGATCAACTGTAGGCTTTCGATAAAATCCAACGCCTGCAATCGGAAGTTGCTTTGATATAAATCGGCAAGCTGGGTGACGGGTACCGATAACCACCAAAACCCCACCGCCAGCAGGATGGCCGCAACTATGCCGCCCCCCACCCCAAACCAGAGCCCCGTATACAGGAAGGGACGGCGCACATAGGCGTCGGTAGCACCGACCAGTTTTACCACCACTATCTCATCGCGGCGGTTTTCGATCGCCATGCGGATGGTATTGCCAATCACCAGCAATACACCCAGGGCGAGCAGCCCGGCCAAACCGACCACAAAGCGCTCGGCCACCGTAATAAACTGGTGCAAGCGCTTGACCCAGAGCATATCCAGACGCACATCGGCTACCAGCGGTTCAGACACCAGCGACTGCTGCAGGGAAGTGAGTGCATCAGGCGTATGGCCGCCCAATTTTGGCTTTACCAGGATTACCGCCGGGAGCGGGTTTTCATCGAGATGATTGGCCAACTCACCCAAACCGGAACCCGCTTTGAACTCTTCCAGAGCCTGCTCGGGCGATACATAAGTCGCCTGGGCCACATCCGGGCGCTTGGCCCAGCGACCACGTAAATCCTGCGCCTGGGTTGCGGTTGCCTCCTTTTTCAGGAATACCGAAATCTGGTTGGAATCCTGCCAGCTCTGGCCAATTTGCTGCACATTGTTAAACACCACGAACAGCGCGGCTGGCAGGGCGATGGCGATGGCGATCACCAGCCAGGTCATCAAACTTTGCAGGGGGGTATCCAGCATGCGCAGCAGGCTTTCGATCGCCGAGTTGCTGTGATGGGCACTCCAGGCATCAAACTTGTCGCGCCAGGACATCTGGCTCTGCACCGCGCCTTGTGGACGGGTATTTTCCATGCGCGGTGGATCGCGGCGCGGGCGCTCATTGCGCGGGTTGACGCTGGCGCCCATGCGGTTGGGGCGGCGTTCGGGTTTGGAGGGACGATTCGATTTCACCAGAGCACCCCATCGTGGACCAATTTACCTTGCACCAGCCCCAGCACCCGCTTGTTCATGCGTTTAAGCAGCTCGATATCGTGGGTGGCGATCATCACCGTCGTGCCCACTTCATTGAACTGGCGGAACAGGGTCATGATTTCGTTGGATAATTCCGGGTCGAGGTTACCGGTCGGCTCATCTGCCAATAACAGCGTCGGCTTATTGACCACCGCGCGGGCGATGCCGACGCGCTGCTGCTCACCGCCGGACAACACCACCGGATTGCAGCGCTCCTTGTCGAGCAAGTCCACCTTATCCAACGCGGCGCGCACGCGCTTGCCGATTTCCTGATGGGGATAACCCGCCACTTGCAGCGGCAGGGCGACGTTGTCGTAGACAGTGCGATCAAACAACAGTTGGTGGTTCTGGAAGACCACGCCAATATTGCGGCGAAAATAGGGAATCTGGCTTTTCGGCAGGCGCGCCAGGTGATGGCCATCGACATACACATGGCCATTGGAGGGTTGCTCCATCAGCATGATGAGCTTCATCAGGGTACTTTTACCGGCGCCCGAGTGGCCGGTAAGGAATAGCATTTCCCCGGCCTGCACCTCAAAATCCACCCGTGCCAGGGCTTCATAGCCAGTGTCATAGCGTTTGCTTACGGTCTCAAATCGAATCACAACAAACCCTGTTTGCTATTAATTAAGAAACAAATGTATTAAGAGGCATCCGTCTGGTTAAACAGCGCCTTGATAAAGGGTTCAGCCGCAAAGGGCTGCAAATCATCTATGGTTTCACCCACGCCGATAAAACGTACCGGTAGTGCAAATTTTTTGCTCAGGGCAAAGATCACCCCGCCTTTGGCGGTGCCGTCGAGCTTGGTCAGCACCAACCCGGTTACGCCTGCCGCATCGCGGAATTGCTCGGCCTGGTTGACTGCGTTTTGGCCGGTGCCCGCATCCAGCACCAGCAATACTTCATGGGGAGCAGAATCGTCCAGCTTGGCCATAACACGCTTGACCTTGGACAGCTCATCCATCAAATGGTTTTTATTGTGCAGGCGACCTGCAGTATCGGCGATGATCACATCAATTCCACGCGCTTTTGCTGCATTTAACGCGTCATAAATCACTGAAGCCGAATCCGCGCCCGTGTGCTGCGCGATCACCGGGACATTGTTGCGCTCGCCCCAGACTTGCAGTTGTTCGACCGCCGCGGCGCGGAATGTATCCCCCGCCGCCAACATGACTTTTTTGCCCTCGTTTTGCAGGCGCTTGGCGAGTTTTCCGATGGTGGTGGTTTTGCCCACCCCATTCACGCCCACCACCAGAATCACATAGGGCTGCCTGGTGGTATCAATTACCAGTGGTTGCTCCACCGGGCGCAATAAATCGGTGAGCTGTTCACGCAGGGCCTGATAGAGCGCATCCACATTGTTCAACTGTTTGCGCGCTACCCGGGCGGTGAGGCTGTCGATAATTTCGCTGGTCGCCTCCATGCCCACATCGGCAACCAGTAGCTGGGTTTCCAGCTCTTCGAACAATTCTTCATCGATGGTTTTACGGCCGAGGAATAGATTGCCCAACCCTTCTGCAAAGTGGCTACTGGTGCGGCTCAGGCCCTGTTTAATACGGGCGAAAAAGCCCAGTTTGGCGGGCGCTTCCGGGGTCTCGACCACTACCGCTGGGGTTTCTTCTTGCGGGGTCAATTCGACCTCAGGTGCGGCGGCAGGTTGCGGCTCGTTTGGCGGTGGAGTTTCGGCGTCGGGCTTTTCGGATTTTTTAAACAGATTAAAAAACATAGTGTTGGTCTGGGGTGAACTAGGGGGCTATTAATAAGCACATGCAACCGGCACATGATACGCGCGCAGAATAGTGATTCTGCAAATTCAACAAAGCCGCTATCCTACCACTTCTGATCCGTCCATAGAGAAATGCCTTGCCCAAATCTGTCGCCCCCTCAAACACTAAAAACCCGCCCCGGAACGCCAAAGGCACCAACCAATTGCGCATCATCGGCGGCCAGTGGCGTGGACGCAAACTCGGCTTTCCCGAAGTCGATGGCCTGCGCCCGACCGGCGACCGCATCCGCGAGACCCTGTTTAACTGGCTGGCGCCGGAGATCCAGGGCGCCCATTGCCTGGATGCGTTTGCGGGTTCAGGTGCATTGGGCCTGGAGGCCTTATCGCGTGGGGCGCAATCCAGCCTGCTGCTGGAAAAAAATACGGCGGCGGCGCACCAATTAAAAAGCAATCTACAGTTATTACAGGCGGTGAACGGCCGGGTTGAACAGGTGGATAGCCTGCATTGGCTCCAGCAACAACCCGTGTCACACAAGTTCGATATCGTCTTTATCGACCCACCCTTTGCACTCTATTTATGGGAACCGATTGCGGCGGCGCTGGAAACCCGCCAGTGGCTCAGCGATGGGGCGGTGATTTACCTTGAGGCCCCGCGCGATGCGCATTTGCAGCTACCGGCCAACTGGCAGCTGCACCGCGACAAACAGGCTGGCCAGGTCAGTTTTCGTCTGTATCACCGCCAGGTTTCAGCCCCTGATACCTGAGGTGAAGAGAAGCACTTTGGCGCTTCTGCTGGCCAGCCACCAGTGAATTTTGTACCATGCGCGCCTCGCCAACCCACATCCACCACGGAATACTCCTATGCGCACAGTGGTCTACCCAGGCACCTTCGACCCCATCACCAATGGCCATATTGACCTGGTGGAGCGCGCCTGCCGCTTGTTTGACAAAGTGATAGTGGCGGTGGCGGCGAGCAATCGCAAAAATCCCTTGTTTACCCTGGAGGAACGGGTGGGACTGGCGCAGCAAACCCTTGCCCACTTACCCAATGTAACGGTCTGCGGATTCGATATCTTGCTGGTGGATTTTGTCCGCCAGGAAAACGCCCAGGCGGTATTGCGTGGTTTGCGTGCGGTGTCTGACTTTGAATATGAATTCCAGTTGGCCAACATGAACCGCGCCCTGGCGCCGAGTATGGAAAGCATTTTCCTCACCCCGGCCGAACACCTTTCCTATATTTCCTCGTCCATCGTACGCGAGATTGCCTTCCTCGGCGGCGATGTCAGCAAGTTTGTCGCAGGACCGGTTGAAGCGGCACTGAAGCACAGGTTTGGCCGATAACCTGCCCTCACCTAGCGCTGGCAATCCACGCAATAAACCGTAGTGCGGTCATTCATGCGGATTTCTTTCAGCGGTTTTTTGCACAGAGTGCAGGGCTCCCCACCGCGACCATAGACCAGTAACTCCTGCTTGAAGTAGCCAGGCTTACCGTCGCCGCCGACAAAATCGCGCAGCGTCGTCCCACCCTGGTCAATCGAGCGCTGCAAGACAAACTTGATATCGCGCACCAGATCCTCGCAGTTTTTACGGGTCAGCGAACCCGCCTTGCGGATGGGCTTGATGCCGGCCATAAACAGGGATTCATTGGCGTAGATATTCCCCACCCCCACCACGATTTTACTGTCCATGATGAATTGCTTGACCGCCTGGCTGCGTTTGCGCGTGCGCTCGTAGAGATAATCGGCAGTGAACTGGTCGGTGAGCGGTTCAGGCCCCAAATCCACCAGCAATTTATGCAGCGCCGGCTCGCTATCCAGCCACAGCAAACAGCCAAAGCGGCGCGGATCGCAATAGCGCAGCGCAAGCTTGCCAAATACCAGGTCAAAATGGTCGTGAAATGAGGGCGGCTCATTGATATTGACGATACGCAGGCTGCCCGACATGCCCAAATGGATAAGCGCGTGGCCATTGCCGAAATCCAGGAGCAGATACTTTCCGCGCCGCGTGGCATTTACTAGCCTCTGGCCAGTCACCAACTCCCCCAAACCGGCCGTAATGGGCCAGCGCAAACGCGGCTGGCGAATGACAATCCCCGTCACTTTTTGCCCCACCAGGTGGGGTGCAATGCCGCGTAAGGTAGTTTCGACTTCGGGTAATTCGGGCATAGGACACTCCTGGTTTTTATCGCTAAAGGTCACATGCTAAATGGCTAATAGACATAAAACATCTGTTTATGGCGTATTTATCATCAAAATAAGCTGAATATTGCTAATTTGGCGTTGAAATAATCAAAATCCCTACTAGGATTTTAAATGTGACTCACATCACAATAAAACATGAACTACTTCGCAATTTTTAGCATGATTGGCCTGCTAGTTGCTGAAGGGACAGAGTGGCAAAAACCCGGCGGGCCTGGGTAAATGCCCAATCAAGGTGTGATTTTTGGCAGTCGGATTTTCGCGGCTGTCGCGGCTTGTTTACCCCAGGAGTCCTGCATGAAAAACCTGTTTACGGCGTTGCTGTTCCCTCTCTTGTTAGCAACGGGTGCGGCGCAAGCGCTGCCAGTTATCTCCCTCTCCACTACCGGCGAGGTCACCAGCACCACCGCGGGTGCGACTACTATCGATTTTAACTCCGGCTGCGGCTACAGCAGTTGCAGCGGCGACTTTGCGCTAGTCAATGGCAGTCAAAGCGGCCTCTACGCCCAGCCAATGGGGATCAATTCACCCTATTTGACTGTGCCCAATCCCTCCACCAGCACCCAAAGCGCCAGCTTTGTGCTGGGTGTGGCCGCCGATTATTTCGGCCTGTTTTGGGGTTCAATCGACAATTACAACTTCATTAGTTTTTATCGGGACAACAACCTGGTAGCCAGCTATTCAGGCAGCGATATTGTCGGCCAGTTTGCCGATGGCAACCAATTGAGCTACAGCACCAACCGTTATATCAACTTTGATTTTGGCAGCGATGCCTACGACACAGTGACCCTGACCAGTACCGGTTTTGCGTTTGAAAGCGACAACCACGCCTTCCGGAAGTTGATCATGGTGACCGAGCCTACGACCGCATTACTGTTCTTATTGGGACTGGTTGGTCTGGCGCTGGCACGCCGCCAAGTGCGCATTAGCCACAAATAACACCTGGTCACACAATAAGTACCCACCATAAAAAAACCGCAGCAGAAACTATCTGCTGCGGTTTTTTATAGCGATCTTTCCATAGCCCTAGCCAGTGGCATTGAAACGCATGATTAAATTCAGTTGGTTGGCAATCAGTTGGAATTCCTCAAACTGCCGCGCGTTGAACCCACCCGCTTCGGCGTCCGCATAAATGATCCCCATCAACCGCTTATTCAATAACAGGGGCGCCAGGAAAATAGCTCCCTCCACCCCTGTTATTTGCAGCGCGCCTATATCTTTCTTCGCCGTTGAAGCCTGGTACCACAGGGGCTGTTGGTTGCGCAAAAACTCATGCAGCAACTCACCTTTACGCAATTGTTCCAGGTTGATTTTCACTTTTTGCCGCCACAAGTGCGTGCCCGCACCAGCCACATAGCGAACATCGAGCATTTTGCTTTTGTGATCCACCACCAGGATCGCGAGGCGCGCAATACCGGAACCTTCGTGCAACGCCGCGAGCGAGAGCTGGGTGATAATCGGCAACCCCTCTCCCTCCAGCATGGCTTTGTGGATCTGGTTGAGCTGTTGCTGGAAAAAATAATCCGGCTTTTCTGTTAAAACCCCTTTTTCCTCTAGCATGGCCGGATCTGGCAGGGCGCTGATGAGCACATCAACCCCGTAAATCTTGGCGATTACCGAGGCTTCATCAGCCATCAGCAACACCTGCTTTTTCGCCGCATCCAGCGAGATTTTGCACAGGCTGGCCGTCTGCTGACAGAGCTTTTGCATCTCCTGGCTTTTCATCCCGCGGTGGATGTAAGTGCTGATCTGGCTGCCCAGGTTGACCGCGCGCGCAGCGGGGCTGGAGTGCACATGGTTTTCGCAGGCTTCGCTGAGCAGGTCACCGAGTGTCCAGTCCTTAATCAAATGGCGCGACAGCAAACTGGTATCCACCCCCAGGTAATCGAGCGCCAGGCTGTGCTCAGCGGCCGGGTCCTGATCGCGCGCCACCACAAAATCCTCCACCACTTTGCGCCCGGTGGAGATAAGGGCCAGCTCGCTGATATTGCGCAGCAGCGCCGCGATAAAAACCTGTTCTTTTTTATCGCCATCCAGGAACGGCACCATCGCCTTGGCCTGTACCGCCGAGTGAAAGGAGCGCGCGAGGCTTTGGATCAACAGGCTCTTGGGTTTGCCTTTTAAAAAATTTTCAATCAGGGTGGTGGCGAGGGTGATGTTGCGCAGGTTGTCAAAACCCAGGTGCACAATCGCGCGCGAGACAGTTTTGATCGAGGCGAACGAAGGGTTGTAATGTACCGAGTTGGCGATCTTCAACACTTTGGAGGTGAGATCGGCATCGCGCAAAATAATTTTGGTCAGGTCTTCCGCACGGCATTTTTCATTTTCGCTCAGCTCACAGATCTCCCGCACCACCGCATTGAGGGTCGGCAATTCCTGTTCAGCAAGAGTGGTCATCCATGCCTCAAGCCCGCGGATTTCTGTCATAGGGAGAACCTGTGTTGAAACGGCTAAGGGTAAAACGCAGACGCCCGCGATACCTGCGGTTTTATTATCGATTATGGATTGAGTGTAGTTCAGGTCGCGTAATTCTGCTTTTTTGGCCTATTGCAGCCAGGGTTTAGGCAGCAGGGGAAAATTTCAGGCAATAAAAAAACCCGGTACAAAGACCGGGTTTTTTTAGCGGAGCCAAAATCAACTTACTTGATTTTGCCTTCTTTGTAGACCACGTGCTTGCGCACAACTGGATCGTACTTTTTGATTTCCATCTTTTCTGGCATGGTGCGTTTGTTCTTGTCAGTGGTGTAGAAGTGACCAGTACCAGCAGAAGAGTTCAGACGAATTTTTTCGCGCATGACGATGCTCCTAATTACACTTTGTGGCCGTTGGCACGAACATCAGCCAACACAGCGTCAATGCCACGCTTGTCGATGATACGCATACCTTTTGGAGTCAGGCGCAGAGTTACGAAACGCTTCTCAGCTTCCACCCAAAAACGGTGAGATTGCAGGTTTGGCAAAAAACGACGCTTGGTGTGGTTTTTTGCGTGGGAAACATTGTTGCCGGTAATGGGACGTTTACCAGTAACTTGACATACCTTGGACATTTTATTGCCTCATTAAAAATTCAGCGCGCTAAGCTGGACGCTGTGTTAGAACCGTAAAACAGACTAACAACCAGCCTAGAGCATTGTTGTAAGCAGCCTATTCTTTCCTAAACGCGGGTTAAATCAGGGTTGGAGAGCAAATTCCAGAGGGAAATTTGCGCGGGGATGACGCTCTTTTGATACGCCTTCGCAACCCTGCCGCAAAGAGCCGCGTTTTATACCAAAACAGTCCCCCAATAGCAATGAAAAGCTGTTTTTTTGACCAAAAAAACTGGCGTATTGGCGATTTCAGAGCAATCCCCGCTCGGCAAAGGAAATTACCTCGCTATCGCCCACCACCATGTGGTCAACGACGCGCACATCGATCAACTCCAGCGCTGCCTGTAAACGTCGGGTGATACGGCAGTCGGCCTGGCTGGGTTCGGCGACCCCGCTTGGATGGTTGTGGCTAAAAATAACGGCAGCACAATTGTGCGATAGGGCGCGCCGCACGACTTCGCGCGGATATACAGATGCGCCATCAATAGTGCCAAAAAATAACTCTTCGTAGGCAATCAGGCGGTTCTGGCTATCCAGGAACAAGACGGCAAAGACTTCGCGCGGCTGGTGTCGCAACTGGGCACTGAGGTAACTGCGCACCAGGTCCGGGCTGGTGAGCAAATCGCCCGCTTTCATGGCCGCCGATAAGTGACGCCGCCCCATCTCCAATACCGCCTGTAGCTGTGCGTACTTGGCATTGCCCAAACCCAAACCTTTGCAGAATTCACTTTGCGATGCTTCCAGTAACTGGCGCAGGCCGCCGTACTCCAGCAGCAACTCACGCGCAAGATCAACGGCGGATTTACCAACGCAGCCAACCCGCAGGAAAATGGCGAGTAATTCGGCATCGGACAGGGCGCGCGGACCAAGGGATAATAATTTTTCGCGGGGGCGTTCGGCTTCGGGCCAATGGGCAATCGACATAGACAACTCCTTGTAGGGGGATCAGGCATTCCTTTTTACTGCCGATTAGCGTGTCCGGCAGATACGAAAACGCCGACAAGAATGGTATCTTAACCCGCTTTCGTCAAGCCCTGCGGGGCTGGCACCGTTAGTGGCTAATTACGCCATCCAGGGCTAGGGTTGTTTACTAGACATCCACTTACCAGTCGGAATCTCAACCGCACCTATGACTTCGCTTGCGAACAAACAGATTTTACTTGGCGTCACCGGTGGTATTGCCGCCTATAAAAGTGCCGATCTGGTGCGCCGCCTGCAAGACGCCGGTGCCAGCGTGCAGGTGGTCATGACGCCGGCGGCGCAAGAATTTATCACTCCGTTGACCATGCAGGCGCTCTCGGGCAACCCGGTCCACACCCAATTGCTGGATCCGGAAGCCGAAGCGGGTATGGGCCATATCCAGCTGGCGCGCTGGGCAGACCTGGTATTGATCGCCCCCGCCACCGCCGATTTTATGGCGCGCCTCACCCAGGGCATGGGCAATGATTTGCTCACCAGTATTTGCCTCGCCACGGCTGCGCCCATCGCCCTGGCACCAGCGATGAACCAGGGCATGTGGCGCAATGAGGCGACCCAGACCAATCTGGATATCCTGGTCAAACGCAGCATCCACATCTTCGGCCCCGCAGACGGGGGCCAAGCCTGCGGCGATATAGGCCCGGGGCGCATGCTGGAACCCCTGCAATTGGTCGATGCCACTGCCAACCTCTTTACCAGCGGCAGCCTGGCGGGCAAAAAAGTAGTGATTACCGCCGGCCCCACCCGCGAAGCCATAGACCCGGTGCGCTACCTGAGCAATTACAGCTCGGGCAAGATGGGCTACGCCCTGGCGCAGGCGGCGGCGGAAGCCGGTGCCGAGACGATTTTGATCAGCGGCCCCACCCAGTTGGCGACTCCAGCGCGAGTAAAACGCATCGATGTGGTCAGCGCCGGGGAAATGCATGCGGCCAGCCTGCAAGCAGCTATGGGCTGCGATCTCTTTATCGCCGCCGCCGCCGTGGCTGATTACCGCCCGGAACAAATAGCCCCGCAAAAAATGAAAAAAGGCGCTGGGGATACCCTGACCCTGACCCTGGTAAAAAACCCCGATATAGTCGCCAGCGTAGCCGCGCTTGATCCCAAACCCTTCACTGTCGGGTTTGCTGCCGAAAGTGAAAACCTGCTGGCGTACGCGCGCGCGAAACTGGAGCGCAAAAACCTGGATCTGGTAATCGCCAATAATATCAGCGACAGCGGTATCGGTTTTAACAGCGATGACAATGCCGTAACTCTGGTGGATCAGCATACGGCGACCGAACTCAGCCAGCGCAGCAAACACCAGTTGGCGCGCGAACTTATCGCCCTTTTTGCCCAAAAAATAATAGCCCCATAAACCGCAGGTTTGTCAGTACAACAAGCTGCCGGTTTCCGTTAACGAAAAAGGTACCCGTGTGAATCCAAAGGATATAACAAAAGCCAAAACCGACGCGGGCGCACACCTCTCGCGCAGCGCGCAGCGCGCCTTGGATGCAGCCAACCGCAAGGCCGCCGTCCAGCAAAAAATACTCCTGATGCTATTAGGTGTGGCACTGGTGCTTAACGCAATTATTGGCTACGTGCTCTACCAAAAACTGGTGATTGCCCAACAGCAGGAAAACCTGCGCCTGCTCACCCAGGAAACTGTCGACGAGCTCAGCCAATCGCTCGCAGGCTATATCCAGCAGCAGGCAGAAGTGATCGACAAACTCGCCGCCGAACCGGAACTGGCTGCCAGCTTTGACATAAACAATCCGGAGAACACAGTAGAGGCGCGCGACCTGTTAGAAAAAAAATGGCAGGGCTCCACCGCCGATGCACTCAAAGTACGTTTGATCCCGCTCGGCAGTGCACAACTTGATCGCGAAGCAGAATTTCCCATCCGCTATGCCGAGCTGGATTTAATCCAGCGCGCGGAAAAACGCCAACCCGCATTGCCGGAACTGGTGGCCATCAACGAACACTGGATGATCCACTGGGTTCGCCCGCTTGCGCTGGATGACAAAAGCCAGCCACTGGGCACACTGATGATCACCCTGGATGCCGCCGAGCTGGTGAATCTATTCAAAACAGCCAAACAGCAGTTGGGCGAGTTTATCCTCCTGCAACAATTTACTGGCAGCCCGCCCCAGACCATCCAAAAACTGGGGGCCGGTACATCTGGCGACAGCATGCAGGCTAATGTCAGCGACAGCCATCTCGCCGTGAAATTTACGCCCTCGGAAGAATCGCTGCGGCTCGCCGAGGAATTGCCCGCACTCTGGCTGAGCATTACCGGCCTGCTAGTGGCAGGCAGTTTGGCGCTGGTGTGGTTCCTCAGCAAAATCCTCGTGCGCGCGGAACTGGGTGAGTCAACCGATGCACCGCCGTCCATTGCAGAGGTGGTCAAAACCAGTAAAGAGTCCATCAAGGCCGATGATGCCATGGCCAACCCGATGTTCCAGAAACAGGACATCCTCGATATTGCCGTCATTGATGAAGACGAAAATATCCTCGGTTTACAGCAGGCGTCGGGCAAAAAATCCGCCGGTACGCGCAATAAAATCAGCGAAGATGATGTGCCCGCTGAAATTTTCCGCTCCTACGATATCCGCGGTTTGGTCGGCAGCCAGGTTACACCTGAACTCGCCCAATTAATTGGCCAGGCGATAGGCAGCGAAGCGATTGACCAGGGCGAGCACGCGATTGTAGTCGCACGCGATGCCCGCACCCACAGCGAAACGCTCACGCAGGCCCTGGTGCGCGGCATACTACGCTCCGGCTGCAACGTGATTAATATCGGTGTGGTACCCACTCCGCTGATGTATTTTTCTACCTTTCACTTTGACGATACCAGCAGCGGCGTGATGGTGACCGCGAGCCACAATCCCAAGGACTATAACGGCTTCAAGGTAGTGATCAATAACCGCGCGCTCGCCGATGAAGCCGTTGTTGATTTGCGCTCGCGCATTATCAGCCAGCGTTTCCACCAGGGCTTGGGTGAAGAAATCCCGCGCACCATTATTCCCGATTACATTGACCGCATTTTTTCCGATGTGGCACTCGCAGGCAACGTATCGATTGTCGTCGATGCCGGCAATGCCGTCACCGGCATAGTTGCTCCGCAATTATTTGAAGAATTGGGTTGCGATGTTATCCCCCTGTTTTGCGACCTGGATGGCGAATTCCCCAACCATGATCCCGATCCTACCGTTGAAAAAAACCTGCAGGCATTGATCGCCAAAGTACAGGAAACCAATGCCGACATAGGTGTTGCTTTCGATGGCGATGGCGACCGCCTGGTCGTTGTCACACCCAAAGGCGATATTATTTGGCCAGACCGGTTATTGATGTTGTTCGCCAAGGATGTGCTCTCGCGCAACCCCGGTGCCGATGTGTTGTTCGACGTAAAATGCTCGCGCCAATTGAACCAGGTAATCAGCAGTTACGGCGGCCGCCCGATTATGTGGAAAACCGGCCACTCGCCCATGAAAGCCAAAATGGAAGAGACGCAGGCGTTGATCGGCGGCGAATATTCCGGCCATATTTTTATCAAAGACCGCTGGTACGGATTTGATGACGGCATCTATGCCATGGCGCGCCTGTTGGAAATCATCACCCTGCGCGATCAGAAAATTGACGACATTTTTGCCGCCTTCCCGCAATTGTATTCAACACCGGAAATCAAGATCGCCGTCCCTGAACTCGATAAATTCGGGTTGATTAAAAAACTCAGTGAAGTGGGCGATTTTGCCAATGGCACCATCACCACCATTGATGGCCTGCGCGTGGATTACACCAAAGGCTGGGGGCTGGTGCGCGCCTCCAACACATCACCCGCGTTAACGCTGCGCTTTGAAGCGGAATCGCATGACTCACTGGAAAAAATCCAGCAAATTTTCAAACGGGAATTATTGAAAGTCGATAACCGTTTAACGTTCAATTTAAATTCACAGGATTAATTTATTATGTCTTTGAACCGCGAATCGGCGATGAATATCGCCAACGTATTAACCGAAGCCCTGCCTTACATCCAGCGCTTCACCGGCAAAACCGTCGTCGTAAAATTCGGCGGCAATGCAATGGAAGGCGAGGAACTGCAAAACAGTTTTGCGCGCGATATCGTATTGATGAAACTGGTGGGGATGAACCCGGTGGTAGTACATGGCGGCGGGCCGCAAATTGGCAGCCTGCTGGAAAAACTCAGTATCAAATCCGAATTTATCAACGGCATGCGCGTCACCGACAGCGCCACTATGGATGTGGTGGAAATGGTACTCGGCGGCACAGTGAATAAACAAATCGTCAGCCTGATCAACCGCAATGGCGGCCAGGCGATTGGTTTGACCGGTAAAGACGGCAAATTAATCCAGGCAAAAAAATTAACTGTCACTCATAAAACACCAGACATGCTCGCACCGGAAATCCTCGATATCGGCCATGTCGGTGAAGTCGAACATGTAAACACCTCTGTAATTGATATGCTCATCAACAGCGATTTTATTCCAGTGATTGCACCCATCGGTGTCGGTGAAGATGGTGCGTCTTACAACATCAACGCCGATTTGGTTGCGGGAAAAATTGCCGAGTTTTTGCGCGCTGAAAAATTAATGCTGCTCACCAATGTATCCGGTTTGCAAGACAAACAAGGCAAAGTATTAACCGGCCTCAGCACCGAACAAGTTGATGGTTTGATTGCTGACGGCACTATTTACGGCGGCATGCTGCCCAAGATTGCCTGCGCACTCGATGCAGTAAAGGCCGGGGTAACCAGCGCCCATATTATCGATGGCCGTGTTGATCACGCGGTGCTACTGGAAATTTTCACCGACGCCGGAGTGGGCACCTTGATCACCAATAAGGCGCGCAATGCTTGATCCTATTGCGAGCACCTTCGTACCAAGGTGCTCGCGTTCTGCATGGAGTCGCTCTGAACCGAGCCACCCTGAACGGAGTCGTTATGATTAAAACCCCAAACAAAACCCCGCGTCGCCAGCAAATCCTTGAATGCCTTGCGCGCATGCTGGAAGCCAGCCCGGGTGAACGCATTACTACTGCTGCGCTGGCGAAAGAAGTCGGTGTATCGGAGGCGGCGCTCTATCGCCATTTCCCCAGCAAATCCAAAATGTTTGAGGGTTTGATCGAGTTTATTGAAGAGACTATTTTTTCGCGCGTGACCTTGATTTTGGCAGAAGAAAAATCAGCGTTGAAACGCTGCGAAAAAATCCTCTCCTTATTACTTACCTTCGCGGGGCGCAATCCGGGCTTGACCCGTTTATTGACCGGTGATGCACTCACCGGTGAAACCGAACGATTGCGCGTGCGCATCGCGCAATTTTTTGATCGCATAGAAACCCAGTTAAAACAAATTTTGCGCGAAGCGGAATTGCGCGAAGGATTGCACCCCCAATTGCCGATTGCCGCCGCAGCCAATTTATTAATTGCGTTAGTCGATGGCCGCATTGCCGAATTTGTACGCACCGAATTCCGCCGCTCCCCGATTGAACACTGGCAAGAGCAGTGGCAATTGATCGCGCAGGGATTTTTAATCGCCAGCTAATATGCAATAAAAAAACCAACGCATAAAAAAACCGGCTAATGCCGGTTTTTTATTGCCCGAAAAAAAATAGCTATTTGGAAATCTCAATAAACCGTTTGCGGTCTTCATCGAATTTTTGCTCGACCGTTTTATATTCCGCTTCACGCTGCTGGATTTGCAATTGGATATCTTTTTCCTCTTGCACCAATTTATTGATGTTTTTTAGCAGGTCTTCCGGCAACTGGCGACCGGTGCGTTCAATCCCCGCCGCTTGTGATTGGTAGGTCTGCAAACGCGTCCGGGCAGAAGCGAGGTTTGCCTGCAAAATACTGATATTGCCGCGCAGGCTTTCCAGGTTGCGGCTTTTTGCCCCATCTATATCCGCCACATTGCTGTAACTGCGACGCAGTTGGATATCGTCCCGCTCGCGCTCCTCGCGCTGCTGTTTTTCACGCTGCAAACGCTCTCCCTCGGCACCTTGCACTACAGGTGCAACCACCTTGATTACCTTGCCGCTGAGCGACATGATCTCATAGCCATTATTGACATACTGCGGCGGGATGGAGTTGTCCAATACCGTGACGCCATCCTTGTTTTTATAGCGATAAACCACTTTGCTCGTCGATGAGTTTGCCGCAACAACCCAGCCACTCATCATTAACGAACTACAAGCAATCAATACTAACAACAAGCTGCGCATCTGGTTCAATCACCTTTCTCTCATTACGCCAAGTCTACACCGTAGGTAGCGCGATACTCTTTGATTTTATCCACCATCGATTCTTGTCCACTTTGGTTTTCAAGGTAATCAATGATGTGATTCAAGTTAATAATACTGATCACCGGAATGCCAAACGTCTGCTCCACTTCCTGGATAGCCGATACCTGGCCCTGGCCTTTTTCCTGGCGATTCAAGCCGATTAATACCGCAGCCGGTTTTGCACCTGCCGTATCGATAATACTCATCACCTCGCGCACCGCAGTGCCCGCTGTGATCACATCATCCACAATCAGGACTTTTCCCTGCAGTGGTGCGCCTACCAAGGTCCCGCCTTCGCCATGGTCTTTCGCTTCTTTGCGGTTGTAGCAATAAGGCAGGTCGCGCTGGTGGTGGTCCGCCAAGGCAATCGCCGTAGTCGCTGCCAGGGGAATGCCCTTGTAGGCCGGGCCAAATACTATATCGAATTCCACGCCAGATGCAGTGATAGCTGCCGCATAATAACGGCCCAACTCAGCCAAAGCCTGCCCGGTCTGGAAGCGCCCCGCATTAAAAAAATAGGGACTGGTACGGCCTGACTTGAGCAAAAATTCACCAAAGCATAACGCCTGGTGCCTGATGGCCAGCTGAATAAAATCAAATTGGTATTTTTCCATGCAAAGGTTCCAACTATGGACTAAGTTTGAGATGACAAAAATAAATACAACGAGGTCTCGCCCATGAGCCAGACCCGCATTTGGGCCACAGCAGCCATTCAAATGTAAGGATGTGAAAATTCGTAACGTCTACCACAAAAAACCCAGTCTTGGCGGTAACACAATCACACAAAGCTCGGGTATGATACACAGTCCGTAATCAAGGGGCTAACATGAGAGTTATCAGTCTTAGCGTCGATGGTATTTTTCAGGCGGCGCAACGCGGCCTATACACTTGGCTCGCGAATCAGGATGCAGATTTTATCTGTTTGCAGGATCTCCGCGCACTGGAACGTGAGCTGGAAAAACCCGAGTTTGAACTAAAGGGCTATCACACCTATTTTTTCGATTCAGGCACCAAACACTACAACGGTGTTGCTATTTATACCCGCTTGCAACCTAAGGCCCTTATCTATGGTTTGGGTTTTGCCTCGGGTGTTGATATGGAAGGCCGTTATTTGCAAGTAGATTTTGAGCAATTAAGTATCGGCTCACTGCTCGCACCCAGCGCCAGTTCCGAACTCGAATCCCAGGAAGTCAAAATCAAATTCTTTGATGATTTCCAGGCTCATCTGGACAAAATCACCCGCAAACGCCGTGAGTATATTTTCTGTGGCAATTGGCAAATGGCGCACACACCTAAAGATGTGAGCAACAGCACCGCCAACCAACACAATTCCGGATTTCTACCCCATGAGCGCCAATGGTTGAGCCAGCTATTCAACCAAATCGGCTACGTGGATGCCTTCCGCAAGGTGAATAAAGACGGCGACGAATACAGTTGGTGGCCCAAAGGCCTGAAAGATGATGGCGATGGCTGGCGCACCGATTTCCAGGTCGTTTCCAACAGCCTCGGTCCCAAAGTCGAGTACGCGACCATCTACAAAACCCAGCAGTTCTCCAGCCATATGCCGGTAATTATTGATTACGACATAGAGCTGTAAACCACAAATAATAAAAAACCCGCTCCGGATTATCGCAGCGGGTTTTTTATTGTCAGAAATACACCAAGCTACTAGTCAACCGACAAAGCATCATACACCACCACTTTGCTCCACAAATGCTGGTGCTCATCGACAAACTTTTTATGCAGCGGATGCACCTGATAGGCATCCTGCCCCGCCACATCATCAAACCCAAGCAGCTCCGACACATGGTACGAGTTATCGACCACATCGCGCTTTTCAGTCGATGCCGGAACCCCTACGTGGATGCTGCGCACAGTTTCAATTGCCGCCAGGGATTTAACCCCCGCAATCAATTTGGCACGATCAGCGTTTGAATCGGGATTTTTGAGCCAGAAAAAAACATGGTGAAGTAATTTAGGCATGGTGTTAGTCACAGTAGTTGATGCGGCACGGGTACCGGGTGATGCCAGTGCTGCTCCGGCGATAGCGCTGGCAGTTAAAAATTCGCGGCGAGTCGTTGTCATAATTACTCCTTTCTTATTGCGTTCGGGTGACAAAAAATTACGCCGATTTACAACAAGCACAATCATTTTTACGCAATATTACCCAAGCGTCACAAATTCCTTAGAATGCATCGACACTCAGCTTTCAAGCTGTCTGGAAATGGCCAGCAATACTTGCCAACGACATTTGTTAACAACAACCCCCAAATCAATAAATAAGAGTAGAGACTGATATGCACATCAACAAAATCGGCCTGTTTGTAGTGGGATTATTATTAACCAACCTGACGCTGGCCCATGAAGGCCATGAGCACGAGGGTTTGAGCAAAACGGAAACTGCCAAACAAGTGAAAGAGGGAAAACTGTGTATCCTGAATGACTCGGCTAACTCGCAAGGTGCCGTGTTGGAAAAAGATGGCAAGCTTTACCGCTGCGTCAAAGCCTACGGAAAAAACCTGGAGCCACAAACCGAATTGGTCTGGGTTGAAGTGGCCGTAAAAGATAAAGCGCTAAGCACCTTGCCCTAAGGTTTTTCCAGCATAAATTCTTGCAAAACACGATTGAGGAAACGGCGCCCCAGAGCAGTGGGGCGCGCATAACCCTGTACAATTTCCACCAAGCCTTGCTGCGTTAATTTTTGCCATTGCGGCTCAAGTAGTTGCCAATCAACACCGGTGCGCTCGCTGAAATAATTCACCGGCACTCCCGAATGCAAACGCAAAGCATTCATCATAAATTCGAGCGGTAAAGCATCAGGCAATAATAAATCGCTGCCGCCACCAAATACATTTTGATGGCCATTTAAATTGGTGGAAATTTTTTGTGATTCGGTTGCATCCAGGTAATGTTTGGGCAACCGGGTTTTCCACAGGCGCAGGATTTTATTTTCCGCTGGAGCCGTAATTTTGCCGTGGGCGCCAGCACCTATGCCGAGATAATCACCAAATTCCCAATAATTGAGATTGTGGCGCGCACGTTTTTTGGCACGCGCGTAGGCGGAAATTTCATACTGCTCGTAACCGGCAGCCGCTAACAATTCTGTGCCCGCATCCTGGATATCCGCCAATATCTCTTCCTCCGGCAACACCGGCGGCGCAGAATAAAATGCCGTGTTTTGTTCGATGGTGAGTTGATACCAGGAAAGATGTTCCGGTGCTAAATCAATCGCCTGCTGTAAATCGGCTTTAGCCGCATCAACTGATTGTTCGGGCAATCCGTGCATTAAATCCAGGTTGATATTGTCAAATCCTGCTGCGCGTGCAACGCCAACTGCGCGCAAGGCTTCATCGCGCCCGTGCACACGACCGAGCAATTTTAATTGCTGGTCGTTAAAACTCTGGATACCGATTGAAAGGCGATTGACGCCGGCAGTACGAAAGCCGGAAAATTTTTCCTGTTCAAAAGTACCGGGGTTTGCTTCGAGGGTGATTTCGATATCCGGTTCAAAACCGATAATATTTTCCGCGTCTTTTAAGATTTGCCCAATCGCCTGCGCCGACAACATACTCGGTGTGCCGCCGCCAAAAAAAATGCTGGTGAGCTTGCGCCCCTGCGCGAGCGCTTGATCTTGCTGCAAATCAAAGCGCAATGCTTTTACATAATCCGCTTCCGGAATATCATCATTCGCTTGATGGGAATTAAAATCGCAATAGGGACATTTACGGATGCACCAAGGCACGTGGATGTAGAGCGCTAGCGGTGGCAATTGCAGTGACATGTTATTCGTTACCGGCACTTTATTGGTTACTGCTCAGGGCAGATAATTTTTGCAACAATTCCTGCATGGCTTTGCCTCTATGGCTGATGCGGTTTTTTTCTGCCTTATCCAATTCTGCTGATGCGCAATTATGTGTTGGAACGAAAAATAACGGATCGTAACCAAAACCACCTTCACCACGCGGTTCGGTGAGGATCACGCCCTCCCACACGCCATGGCATAAAATCGGTGTCGGATCTTCTGCATGACGCATAAACGCCAGCACCGCGTGATAACGCGCGCTGCGTTTTTCGGTGGGAACACCATTTAATTCCTGCAAGAGTTTTGCATTGTTATCCGCATCTTTTGCACTTTCACCGGCGTAGCGTGCGGAATAAATACCGGGGCGGCCATTAAGCGCATCAACTTCAATACCGGAATCATCGGCGATGGCAGGCAAGCCAGTTTTGGCACAGGCGTAGCGCGCTTTGATAATGGCGTTTTCAACAAAGGTCAAACCGGTTTCTTCCGCGTTCTCGCTAAAAAAATCCGATTGCGGCAGCACTTCAAAACCGCAACCACTCAAGAGTTGCTGGAATTCGCGTAACTTACCAGCGTTACCGCTGGCCAGGATAATTTTTTTCATCATAAAAACATTCGTTTGGTGTTGATCATTCACTGAAAGAAAAGGCGCCCAGCGGCGCCTTTGTCATACGAGTCTGCGCACAAACTTAATCGGTATAGAGTGTGCGATTAAAGGTAAATGTCATCGGCTTGGTGCCCGTTTCAGTGCTGACCTGGATATCAAAATGCAATATCTCTTCGTTAGTAAATACAAAAGGAGCGAGATAGTAAGTCGCATCGCCTTCTTTTATTTCGATAAATTTCAGCGGTTGTTGTTGCTGCATCAAATTTTTGCTGGCACCGCTTACCACTGCTGGCAAACCCAAACTGGTGCTGCCATTTTCCGTTTTAGTGAGGCTGATATTTACCAGGGCGCGATCTTTACCGCGCACCAGCTTATAAGTTTCCGCCACTTTGGCCGGGATATCAGTGCTGTTAAAAACATTGTAGTGAATTGTGTAATCACCAAACGCTTGTGTGGTACTGATTTCTTTAGGTTGATCGACTTGCGCTTGGGCGGTAATTGCAACGAAGCTTAACAAAATACCTTGTAGTAACTTTTTCATAACAACACTCCTCATAACTACATTCGCCATAACAACAATTGCGCGACTGATGAAATTCCTGGATTGGCTAGCCTGTTATTTACTTAGATGATAAATCGCGGTTTCACCAAACAGGTTGGGCATAAAATCTTTTAAGGTCTGGCCGGATTGTTCATTCACTACCTGGCGGTGAATGACTTTTATATTACGCTCATGGCACAGGACTTCAAAATCATCGAAGGTACAGAAGTGGATATTGGGTGTGTTGTACCATTCGTAAGGTAACAAATCCGATACCGGCATACGGCCGCGGGTCGCGAGATAAAAACGCGCTTTCCAGTGCCCGAAATTGGGGAAAGTGACTATACACTCTTTGCCGACACGCAGCATTTCATCCAACACCAGATGGGGAAAATGCAGGGTTTGCAACGCCTGGGTCATCAACACTGTATCAAAACTTTTATCGGCAAAATTGCCCAGGCCGCGGTCGAGGTTTTGTTCGATAACATTCAAGCCTTTATCGATGCAGGTATTGATTTGCGCCGCGTCGATTTCCAATCCATAACCTTGCACTTGTTTGGTATCGATCAAAAACTTTAGCAGTGTGCCATCACCACAACCCAGGTCGAGGATGCGGCTGCCCTGTTTGATCCAGTGCTGGATTTCGTTGAGGTCTATGCGCATCAGATTGTCACTCCGGCAAGGTAGCGACCGAAAACTTGCTCGTAGCGCTCATCGGGTAATAGAAAGGCATCGTGGCCGTGTTGGGATTCAATTTCCGCATAGGTTACCGAGCGGTTGGCACCGACTAATGCATTGACAATTTCGTGCGATCGTTCGGGTGCAAAACGCCAGTCAGTGCTAAATGAAATTACCAGGAATTTTGCACTGGTTTGTTTAAACACCAGCACCGGGTCATCGTTGAATTCGCGTGCAAGGTCAAAATAATCCAGTGCTTTGGTGATGCGGATATAGGAGTTCGCATCAAAGGTATTGGCAAAACTGTCACCCTGGTAACGCAGGTAACTTTCGATCTGGAATTCCACCGGTTCAGCGGTGCCGAGCTCAAAACTGCCGCTGCGCAGATCGCGGCCAAATTTTTCGCCCATCGCATAATCCGACAGATAAGTGATGTGGCCAATCATGCGCGCCACCGCCAAGCCATTTTTGGGCAGGGTGTTGTGCTCGATGTAGTTGCCGTCGAAAAAATTCGGATCGCTGACAATCGCTTTGCGTGCCGCTTCGTTAAACGCAATATTTTGCGCGGAGAGTTTCATCGCCGAGGCGATCACCACGGCGTGGCGGATGCGCTGTGGGTAATCAAGCGCCCAGCGCATTACCTGCATGCCGCCGAGACTGCCGCCGATAATCGCCGCCCAGACATCAATGCCGAGTACATCGGCCAAACGCGCCTGGCTTGCGACCCAATCGCGCACGCGGATCATTGGGAAATCCGCGCCCCAGGCTTTGCCGGTGGCGGGGTTGATGGAGCGCGGGCCAGTTGAGCCATGGCAGCCGCCGAGGTTATTGAGCGCAACGACAAAAAATTTGTTGGTATCAATAGGTTTGCCGGGGCCGATATAGGCGTCCCACCAGCCGGGGCGCTTGTCGTCCATGCTGTGGTAACCGGCGGCGTGATGATGGCCGGAGAGCGCATGGCAAATCAGCACCGCGTTGGATTTGGCGGCATTTAACTGGCCGTAGGTTTCATAGACCAGTTCATACTCATCAAGCGTCCGGCCGCAGGCCAATAACAGCGGCGCGGTGAAGCGATGGGTTTGGGGAGTGACAAGACCTACCGAATCGGCAGGTATCTGGTTTGGCATAGCTATCTCTTTGCAGCGGAGGGCGCGCTGGTGCGCTACCCGCGATGAATGATGCGGCAATCTACAGCCCGAATCTAAAGGGGACACAGTCTAAAGAGCCGCTACCCGCGCTGCAATAGCTCGGCTTTTTATTGCCAGCGTTTAAAAATCAATGAGGTATTGATACCGCCAAACGCAAAATTATTGCTCATGATGATATCGGTATGGAGTTCGCGACCGCTGCCGGTGATGTAATCGAGCGGAGCGCAATTAGGGTCGGGGGTTTCCAGGTTGGCGGTGCCATGGAACCAACCGTCATGCATCATTTTTATGCTGACCCAGGCTTCCAGGGCGCCGCAGGCGCCGAGGGTGTGGCCGGTAAAACTCTTGAAGGCGCTGATTGGGGTATGGCCGCCAAAAAGCGCGTGGGTCGCATGGCTTTCGGCGATATCGCCGCGCTCGGTCGCGGTGCCGTGGGCGCTGATATAGCCGATAGCCGCTGGCTCAAGCCCGGCGTCATCCAGTGCCATTTGCATGGCGATGCGCATGGTGTCCGCCTGTGGCTGGGTGACATGGGCACCATCGGAGTTGGTGCCAAAACCGATCAATTCGGCGTAGATACGCGCACCGCGCGCCTGGGCGTGCTCCAGTTCTTCGAGGATCAGGGTGCCCGCGCCTTCGCCAATCACCAGGCCGTCGCGGTCGCGGTCGAACGGGCGCGGCGATGTGTGGGGTGCGTCGTTGCGGGTGCTGGTGGCAAACAGGGTGTCGAACACCGCCGCTTCGGTCGGGCAGAGTTCCTCCGTACCGCCCGCCACCATCAGTTTTTGCCTGCCGTATTTGATCGCCTCATAGGCGTAACCAATGCCCTGGCTGCCCGAGGTACAGGCGCTGGAGGTCGGGATGACGCGGCCTTTCAGTTGGAAAAAAACACCGATATTGGCTGCCGCCGTATGGCTCATCATTTTGAGGTAGGAATTGGCATTAAGGCTGCTGGCGTCATTTTGCAGCAGCATCTGGCCAAAATCGGCGATGGCATCGGGGCTGCCTGCGGAGGAGCCATAGCTCACCCCCATGCGCCCGTCCTGGATACGTTCATCGCCCAGCAGCCCGGCATCGGCCAGTGCCCGCTCGGTGACGACCGTAGCCATCAGCGCCACCCGCCCCATGCTGCGGGTGTGTTTGCGGTTGAAGTGGGCGGGTTTTTCAAAATCCGTCACCGGTGCGGCCAGGCGGGTATTGAAATCGCTGTATTTGTCCCACTCGGGCATATGGCGGATGCCGGTTTTGCCTTCCAGCAGGTTGGTTTTGACCTCATCCCAACTGGAGCCAATGGGGGAAATACCGGCCATGCCAGTGACTACAACGCGTTTCATTAACACAGGCCTCCATTGACCGATATCACCTGGCGGGTGATATAGGCCGCCTCGGAACTCATTAAAAATTTCACCAGCGCCGCCACTTCTTCCGGCTTGCCGACCCGGCGCGCCGGGATCAGTTTAAGCGCTTCATCGAGCGGCACATCATCGACCATTTCAGTCTCGATCAGGCCGGGGGCAACGCAATTGACGGTGATATCGCGCTTGGCCAACTCAATGGCGAGCGATTTACTGGCGGCAATGATACCGGCTTTGGCGGCGGCGTAGTTAGCCTGGCCGCGGTTGCCAATCAGCCCCGAGACCGAGGCGAGGGTGACAATCCGCCCGGCTTGGCGACGGCGTACCATGGGCATGATGAGCGGGTTGAGCACGTTGTAAAAACTGTCGAGGTTGGTGTGGATAACGCTGTCCCACTCATCGCCGGTCATGGCGGGAAAGGCATTGTCGCGGGCGATACCGGCATTGCACACCACCCCGTAATAGGCGCCGTGGGCTTCAATATCGGCCTCCAATACCGCCTTGGCCTGGGCGCGGTCGGCTACATCAAATTGCAGCACACGTGCACGGCCGCCGGCTTGGGCAATCTCGTTGGCGACGGCATCGGCCTGCTCGCGCCGGGAGCGGCAGTGCAACACCAGTTCGTAACCCTGCTCCGCCAATGCCAGGGCGATCGCCTTGCCGATCCCGCGACTGGAGCCGGTCACCAGGATACTCAGGTTGGAATTATTGGTTGTCATAGACCGGCTCCTTCAAGCGGGTTGCCCGGATTGGAGGAACTGCTCCGGATCTTCAGGTTGGAAAACGTTGATGTTGGCGCTGGCACTGATGTCATTGTTGGCACCCGTCGCCTGCAAACTGCATTCAAATACACTCAGGCCCTGGTCGCCAGTAACTATTTCCTTGACGTTCACTTGCAGTTGCACACCCAGGGGGAAATACGCCCGGTTGCAGGTATAGCGGCGGCTACCCACCAGGAAACCGATTTTGACTGGCTGGTTGGCGCGGCGCGCGCGGCAACCGGCCAGGGCGGCAATCGTCTGCGCCATGAGTTCAATCCCCACCCAGCCGGGCATGCCTTTGTCGTCGACAAAAGGCGCGTCGGCGCGGACAGTCACCGAGGCCTGCAATTGTTCGTCATCCCAGTGGTCGATCTGGTCGAGCAATACCATGGTGCCGGTATGGGGCACGACCGATTCGAGTGGATACTGGGGAAAGGGATTCGCTTCAGTCACGGCAGCGCTCCAGGATCAGGGAAATATTGTTGCCACCAAAGGCAAAGGAATTGCTCATCGCATACTGCAGCGGTTGATCCACCTGGCGCGCCCCCAACTGTGGCAAGTCCGCCAGTTGCGGATCGCGCACCCCATCCCACAGGTGGTGCGGCAACTGGCCATCGCCACGCGCGAGCGCGAGATAGCAAAACACCGCTTCGAGCGCACCGGCAGCGCCCAGGGTATGGCCGGTGAGGGCTTTGGTAGAGCCGCAAGCGATATTAGCGGAGCCGCAGACGATACAGGGAGAATCACAGGCGATATCGCCCGCGCCAAACACCCGTGCGACGGCGAGGCTTTCCATGCGGTCGTTCTGCTCGGTCGCGGTGCCGTGCAAGTTGATATAGCCGATAGCTTCAGGCGCCAGCCTGGCACTCGCGAGGGCTGCGCGCATGGCCGCTTCGGCACCGCGCCCTTCAGGTTCAGGGGCGGAGATATGGTGTGCATCGGAAGTTTCGCCGTAGCCGGCAAGGCGAATAGCACCTGGCTCACCAGTGAGGATCATCAGCGCGGCGGCCTCGCCGATATTGATCCCCTTGCGATTAAGGCTAAAGGGGTCGCACAACTGGTCACTCACGGCGGAGAGCGATAAAAATCCTTCTACGGTGAGTTTGCACAGGCTATCGGCACCGCCGACGATCACCGCATCGCACACGCCCAATTGCAGCAAGCGCGCACCGCTGGCAATGGCTTTGGCGCCCGAGGTGCAAGCGGTGGAGATAGTCCAGGCCGGACCGGACAGCCCTAATTCAGCGGCGACAAACGCCGAGGGGGCGGAGATTTCCTGCTGGCGATAATGGAAGGCCTCCGGCAGTTCACCACGCTGTAGATAATGCGCAACGGCAGCTTCGCCCTCGGCGATTCCCGAGGTGCTGCTGCCCAGCAGCACCCCGATACGCCCGGCGCCAAAGCGCTGTTTCAAGGTGTCGATTTCGGCACGAATGGGTTCCAACGCGGCGGACAATAGCGAGTTATTACGGGTATCGGCAGTGAGTGACAGACCGGCAACCAGACCCAGCGGCAGCGGGCGACCGGCGCTGTAAATATCCGTTGTCACCAGTGGCGAAGGCTGTTCACTGAACAGACGGCTATTGATGCTGTGGATGTCGTCCCCCAGCGCACAGATCGCCGAGGCGTGGTGCAGGTAAACAGGCGTTGTCATTACATCAGGGATCATTGCATTGGAGGTCATTGCACTGGCTCCAGCCGCTCGGTCGCGATGGTGATTTCCATGGATTGAAGTTGGTGTTGAAACAGCACCACTTCACGCTTATCGACCGTTTTTTGGGTCATGCCATCGACTACGGATACCGGTGTTGGGCCATAGCTGACACTGATAAGTGAGCGCCCGCGATAGCTGAGCACGCGGCTATTGGCCGTGCTCGCGAGCTGCCAGTCGGGCGCGGATTGCAGCGCCGCCTGCCAGTCGGCCAGCGGCCACCAGACCAGCATACTGCTGGCGAGCAGGAACCGCTCCGGCAGGCCATCGGGCAATTCCGGGGAACGCCAGGTTTGCAGTTTATCGCCCTGCTTCTGTACCGACAGCAAACGGCGGCCGAGCGGATCGAGCAACACCAGGGTTACACCGTTTTTAGTCTGCGCTAGCGCACCGGTGAGCTGGTAGGCCTGTGCCTGATAGCGGATATCCAGGTGCTGCAACGCCTGCCAGCAGCAGTTGGCGGCCGGAGTGGCAGGCAGCGGCAAGTCCGCCAGGGTTTGCACCTGGCGGCTGACACAACCGCCCGCCGCCAGCGTCAGCAGCGCAATCGCCAACTGGCGTATTACCCGCGACAAAGTTCCACCAGTGCATTGAGGCGACGCGCGGGTTCGGCGACAAAGGGGTTGTTGGTATCCCAGGCGTAACCGGCGAGGATGGAGCTGACCATGGCACTGATTTTGGGCGAAGCCTTGTCCTGGCGGAAGAAAACCACATCCTGGAAGCGGCCGTCATACCAGCCGCTCACATATTGGCGAAAGGTATCCACACCGCGCTTGAGCGGTATGGCGTAGTCATTTTCCCAGTCCACCGTTTCGCCCTTGAGCTGGCGGTCAACCAGCGGTGCTGCAAGACTGGCCGACTTCATGGCGATGGTCACGCCCGATGAAAACACCGGGTCGAGGAACTCACCGGCATTGCCGAGCAGGGCAAAATTCTTGCCCCACAGGGATTTCACATTGCAGGCGTAGCCGCCGAGTTTCTGCACTGGCGTATCGAATACGGCATTGCGCAGCAGCGGTCCGAGGTCGTTGGTCTCATTCACGAAATCTTGCAGGCAGGCTTTCAGATCATCTTTGTTTTCAAACCTTTTGTTTTCAAAGTAATGACTCTCACCCACTACCCCGAGTGAACAGCGGCCGCCGGCAAAAGGGATCAGCCAGAACCACACATCCTCATGCTTCGGGTGCACAGTGATCAGGATCTTGCTGCGGTCGTGCTCCGGCAGGCTGGGGTGGACAGCGCTGTCGATATTGTCCTGCCTCTCAATATTATCTTCGATATGAGTGAACACAGCGGAGCGCAGCGGGAAGGTTGACGGCAGTTCCAGATCCAGCAGGCGCGGCAGCACGCGGCCGAAACCCGAGGCATCCAGCACAAAACGGGCGTTGAGTTGGTAGGCATCGGCATTGTCTGGCTGGACGTGTAATTCGGCACCGGCGTCAGTGAACCCAATCGCTGTCAAACCGTGACCGTAGCGGATTTCCACGCCCTGCTTCTGCGCTTCCGAGGCGAGCAAGTGATCGAAAGTCGCACGCTGCACCTGAAAGGTGGTGCCGGGTCCGGGTGAGAACTTGTCGGTAAAATCGAAAAAGCTGTAGTTACCATTATGGGTAAAAGCCGCGCCATTCTTGAACTGGAAGCCGGCGTTGTTGACCGCATCGAGCATGCCTGCCTCGGCAATAAACTCCATACACTGGGGCAGCAGGCTCTCACCGATGGAGAAACGTGGGAAGTGCTGGCGCTCGATCACCACTACCTTGTGCCCCTGGCGGTTGAGTAAAGCGCTGACGATAGCGCCGGCGGGACCGGCGCCGACAATGGCGACATCAGCAGTGTGGATCTGGATACTCATAGGGTTCCTTTGGATAAATTATTGTCAATAAAAAAACGGATCATCGCCCTGCCGGGATGGGGCGAAAAAACAGCGGTGTCAGCAGCCAGCAACCCAGTATTCCCACCAGGATAATAAGCCCGAACTGGTGCAACACCGGCACAGCGCTCAGCGATAGTAACCCAAAGGCGATGATTGATGTGCCACATGCGAGGCTCGACGCCAGCCAGGATTCAGCCGTAAACCCGCCTTCGGTGTAGAACACCGCCGTATCCAGACCGATCCCGATCACCAGTAACAGCGCCATCACATGGAACAGGGTGATGCCATCCACCGATGCGCAGCCCAAGGCCAGGGCCATCGCCAGCATCAAGGGCAACAGCATGCGCCAGCTGTGATGGCGATAGCGTAGCGCCAACCCCACTGCCAGCAATACCAGGGTCACCAACAGCAGCGCGCTCACGCTGGCGCGATAGCGCCCCAGCAAACTGGATAAATCCTCGGTCTGGTTAACCAGTTTCACACCTTCAAGTTGCCCTGCCAGCGCCGCCAGATCTGCACCCTGCACATTGCCCGCCAGCGTCACCAGGGTGCGCCAACCCTCGCCCTGTTGCTGCATGGGCGGCAACCATTCAGCCAGCGGACTGGTCGCCAGGATCGCCGGGGTCAGTGTTTGCGCAGATGCGGGTGGCGGTGAGCATTGGGTGCCCAATGTCTGGCAGAGCAGGCTTAACGCGCTCTCTTCGCCATAGAGCTTTTTCGCCACCAGTTGACGGTCCGCCAGTTGTTGCGCCGCGGCGGGCAGGTACTGGGGCAACGCCTGCCAGCGCAAATCGGGCAAGTGCAAGGCGGCCAAGTGGTCACCCAGCGCCTGGGTGCGGCTGAGCAGCTGCTCGGGCGAGTCGGCCTCTACATAAAAAAACTGGCTTACCGACGGCTGCTGCAATATCTGTTGCACTTGCTGTTCCGACACCAATAAGGCTTTGGGCGAGGTATTGAGGTTGATCACCGCATCGTTGACACCGCCGCGCGCAATCGCCAGCAGCGCCACTATACCGAGCGCCGCCAATACCAGCCCCACCGAGCGGGAATGGTTCCAGAAAGGTTGATACACCCGTTGCCCCAGGCGATAAAAGGCTTCCGCCGCCAGCAGCGGCATGCGCTGGGTTGCCGGTGTCACCGGGTAGTAAGGCGCGAGCGCCAGCACCGTCATCCAGGCGCCGAAGATGCCCGCCGAACAGAAGATGGCCATCTGTTGCAGGCCGGGAAAGGGCGTGGTGAATTGCAGCAGATAGGCGCCCATACCGGTGAGCGCACCTATCGCCATGGCATGACGCAGGTGATGGCGCGCCGCCAGGCCACTGCCCTCACGTTGGCTGCCCACCAGGAAGTGCAGCATGTAATCGCCCGCCACCCCCAGCAGGGTACTGCCAAAGGCGAGGGTGATAATGTGGATGCGCCCGAATACCAGCAGGCTCACTGTCAGCGCCAACAGATAGGCGCTGGTCATCGCCAGCATCACCGCCACCAGCGGCGTGCCCCGGCGAAACACCAGCAATACCATCGCGACAATGGCGAGGGTGGAACCCAGGCCGACACTGCTGATCTCGCGAGTTGCCTGCTCGGTGCCGGCGGCGGCATGAAAAATCATCCCCGAGGTGAGTAATTGCGCCTGCGGCCAGGTCGCCTGGACAGCACGGATAGCGCCGGTCACATCCTGCTGGACCGCCACATCAAAAGGGCTGTCCCGGAGTTTGGCAGTCACCACCAGCCAGCTCTGCACGCCCCCCTCCCGCTCAACCTCCACCAGCGGGAAACCCTGATATTCCTGCATCTTCAAAGCGGGCGCCAAACTGGTTAGCCAGTGACCGCCGAGGTTGAACGGATCTTCCGCAAAACTATAGGGACGCGGTCTGGCCACCGGGTTAAACAATTCGCGATAGGTCTGCTCTGCCAGTTCGGCCGGGCTCTGGGTTTCCAGCCACTGGCGGCTTTCGGCGCTCAATAACTGCTGGCTAAAGGGGCGATACAGCTCCTTCATCTGCTGCTGCAAACCGGCGCCCGGCGGCACAGGCGCAAGGTGCGATGAAGCCAGCAGCCGCGTTTGCAAATCCTGCGCCTGCGCCAGCCCCTGCTCCCTGTTGTCGCTGCGGACTAACACCAGCAACTTATCCTGGAAGCGGCTCGCCAGGAGCACACTTAATTCATGCAACACCGGGTTGCGCTCGTCGCGCGGCAGCAGCTCCAGCAGGTTACTGTGGAAGGGTTTGGTGGTAGTTACCGCGCGCGCGCAAAACAGCGCGCAGGCGCAGAGCACCAGCAGCCAGGCCAGGGCATAGACCCGGTTGCGCTGCTTTTCATGACGGGCGATTGGCGCTGCGTCGGTCATCAGGGCGTTGCCTGCGCGGCCGGTTTGCGCACCACCTTGTCGGTGGTAAAGACGATGAAAGTCTTGTCGCCATTGGCTTCGACGATATCCAGGTGCTCGGTGTACTCGCCGCCGCGCAGTTCGATGCGGGTGATGTAGGCCGAGAGGTTGGTCGAGCGCGGCACCATCTGGATCTGCCAGTCGCTCGCCATACCTGTCGCGCTCAGGCTGAAGTAATCCTGCAAGCTACCCAGCTCACCGGCGATCACCCCCATAAAGATTTTGGCAACGATTTCCGCCCCCGCTTGCCGCGCTTGTGCGGGCGTTTTCTGCTCCCCTTGCGCGTCCGCAAAACTAATGCCGCCGGGCGTCAGGGTCAGGCGGCTCTGCACCGGCACCAGGGTTTCCCACACCACTTGCTTGCCCTGCTCAAACGAAAAGCGGCCGTTGGACGTGAGCGGTACGGGCAGTACGGCGATGGTTTTTTGCTGCTCAAAATGCCCTTCCAGCGACTGGATCGACTGGCTGCGCGCGGCCAATTGCGTAAGCAAATCATCCTCCATCCGGGATTCGCTGTAGGCAGCGCCCGAAGCTATCGCCAGCGCTAGCGTAATGAACCATAAAAATCGGTTTTTCATGCAGTGATCCCTAATTTTTCCAGCAGGATCGCCGGAGATGCCAGCAATAGCTCATGGGTTTTTATATTGATGGCAACCTGGTCGGTATGGCCTTTGGTCAGGCGGGCCCCACTCGCCGAATCGCTGACCAGATACTGCACGCGCAGGCGGTTTTCCCACTCGGCGATCCAGGCGGTCACGGTCACTTTCTGCTGGAAGCGCAGCGGTTGTACGTAGCGCACATGCAGGTCGATCACCGGCCAGGCGTAACCGGAATCACGCATTTGGGGATAGTTGTAATCCAACTGGCCCAGCAGCTTGCAGCGCGCGATTTCAAAGTAGCGCACATAGTGGCCATGCCAGGCCACTTCCATCATGTCCACATCGTGGAAAGGCACTTCCAGCTCGATGCTGGCGCTCCAGTTTTCAGGCAGGTTGCCGTCCTTTGATGCCATAACACACCTCACACCCCGGATTTATATGGATCCCCGCTGCGCGAGGATGACGACTCCCCATTACAGGGACAATCTCTCTACTGGCACTCCTTCACTCCCGCTCGCGGGAATCCAGCCACTAAGGGTTTAGTAGAGGCTCAGCCCCTGTTGCTGGATACGCGCAATCAGCTGGCGCAGCTCGCCTTCCAGCGCGCGGTCTTCGCTTAAAAAGGGATGCAGCGCGCGGATTTCCTCGAAGGTGGTTTTGATCCCACCTTCGATGGAGTGCTCGCTGGTACCCGCCTGCTGGCGCAGTTCCAGGCCCTGGCAAGCCGCCAGCAACACCGCCGCCGCTACCTGCTCAGTCAGTTGCAACACGCGCAGGCAATCGCGCGCGGCAATAGTGCCCATGCTCACCTTGTCCTGGTTGTGGCATTCGGTGGAGCGGGAAAACACACTTGCGGGCATAGTCAACTTAAGCGCTTCCGCCGTCCAGGCCGACACCCCTATCTGCACCGCCTTGAAACCGTGGTTGATGGCGCGGCGACTTTCAGGCGCGCCCGACAGGTTGGCGGGCAGGCCGTGGTTGAACTTGGTATCCACCAGCTGCGCCAACTGGCGGTCGAGCAAATCGGCGATATTGGCGACCGCGTTTTTCATGGTATCCATCACAAACGCGATATGGCCGCCGTAGAAATGGCCACCGTGCAGCACGTGCTCGCCGGCGCCATCGATAATCGGGTTGTCGTTGGCGCTGTTGAGTTCGTTTTCGATAAATTGGCGCCACCAGGGCAAGCTGTCAGTGGTCACGCCAATCACGTGCGGCGCGCAGCGCAGCGAGTAGCGGTCTTGCAAACGATTGGGATTGCGCGGTGGTTCACCGGCATGCAGGTCTTCTCTCAACCAAGCCGCCACTTGCTGCTGGCCGGGATGGGGTTTGACCGCAAACAACAGCTCATCAAAGTGATGGGCGTTGCCTTGGGTGGCGATGGTATTGAGTGCGGTAATACGGGTCGCCAGTTGCGCAAGATAGGCGGTGCGCTCGTAGGCGAGACAGGCGAGCGCGGTCATCACGGCGGTGCCGTTCATCAGCGCCAGGCCTTCTTTCGGGCGCAACTTGAGCGGTTTGATATCCAACTCGGCAAACACCTCGGCGGTCTTGCGGCGCTCGCCTTTGTAGTACACCTCGCGCTCGCCGCAAAGTACCGCAGCGACATAGGACAGCGGGGTCAAATCGCCGCTCGCCCCTACCGATCCCTCTTCAGGAATAATCGGCACTATGTCCTGCTGCAACAGGCGGGTGAGTTGCTGCAAGAGCCCGTAACTCACACCCGAGTAGCCGCGTGTGAGCGAGGTCAGGCGCACCGCGAGCACCGCGCGGCCAGCGGTGGGCGATAGCTCCGCCCCCAGGCCGCAGCCGTGGAAAGTGTACAAATGCTGCGGCAACTGCTCGACCAGATCGCGCGGGATATGGGTGGTGCAGGAGTCGCCATAGCCGGTAGTCACGCCGTAAATCACACCATCTTCCTGCAACAAGCGGTCGAGGAAACGCGCGCCCTGCTCGATGCGCTGGACAAACTCCGGCGCATCACTCAATTCACAGGCGCGGCGCTGGTGGGCGATGGCGAGCACATCTTCAATCGACAGGCGCTGCTCATCAAGGATCAGCGGATTGGCGGCCGGGGGTGTAGCTGACTGGCTCATGTGGGTTCTTTGTCCTGTATTTGAGAGCCCTGTAGCAAAGGGTCCTGTGACGGGGGCAAATGCCAAAAATCGAAAAAATTAAACCATTGCAGCGGCTGGCGGCGGCAATGGTATTCCAGTTGGCCGGCGTAGGCCTGCGCCACTTGCTGCATATGCGCTTGTCGTTGGCGGCGCGGAACGGGCTCGGCATCGCTCAATTGTTTGAAATAAATCCCGAACCCCTGCTGCTCGCGCAGGCAAAAAAGCGCAATCAGGGGCGTACGCAAAATGCTCGCGAGGGTAAAAGGTCCCAGCGGCAGCGCAGCTCGGTCACCAAAAAAATCCACAATAAGCGCGTTTTCGGGGTTGTTGATGGCCACCCTATCGCCGGCGATAGCGACAAATTCGCCCTGTTCGATACGCTCGCTCAGCAACATCGCGGTGGCCGGGGTGATTTCAGTCACCTGCAAAATATCCAACTGGCTGGCGCTGGCTTTCTCTTGCATCAGGCGGTTGAATTTTTGCGCATGTTTGGTGTGCATGAGCACCGTCAAACGCATACCCGGATGACGCGCGGATAAGCAGCGGCAGATTTCAAAATTGCCCAGATGGGAAATCAGCAACAGACAGCCCTGCTTTTTCGCGCGCAGGTTGAAGATGATCTCGTCGCCCTGGATCTGCACTTGTTCGCGCGGGATTTGCCCCATCCACACCGCCAGTTTATCGACCAGCGCATTGCCAAAATTCCAGAAATGGCGCGCGCTCAGCCACAGCAGCGAACGCTCTTTTCCGACTGCACCCGCACGTTGCAGGCGCTCTAAATAAGCGAGCGATGCCGCACGCGCCTGGCGGCGGAACAGGAAGAAATAGAGGATCACCGGTGCCAGCACCAGCTTGAACAAAGGCCGCCCGCCCAACTTGAAACAGGCGAACAAAATGCGCATACCAAGCAGGCCGCCCGCTTCGGACAAGTCTGCCCAATGACTCGGGTTTGTCGCAGACCCGGATGCTGGCTTTGGTTCCGGCTGCTGACTCATATCACCTCCGCGCGGAATTTATTGGCCAGGATGCGCGGCAAACGCCACAACATGCCGAAGAACAGGCGGGTGTGCATCAACGAAATCAACTTGTTATCGCGCCAGACATTGAAATGCGATACACCCTGCTCCGGGTAGATCACGCGGGTCGACACTTGGGTGATCGGCCAGTGGCGCCAGTGCCAACGCACCATAAATTCACTGTCGAAATCCATGCGGTCGCCCATGGCTTCGGCCGAGATAAGGGCATTGCTGCGCGCCACCGGATAGACGCGAAAGCCGCACATGGAGTCGGTGATATCGAGCGACAAGGTATTGATCCATACCCACACATGGGTGAGGTAGCGCCCGTATAAACGACCTTTGGGTACACTCGCATCATACTCGGGCATACCGGCGATAAGCGTGGAAGGTGCAGCTTCGGCCAGTTGCAGGAAGCGCGGGATATCGGCGCTATTGTGCTGGCCGTCGGCATCGATTTGCAGCGCGTGGCTAAAACCCAGACTGGCAGCGGATTGCAGGCCGGTCTTGAGCGCGGCGCCCTTGCCGCCATTGGCCGGGCGCTCGACCAGGTGGATATTGACGGGATCGGCTGCGGCCAGCGCGCGCATCACCTGTTTGCACTGCTCATTGCTGCCATCATCGACCAATATGACCGGCAGGCCGAACTGGCGGATATTCGCCAGCGTCTGCGCCAGGACCTGCTGGTGGTTATAGACCGGTACCAGGGCACAGGGCACGAATGTAGAAGGGATAAGTTGCGTCATCGCCCCTGCCCGCCTTCAAACACCACCCGGCCGCTGGCGTGGGCGATGGATTCGGTGGCAGTGCCGCTCGTGCTGGCGTAACTAAAGTAGAGCTTGCCCTTCTCCGGCTGGTACTCAAGGCGCAGCTGCAAGGTCTGGTTGGCGGTGACCACTTGCTGGAACTTGATCGCTTCGAGCGCACTAAAGTCACCCAGATCACCCCAGTGTTCGCGCCCGTAATGCACTGCCCAATGGGTTTGAACCACGCCCGGCAACACTGGGCGACCGGGAAAATGGCCATCAAAATAGTAGAGGTTGGCAGGGATAAACAAGCTCAGCACCAACGCATCGCCCTCCTGCGTACGCCCCACCAGTTCCGGCAGGCGCGGTAGTTCGTCGCTGCTGAACAATTGCGCCAGCTCCGCGTGCGTGGTTTTGCCCTGGCTATTGCGCGGTAGCTCGCCGAGGTAGCGCCAGTAGCGCGGGATGGCAACGCGGTCGAGGCTATCTTCCAGCGCACTTTTAAGCTGCTGGTTGATGGCGGTTTTACCTTGGTCGACCAGGTGTTTATTGCCCTCGTTATCCAACACCACTACCGCACCCAAACGCTCGCCCCGCTCCGGCAGCAAAATCGCCCGCGCCTGCTGGACACCCGGCTGCTGTTCAAGGATGCGCTCAACCGCGCTCAACGAAATACGCTTGCCGCCCACTTTGGCGATGCGGTCGGCGCGACCGCAAAGACTGAAACGGCCATCGCTTTCCAGACTGACGCGGTCGGCACCGGTATACCAATTGTCATCCGCCAGATGCCTGCTACGCACCTGCAAGAGTGAATCGTTTGGCTCGAGCGCAACCTCAACGCCGGGCAGGCAGGTCCAGTTCGCGTCTTTATCCTGCTCGCGCCAGCCAATGCCCCCGGTTTCGGTGCTGCCGTAGACCTCGGTTATCGCCTGCCCAAGCCGGATTTTTGCGGCCAATGACGCCGGCGCTGCAAGTGGTGCCCCAGAGCAAAAGATCGCCGCAAGCTGCGTCTCCGGCCATTCCAGCGGCGGGATACGGCTCAAATGCGCCGGGCTGCTGATAATTGCTACGCGCGGGAAACAGCGGGCATCTTCGGCCAACTCCTCCCAATAATCGCGTTCATGGAGGAGAAACGGTCGTCCGGTGCTGAGCGGCCAGAGCAGGCGAAATAACAGACCGTAGATATGGTGATGGGACACACTGCTGGTGATGGTGGCGCCCCCAAGCTGCGCACCCCATTGGTTTTCCAGTGCCGCCAACTCAGCTTCGAATTGCGCAAAACTCTTGGGGACAGGTTCCGGATCGCCTGTCGAGCCAGAGGTAAACAGGATCAGGGCTTGCGCATGGGCATCAGCCACTGGCAAGGAATCCAGCGCTGCCCCCGCTGTGCTGGTAGAACCGGCATTAATGACGCCATCAAGCGGGAAATCGCCGGCAAAATGTGGGGTAAGTGCCGCCAACTGCGTACAACTGGTCGGTAAGTTGTTGGCTGGTACCAGCGCGCGTTTGCCCAGGCGCCAGAGCGCGGCGAGCGCAGCCATAAATTCCAGGCTATCGCGCTGGTAGAGTGCAACCAGCTCACCTTCAACTGTCGCCAGCATTGGCTCCCAAGCGGCGATACGCGCGCATAGAAACGCCCAAGTGATGTTTTTGGCGCCATCACAAGCGATAATCTGGCTGTCTGCGCGCACCTCCAAGGGAGCGGCAATTAGTTGGCGAAGTGGTTTGATCATCTTGGATAAAGTTCAACTATTTCAAATACTGCTGCGATCTTTCAGCAGGTCGTTATTGTGCTGTTTTTGCACGCGCAGGCGCACCAGATATTCCCCGGCCAACAGCAGGCCGATCAGGATATAGGAGAGCAAGCCGTTATAGAGCGCCCAGACGCGATCGCTGGCAAATACTGTGGCGGTGGCTATAGCGCCATTGACGATAAAAAAGCCGCACCACACCCAGGTCACCTTGCGCGTGTAGGGGATGGCATGATCTGGCAACTCAGGCTGCTGCAAGCGCGCAAACCGCTCGATCATGCTGGGCGGACGCCAGAGGCTGAAACCAAATACCGCCAGCATCACCCCGCTCACTAACACCGGGTAGGATTTAAGCCCAAGTAGAGACCCCGTCGCCAGCGTCAGGCCGGTGGCAACGGCGGCGGCCAACAATAGCCAGGCGCTATTGCCCAACGCCTGCCCGGCCAGTTTTGCAGCGAGCAACCTGGCAAGCGCTGCCGCCAGCAAGATCGCCGCCAGCACCCGCGGCCCCAGTTGCTGGATGCCGGTATAGACCAACAGCGGGTAGAGCACCAGCAACAGCCCCAGCACTATGCCGGACAGGCGGCCGAGGCCCATCAGCTGTTTTTATCCATCAGGTCGCTAACGGCGTTGACTATGTCCTCCACCGTGCGTACGGATTTGAAATCCTCGGGGCTGATCTTTTTGCCCACGTACTTTTTCAACTCCACCACCAGGTCGATGGCATCGATACTATCGATATCCAGGTCATCCCCCAGATGGCTGTGCAGGCTGATATCTGCCCGCTCCAGGTCAAACAATTCGGACAAGGTAGTGGCTACATGCTCAAAAATCGCATTTTTATCAGCCATGGTTTACTCCTTGGTACGGCGTGCAGTAACCAGCGCGCAGAGGTTGTTGATATTGGCAAAATGCTTGCGCGTCTCGTCCGCTTCCGCATCCAGTTTGATGCCGTAGCGCTTTTGCAGGGCGACACCCAATTCAAGTGCATCGATAGAGTCCAGCCCCAGGCCTTCAACAAACAGCGGCGCATTTTCGTCGATCTCGTCCGCGCTTATGTCTTCCAGATCCAGGGTGTCGATAATGAGCTGCTTCAGCTCCAGCACCAGGTTAGCCGTAGTGGGGGTTGTCATTTGCTCGCAATTCCTCGGTAAAGTAAACCTGCAGATCCTGGGTAAGCTGGCGCGCGGCCAAGGCAGGTTGTTGATGGTCGTAGGTGGATACAGGGATATCCGCACCCACCCTTAAAGTCATACGCACTTTGCAGGGTGGGACATGATACCACCGGTGCTTTTTGCTCAGGGTAATTGGCTCGCACAGGATAGTCACCGGCGTCACCGGCGTTTGGGTGCGGAGCGCCACATTGGCCGCGCCGCGCTGGAAATGCAAAGGTTCCCCCGGTACTGTCCGCGTGCCCTCGGGGAAAATAATCAACGCACTGCCCGCCGCCAGCGAAGCCCGCGCGCCCTCAATCAATTCAGCACCGCTGTCATTACGCAAAAAACCGGTCAGGCGCAGGTAGCCGCGCATCGCCGGATTGGCCAGCAACCGGCCTTTGACGATGCAGTCCGGGTTGGGGATAAACGCAATCAGGAACACCACATCGATCAGGCAGGGATGGTTGGCAAGCACTAACAGACCCGGGCGACGCAGCAATTCCTCGCCCGTGATCTCCCAAGTGAGCACCCCTAACAGACGCATCATATGGATATAGGCGCGGAAACTGCGGTGGATAAACAGCCGCGCGCGTTCCTGTCGCTGGGCGGGTGTGGCGGAGGTCAGGGTGATCCAGGGGGTCGCCAACAGGGGGATAAGTACCCCGCCCACACCAAACACAATAAAGCTCAAGGCAGTGGCACAAAACCGCCAGCAATAGTTAACACGCCGGGCGATCATGGGTGGTTCCGGCGCAGTTGCCAGGTACTGCCATTGCTGGCCAGCAGCAACTCCGCCCCTTTGCCTTGCAATACATCAAGCAGTTGCAAGGCCTGGGGCGCCGCCGGGAATTCCCCTGCAAGTTCACCAGCAGGTAACAAATGCCAGTCCTGCCCGAGGCCGAGCACCAGGGCAAGGGCATAGGGCTGCGCAGGCTGGTCTACTTGCGATTGGTAAATAGCGGGCACAGATTCATCGCAGAATACGCATAGCACTTGGGGTGTCTGCCCGTTGCACAAACCCAGGGATTCCAACAGGCCGGGCACCAATTCCCGGTCACCGCCGCTGATGGCTGTGATGCTGTGGGTCAACTGCTGTTGGATCGAAAACAAGCCAGCGGTCGCATTGTGCACCGAGAGGCTAAACGCAGTGGGCGATAAAGGTTCAGCCTTCGCCAAATCTTCCAGCAAACCGAGGGTGCGGTTGAGGTCGCCATGGCGCGATACATACACCAGCGGCATGGCGCCATGGGTTTCCGCCAGCGGCATAATCACACTCAGGGCCGCGCGCCCCAAGGGGCTGAGTCGACGGCGCAACATGGCAGGAATCACCGATACATCCGGGCTGTCGTTCTGCGCCGGAGTCCAGGCTTTCCAATCGAGGATGCTGAAGGTGAGTGCCATGCTTTATTATTCTATTGCGGATCTATTATTGATAATTTTTACTGATAACAATGTCAGGGATTTAATGGGGCAGCTTAGTCCATCCTGCATAACGCGTCATTTTATTTGTGCCGGTACCAACAGTGTGAAGCCTTCCCTAAAACGCAGGGTGGATAATTTTGCCTGAAAAAATTGAATCCCCAAGCAATAAAAAAACCTGCCATTGAGCGCATCAAAGGCAGGCTTTTTTATTTTATCGACGCTGTTTTTTGTGCCGGGAATTAACTGCCCCGCAACGACTGGCGCCCCTGGTTGATGGACACCACCTGCCCACCTGCAGCTACCGGTTCTTTTTGCTCCACGTCCGCCATCAATTCGGGCTCCAGCGGCGCAGCGAGCAGCTCGCCGTAGAGCGGTTCAATGTTGCCCAGCGCGGTTTGCAGTTGGTAGATGTTGGTTTGCAGGCTTTCCAACTGTTCGGCGTGGCTATTGCGCCGGGTTTGCAGTTGCGTGAGGCGCAGCATGTGGTGCTCCAGCAATTGCTTCTGGTATTGGTTGTGATGGAACAGCGGTGCCAGCGCCTCTTGCATCCAGTGGTGGATGTGCTGGTTCAGGTCGACATAGACAGCGCGCACTTCCTGTACCAGGGTGTTGATAAAACGGCTGATCAGGGCGCCTTTGTGGGTGAAAACTGCACTGAGGGATTTGCGGAAATCGTCGGCGCGGCTATGCAATTGGCGCAGTTGGCGGCGCTGTTTCTGGATTTTTAACAGGTGGCGCATGGTCAGGCCATCGCCCGGGCTGGTCTGTTCGGGACGCTCATAAATCGAGGTGAGCACACGGTTGCAGCGCTCGATTTCCCGCTCCAGGTGACGCAGGTTGCTGTCCACATCATCAAAAAAAGTGCCGATGGCACGCGCCAGCCCAACGGTGGTCCAGCTCTCCGCCAGACTCGCATGGGCCGCAGCGATTTGCCGCTCCAGCAAGCTGCTGCTGATCGGTCCCAGTAGCGATAATTTTTGCGATTCCAGCAGGCGCTGGCTGGTGCGCAATGACAGCGCCTGCTTGTGGTATTCGTGATGGGTGCGGCGGATGGTATCGCGCAGTTCAGTCAGTTTTTCACCCGCCGCTTCCGGTGCAACTGCGCGCAATTCTTCCAATTCCTGCTCACATTCGCCCAGACGACGCTGCAAACCATTGCGCGCATTGATGATCATGGCGTAGCTGTCGCCAATCAAGCGGTGGTTAATTATCTGCTGCTGGTTGCGCAGCACACATTCGGCCAGCATGCGCTCCAGTTGCGGGAAATTACTGCGCAGCAATTGTGCCTGGTTGCGCCCGACTTTGCCGAGCAGCCCCTGTTTGGCCGAGAGCCCGACCACATGTTCGGGCGCCAGGTTTAGCTGGCGTGCGGTGAGCTGGCGCAGGCGGCTGATGTTGGCTTCAATCTCCTGCGCGGGCGCGAGGTCATCCCACAGGCTGTCGATTTTATTGAGCAGGGCGATAACCGCCGTGCAGTTGCTATCGCGCAAGACCTGGATATGCTCGCGCCAGATGTCCATATCGCTCGCGGTAACCCCGGCATCGGCCGAGAGCAAAAACAAAATGGCCTGGGCATCAGGCAAGGTTTTCAAGGTGAGTTCCGGCTCGTTGCCAAGGGCATTCAGGCCGGGAGTATCGACAATACGCAGCCCCTGGCGCAGCAGCGGATGGTCCAGGCTGATCAAGGCATGGCGCCAGGCAGGTACGGTGACCATGCCCTGTTCATCGCGTTCACCCAATTCATCCTGGGCAAAACCCAGCTTGATGGCATCGGCCACGCTGACTTGTTTGCTGGCAGAAACCTGGTTGATAGCCGCGCGGGTCTGCTCATGGTCCTGGGCATCAAAATGGATGCTCACCCAGTTCTGCGGGATGCGCTTGAAGCTCTGCAAGCTGGTATTGGTACGGCGGGTTTCGATGGGCAGCAAGCGTACGCAGTTGGCGGGCTGGTTGGCGTCCCAGAAAATCTCGGTGGGGCACATAGTGGTGCGCCCCGGTTGCGATGGCAGCAAACGGCGACCACCGCCGGTATATAACAACGCGTTGATCAGCTCGGTTTTACCGCGCGAAAATTCGCCCACACAGGCGATGGTAAAACTCTCCCCACGCAGCAACTGGCGTGCACGCTGCAGGGTCTTGCCCATGCCCGTATCGACCATCCCATGATTTTTGCCCCATTGCTCAAAGCGCTGCAAACGCTCATCCAACTGGCGCTTCCAACGGTTGTAATGGGTCATCTGGCGGTGCAAGGATCTTACGTCCATAGCAATAAACTCGTTATTTATTGTGTTTAATAACTGACCGAAATAACCAGCAATTTAGTTAATTAATTATTGTCGTCCCGGCATTAAAGCGGAAAAACATGCCAGTGGCTAGATCTTGAGCAGTGAGTGGTCACTTCCGGGGATTAAAAGGCAGGTAATTGCTACTTTGTGAAACAAATCACAGGGATCATGCAATCCACAATTGCACGGATTCAGGAGGTTACGACGGTCGGAAACTCATAAGTGCGCAATAACTCAACCACCTCTACTTTGTAGGATTTATACCAGCGCGCCCTGCCCTGTTGCTGCGCTTGCAGATGATCCGCATGTTGTTTCCAGCGCTGGATGTGCTCAAGGCTTGGCCAGTAGGAAATCGCTATTTCGCGGTTGCCTTCGGTCGTGGACACAAAGTCCAGACAACCATAGTGCGCCAGCGCCTGCTCTCGCATCTGTTTGGCGGTCGCAAAATATTCATCGTCCAGTTGCGCGGTTTCAGCGTGGAAAATGACAGCGTACATAGGGATTCCTTTTACATTCGCCTGTTCTAACACTCGCGCTGGATACCGGATTCCAACGGGATTTGTTTTGGCTGTTTGATACGCAGCGTCTTTTGCCGCCCCAATTCACCTTGCAGGATTTCAATATCGCCCCTGGGGACTTTGAATAATTTGCCCAGCCACTTAACAAGATGCTCATTGGCTTTGCCATCGATGGGCGGTGCAGTAATGCGGATTTTTAACCGATCGCCGTGGATGCCGACAATTGCGTCGCTCGCGGCTTTGGGTTGTAGGTGGCAGTGAAGGATTAAATCCCCACCCTGCCACACATAGTGCGCCGGCACGACTTACCAGTTGCCCAATACCAACTGCGGGTAGACACCCGCCAGCACTGCCAGGCGTGCAATCACGATATTCACGACCTGCAAACCGAGCAAAATAATAATGGGCGATATATCCAGCACACCGCCCAGCGGGGGGATCAGTTTGCGGATAGGTGCGGCGAGCGGGTTGATAATCTGGTTGGCGAGCATCAGCAGGGGGTGATGGCTAAAGGGTGCAACAAAGCTGCCGATGATGCTAATGATCATGCACCAGAAAAAGATGCTGGAAATAATCGTGAGCGCACCAATGAGCCCCCAGAGGATCAGCGGCAGCGGATTCAGCATCAAGCCGAACTCGCCCACGATCAGCGCGAGTATGGCGGTGGCAAGCAACTGCACCAGGATAATCAACGCCACTGAAGCGGTATCAATGCCGCCGATGCTGGGGATAAACCGGCGCAGCGGTTTCAGGAACGGCATGGTGATTTTTACGATGGCCTGGGATACCGGGTTATAAAAATCGGCGCGCACCAATTGCAGTAAAAAACGCAAAATAACAATCACCAGGAACAGCGACATCAAGCTATAAACGATCAAATGCAAAATACTGGCGAACATGGATATCTCCGGTGATTTATTTCAAAAGAACCTGGCGCAACATTTCAAAAGGACCCGGCGCAACAATAAAATTATTTCCCCAACAATTCCGACAACTCCACCGCGCGGTTGGAGCAGGCGCGCATGGCTTTTAAAACACTCGCGCGCAGATTGTCTTGCTCAAACGAAAGGATCGCCTGCTCGGTCGTGCCCTTGGGCGAGGTGACGCGGCGGCGCAATTCGGCCACATCATAGTCGCTGTCTTTGGCGAGCATGGCGGCGCCCAGGGCAGTTTGCAAGGTCAACTCGGCGGCGCATTCGCGCGTTAATCCCAATTCAACTCCGGCATCGATCATCGCCTCCATCAACAAAAAGAAATAGGCGGGACCAGAACCGGAAACGGCGGTGACAGGATTTAACAGCTGCTCACCATCCAGCCACTGCACAATTCCCACTGCGCCGAGGATGGCGTTGGCAAGGGATTTTTGCGTATCGCTCACTAGCGCATTGGCAAACACACCACTCGCACCGGCACGCAACTGTGACGGTGTGTTGGGCATACAGCGCACTATCGCCTGGTCTTCACCCAACCAACTTGCGATGCTCGCGGTAGTGATTCCCGCTGCAACCGAAATAATCAGCGGCTTGTGTGCAAGTGATGCGCGCAACCCAAGCGCAACCTCCTTCAGCATTTGCGGTTTCACCCCGAGCACAATCACCTCGGCACTGGCAGCCGTTGCGGCGTTGTCGGTGCTGACAGCAATACCGTATTCAGCGGCGACTTTATCCAGCGTTTCCATGCGTGGACCCGCTGCGCTGATTTGTGCGCGGGTAAAACCTTCGGCGAGCAGGCCGCCAATAATCGCCTTGGCCATATTGCCCGCGCCGATAAATGCAATCTTGGATGTGTTCACAGTAAACCCTTAAGGTTAAAAAATTATTGTGCCGCACTGGCCTTGGGGCGTGCGCCAAAAATATCAGTGCCGATACGGACAAACGTCGCACCTTCGGCAATTGCCGCTTCCATATCACCTGACATGCCCATCGACAGGCAATCGAGCCCATAACCCTGGGCATTCAGGGCGTCGAGCGCGTTGCGCAATTTAGCAAAAGCCGCGCGCTGTTGCGCAGGATTATTGGTTGCCGCCGGAATTGCCATCAAGCCGCGCAAGTGCAACTGCGGCAGCGGGCGGATCGCCGCCGCCAGCAGGGGCAATTCGGCCAGGCTCACCCCGGATTTTGTGGTTTCATCATCGATATTGACCTGTACGCAGATATTCAGCGGCGGCAATTCGGGCGGGCGCTGCTCACTGAATCGCTGGGCAATTTTCAACCGGTCGATCGAATGCACCCATGCAAAATGCGCCGCAATCGGGCGGGTTTTGTTGGATTGGATGGGGCCGATAAAGTGCCATTCAATGCCCGGCAAATCCGCCAGCCGGGATTGTTTATCGAGCGCCTCTTGCAGGTAGCTCTCGCCGAAGACGCGCTGCCCGCAAGCATAGGCGTCGGCAACTGCCGTAACGGGCTGGGTTTTGCTGACGGCGATCAACTGCACAGTTTGTGGATTTCGTCCGGCGGCGACGGCGGCTTGGTGAATTCGTGCGGTGACTTTCGCCAGCTTGTCGTCTATCTTGTGCATATCGTTATCAATGATCACTAAAAGTCTGCTGTGCGGATAAATAAAAAAGGTTGCTCTGATGGATATCACCGAACTCCTGGCCTTCAGTGCCAAACAAGGCGCATCTGACCTCCACCTCTCGGCGGGGCTGCCGCCCATGATCCGGGTCGACGGCGATGTGCGCCGCATCAACCTGCCGCCCATGGAGCACAAGCAGGTGCACGGCCTGATTTACGACATTATGAATGACAAGCAGCGCAAGGACTACGAAGAATTCCTGGAAACTGACTTTTCGTTTGAAGTACCCGGCGTCGCGCGTTTCCGCGTCAACGCCTTTAATCAGAACCGCGGCGCCGGCGCGGTATTCCGTACCATTCCCTCCAAAGTACTGACTATGGAAGAGCTGGGCATGGGCAACGTATTCCGCGATATCTGTGCCGTACCACGCGGGTTGGTACTGGTGACCGGGCCAACCGGTTCGGGAAAATCCACCACCCTGGCTGCGATGATCGACTACATCAATGACAACAAATACGAACACGTACTCACCATTGAAGACCCGATCGAATTCGTACATGAATCCAAAAAATGCCTGGTGAACCAGCGCGAGGTACACCGCGATACCCATGGCTTTAACGAAGCACTCCGCTCCGCACTGCGTGAAGACCCGGACATCATCCTGGTAGGTGAGATGCGCGATTTGGAAACCATTCGTTTGGCACTGACAGCAGCGGAAACCGGCCACCTGGTATTCGGCACCCTGCACACCACCTCAGCCGCCAAAACCATCGACCGTATCGTGGACGTATTCCCCGCGAACGAAAAATCCATGGTGCGTTCGATGTTGTCGGAATCGTTGCAAGCAGTTATCTCACAGACATTGATGAAGAAAAACGGCGGCGGCCGTGTCGCCGCACACGAAATTATGCGCGGTACTTCGGCGATCCGTAACCTGATCCGCGAAGACAAGGTTGCGCAAATGTATTCGGCGATCCAGACAGGTGCATCGCTCGGCATGCAGACCATGGACCAGTGTCTGGCGGATCTGGTAGCGCGCCGTATTATCAGCCGCGAGGCGGCAAAATCGAAAGCCAAATTCCCGGAGAACTTTTAACTGAAAGAACCCGGGAATTTTTAATTGAAAGAGCCCGAGAGTTTTTAATTGAAAGAGCCCGAGAGTTTTTAATTGAAAGAGTTCGAGAATTTTTAATTGAGAGAACCCGAAAATTTTTGATTAAGAGCTCCAGAGAGCCTCTAACGAAATGCTGCAAAATATAGTTCGTCATACCCGCGAACGCGGGTATCCATAACACTTAACCCTTGGATTCCCGCTTCCGCAGGAATGACGCATAATTCAATACTTTTTAAGGTGCATTGTTATGGATTTTGATCGGTTATTATCCTTGATGGTAGAAAAAGGCGCGTCGGATTTGTTTATCACCGCCGGTGTACCGCCCTCGATCAAAGTCCACGGCAAAGTGGTGCCGGTAACGGCCACACCACTTGCGCCTGAAAAGGCGCGCGAGCTGGTGCTGAGCGTGATGAATGAAAAGCAACGCGCTGAATTCCTTGAAAAGAAAGAATTGAATTTTGCGGTAAGCGCCCGCGGTATCGGCCGCTTTCGTGCCAGTGCGTTTTACCAACGCAACCTGGCGGGCATGGTGCTGCGCCGTATTGAGACCAAAATTCCGCAAATTGATGAACTGGGTCTGCCAGAAGTCATCAAGGAACTGGCGATGACCAAGCGCGGCCTGATTATTTTTGTGGGCGCCACAGGTACCGGTAAATCCACTTCGCTCGCATCAATGATTGGCCACCGCAACCAGAACTCCAAAGGCCACATTATTTCCATCGAAGACCCGATTGAATTTATTCACCAGCACCAGGGTTGCATCATCACCCAGCGCGAAGTAGGCATTGATACCGAATCCTTTGAAATCGCGCTGAAAAATACCTTGCGGCAAGCGCCCGATGTAATTTTGATTGGCGAGGTGCGCTCGCGCGAAACCATGGACCACGCGATTGCGTTTGCGGAAACCGGCCACCTCTGCCTGTGTACGCTTCACGCCAACAACGCGAACCAGGCGCTCGACCGTATCATCCACTTCTTCCCCGCTGATCGCCATCGCCAATTGTGGATGGACTTATCGCTCAACCTGAAAGCGATTGTCGCGCAGCAATTGATTCCCACACCGGACGGCAACGGCCGCCGCGCCTGTCTGGAAATTATGATCAACACCCCGCTGGCGCAGGATTTAATCCGCAAAGGTGAAGTATCGGATCTGAAAGAACTGATGAAGCGCTCAACCGAGCTGGGTATGCAGACCTTCGACCAAGCGCTCTACGCGCTTTATGACAATGGCGAAATTACCTACGAAGATGCGCTGCTCCACGCCGACTCACCCAACGATTTGCGTTTGATGATCAAACTCGGCTCGGAAACCGATGCGAATTATTTGTCGCACGCCGCAGATAGCCTCTCCATCCAAAGTGATGAACATACCAATCGCGGCAAGATGTTTTAAAAATTTTTAGTCTTTGTTTAATAAAAAATGCCGGGCAATTTCCCGGCATTTTTTATTGCACATTTATAAATTATCTCAGGATGGGTTCCGTTCTAACCAGGATTCCAAAATCACCCGCGCAGCGATCGAATCCACCGGATTATTTTTATAATCCCGTGAACCACCGCGCTGCATTATTTCACCCTTGGCTTCATAGCTGCTCAGGCGCTCATCGACCAATTCGACTTTTACACCAAAGCGGCCATGCAAACGGTTGGCAAATTTGCGCGCACGCACGCTGAGCTCACTTTCGCTGTCATCCATATTGAGCGGCAAACCAACCAGCACCAGATCCGGTTGCCATTCCTTCAATAATGTTTCGATTTGCGCCCAATCGGGAATGCCATCTTTGGCTTTTAGTGGCGTTTGCGAATTAGCGGAGCGGGTTAGGGTTTGGCCAGAGGCGACACCAATATTTTTGGTGCCGTAATCAAAGGCAAGCAGGGTTTTGATCATAGTCATTGCGGCAAGAAGAGGTTTCGCTGGTGCCTCAGGCGTGGCCAGCGGTACTGGAAATTAAATTGACATCAATACCCAAGGCTTGTGCTGCAGAGGCCCAGCGCTCTTCAAAGGGAGTGTTGAAAATAATGTCTTTGTCAGCGGGCACGGTGAGCCAGCTATTGGCAGCAATTTCAGCTTCAAGCTGGCCTTCGCCCCAACCGGCATAACCCAGTGCGATCAGGCATTGGCGGGGGCCACGACCTGCGGCGAGGGCAGTAATGATATCGCGCGAGGCGGTGAGGCAAATATCAGACGATATCTCCAGGGTGGATTGCCATTTGGTCTCGTTGGAGTGAAGCACAAAGCCGCGTTCAGGCTGGACCGGGCCGCCGCTCATGACAATCTGGTCGCCCTGATCGGAGAGGTCATCCAGCTCCATCTGCGAAAAGATTTCTTTGAGAAGCATGGGTGTAGCGGTATTGATCACGACCCCCATAGCACCCTTGTCACTGTGCTCACAGATATACGTCACTGTGTGGGCGAAGGATGAATCGTTCAAACCTGGCATGGCGATGAGAAAATGGTCGCGCAAACTGCCCGGGGTAAGTTCATCGTAGTCGGTGTTAAAGCTGCTTTTTTCGTTCATGGGTTCAGTATGAGGCCTAACAACGCTAAAACAAGCAAAGATGGCAAATTTAATGGCTGCCCGTTAGTTGGCCGACGTGGTAATCGTGGACGTTTTACCGGTAATTTCAAAATTCCAGGTACGGATTATCTGCAGGCGATCGGCCTGCCTGCGAATTTCCGGCGGGAAGCTGGCAAAAGGTGATGAAAGCCGCACGATCTGGCGCGCGGCGTCATCGAGTATGCGTTTCCCGGATGACTGCAACACTTTGATTTCATAGATGGTGCCATCCGGGTTGATCACTACCGATAACCGCAAATGGCCCGTGATATGGCGGCTCAATGCCTCTTTCGGATAATTCTGGTTGCCTACCTGCTCAATCTTGCTGCTCCACTCATGCAGGTATTTGGCATCAAAAGATTCTTTCGTAGATACCGATGTCAGTGTGCGCACCCGTGGACGCTTGGCGTATTCCTGCCGCTGTTTATCCAGCTTGGCTTGCAGGCTGGCAATTTCAGATGATACAAGCGGTTGGTCTTCTGTCATGCCATCCTGGGCCTCGCGCTCTGCGTGTTCATCGGGGTTCAATTTTGCTTGGGTCGTCCGAATACTTTTGGCGGTGGTAGACAGCAGTTGCTCTTCTTTCACCTGTCTGGTGGACGCTGCTTGCTGCTGCGGCACCGGATTGACATCGCGCACTTGCGTGTCGGCAAACTCTGCCTGGCGCTCGGTGGTGAGCTGCTTGGCTTCATCAAGGGTGCCGCTCGCCTCCTGGTTGTGCTGGGCAAGGAAGTCGGCATTCTCTGCCGCGCGCAGGGATTTGTGGGTCGCGAGGGTAATTTCAATGGTTTGCGAGGTATTGCTGTGATCGGGCAATTTAAAGCTAAAACCCAGAATCAAAAATGCGTGCAGGGCGATTGCCAAAAAAAAGGTAAAACTCAGGCGGTCACCTGTATCCACAGGCGGAACAAGGAGGTTTTCTTCTTCCAGGGCAACGGCCTGATTCATCGGGTTTACTCTGTTGTTCTATTTTTGCTCTATGGCGTTGTAACGAGCCTGGTCAGTTGATTATTGCGCCGCTAATTTACGCTCTATGGCATCAATTAGCCGTGACCCAATTCCGGTGTTGTAGGCCTTGTCGATTTCACGTGCACAGGTGGGGCTGGTGACATTGATCTCGGTGAGGTAATTGCCAATCACATCCAAACCGACAAACATCAACCCCTTGGCTTTGAGTGTGGGGGCCACCTGCTCCACGATCCAGTAATCCTGATCGGTCAGCGGCTGCGCCACACCTGTACCACCAGCCGCCAGGTTGCCGCGGGTTTCACCCTTGGCGGGAATACGCGCAAGGCAATAGGGCACCGGCTCACCATCCACCACTAGAATACGCTTGTCGCCTTCACTGATCGCGGGGATATAGCGCTGCGCCATAATCGTCTGGGCACCAAACTCAGTCAGGGTTTCCAGGATTACACCGACGTTGGGATCATCCTGGCGACAGCGGAAAATGCGGCTGCCGCCCATGCCATCAAGCGGCTTGAAGATAACATCGCCGTGGCTGCGGTGGAATTCGCGCAAGCGCAGCATATCGCGGCTGACCAGCACTGGCGGACAGCACTGGGGAAATTGGGTGGCAAAGATTTTCTCATTGCAATCGCGCAGGCTGCGCGGATCGTTGACTACCAAGGCGCCCTGCTTCTGGGCCGCCTCCAGGATGTAGGTGCTATAAATGTATTCGTTGTCGAAAGGCGGATCCTTGCGCATGATGATTACATCCAGTTCCCCCAGACTCCTATCCTCATGCAAACCCAGCTCGAACCAGCTATCGCTCTTATCAGCGACAAATAAATTGCGCATGTTGGCGCGCGCCTCACCCTGCAACAGGTAGAGGTCCCGCTGCTCCATATAATGCAAATCCCAACCGCGTTCCTGCGCCGCCAGCAGCAGTGCCAGCGTTGTATCTTTATAGAATTTGATATCCGCGATAGGGTCCATTACCACGCCGAGGGAGATAGCCATAAACTTTACTCGTAATAAATAATACAAATTGTGTATTATCGGGATGCATAAATATTTTTGCCGGGGTGCACAGGGCGGGCTAAAGTTAAGTCCTGGAGGCAATTAAAGCAAGATTATTGCAGACAGATTAAAGCGATCTAAAAAAACGGAAACCGGAACAGATTGCTCATATATTCAACTAGTTATGGCACAACCCTAAAAACTGTGTTAAAAGTTCGTTTTCATTGGTGGCGTTATTTTGACGCCCTTTTTAATGGGTGAGCGTTTTATCCATTGACGGTTGAAAGAAATTTCGGCCAATCCACGTGTATATCTGGCAACTATGGCAATAACAAAAGGCAAGGTCAGAGTATGGAAGTAACTTACGAAAGCCTCAAAGTGATGGTTATCGACGATAGCAAAACCATCAGACGCACGGCTGAAACACTGCTCAAAAAAGCGGGCTGCATGGTGATTACCGCCACCGATGGCTTTGATGCCCTGGCGAAAATTGCCGACACCCGTCCCGATATTATTTTTGTGGACATCATGATGCCGCGCCTCGATGGCTATCAGACCTGTGCCCTGATTAAAAATAACAGCGAATTCAAGACCACTCCGGTCATTATGCTATCCAGCAAAGATGGTCTGTTCGATAAAGCCAAAGGGCGTATTGTCGGTTCCGACCAATACCTCACCAAACCCTTTAGCAAAAGTGAACTGCTCGGTGCCATTGAAGCGCATGTCAAACATTTGAAAGCGTCTTGACCAAGGGTTTCCGGGATTACATTTTCGGATTTTTGACTATTAGGGGCGCAGTTTGCGCCTTTGCTAGCGAGCAGTAATAGTCTGGATCAACATCCAAAGGACTGTTTAACATTCGCCGCAACGCCTGCGGAACAATTATTCGTTTTTTTGGAGCATTTATGGCCAGAGTATTGATTATTGACGACTCACCCACTGAAACCTACAAACTCACCAGCATGCTGGAAAAAAATGGCCATGTCGTTATGACTGCAGACAACGGTGAGGCGGGCATAGTGATGGCCCAGAAAGAGCTGCCCGATGTTGTCCTGATGGATGTGGTTATGCCCGGCCTTAACGGCTTCCAGGCGACCCGCCAATTGTCAAAAACCCCCGAAACTGCCCATATTCCCGTCATCATTGTAACCACCAAAGACCAGCAAACTGACCGCGTGTGGGGAATGCGCCAAGGTGCCAAGGCTTATTTGTCCAAGCCTATTACGCAAGAAATATTAATGGCCGCGATGGCCGAGGTGCTGCGCTAACCGGAGGGAGTAAGCACAGCCGCCGCAGGGATGACTGAGTCGACAATAACAACAAGTATCATCACTGATTTATTGAACAAATCGGCCTTTGTATCGCAAACCAGGCGTTGATGCACAAACAGTTACGGACATATTTATGCCAGAACCACAGGCCGCCTTTCAGGCCTTGCTTACATTGGCCCAGCGCAGCCGTGCAGCTGCGCGCGGTCTGCCTGCCCAGGCGGATATACGCCCGCATTGGAGCGGCATAGGTTTTTCGCTTATGGGCAGCTATTTTGTGGTTCCCATCGGCGAAGTGTCTGAGATGCTGGAAGTTCCCAACCACACCCACCTGCCTGGTGTACAACCCTGGGTAAAAGGCGTCGCCAATGTCCGCGGCCGACTCTTGCCCCTATTCGATCTGGCTATGTTTTTTGGCGACCGGCTCACCGGTTCGCGCAAACACCGCCGGGTATTAATCCTGGAAACCGAAACACTTTATTCCGGCCTGATTGTCGATCAGGTATTTGGTATGCAGCATTTCCCGATGGATGAATACAGCGAGCAAGCCGGTAGTGTGGCGAGTTCGATATTGCCATTTGTTACCGGCAGTTATCCGCAAGGAGGCGAGCGCTGGTCGCTGTTTCGCCCGGCGCTGTTGGCTGAAGACCCGCGTTTCACCAACGCGGCAAAAACCTAGATGCACGAAACCGGGCCCGTTACACAAACCCGGTTATAAAAACTACTGCAAAAGAAACCTGCGACAAAAAAAGTTACACCAAGAGTAAGTTATAAAAAGAAGACTTAGGCCCATACGCTATATTGAGAGTCAAATTGAAGCTTTTTACTCTGGGTAAATCCTAATGGATAAACTCCAGGTAAAAAGAGCAGTGGATAGAAAAAATAAAACCGAACGCTGGTTAGGAGTGCTTAGATGAAAACTGATTCAAAGATCGCCACCTTCAAGGCAAAACCGACGACTATTATCGCCTCGGTCTTGTTGGTGGCTTCATTTGTTGCCGCGATGGTACTGTTGTACCTGATCAACCAGGGCAAAAATAATGACCAGCGCTACCTGCAACAGGCAGCCGACTTGCGTGCGCAAGCGTATCGATTGGCTTCGCTTTCGCGCGACGCTACGTCCGGCGATGAAAAAGCCTTTGGCGAATTGAGCGGCGTAGTTGCCAGCATGGGTTCCACCTGGACCGCCCTGCAAACCAGCGACCCGCGCACCCGCGCAGCACTGGCAGGTGACTTTGCCGCGTTTGATAACGTCTGGAAAGGTGTTAAAAACAATGCCCAAACCATCGCTACCAACAAAGACCTGATTGTATCGCTTAATAGCGTTGGTAAAGAACTGAACGACAACCTGCCAACCCTGCAAAGTGAGCACAATAACGTGGTTGAAATCCTGCTGGATGCCGATGCACCAGCGGATCAGGTATCTGAAGCGCAAATGCAATCCTGGCGTGCCGAACGTATCGGTCGTAACGTGGATAAAATGTTGCGCGGTGACGCCGACGCTAGTAGCGCTGCTGACCAGTTCAATACCGACGCCAACATCTATGGTCGTATCCTGAAAGGCATGAAAGAAGGCGACCCGACCATGCGCGTGAGCCGCGTTACCGACTCGGGAGCACGCACTTCACTGGATCGTATTACGCAATTGTTTGACGGTGTTAACGCCTCCATCCAAAAAATGTTTGAAGGTTCAACGATTTTGTTCCGCGCACGTCAGGCGAGTGATGCACTCCTGAATGACACCCCGCAACTGCTGCAAAACCTGGCGACTATTTCCGACAAAATCGCCATGCAAGCTGACAGCCGTCCGGGTATTAACAACACCTCGGTTATCATCCTGGCGGCGATTACCTTGGCTTCGCTCTTCTTCCTCGGCTTTAACCAATATATGGGCGCACGTAAGCGTGCGGACGAAACCACCGAAACCAACGAGCGTAACCAAACAGCGATTTTGCGTCTCCTCGACGAACTGGCCGACCTTGCGGATGGTGACCTGACCACAACGGCAACCGTAACCGAGGACTTCACCGGTGCGATCGCGGACTCTATCAACTTCACCATCGACCAACTGCGTATCCTGGTAGCGCGAATCAACGAAACTGCGGTAAACGTATCCGCAGCGGCGCAAGAAACCCAGCAAACGGCACTGCACCTCGCTGAAGCGTCTGAACACCAGGCGCAAGAAATCGCCGGTGCATCGGCCGCGGTAAACGAAATGGCCGTGACCATTGACCAGGTATCTGCGAACGCCGCCGAATCGGCAGCGGTAGCGGAGCGCGCGGTATCGATCGCGGGCAACGGAGCGAAAGTGGTACAGAACACTATCCACGGGATGGATACCATCCGTGAGCAGATCCAGGACACCTCCAAACGTATTAAACGCCTCGGTGAATCGTCACAAGAGATCGGTGATATCGTAAGCCTGATTAACGACATTGCGGACCAAACCAACATCCTCGCACTTAACGCCGCGATTCAAGCATCGATGGCCGGTGACGCAGGCCGCGGGTTCGCGGTGGTAGCGGACGAAGTTCAACGCCTTGCGGAACGTTCCGCAGCCGCAACCAAGCAGATTGAAGCGCTGGTAAAAACCATTCAGAATGATACCAACGAAGCGGTAATTTCGATGGAACAAACCACTTCTGAAGTAGTGCGCGGTGCGCGCCTCGCACAAGACGCGGGTGTGGCACTGGAAGAAATTGAAAACGTATCGAGCAGTTTGGCGGAATTGATCCAGAACATTTCGAACGCCGCGCGCCAACAAGCGTCATCTGCGGGTCACATCTCCAACACGATGAATGTTATCCAGGAGATCACCACCCAAACCTCAGCCGGTACCTCAGCTACTGCGCAGTCGATTGGTAACCTCGCGGAAATGGCCCTCGACCTGCGTGAATCAGTAGCCGGCTTCAAACTGCCGGAAGAGGATTTGTCGGAAGGCCGCGCCAATGCCGCACGTAAAGCCATGGCTACTACCCCCGCCATGGAATTCGATAGCAACGCCGAAGTAATCGATCTGGATGACGAATTGTTGCCCGATGATGACATCTTCGCCACCTCAAAAGCCTGATGACTAAGCGATGCCAGCCCCGCTGGTATCGCAGCTAGTAACTATACAGATAGTACCTATATAGATAGTACCTATGGCCTGGTCGCTACGCACATTACCTACACTCACCGAAGACCAGTTTCTCCAATGGGGCAAACTGTTAGAGGAGCGCACGGGTATCCAGCTTGTATTCCAGCAGAAAGCCTGGCTGGAATCGCAGATGAATTCGCGCATGCGCGATCATGACTGGGACGATTACGACGTTTATTTCGATTTTATTTCCAAGGAAACGATTGAAGCGAAACTGGAATGGTCGCGCCTGGTTGATCGTATTGCGGTGAAAGAAACCAGCTTTTTCCGCCATCGCGAATCCATCGAATATGTGCGCAATTATCTCCAGCAAAAAATCAACAACCAGGCGCTGAATAACAGTTTTGATATCTGGAGCTTGGGCTGTGCCACCGGTGAAGAGGCCTACTCACTGGCGATGGTAGTGAATGACTGTTTTGAGTTGGCGGCGATCAGCCCCTATTACGGCATCACCGCCATGGATATCAGCTCGTCGGCGCTCACGGCCGGTCGCAAAGGCCGCTATAGCAAACGCCGCGTTGAACAGGTAAAACCCGATGAAGCCAAACGCTACCTGCAAGCCTGTAGCGATGGCAGTTATGAAGTAGTCAATAAATTGCGCGACCGCGTGTGTTTTACCCACACTAATATCATCCACGCGCGCCAGTTACCCGTGGTGCAGGTGGATGTGATTTTTTGCCAAAACCTGTTGGTGTATTTCCGTCGCTGGCTGCGCCGCGATGTATTGAATGCCCTGGTCGAACGCCTGAAGCCGGGCGGCTTATTAGTGGTCGGCCTAGGCGAAGTGGTGGATTGGGAACACCCCGAAATGCAGCGCACCGGCGATGACCAGGTGCAAGCTTACGTTCGCGAAGAACGATAAAAAATTCGCTCCGGGCGAGAATAACGAGAGGAAAGTTCTGCATGGCAGATAACCGCAATTTTGCCGCGTTGGATTGGTTGATCCATGAGATCAGTGAGACGCTGAAAGAAGCGCGCCAAGCCCTCGAAAGCTATGTTGAAAATCCCAAAGATGCGGCGCGTATCCGCTTCTGTTTGACCCATATCCATCAGGTGCATGGCAGCTTGCAGATGGTCGAGTTCTATGGCGCCGCCATGCTCGCCAGCGAGATGGAACAACTGACCCAGGCGATGATCGCCAATACCGTGGCCAACAGCAGCGAAGCGCAAGAAGTATTGATGCGTGCCATCCTGCAATTTCCGCTCTACCTCGACCAGGTCAAAGCCACCCGCAAAGATAACCCGTTGGTCGTCTTGCCGCTGCTCAACGACCTGCGCGCGGTGCGTGGCGAGAGCCTGCTCACCGATACCAAACTCTTTGTACCCAACCTGACTCCTGCGAAAAAGGTATCCGGTACACGCCTGCCCGTCACCCACGACAACGTGCAATTCCAGGCGATGGTGCTCAAGCTGCGCCAGATGTACCAATACGCGGCCTCGGGTTTTATCCGCGGCGTCAACCCGGACGAAAACCTCGCCTACCTGCAAAAAGCCTTTTCGCGCCTGCAAAAGCTGACCCACGGCACCGCGCGCTTTGCGCTCTGGGATATCTGCCTGGCGCTGGTGGAAGCGATTGAAATCGATGCCATTGAAATCAGCGTCGCAGTCAAGAACCTGCTGCGCCAATTGGATAAGGAAATCAAAGTGCTCGCCGTACACGGCAACAAAGCACTCAACAGTTTTACCAACGATGAGCTGATCAAAAACCTGCTCTATTACGTTGCACGCGCAGGCAAACACGCCCCGGGCTTCCCGCCCAACTCGCAATTGCAGCGCGTCTATGAAAATTACCATCTCGAAGAGGCGCTGCTGGAAGGCAGGGAGAGCGGCGAAGAAGCACAGAATATCCTCTCGGTGCCCGACGCCGACGCCATGCGTTCGGTGGTAGGTGCCCTTAAAGAAGAGCTCAACCTGATCAAAGCCAGCCTGGACATTTGCCTGGCGGGTGGCGATACCCAGACAGCGCTGGGCGACGCCCTGCCCATTATCAAACGCGTTGCCGACACCTTGGCCGTACTCGGGCTGGGCGACTTGCGCAAACAGGTATTGGAACAGGGCGCGGCCCTGGATCTGGTGGTCGAATCCCATGGCCAGTTGAGCGATGAACAATTGCTCGCCGTTGCCAGCCAACTGATTGCAGTGGAGAACTCCCTCGACAGCCTGGCCGAAATGGGCGCCCAGGATGCCAATAGCGGCGAAGAATCGGATATCACCCTCACCCGCGCCAAAGAGTCTGTACTGCGCGAATCGCGCAACGGCCTTGAACACGCCAAGGATGCGATCATCGAATACATCGCCTCCCAGTGGAACCGCCAGCACCTGCAAACAGTACCGACCACCCTGCGCGAGATCCGCGGTGGCCTGGAGATAATGCCCCTGCCGCGCCCGGCGCGGATTCTCGGTGCCTGCGCCCGCTTTATCGAAGAACAATTGCTGGAACACGACTCCACCCCGCAATGGGCAACCCTGGATACCCTGGCCGATGCGATCACCAGTGTTGAATACTATCTGGAGCGCCTGAGCAGCGGCGGCCGCAAAGAGGAAAACGACCTGCTGTTGAGTGTTGCAGAAGAAAGCGTCGCCAGCCTCGGCTATGCCGTTGCCAAAACCAGCAAGCCCGCTGCTACCGAGCCTCCAGCGACAGCCGCCGAAAATGAAAAACTGACGCAAACCTCGCGCCCTGAACCTGTTCCAGTTGAAGATGATGCAACCGCCGAGGAAGCGTTGGCGGCGGTCTACCAGGAAGCAATTGCACCTGCGGCACCCGCACAAGACGTCGATCAGCTCGCCGCCATCTACGCCGAAGCCCAGGCGCCGGCAGAGGAAGAGCTTGCACAAGAATTAAGCTCGGCTTACAGCCAGGCATTCACAGAAATCCCCGCCAGCCCGGCTGCAGAAGTAGAAGAGATCATCAGCGAAGAGGTTATTGCCGACAGCGATGATGAAGTTGTGGCCACACAGGCAGAACCAGCTGAATCAAACCTGGTCGCCACTTCCAATGCACCGGTTATCCTGCGCGATGATGATGACATCGACGATGAAATCATTGAGATCTTCATCGAAGAAGCCACCGAAGTGACCGAGACCATCGGCGAATACTTCCCGCGCTGGACCCAGGATTTTAACGATCAGGAATCACTCACTGAATTCCGCCGTGCCTTCCACACGCTCAAAGGCAGCGGCCGCATGGTCGGCGCCAATGAAATCGGCGAGCTGGCCTGGTCAATCGAAAACATGCTCAACCGCGTGCTTGACCGCACCATAGTCGCCAGCGCCGTACACGTGCACATCATCGAAAAAGTGCGCCAGTTGCTGCCGGATATGATCGCTGCCTTCCGCGACAACCAACCCAATCCCCATGCTGTACTGGCGGAAACCTACCGCCAGCAGGCTGTCTCCCTTTCCCAGGGCGTCACACCTGATGAACTCCTGGCCGAATTGGGTGATAGCCCGGCGCCGGTGGCCATACCCGAAGTAGCCGACAGCAGCGATAGTTATGACCTGTCGGAGGAAGGGGAAGAGGAAATCGTCCTCGAAAGCCCACGTGAAGAAGAGGCCGAGGATCTAGCACCGGAGCCAGAACTCGTCGAAGACGACAGCGTCCTCCTGTTGGAAGATGAAGAACCTGCTGACAGTATCGATGAAGAGCTTGTGCTGGAGGCGGCTGACTTGCCCGTTGCCGGTCTCGATGAAGAAGATGAAATCCTCAACCTTGATGCAGAGGAAGAAACACCACCGCTAATGACGCTGGAAGACCAGGTAGCCTTGGTCGATGAAGACGAAGTTGCGCAGCTGGCGCAGGTCTATAGCGAACACCACACCAGCGCTTTCAGCTTCAGCGAAGCAACCAACGACGATATAGACCTCGATGATCCGGATGCCCAATTGTGGGAAATCTTTGGCGCCGAAGCCCTCTCCCACCTGCAAGTGGTAGAGGAATATATCGCGCGCATGGAAGCCGAGGCCCCGATTTACGAGCCGCCCAGCGAAGGCATGCAACGCGCCCTGCACACCCTCAAGGGCAGCGCGCACATGGCAGAAGTCACCCAAGTGGCGGAACTGGCAACGCCGCTGGAGCGTTTTGTCAAAGAGTTGCGCTCTTATCAGGTGAATATCAACGACGATATCCTCCAACTCCTGCGCGATGCTGTCAGTTATACCCAAATTGCCCTGCGCCAAATCGAGGTGGGCGAGCAGGTGGATATCCCGCGCCTGCAATTGTTTGTCGCCCGCGTAAATGAGCTGCGCGAAATCCATGTCGCTCCGCTGGTCAGCCTGCAAGAGTTGGATGAAAGCGGCAAACGCCCGGTAGATCCGGAATTGCTCGCCATTTTTATGGCCGAGGAAATGAACCTGCTACTGGATGCGGACAAGATCCTCGCCCAGTGGGCTGCCGATCCATCGGATGCCGTGCAGCTGATTCCGGTAATGGATGAGTTGGGCAAACTCACCCAGGCCGCTGCCCACGCCTACCTGCCGGCAATGGCGGAGCTGAGCGAAAAAATCCACAGCGTGTACGAGACAATTATCGCCGGCCAACTGGCCTGCACACCCGGGGTCTGCACCACCCTCAACTCAGCCCATATCGCCCTGCTGGATATGGTGGACGCCATAGCCGCCGGCCAAAACCTGAATGGCATACCTGATGGGGTCAACGACGCGCTCGACGAGCTGCTCAGCATCGAAGCGGTCACTCTCAGCACCCTGATCAACGACGAAATCCCGCTGGTCGAGGAAGAACTGCCTCTTATCGAAGAGACAGTACTGGCCGACGACGCCATTCCCCTCGCCGGAGTGGATGAAGTTATCGAGTTGGGCGACGCCGATGTCCAACCAACTGCCTACAGTTACCTGGCGGATGCCACTGACGACGACCTGGGTCTTACCGACGACCAGAGCACACCATCCGCGGAGCTCGATGAAATCATCGAACTGGGTGAAGCCGATATCCAGCCAACCGCCTACAGTTATCTGGCGGATGCTACGGATGACGATCTGGGCCTCACTGACGACGACCGCACTGCACCCGAAGAACCTCCACTTGCCGAGCTGGATGAAATCATCGAGCTGGACGAGCCTGCGGCGGCCTATAGCTATCTGGCAGAAGCTACTGATGATGACCTGGGTCTCACTGACGACGACCGCACCGCGCCCGAAGAACCTCCGCTCACTGAGTTGGATGAAATCATCGAACTGGACGAACCTGCGGCAGCCTATGACTATCTGGCGCAGGCTGATGACCATGCGATCGAACTGATCGATGAAGATGCAGATACCGCCGACTACGACCTGCTGCCCGGTATCACCCTGGCCGAGGAAGCAATCGAAGAGGAGCCAGAGGTCGAACTCCTGGTAGATGAGCTCGAAGAAATAGAAGCTGACATTGCACCGGAAACTCTCGCCGACAATGATCGCGACTGGGTAGCCGATGCCTATGTTGCCGCCGAAGCCGATGTGGATGAACCGCAACCGGTCGAAGCCGAGGCTGAGGAAGACGAGGATTTTGATCCGGAAATCGTCGAAATCTTCCTCGAAGAAGCGAGCGAATTGCTTGAAGAAATCGATACTGCGCTCAATGAATGGCAGGACGACTGGAACGATACCGACTGCGTTGAACAGCTGAAACGTTCATTGCACACCTTTAAAGGTGGTGCGCGTCTAGCCGGTTTGGCCGATCTGGGCGACCTGTCGCACGATTTTGAAACCATCCTGATTGAGATGGATGACGATGCGGAACTGGACCAATCCTTCTTCAACCGCCTGCATGGTTATCAAGACCGCATGCACTCGGGGGTCGAGCGAGCCAAGGTACGCATGAGTGGCGGCGCTAGCGCCCCGACTGACCGTGGCGATGCTGCGGAACTGGACGCTGATGTTCCTGTGCTGGACAACCCGGTATCCAATTACGTCAGCGTCGACGAAGTGGTTGACGATATTTCCTTTGGCGATGACATCCCGGTCTTGCAAGACGAGCAGCCGACTTACAACAAACCTACTATTGTGGTCGATAACACCCGCGACCATGCGGGCAACAACGTTGAAAATACAGATAACGAGCCGGACGACAACCCCAACCAAAAACCCAATGTACTGACCTTCGCGCCCAAAGCTAAACCCACAGCACCGGTTCCCGGCGCTATTCCCGGCACTGAATACGGTGGTGGCTTGCGCTCCGGCAATACCGGCCCCGCGCAAGTGCAGCACTTGGCAGCGCGCCGTACCGGACCGCAAGAAGTGGTTAAGGTATCCGCCGAACTGCTCGAAGAACTGGTTAACCTCGCCGGTGAAACTTCGATCAGCCGCGGCCGTATGGAACAGCAGGTCAGCGACCTTGGGTCCTCTATCGAGGAGATGGATTCCACCATCCAGCGTCTGCAAGAGCAGTTGCGCCGCCTCGATATCGAAACCGAAGCGCAAGTCCTGTTCCGCCAGGAGCAGATGGCGCAGCACGAAGAATTCGACCCGCTGGAGATGGACCGCTACTCGCAATTGCAGCAGTTGTCGCGCTCGCTGATCGAATCCGCATCCGACTTGATGGACCTGAAATACACCCTCGCGGACAAGACCCGCGATACCGAAACCCTGCTGCTGCAACAGTCGCGCATTAACACCGACTTGCAAGAAGGCCTGATGCGTTCGCGCATGGTGCCCTTTTCCCGCCTGGTGCCACGCCTGCGCCGGATCGTGCGCCAGGCGGCGACCGAATTAGGCAAAGAGGTAGATTTCGAGCTGGATAACGTCGAAGGTGAACTGGACCGTACCGTATTGGAACGGATGGTTGCGCCGCTCGAACACATGCTGCGTAACGCGGTGGACCACGGTATTGAAATGCCCGACGAGCGTATCGCCGCCGGCAAAAATCCGAATGGCCGCATCCTCCTGACCCTGGGCCGCGAAGGTGGGGATGTAATCCTGCGCCTGATCGACGACGGCCGCGGTATCAACCTTAAACGTGTGCGCGAAAAAGCGATTGAGCGCGGTTTGATGGCGGCTGATGCCCAACTCGCCGATCAGGATGTGATCCAGTTTATCCTCCACGCCGGTTTCAGTACCGCCGAGAAAGTCACCCAGATTTCCGGCCGCGGTGTGGGCATGGACGTGGTGCACTCCGAAATCAAACAGCTTGGCGGCGCCATGTTTATCGACTCCAACTGGGGTCATGGCACCGAATTTACCATCCGCCTGCCGTTTACCGTATCGGTCAACCGCGCGCTCATGGTGCAAATTGGCGATGACCTCTACGCCATCCCGCTCAATTCGATTGAAGGTATTGTGCGCGTCAGCCCCTTTGAGCTGGAGCACTATTACCAGGACGATACCGCCCGCTTCGACTACGCCGGTGAACACTACCTGGTGCGCTACTTGGGCAACCTGCTCGACTCCAGCGCCCAGCCGAAACTCGATGGCCAAAGCCTACCGTTACCGGTCGTGCTGGTACGCAGTACCGAGCACACAGTGGCGCTGCAAGTGGATCGCCTGCTCGGCTCGCGCGAGATTGTGGTGAAAACCCTCGGCGCCCAGTTCAGTGCCGTGCGTGGGGTATCCGGCGCCACGGTAATGGGCGACGGTAATGTGGTGGTGATCCTTGATCTGCATGCCATGATCCGCGAACAGCTGGCACTTGGCCTGCAAAACGCCATCCTGCTCGAACCGATCAAAACCGGGCCGGCTATCGAGGAAGAACAGGCCGAGAAAACCATCATGGTGGTGGACGACTCGGTAACCGTACGCAAGGTAACCGGCCGCTTCCTGGAGCGCGAAGGCTTCCGTGTGATCGCCGCCAAAGACGGGGTGGAAGCCCTGCAATTGCTGCAGGACCATATCCCCGACGTCATGTTGCTGGATATCGAGATGCCGCGTATGGACGGTTTTGAGGTCGCCAAAAACATCCGCACCAGTTCGCGCCTGAAGGATTTGCCGATCATCATGATCACCTCGCGCACCGGCGAAAAACACCGCGAGCGCGCGTTCAGCCTCGGCGTGAACAAGTACATGGGCAAGCCCTACCAGGAAGACCTGCTGCTCAGTAACATCAACGAACTACTCGGCAAAAGTGTGAAATAAGGCGGCGCCTATGCTGCAACTGGGAATACTGGTCGATAGGGCCCACAAGCAGCAAGCGCTGGCCCAACTGGTAGCCCAATCGGGCCACAAGGTGGGCTGCCACCTGCTGCTTTCGGCGCCGGAGGCCGCCAACCAGAAGCTGGCCGAACCGACCCTGGATGCCTGGGTGGTCGATGTCGCTGACGATTACTGCGATGAGCAGCAGTTGCTGGAGCAATTATTCGCGCAGAGCCGGGTGCCGATTATCCTGAGTGATAGCAGCGAATTCGCGCCGGGCAGCGAGGAGCACAGCGCCTGGTTGCGGCGCACCGGTTTACGCTTGCAGCGGCTGCGCGGTGATATCAACCTGCAACAGGCCAATCCCGCCAGTGAACTCTGGGTGCTCGCGGCATCGACCGGCGGCCCAGCCGCGGTTAAACGGTTTCTGGCGCAGTTACCACCCAATCTCGGCATGGCGTTTTTGTATGTGCAGCATATCGACGCCAACCAGTCGGTGACCCTGAACCGGATGATGACTAATGCCGGCAGTTACCCGGCGATGGTCGCCACCCAGGGAATCGTGTTGGAGGCCAATAGCCTGACCCTGGTAACCGCCCGCGATCCGGTCGAGATACTCGCCAACGGTACCCTGGTGGTGAATTATGGCCAGTCGTGGAAGGGCAGTTATGCACCCTCCATCGACCAGATAGCCGCCAATGCCGCGCGCATTTACCGCGAGCGCTGCGGCTTGATTATTTTTACCGGCATGGGCGATGATGGCGCGGCAAGTTGCAGGCTCGTCAAGCAAGTGGGCGGCAAAGCCTGGGCACAATCACCCGATGATTGCACCAGCGATTCCATGCCCGTCTCAGCCCTCGCCACCGGCTGCATTGGTTTAAGCGGCACGCCTGAATACCTGGCGCGCGCATTGACACAGTTGAAACGCTAACGAATCCGATCAGTACATGTGATAGTTACTATGTGATGGGTACAAAGTGATCCGTACAACAAGAACCGACAGGACCAGACTTTCATGAGAGCCTCTCCGCGCATCGAGAAAAAAGTACAAGAAGTTGCCAGCCTGCTTATCCCGATCCAGGGGCGCCAGCTGCTTGCACCCAACGTGACAGTCGCTGAAATTGTACCTGTATCCCAAGTCGTCCCAATCCAGGATGCCCCGGCCTGGTACCTCGGCAATTGCAGCTGGCGCGAGCAAACTATCCCGCTGCTCTCGTTTGAAGTTATGAATGGTGAAGACAAACCTATCGTCACCACACGCTCGCGTTTTGCCGTGCTCAACACCACCGGTGTCAACGAATCCCTGCCCTTTATCGCCATACTCACCCAGGGCCTGCCGCGCCTCGCGCGCGTCACCGAAGAAGAAATTACTGAACGCGAAGACGCCGACAACAAATCCTTCGAACTTATGCACGTATCCTGGGCAGGCGAAGAAGCCGTCATCCCCCATGTGGAAGCTATTGAGCGCGCCTTCCTGGATTATCTCCATCTCTGATATTGAATCGTCCGGGCAAGGACAGCAGATACACCGCACTATTCATATACCGCACCGTCGATACAATTCACTATGAACGAACTGATCATTGAAGACCTGCATATTGGCGACGGCAAAGCTGTCGTCAAAGGCGCCCTCATCACCACCCACTACACCGGCTGGCTCGAAGACGGCACCGAATTTGACTCCTCCCGCCGCAAAGGCAAACCCTTCCAATGCGTCATCGGCACCGGCCGCGTTATCAAAGGCTGGGACCAAGGCCTGATGGGCATGCAAGTCGGCGGCAAACGCAAACTGCACGTTCCCGCGTATTTAGCCTACGGCGAACGCCAAATCGGCGCGCTGATAAAGCCCAATTCGAATCTGGTGTTTGAGATTGAGTTGTTGGAAGTGCTGACACGCGACGATTAATTCGCTTGCACAATTTTTGCCCAATGATATACATTAATAAATATGTATATCCAAGGTAATACCATCATGCAAATCGCCAAATGGGGCAACAGCCTCGCACTGCGCATTCCCGCGAATGTCGCCAAATCCCTAGCGCTAAAGGCGGGTGATGAAGTGGAAATTGTGACTTCTCCCAATGGCTTTGAAGTTATTAAAGATGACAGTAAAGCCAAAGCGCTGGAAACTCTCAGCCGCTTCAAAGGCCGTCTGCCCCAAAATTTTAAATTTAATCGAGATGAACTGAATGAGAGATAGGATTTTTCTCGACACCAACATTCTGGTGTACGCCCTCCTGGATGAAGGCCACAAACAACAAACCGCCCTCCAACTTCTGCAAACCGGCTGTGTTATCAGCACCCAGGTGCTCAACGAATTTACCCAGGTCGCCCGCAAAAAAGCCAAGCTGGAATGGCAAGAAATAACTGACCTCAGCCATGCCATACAAACCCTCAGCGAAGTCGTTCCCCTGACCCAAGAAACACATAACCTCGGCTTAAAAATCGCGGCGCAATATGGTTATAGTTTTTATGATTCGTTGATTGTTGCTGCGGCCATTGAAAACAACTGCAATTTGCTCGCGTCAGAAGATATGCAGCACTTACAAACGATAAGTAATTTAATAATCAGCAACCCGTTCTAACCCTAAAAGGCGTTTCCCCAACACACATTGGACAGACTCCGGAGCTCGTCCAGTGCCTGTAAACAGTCGTTTCACACCTAAATCCTATCCCCAATCGATCCGCCTCTTTACTAATGGGAAGCACAAGGAATAGTATTATATTATAAATAATTGCTCATCATTTACCATTGCAACAGATACTAATAATGAACAAGCTCATCTTTCTTTGTCTGGGTACTGCCAGTCTGGCGGGGGCTTTTTATTTGGGGCGTTGGACGGCACCGCCGACACAAGCTACCAGCTCCGCTATCTACGAAAGCCCGGCTGCTCCCGCTCAATCCGCGGCGCCGCAAGAACCAACACCGCAACCTGCCCAAGCTGCGGCGCTACCCGAACAACCAAGTTACCAACGCGATTGGCTGCGTATGCAAGACCTGCTCGAACTGGCCAAAACGGCGCCCGAAGCTGCGTTGGAGCAAACGCGTCAGCTCAAAGGCGAGTTGCAGCAAGAAGCACAGGCCTGGATTCTCGCGCTCTGGGGAAAAACCAATCCGGCGCAGGCCTGGCGCTGGCTGGAATCGAACCATCCAAACGACAACCAAGCCTTTATCGCATTGATTGGTGCCATCGCCATCACCCAACCCAGTGCAACACTCGACTTGGCCGATGGCTATGCGCGCGGCCAAAGTCCGATTAAAAAAGACATCTACCAAGCCGCACTCCAAGGGCTGGTGCGCGGCGGACACTATGATTCGGCGGTGTTTTTGCTGGATTATCTTGACCAATCCGATGGCTTTCGAAGCGACTTGACGCGCGCCCTTGTCGATCAATGGGCGACCTATCAACCCCAGGCCGCGCTGGAATGGCTGGCGCAACAGCCGCTACAAACAGATGAAATTCCCCCCGGACGTGCCGGTGCCATCCCAACTGAAATAACACCGGAGGCGGCGCGACTGGCGCATGATGAGTTGATGGAAAATGCCTTTGGCGAATGGCTATCGTCCGATACTACTGCTGCTAGCGCTTGGCTGGGCAGCCAAAATCCGTCGCGCTCGCTGGATTCGCTCTTTGGCCAACTGGCGCAGCAACTACCGAATGATCCCGCCCAGGCACTGGCCGCCGCCGGCCGTATCCAGGACACCCAGCTCAAACTCAATACCCTGCTAACGGTTTTATCCCCCATCAAACAAGCCGATCCCCAACAGGCCAGCGCTTATATCCAGCAGTTGGATTACCTCAACGACAGCCAGCGCAGCAGCCTCAAACGCGACCTCGCCTTGGCGCCATAAATTGTTATTGGCGATTATTTTTACAGTCCGCTCTTGCCAGTGACCAAATTGCTCAACTATTATTAATATTGTCTTACAATAAGACACAACCACTGTTGTACCGGGATTATTAATAGTCATATAAAGATAAAAAGGCTACTTATGAAAATGTCACGTCTACTCCAGCAATGGGGTGCGCTTGCCTCTATTGCACTCACAACCCTATCAACCTGTGTTTTATCAACCAGTGCTCTGGCAGGCACTTACACCCTTACCGGCAACCTGACAACTCACGATCCAGGCATCACCAAAGAGACTATCTGGTGGCTGGGCGAAACCAGCACCGCTGGCGGTATCGCGATTAAATACTCCACCGACGGCACCAACTGGGTCCAGGGCACACCCATTTTCGGCAGCGGCCTGAGCTGGTGGAAAGCCTACAACGGCAACACCGCATCCACTTGGGCGCCGGATATTTTCCGTTACAACGGCAAAACCTACGTGTTCTATTCAGTGTCCACCTTCGGTTCCACCAAATCGGCGATTGGCGTAGCGCAAGCCTCCTCTATGGCGACGGGCGACTGGGCGGATAAAGGCATAGTGATCGAATCGGCCGCAGGCGCTGGCATCAACGCCATCGACGGCAGCTTTATCCAAAGTTCCGGCGGCGCGCCCTATATGGTGTACGGTTCCTGGAGCAACGGCATCTACGTCACCGCGCTCAACTCCAGCACCATGAAAGCCACCGGTAACTCTTACCGCGTAGCCTCGGCCAGCGGCGGTATCGAAGGCGCCAACATTGTGTACAACGGCGGCTACTACTACCTGTTTGTATCCAAAGGCGCCTGCTGCCAGGGCGCAAACAGTACCTACTACATCGCCTACGGCCGCTCCACCAGCCTGACCGGTCCTTATCTGGACAAGAACGGCGTGGATATGAAAAACGGCGGCGGCACTGTATTTGAAGGCGCCAGCACCGGCTGGGCAGCCTCCGGCGGACAGTCAGTCGCCAGCGGCCGCATCGCCCGCCACCGCTACTCCAGCAGCAATGGGGCGTCCATCCTGTTCATCAGCGACTTGAATTTCTCCGGCGGTTGGCCGACGTTTTAATTCGCTGGGCTTTTCTGACACCAATAAAAACGGCCGCACTGCGGCCGTTTTTGTTATGGATGTAATGCGATGTATTTCTCGAAATCCTTGGCTATAGTAGAAACTTATGCCATGGGATGGGGATAGGAAATGTGTATGAATAATGAGAGGGGGTTAGCTGCTGTCCTTGCTGGAAAACTGTGGTTAATGATTTGCACGAAACCAATCCCTAAATAATTTCATCGGCCGTCAGCTGCTGATTAATGGCCTAAAAGCTATTCATAATTTCATGATTTAGCTTCGGAAAATTCGTTTAAAAATTAAATTTTTGACCTAAATAAAGAACTTAGATTTCAATTTTCACCCGTAGGTTGCTGGTGAGTTTACGAACCGCAACAGATTGTAAGAACGGCAGACTGCCCGAAGCAGAAGTTTGCTGTCGCCCTTAAACCTATTAATTCTTAGGCTTAATGGATCTTAAAATAAATAAGCAAAATTAAAAACAGGATAAGTTCATGGGTGTATTGAATACGGAACAAAAGTTATTTAATGAACTGGAAATATTGTGCAAGTCTGTCGGCTATTCCCATGCGATTGCTTACTTTTGCTTTAGGGATAACACAATAAAGTATGTGGATGGAGAGATGGGTGTTGACGACGTAATGCAACAGTTTTCAATGGACAGGCTGGTCCGCACGGAAATATCAACTTTGATAGGGCTGGCATGCAAAGGTGATCTCGATTTGACTCATCCCGGGCCACAAAAAATTCAAGAATATATTGACATTACAGAGACTATTTTGCGTGACATACATCAAACTATGATGCCATCAATGCAAGAGTTTTTTGATAAAGAAAAAGCTGAAGATCCTAATTACAATCCTTTTCGCAGTGGAAAATTACTAAGGGAGTCTATTTTTTATGGCGGGGAGTCTGCGTACAATTTCCAGTATAGGGATCTATCTGTTAGGAAATACCAGAATGACAACCTTTGGTTTGTAGAGCAAAAAGGGTACTCAATTGAACAGGCTGGAAAAATAATTTCGGCATTACTTGTTTTGCAGAATGAGAAGATTACTGATCTTATTCCATCCCAATTAAATGGTCTATCTCCTAGTGAATGGACAATGCTTCCAGCGTTTATTTTTTCTATTGAAGAATTGGCAGATAGATCTGGTGTTGATTCCAAAACCACAAGAAAACTAATTGAATCATTTGTGTGCCCAAATGAAGTTAATCAAAATTGTTTTTCTGCACTGGATGATTTCAATCCGTCTAATGCCTATCCAATAATTAAAATTAATGAAAGTGAATTTTTACTTTTCCAAAATTATGGATTAATGGAAGCCTTGTACGAGACCCCTTTTTTTTGGTTCAATGCTGATGAAAATTACAAGGTGCAGGCTAGAGCGAATAGAGGAATCTTTACCGAAGAGTTTTCTGCCGAAAGACTCAGGCTGGTGTTTGGTGAGGATCGGGTTTTTACTAATATTAATCTCTATAAGGGAAAAAATAGAGCTGGTGAAATTGACGTTCTTGTAGTTTTTTCAAATAGAGCGATTATTCTACAGGCAAAATCAAAAAAGTTGACTATAGCTGCTAGAAAAGGGAACGATAACAGCCTTCAAGATGATTTCAAAAATGCAGTACAATCCGCCTATGATCAGGCTTTTATATGCTCCAAACTTTTAAATGATGCCGACTGTCGATTGGTTGATTCATCTGGTAACGAATTGCTTTTCAAAAGAAACTTTCAGGAAATATATCCATTTTGCGTTGTTTCTGAACATTATCCGGCACTTAGTTTCCAAGCTAGGCAGTTCTTAAAATATCAAATAACAGAAGAAATAAAACCTCCCTTTGTCATGGATGTATTTCTGCTAGATGTAATGTCAGAAATGCTACAGTCGCCTTTGTATTTTTTAAGTTATATCAATAGACGAGTTGAATATTCTGAGAGAATTTTATCGAATCACGAACTAACCATTCTCTCTTACCATTTAAAGCAAAATCTTTGGGTTGACAATGACATTTCGATGATCCAACTTGGAGATGATATTTGTGCAGATTTAGACTTGGCAATGCTAACAAGAAGAGATGGTGCACCCGGCAACGCAACTCCGGAAGGGATATTAACAAAATACAAAAACACCACCTACGGTCATTTAATAGCTGAAATTAGTGATCTTGATGATGCAGCAACTATTGATCTAGGCTTTATGCTCCTATCTTTAAGTGGAGATACGATAGAGCAAATTAACGATGGGATAGATCATCTATGCAAATTATACATAAATGATGGCAGGCATCATGACCTCACGTTGCTCATAAATGAGGGTAATTTAGGATTAACGATACATTGTAATAATGACGCCCCAAATGTATCTGGCTCAAGACTGAAAAATCATTGCCATAAACGTAAGTATGCGAGTAAAGCAAATACATGGTTTGGGTTTTGTATTGATCCGTTAAACAAAAAAATTAGGTTTGGACTGGAACTTAAGTTTAAATGGGAAAGGTCAGATGAGATGGATGAGCTTACAGAAAATATGCCTGCGGGTCAGAACTTGAAAAATGGAAGAAAAATCAATTTCAATATAAAAAGAAGGCATGATAAAAAAATTGGTCGAAACGAGCTATGTCCTTGTGGTAGTGGAATGAAGTATAAAAAATGTTGCATTTAGGAAGCTTTATTGGCTCCTAGCATCCGCTTTTGGCCGAACTGCGAACTTCGGCAGCTTGCTTTACGGATCACATTGTTAATTTAAATGTTAGCGTTTTTTATCGATCGGTCACGTGAGAGCTTTAAATCGCAATCGGAAACAATGTCATGTTGCGGTTCGTTCCTCACCAGCAACCTACAGTAAGTGCCAATGCCCGCTCGTGGACGTTATGCGACCTTAAGGCTTTAATGTTTGAAAGCAAAAAATTAACCGTCGCATACTCTCAGAAATTTAAATCGCACTAAATAAGGACAATTATGTACATCCCAAAAGCATATGAAATTACCAACGATTCAGAGAAGTTTGCATTTATTCAGGCAAATACTTTTGGGCAGCTCGTATCGCAATTTAATGGCAGATTGTTTTCTACCCATATGCCATTTTTATTATCGGAAGATAAAACAAAAATATACGGTCATTTGGCAATCGCGAATCCACAACATGGGCAATTGGCTGGGCAGGAGGTATTGATCACCTTGGAGGGCGCGCATGGTTATGTTTCGCCCTCTTGGTATAGCTCACCAGGTGTGCCTACCTGGAATTATCAAGCGGTGCACATTTATGGAGTTTGTTCGCTTATTAATGACGCGGAAAAACTGAAAAAAATTGTGGATACACTTACACATAAATATGAAAGCGCATTTGAAAAACCTTGGCAACCCACCTATAAAGCAGCGGTTTTAAACGCAATTGTCGGTATTGAAATTGCGATTACTGAAATTCAATGTAAATACAAACTAAGCCAAAATCGCCCGCTGGAAGATCAACAGAATGTCTCCGCGCAATTAAAATCATTGGGATTCACTGAACTATCATCAGCAATGGATGCTATCCAGAGTTAGTTAACGCAATTAGCTGTCTTTACTGCCGCGTCGATTAATGGGGGAATAAATGGTTTCGTTGTCGTCGTGTGCTTGTTGGCAGGTAACGCATAGACGCACACCGGGTATGGCTTTGCGCCGCGCAATAGGAATGAGTGCATCGCATTCTTCGCAATGTGTTAGCCCTTCGCCCTCAGGCAAACGGCTACGCGCAAGATTGACGGCATCTTCAATGCTCGCATCAATTTGGTCTTGTACTGCTCCGTCTTTTGCCCATCCGCTCGCCATTGCTGTATCCTCCAGGCTGAGTGATGAAATTGCTATTTAACTTGGATGAATAATTTGCACTGAAAGTTCACTACACTTTCTTTTCTCCAATCCGCCCCTCTTCTATCCTTGTTTTAATACCCGCAGCACCCCAGGCAGTTGCTATTTTCGCTTGTTCCTGTTCACTCATTACCTCAAACCTCGTAACAAGTGATTTATCGAAATTTAATTCATCCTTAAAAATCTCGATACCGGATTCGGTAACGTTGCGTTTAACGCTGTTGGTGGATGGGTTATAACTCACACTTATTTGAAAGCCTTCGAATTCAAATTGCAGGGCATCTGACATTTCGTTTACTCCTTGCGGTTAAGTGGTGTGAATTCTCCGGTTGATCAACCCAACCTTTAACACTATGTATAGTTTCATCCATATTGGTTAAGCGAACTGTTATGAATCTAACATTTGCGCTCTTAAAGAAACGCTAATGTTAGTGTATTGATTCGACAAGTTTGAGCTGCAACTTGCTCAAATATTGAAGATATATACAGTGCTATTTGAACTGCGTTTTATTTCCATAATTCATTTATAGGCACAGCGAAACAATTTGGGGGCGCAAGCGGTAAAGTATTGTTTCCACTGTAGAACATAATACCACCTTGAAAGTGTTTACCCGCTTGAGCCGCCAAGCGGTTAAGGCCTGCCCCATCTTTTTGTTGGATGCTAGCGGCTTTTTTAACTTCTACTCCCCAAATTTTTTTGCCTTGTTCTATAACAAGATCTACCTCAACTTGATCCTTATCCCGATAGTGAGAAAAACGCAAGTCGGCATCAAACCATGTGGATTGGGTATACAGTTGCTGTATTACAAAAGTTTCCAATAGCGCACCAAAATCACTACTGAAATCATTCCATTGATTGGCTTGTAGATTACAGAAGGTTGCGGCGAGACCAGAATCTACCAAGTGGATTTTGGGTGTTTTAATTAATCTGTTGCTATCATTTTTATGCCAGGCAGGGAGACGGCGAACTAAATATAAACGCTCGAGGATAGTGAGATATTTTTCTACCGTTTCACGGCGCATTTGCAGCTCATTCGCAAGGTTGCTGACATTCAATAAATTTGCAGTTCGGTAGGCCAATATCTCAAATAGCCTCAGCATTTCTGCCTCATCACGAATTGCTGCTATATCTCTTACATCGCGCTGAATAATCGCATTGATATATTGACGGTGCCATTGCCTGGCTCGATTTGGCGTACGAGCGATAGGTTCAGGATAACCGCCGCGACACACCACATCGGCAATTTCCGAGATGACTTTTTGCTCGCCTTGAATTGAAGCGGTGATACTGTTTGTTAACAATCGCGATAAAAAGGGACTCGTTCCTCCTTGTATTTCCTGTTCTGCAAGAGGCAGAAGATTTACAACTTCCATTCTCCCCGCTAAGGACTCTTGCGTGCCGGGTAACAGTAAAAGGTTAGCCGACCCTGTGAGTAAAAAACGGCCGGGTTTGCGATTGGTATCTACCGATGCCTTAATCGCAGGCAACAATTCAGGGGCACGCTGAACCTCATCTAGAACAACATATTCTGGCAGAGCTTGTATGAATCCCGATGGGTCTTGCTTGGCAGTCGCCAGCAAACTCGAATCATCAAAGTTAATGTAGCTGTGCGCCGGACAATAGTGGCGAGCCAAGGTGGTTTTACCCACCTGGCGGGGCCCTAACAGGCAAACTACCGGGGTATCGGCAAGGATTTCTGCCAATTTCGATGCGATAAGTCGTGGATATGGCGCTGTCATAGGCAGTTATGGTCGAATTAGAAAGTGATATATTATCGTCCAATTGCCTATTTAGCTAGCGTCCAATTGCCTATTAGAAGTCCGGCCAATTGCCTATTAAGATGCCGTCCAATTGTCTGCTTTTCGCTGTACCACTACCGATAACAGTCAGGCTGAAACTTAAAAATCCCCCCACAAATACTGCACCAGACTAATCGCTGCAACCGGTGCGGTCTCCGTGCGCAACACCCTTGGGCCGAGTGTGAGCGCATTAAAATTTTTTGCCAAAGCCTGTTCGATTTCACTCTCGCTTAACCCGCCCTCGGGACCAATCAACAAGGTGACGCTCTGCGGTTGTTGTTCGGAGGGTAGGGTTTTGCTGTCGCGGTGATGGAGGACAAAACGTAAATCGGAATTTACATTTTGTAGCCAGTCGGAAATCTGGATGGGGGCGGATAATGTTGGCAACAGATTGCGCTGACACTGTTCGCAGGCGCTGATGAGGATGTGTTGCCAGCGATCCATGATTTTTTCCTGGCGGTCGCCGCCGGTTTTGACTTCGGTCCGCTCGGTGATGAGTGGTGTTATTTTGGTAACGCCCAGTTCGGTGGCTTTTTGTAGCACCCATTCGAAGCGTTCACCGCGTGAAATACCAATGGCTAATTCCAACTCCAATGGCGATTCGCGATTATCCGCAGTGTGTTCAGCGATGTTTACCGTGACATGTTTCTTGCTGACTTCATGAATAGTTGCGGCGAATTCGCCACCGGTGCCGTTGAATAAAATCAATTCGCGCCCGGATTGCATGCGCAGCACTTTGCTCAAGTGATGGGAGGCGGGTTCTTCCAACTCGATTTGTTCGCCGCTGTGCAACGCTTGTTCAGTAAAAATTCGTGGGATTCGCATAGTTGCTAGTTTCTTAAAAGATCAGGCTGGGGTCGCAAAAAAAATCAGTGTTCGGTTTTGGCTTGCAGTGATTGGTCTTCATCCAAGGCAGATTCCAAAGCGGATTGGATAAATAGTCGCGCTGCGCCCGTGTGTTCGGTCAGGGCATCGGCCGCTAATAAAATGGCGCCGGTAGTCCAGGTGGTTTTTTCGCGCGGCCAGATAACCTGGTCGCGAAAATTGTAGCCCGTCCAGTAACCACCATCTTCATCCATAAATTGGAACAACCAGCTAAATAGATTGACCGCTTTGGCGTGTTCGCCTGCGGCCAATAACGCGAGTGTGAGTTCGCAGGATTCCGCAACCGTTACCCAGGGTTCATCGCTGACGCAGCGGCAACCTATATTGGGTTCAACAAACGTATTCCATTTGGCTTCGATGCGCTGGTGCGCCGGTTTGCCTTGCACTATGCCGGTGAGGATGGGATAAAACCAATCCATGGAAAAGCGGGTCTTGGGCTCCCAGGTGCGGTCAAAACATTCGGGGTGATGACGCAGTGTGTTGCCCAATTGTTGCCAGGCGCCGTACCAATGGGCAGATTCCTCGCCAAGGGTTTGTGCTATTAAAATCGCGCATTCGAGGCTTTTATAAATCGAACTTGATGCAGTAATCAGCGCGTCTTTTTTTGCGCTGCCGTCTTCGGCAACCGCCCAATAAATTTCACCCGTCGGTGCCTGGTAGCGCAATACAAATTCAATCGCCTTTTTTATCGACGGAAAAAATTCGCGCAGGAAATCTACATCTTCCGTCACCAAAAAATAGTGCCAAACGCCGGTGGCGATATAGGCGATAAAATTGGTTTCGCGATGGTTTTTATCGACTGCTTCATCGCCGAGATAATTTGCCCACCAACTGCCATCGTCAAGTTGTTCTTGCACGAGCCATTGATAGGCACGGCGCGCGGCGGCAAGTTCACCGCCGATGGTTAAGCCCATTGCTGCTTCGATATGATCCCATGGGTCAGCTTTACCGCCACTAAACCAGGGGATACAGCCGTTGGGTAATTGGGTTTGCAAAATATAATTGATGGTCGGGCGCAATAGCGCTTCAGGAAAAAATCCTTTGGAGAGCAATAAATTTTTCATCTTGAACCCTCTCCTAAAACCCCCTCCCGGCCTCCCCCTTGAAAAGGGGGAGGAGTTTTAGTCCGCGCATGATCATTCCATTGGGACGCAGTACTAGTTCCCTCCCCTGCGAAGGGGGGGGTTAGGGGGGGGTCGCTTTTTTTAAAATACATCACCACACTTTTTCCCATTATTGGATTCAAACATTTTTCCAGCGTCTGGGTGAGCCAGGGTTTTTCCATTAAATCCCAGACCAATAACCGATGATAAGCTTTGATCACCGGATTTTGGTCCTGGGTTTTCCACCAGAGGCATTTTAGCCACCAAAACGGCGAATGCAGCGCGTGCGCCCAATGGCGTTGATAAAACCGGAAGGGTTGCTGTTCGATTTCACGACGCAATTGTTTGCCGTTAAATATGCGAATGTGCCCGCCTTCCACCTGATGGTATTCACTGCTCAGCCACCAACAGATTTTTTCCGGCCAGGCGCGCGGCACGGTGATGGCCAATAGGCCACCCGGTTTTAATACGCGCTCAATTTCAGCCAACACACCCTGGTAATTTTCAATGTGTTCCAACACTTCACTGCAAATAATTTTATCGATGCTGTGATCGGCAAAAGGCAATTTAGTCGCATCGGCCTGTTGCAGATAGAAATTTTTATTGGCGGCCGTTTGCGCGAAAGGTAAAAAACGTTCGCGGCTGGTGAGTAAATCGCGGTGACTTAAATCGACACCGATGGCGGTGACATTCGCCTGCAAATAGATGTTGATCACATGGCGGCCTTCGCCGCAGCCGAGGTCCAACACACAATCGCCTTCGGCCAATGGAAAATCGCGGAAATTAATCGTAAGCATTTTGTACTTGCTCACTCAGTTGTGGGCGATTTTCAGTTTGTCCACCCTGCGCTTGTTGCACCACTTGATAATAATAGCGCTCCATTTTTTTACCGACACAATCCCAACTCAGCTGTTGCTGGATATGCGCGCGGCCGCGTGCGCCTAATTGCGCGCGTGCATTGTCATCGCTTAATAATTCGCGTAGCGCAGTTTGTAACTCATCGACATTCCCTGCACTGACCAAACGCGCAGCATCGCCGACGACTTCCGGCAGTGCACCGCCATCGCTGCAAATTAATGGCACAGCGCAGGCCATGGCTTCAGCGGCGGGCAGACCAAACCCTTCGTAAAGCGAGGGCACTATGGCGATGCTCGCTTGCGCATATTCCTCCACCAGTTGCTGGTTGCTAATGCCGGATTTAAAGTGCACCGCATCCTGCAAATTCAACGCCTGTAATTCTTTTTGTGTTTCACCGTTTTCTTTCAATTTTCCGATCACAATTAAATGCAGCGCGGGAAATTCGTTGCGCAATTGCGCCATTGCGCGCAATAAAACATTTAAGCCTTTTAAAGGTTGGTCGGACGAGGCAGTGGTAATTAAACGAAAAGCAGTGCGGGTTATATGTTCCAGCGGTTTGAAAACACCTGCATCTACGCCATTGGGAATGACATGGATTTGTTCCGCAGGGCGATCAAAAGCCGCGACTATATCCCGCTGCGATTGGTGCGATACCGTGATTACATGATTGAGTTTCTGCACCACGTTTTTTTGCATCACCAAAAAACTGTACCAGCGATTAATCAACCAGCGCTGGCCTTTTTCGGTGGTGGCGGCGAGCGCGAGATCGCGGTCCTGGGTGATGGGATGATGCACAGTGGCGATGACATTGACACCGCGTTTTTGCAAAGCCAGTAACCCGTAACAAAGGCTTTGGTTGTCATGGACGATATCGTACTGCGGTTTATATTTTTTAAAATAATGCTGTAAGCGGCGGCCAAAACTATAGGGTTCACCAAACGCGCCGCTTAATTTACTCCACCACTCGTAAAAATCTGCAAGCGATAAAAAATGCGTCGGACGCAGCGCGCGAGTCGGGTTTGGATGCGCGTATAAATCGAGACTCGGCAATTGGATCAATTGCACCCGCTCATCAAGTTCGGGATAAGGCGGGCCGGAAATCACATCCACACTGTGCCCCAGATCGACCAGGGCCTTGCTCAAATAATGCAGGTAAATGCCCTGCCCGCCCACATGCGGGTGGCTGCGGTAACCGAGCAAGGCGATGCGCAATTTACCGCTGCTGTGCGCAATTGCCGCTGCATCTGCGCGCGCGCTATCAGCAGCAACAGATGTCCGTTGGGTATTCGGGGTGACGGGCAAATAAGACATGTAGGGGCTACCTTATGAGATCTGCGCATTATAGGCGCTGCAAGGTCATTAGCTCCAAATAATCGCCAGCCCGGAAATTCTCCGGGCGCTAACCTTATTCCGTCTCGCCCGTCATTTCCTTGAGCTGTGCTTTCATCACGCTGTCCGGTGTTGTCTCGGCGGGCGATGGATTGGCCATTGCCGATGAGGATGCGGTTGCCTGCGCCTCCGGCAGTTGCCCGACCACGCGGAAGCGCAATACGCCAATCACCTGCTCCGCCTCAGTCACTACGCGTATTTGCCAGCGGCCAAGCGAGTGCTCGGGGAAATTAACCTTGTGTGACCAGGCGCGATAGCCAGCTTCGCGCCCGCCGTTGATATCCAGCGCGACCTTATCAACCAAACGGCCCTCCAATTGCCACTCGTGGTAGATGCGCTCGTTCAACCCGCGCGGCGCGTGGATCGCGGTATAGGCAAATATCCCCTGGCGCAACTGTTCCTGGCTGATCACCGCCAGGGAATTTTCCGGTGAGCGGTTGTCGCTGTCGATGCTATCGGTAATCGCCACCCGGGTTAACCACAAGGTCGCTGGTGGCACCCAAGGGCGAGCGATCATCGCAACCAAGCTGATGGTAACCGCGAGTAAAAAGAGCGCACTCAGGCGCTGCCACCAGTGCCAGGGCAAATCACCCGCCACATTCGGCAGGGTAACCGCGAGTGCAATACCCAATGACCAGGCGTAGCTGTCCGCCGTTGGCAGATGAAAAATAATCGGCAAGGCGGTGAGCAATACCGCAAACAGGGTAATGCCATGGAAGCTGAAGTAGAGCCAACGGCGCGGGGCTAGCCAGCGGAAATAGACTGGATCGACAATCGACACCAGCGCCGCTATCAACAACAAGCCGGTAAATAGCATTTGCCCGCTGTTCCAGGCGGTGGTGATAAAAAAGAAGGGGATGATGAAAAACAGGCTTTCCTGATGGACCAACTGCGCGCAATAACTCAGCAGAGGCGCTGGCAACTGCACGCCAAACCAGTTGGCGATATAAGCGCGCAACACTTTTTCCAGGGTTAGCCAGCTCCAGCTTGCCAACATCAGGATGGCAATCAGTTGCGCAATTTCCTCGTTGCGCTCGACCAGGAAAAAACTCGCCAGCCCCGAACCAAAACCAAACAGCGGCATAGCCCAGGGAAAACGCTCCGCCAGCGCCAGTATGCGCGGCACCCAGCGTGCCAGTGAGTTGGACATAAGTTCCATCGCGATTTACCCGGATAATCCTCTCGCTCAGATTATCCAGATTAACGCCAATGGGAGCACTTTTTTGTCTGTTTTACCGCATAGGGAAAATTTAAACACCACACCTTAGTGCTCGCGCTTTGCATCCAGGCGTTTATCCACCAGCGCGAGGGCGAAGCCTGCAAGCAGGAACAGCGTTAAGGCACCGATCAACAAAGCAGATCCAACAATCGCTGAGATAGTCATGGCATTGCTCCCGTTGTTTTATGGACGAAGGTTTTATGGACGAATGATTTGTGGGCGATTGGTTGCGGATAATACTCGCCACCACCCTTAAGGATAGCTTGCCCTGGCCCATCCAGGATCCTGTTGACACAGATCAACGGAGGCTCATTAACGCGAGGCCTGCTCGCACAGGAAAGGGGGTGACCCCCATAAAAAAACCGGGCTAAAGAGCCCGGTTTTTTTATCTGCCGCTTGCGCTAAGCGCCAGTTATTAATGCTCGCGCGTGGGTGCCAGGCGTTTTTCAAGTAGCGAGAGGGTGAAGCCAGTCAGGATGATCAGTGCAAACACACCGATTAGCAGGCCAGGTCCAACAATTGCGGATACAGACATATTTATTGCTCCAGTTAGGTGTAAGGCGATATTCGCCGTTTATTGCTTTTTACCGTTTATTGATAGAGGGCAGATCACAGGCCATCTGCGGTAAAGGTTTTCATCACATAGTCCACCCGCTGTTCGGCGGTGCGATGCATACGCTCCTTGAGCGATTCCACGTGGCGCAGGCGCGGCAACAACCCGCGGCCGTTGGCGACCTGGATTGCCAAACCGGGGCGGGCGTTCAATTCCAGCAGCTGGGCGCCGCGCACTTTATCCAATACCAGATCGGTACCGATATAGCCTAATCCCGTCATTTCGTAGCATTTGGACGCAAGCAACAGCCAGTTGCGCCAATCGGCGATCTGGATTTCATTGAGCGCACGCTTGGTATCCGGATGATGGGTGACGGGCTTGGAGTGCTGTACCGCTTTGAGCGCGCGGCCGGTGGCGATATCCAGGCCAACTCCCACGGCGCCCTGATGCAGGTTGGCCTTGCCGTCGGACTTGTGGGTTGCGAGGCGCAACATGGCCATCACCGGGTAGCCTTTGAAAGTGATGATGCGGATGTCCGGTACGCCTTCGTAGGAGTAATCCTTGAAGTAGTCATCGAACTGGATCAGGTCTTCCACCAGCACCACATCGGGTTTACCGCCCAGCGAGTACAAACCCGCCAGGGCGTTACTCATATGGCGGCGGATATCTTCGATACTGATTTCGGCACCCGAGGATTTGATGAACTTGTCGCCGCGGCGGCCAATGATCACCAGGATGCCTTTACCGCCTGAACCTTTGGCGGGTTTGACCGCAAAGGCGTCGAGCGCCATCAGCTTGTCTTCGATATGTGCGATCTCATACTGGGCATTCACCACGAAAAACAATTTCGGGGTAGCGACTTCGTACTCTTCCGCCAGCAACTTGGTCTTGAGCTTGTTATCCACCAGCGGGAACAGGCTGCGCGGGTTGTAGGCGGCGATAAAATCGTGGTTGCGGCAATTCATGCCGAGTATGCCCATGCGCTTCAAACGCCAGGGGCTGACCCAGGAATTCCACCAGCGTCTGATACCAGCCGGTGCCTTGGTTACAGGGGTTGGTGTCGAGGGCGCACTCATGCATCGGCTCCCTTGCCTGGTTCGTTAAGTTTGCCGGTGTCAGCGTTATCCACCATGGCGCGGAAACGGCGCAGCTCGGAAAGTTTGTAGCCGGTGTATTGACCCATCAACATGATCAGCGCCAACGCCACCAGGTTGAGTTCGGGGAAGTTGAAGGTGAGGTGGCCGACCAGCGCAAATTGCATCAGGGTATAGGCGAGCACCGCCACCAGCAGGCTGCCGCCGCCCTGCACCATTACCTCTTTGGGGCCCTCTTCCTCCCACAGGATCGACATACGCTCAATCGTCCAGGCGATGATGATCATCGGGAAGAAGGTGATGGTCATGCCGGTGTTGAAGCCCATCTGGTAGCCAATCAGGCTGAGGGCGGAGATGATAAAAATCACCAGCACCACCAGGGTCGCAATGCGCGAGATCAACAATAAGTTGAGTCGCGAGAGGTAGGTACGCAATACCAGCCCCATGGCCACTACCGTCACAAAACTCACCACCCCCAATACCAATGAAGTCTGCAAGAAGGCCATGGCGATCAGGATCGGCATAAAGGTGCCCGAGGTTTTGAGGCCGATAATGATGCGCATAAACACCACCACCAGTGCACCTATAGGCAACAGCAGCAGCAGCTTGAACATACTCTGCTCTTCGATGGGCAGGTGCTGGATACTGAGTACGCTGAACACGCTGTCCTTGTACTGGGCCTTGATCAAATCCAGCGCCGGTACGGTCTGGTGGATCATCGAGAAGCTCACCCGCGAGCGGTTGCCGCCTGCCACATCGAGGATGGATTCACCACCGGTATGCCAGAGCAGCAGATTTTCCGGTACACCCTGTTCGCCGGTATAGGGGTTAAACAGCACCCAATCTTCGCCGTCGTAGACCTGTACCAGATGGGTCAGGTTCTGGTGGCGACGGGCATCTTCCAGGTACAAGCCCAGCGCCGGGCGCGCCGCTATGCCCGCCTGGTTGACGAGTTTTTCCAGCAGCACGGATTTTTCGGTCTGGGCTGAGAGCAGCAGCGCCGAGTTTTGGTCGAGGGTTTCGGAATTGAGCAGTTTGATCAGCTCGCGCGCCAAACTCTGGGGTGTGCTGGATTTGGCGTAGGCAGTCTCCAGCACTTGCTGTGCCGCGGTCTCCTGGGAGGAGCCATCCCAATCAACATGGGCGGCCGTTGGGGCTTCAAAAACCGCTGGAATAGCCGGTGCAGACTCCACTTCAATAAACTGGGTTTTGTAATAAATCGTCTGGGGACCCACCGCTTCGCGCTTGGACCACTCGCCGCGGCGCACCCCGTTTTCAGTCACTACCGAATAACCATAACCGGGCGCTGCCGCCTGCTCGCTGAAACTGCGGTAACCGGGTGGATCATCCGGAAGCCCCAGGCGAGCGGTGACAGGTTCGCCGGTGGCATCAAAATCAATGCGCGCCTCAATCAGCCAGACCGGCTTTTGCACGCCGGGGGTAAAGGGGATTTCCATCTGGTGATGGCGCATCCAGGCAGTGGTCAACCCGACCAACGCAAGCAGGCCGATGATGGCGTAAAAGGGGGCGCGTGAAGGTTTTTTCATGGATCGGTTTCCTTAAAGGCGGGCCGTGCAACGCCAGCGCAGCCGGCTGGCGTTATGGTTAGTCAGGGCTATTTTTTTGCGGCGGCAGAAGAACTTGAACTGCTGGCAGTTTCATCGACCCGCTGCAGGGGCGCGAGGTTATTGCCACTGACATCCACCAGCATTACATCGCGCAACAGGTTGCGGCCAATCAGGATGGGGTATTCAGAGCTGCTGCGGTCGGCGAGGATAAATTCACCCTTCTGGGTCAGCTTGCCGATGGTGAAGCGTATCTCTACCACCGGGCGGCGATCCGGTGTGGGGTTGGCCGTCTGCACGGTTTGGAAACGCAAGCGCTTGCGCTCCAGTACATGAGGCTCTTTGGTCTCGGGGTTGTAAATCGTAAACCGCACCCACTCTACGCCGTTGCGCTCAAACATCTGGATATTGCGCGCATCCACCACCGAATTGGCCACCTGGGTGCTGATCCGCGCCTGCATCACCATATTCAAACCGGCAACCAACACTTGCTCGCGCAGGCCGACGATCAGCTTGTCAGTTTGCGGCTGCTCTTTGGTTTGGGTTTTGGTATTGACCGCCACTGGCACGGGCGGGCAGACGACTTTGCTCTCCTGGCGCTCAATCTCTTGCAGCTTGGACTCAATGGCTTGCTGCTGGGCAGTCATTTGCTGTTGTACTTGCTGCACCTGGCGCAAGATTTCCGCTTGCTGTTCGCCCAATTGCTGGCCTTGCGCTTCCTGTTTGGCAATACACGCCTGGGCTGCGCCCAACTCGGCCTGGGTCTGCTGTTGCAGTTTTTGGTTGGTACACGCACCGAGCGATACGGCGGCTATCGCCACCAACGCCAGGCGAGGTATCGGGCGACCCGTCATAAAAACAGATTTTTTATTCATCTCAACAACCGGAAAATTCACGAAAATAGTTATAAAAAGACAAGTGGGCTAATTGTAGCCGCTGGTGTCCGCTAAAACACCCTCGCCACGGGATTTAAACCTTGGAATCAAACCTGCCAGACCATCATTTGAATTGATAGTGCTTGGGGTATTCGGGGGGTAAACGACGAAAACGCTTGTATTCCCATTGGTACTGCGCCGGTGCGCGGCGCACACAGGCCTCCACGCTGGCATTCAAACCGGTCACGGAAGTGTGTTGTTCTTCGCTGTAGATCTGCGTATCCGCCTCGATCACTACCAACTTGAAGCCGCCCTCCACCCGCTCGGCATAGCAAGAGCAGACAGCGCAGCCAGTGCGCTGGATCAAGCCGTGCACCAGCGTCATGGTCAGCGCCGGTTGACCCATAAAAGGGGCGATTTCAATCCCCGCATCGCGCGCCGGGACCTGGTCGGGCAGGATGCCGACAATAGTGCCGCCCTGAAGCGCCTTGAACAGCATCATCACGCCTTTGCGGTTGGTGGGTGCCATGGTGATATTGAGTTTGCTGCGCCCGGCCAGTACCAGCTCATCCATTTTGGGATTATCGAGCGGTTGGTACATCGCCGTGAGGTTGGCGACACTCGCCAGATAAGGCGCAACGACTTCCCAATTGCCGTGATGCGGCGCAAGTACCAGCACCCCTTTGCCTTCTGCCAGTTTGGCGCGCAGGATTTCATCGCCTTCCATCGCCACAATCTTGCCCTGCAACCAGGGCCAGGAGTTGCGCCAGATAGCGCCCGCTTCCATCGCCGTTTTGGCGGTTTCCTGCAAGCTTTGGCGGGCGAGACGGATCTGTTCAGCAGATGATAATTCGGGAAAACAGAGGGCGATATTCTTGCGCGTCACCTTGGCCGCACGGCCATTGAGCAGCCACACCAGCGAACCCAGGGCAGTACCCAACGCACGCAACAGCCCAAGCGGCAGCAGCGCTAGCAATTTAAACAATGCGGGGGCCAGTTGGTCTTTCATGGGACTTGCGCCAGAACAACAAAAAGTGCGCGCAGCTTACCGGAAATCCAACCGCAACTAAACGCCAATTACCGGAACCCGGATCGCCTGATGGCAATGGGAGGGTTAACGTAGAGGCCAAATACGCGATGCAACCCGTGGGCAGGGAAAATAAAACCGGGCCACCCCAAGGGCGGCCCGTTTGCGTTTACACGCAGGAATTAATGGACTTTAACAGCGGTAAAGATATCCACAAACGTCAATTCTTTTTCAATCTCTACCGGTACATGCAAACGGCTGGCGATATCGCGCGAGGAGACAACGCCGCGGATATGGTGCGCATCCTTATCAACCACCAGCAGGTATTCCTGGTGGGATTTTTTCAGCGCGGATACCACATCGGCCACAGTGGCGTTTTTAAACTGGCCAAAATCAATCGCGCTGATACTGGCGCGCGGGTGCATCAGGTCGCGCACCAGCAGTTCATGGTGCTGGATACGTAAAGCCGCTTGCTTGAGCAATAGATTGTGATGGGAGAGGTCATCCAGGCTGATCACCCCGATAAATTCCTTGCGTTCATCCACCACCAATTTGATTTTGACATTCTCCGCCAACATGATGGCACGGGCTTCGGTTGCCGCGAGATAACTATCCACCATGGGTGGTATATGACGGCGAAAATCCGTCAGGATCGCCAGTGCCGGGGTGCTGCCCTGCACATCCTCGAACTCTTCCGGTTGCACCAAATGGTCTGCTGCTGCCACTTCAAAAACGTCTAGAACTTTCATAGTAAACCCCCGCCGTGGAAGATAATCACCGGGAAGAACCACCAGACCCATGTTGGCCTGATGTATCCCATACGTCTGTGATTTCAACATAGACGCCAAGTTCGGCGCTCAACGCCGCAAAACCGGCGTTTTACGGGGGATTTACTCGGTCTTTACGCTGTATTTACTCAGTCCTGCCCTGACATGCTTAGCGACCAAGCATGCGCAATAAAGTGCGGTCTTTGTCCATCAGGTGATGTTTAAGCGCGCCGAGGATATGCAGGACAATTGCGCCCGCTAATAAATAACCCAACCACTCATGTGTCACTTGCCCGAGCCGGGCAAGGCCCTCATGGATAGCCTCGGTTTTACCCGTCACCGGGTTTTTATGGCCAGCTACCATCACCCAGCCAAACACCTTGATCCCCCAACCGCCCAATGCGGAATAGAGGATTCCCGACACCGGCATCAGCACCGTTGCCACAATCAATACCCAATGGGTCGCCTGTGCAAGGCGATGCTCAAGCGTAGGAAAAGTGCGTACCGGCGTCGGCCAGCCGTTTTTGATCCGCCACCACACACGCACCAACACCACCGCGAAGATCACCACCCCGAAGGATTTATGCCAGTCGTAGAGCGGGAAAAATTCGAACCACGACATATAAAATCCGATACCGGTCAGGGCGATCACCGTCAGCGCGATAATCCAGTGCAGGGCGATGGTCAGGGGGCTGAGCTTTTGTTGGTTATCCATGGGTTTGCCTTGTTGATAGGTTTATTGGAATTAATCTTACGTATTAGCCAATCAAATGTTTACCAGACGCATGCTATATTGCGCGCCACTGCAACAGGCAGTTCCAAAACCACAATAAATCTTCGATAAATGGAGCTTAACATGCTGAAAAAACTGGCCAGTTCCCTGGCCCTGGCGACCTTACTATTCTCTGCTACCACCCAGGCTTTACCCATCGTCCAGGCCGATGCTTTTGCGGCGGGCGACAACCAGGCGGCGCTGGAAACCAGCACGGGTTTGGTATGGATGGATTTCGGGGTAAATTCCCATCTGTCCTATGGCCAGGTTCTCCATTTTCTGCCAACCCAGTTTTCGGGCTGGCGCCTGCCTACCGCCGCTGAAGTGGATCACCTCTGGAGCGCATTATTTGGCAGCTTGCCCGAGTGGCATCGCACCAGCCAGGAATTCGGTTATATGTCGACCAAGACGCAAGACGCTTACTTCGATGCCGTTTTTGCTGTGTTCGGTAACAGCAACGACTCTAGCTGGGAAACCCGCGACGAGGATGGCAACCAGGTTGATTTCTGGACCAACAAAAGCATATCTGGCGTATTCATGAAGGCGCCTGGCGTGGCGGGATTCGTCAGTGCGGAGAGCCCTTATGACGATATCCATGACAGCACCGCCCTATATCTCGAAACGCCGGTTGTAAGTGTTTCTCACTGGTTCGGCACCCTATTAGTTAAAGACGGTCCCACCAGTGTTCCTGAACCCGGCTCCATCGCCCTGTTATTAATCGCTGGAGCAGCTCTGGTAGCCCGCAAGCGTCGCCGGATCTAAACCTCGCAAACACCGCCCATTGGGCGGTGTTTATCCAATCCGTCGCATTTACCGCTTCATTGTCGGTTATCAACATAAGCCACTGCCACTCCAGCGCCATCTCCCGCTATAATCGCCGCATTTTTTCGCTCCGATCCTCCACAATTTCGACCAACATCTACCAATCAGGTCTGCCATGTCTGAAAAACGTTATGACGTAAGCACCTTCCAGGGTTTGATCCTCGCCCTGCAAGACTACTGGGCGCGCCAAGGCTGCGTGATTCTGCAACCGCTCGACCTCGAAGTCGGCGCCGGTACTTTCCACCCTGCGACTTTCCTGCGCGCCATCGGCCCGGAAACCTGGAATACCGCCTACGTGCAACCCTGCCGCCGCCCGAAAGATGGCCGCTACGGTGAAAACCCCAACCGCTTGCAGCATTACTACCAATTCCAGGTGGCGATGAAGCCCTCGCCCGCCAACATCCAGGATTTGTATTTGGGTTCGCTGCGCGAGATGGGCATTGATACCAACGTGCACGATGTCCGCTTCGTGGAAGACAACTGGGAATCGCCAACACTCGGTGCCTGGGGTCTGGGTTGGGAAGTCTGGTTGAACGGTATGGAAGTAACGCAATTCACTTACTTCCAACAAGTTGGCGGCCTTGAATGCTTCCCGGTGACTGGCGAAATCACTTACGGTATTGAGCGTATCGCCATGTACCTGCAAGGTGTGGATTCGATTTTTGATCTGGTGTGGACCATCAACCCGAACGGCGACAAAGTGACTTACGGCGATGTGTTCCATCAAAACGAAGTGGAACAATCCACTTACAACTTTGAAGAAGCCGACACCGCATTCTTGTTCAGCAACTTCGATTTCTACGAAAAAGAAAGCCAGCGCCTGATGGAAAAAAATCTGCCGCTGCCCGCCTACGAAATGGTGATGAAAGCCTCGCACGCATTTAACTTGCTCGATGCGCGCCACGCGATTTCTGTCACCGAACGCCAGCGTTTTATTTTGCGCGTGCGCACCTTATCGCGCGCCGTTGCCCAAGCCTATTTTGATAGCCGCAAAGCCCTCGGCTTCCCACTTGCACCTGAAGCTTTGCGTGCAGAGCTGCTCGCCGCTGCGACTTCTGCTGAGGAGAGTAAATAATGTCTGCTGATTTTTTAGTTGAGCTGGGAACCGAAGAGTTACCACCAAAAGCATTGAAGAATTTGATGGCTTCGTTTGCCGAAACCATCGAGAACAATTTGAAAGCGGCCGAATTATCCTTCACCGCCATTAAACCTTTTGCTGCACCGCGTCGTTTAGCGGTACTGGTAGAAAATCTCGCAAGCGAAACGCCATCCAAAGAATTGGTTGTCTGGGGTCCACCAGCGGCAATTGCATTTGATAAAGAGGGCCAGCCGACCAAAGCAGCCCTCGCGTTTGCAGAAAAAAATGGTATCGCTGCCTCTGAATTAAAAGCAGAGAACGATGGCAAAGCAGAAAAATTGGTTGCACGCATTACCACCGAAGGTAAAAAAACCGTCGACTTGCTTGAAGCGGTTGTCGCGGATGCGCTGGCAAAATTGCCTATCGCAAAACGTATGAAGTGGGGCGCGAAGCGCGAAGAGTTTGTTCGCCCGGTGCATTGGTTGGTAATGTTGTTTGGTAGCGACGTTGTCAACGCCTCTGTGCTCGGTTTAACTGCCGGTCGCACCAGCCGTGGCCACCGTTTCCATTACAACAATACAATCGAATTGACGAAAGCCAGCGATTACGCATCTGTGTTAAAAAACACCGGTTATGTGGTTGCTGATTTCGCCGAGCGCGGCGCGATTATCAAAGACCAGGTTGAAGCCGAAGCGAAAAAAGTCGGCGGTGTTGCAGTAATCGATTCCTCGCTGCTGGACGAAGTTACCGCGCTGGTTGAATGGCCGGTAGCATTGACCGGTAAATTCGAAGAGCGTTTCCTCGCGGTTCCGTCAGAAGCATTGATTGCTTCTATGAAAGAACACCAGAAGTATTTCCACGTGGTAGATGCCAATGGCAAGTTGAAAAATAATTTCATCACCGTGGCAAACATCCAAAGCAAAGACGCTGCACAAATTATCAACGGTAACGAGCGGGTAATTCGCCCACGTTTGTCCGATGCCGCCTTCTTCTTTGAAACCGATAAAAAAACCACCCTTGCTTCACTGCGCGAGCGGTTGAAAACCATCGTGTTCCAGGCGCAGCTGGGTACCATCTTTGAGAAAACCGGACGCGTTGCCAAACTCGCGCAATTAATTGCTAATAAATTAAATGCTGACGAGGCATCGGCGGTTCGCGCTGGTGAGCTGTGCAAATCCGATCTCGTCACCAATATGGTTGGCGAGTTCGACGATATGCAAGGTATCGCCGGTTTTTACTACGCACAAAACGACGGCGAGAATGCCGAAGTCGCGGCAGCGATGAATGAGCAATATATGCCGCGTTTTGCCGGTGACCAATTACCCGCGACCACGACCGGCACGATTATCGCGCTGGCAGATCGCCTGGACACCATCAGCGGTATTTTTGGTATCGGTCAACAGCCAACCGGTTCAAAAGATCCATTCGCCTTGCGTCGCGCAAGTATCGCGGTATTGCGCTTGCTGGTGGAAAAAAACCTCACGCTCGATTTGCGCGAACTGTTAACTTTCGCCAAAGCCCAGCATAAAAACCTGACCGTTGGCGATGAGCTGGTAGAACAAGTGCTCGGCTACATGCTCGACCGTTTCCGCGCGATGTTTGAAGATGCAAATATCCCGGCGGAAGTTTTCCAATCGGTAACTGCAAAACAATTGTCGCAACCATTGGATATCAACCAACGCGTACTCGCGGTGAATGAATTCAGTAAGTTGCCGCAGGCGCAAGCCTTGGCTGCTGCTAACAAGCGTGTATCCAATATCCTTGCCAAACAAAATGCATCAACCAATGCTGTAGTTCATTCTAATTTGTTGCAGGAAGAGGCTGAAAAACATCTCGCCAGCGCTATTAGCGCCAAAGCTGAATTGGTAACGCCTTTATTTGCCAAGCGCGAATACACCAAAGCACTCGCTGCACTCGCGGATTTGCAACAACCAGTAGATGCGTTTTTTGATAGTGTAATGGTGATGTGCGAAGACCAGGCGCTGCAACAAAACCGGCTGGCGTTATTGCAACAACTGCGCGGATTGTTTTTGGAAGTTGCCGATATTTCTTATCTGGTGCCAGCAAAAAACTAGATCTTCTTGCTTCACCGCTCTTGTACCTGGACGTTATTTTTATACTTGCACGTCATTCCTGCGCATGCAGGAATCCAGCTTTCTGGATACCCGGTTACGCGGGTATGGCGAGGGAACCCGAATTAATCAGGCTTATCCATGAAACTAGTTATCCTCGACCGCGATGGTGTTATTAATCACGACCGCGAAGATTACGTAAAATCCGCCGATGAATGCATTCCAATCACTGGAAGCATTGAAGCTATTGTGCGCTTGAATAAAGCGGGTTTCACCGTAGTCATCGCGACCAACCAGTCAGGCCTCGCCAAAGGTAAATTCGAGCTGGAGGATCTGGAATCCATGCACGAAAAACTTACCCAGTTGGTGGAAGAGAACGGCGGGGAAATTGGGGGGATTTTTTATTGCCCCCATCACCCCGACGACAATTGCAAATGCCGCAAACCAAAGCCCGGCATGCTGGATGCCATTGAAGCTGAATTTAATACCTCGGTAGAAGGTTGTTATTTTATTGGTGACAGCCTGCGCGATTTGCAGGCCGCCCTTGTGAAAGGTTGCATCCCCGCACTGGTAAAAACCGGCAATGGCGTTCGCACTTTTGCACAATTGACGATTCCCAGCTTACAAACCAATGCCCCCCTGGTAACACACGAACAGGTACAGGTGTTTGACAATCTCGCCACCGCCGCTGATTTTATTATTGATTCCAGCGCTGGCGAAAACCGGTAACAGGAAATAACGTGCTCAAATTTCGCAGTCTCGTCTTCAGTATTGGCTACAACCTGAGTAGCGCCATGATCGGATTAATCGCCGTGATTATCTGGCCGATTTTTCCCTACTCCTGGCGCTGGCGTATAGTCACTTGCTGGAACCGTTTTGTGATGCTCTGGCTGCGCATTTGTTGCGGTGTCCGCTATGAAATTATTGGCCATAAACATGCGGATAAATTCCCCTGCGTGGTGATGGCCAAACACCAGAGCACCTGGGAAACCATGTTCTTGCAATTCTATTTTGGCCCGGTCAGTACCATCCTCAAAAAAGAATTATTCCGCATTCCGTTTTTTGGTTGGGGTCTGGCGAGCTTGCGCCCCATCGCCATCGATCGCAGCAATCCAATTCAAGCGCTGAAAGAAATTAAAAAGAAAGGCATCGAACGTTTGCAGCAGGGCAATAATTTTTTAATTTTCCCCGAGGGCACACGCACCCCCGTTGGCCAAATCGGCAACTACGCGCGCAGCGGAGCGGATATTGCCATCAGTGCGGGTGTACCGGTTATCGCCGTAGCGCACAACGCGGGCGAATGCTGGCCACACAAACATTTTATTAAATACCCCGGCACCATCCGCGTTGTCATTAGCGCCCCCTTTACAACCGAAGGAAAAGATCGCAAGGAGTTGACTGAAGAAATAAAAAACTGGATTGAAAGTGAAATCGCAAAAATGCCACCAGCGCGGAAGGATGGGATACGGATTGTTGCGGAGGCAATTGTAAGCGAGTAATTAAATTTATTTGCCCTGTCAAACAAAAGCCTTGGTGCAATACACCAAGGCTTTTGTTTTATACAGTTGTAATTTACCTACTCCGGAAAACTACAATACACGCTTTGTGCTCGAAGCTGCAAATCTGGTTGTAGTTCCCTCTCTCACCCCGGAAAACTACAATGGTTTGCATTGCTCATACCGGGCATTGATTGTTGTAGTTCCCTCTCTCACCCCGGAAAACTACAATGACGGACGGCACACATACTTATTCGTTTCCGTTGTAGTTCCCTCTCTCACCCCGGAAAACTACAATTAACGTCACTCGATCAGTGCATCGCCGTGTGTTGTAGTTCCCTCTCTCACCCCGGAAAACTACAATCAATTACTGGATCAGTAACCGCATCAGCGCGTTGTAGTTCCCTCTCTCACCCCGGAAAACTACAATACGAGTTTTAATTTGAGCTCAAGCGGATCAGTTGTAGTTCCCTCTCTCACCCCGGAAAACTACAATGTGAAAAGCAGGTTGAGCAGCGCGAGGAGGGTTGTAGTTCCCTCTCTCACCCCGGAAAACTACAATTGCGAGCGCACAGGCTTAACGTCATCAATCGTTGTAGTTCCCTCTCTCACCCCGGAAAACTACAATAAGCAAGGATCATCACCATCAATATAAATGGTTGTAGTTCCCTCTCTCACCCCGGAAAACTACAATTCTCCCGTGGCGACTTCGACAAGCTCGACGGTTGTAGTTCCCTCTCTCACCCCGGAAAACTACAATGCGCATGGGACGCATTAAGTCAATTTCTGAGTTGTAGTTCCCTCTCTCACCCCGGAAAACTACAATTTTGCAAATGAAATATTATCTTGGTTCGATGTTGTAGTTCCCTCTCTCACCCCGGAAAACTACAATTTAAGTGGCTGGATGAAGGCCGCGCCCTGCGTTGTAGTTCCCTCTCTCACCCCGGAAAACTACAATTATGTAATGATCACTAATATTGTATTTTATGTTGTAGTTCCCTCTCTCACCCCGGAAAACTACAATTT
>CAZIWB010000001.1:468660-667705 GCA_964542655.1 uncultured Cellvibrionaceae bacterium
CTAATATTGTATTTTATGTTGTAGTTCCCTCTCTCACCCCGGAAAACTACAATTTTGCAAATGAAATATTATCTTGGTTCGATGTTGTAGTTCCCTCTCTCACCCCGGAAAACTACAATTTAAGTGGCTGGATGAAGGCCGCGCCCTGCGTTGTAGTTCCCTCTCTCACCCCGGAAAACTACAATTATGTAATGATCACTAATATTGTATTTTATGTTGTAGTTCCCTCTCTCACCCCGGAAAACTACAATTTAAAGTCAGAAATTGTTGACGGTCGCCCAGTTGTAGTTCCCTCTCTCACCCCGGAAAACTACAATACGACGGAACGTAAGGTTTTGCACTAACCAGTTGTAGTTCCCTCTCTCACCCCGGAAAACTACAATCCCACACCTGGTCTGAATGCCGGACGCGTGGTTGTAGTTCCCTCTCTCACCCCGGAAAACTACAATTGATATTGTTAAAACGTCCATATGGTCATAGTTGTAGTTCCCTCTCTCACCCCGGAAAACTACAATATTGATCGAGGTTAGCCTTACCACTTTTAAGTTGTAGTTCCCTCTCTCACCCCGGAAAACTACAATTTGGGAAGCGCGTACACAGTCTGGCCATTTGTTGTAGTTCCCTCTCTCACCCCGGAAAACTACAATTGGGGCGAGTTATTTCTCTGGCGGTAGTAAGTTGTAGTTCCCTCTCTCACCCCGGAAAACTACAATTTACAGTTAGGGAAGGGCAGTGAATACCAGGTTGTAGTTCCCTCTCTCACCCCGGAAAACTACAATGCATGGACAAAAGGCGTTGAGGTTGAAGAGGTTGTAGTTCCCTCTCTCACCCCGGAAAACTACAATTAGTTCTGGATATACCGGCGAAATTACTGAGTTGTAGTTCCCTCTCTCACCCCGGAAAACTACAATCGGTGGAAATTATGCACTCTAAAAATCTTGGTTGTAGTTCCCTCTCTCACCCCGGAAAACTACAATTATCCGTTCGCAGGGAGATGCTTGGCCAGCGTTGTAGTTCCCTCTCTCACCCCGGAAAACTACAATTGGTAATCGATAGAGCCATCAGGATAGTGAGTTGTAGTTCCCTCTCTCACCCCGGAAAACTACAATGCGAGCGTGACCTTTATCGGTCAATCGCAGGTTGTAGTTCCCTCTCTCACCCCGGAAAACTACAATTGGACAGGCTCGCAGCGCCACTGCCATATGTTGTAGTTCCCTCTCTCACCCCGGAAAACTACAATTATCGATGGGTGCAGGGTCGGCAACGAACAGTTGTAGTTCCCTCTCTCACCCCGGAAAACTACAATTTCTTCAACTGGATTATCGACCTTCATACCGTTGTAGTTCCCTCTCTCACCCCGGAAAACTACAATCTCGTCGGTAGTGACAGTAACCTTTCCATCGTTGTAGTTCCCTCTCTCACCCCGGAAAACTACAATTAAGTGGTTTCTCAACCAGCAGTTGTATTCGTTGTAGTTCCCTCTCTCACCCCGGAAAACTACAATCTGTACCCTTTAAACCCCTGTTTTTACAGGGGTTTTCTTTATTTTTTAAGCGAAAATAAGGTGTTTTAAAATAGTAAAACCTGTTGTAGGTTCACTTTTTCTTCTTGCACTGTCACGGTTCCAACCAGAATTTCCATAGCCGCGTACTGTTTTTCACTGACTTTCATGCAACGAACTGAGCCTTTTTTGGGTAAGTTCGCTACTAATTTTTTCTGATGCTTCCTTACATCGTCCTCTCCGTTAACGATGCGAGAGTAGACTGACCATTGCAACATGTCGTAGCCGTCTTGGAGTAAAAAACGGCGAAACAAGGTGTATGCGCGTTTATCCGCTTTAGTGAGGGTGGGAAGATCAAAAAACACCAGAATGCGCATAAACCTCCGTGTCTCCTGGCTCATAGTGCCTCTATACGGTGGGGTTCAAAATTGGCCACGCCAATTGAGCGTAGTCGCCTTTTGCGCAAAAACGACCAAAGGCTTGCACCATGTGGTCGATTGCCGTCATGACATTCATGGTGCCACTGGGCATAAGAACATCAGCGTAAAGGATTTGCAGTAAAGCAGCTTTATCAGCACTACTAAGTTCGCCTGTGGCAATGGGGTGCGCCCGCACCCATAAATCAACCACCGGGCGCAACGGCTCAATAAAATCATCTGCCAGATTAAAGGCATTAAGCTGACTGTGGTGGTGTAAGCCAAAGGCCGGCAAAAAGCCGTAGCAAACCAGGCTACGGGCAATGGCAGCACGAATAATCGCGTAGCCGTAGTTAAGCGCGGCGTTGTGCCATACAACTTGGTCGCGGGTGAAATCTTCTCCAAATAATTCCGCAAAATAATAGCGCGCACCTGTACCTTCACGATTTTCCGGGTCACCCGAGCCAACTCGCTCTGCCTGCTCAGTCAAAAATCGCCCACGCCCTGCGGCAAATTGCTCAAGACACGCAGCTTGGTTGCGCAATTTTTGTTGCACAACACTTTGCCAGGCGCGCTTTTTTTGCGGCAGTGTCAACGCTAGCTGTTGCTTCATCACCTTGAAAGTTCTGCTATGGGGTAAAAAGGGGAGGAGCACACCATTAGGGTGATGGGTGGCATCGCAACTAATGACGGCGATGTCGTGTGCGGCACACTCGGAGAGCAGCGCACTGGTAAGCGTGGCTTGGGGTGTTTCTAATACCAATACAGCAATGTCTTCCAAAGGCAAATTCACACTTTGACCAGACTCCTGCTCCAGCAATAGCTGCCGATTTTTAACCGACAGCCGTGCAGGTTTGCTAATTAATATGCTACGCCAAGCCACGGCGCGCCTCGGGTTTGGCTAGGTATATATTGCCAAGTACATCGACGTTAAAACGCTCCACTTTCACTGCTAATTTCACACCTACTCCTCGAATCAGGCCATCCTTCCCTAAGGCCTGATTTCTATCCTGCGCCCAAAGATTGATGCCTCCTGTTGCCCTGTCACATCCTGCGTAATAACCCTCAATTATTGGCTTACCTTTCAATTCAACTCTCACCAAATCATTCGGATAAAGCGAAAAACAAAACTCAAAAGTTTCATCAATCAATGTCCATTCGCTTTCTTCTTTGGCGGCAATAATTGCTCGATTCGGCAACTCTTTAGTTACACGATGCTGAACATAGAGCGGCACCAAGTGATATTTGCCCGCTTTTTGGAATACATCCACTCGAAGCATGCTGTCATTTTTGGCGATACCGCCACGCAGGCTGATGCCCGATAAACTTGGAATTACTTTGGTAACCGTGCGCACAAGAGGGCCTTGATTGCCATTACGAGTAGGTTTGTAAAAGGGTTCTGCAAAAGCTTTATCCGCCTTACCGCCAAAAACTGCAAGGCGCTCGCGCAATGAGGTGTAGAGCACTTCGTTGCGGTGGGGTTCGATGAGTGTGCAAACTTCCGGGTCTTCATCCACATCACTGGATTTGAGATCAGTGAGTGCAATCTTTTGGGTAACGCGATTGGGCAAGTCCTCTGTTGGACGCGCAGAATAGATGGTGTCTTTATGCGCGGCACCACCATTGCGGCGCTTGGGTGCGCGGGATACAAACAGTGGCCGCGCCGCTGCCAGCATGTCTTCGCTGTAACCCAGTGCAGTCAAATGTGCGCGGTATTCTTCATCGCCCAGTTCATGGTTAACCTTGCCTGTACTGCGGTCTAGTCCGGCGCGTAACGCCAGTTCATATTCAAAGTGCGGCCACGGCCTTGGAAAGTGCGCTTCCAGTTGGTTAAGCATTGCTGTGCTAATCACTTCGCCAGTTTCAATATCGACCAAACCGGTTTTTACATGCTCCATTTCTTTGCGACGAGCGAAGTCCGAAAGGCGTTTAACCATGCTGTGGCTACAGGCTGCGACAACTGCTGCATCTATCGCATGGTGGCGGTCGCTACCTTCACGCAATTTTGCCAAGCCCCAACGCGCTCGCAAGAAACTGGTGAGTTGGCCGCTAACCACCACACAGCGCTTCCCATCACCCGAGAGTTTCAGGTTGCGCTCTACAAAATTTTTAAAGTAGCGGCAGGCATAGCGGGTGTCGTTAAGGTTGCGCGCCTTGAACTCGCTGGCTTCATCCTTACCAAAGTTGCGGCGCAACAAACGGTCGCGCTTGGCTTGGCGATATTTTTTATTGCTTAACACAAAGGCTTGGTATTTTTGCCAGCGTTCGCTGTCATCGGCGCCGTTGAGATACTCATAAGGCGTACGATTACCTTTGTTATGGTTTTCGCGAGTGAGCACCAACACCTTGTTATTTTTGCTGTCGTCGAAGCTGCGCGAATAAGGTAAGGCATGATCAACTTCGGCGTAGCCTACATCGTTAATAACGCGATGTAGGTCAAGTCCGGTGAGACTGTAAGCACATTTGCAATCTTGTTCCCGATAAAGTTTCCATTTTTCAAATTCACGACCTGTTGGCTGACGTTTAAAATCCGCTACGAAGCGTTCACGATCTTTTTCATTTTGGTCGAAAAATTCTTTTTGGGCTTTTTCGATTTTGTAACGCTCATCCAAAGGACGTGATAAATCTCTCGCCATTTCAATATGTACGCGATTAGGCGAGCCGTATTGACGAATAATGGCATTAACGACTTTTCGAGCTTGGTTGAGTGCGCGTTTAACTACAGGGTTATTGGGAGCTTCTTCATCCAGCGCGGGTAAGTAATGATTGTTGGTAGATTCAGCTAATGTTCTGGCTTTGTAGCCCGTAGCATCGCAAGCCTGATCATAGCGTTGACCTTGCTCCATTAGCGGCAAAATGCCGTCCAAGGCTTTGAGTGACAGACGAATAAAATCACTAAAACTCACCACCAGAAGTGCTTCAACCACAGTATCGGCAAGACCAAGCTTACTCAGTTGGGTACGAATTTCTTCATCGGTTTTATAGATGCTGAGAATGGAGCCGATTGAATTTAGCAACGCGGGTTGCATGGAAATAACTTGCCATTCCTTTTTCAGGTCTGCCTTTTCCAAGGTTTTGCGTAACTCATGCCAACCCGTTAACTCCATAAGTTTGGTGTCTTCAGGGTCTTTGCTGCCTTCGCGATAATTTAGCCCCACAAAACGTACCGACTCATTCCAATAGCCAAAACCCAGCTTGGTCAAATGGTCTCTCAGTTGCTTATATTTGAGCGTGGCTTTTTCGTAAGGAAGATTAATAGCAGCAGCGCGCTCATCCGCATTCAAACCACGGGTTTCTCCATTAATACTGATGCGCAAGTTGTTGAGTTTGGTCAACCATACAAAACGCTCAGCAGACCATGTGTGTTTGGCTGCACGATGCTCGGTCTTTTCAAAGGTACATCTGCCAATGCGGTCAAGCATTTCTTTGCCTGAAATTGCGGGTCTTTGTTGCCAAAACAAACCCGTTTCAGGGTGGAGGATAAGCCGACTGAAATCCTCCCCAGTATAGGGATTACCCAATTCCCGTTGGCGCTGAAACAAGCTAGTTAATTCTTCAGCCAGTAGTTCACGTCCAAGCGATTGGCTGTAGTCTCCACGTTTATTCCGTTGGTTTTCGGGGAATTCGGCGAGCATCATCTCGGCTACCGTGCGATAGCCCTTTTCTTGGAGGAGTTTTCGTGTGCAATCCAAGCCCTGCTTAACCTTGCCGCCTTCGGAACCTTCAGCCTCCGCCTTGCGCGCAAACCAAAAACCACGATGTTTACACAAGTGGTAAATCACCCGCGCCCATTCTTCGCCGTTTAGCCTGTGATCCAAGGCATCAACTCGTAGAGACCACAACGATTTGGTGCATTCTTTTTTAGGTGTAAGGATAGGGATTTGCTGTTGAAATAACTGGCTATCTGCAATCAAACCCTCGCGCTTAAAAAGTCGCGCCAATTTCAGTAACCGCCATGCACGGCGACGCAAACGGCGACGCAATAAACGTGCAGTACGGCGTGTAGCATTCAGTGATTCTCCTTTTTCTGTTTCGGCTTTATCAAATGCGCGAACACCGAGATCGATAATGTGCCGCTTCCCCAGGACACACCACCCCACCGAGGCGATACCAATATCTAATCCTAAATCATAATTAATTGGCTGCTGGCCCATCTTATTGTTTCCTTAAAAACGATTGTGTTATTGTGTCTCGGTAGTTTTCCGGGGTGAGATCCGTTACTACAATAAGCGGTAATTGAAAAATTACTGTCGTATCCAACAAAGCCCGCGCAAGCGGGCTTTGTTCTTTAATAGCACAGGATTTTCATTTTTAGCTATTTTTCTGCCCTTACAGATCATTACACTGTCGATAAAAATGTAAAAAGCCCCGGTGTTTTGCACCGGGGCTTTTTGGTTTCATTGTGTTTCAATCTTATCGAACCTGGCAAGCCACCTTACCCAGGCCGAGCACGTAATACTTGTCGCCCGCAAGCAGTGAGTTGAAAGGGATCTGGCCGTATTTACCTGTGATCGCAATCGTTACGGAAGTAGCCATCGCCAATATCCTTGAACAGGGTACTGCTGATTTCCGCCAGATGTTGCCAAGTAGTTAGTACGGAGAGAGCCATAGGCCAATAACCCGACGCAAGCCCACTTATTCCTGCTTTTATTTTTTGATTTATTCTTTAGACATTAAGCGGTAACAAATGAAATCTATGGTGACAGATTCCCCCATCCCTCTGGAATCTCACCATGAATAACTCGATTAAAAGTGTGGCGCTCTTCAGCCTTATCTCCAGCTTCAGTCTCAGCAGCCATGCCGCTCCTATTTTGCTTGGAATTGGTAGTTTAAGCGGCCAAGCCGATAAATCCGGCCTGACTGGCACCTTGGAAAGCGGTGTGAACGCCAATGTGTTTGGCGGTTTGGGCTCAGGCCTCGCCTACGCGGGCGGCAATACCTTTATCGCCCTGCCCGACCGCGGCCCCAATGCCCAGGCCTATGCCGGGGGCGCGGGCGTTGATAACACCACTACCTACATCCCACGCTTTCACACGCTGGATATGCAACTTACCGCCAGCAACAGCGGCTTGCCGTTTAGCATCACCCCCAGCTTGAGCAGTACCACCTTATTGTTCAACGCCACCTCGCTGGATTACGGTGTAAACGGCGCGCCGGCACAGAACGATGCCAACCATTTTTTCTTTAGCGGCCGCTCCGATAATTTTGGCAGTGGCAACTCCGGCGATGCTGACAATGCGCGTTTAGACCCCGAAGCTATACGGGTTTCCAACGATGGCAAAAGCGTTTTTATTTCGGATGAATATGGCCCCTATGTATATCAATTTGATCGTGCCACGGGCGAGCGCATCAAAACCTTCTCCTTGCCCAGCGAATTAGCCATCAACAATCTGGCCGCTACCGAAGCGGCGGAAATCGGCGGCAATAGCAGCGGCCGCACCACCAACAAAGGCATGGAAGGCCTGGCGATTACCCCGGATGGCACTACCCTGGTCGGCATCATGCAGGCACCCCTGCTGCAAGACACCAACAAAGTGGTGCGCATAGTGACGGTAGATATCGCCTCTGGCACTACCCACGAATACGCCTACCAACTCACCAACGGCACCGGCGTGAGCGAAATTGTTGCCATCAACAACCACGAATTTTTAGTGGATGAACGCGACGGTAAAGGCCTGGGTGACAACAGCAATGCCGCCGTCAAACAAGTGTTTAAAATTGATTTGGATGGCGCGCAAGAGATTAGCGGACTCGCTGGCAACCTTGCGGCAAAAGCCGTCAGTAAAACCCTGACGCTGGATATCAAAGACATGCTGGTGGCTGCCGGTATAGCGGCGCAAAACATTCCCGCCAAAATTGAAGGCATGACTTTTGGTCAGGACCTTATGTACAACAACGTCAATTTGCACACCTTGTGGATTACTAACGATAACGATTTCCTCGCCACCATTACCGATAGCAAACATCCGCTGGGTTTTGACAATACCAATAATTTTTACGTATTTGGTTTTAGCGATGAGGATTTGCGCAACTACGTTGCGCAAAAAATTAGCGTGAATGTACCCGAGCCCAGCGCAATTTTATTGCTCCTGATTGGCTTGGCAGGCGTGTGCCTTGTACATCGTAAACAAGCCTAATTAATCGCGCTTTCGGCAAGACAGCACAACAGAAAAGGCCTTTGTGCAAACACACAAAGGCCTTTTTATTTAACGCATGTCTAGCAATAACCTAGCGAATCTGGCAAGCCACCTTGCCCAAACCCAGTACATAGTATTTGTCACCCGCCAGTGGTGAGTTGAAGGGGATCTGGCCGTATTTGCCTGTGGTTGCGCTCAGGTAATCCACCAATTCCTGGCCTGCTGCAAAGCGCCAGTTGTTGATCGTAGTTTGTGATGCTGCACTGTAATTGCTCGCCAAATTCGCAACGCTGCCATTAGTCGCGGTCAATGCGGTTTTGGTGGCGCTGGTCAGGTTGCAGGCGCTATCGCCAAACCAGAGGAAATTGCGATCGTTACGGAAATAGCCATCGCTAATATCTTTAAACAGATTGCTGCTGATTTCCGCCAGCGATGCCTCAACTGTGCTCTTTTCCTGATGCGCCGTATTCACCACAAATACGCTGTCTTCCATCAAGGCGCTGGCGCCCACACGCAAGCTCAAAATCTGGTTGCGATAATTTACAAACACGTTGTTGAACATATGGGTTTTACCGTGACGCAACAGCGGTACGCGGCGCAGGGTGTTACCCAGCAGCATGTAGCTGTCATCGGTGGTGACGAACGCGTTGTTGTGCATGGTTGTAGTGATTTGGGTATCGATGGTGTGGCTGTCGCTGGAGCCATGTAGTACCGCGCGCTTCACATTTACCAAACGGTTGAATGACATGGTGATGTTGTAGGCGCCCACTTTCACATCAAACGCAGAGTCGCCAGTGGTATCGAAGGTATTTTTATGGATCCAGATATCGTGTGATGCGCCGGTGGAGCGGATCATATCCGGATCGCAATAATGGTCTTCCGTATGGCCAGCACCTTTGAAGCTCAGGTGGGTCAGGATCACATTGTCCGCCGTTTGTGTTGGTGTACCTGTCTGGTCTTTACCAATCGCAAAGCCGCTGAACAGGAAGTAAGCCTCGCTGCCGCGACCGTCGATGGTTTTGTTAGATCCAATCACCGGGTTGCGAATCGGGTTAGTGGATTTATTCATCGCCACATTAAAAAATTGCGTTACACAATTTGCACTGCTCACACCATTTTTTGCACACCATTGTGTGTAGTTCACACACTCGGCTTCGGTGGCACCGAGGATGGATTGCACAGTCGCATTGCTGCACCCCAAACGGTACATGCCAATTTCCGATGGCTGGGCGAACTGGATTTTGTCGAACACAATCCAGTTGTGCTCTTCACCGGTAATCGCGGTGAGAATTTGTTGCTCAACCGACACACTGGAGTTTTTGGTGATGATGGTGAGTTTGCTGTTGCCGTTGGGATCAAATCCACCCAGCGCTTTTTCGCCGTAGCCAACGGGTTTACCCAGGGTTTTTGACAGGCAGGAAACAATTTCCTGATCGGTCTTCAATGAAGTATCGCGCCAGTTGACCGATGGGTTAGTCGCCACCCGGATACAGTCAGCGCTGATGCTGCCGTTATCCGCTATTGATGATGCACTGCTGCTGGCAACGGAGGATTTGCTGCTCGCTGGTACCGAAGACGCCGGTACTGATGAAGCCGGTTTGGATGAGGCGGGAACACTGGACGCAGGCACGCTACTCGGCGCAACCGATGACTTGCTGCTCGAAGCCGGGATACTGCTCGGTGCGACTGAAGATTTGGACGAGCTGCTCGCTGGTTTGCTTGATGCAGGAACGCTGGATGCCGGTACCGATGAAGCAGTGCCCGTCGCGTTATAAACTTCAAATTCAGCGATGCCCGGAGCGCTGGTCGCATTCACAATCAAATTGATTTTTTTGGAGCTGCGTGTGCCCAGGTTCACCACCCGCTGCGCACCTATGCCGGTACCGGTCGCAAACACAGTGCCGGTGTCATTATCGACCAGGCTCCAGGTCGTCACTTTGCTGCCGGATTCGCGCAGGATCACCGTGTTAAAGGTCACCGCACTGCCCCACTTCACCGATACGCGCTGGTTGCTAGTGCCGCTGGCAAGGGAAACGGTGCTGGTACTGCCATCGCGTACCAGCTTGGTGTTATCAAAACCCGAGCCATCGGCAGCGGCACTGGGCCCAGTGATCGCGAGGTTGGAACCCAATGTCTGGGCCTGTAGAGCGCCGGCCAATAAGCCAAATGCCATAAGCGCAGCGCATTGGCCCGCTCGGCGAGAGAAATATCTGGTTTTCATGTTGATTACCTTGTCGTAGCTATATCGTTGTTATTCGGATTTTTGTGGTACGAAAAAAAATACGCACCGAAATACCCGCGAAATCGCGGCAGATAGAGACCGAAAACACCGATACGCCTTGCAAGGCGCAGTGGCTGCTGGATTTAGAAAACTATTAATTAGAAAACTAAAAGGAACGCAGCACTTGTTGGGGAACAAAAAGGATGAACTGCTTGAATACTCATCCCGGGTGGCCGGTTTTATTGTTGTTGATACCGGAACCCGCAAGGAACCTGTGGTTGATTCCCGCCCGGCAAGCATCGCTCGCCAGCGCCGCCATAGTGCGCGCCGATAAAAAAATCGTCAAGTTGAAAAATCGCAAAAATAAGTATTTTTTGTGACAAAAATACTAAAAATAATCATGATAACGGTTACTTTATTTTTAAAAATCAACTGTAACCGTTTACTTATGCTCTTACTCGACAAGCCCGACAGGGGTATACCCCGAGTGCCCACTAACCGCTACACTCTTCACTCCTGACCCAACCCGGACTGCGCCGACGAGGCAATCCGGCATAGGTTTAGATCACCAGGGAAACCCGGACATATGAATAAAAACTTACAAGTCTATTGGATGATGTTGCTGCTCGGCCTACCCCTCACCGGGGTTGGCCTGGGCAACTTGTTCCTGAGCATTGTCCCCAACCTGGTTACATGGCAGCAGATGAAATCCTGGCCGCAGGTCAGCGCCGAATTGCAACATGCCGAACTGGTGATTAACCATAGCCGCAGCAGTGGCAGTACCACTTATTCGACCAGCGCCCGCTACCACTATCAATACCAGGGCAAGTATTACGCCGGTGAGCGGGTATCGATCATGGGCGGCAGCGATAATATCGGCGACTTCCAGCTGAACCTGGCGCATAGGCTGGAAGAGGCCTGGCACCAGCAGCAACCTGTGCCCGCCTGGGTCAACCCCGCCAACCCCGCCGACGCAGTGCTCAACCGCGACATGCACTGGGATATGGTAGGTTTTCTGATGATACTTATGCTGATCTTCAGCATTGCGGGGCTTGGCCTGTCATGCTCTGCCTTTATCAACCTGCTGCGCGAAACCCCGCTTGCCGGGCATATACGCAAATTCTGGCCCGAACAGCAACACGCCGGCCCGGAGATACACTGCAACAGCAACAGCGGGCTCTGGCTTACCTGGGGCTTCACCCTGATCTGGAACCTCCTGGCACTGCTGGCAGTTCCGGCAGTTCCGCGTGAACTGGCCGCTGGAAACTACTTCTTCCTGCTTATCCTGGTGTTTCCGCTGATAGGGATTTACCTGGTCTATCAGGCAATTAGAACCACGCTCGAATGGCGCCGCTTTGGCCCGCTGACCCTGCGGCTGAACCCCTATCCGTGCGTCATCGGCGGGCAACTTGGCGCTAGCCTCGACCTACCGCTGGCGTATAACAACCAGCAGCGTTTTGAAGTCCGCCTGCTGTGTGTACACAGCTATGAAACCGGCCTCAGCGGCAGACGCCACCTCACCGAAACTGTCCTGTGGAAAGTGCAGGGGCTGGCACAGAGCCAGGCTTCCCCTGTGGGTCACACCCGGTTAAGCCTGCGTTTTGACATCCCCGATAACCTGCCCGCCTCCGAACCTGTGAGCACTGACTATCGCTTCTGGCGCCTGGAACTGGCTGCCAGATTGCCGGGGGTGGATATATGGCGCGAATTTACCATCCCGGTCTTCGCCGCCACAGCGCCCACTCACAGCCCTTTGCCCTCTGCCGCGCAAATTGATACCTGATGAATAAGGTCTGGCTATCTTTCCGACCAAACCGCAAACTCATTGCCACTGGGCTCGGTAAAATGAAACCGGCAACCGCCGGGAAAATCAAATAGCGGCTTGTTGATGGCGCCACCATTGCTAGTCACTTTTTGCAGTGTCGATTGAATATCCGCACTGTAAAAAACCAACAGTGCGCCGCCATTACTGGTTTGGCTACAAAGGTTAGCGTTAAAAAAACCGCCATCCAAACCCTGATTGGAGAAGGCTGTGTAATCAGGGCCGTAATCGACAAACTCCCAACCGAATACTGCAGAGAAAAACGCCTTGGTTGCGGACAAATCGCGCGCGGCAAATTCGACGTAGTTGAGTTTTTCGTGGGTGTTCATAGTTAAACCACTCGCATCTGCTTGTCGTGTAACTCTTTCAAAAACTCAGGCGCTAAATCTGCACCATTGGGCCAGACAACAGTTTCCAACTCAGGATCTACGGCAACTTTTTTAAAGAGATCAACGTCTTTTAGCACATCAAAAACTGGCCCGGTGAGTACCCCATCCAAATCCACTTCACCGGCAGTACCATCATCAAACACCAGCCAGAGTTTAAAACCTGACAGGTATTTAGCTGAGCGAATGTGCAACATAATTTACTCCAGGGGTGCTATGTAGTTGAGTGGTTGTCCTGTTTTTGCCCTGTTCCAGTTTTCTTCAAGTTCTGCCTTATGAAGCATTATCCATTCCTGCACAAAGACAATCGCCCGCTTGGGCATTTCGCCTTCCAGAATAGTGCCATCGAAAGCAAACATTGCTTCATAACCAGAATATTTCGCATGAAAATGTGGTGGATTGTGATCATTGAAATACATTGCAATCAAAATTCCATAAAAACGACTGATTACCGGCATAGCTACTCTCTCCTTAAGAAAATACTTTTGATCCTATTCCATCAGTCCTCTTGAACAAGCCCGCCCCAATCTTTCAATCAATAAACCTGCTCATGACTCCCAACATCCACCAAAATAATATCTTTCTCGGTGATGATCAGCTCCAGCACAATCCGATAACCCATATTGATGGATACCGAAGAAAGCCCACTTAAACGGCCTTGCAGGCTGTGTAATCTGAGTGACGGGTGATAGGGATTTAATTCCAGCAGTTCCAGCGTCTTTTGGTACTGACCGCGTAGCTCGGGATGCTTTTTGATGAACTTGGCGGCTTTTTTCAGATAGGTTTCCGGATAAATCAACCTATACATCGTCACTGATCCTGCGCATGTGGTCGGCAACTGACTCGGTAACAAAGCGCCCAGCTGCTATCTCCGCTTTGGCTTCCTGCACTGCCATAGCCAGTTCGTATTCGCGCAGTTTGTTGTACTTTTCCAGATCCATGATGACGTAGCGGTCTTGTCCCCGAACGGAGATAACTACTTCTTCATCTACCTTTAAACGCGCTTCTACGGCGGAGATGCCTTTGGTTTTTAAGTCGTTTGCTGCGAGTGCACCCATGATTGAACAACCCCATTAAGAGTACGTTTGACAATACTGCAAAGCATACTACTTTGCACATAATCTCAACACCTATTCTTTGAAGTACGATTCAGCTACTCCATCAACTTCAAATCTGCAGCGCGGCGGCTTTTGGAATCTTGATAGAAGTTTTCATGGGGCCCGAGGTTGAGCAGGTATAGCTCCAGCCGCTGTGCTTGCCACGAATAGCCGAGCAGGGTTTCCCTGCCGTCCAGTTTGAATTTGTGTACCCACAGGTGGATGAGGTCGCCTTTTTTGCGCTCGCCCAGTTCGGGGTTTTGTTCGATTTTGCCTATCTCGCTATCGACCAGGTCTTTATGGGCTTCGCTCAGGCGCTTGAAGGCTTTTTTGAACGTGGGGGATTCGTAAATCTCAATTTGAGGATTTTCTGCGTCTGACATATTGGGTCGCTTTTCCTGCATTGATTTCAGCTGTTGCCAGCAGCGCACCCTTGATAAAACCGTAGGTTAGATCGGGATTGTCTTCCACGATTTTGCCAATTTCCGCCCAATGTTCTATCTGTTTGGGCACCGAACGTTTTGCCGCTTCGGCATGGATTTGCACCTCTTCAACGAAGGTCTCATCCAAACGTACACTAATAGCCATGTTTTATCCGCCGCGTAGTTGATTGCATAGTTGATTGCAAGTTGCGACAAATTGTCGCAATTAATTGTATACCTAGTGAACAGATATTGCAAAGGCTGATTTACTACTCAGCGACCACCTTCGGTTTGGCCACATATTTCAACCACACATAGCCCAATACCGCTGATAAAAACGATCCCACCAAAATCCCGAGGCGGTCGTTCATCGCCTGGTTTTCAATAGTCTGTTCAAAGGCGAGCGAGCCGATAAACAGGCTCATGGTAAAACCTATGCCACAGATAACCGCGACACCGTAAAGCTGCGTCCAGTTCACGTCGTCCGGTAGTTGGCCGATGCGCAATTTGACCGCCAGCCAGGTAAACAACATCACCCCCAATTGCTTGCCGATAAACAGGCCGAGCAAGATGCCAAGTGATACCGGTGAGAAGAGATCATCCAGGCTTAGGCCGGCAAGCGACAAACCGGCATTGGCAAAGGCGAACAGGGGCAGGATGAGAAAGGAGACGGGATAGTGCAGGTCCTTTTCCATGTCCTGTAACGGGAAAAGTTCCTTGCCCGCTACATCCGTCCCTTTAAGCGGAATACACAGGGCGATGGCGACCCCGGCGAGGGTTGCGTGGACGCCGGATTTCAACAGGCTCACCCAAACCACCAGCCCAATCACTATGTAGGCAGATTTGCTCACCACGCCCTGGCGGTTCATGAATATCAGAATCGCAATACCAATTGCCGCACCGATTATCGCCGCAATCGAGAGGTTGGCAGTGTAGAAGAGCGCGATGATGATGATTGCGCCTATGTCGTCAAAAATCGCCAGCGAGACCAGGAAGATTTTCAAACTTGGCGGGATGCGCGAACCGAGCAGGCTCAATATCCCCAGCGCAAAAGCGATGTCGGTGGCGGTAGGAATCGCCCAGCCATGCAATGCATAGGCATCCTGGCGATTGATAAAGGCGTAAATCAGGGCCGGTACCAACATACCGCCAACCGCTGCTATACCCGGCAGGGCAATTTTGGATAGCTGATTAAGCTCGCCAATCAACATTTCCCGTTTTAATTCGAGCCCCACCAGCAGGAAAAACAGCGCCATCAAGCCATCATTAATCCAGAGTAAGAGGGGTTTGTTGATGGAAAAACTGCCCACCGCGACGATTACATCGGTGGACAATAGCTGGTCGTAATAAACCTTGAGCGAGGTATTGGCCGCGACCAGCGCCAGCACCGCCGCCATAATCAGCAAAATGCCGCTCGCCGCCTCCAGTTTAAAAAATGCCTTTATTGCCGGGATCATGTACACCTCATCCTATTTGTTCCGTCATCCACACTTTACCTTAGCGGATTTTATCGGCGATAAAGGAAAAAATCACAAGCGAATCAATTGCTTATTTGAGGGAAAATTTGATGTACAGCAGAAACAAAAACCCCTCGCAGACAAGATCGGCGAGGGGTTTTTGGTAAAACATGAGCTGTCTGGTTATGCCGGTCAGGTTGGCGACAACACAAACAACACAAGGTGGACAAGCACCAATGCGGAACAGACCAACAGCTGTTGGCGTATGCTTAGAGTGGCCATGGGTTAATACCTGTTTTTGGGGTGGGTTAGGCCCCATGTCAATGTTTCTGTTTTTATTAAGATAATTTGCAACCAACGCACAGGTTTGCGACTGCAACTTGCGAACTGGCTATGGCAAACCACTGCAAATCCCTATTGACACGACATTTATATCATATTTAAAAAACAGCACAAATATCATTTGGTGAAAAAAGCGCCAACTTTTAGTATTTATTTATAAGATAATTTATAAGACCAACAGCAAGTCCTTTTGCTGCTACTAATAGTTTCTGACACGCCGTTGGTGATGCCACTGAGCCGGCGAAGTTGTTGCACGCTTACCGGGTTACGTCCAGCTTCCAGATACGGATGCCGCCACCTGTATCCGTATTGCGGGTCATGAGGACATAGAGCTCCGTCACACTTGCATCACTAATCGTCACCGCCATAGTTGACTGGGCAGTGCCGCAAGCCGAGGCAACTTTCCAGGTTTTGCCGGTCTGGTCCACTACTGCTATCTGACCATTCAGGCAGCCAGTGGTATTGGTGCTGGCATCGTAGTTGTTACTGGCGTTGGAGTAAGTCACTGCCAGGGTCAGCGGTTCGGCGCTAGCCGCTACGGGAACCGATACAAAACGGGTCACACCACCCGCCGTGTTCAGGCTGACGGGATTTACCTGGCCACTGGTACCTTCCACCAATACCACCGGGGTGCCGGTGGTGTCTGACTTGAGTGCGGTGCCGTTGTAGTTGATCGCGTAGGCCGTACCGGCAGAATTGAAATGCAGGCGCAGGCCACCGGCCGTGGCGGAATAAAACTTGATCCCGCCAATGGCCGCAGGTGTGGCAGTCGCATTGAAGTTGGCGTTGGTATTGGCTGCTGGTGCCGACACCACAGCTGATTGCAGATCGGTATAGCTCGGCATCCAACTAGTGGTCGTTGGTACATAGACCGAGCTGGCCGATGAACTGGCCTCACTGCTGCTCTCGTTACTGGATAGCACACTGGAGCTGCTTTCACTCGATGCTTCCAAACTTGTGCTGGATGCCACCGAACTACTGCTATCACTCGCCGTGCTGGAGGCAACACTGGAACTGCTCGATGAACTGGAGACACCATAGTTCAGGCAGTCCGTAGTATCACCCGGCAAGGGGTTCCAACCAGCCGCGCTGTTGTAGGCAGCAAAGATCTGCGCGCGGTTGCAATAACTGCTCACAATCTCCCCAAATGACAGCTGGTAGCTGGCGTTCACGCGCTGGCTTACATCCAGCGTGGTACCCGCGATGTCCGTGCTGCCGTATTCGCGCCAGCCGCTGGTGGCGGTGGGCACTGCCGGGTTGGGCACAGGCGATGTACTCCAGCCCGCCGGGTTGATATGCGCATCCATCCGGGTATTCACGAACACGATATTGTCGTAGTAAGTCGCCTGCCCACCGCTGCGCGCCAGCCAGGTAGCGCCATCAGGCGGAAGGTTGCCCACGGGCCCGGCACCGCGCGTCAGGTTGGAGTTGAGGAATACAAAGCCTTTGTCCGCCGCGGTCACGGTGCGCGCCTGCAATATGTATCCACCATTGGACGGCGTGCCGCTGTGGCCAAGGGTGCGGATCTCACTCTCTTCAAACAGGGCGACGCGGTTGTTGCCCCAGATAAAGTCCACGTTACCGGCGATCAGGCTGCGGTAGAACCAACTGTATCCCTTGACCTGGATGGTGTCCTGCTCGCTGATAAACGCCGCATTGGTCGCCACCAGACGGCCGAGGTCATTGTTGAAATAAATCACCTCCGCCTGGCCGCCCGCGCTGATCAAGGTGTCGTTTTTCATGGTCAGGCTATCGAGCTTGAGCATGTCCGAGGTTTCCACCAGGAACAGGCTGCGGCCACCGGCCGGGGCGCCCGCCGCCTGGCTGGTGCCAGTGCCCGAATTGATGCCCTCGTTATTGGTGTAGTGGATCACTACCCCGTCGCGGCTCTCGCCCTGTAGGGTCAGGTTGTTTTTGCCGCGCAGGAACAACAGTTCGCGGTAGTCGCCGTTTTTGATGCTGATAGTCGCGGGGGTATCTTTGGCGACTGTTTGCATCACATGGTTGATAGCGCCTTGCACAGTGCGGAAATCCGCAGTGCCATTGTCATCCACAGTGACATCACCCGTTGCCGGCGCGGCGGTTTTGGTGGTGAAACTCCAGCCAGCGGCTTTACCCAGGCCCACAAAACCTGCGCCATTCAGGCTGGTGCCGGTGACTACACCATCAGCAATCGCCACATAATAGGCTGTGTTATAAGCGAACTTGCTGCTATCTACGGCGATTGTGAGGGTATTGCCGCTAATACTGAGCGGGTTGTTTTTCACTATGCGATAGTTACCCTGGCCCGGGTAGCCGATGCTATCGGTGTTATCGCTCAGGTTGATGGTATCCACAATCGAGTCATCGCTGACTTTGAAGATACGGATGCGGCCCGTGGTGCCCAATACCGGCGGGCTATCGAAGGTGATCGACAGACGAGTATCCACATAGGCGCTGGCTTCGCTTACCGCCGGATCAACACGGCCTGTGAGGTCGTAGGTCTGCGCGGGCATCACAAATTGCGGGGCGATATTGGCGCTGATCACATGGGTCTTGCCTGGATCTGAACCGCTGGTGAGGGTGATAGTCGCCACACCCGCACCCAACGGATTCAGGTTCACCTGATTGCCCTGCACACTCACATCCACTACCCCGGTATCACTGGAGACAGCGGTAAAAGTATCAGTGGCACCGAGCGAATTTTTGGCCGTCACCGTCACTGTGTAAGGCAGATCACCTGCCTCTGCCGTGTAGGTAGTAGCGGTGGGTGCTACGGTAAATTGCACGGGTTTGATATCGGCATTGCCCACTTTTACATCGTCGATTTCAAACGACTTGTTGGTGGTGTAGAGGCCGATCAGACCGGCGCTGCTGAAGCTGGTATCGGTACCGCTAATGACCGGCTGGCCATTGAGGTAAACCACGATATTGCTGCCTTTTATTTCCAGACGCACGGTGTACCAGACGCCATCGGTGCCGCCCGCCGTACCCTGTTCAATCGCGGTGTTGTAGCGGGCAAAGATATTGTCGGTAAAGGTGCCCGCCACCATCTTGCCGATGGCCACACGGGTAGCCGTGGTCGCAGTCTGCACATTCAGGCCAGCGCCGTACCAGTTATTGGCATCCTGGGCGCGGGCAATGATGTACAGCTGTTTATTGCCGGTAGTGCTGTTATTGCGCGGGCGGATGCGCGCTTCCACGTAGTAGTCGCCACTGGTGACGCCGGTAAAGGCCGCCGGTTTGACCAGCGCCAAAACACCCCCGGCGCTGCCTGCGGTATAGCGCAGCATCTGGTTACTGTTTTGGGTCGTCAGGTCAAAAGTCCCCACCACACCGGCCACGGGTTTGAGGTTCCAGTTGGCGACGCTGGAGGCAGAGAAGTCGTCGCAGAAGTAAACGTCTGTACCGCAATTCATCTCGATCGGTTCTTCCGAGGAGGTGCTGCTATTGCTCGCCCCCGATGAACCACCACCCACAGCGCCAGTGGATGAAGCCGAACCCGCCGCACCCGAGGACGCACTGCTGCTGGACGAAGGCACCGGTTTGGTGGTGTTAGTACAATCGCTACATTGCCCCGCACCGGCACCGGCGATAATCAACTCGCGCAGACCGCCGGTGGTATCCAGTTGATAGCTGTAGAAATTGGCGGGTATCCAGTAAGTCGCCGCTGAATTCAGGGTCAGTGGCGTGGCTTGTGCCGCCGCATTGGCCACCGCGGCGGCCATCACATCCACCGCCACACCATTCAGGACACTGCCGCTTTCATAGAAGAGCGTCGAACAATCGGCGCTGGTGTAGCTCGCACTGGTACAGGCGGCAATGGTGCCTGCATCCTGCTTGAAGGCGACGCTGTAGAGATTTTCCACCGTCGCCTGCACACCCTCGGTCGAGGCCGCTATATCAAATACGTTGCTCTCAGCGTACATCTTGCCGAACTGGCCAGTGGCCAGCCCCACCGAGAAACCGTAGTTGCGTTCCACCGATAGCGGTTTCAACTGGCCGTCGTAGAGGTTGTTGTATACGTGCACCATCCCCATACGCACACGCGGCAAACGCTGGGTGACGTCTTTGAGATAGTTGTGGTGCATGGTGATCTTGAGGAATTTCGGCCCATTGTCTGACGCGATGGAGTCCGAGCTGCCGATCAAATGGGTCTTGTCGTGGTCGTGGATATGGTTGTACGACAGGGTCACGTAGTTGGAGTTTTTGGTGACATCAATCGCGCCATCGTGATGCTGGACTTTCATCTCCGGCAAATTGTAGGGCGCCGCAAACACCGGCGGATGCAATTTGTCGAGGTTGGCACCATCGCTAAAGGTACAGTGGTCGATCCACACATGGGTTGCCCCTTCCACACTGATATTGTCGTAGGCCGAATTCCAACGGCCGCCGCTGTCGGCCGGGTCCCAGAGCGGGAACATATCGTAGGCGTCTTCAAAATGGACGTTGCGGATGATGATGTTGTCGTAGGGTGGGCTCAGGCGCACATGGCCGCGCACGATTTTGGCGTTGTTACCCTTGCCGATAATGGTGGTATTGGAGCCAATCTTGATCTGGATAACCGCTTTTTGTTTGGTCGCCGCACAACCGCGCGCGGTTTCCAGGTCGCCACTCACCGGTGTTGTGCCCCAGGCGCCGTTGGGATCGTAGACGCTGGCGTAATCCTCAAAGGTGTAAGCCACCTTGATGCTACTGCCGTCAATCGGGCAGATGTAATCCGCTTCGGTCTGTTCAACCAGCGCCTTGTTCATGTTCAGGTTGATAGTGCCTTCGACATAAATAATCTTGGGCGCGGTATCCACAGTGCCACTGAAGCTACCGTCGTTATTGATCACTTCATTGGTGTAGAGCGCCGCAATCAATTCATTGCGGTTGGTCACCGTGTAGGTATGTGCTTGATCGGCATCCACCCCGCCGGTAGTACCTGTACCGCCCAGGTTGTTAGTACCCACTGACGCCCAACCATTAGCTGGGTCAAATGCACCAGGGGCGACACTGGAAGCAAGGCTGGATTGGCTGCTGGATTCCGGCTCGGTTGAACTGGCCGCTGAACTCGCCACTATCACCGGGCTGCTGGATACCGCTGCCGAGCTTGATGCCTCGGATGCAATTGAACTTGCTGCCACAGAGGCAGGCACACTTGAGGTTTCTGGAGCGACTGAACTTGCCGCTACCGAGGCAGGTGTACTTGATGCTTCGGATTCCATCGAACTCACGGCTGCCGAAGTTGAAGTGCTCGACGCTATCGAACTTGCCGCCACCGAGGCGGGCGCACTTGATGCTTCCACAACGGGAGCGCTGGACGCAGCCGATGCAGGCACACTTGAAGCACCTAGTGAAGACATAGCTACCAGCGAGCTGGAAGATTCCTGTACCGAACTCAGGCTGGAGCTGGAACCTTCTTCGATTGGAACACCCGCCCCAATCAGGGTATCGCGCAAATGGGTCAGCGCCTGCTGGGCTGACACTATGGCCGTCGTCGTCGAACCGGAATTAGCGATCAAATTAGTAACCGCTGGCGAACTGGCAAATTGAGTCAGGTCGAGGCTGAAATCCACCGGGGTTGCCGCCGTTGTTGCGGTCGGGCTGATGCTAATGCCATTGGCCGGATTACCGTCGATATCCAGGCTCTGCAACAGGCGCGCAATATTCAACACCACCGGCGCAGCGGGGTTGAGGCTCTGGGCCATATCGAGCGGAGTGACCAGCGGCTTGGCCGGTATCGGTGGAAACTCCAGCGTGCCGATAAAAAAGGTCACCGTCTCACCCGGTAAATAATTGAATTCACCCTGGGCATTGGTGACACCCGATTGGCTCGGGGTGCGATAGCCAATCCCCGCCACAAATGAATCTACCAACACCCCCACCACTGTGGTGGGTGCACTGCTGGCCGCCTGGCTGGAACTTGCCGCCACCGGGAGGCTGGATGGGGAACTTGATGAGCTGGAGTGCGACTTGTCTTTTTTGTAGTCACCGCCGCACGCACTGAGCAAGGCAGAGAGTAAAACAGCTATTAGCAGATGGATTTTCATGGTGCTCTCACAGTTGTAGTTATTCTTGAATCCGGCCTGCGCCAAATCCAGGCAAAGAACTACCGCCAACAGGCTGACGATAGCCTCTGGTACCAACCGTTCAGGGAAAAACCATTGCCAATATTTGTTTATTATCAGGTCCATCGTTGCGCAACATCGGCAACTGATGGCCACAGCTCAAGGCTGTAAAAATACGACGCAAAAAATAACGGATACCCAAACCCACCCTTGTGAAGTTGGTCAGGAAGAACTTATCAAATTGAGGAATACACAATGCCGAAGGATGTGAGGCTGAGCCTCTTATGTGAGTGCGCCAACTGAGCCAACATGCATGATTAAACTTATTAGCGCATGACAACAGAGGGTAGCTGACGCCTCTTATACTACCTTTGTGTGAAGGTGATCGCATTCTATACCCAACCTTTCGTCAATAGCCAGCCCCTCGATAACAGCCATTCATACCCCTATAACGCCGATTGGCATCTGCTTGCCAGCGAGGGCACAGGCTTTTTGTAGGCTATCCACCACTGCCCCATTCACTTACTTTTTCCAGGGAACTGATATGACCTACCTGCTCCGCCTCACCCTGATACTGCTCAGCTGCTGGCAGTTGGCCGCCCGGGCCGACGAACCGCCCCAAACCCTGGACGAACTCAAAGCCGCTATCGAACAAGTGCGTCTTGAGAGCAAATTGCCCGGCCTGGGTATTGCGTTGGTAGATAAAAATGGCCCCCTCTGGGTAGCCGGTTTGGGCGAGGCCGATACTGCAAGCCATGCACCCGCCACCGAAGACACCCTGTTTCGCATCGGCTCCACCTCCAAAATGTTTGTCGCCCTGGCGGTGCTCAAACTGGTGGAAGAGGGAAAGCTGGATTTGGATGCAAAATTGAGTGAGCTGGCGCCCGAGTTGTATTTTGACAATCCCTGGGAAGCGACCCATCCGGTGCGGCTGGTACATTTGCTGGAGCACACGACCGGCTGGGATGACATAGGTTTTGCGGTCTACAGTAAGCAGGATGCCAGTATCAGCCTGAAAGATGCGCTGGATTTCCACCCGCAGTACCGCCAATCGCGCTGGGCACCCGGCACCCGTTTTGCCTACAACAATGCGGGCCCGGCAGTCGCGGCTTATGTGGTGCAAAAAATTACCGGCCAGGTTTATGAGGACTATGTGCAGGCACAATTTTTTAACCCGCTACAAATGTCATCCACCAGTTTTTTTGAATCGGACATATTCAAACAGCGTGGCGCCAGTCTCTATGCATTTGAGGGTAAAAAGCAGCCCTATTGGCATTTGATTTTGCGCCCAGCCGGCTCCCTTAATTCCTCCGCACGCGATATGGCGAGATACCTGCAATTCCTGGTTGGCCGCGGCAACATCGACCAGCAACAACTGCTCAGCGAAGCCTCCTTCACCCGCATGGAAACTCCTGCCTCAACCCTGGGTGCACAGGCGGGCACTACCGCTGGTTACGGCTTGCATAATTATGTACGCGGTTATGAAGCGAAAAAAATTGCCATCCGCGGCCACGATGGCGACTTGATGGGCGGTCACTGCCGTTTGGGTTACATCCCTGAATTGGGCGTAGGTTATGTGCTGATGATCAACGAAACCAACTTCGCTGCGCTGGATAAAATTCCCAACTTAATCCGCGCATTTTTAACCAAAGACATCCACAAACCTGCCACCCCAATCCCACCACTGCCGGACAGATTGCGCGCTCTGGAGGGCTATTATATTTCGCTGGCACCGCGCTCGGAACTTTCACGTATCCAAGCCGAAATATTCGGTGTCATCCGCGTGACCAGCAGCAATAACCAATTGCATCGCATGCCGCTGTTCGGCGGTTGGGAAAAACCCAGCAATGATTACGCGGTGAGCGATACCACCCTCGCAAATGACTGGAGTGGTTTGCCCACCCTCGCAGTAGTCAACGACCCGCTCGCGGGCAGTGCGCTGGAAGTCTCAGATGCAATGGGCGGCGATGCCCTACTGAAAAAAGTATCGCCACTACGGGTGTTTGGTTTATTGGGTTGGCTAGGTTTAACCATCGTCCTCAGCCTCGCCAGCGTCGTATTTGCATTGATCTGGCTGGCGCGCCTGGCGCGCAGAAAAATCGCCAAAGGTGCAGCGATCAGTATTCGTTTGTGGCCGCTACTCACCAGCCTGGTGCTCTTTTTCGCGCTCATTGTTCCCAGCCTTCTTCAACCGGGGATTGAAAAGATGGGCCAGGTATCTGCGGTCACCTTGATCGTTTTCATTTGTACCAGTGTCTATCCACTACTGGCATTTTTTAGCCTGTTTAATTGCTACCGCTTACGCCGTGCGCGTTTCACTACCAGGGAAATAAACCGCATGGTTTATGGATATTCGCTGGTGCTGGCTGTATTACACTGCGGCCTGGCGCTCGGCCTTGGCTACTATGGATTGCTGGCCTTGCGGATGTGGGCCTAAGGATTTCAATAATCATCACCCTGTTTGATTTCTACCAATACCCGCAGATACGGGTACAACCCAGAGCTTGTTATGAAAGAAAAAATTTTCCCGGCCAATAAATCCTTTTGGTTATTGCACTGCGGCGCATTGCTAACACTTCAATTAGTGGAGTGGCTGGGATTTTTACTCTGGCAGGAACAAAAATTGTTTAATGCGTTGGCAACAATTCTCTGGTCAATTTTGTTCACACTGTATGTGCTGGTATTTCGCCAGCACTACCTGCAAAAAAATAATTTTTCCCAGAGCATTCGCAAACGCATCATCCGGGTAATCAGCTATGCATCGATTGGCGGATTGTTGCTTGCATTTGCCACCCTCGCCAGCATCCTCCCGTTTTTATGGGATGATTTGATCAGCTCCGGCATCGCTGAAAAAATGGATGTATCCCCATCGCAGCTTATGTTGCATATGTTTATTGGCAATACCGTGCAATCACAATTGTTCCTCGGTATCTGGATGTTTATCTATATCAGCATCACCGGTAACCGCCGGGTCAAGGAAGCGGAATTAATTAACCTGCGCCTGCAACATAATCTAAAAGAGGCGGAATTAATTAATTTAACCAGCCAGCTGAACCCGCACTTTTTATTTAATGCGATTAACAATATCCGCTTTACGATTTATGAAGACGCCGCCAAAGCCGACACCATGCTCACCAACCTGTCGGACATGCTGCGCTACTCCCTCGAGCGCAGCAAACACGACAAGGTCGCACTCAGCGAAGAGTTGGAAATGATCGAGCGCTACATCGCGCTGATCAAAGTGCAAATGGAGGAGCGATTGCAATTTACCCTGGCATTGGCGCCCGATATCCAGCGCTATTTAATTCCTCCGATGATCTTGCAATTGTTGATTGAAAACGCGGTAAAACACGGTATCGACCAAAGGCGCGACGGCGGTGAAATTTATCTCAGTGCCGAACTGGTGAACAATCTTTTGGTATTTACCATCAATAATAATTGCGCCGACCAGCCCACCGCTTCAATGCTTGCACAGGCGGCCAACACCGGTATAGGTTTACGCAATATCAAACAGCGTTTGCACCTGCTCTACGGCGCCAATGCCAGCATGGTTGTTGCCGCTGGTGAACAATTATTTAGCGTTACCCTCAGCCTGCCGCGAGAACTTGCTTAATGAAAACCATCGTTGTTGAAGATTCACGCATCGCCCGCGAAGGACTGGTGCGCATGCTCGCGGCCTTTCCTGAGCTCACTATTGTCGGTCAGGCCGATCACCCTGACCATGCGCTGGAATTAATTGCGCACACCCAACCCGAATTGATTTTCCTGGATATCAATATGCCCGGTGCCAGCGGTTTTGATTTGCTTGAACGACTCGATTACAGCCCGCGTATTATTTTCACTACCGCCTACTCCGAATACGCGATCAAATCCTTTGATTACCACACCATCGACTATTTGCTGAAACCCATTAGCACTGCACGTCTAGCGCAGGCCATCGAAAAATTGGGCAATGCCGCTGAACCAACGCCAATTGATAACAAACCTGCGTTGGAAATGAATAATAAAATTTTTATTAAAGACAATGACAAATGCCATTTGGTGAGTCTGGAATCCATTCGCTACATTGAAAGCTGTAAAAATTATGTGCGAGTATTTTTTGGCGAAGAATCGGCGTTTATTAAAAAATCGCTCAATCAGGTTGAGGAGCGCTTACCCAAGCGTTTTTTCTTCCGCGCCAACCGCCAGTTTATCGTCAACCTGCAAGCAATAGCCGCGATTGAAGAAGCTATTCACGACGGTTATGAAATCACCATGGATAACGGCATGAAAATAGATATTTCACGTCGCCAAGCCGCCGATTTAAAAGCGATGTTGTGCTTGTAATCATGTGGAAAAATCAGCCTAAACCAGAATAGTTAATTCGCAAAGGCTTCAACTGTCAAAAACTGAAATGTGATAACGGAATTTTACAATTGCGAAGCAAATTTATCGAATCGGATTGCATTAATTCCATTACTAAATTCCATAGCATCACCCGCATAAATCAAATGTGCATTCGCCATTTGCGGTGATAATTCCATAATCCGTTTAAGGCCTTTTAGTAACTCCGGTTTGTAGGTTGAACTGGATTTGATTTCTATCGGCATTAACTGTCGCCCTTGTTGCAACAACAAATCGGCTTCAAGGCCGTTGCTATCGCGGAAAAAATAAAGATTATCCAGCTTGCCTTTGTTGTAGAAATTTTTGACCACATCGATAACAACCAGATTTTCGAATAACTGACCGATCAACGGATCGCGCGCCACCTGTTGCGGATTTTCGATACCCAGTAGAAAACACAGTAGACCCGTATCAATAAAATAATATTTTGGTGTCTTGATGACGCGCTTGCCAAAATTTTCAAAATACGGCGGCAATTTGTAGAGAATAAACGAGGCTTCCAATATGGATAGCCAATGTTTAATGGTTGTTGCACTTACACCAACATCACCCGCCAACGACGAGTAATCCATCAACTGCCCGACCCTGCCCGCAACCAGCTTCATAAACTTTTGAAACTGGGCAACGTCCTTTAAATTAATCAGTTGGCGAACATCGCGCTCAACATAAGTCTGGTAGTAGTTTGCATAAGCTGTTGATGGACGCTGCTGCTGGTCGTAAATGCGCGGCAAAAATCCCTGGTAAATATATTCTTCCGCATTGGCAAAACCCAAGCGGTTATCAACCAATTCAGCGATGGAAAATGGCAACAGGTGAAGGATGGCTGTACGCCCCGCCAGGGATTGCGCGATAGCCTCACGCAGGGCTAGTTGGTGTGAGCCGGTAAGCACATAGCGCCCGTTCTCGCGCTGGTTGTCCACCGCCACCTGCAAGTAACTAAGCAACTCGGGCAAGCGCTGGATTTCATCAAAAATGACCTTGCCGGGATATTGCGCCAAAAAAGCTTTGGGGTCATCCCGAGCGAAATCCCGGGTTTCCGGATATTCCAGGTTAACGTAGGCATAATCCGGCAAAAGCTGCCGGGCAAGCGTGGTTTTACCTGCCTGGCGCGGCCCAAGAATGGTCACTATGGGGTATTCGCCCAGTAGCTGGAGAAATTCAGGTTCTATGTGACGTTTAATCATGAACCAAGACTATTCTATGCAATTCCAAAGTTCAACTTCTAAATTACATAGAATTTTACCATTCAAAACCACGGGTTGAGCAGTTTTACGCCGGTGGGTTCAAAGTCGGTGAGGTTGCGTGTTACTACAGTCAAGCCATTGACTATGGCAGTTGCAGCGATAAGTGCATCGCGCTCGGAACGCGGATCAGGAATATGTAACCCCGCGCAGCATTGCGCAATGGGCACATCTATCGGAATGGTTCTGCCGTCAAATGCGGGTATCACCTGGGTATCCAACCACAAGCGCAATTGATTTCCCTGACGGGAATCTTTGCGCTGGATCGAGAGAACACCCATTTCCAATTCCATAAGTGTGATTACAGAAAGGTACATACTATCAACAGGGATTGACCTAACCCAGGCCACCACTTTTGCATCTGCCTTCCCTGACGTTTGTTTTCTCAACTCAGAGATAACATTCGTATCCAATAAATACTTCACGATAAATCTGGCACCTTAGGAGTGAGATTCAATTTGGATGGCTGGAATTCGATGTCATCCGCTTCCGGTATGGCCAACAAGTCGGCAAGATCGGGTTGCACACCACTGATTTTGCGGTATTCCTCCACCGTCAATAGTACATAGGACGCTTTGCCCCGATCAGTAATAAATACCGGTCCCTGTAGAGCCGCCTTTTTGGCCTTGCCCGTATCTTGATTGAACTCACGGCTGGATAGGATTGTAGTAGTCATAGCCACCTCCAAAAATGTAGCAACGTATAAACATTAAAGGAGCCCAGGTTATTTGGCAAGGGAGATTCAGGAACTACTTTTCGGCCACCGAATCTGCGCTCGTGCCCCACCCAATACTTCCGGTTCGACAAACTGTGCATGGCCGTGATGCCATTGCATGATGCGTTTGACAATCGCGAGGCCTAAACCGAAGCCACCGGTGGCGGAGTTGCCGGAGGTTGGGTTGCCATCTTCTTCGGCGTAATAAAGCCGGACAAAAGAATCGAACACACGTTCGCGTTCACTGGCGGGGATGCCGGGGCCATCATCTTCCACCGCGATAATGTATTCATTTGCGGTTTGCATAAGTTCAATACGAATGCGCGATTTAGCGTAACGCGCAGCATTGTTGATAAAATTTTGCAGCACAGTTTCGATCAGCTTCCACTCGCAGATAAATTCGGCGTTGTCCGTCGTGTCACCAATTTCCAACTGTAATTGCCGTTGGTTGTGACGGGCAAAACGCAGTTGCAATTCATCGAGCAGATCGCGCATATAGCCGCTGGTTTGTTTCAGTTGTTGGGTTTTTTGTTCAAACCCGGCGTAGGCCAAAAGTGCGCTGATAAGCGATTCCATTTCGGCGATATCCATTTCCAGGCTGCGCAACTGGCGGCGATCTTTTTCATTCAGTTTTTCTTCTTCGATCATCGCCAGCGCAAATTTCATCCGTGCCAAGGGCGTGCGCAATTCGTGCGAGACGGCATTGGTCATTTCACGGTGCGAGGCGATTAATTCGCGCAGGCGCTGCGCCATATAGTTAAAGGCTTGCGCGAGTGGATAGAGTGTCGAGGTGGGGGAAATCTTCAAGGTGTCGGGTACACCATCCTTGCCTAGCGCGCGTGTTTGTACTTCCAGTTTTTTGCTGTCGCGCGAGAGTGGCCAAACCCACAAATAAATTGCCAGCGCTATGGCGAGATAAAACACAATCAACAGCAGGCGATAAAAAGGTGATTGGCTGTCATCATTTACCGGGATGCTAAGCATCAGCACCTGATCAGTTTGGGCGAGGCGTTTGTACCAGATAATGTCGCCATTGCTGCTGGCCGCCAGGATTTTTCCCGCATGTAATTCGTGCAGGGCCGCTGACTGGGCCAGGTCATCAAGCGGCAATAATTCCAGCGCGATATTTAATTCTGCACTGAGTTGCTGCGCGCCTTGCGCATAACGTTCACTCGCTTGCGCTGCTTGCACCGACAAATTCTGCGCAATTAATTGCTGCTCGATCAACTGGAAGAGCGCGTGGATTTCTGCCGTCGGTTCCTGCTCCGGCGCCATGCTTTCCCAAAACTGGTTCAAACCCCAGCCGATCAATACCACTGAAGCGACGATAAAAAAGTAGAGGGAGATAAACGCGCGGTTCATGGCTCGCGTTTATGTCCAGGCATCGGCGATAAACAAATATCCCTTGCCCCAAATGGTTTTGATACGCGTGGGATTATCCGGGTTATCGTTTAATTTTTTGCGCAGTTGCGAGATGCGCACATCAATAGTGCGGTCGAGGCCATCGTATTCGCGGTTGTAGATATGGTTGAATAAAAATTCGCGGCTGAGGATTTGCCCCGCCTGCGCAGCCAGTGCGAGTAACAAATCATATTCGTGGCTGGATAACACCACCTCTTCACCGGCCAGCAACACTTTGCGCGCGGTGGGTTGGATGCACAGCTCGCCAAACACCAGCGCTTCCTGCTCGCGCGGATCATTCTGGTAGTAGCGGCGCATAAGCGCGCGAATGCGGGCAAGCAGTACGCGCGGCTCCGCCGGTTTAATTACGTAATCATCAGCGCCGTATTCAAGGCCCAGTACCTGGTCCACATCCGAGTCGCGCGCGGTGAGCATTAAAATCGGGCCTTTGAATTGCGGGCGCAATTCCTTGCACAGGGTCAGGCCATCTTTGCCGGGCAACATTAAATCCAGAACTATTAATGCAGGATTTAAATTTTGCACCTGGCGCATTACGCGGTTGCCGTTTTCTTCGATGGCCACCTGGAATTCGTTGCCTTCCAGAAAATCTTTTACCAGCTGCGCCAGGCGGCGATCATCCTCAACCAATAAAATTAAATTGTTTTGCGACATAAAAATTTCTCTGTGAAAAATCCCGTTAGCAGATTAAAAAAAACTCCAGGGATTGCGCCTGGCCTTGCGGTATTTTTTTTCGTTGTACACCACCTGGAAACGCTGGTCGCTCAGGGAGGTGCTGCTGTCCAATTCGCGCAACTGGAAATCGGTGCTGACGCTCGCGGTCAATTCAAATTGGTATTCACCGCTGGTTGCATCCTGCCAACAGCGCAGCGGTTCGGTTTTATCCGTTTGGTATAAGCATAGCGAACGCGCCTGCGCCGATTGCCATTTTACTTCCAGCTCATCGCGGCAGACTTCTTCACCCGCATTCAATACACACAGGCGTGGTTTAATGGAAAACTGGATCAGGGGCAATGAAGATGAGCTTGCGCCGCCGGGATTATTAACAGGGGGATCACTGGCGTGCGCATAGCTTCCCGGAAGCATAGCAACCAGAAATAGGGATACTGCTACAGATGTGGCGCGTGCGCTCAGCAGGTACCCATCAGAAATGGTACACCCCCCCAATGAAAACAGTGATCACTTTATTCTCGTTTATAAGTGGGCTTGCTGAGATTTCATCGGGTAACTGGCGATAGTTGGCCAAGAAACGCAAATCCCAGCGTTCAGTCAATCGGTAATTCCAATCCATACTTACCAATGGAGTCCAGGCCGAACCCGTGGCATAGGGGCCGCGTTCGTCCGCTTCAGGCAGGGTAACACCGTAGTAATAATTGATGATTTCGCTGCTCTGCCAGATGGCACCCAGGGATGTTGATACGCGATGTCGGCCACTCGCCCAGTATTTGCCAAGTGAGATGCGCGCCTCTTCGCCGTAGTGGACAGCGGTAAAATCGCTCAGGTACGCCAGTTGCAAATCCACCAGCGGGGTATACAGGTAGTATTCCAATCCACCCATGCCCGCAGTGTGGCGGTCGCGCAGATCGCGCTCTTGCATATCCTTGAAACCCGGTGCGACAAGTTCTGTTTTGCCGCCCGCATCAATCACCGGAATCTCTTCGCCTTTATCGCCTTCTTTCGTGGCGGTAGCAAAGTTGTTCGCGTTGATAAAAAAATTGCTCGGGCTCCAGCGGTGGAAATACACCTGGTCATAAGAAGGGGTTGCCAGCAGGTTGAGCTGTTGGCGGTCGCTCTCCCACAGGATTGCCCCCATGTCGAGGTTGTCGATAAAAAACCGTTCACCGTTGTAGCTCACTTCCGGAACCAGAAACAGCGGTATATCGGGGGTATCTTCCACCGGATTCGTACGTACACCGGCACCTATCCCCAGACTCAATTGCCATTTGCCGATCTCGACACAGCCCTCGGTTTCCGGATCACAAGCGAGCGCACTGCCTGCAACCAGGGCAGAAACCAGCGCAGCAGCCAATGTACGGGACAATTTCTGGAACATGTTTGGGGGTAAGGTCATAGGCAAGATGAAAAATGGGGGACTCACCGTGTTATTTATAAATCGCTTTTGCAATAAGGGTTGTAATGATTTGTAGCCAGGCATGCCAGCTCCTGCGCCTATTACAATTTATTACATATTCCTTCACATCCATTACAGATTCCACCCGAAACGGCAATCTAGGATAGCAGCAAGTAATACATCCGCACAAAACCATAACGCCAACGCTAAAGGAATTACGCTATGAATCCCATGATCAAAATTGCCTTGCTCAGCCTTCCCCTGGTTGCCTGTGGTGGTGGCTCCAGTAGCAACCAACCCAAACCCAAGGTCAATACCGATTATTCCAAACTCTCAGCCAGTAAACTCGAACCCGGTTCGCTGCGCGAGGCATCGGCCGATGAATTATCCGAGCTGGTAAAAAATGGCCTGCGCGTCTCGCTCAGCCACAGCCAGGATTACCACAATATGCTGATCGATACCGTTATGAACGATATCAACAGCCTGGGCGAGAGCAAATCCGGCGGCGATTTTTCCGGCACCAATGTGCAAGTTGCCAATGTCGATGAAGCCGACAGCGTTAAATACGACGGTAAATATATTTACCTCGCCACACCGGTCACTTATAGCGATACCGGTGCCAATGGCAGTTTGAAAATTTTCGCCACCGATGCCGACAATGCCAGCGTCAGCGAATTGAGTGATACCTCGATTGCTACAGAAAACTGGGGCGGCACAGCGGAAATGTATTTGGTCAGTAACGCGCAAGGGACTACTCAAGGGACTACTCAAGGGACTACTCGAGAGACTACTGATATAGCTACCGTTCGCCGCTCTATGGATATTATCGCCCTCGCTGACACCGTCAGCGCATCACTCGAGGCTGACGGCAAATTAGGATCGATGAATGAGGCCGACGCAGCGCAGATGACAAGCCTGCCCTACTTTATGGACTCGGGCATCGAGATCAGTTTGTTTGATGTACGCACACCTTCAGCGCCGGCGAAATCCTGGTCTTTATCGCTTGATGGCAATTTGCTCGGCACGCGCAAAATTGGCAACATACTTTATGTGGTCAGCAGTTTTATACCCGGCATTATCGCGCTGGATTACGCCGCCGAAACCGAAGATGAAAAAATTGCCAACGAAACCCTGATTACCAATACTCCGGTTGAAAAATTATTGCCCAGCTATTCCATCAATGGCGGCAGCCCGCAATCGCTGGTCGATTCCAGCGGCTGCATGATTCCCGCCAGCACCAGCCGCACAGAAGGCCATCTCAACCTTGTCAATATCACCGCAATTGATTTAAGCACGAAAGAATTAATTAAATCCGTGTGCGTGAATAGCGAAGCGGAAACTATTTACGTATCGAGTGACAATATTTACCTGGTTGGTTCGGATTACAGCCGCTGGGAAAATTGGCAAACCTTTACTGTGGTACACCGTTTTGCATTGGACCAGAGCGGGGCCAGTTATTCCGCCACTGGTTCCGTAGAGGGGACTTTGGGTTGGAGCTCGCCTTCTTTCCGCATGGATGAATACCAGAATTCACTGCGGATGATCACCACCACTTATGACGCCGTTGGCGAGCCCATCCACCATCTCAATATTTTGCAAAAAGTGGATGGTCGCAGCGAATTGGAAGTCGTGGCGCAATTGCCCAACCAGGATTCTCCAGAAGCAATTGGCAAACCGCGCGAAGAAATTTACGCAGCGCGTTTTAATGGCGACAAAGCCTATATCGTCACATTCGAGCGCAAGGATCCGCTCTATGTATTGGATCTCGCCAATCCGCTAGCTCCAAAAATCGCAGGCCAACTGGAAGTGCCCGGTTTCTCTTCTTACTTGCATCCCATCGGCGATAATTATTTATTCGCGCTCGGCAATGACGCCACCAGCGATGGAGTGGTCACCGGTGTAAAAGTCGCGCTCTACGATATCCGCAACCCGGCCAACCCCACTGAAATCGGCCAACATGTTTTTGGCGGCACGTACAGCTGGAGTGCTGCGCTTTACGATCACCATGCGCTGTCATTTTTAACCGCGAGCGAGGACCAAATCCGCATTACCTTACCGATCAGTTTGTTTGCCGAAGAAAAAACCGGAGAGTTTATTTACAACCCCTGGGTTAGCAGCGGTCTCTACCAGTTTGAAATCAATGGTCTCACCGGTGATAAATTATCGCTGGACCATGTAGGCCAGGTAATTAGTGAAAGTCACGCGGACCAGCTTTATCCACTCTGGGATGGCAGCGACCGCGGCATACTGCACGGCGATGCATTATTTTATGTGCACGGTCCCAAGGTCATTGCCACACCTTGGAGCAGCAACCAATAATGTTTTGCGAATACAAGGCCGCTGTTAGCTTAATGCTGTTCACTTAAGGATTTGTCGTCACTCCCGCGAAAGCGGGAGTCCAGTTTTCGTGGCAAAATTCGCAGTTTATGGATCCCCGCTTTCGCGAGGATGACGACTAACAAGGTTGAAATAACCTTAAGTGAACAGCATTGCGCTGTTCGCGGCCTTTTTCACATTACATTTTTTAACGCCAACCTACATTTCACTTACAGATCCAGCGTCCATCACCGCAGAAACTATCCGTTGTAAAAACCAACCTTATTTTCTGGAATCCGATTATGCAGCTTACCACCAAGATTATAAAAACCCTGGTAGTCCTGACCTTGCCAACATTACTCAATGCCTGCGGCGGCGATGATATGGAAAGGCCCGATGCCAATACCAAAATGTTGTCGATTAACTTTGATGAAGGTGCAACCGGATGGCAAGCAGGCTTTTCCGATTATCCTGCGGGTGAAGAAACTTTTTATGAATTATCTTCCGGGCTGGAAACCTTACCTGCAACGCTCGGCAGCAATCGCAAAGGTTTTAAATTAAGCGGCAACAATCACAGTGATGACCTGTTTATGTTTGTCGCCAAGCAAGTGGACGGCCTTGAACCCAATACCCGTTACGATTTTCGTTTTAAAGTGACCTTCGGCACCAATGCACAAAATAATTGTATGGGCATTGGTGGATCGCCTGGCAATAGCGTGTGGATTAAAGTTGGTGCAACCAAAAACCAACCCAAAGCCATTGATGACGGTACAGGTTTTTTGTTGCTGAATTGGGACAAAGGCAATCAGGCAACCGGCGGTAGCGATGCCATCCTCGCGGGAGATTTTGCCAACAGCCGCGAATGCGGTGCGACTGATACCAGTTACATGAAAAAAAACCTGATCACCGAAAAAGGGGTTTATTCAACCGTCTCCGATGAGCATGGAAACATCTGGTTATTGCTGGGGACTGATTCCGGTTTTGAAGGCCCTACCACAATTTATTTTATGGAGTTGGAAGTAGCGGCAACCAAAAAATAAATGCTCGCCCTGTACAACAATTTAATAGAGGTCATGGATTATTCGTCATACCTACGCTCGCAGATATGACGACATGTGTTTTTCAGCAGCCCCCCGAAGGAGTGGTATAAATTTTTATGGATAAGGTAGACTGCTGAAAAACCAAATCTATAGGAATCCGCTACTGTGAGCCAAATTTCTACCCTGTGCGATACCCTCAAACAACTGCTTAAGGCGCGCAACCTTACCTACAAGGATTTAGCCCAGGCCTTGGATTTAAGTGAAGCCAATATCAAACGTATTTTTTCCAACCAAAGTTTTACCCTGGAGCGACTTGAACAAATTTGCGCTTTGCTGGAGCTAAGCCTCTCGGATTTATTTTTATTAAATACCCAGAAAGAACATCGCCTCACGCAATTGACCCATGAACAGGAAGAAGAGTTAATCCACGATAAAAAATTATTGCTGGTCGCCGTGTGCGCACGCGACGGCTGGTTATTCAGCGACATGATCACCCACTACCAAATCAGCGAACACGAATGCATCCGCCTGCTGGCGCGGCTCGATAAATTAAAAATGCTACAACTCCTGCCCGGCAATAAATACAAATTGTTGATCGCACAGAATTTCCGCTGGATTCCCGACGGTCCGTTGGAGCGATTTATGAATCGCGATGTGATTGTGGAATTTATGGAAGGCGATTTCAGCCAGGAACAGGCTTTTCGTTTTTATATGCGCGGCAGTTACTCGACAGCCTCAGTGGCAATTATTAAAAACCGCTTGAACCAGTTAACGCAGGAGGTGGCCGCATTAAATCAGGCCGATGCAAAATTGCCGCTGGATAAACGCCAGCATCTGGGCTTGCTGCTGGCGATGCGCCCCTGGGAATTGCAAATGTTTGAAGCGATGAAGCGCTAGGGAAGCCCCGAAATATATTTATACTTTTCTAACCGGGCCGGGATATTGGGCGAGAATATTATCGGCGGTTAGCAAGGTGATTCCCTCAATCATCGCCTGAGCCATCAACATACGATCAAATGGATCTTTATGGATTGGTGGCAGGCTGTCGATAGCAACCGCATGCTCACTGGCAATCGGCAATTCGGAATATCCATTATCCAGAAGCCCACGCCGCAGTAAACGGGTATCCACTTTAAAATCCTCACGTCCCAACCCTTGTTTGATCGCAATTTCCCACAGGCTGGCGGCGCTAAAAAATAGCTCATTGGCAGGGTCGGCAATCAATGTAATGGCTTCTTCAGACAAACGTGTTTGCTGGTCTGCCGCCCATAGCAACAAATGCGTATCTAATAGCAATTTCATGGGTTACCGCCAAACAGCTGGGCAATCTCATCACTGCCCATGCGATCAAAATCATCTGGCACCTGCAACTGGCCAGCCATAAAGCCCAAACGCTTCATTTGCTCCGGCTCGGGGGCATTCAACGCGGTTACCTTTACCAGCGGTTTGCCCGCTTTGGCGATAACAAAGGATTCACCTTTGGCTGCCAATTCCACCAGGCGCGACAGGTGGGTTTTTGCCTCATGGATATTGATGGTTTGCATAGCACCTCCGGTAAACTAAGTTGAGTTAGTCTAGTTTGGTGGCGAGTACTGAGGAAGTCAAGATAAGGGAGGGAAAACGGCGGGTTGCCTGTGGGGCTAACCCGCGCTAACTGGGACTATTACAGCAATTAACGATGTTTAATCTTATCCCCGTCTTTCAGGCCTTTCAGGATTTCGATATTGATACCATCGGAAATACCGGTTTTAACTTCACGTTTTTCGAACTTCTGTGGGCCGGTTTCGACTTCAACAAATTGGACTTTTTCTTCCACAATCAAGTTACCTTCATTAACCGCCAGCACATTTTCTTTCTTGTCCAATACGATATCGGCGTTAGCGCTGTAGTTGGAGCGCAGGAATAATTTTTCGCTCAGTTTTACCGCCGCGCGGATCTGGAATTTAATGGTGCCCTGGTCAGTTACACCTTTGGGAGAAATATATTCAAGGATCGCGGTAAAGGGCTCGCCTTCCAGCGCACCTACGTCCAATACCAGCTCCATGCCTTCGCGGATCTTGCCCACTTCGGACTCGTCCACCATACCTTCAAAAATCATATCGTTCATATCGGCCAAAGTAGCAACTGTTGTACCTGAACCGTAAGAACTGGTTTCAACAATAAAGGCGCCCTCTTTGTAGGGCAGATCCAACACCATGCCGGTGACGGTCGCGGCAATCATGTTGGAAACCTTATCCGATTTTTTAGTGGCGCCGGATTTCATCAGTAGCAAATTATTTTCTGCCGCGGTGACTGCCTCGCGCTGCAGATCATAGGTCAGCATAAATTTATTGAATTCCGAAGTAGAAATTAATTTATCGGCAAACAGCTTTTTCTGGCGACCAAATTCATCCGTTGCATTTTGCAAGTTGATTTTGGCTGTTTCCAACTGCGATTCCGCCTGGTTCAACATCACCATATTCGGTGCCAGGGTAATCTTGGCAACAATATCGCCTTTCTTCACATTCTGGCCTGCAACTACATAGAGTTGTTCAACTACGCCGGATACTTGCGATTTAATTTCCACTTCGCGGCGTGGAATAACTTTACCCACCGCCACCGTCTTTTTGACAATGGTGGTTTTGAATACGGCATCCGAGGTGTAGGTGACCGGTTTCTCCTGGGATTTGTTATACAGAAATACTGCCGTACCAATAAATATAACGGCGATCAAACCCAAAACTGCGTACCAGATAAACTTTTTCATGGTGTCCTTCTTTGCTATTGCTGGAAAAAATGTTTTTAGAATATGTAACGGTTTTAAATCAAGTAAAATTTTTAACTATTCATCTTGTAGTGCAACTATCGGATTTACCCCAGCTGCTTTAGCGGCAGGCATTAGGGATGCAAGTAAACCCGAAATTACCAGGACGACTAATGCGGTAAATGCCGTGGCAAAATCAACTTCGGGTTTGCCGAAGAATCCGGCTTTACCACCACCGGCCTCTAATAATTTTGCAACGCCTTCTAAAATTAATACGCCGATAACCAAACCAAAATAGCCGGCCACCGTGGTGATAAAAATAGATTCCTGCACGATCATTCCGATAATGGAATTGGGTGTTGCACCCAGGGCTTTGCGCAATCCAATTTCGCGTGTGCGCTCCTTCACGACAATCAGCATGATGTTACCTACACCAATCGCACCCGCCATGATAGTGCCAATGGCAACTACCCAACTAAATACTTTGATACCAGTAAACAGGCCTTCAATTTTGTCGAATTCGTTTTGCAAGTTAAAGCTGCCGAATACGCCGTTATCTTTTGGATCTACTTTCTTTAATTCCGCGAGATATTTTTTTACATCCTCTTCGGCAACACGTGCGTGCAACCCTGGCTTTGGTTGAATCACAAAACTGCCGATCCAACCAACCTGGTTAAATGCATAGCGCAGAGTATCGTTGGGGATATAAATTTTTTCTTCTTCCTGCTGCTGGTTACCATTGGCGAGCGATTTAAAAACACCGACTACTTTAAAACTGATGCCATTAATGGTGATATCTGCACCAATCGGATTTTCACCTTCGGTAAATAGTTGCGAGCGCACACGCGTTCCAATAATGACCGTCTTACGTTTTTCGCGATCGTCAAACTCATTGATGCTGCGACCTTCAATCATCGCCAATGAATTAATGTTTTCCATCCGCGCGTGTATGCCTTCCACAAAAAAGGTACCGTTTTTATCCTTGTGAACGGCATAAGGCGGTGTGCCGCTCCAGATGCCTACGGAATTTTGTCCGCGAATAAAGCCGACACTGGGAACATTTTTTTCAATATTGGCGACATCTTCCGGTTTAAACGCAATTTGCCTTCCAATCGGCATACCCTGATAGGGTAATTGGGTATTGCCCTGCACCCACACCCAGACAATGTTGGGTACACGCGGGAAACCTTCGTTCACACCGTTTTCCAAACCCTTGCCCGCACCAAGCAATAAGGTAAGCATAAAGATGCCCCAGAAAACACCGAATGCCGTGAGGCCAGTGCGCAACTTATGTTGGCCGAGGGTCTTAAAAATCTCGTGCCACTTTTCAGTATCAATAATCATCAGTGGCTCCTGTTAATCCGCGCGCATGGCTTCAATAGGCATAATTTTGGCCGCACGCAGCGCAGGCATTAATCCTGCCAGCGCACCTATCACTACCAACAAAATAATCGCCGTCACGGCCACCTGGAAATTAATTTCCGGGTTTTTAAAAAATGGCAATTGTGCGCCCACGGAATTCAATGCAAAGGAAACCAATTCAATTAAACCCACGCCCATTACCAATCCGGCATATCCCGCAATGCCGGTTACCAAAATTGATTCAAACAAGAGTGTGCCAACAATACTGAATGGAGTTGCACCTAAAGCTTTGCGAATTCCAATTTCGCGGGTGCGTTCTTTGACGGTAATAATCATGATATTACTTACACCCACAATGCCTGCCATGAGTGTGCCCAATCCAACAAACCAGATAATTGCATTGATCCCGAAGAATAATCCGTTCACCATTTTTGCCGGCTCAGCCATATTGAACGAGCGAATAGCGCGTTTATCTTCCGGTGATACCGAGTGACGACGCTGCAAGAGTTCAATCACTTTTTTCTCAGCCGCAAAACCATCGAGCCCTGGGTGTGGGCGCATCCAGATGGAACCTATTCGATTACTGGTACCAAACATTTTTTGAAAAGTAGATTGCGGAATATAAATACGTTCGGAATCGCGTCCACGGCTGCCTTTGTCATAAAACATACCTACCACTTTCATCACCACGCCATTAACGCGAATATCTTTATTAACCGGATCAACATCTTTCCCGAATAGACGCTCAGCGACGACGGTGCCAATTACTGTGATTTTGCGTAATTCCTTTTCGTCGAACGGATTAAGCTTGCGCCCGAAAGTAAACGGGATGCTCGCTTTGATATCGAAATATTCGTCGGGTACACCGTACACACCAAAATTGGCATTTTTACTGCCGTATGTTAGCGATATACCCTCGCGCTGACTTTCTGCGGCGATAAAACGTATCTCTGGAATTTGTTGTTTAATCGCTTCAACATCATCCTGGGTTAACTGGATTTGCCGGCCCAAACCCATGCCTTTGTAAGCAACCGAAGTTGTGCCGGTGTACGCGATAATAAAATCGAGTACGTCCGAACCAAAATCCTCGTACACACCATTTTGCATTCCGCGCCCGGCACCGAGCAGCAGGATCAACATAAAAATGCCCCAGAAGACACCAAAGGCTGTCAGCGCGGTGCGCAATTTATTCTGGCGCAGGGTATAGAGAATTTCTTGCAAGCCATCGAGCATGATGTTTACCCACTCTTAATTTTCTTAGCCAAGAATCTCTTCTTCATCCTGATCGGCAATCTCTTCCGCTATATGGGAGTGATGAGATTTTCCGGAAACAATCAGGCCGTCTTTTAAAATAATCTGCCGCTCGGTTTGGTCGGCGATATCCTGTTCGTGGGTTACGATCACAATGGTATTGCCCAACTTGTGGACTTCTTTCATCAACGCCATTACTTCCTGCGTGGTTTGGCTATCCAATGCACCCGTAGGTTCATCCGCAAGAATGACTTTGGGTTTGGTCACTAGCGCACGGGCAATCGCCACACGCTGTTTTTGTCCGCCCGATAATTCATTGGGCATATGTTTGGCGCGATGGGAAAGGCCCACCATTTCCAGATATTGGTCCGCGCGGTAATTGCGCTCTTTGCGCCCAATACCCTGGTAGTACAGCGGCAGCGCCACATTTTCAGTAGCATTTTTAAAGGGCAATAAATTGAATGACTGGAACACAAAACCCAATAATTCATTGCGCATTTTTGCGGCGGTTTTTTCCTTGAGGTTTTTGACTTCGCGCCCGGCGAGAAAATAATCGCCTTTATCGTGGGTATCCAAAATACCGAGGATATTGAGCAGGGTGGATTTGCCCGAACCCGAGGAACCCATAATGGAAACCAACTCACCCTCGCGGATGTGCAGGTCGATACCCTTGAGCACATGCAGCGGCTGTTCACCGGAGTGATAATATTTGTGGATGTTATGAAGTTTGATCATGGTAAATTCCTTCGCTCTGCGCTGATGAAATAGCGCCGGTAAGCTTAATGATTTTTCAATGGGTTACAGACTTGTTTAACCGCGCTTAACACTCTAATGACAAGTGTCAGTATTTTCGCCTCATCGCTGTAACCATTGGTGACTCTTGTTAGCTTTGATGCAGCTTGTTCCAGTTTGGATTCACAGGCCCAAAAAATAATTATTCGTCCTGCAAAGCGACGATGGGATTGACCGATGCCGCTTTGATCGCGGGCAGCAATGCGGCCAAAGCACCTATAGTCACCAACACAGCCAAAGCCAGTAATGCGGTACCTATATCGATAAACGGCGAGGCAAACATCCCTTTGCCCTTACCCATATTGATCAACACTGCCTTCACACCTTCAAGCAACGCGACTCCGGCAACCAATCCGCCATAACCCGCGACCAGTGTTATCACCAGCGATTCATGCATAATCATCAGGCTGATATTGGCGGGAGTCGCCCCCAGGGCTTTGCGCAAACCAATTTCGCGGGTGCGCTCTTTTACAACAACCAGCATGATATTACCCACCCCGATCACCCCGGCGATAATCGTGCCTATAGCAACCATCCAGCTAAAACCAAGGATGCCATTAACCAGGTTTTTGTTTTGCAAATATTCCTGTTCGCTGTTGTAGGTGTTCAATACGCCTTGGTCATCGGGATGGATTTTTTGCCGCTCGTAAATTAATTTTTTTATTTCCTTTTCCAATTCAAGGGTATTTTGATTTTCCCCTGGTTGGATCATTATCTCGTTAAACCTGTCCATTTGATTAAATGTTTTGCGCAAACTCTCATTGGGTATAAACACACTGATGCTTTGGTTCTGGTTGCCGCTATCTGGCTCTGATGATTCATACACACCAACGATTTGCAAACTAACACCCTGTACCTTGATAAATTTTCCCAATGGGCTTGCACCATCCTTAAATAAAATATCGCGCGCGCGCGTACCAATTACTGCAACTTTTCTGAATTCATCGTCATCGCGCTGGTTGATGTAACGTCCTTCTACAACGCGGTTGGTATTCAATCCAGCCCAGCCATCGTGAGTGCCGATTACATAAAACGAACCACTATTTTTTTCATGCACAACATACTGCGATCCCATTAAATAATTTTGTCCGGCAACAATTTTCAATCCAGGTATTTTTTGCTTGATAATATCGATGTCGTCCTGGGTGAGACGGATTTGCCGCCCTTTAGGCAAACCTTTATAGGCGAGCTGGGTAACATTGGAAGACCATAAAAAAATCACGTTTTTGCGATCACCAAACAAACCATCCACATTAATGCTGTAGCCCTGGCCAAAGCCGAGCATGATCACCAGCATAAAAATGCCCCAGAAAACACCAAAGGCAGTGAGCGCCGTACGCACTTTTTGTTTTTTGAGCGCAGCAAAGATTTCTTGCCATTTGTCCCAATCAATCCATGTGAATTTCATTATTCTGCTCTCATCGCTTCAATCGGCATGATGCGCGCCGCGCGCAGTGCCGGCATTAAACCCGCCAATACTCCGGCAATCACCAATAACAAGAGTGCGCCCAATGCAATTTTTAAATCGATTTCCGGTTGCTGGAAATAAGGTAATTGGATATTTAATTTTTCCAGGATCGTGGCGACGCCCTCCAATAGCGCAACTCCCGTAATCAACCCGGTATAGCCCGCCACACTGGTTACCAAAATGGATTCACATAAAAGACTGCCGACAATGGAAAGCGGGTTTGCCCCCAAGGCTTTGCGGATACCGATTTCGCGGGTGCGCTCGCGCACGGTGATAATCATGATGTTGCTCACCCCCACAATCCCGGCGAGCAATGTGCCTATGCCGACCAACCAGATAAACATATTCAGGTTATCGAATGTCTCTGTTACATCTTTAGTAACGCGCGCGTAGTTCATAACGTAAATTGCGCGGTTATCACTGGGGGCAATGTGATGCCGCTCCTTGAGCAGGTGGATAATGTCTTCTTCCAGTTTTATACCGTCCACATCGGCTTTGGGGCGCGCGGCAATCAGGTCAAGATAAGTGCCGCCGCCAAAGGTTTTTTTGAATGCACTCACGGGCAAATACACTCGTTCCGACATACGCCCCTGGTTGCCTTTATCGTAAAAAATCCCCACCACGCGAAAGATCACACCGTTGACCTGGATATCTTTTCCAATGGGATCTTCACCTGTCGAAAATAATCGCTCGCGCACGCGCGTGCCGATCACGCACACTTTGCGGCTGTCTTCTTTATCAAAATAATTTAGCCGGCGGCCATGATTGAATTCGACTTTTTCCTTGATATTAAAATATTGGTCGGCCACACCCAGCACCTGGAATACACCCGAGCGGGTACCGTAATTCACCAAAATATCGGAGTTGATAAAATTGCCGAGCGGATTTTCACTGGAGAGGTAGCGCACACCGGGGATTTGCTGGCGGATCGCCGCCATATCCTCCTCGGTAAAACGGATTTGCCGGCCGACTGAAAAACCCTGGTAGGGAATAGAGGTGGTATCGGGGATGATCCACATGGAATCGGCGGTATCGTTGAAGTTGCCTTCCAAAAATGCTTTTTCCATCCCCCGCCCGGCACCGAGCAGCAGGATCAGCATCAAAATACCCCAAAACACACCAAAAGCCGTAAGGCCGGTGCGCAGCTTGTTCTGGCGCAGGCTAAAAAGAATTTCTTGCAAACTATCCATTGATGATTTCCCAATCATGCCAGTGTGGTGATGCACTGTTGAACCAATCGCGCTGTTGAACCAATCATGGGTTCGACACAAACGCGGTCCTGTTGGATTCACTTCCACTGCTTTTATTATTTAACGCGACACGGATCTACAGAACTGCAAACTCGCACAAAGTTCAGTATAAGGATGTTTTTATGTGCCAGGGCATAGCCGGTGTAAAGAGTCGGTAAAATTCTCTCCCGATCAGCACGTCGGGAGAGCACCTGGCCAGGACTAATAACGGGTGCTGCCAGCCGGTCAGGTGTACACGAGAAACCCGGCTCCCGGGTTGGGGAACGGGAGTTGGGCATCTCAAACCATTGGATGCACCTACTGGAAAATTGGATTCAGTGGCTGAATAGAAGAACCTGCATTAGATAACCGGAAAGCTATCTGGCTTGCCTTCTTCGTTAATAAAGTAACCGTTGAAATAACGCCAGGCGTATTCGCTGTGGGCGAGGATTTTTTGTTGGTCGCCGGTTACGCTTAAATAATTAGCGTTTGGGGCACAATGGAAAATTTTTAAAAGCTCTCCTGTTTCCATTGACCATATTCGGATAGTTGAATCGAATGAAGTCGATACCAGGTAGCGATCATCGCTCGTTAGCACACACATGCTTATTGCATCTGCATGGCCAATAAACTCATGTACATATTTACCTCCTGCCAAATCCCATTGGCGAACACTACCGTCATTCGAGCCAAGCACAAGGTATCGACCATCGTTTGTTAGCGCATAAGTACGGGCATCAACAAACTCGTGCACACATTCACCGGATGCTAAATCCCACTGGCGAACATTATTTTCTATCGAACAGGACACCAGGTAGCGGTCATCACTGGTTATCGCACAATTGAATATCCAGTCCATGTGACCAATAAACACATGCACACACTCACCGTTTGCCATATCCCATTGACGCAAACTACCATCATCTGAACCCGATACCAGATAACGTCCATCACTCGTCGTTGTACAACTGATTACTGAATCTGCATGACCAACAAACTCACGCACACACTCGCCGCTTTCCATATCCCATTGACGCAAACTACCGTCATCTGAACCAGACACCAGATAGCGATCATTGCCCGTTAGCACACAAATGTTTATTGCATCTGTATGGCCAATAAACTCATGTACATATTTACCTCCTGCCAAATCCCATTGGCGAACACTACCGTCATGCGAGCCAAGCAAAAGGTATCGACCATCGTTTGTTAACGCATAAGTACTGACACCAACAAACTCGTGCACACATTCACCGGATGCTAAATTCCACTGACGAACATGATTTTCTACCGAATATGACACCAGGTAGCGGTCATCACTGGTCATCGCACAATTGAATATCCAATCCTTGTGACCAATAAACTCATGCACACATTCACTGCTTGCCATATCCCATTGACGCAAACTACCATCAACTGAGCCCGATACCAGATAGCGATCATCTCTCGTTAACGCACACTTGAATACCCAATCCGAATGACCAACAATTTCACCCACACATTCACCGCTTTCCATATCCCACTGACGCAAACTATCGTCACCCGAACTTGATACCAGATAGCGATCATCGCTCGTTAGCGCACAACTACGGATTCTCCCTGTATGTCCAACGAACTCACACACACATTCACCACTTTCCATATCCCACTGGCGCAAACTACCGTCATCTGAACCCGATACCAAGTAGCGATCATCGCTCGTTAGCACACAACTATTCACGCTTCCTGTCTGTCCATCAAACTCACGCACACATTCACCGCTTTCTATATCCCACTGAAGCAAACTACCGTCATCCGAACCTGAGACCAAGCGACCATCGCTCGTTAACACGCAACTATTCACACGCCCTGTATGTCCAGCAAATTTTCGTACAGCTTCACCACTTATCAAATTCCACAACCACAAGCTTTCATCAGCCGACCCCGATATCAAGTAGCAGCCATCATTCGTCACTGCACAACATGTTACTGACTCTGTGTGACCAATAAACTCACGAACACACTCGCCCGTCAACAAATCCCACTGACGCAGACTATTATCATGCGAACCTGAAATGAGGTAACGTCTATCAACTGTCAGTACACAGCAGCTTACTGATCCTGTGTGACCAATAAATTCGCGCACACATTCGCCTGTGTTCAGGTCCCACTGCCGTACACTGTTATCCTCTGAAGCCGAAAACAAATAGCGACCATCCGTAGTAACTGCACAACCCAATACGCTATTGGTATGGCCAATAAATTCACGCACGCACTCACCCGTGCTCATCTCCCATTGCCGAACTCTATTATCATGTGAACTCGATATTAAATAGCGGTTATCTATACTTATTACACAAGAAGTTATTTCTCGTACATGACCCGCAGTTGAATAGCGCACATTGTTATTAGTTGATAAGGGTGTGTTTATTAACCACTGCGGATACTGCAAAGTCACATTGGGAAGAGATTCGCAATGTAATAATCGACTGCGATATGCAACAGCAGTTTCCAAATTTGTTTGTGCTAAGTGACAGCGAAAAAAGCGCGTCGCTGTCATTTCTGCGTGATCCCAGCGACTATTATTAATATTGCATTGGTCAAATTCTGCATTGTCCAACTGTGCCTCGCTAAAGTTGGCACCTGTTAGATTAACGAAGCTAAATTTCGCCCTTCGCAAAATTGCGTTAGAAAAATTTGCATTTTCCAAGGGGAAATTTTTCTTAACTGATGCTTGAAGAGTAAAACCTTTCAACATGGCTCCATTGAGTTGAATACCGTGCAATGCGGGTAAAGAAAAGCCTAATTCATAAGCAACCAGACTATAGTGCAACAAGTTTTCCGATGTGTACTGGCGATACTCTTTTCGCCACTCACTCAATTTGGCTAATAGTTGCTTGTGCTCTGGTTCCGCTAACAACTGAGCCAGAAATACCAACGTTTCATAACTAGGTTTAGCGATTGCCCATGCTTCGGGTTTATTGTCATTAATTGCTTGCAGTAAATAACTAGCCAGGAAAAATTCTTGTAAGGATGTATGGGAAAAACGAAAGCGGCTGCCTTGTTCATCATCCTCGCGGCACAAAAAAGTGGCGGTGCGCAAATCTTCTTCCAAAATATCCGGTGATATTCCCTGATAACGAAATGCGATTTTAGGATTATCTGCCAACCAGCCCATAAACCAATCTTCAATTTCGCTCGCAGGTAAAGCGGATTGCTTTTGCTTCCAGAGTAATGCAGCTAAATGTGATGCTAACTGCAATTTATGGTCACTTTTAATTTGGTGTTTGCCATCATCCCGATTAAGCCAGCGATCTACCACGCGACGATACAAACTCACACCACTGATTGCTTTTCCTGCTTTGCGGTCTTCTTCCAGTGCCGGAAAAAATTCACCTATCAATTTCAGAGTAAAAGGGCGTTTGCTTAAATCGTGTAGATCATGTACCGACTCAACCATATCAATAATGGTTGCAGGCTCTATGCCCGGTAATGCATGACGCAAGTAATTGGTAATTTGCTCTTCCGTTAATGGCAGCATCACCATTGCCTCTATGTCATCCGGTTTTGCCCCGCCTCGCTCCTGCCCGGTAAAGTGGTCCTTTTGACGATCCAATGTTTTGAAATACTGGCTACGGCAGGTGAGCAACATTTTTACTGGTTGCTTGGTTTTTGCTGCCAACTCCACTTGGTATTTATAAAGTTGATCGGTGAAAATACGTCCATCCTGTTCTTCTATTTTCACCAAAACTTCATCCAATCCATCAAAAATAAGAACTACACCCGATTGATTCGCCCAGCGCTCTATATCGCTAGTGGTGAAGTCCTCCTGGGTTTCATTCTTAAACCAACCAAAGCGAATACAATCCTGAATTATGTCTGGAAAATGAAATCCGTCCGCGAGGGTTTTGCTAGTGACATGGCGCAGATCAAAATAGAGAGGAACAGGTAATTTTTTATTCTGTTGTAATTGTACGCGCAATTGCTTATCAAACATTTGGCAGCTAATGGTTTTACCCATGCCATATTCACCCAGCAACGTGAATACCGTTTTACCTTGCAGTTCTTTTGCCCAATCTAACAACCTTACAACAACCGGTATACCATTGGTGTGTTCTTGCTCAAGTAGTGCGGCTTGTTCTTTTTTTAGGGTTGTCGGCAATGCGCGAGCATCTTTCACTAACGCCAGCTCATCAATATTGCTTAAATCTTTGTATATGGCGTTGTAATCGTGGAAATTATTGGAGAAAGGTTTGATTCGAATTTTATCCGTAGCAAATGATTTTTTAGCTGGGTAGATACTACCGAAGTCCAGTGCGGCTTTTACCAGGCGCGCCGCATTTTCTGCCGCTATTTTCTGATTGGCTTCTTTATTTTTGCCTTTGTTACCATCGGCAAAATCGCAAATGGCTTTTACGATAATCCAGTCGGTTTTGGTGGGTTCACAGGCGTAAAATAAGCCCGTTCCCTCCATTTCACCACCAATGGTTTCCGAATCCAGGCTTTGTAACTTATCCCGATAATTTTTGTTATCTACTAACTTGTCGCCACTCAAGACACTACCGAAATGTCGCTTGGCATATTCAGCACTCTGCTGCCGTTGCAGGTAGCTATCCAATTGTTCAAAGTGTTGGATAAGTTTTCCGGTCGCCGCTGGGCGAGGGCCGCGCGCGATAAAGTTTCCCTCTTTATCAATTTTGCCAAGTTCATAGGGGATAATTGACCTGGAAATTAATACCTCGCCAATCTGCTGCTTCTCGCTATTAATGCCGAAGGCGATTCCTACTGCAATTATTGCTTTAGGTTGAAAAAAATCTATTGCCACTTCCGCTGATTTCATCGCACCAAGGGTAGCTTGTTGCGAATGAACCAATACCACATTCTGCCCACCGTGTTTACCCAACTGATAATAAATACGGTTATGCCGTTCCATTTGCACGGCGCTAGCGTTTGGGCAAAAACACGTCAAGGTTTGCTCTAATTCATGTTGGTTAAACGTAATCAGCACTATATCCACGTCCAGCACCGGCTGGCCCAATTGGCCTTGTTCAAGCTGATCGTCGGGAATAGCGTCCAGTTGCGGTGTGTGGGGGATTGGGAATTGAACTGGCTCGGCCTCAAACCAGCACTCACGTTTATCGCCTGCTTTCTTATCGGCAGTAATTGCCATGCGCACTTTACTGCCCTGGGCTTCAAGCACTTCGTTAACGCGATTAATCAATCGGTTAAAAGCAACGTTTGCGCTGGCTTTGGTATTTTGGGGGTAGAGCTCGCTATGTATATGACCCAGCTGAAAGCTTCCCTCTGGGGGCATTAGCTCCAGAATTACCTCTAACTGTCGAATTTCCCCACTTTTCAAAGCATGGGTGATTTTGCCGATGGCATTGGACGCTAAATTTCTGTTCAACCGCTGCATAGCTTTTCCTTCAATATTAGCCAGAACGATCAAAATATAATCTAGTTTCAAGATTTGTTCAAATTATCTTTGTTTGATATGTTTGAATTGTGATTGATAAAAAATATCTGCTAAAAATCGCCTTACGCCTTGAATTAAGAAAATGCTCTTTTGTATACATATATACAGCCACATGTATAGATTTTTCATTTTTCTATACACATCAAACTAATATGTATAGTATTTGCTGGTTTTCTATACATATGGGACCAGACCATGAGCTATGTCGTAACGCCTTTGCCAATTGCTGATCTGGAGCAGATTGAAACCCGCACTACCTTGAAGAAAGCGGCACTGGCTCATCGTTATCTGGCAGAGCTTAAAGGCATCGCTGAAACAATTCCTAACGAAGCGATTTTAATTAATACACTTGTCCTGCAAGAGGCCAAACATAGCTCGGAAATTGAAAATATCATTACGACGCAGGACGAGTTATTCAAAGCGGAATTATTTACCGATGCGCAAATAAATCCTGCGGCTAAAGAAGTACAAAATTATGCGGCTGCGCTAAAAGCCGGTTTTGAATTTGTGCGTAAATCAGGATTGATTCGAATCAGCGACTTATTAACTCTCCAGGAAATACTGGAAGAAAACAAAGCAGGTTTTCGTAAGCTACCAGGTACAGAACTTAAGAATGCGCAAACTGGCAAAGTTGTATATACACCGCCGCAACACCCGCAAGAAATAGAGCGGTTGATGGACAACCTGGCAGAGTACATAAACGATCCTGATCTTTGCACTGCTGACCCGCTAATTAAAATGGCGATTATTCATCACCAGTTTGAGAGCATTCATCCTTTTTATGATGGCAATGGTCGCACCGGCCGCATTATTAATATGCTGTATTTAGTGGCGCAGGGTCTATTGGATTTGCCGATTTTGTATCTCAGCCGCTATCTTATTCAAACCAAAGCGGAGTATTACCAGCAATTACAAGCCGTACGCGACACCAATGAATGGGAGCCCTGGTTGATCTATATGCTGGATGGGGTAATTCAAACAGCCCAGGCAACCATTGAGCTGATAAAGCAAATTAAAACGCTTATGCAGGAATTCAAGCAAAAAATACGGAGCCAGTTGCCTAAGATTTACAGTCAAGAGTTATTGAATAATTTATTCAACCATCCCTACACAAAAATTGAATTTGTGATGCAGGATTTATCAGTCTCACGGTTAACCGCAGCCAAATATCTGGATCAACTAGTTACTATTGGTCTACTTAAAAAGGAAAAAATCAGCCGCAGCAACTATTACATCAATCAACCATTGCTAGCGCTATTTTTAGATCGCGGGTAATTATAAATAATCGTTAACATTATTTACCTTAAACAAAAAACGCAGCCTTTTAAGGGGCTGCGTTTTTACATTCAACACTAGAAAGGCTATTAACTAACTACCCCACTCCTGTTCACACCATTAATCAGCGCTTTCACCGCTGAAGTAATAATGTTGCGATCCTGGCCCACACCGTAAACCGGTTTGCCGTTTTTCACTTTGATTTCTACATAAGTCACCGCCGCTACATCGGAACCTTCGCCAACTGAATGTTCGTGGTAGTCGATTACGTTGACTTCACCATCGATAAACTGGCTGATCGCGTGGGCGGCTGCATCGATGGGGCCGTTGCCGCTGCCGCTGATTTGCACGGTTTGGTTTTGGTGTTGGGCGTGGATGGTTATGTCCACTTGATGGCTGTCATCCTGTTCTGTGAACTTACTCGATTGGTAAGCAATTGGCGCATTCACCGCAAGATATTCATCGTTAAAAATTTTAACGATATCGCTCGCCTTCACTTCTTTACCCGTGCTGTCGCTAACTTTTTGCACGACGGAACTGAATTCAATTTGCAAACGACGCGGCAATTGCAAACCCGCTTCCTGCTGCAACAGGAAACTCACACCGCCTTTACCGGATTGCGCATTCACGCGCACAACGGCATCGTAACTGCGATTCAAATCAGCCGGGTCAATTGGCAAATAAGGGACTTCCCACAGGGTATCTTTTTTCTGGACCGCAAAACCTTTTTTGATCGCATCCTGGTGTGAACCGGAGAAGGCGGTAAATACCAATTCACCGGCATAAGGGTGGCGTGGATGCACAGGCAATTGCGTGCACTCTTCATGCAATTTGCGCACGCGGTCGATATCGGAAAAATCCAGACCGGGATTCACGCCCTGCGAATACAAATTCATTGCCAAAGTCACCAGACACACGTTGCCGGTGCGCTCGCCGTTGCCAAACAAACAACCTTCGACGCGATCCGCTCCCGCCATTACCGCCAATTCTGCGGCTGCAACGGCGGTGCCGCGGTCATTGTGTGGATGCACGCTGATGACAATCGAATCGCGGCGGTCGATATTGCGGTGGATCCATTCGATTTGATCCGCGTAAGTATTCGGCGTATTCATCTCCACCGTTGCGGGTAAATTCAAAATCAATTTTTTTGCAGGTGACGGGTTCCAGATCTCCACCACTGCATCGCAAACGTCTTTTACCAATTCAATTTCAGTTGACGAAAACACTTCCGGTGAATATTGGAAAGTCCAATCCACTTCCGGCGCTTGCGCGGTTAATTCTTTGCACCACTTGGTGCCCTGGATAGCGATATTTTTTACGCCCGCTTCATCGGTGTTGTACACAATTTTGCGGAATGCTGGAGCAAGCGGATTGTACATATGCAAAATCGCGCGCTTGGCGCCGCGCAAACTCTGCACGGTTTTTTCGATTAAGTCATACCGCGCCTGCACCAATACTTCGATGGTGACATCGTCGGGAATTAAATTCTCTTCGATCAACTGACGCGTGAAGTTGTAATCAATTTCACTCGCGGAGGGGAAACCGATTTCGATTTCTTTAAAACCAATCGCAACCAATTCTTTGAACATGCGCAATTTGGTTTGTACCGACATAGGGTCGATCAGCGCCTGGTTGCCATCGCGCAGGTCGGTGCTCATCCAGATCGGCGGTTTTTCAATGTGCTTGTTGGGCCATTGGCGGTCGGGCAAGGATACGCCGACAAAACGCTGGTACTTGGTGGATGGATTGGAAAGCATGATCGACTCCGAATGTTATGCCTGGGTTTAACGAGTTGTATGGAGAACCTCTGAATAATCCACCGGGTAAGCGATTATCCAGAGGCTCCATGAGCTGTAGTAGTTCTTGTGGTTGTGGTTGAGTAAAGCCCGATCTGGTCAGCTAACCGAGGGTTATCGGTTACCGGTTCCCTGAAGTGCGGTCGCACAGGCAGGAACCCCAAAACCGGCGCGGATAGTGCACGGCTTTTCATCAACATGTGCCTAGTATAGGGAGGTCAGCTTGGCAGATGATTGCGAAGCTTGTGTTAATATCGCCATTCAAACAATATTATTGCTTAAAATGTTATTTTATTGGAATTTAATACCGATCAATTGGAGTTTACCGCTATGGAACTCGACCGTTATGACCGCTTGATACTCGAAGCCTTACAGCGCAACGGGCGTATCTCCAACCAGGAATTGGCCGACAGCATCAGCCTCTCGCCCTCCCCTTGCCTGCGTCGGGTGCGCGCACTGGAAGAATCCGGCTTGATCGACGGTTATGTCGCCCTGCTCAATGCGCGTAAATTGGGTCTGACACTGGTGTCGTTTATCCAGATCAGTATGGATAAACACACTCCCGACCGATTTGATGCATTTGAGAAAACCGTGGAAGCTTATCCGGAAGTACTGGAATGCCACTTGATCACCGGGCAGTCGGCCGATTATTTGTTAAAAGTCATCGTAAAAGACATGGATGCCTACCAGCAATTCCTGCTGCAAAAGCTCACCCGCATTGAGGGTGTGAGCGGGGTGCATTCGTCGTTTGTACTCAAATCGCCGGTGGATAAGACGGCGTTGCCGGTTTGATTAATTCGCCACTGCCTTTTCGCGCAACTCGCTCGGCGGGTGGCCAACAATTCGTTTAAAGGCACGACTGAACGAGGCTTCCGAATCGTAGCCGAGGCGATTGGCAGCGGTGGCAACGCGCATACCTTCGCGGGCGATCCAATGGCGAGCCTGGAACATTTTGACGCGAGCGACGTATTTGGCCGGTGACTCGCCCAAAGTACGGGTGAACTTGTCAGCAAAGCTGGAGCGCGATGCCCCCATAACTCCGGCAAGATCAGAAATATTCCATTCTTTTTCCGGCTGGGTGTGGATAGCTGCCAGCACCTTGCCAATTTGCGGACAACGCACGGCGGCAATCCAGCCACTGGCATTGGTATCGTTACAGGCACATTCCACCCAGGCGCGGATAATGCTGGCGGCAAGTACATCCGCCAACCGCGCAAGTATGCCGCAGGCACCAATGCGATCCAGGCTTACTTCGCGCTCCATCGCTTCCAGCAGCATCGGGACTGAGGGGTCACGCCGTGCCAGGTCACCCGCGCGCATCAGCTCCGGCATCATCGCCACCAGCGGGTGCAAGGGATCAAGGTTGAAGCGCATGGCACCACAAAACATCACATTCGGTTCGCTATCGGGGGTTTCGGAATTAGCGTTATTGGTAATTCCATTACAGCCACTTACCAGATAAATATTGTCCGTCACCTCCCGGCGAATCAGAGAATTCATATCCACTACCGGAACATCGGGTGAACTGGCCATCATATGGAAACTACCCCGCGGGAAAAGCACAGCATCGCCCGGATTCAAATGTATCCACTCTGAAGATTCTGTACGCAACCAACATCCCCCCTGGGCCACGAAGTGAAAACGCGCAGTAGGCGACGGTGGATAGGCCACTCCCCATGGTGGCGATAGCATACAGCGGCCATATTCCACACCATCAAGACGTAAACCAAGCAGGATTTCAGTAAGTGTATCGCGCATCAGGCAATCTCTCATTTGGACGAATAGACAATATTTTCGGATTTTATAGCATGGAAAAGCCAAAATCCTAACCCTAAACTGCGACCCTTTTCCAGTCTTATCAAGGTACGATATGAACGATTACTCCGCTGATGCATCCACAAACACCTCTTTTACAACCTCCGCTGCCAACTGGACAGGAATCGCCAGTTTAGCCTTGGGGGTTTTTGGTTTGGTAACCGCCGAATTTTTGCCCGCCAGTCTGCTGACTGCCATGTCGGCAGATTTGGGGGTTTCCGATGGCGCTGCCGGTCAGGCTGTTACCGCTACCGCAGTTGTGGGTGCTATCACTGCATTGATAATTCCGGTGTTTACCCGCAACCTTGATCGCAAAATTGTGTTACTCACATTGTCGCTTTTGCTCGTTATTTCCAACACGTTGGCCGCAACAGCAGAAACTCTGCCTGTGTTGCTTGTCGCCAGGGTAATTCTGGGTATTGCCCTGGGAGGCTTTTGGTCAATGGCCGCTGCACTGGCAATGCGCCTGGTGCCGGACAACTTGTTTGCACGAGCGATGTCAGTAATCCTCACCGGAGTTTCTGTTGCTACAGTATGTGCTGCACCTATTGGTGCCTACATGGGGGATTTATGGGGTTGGCGTAGTGCCTTTGTCGCCGCTGGTTGCCTAAGCCTGGTAACACTGGTAGCGCAATTTTTTGCAATCCCCTCATTACCACCCAGAGATAACCCCAATCTGCGCGTGTTATTCCAGTTACTGAGTCGTCCCAATGTGCGTATGGCATTGATCGCTGTGCTGGTTGTTATCTCTGGCCATTTTGCCGGTTTCACTTACATTCGCCCTTTGATGGAACAAGTGACCCACCTATCCGTTAGCGCCATTTCAGCGGTACTTCTGGGTTATGGGATTGGTGGATTCTTTGGCAATTTCGCTGGCGCGCTCATTGCCGAGAGAAGCGAACGTTACGCAATCGCAGCCGGTGCCGTAACAATTGCGCTTCTCGCTGCTGTTTTGCTGATCGCGGGTGAGTCGACAACCGTTGCTGCTATTTCGATAGCCTTGTGGGGTTTTGCATTCGGTGCTTTCCCGGTTGGATTCCAGACCTGGATTATCCGCGCTGCGCCGGACCAGGCCGAAGCAGCAGGTGGATTGGTTGTTGCGGCCTTCCAGATCGCTATCGCCAGCGGTGCTATCGGCGGCGGTATTTTGGTGGATCACATTGGAGCTCTCGCAGGCCCCAGCTTTGCGCTCGTCGCCATGAGCCTGGGTGCCTTATTAGTCTTTAGTTTTGGCCCGCGTGAAAATTCGTCCCGGTAAGATTGCTATGTTAAACACATACTTTACTAACCGACGGATAATCCTCACCTCTTATCCAAAGGGATTGCCTGAAAAGACAAATTTTTGCCTGATGGAAGTACCGGTCATCGAACCGGCGGAAGGCGAGGTCCTCTTGCGGACACGCTACCTGTCGCTCGACCCTTATATGCGCAACCTGATGGACGAGGTAGGACCTGGTTACGCACCACCAGTGAAGCTTGGTGAAACCATGGTCGGTGGCACAGTCAGCGAAGTGGTCAGCTCCAGACTGCCGCAATTCCAGCCAGGTGACCTGGTTTTGGATGGTGCCGGTTGGCAAGAGTACTCACTCTCTGATGGCAGCAATTTGCAAAAACTCGACGCCAGTACCAAACCATCCCAGGCATTGGGTGGCTTGGGTATGACCGGGTTTACTGCGTACTTTGGTTTATTGAATATCGGCCAGCCAAAAGCCGGCGAAACCCTGGTCGTCGCAGCAGCCACCGGTGCAGTGGGATCTATCGTTGGGCAAATTGCCAAACTCAAAGGCTTGCGTGTTGTGGGGATTGTGGGGGATATCAACAAACTCCAGCAGGCCGTTGAGCTGTTCGGCTTTGATGAATGCCTCGACCGCAAGGATCCTGCCTTTACCAAAAAACTCGCCGCCGCTTGTCCGCAAGGGATCGATATTTATTTTGAAAACGTCGGTGGTGAAGTGTTTGAAGCCGTATTTCCGTTGCTCAATCAACGGGCGCGGGTTCCTGTATGCGGGTTAATTGCCCATTACAATGACGACACACCACCTGCCAGCCCCAATCTTTTGCCATCATTGATGACGCAGGTATTGCGCAAACGTATCCGTATTGAAGGTTTTGTCATTCTCGACCATTACGCTGATCACTTCGCACATTTCCAGCGCGATATGAGCGCGTGGCTCAGCAGCGGAAAAATCAAATTGCTGGAGGATAAAGTGCGCGGGTTGGAAAATGCACCCGCAGCATTTATCGGGTTATTGCAGGGGAAAAATCGCGGCAAACTGGTGATAGAGCTGTAAGTGATTTCCAGTTGTTATTGGCGGGAGAACCACTCTCGCCAATAACAACTATCGACCAATTACTCGCAAGATACTCCGGAAACCTGCGGTACCAAGTGGGTACTGGAGCCATCCCACACCTGGAAGCCGACTTCCACATAGCTACCCGGATTAATGGTGTTGTTCCAACTCGCCGGCGCTACCTGGTAAGGGTTGCTGCCGGTGACTGTACCATTCCAGGAAGCGCTGACAGTGGCGCCGCTAACGAAGGTTAATTTCGCGCCCCAATTGCTGACCGGTGCCGTGCTTTGGTTGTACACCCGCAACCAACCATTAAAGCCGGTATTCCAACCATTGGTGATTTTGAATTCGCAGCGCGTGGGCTTTACCGCTTTGGTGTAGACAAAGGTTTTGCTGAGGGTACTGGTGGCTTTGCCGTCAGACACTGTCAGCTTCACTATGTAGGAACCCGACGCGGAATAGCTGTGGGTTGTAGCCACACCTGTAGCGCTGCTGCCATCGCCAAAATCCCAGCTGTAGGTCAAAGCATTGCCATCCGCATCCGAGGAGCAACTGGCATTGGCATTCAAGTCAGTGCCGGAAGCTATATCAAAACAGGCCACCGGAGGACGGTTGCTGTTGGTTGGCGCAGTGGCTGTCCAGGGCAAGGTTTTCACGGTGGTATTAACGCCATCGCTGACTTGCAATGTCAGGGTAAATTCGCCTCCGGTTTGATAGTCATGGACCAAGGTGCCAGTGGTTGAGGTGCTGGTTTTCCCATCGCCCCAATTCATGGTGTAGGTCAGTGGTTTTCCTTCGGGATCGAAGCTTGCCCGTGCATCGCAGCTCGCCGCGTAAAAGTAATAGGCGATTCCGTTAGTGAAATCATCGGCTACGCCAGTCAACTCCCTGCAGCTCAATTCCGCCACTGGCGGCAAATCGACCGGGGTAACACTATTCACAATAATGGTTTGCGTGATGGTCTTGGATATATATTGTGCCAGGCCGCGCAGGGTCACTGTATAAGTTCCAGGTGCGGCGTAGCTATGGCTGGCAAACATGCCAGTACCGGTTGAACCATCGCCAAAATCCCAGCTGAAGCTGTCTACTACCCGTGAGGCACTGGCATCCAGGTTGATCGATAATCCATTCGACGCAATAGTGAAAGCCAGTTGCGGCGCGGCGTCATAGGTAATGCAAGCATTGGCGGGAACCTTGTATTCGAGGGTGTTACCCAATTCGCCATCAAACACCGTCAATACCACGTTGCCGCCACCTTGCGGCAAAGTGACACTGGCATAGGGATTGGTTGAAGCACTGCTTAACCCCTGGCCAAAATCCCAGGTGTAGGTTAACGCCTGGCCGTCTTTATCAGCTGATCCATTGGCATTGAGCGATGCGCTCAAACCCCTGGTGCTGTAAGAAAACACTGCCGAGGGAGCATGATTGGCGCCAGCGGCAGTTACGCTGATAGCAGTTTTATTAACCTTGGTGAGTTTGCCATCGCTAATGGTTTGCGTAATTGTGTAATTGCCCGGCACTGTGTAGCTGTGCCAGACATCGGCCGCGCCAATAATAGTTCCATCGCCAAAATCAAAACTGTAAGTCAGTTTATCGCCTTCGGCATCGCTGGCATTGCGTGTTTGTACGTGCACAGTGTCGTTGGTCACCTGCGCAGTAAAATCACCCTGGGGTGCCGTGTTTGGTGGCGGGACGATTTGGGTGTGGCAGCTGGGGTAGCCGGTGGAACCTGCTGGTTTACTAAATTGAGCGCCAATCTCAACGGATTGACCGGGCAACAACGGGCCCTGCCCAGTCGGTTTACGCAATTCAATCTGAGTTGAAGATAGCGTGATAATTGCGCCCCATCCATTCACGTAAACATGTCCCGCAGGGACTGTTAAATACACGCGCCAATTATCCAGCGCTACCGTGCCGGTATTGGTGACCCGCACAGCAATTTGATAACCCGTATTCCAATCGTTGTTAACAATCACCTGACAACTGAGCGATGGAACCGGCGCCTGGCTACTGGCAGCGCTGGAGCTGGAAACACCTGTACAGGTCTGGTTGGAACTGGAACTACTGGCTACTGACATTAGCGCCAGTGATGGAACTGCCATCAACAAGGCAAATAGCAATCCAAAAAATTTAATCAGGGGGGACTTCATACGTACTCCTTACCGAATAGTATTTTTAAAGGGATTTTCCTTTACCCCATCCCAGGGAAACGAAATCGAAACAACAGGCTTGAAAATGTGGAACCGCCAATACGAAATCACTTCCAACTGCGGAAGGAATTCAGGGGTTATTACTTTTATAAAAATTATGGCTGGTTGATGCAGGGCTTATTATTGTAAAAATCGGTTTGATTCTAGGAAGTGCAAAAATGCCTTTCAATAAAGCAGCATTTTGTTTTCGTAATTGAAGTGCCATTATTTTTTATTTTCCACGTGCGTACACAAAATTACGACTGGGTAGGCAATATTTTTTCACAGGTAAATTTTTTCGCGATTATTCCCCTGCATACGTATTCAGCGCGTGCATACGTATGCAGTTCGTTGTCTTGTCACAATCCCTCCCATTAGCCTTGTCGGGTGCCCTTTCCGGCATAGGTTCCGGTGATTTCAGCAGTTAATAACAACAATAACGCTTTACTGATTCTTTGCCATTTTGGCGCCAATTAATGTTGTTTCCCTTTTTGATTTTATTTTTTTCCTTGCAGTTAATTCCTGGCGGTATGGCTTGGGCTATTGCTGTTGTTATTCATTAAGCCATTAACCATAACAATAATTTTTTATTTCAAACACACGGGGTTTTTATGAATATCTCGCTCAAGCTGGTTGCGGCAGCTGCGCTGCTGACCAGTAATTCCAGCTATGCCGATTGGTATTTCCGCGGCACTCCCAATAACTGGACAACCACTGCGCTGGAGGTCGTCAGCACCAACCAATTAACAACCTGCCAAACCTTTGGTGCGGCCAGTACCAATCCGCGTTTTAAAATTGATCGCACCGGCACCTGGAGTGAAAGTTATCCCACTGCGGATTACGCGGTGAGTGCCAACCAGTCCTATAAGATTTTTTTCGCGTTGGATTCAAAAACCATTTCAATTCAAGCGGTTTCCAGTTGTGACACCGCCGCCTTTAGCAAAACATTTCCAGCGCTGAATTTCCGCGGCACCGCCAATAGCTGGGGCACCACCGCTATGAATTTGGTGGCCAATAATATGTGGTCGATTGATGTGGTATTGGATGGACAAGCCAACCAACGTTTTAAATTTGATACTGCAAATAACTGGGTGGTGAATTACGGCGATAGCAATAGCGACGGGATTTTGAATCAAAACGGCAGCGATATTTTCACCAACCTGGTAGGTACTTATCGCGTGCAAGTTAACGATGCAACGCTTGCCTACACACTTACTCCTGTTACTACATCGGCGATATCGAGCAGTGTTTCCAGTAGTGCGCTGAGTAGTTCTAGCAGTTCTGTTATTTCCTCAACGGTTTCCAGTTCCAGTGCCTCCAGCGATGCCTGGTATTTCCGCGGCACTCCAAATAATTGGGTTTCTACCCTGATGGTTGTGCAGAATGGATTGCATTGCACCCAGCAACAATTCGGCGCAGCAAGTACCAATCCGCGTTTTAAAATCGATCATTTTGCGAATTGGACAGAGAGTTATCCGCAGGCGGATTATGTAGTGTCTGCCGATACACTCTATGCTATTTGTTTTAATGCCAGCACCAAAGCGATTACGCTGACCAGTTTAAATTCGAGCACATCCAGCAGCAGTTCCAGTTCTTCGGTATCAAGCTCGGCCAGTTCTGTTGCGACCATTGGCAACGGTGATTTCCGCAAAGAGACAATTTACTTTTTGCTCACCGCGCGTTTTTACGATGGCGATGCGAGCAACAATTATTACAACCGCGACCGCTACAAAGCGGGCGACCCCCACTGGCGCGGCGACTTTAAAGGCCTGATCCAGAAGCTTGACTACATTAAAGATCTTGGCTTCACCGCTATCTGGGTTACCCCGCCGGTGGAGAACCGCTCGGGTCTGGATTATCACGGCTATCACGCCTATGACTTCTACAAAGTCGATCCGCGCCTGGAATCGCCCGATGCCAGCTATAAGAATTTTATTGATGCAGCCCACGCCAAAGGCCTGAAAGTCATCCAGGACGTGGTGATTAACCACTCCAGCCAATACGGGTTGCGCAATGCGGTCTGGATCGACCACTTGCCGATCAAGTATTACGTGCCTGCCGGCGGCACTCAGGGCAATATCGTGAATGGGCCTTATCTCGGCAATTTGGGCGATTATAAGAGCACATTCCGCGATGATAACGACAACTCCGTCGCGCCCCAATGGTTTAAAGATCGCCATAGCAGCGACACTGCGGGTACCGTTCCACTGGTTGACCCTAAAACTGGTGTGACTGTGCCCAAGGCTGGTTACGACGCCAATCGCTTCTTTGGTATAGATGCCGCTGGCCTCGACCCCAACTGGTACCACCTGGATGGGTTTATGTCGGGCGGCGATTGGGAAAGCCCCCTCGCGCTGCAACGCAAACACATGGCGGGCGACACCATCGATTTGGCCACCGAGCGCCAGAACGTGAAGGACTATCTCAACGGCGCGATGAATATGTATCTGGACATGGGCGTTGATGCCATCCGCCTGGATACCGTGAAACACATCGAGCGCAATGAGTTGCTCAGCTACGTCAATGCCTGGAAAGCACACAAACCCGGCCTGTTTGTATTTGGTGAAAACCTGGTAAAAGGCACTGGCTTCGGCTCGGAAATCGCCAACGACAACGCCAGCGCTGTCATCCGCCCCTGGTGGTATACACGCACCACCAGCAACCCGGCCGACCCACGCGCCGGTGGCGACTCCGGTTTCTCGGTACTGGACTTCTCGCTCTTCTCCACCTTCCGCGACAACGTTACCCGCGGCAACTTCGGCGGTATCGGCGGGGTGATGGGAATGGATTGGGTCTATGGCGATGCCACCCAACTGGTGACTTTCTTCCAGAACCACGATGTGGGCCCCGACAACGATTTTAAATATCGCTACGGCGGCGAGATGGGCAACGCGGCCATGGTGTACAACCTGCTCTGGACCAACCGCGGCATCCCCACCCTTTATTATGGTGAGGAGATCATGTTCCAGGGCGGCTTGCCGCAGGATATCGCCGGCAACAGCGATACTATCGACCAGACCGGCCGCGCCTACTTTGGCCCGCATTTGGATAACCTGGCCACCACCCAAAGCCATCCGCTCTACCAGCACATCAAACGCCTCAACCAGATCCGCAGCGCCATCCCCGCCCTGCAAAAAGCGCCGAGCACGCAAGTCAGCGAATGGGGCGCAGGTATGAGTTTTGTGCGCGATTTGCCAAGTGAAAACAGCTACGCCGTGGTTGGTTTGGCCAGCAGCTCGGGGCAATCCATCAGTGTCAGCGGCGTGCGCAACGGCACTTATAAAGATGCCGTAACCGGCAATAGCATTACCGTCACCAACGGCACTATCAGCTTTTCGGTGGTGAGTTACTCAGCGGGAATCTATGTGTTGAACGGGCCCGGCAAGATAGGCACTAGCGGGACTTACCTGCGCTAGGATTGTTAGCTCCATGAAAAAGCCCCGAGGCGTTCATTGCTTCGGGGCTTTTTTATCAGGTAAGACTTATCAGATAAGAAAACTTTAATTTTATGGCCGACTATAGGCAAGTTTGCCGGCGATATAGGTTTCTTTTACCGCGCGGTCATCACCCATGGTCATCTGGATAAACAGGGCTTCTTCAATATCTTCACAAGCACGCATACGGTATTCAATGGCCGGGGTCGATTTGAGGTCGAGTACGATAAGGTCAGCTTCCATACCCGGCGCTATGCTGCCAATTTTATCGTCCAGGTAAAGCGCCTGCGCTGTTCCACGTGTAGCCAGATAAAAGGCATGCCCAGCCGATAGCGGATTGCCGTTCAACTGGGCGACCTTGTAGGTCTCATTGAGGGTCTGCAACATCGAAAAAGAAGTCCCCGCTCCAAGGTCAGTCGCCAGGCCAACCCGCACCGGGCGTTCCTGTTTCATTGCGTTCTTAAGATTGAAAAGCCCGCTGCCGAGGAACTGGTTGGAAGTCGGGCAGTGGGCGATGGCGGTACCCGTATCATGGCAGCGCTGCAACTCCGCTTCCGTCAACCAGATACCGTGGCCGTAGATAGCGCGTGGACCAAGCAATTTATAATGGTCATATACGTCCAGATAATTTTTGCGCTCCGGATAAAGCTCCTTCACCCAGGCCAACTCACGCCGGTTTTCCGATAGGTGCGATTGCAAGTAAGCCCCCGGATGCTCAGCCCACAAATGGCCCGCCATTTCCATTTGCTGCGGGCTGCTGGTGGGCGCAAAACGGGGCGTTATCGCATAGAGTTGGCGGCCGCGGTTGTGCCATTTTTTAATCAGGGCCTTGGATTCATCGTAGGCTTTTTGCGGAGTATCACAGAGAACAGGCGGAGCATTGCGGTCCATCAACACCTTGCCCGCAATCATGCGCATGTTGAGTGCTTCTGCTTCTTCAAAAAACGCATCCACTGATTGCGGGAAAACCGTGCAATAGACAGCGGCCGAGGTGGTACCAGCACGCAGGCATTCCTGCAGGAACACTTTGGCAACTTCACGCGAATGCGCTTTGTCCGCGAACTTTTGCTCGGCGACAAAAGTGTATTTGTTCAACCAATCAATTAGTTGCTCGCCGTAGGCGCCGATAATCTGGGTCTGCGGATAATGTACGTGCGAGTCGATAAAACCCGCCATGATGATGTTGTCCTTGCCGTATTCCTTGATCTCAGTACCCGGCGGCAATTGTGCCTGCACCCGGCTGGCCGGGCCAAAGTGGGTGATCTTGCCAGCTGCCATCGCCACTATCGCATCTGGCTCGTAGCGCATCGCCACTTCAAGGCCAACAACAAAAGGATCATCGATATAGGTTAGCGCCGGTCCCCGTAAAACCTGTGATTTACCTGAAGCATTGCCACCCATTTCACCGTCCCATCATCAGTCAGGCACAAAAAAGGGCCTTAAGGCCCTTTTTATCAAACTGGTTGTTAATTCAAAAGCTACTTGGCGCCTTTTTGCGTCCGCCTGTTATTCTTGCGTCGCTCGTAGGGCACATCCTGTGGAATACCTTCACGGTATTGGCGTCGATCATGACGCTGACGTTCTTCCAGTGCATCTTCAATCTGGGTTAATAATACCTTGGGCGTTTTTTTCTCAGTGATCATCAAAGTCATCTCGCTACACGGTTAATATCATCCAAACCACTCGTTACGGCCTGAGTATAGACCAGCCAAAATCGAATATTTGTGAATTCGACGACATTTTTTATTTCATTTCTGAATATAAAAAGCCGGATTCTTATGAACTCGGCTTTTTATAGTGTGGGTTAAAAAAGAGTTTAACGCGCCAACCGACTAACTAATCAATTGTTATTATTGCCGCGTTAATAACAATGAATAAGCACCTGTTCTTGAAGTGGAATAGGAAGTCACTTCAATTATGTAAGTACCCGAGGCCGACAAAGTGAAATTGCCAGAGGTCGCAGGTATGCGCGAGTTGGTTCCGCCACCACCATCATCATTTGATGTGATTACAACACCACTTGGGTTTCTAAGGTAGAGGTAGGAATCGAAAGCGCTGGAGGTCAACTGGATCGCAATAAGTTGCCCGGAAGTACCGGTAAACTCGTATCGATCAGTATAATAACCTGCACCACGTGCGCCGGTGTTGCAGTCAGTTGTCGCCAAAGTGCCTGCATTGGTCACACCCGATACTGCAGACATGGCTGAACTGCAAGGATTACCTGTACTACTGCTGCTGGAAGTGATAACAGCACTGCTTGAACTACTAGAGGCAGCTGCGCTGGTCACAGTTAACGAATAGGACCCGGTAGCAAAGGTGGAGTAAGAAGTAACTTCAATTACATAAGTACCTGTAGTACCGGCAGGAATGGTGAAATTTCCCGACGTAGCCGGAATACGGGAATTTGTTCCGCCACCGCCATCATCGTTTGACGCAATTACGGTACCGTCAGGATTCTTTAAATTCACAAATGTATCAAAAGAGCCTGACAACTGAATGGCAATCTGCTGCCCTGGTGTTCCGGTAAAGGAATAGCGATCAGTATAATAATTGACGCCACGTGCACCCGCCGTACAATCATTTGTAGTTAGATTGCCACTAGAAGTTATTCCGAATGTAACACTTGTAGCAAAGCAGCTATCAACACTACCTACACTACTAATTGCAGCACTGCTGGAGCTCATTGGAATACTGCTTGAACTAGCCACTAAACTACTCGCAACACTTGAGCTTGTAAGCACACTGCTAATAGAACTTGAACTTGCAGGTGCACTGCTCGAAGTTATTGCCTCACTGCTAATGCTACTTGAGCTTATGGAACTATTACCGGAAATACTTGAGCTCGCAGCGCCACTGCTAGATGTAGCTGTAGGAATTACACTATTAGAAACAGCCGACGGCAAACCTGTACCTAGTGCATTGGTAGCAGTTACTGTAAATCGGTAGGTGACGCCGTTTCTTAATCCCGTTACCAAATGACTTAGTTCATCTGGCCCTGTATGGCTAATTGTTGTACCCGCATGCGCATCAATACCATCCCGAGGATTCGAGATAACTGTGTAACCGGTAATGGGTGAGCCGCTGTCGTTAGTTGGAGGGGAAAATCTTACAATAGCTTGGGTATTACCTGGTGTTGCTGTACCAATACGTGGGGCGAACGCTTGTAGACTTTGCACTGCAGTCAAACTTTGCATAGCGGTAGTGCCATTGCCTAATTGACCGTAGTAGTTATGCCCCCAACATTTCACCGATTCACTACTATTTATTATGCAGGTATGTTGACCACCAGCTGAAATTTTTACAGCATCATTTACCTGACTTACACTAACAGGCGTCCAACGCACCGGGGCTGTTGTATCATCACCCAATTGACCATTGCTGTTACTTCCCCAACACAATACATTGCCATTATTTACTATCGCGCAAGTATGTGCTCCTCCTGCGGATAATTCGCTGACTTCGCCAGGCAGATTCATTACTGCAATTGGGACTAAACTTTCAGTGACAGAATAATCACCTAATTGACCGCTGTTATTTGATCCCCAGCATTTAACCCCGTCACTACCATTTGCACAGGTATGCTCTCCCCCGGCACTAATAGATAAAACTGAATTAGATAAACCTGAAACATCGGTAGGAACCAGCTTGTTTAATCTTGAGTTATTACCTAACTGGCCGTTACTATTTTGTCCCCAACACTTAACACTGCCAGAATTAGTAAGTACGCAGGTATGTGTATAGCCTACAGAAATTGCAACTACTCCCTGGCTTAAATTAGAAACCTGTGTTGGTGTAGTCTTTTGTATCGTTGTTCCATCTCCCAATTGGCCATAACTATTATTCCCCCAGCACTTAACACCACCATTGCTATTAAGAATACAGGTATGCCAAGCACCCGTAGCAACAGCTATGACAGGATCACCAAGACCTACAACATCAACAGGTACCGTACTGTAAGTTATTGAGCTATTTCCTAACTCACCGTTACTATTATTTCCCCAGCATTTAACACCACCACCTGGGATAATCGCACAACTATGATTTGCTTTAGCAGAAATCGCTAGAACACCTGTTGATAGGTCACGAGTATTAACTGCAACTGAAGCTGGGGTAAATGAACCATTACCTAAATGACCAAGGTCATTGTTACCCCAACACTCTACTGAACCATTATTAGTTAAAGCACAAGTATACAAGGCACTCGCCATAACCTGGTTAACACCGTTTAACGGAATCTGTGCCATTGCTGGAAGCACACCAATTGCCAGCAATGTAGCTATAGCTAAAAAACCACATTTATTGATAGCTCTTCTCAACACTAATCCTGCCAATTTAAATCTATTCATTTTTTTCCCTATTAAATAAATTATGCCGGTGCACGCCGACACTCGCTTTTCAATTCCCCTTTAAGGGTGATGAACCTTCAAAATTTTTTACGTTAAATTTAAAATTTAATGTAAAAAAAATCCATAACTCATTGAAAAATAAAGAGTTATGGATTTAATAATGCAACCGGATATAATTTTAGATATCTAGGTTTGCTACGGCCAAAGCATTGGTTTCGATGAAGTCGCGGCGCGGTTCCACGTTGTCGCCCATTAGGCAGGTAAAGATCTGGTCGGCGGCGATTGCATCCTGGATAGTCACACGCAACATGCGACGGGTTTCCGGGTTCATGGTAGTTTCCCACAGCTGCTCCGGGTTCATCTCACCCAGACCTTTATAGCGCTGGATGTTGTAGCCTTTGCGCGACTCTTTCATCAGCCACTCCAAGCCCTCGGCAAACTTGAGCAGCGGTTGTTTGCGCTCGCCACGCTGGACATAGGCACCCTCTTCAATCAGGTTTTCCAGCTTCCCACCCAATGCCACTATGGATGCGTACTCACCAGAGGCAAAGAAGTCGTGGTTGAAAGGATAAGGTGTAGCTATACCATGGGCGGTGATTTCTACCTGCGGCATAAACAGGTGGCGTTCAGTATCTTCACGCACGGTGATGATATAGCGCTGGCTGCCAGCGCGGGCATCGATACTGAAATGGGCTGCCATCTGGTCGCACCACTGTTGCATATGGCCTTGGTCGGCCAGATGCTCGGGGCGAACTGCGGGCAAGTAAATCATCTTTTCCAACACGTCAGCTGGATAGAGACGCGACAAGCGGTCGATAGTTGCCATCACCTTACGGTATTCGTACACCAGTTTTTCCAAAGCTTCGCCAGCAATTGGGGGAGCACTTGGATTGACATAGAGGCTGGCATCTTCCAGAGCTGCCTGGGTCAGGAACTCAGTCATGGCCGACTCATCTTTAAGATATTGTTCCTGCTTACCTTTGGCGATTTTGTACAGCGGTGGCTGGGCGATATAAATGTGGCCGCGCTCAATCAGCTCGCGCATTTGGCGGAAGAAGAAGGTCAGCAACAGAGTACGGATGTGCGAACCGTCGACGTCGGCGTCAGTCATGATAATGATGCTGTGGTAGCGCAGTTTTTCCGGGTTGTAATCTTCTTTACCGATACCGCAACCTAATGCGGTGATTAGTGTTCCCACTTCCGCACTGGATAACATCTTGTCGAAACGCGCTTTTTCCACGTTCAGGATCTTACCTTTGAGCGGCAGGATCGCCTGGGTTTTACGCGCGCGGCCTTGTTTCGCAGAACCACCTGCAGAGTCACCCTCTACGAGGTAGAGTTCGGACAGCGCCGGGTCTTTTTCCTGACAGTCTGCCAGCTTGCCGGGCAGGCCGGCGATATCCAATGCGCCTTTGCGGCGAGTCATCTCACGGGCTTTACGCGCTGCTTCACGGGCGCGGGCAGCATCGATCATCTTGCCTACAATCGATTTGGCTTCCTGGGGGTTTTCCAGTAAGTAAGCGCCAAAGTGTTCGTTCATCTCCTGCTCTACTGCGGTTTTCACCTCAGATGACACAAGTTTATCTTTGGTTTGACTGGAGAATTTGGGGTCGGGTACTTTTACCGAGATAATCGCTGTCAGACCTTCACGCGCATCATCACCGGTAGTGGCGACTTTGGCGTTCTTGGCAATGCCTTCTTTCTCGATATAGGTATTCAAACCACGGGTCAGCGCCGCACGGAAGCCCGCCAAATGGGTACCGCCATCGCGCTGGGGAATGTTGTTGGTGTAGCAGAACAGATTTTCCTGGAAGGAATCGTTCCACTGCAAGGCAACTTCCACACCAATACCATCTTCACGCTTGAGCGAAACAAAGTGCACCATCTTGTTAATGGTGGTTTTGTTCTTGTTCAAATGGTCTACGAACGCGCGCAAACCTCCTTCGTATTGGTAGACCTCTTCCTTCGCAGTGCGCTCGTCTTTCAACACAATGCGCACACCCGAGTTTAGGAATGAAAGCTCACGCAAACGCTTGGCCAGCAATTCGAAGTGAAATTCGATATTGGTAAAGGTTTCAGCGGAAGGTTTGAAGTGGACTTCTGTACCTGTAGTAGTGGAATCACCTACTACAGCAAGGGGTGCATCGGGCACGCCGTGACGGTAGATCTGCTCATGAATCTTGCCACCGCGGCGAATAGTCAGCTTCAAATATTCAGAAAGAGCATTTACTACGGATACACCCACCCCGTGCAACCCGCCGGATACCTTGTAGGTATTGTCATCGAACTTACCACCGGCGTGGAGTACGGTCATAATAACTTCTGCCGCCGATACCCCTTCTTCGTGCATTTCGGTGGGAATACCGCGGCCATTGTCAGATACAGAGACTGTTTCATCAGGATGGATGGTAACGCGCACCTCATCGCAATGACCGGCCAGTGCTTCATCGATAGAGTTATCCACGACTTCAAACACCATATGATGCAGGCCTGAGCCATCGTCGGTGTCGCCAATATACATCCCTGGGCGCTTACGCACCGCATCCAGGCCTTTCAAGACCTTAATACTGGACGAGTCGTAAACATTCTCTTCTGACATAGTTTTTCTCCGCTTTTTTGTTCAGTAGCAGCCTACATAAAAAAGCTGCGCATAATCTCATTGGGCAATAACGAGGGATTTAGCTAACCTCAGTTACCCTACCCTGTTCCACGTGAAACATTTTTGGGGTTATTTCTGTCTTGTCGCGCCAGCTGGATAGCAGGGTTTCCGCTTCCACGCCGGTAATAAATACCTGGGTGCCCATGGTATCCAACCAGTGGACCAGAAGCGCACGGTGTTTTTCGTCCAGTTCTGCTGGCAAATCATCGATCAGATAAATCGATTTTCGACCGGTTATACGAGTAAACACATAGCCTTGGGCGATCTTGAGTGCACAGACCAACAGCTTTTGTTGTCCGCGCGAAAGGACTTCTGCTGCATCCAAGCCCTTCACCGTTATTTTTAAATCTGCCCTATGGCTACCTGAATGGGTAAAGCCATGGCGCTTATCCCGTTCAAAGCTGGCACTGAGCTGTTCGCTATAGGGTTTGTCCTTATCCCAGCCGCGATAATAGCTCAGGCTAATCCCTTCAATACTGATAAATTCTTTAAGCAGCTCAGTAAAAGTTTCCTGAAACTGCACCATACACTGGGTGCGAAAGCCATGGATTTTATCGGTTAAACCAACAAGTTCCTTGTCCCAACCAGCCAATTCAAAGGGATCTATTCTATCACGCCGCAACAGGCTATTGCGGTGTTTCAGGCAGCGCTGGATTGCTTTCCATGCGGGAAAGAAATTAGGTTCCACGTGAAACACTAACCAATCTATAAACTGACGTCTGACCTTTGGGCTCCCTTCCAACAATAAAAAGGTATCCGAATTGATAACCTGCACTGGCAAGTAGGCTGCCAGATCTGCGGCCGAAGGTACTAATACACCATTAGCCTTAAAACTGGCATCACCATCAAGATGACGACTTATTCCAATAGGAACTTCCGAACCATCATCAGTATCTACACGCCCAAAGACAGTAAAGGATTTTTGCTGATGATTGATAAGCGGTTTGTGCTTGTGACTACGAAAAGAGCGACCGAGGGCAAGCAAATTTATGGCTTCCAGGATACTGGTTTTACCCGAACCATTTTCCCCATAGATAAGGTTAACCTGTAGTGAAGGAGCCAAATCGACTCCTTCAAGGTTGCGCAGGTTTTGGATAAGCAGGCGTTTTAAGGTCATACGACCAACAACAAGGCAGGACTTACCAATGCGTCATTAAAGACGCATCGGCATAACTACGTAGAGGGAATCGCTATTTTCCGGTTCTTCCAGCAAGGCACTAGAGTTGGCATCGGACAAGGTAATCTTCACATTTTCGTTGCTGATTACGTTAGTGACATCCTGCAAGTAGCTGACATTAAAGCCAACTTCCAGGGACTCCCCGGTGTAATCCACAGTCACCTGCTCTTCTGCTTCCTCTTGTTCGGGGTTGTTGGCAACAATCGTCAAGGTGCCATCCGACAATAACAAACGCACACCGCGATATTTTTCATTGGACAAAATTGCAGTGCGGCCAAATGCTTGTTTCAATTCCAGGCGAGAACCTATCACCACCTTATTGCCACCACGCGGCAGGACACGCTCGTACTCGGGGAATTTGCCATCCACCAGTTTGGAGGTAAAAGTGTAATCCATCGAGGTAACACGGATATGGTTTGAACTTAAGACAACTTCAACCTGGGCTGTCGAATCATCCAGCAGGCGCGACAATTCCAATACACCTTTGCGCGGTAAAATTGCCTGGATTACATCACTGGTATTGACGGCAACTGCGCGGGTACACATCGCCATACGATGGCCATCGGTCGCTACTACTCGCAACTGGTCCTGGCGGACTTCCCACAACATACCGTTCAAATAGTAACGGACATCCTGTTGAGCCATCGCAAAAGCAGTGCGTTCGATAAGACGCTTCACTTCATGCTGCGCACAGCTAAAGCGTAAGTTGCCCGGTGTATCTTCCACATTGGGAAAATCAGCCGCCGGTAATGTAGACAGGGTAAAACGACTGCGGCCGGATTTGACAAGAATGCGGCTTTCTTCAAGAAAAAACTCAATATTGCTGCTATCAGGCAGGGATCTGCAGATATCTACCAGCTTACGTGCCGGGACTGTGATCTCGCCCGATACCCCAGCTTGCTCCAGGGTGATGTGGCCAACAATCTCCACCTCAAGGTCAGTGCCGGTTAAGGAAAGTTGCTCCCCATTCAGTTGGATCAACACATTGGACAATACCGGCAGCGTTTGACGACGCTCCACCACACCAGCTACCAATTGTAAGGGTTTAAGCAAGGCTTCGCGGGATACGACAAATTTCATGTGATGGTCTCTTAGGTAATCTTCCGGGACTTATTGAGTTTTTATCTCTACTGGATGAAGCACAAAACAACAGCGTTTATAAATCAAGTCGTCAAGGAACGCAGCAAGTTTTTCATATCTTCGCGGATATCTGCTGTCTCTTCCTGCAATTCCTTAATTTTGCGGCAGGCGTGCAATACCGTGGTATGGTCGCGGCCGCCAAAGGCTTCGCCTATTTCAGGCAAGCTGTGGTTGGTCAATTCCTTCGCAAGCGCCATAGCTACTTGCCTTGGACGCGCCACCGAGCGGCTGCGGCGCTTGGAAATCATATCGTTCATTTTTATTTTGTAGTATTCGCATACCACACGCTGGATATTGTCGATACCGACCTGTTTATCCTGCAATGCCAACAAATCTTTCAAAGCCTCGCGCACCAGTTCGACATCGATAGGTCGACCAGTAAAATTGGCGCTGGCGATAACCCGCTTCAGGGCACCTTCAAGGTCGCGCACATTGGCTCGGATCCGCTGGGCGATAAAAAAAGCTGCCTCATGGGGAAGTTCAATATTCACCTGCTCGGCTTTCTTCATCAGAATCGCCACCCGGGTTTCAAGCTCCGGTGGCTCCACCGCCACTGTCAGGCCCCAGCCAAAACGGGACTTCAAACGTTCTTCCAAGCCATTGATTTCCTTTGGGAAGCGATCACAAGTCAGGATAATCTGGCGCCCGCCTTCAAGCAGCGAGTTAAAGGTATGGAAGAACTCTTCCTGCGAACGCTCCTTGCCAGCAAAAAACTGGATATCGTCAATCAACAGAGCATCCATCGAACGGTAGTAGCGTTTGAAGTCATTGATCGCGTTTAACTGCAGCGCCTTTACCATGTCAGCAACAAACCGCTCGGAATGCAGGTAAACCACTTTGGCATTGGGATTGCGCGCCACCATGGCATTGCCTACCGCCTGCATCAAATGGGTTTTACCCAAGCCAACCCCACCGTATATAAAGAGAGGGTTGTAAGCACCGCCTGGATTTTCTGCCACTTGGCGCGCGGCCGCCAAACCTAACTGGTTGGACTTGCCCTCCACAAAAGTGGCGAAAGTGGAGGACAGATTGAGATAGTTACTGTGTTTGAGCCCACCTTCTACTTCAAGCTCAGGTGTCGCGCGGGAACTATCAAAACCGTTTTCTCCGGAATCCCGCGATTTAACCTCATAATCGGCGACTTTAGCCGGTATCTTTGGCTTATTCGGCGAAACTGGATAGGCATCGAGCAGCAGTTCCTGTTCAGTGGCCAAACTGCCAAAAGCCAGGTCATCACCTACCAATTCCCGCACGGGCTGGACAAGGGACTCTGATACCTGTGGTTTTTCAAAGGGGATTGAGGCGCGGACATTGCCAATATTCGCCTGGAAACCGGCAGCCGGCCTGGGCGCTACCCCTACAGCTACCTGCAAACTATTATCCTGATGGTAATGACTAGCGAGTTCACGGATCCGGTTGAGGAATTTCTCCGCCACCCAATCGCAAATAAACCGGTTAGGTGCCAATAGGCGCAACTCCTGGGGAGCAGCTGACTCATCGATTTGCAATGGCCGGATCCAGGTATTGAACTGCTGTGAAGGCAATTCATCCTGTAAGCTGGCAGCACAAAGTTTCCAAATCGATTGCAGCAAAACAAAAACTCCCGGAGCGCGGTGTGCGCTTATCAGTTATGAGCCAATTAACGAGTGAGGTGACAAACAGAGACGGCAACCCAGCCAGCTTTGGATAAGTCGCACTGGCAGGTTATACAAGGGAGCCAAGTCTACTCTCGGCCCCCGGAGTTATCCACAACAAAAGTCAAAATAAAATTAATGGGTCAAAACTTAACCATTAAAATTCAAATAGTTACACCTGAAGTAGCACTCTACCCCAAAGCCTTGATTAACACCAAAATAAAAGATTAATGCGCCAAATCTGTGGATAAACCTGTTGATAAGATATGAATTAACTGGGGGAAAGGAGGTAAAAAATGTACACAAATAAATTACCGTCTTTTTGTAGATTATTTGTCCAAAATTATTTGCTTTAGGCGTCCGCTTTCTTTAGAATCCCGCCTCTTTTCGCACGCCGTGTGAATTAACTCAGGATTTTTTAACAGGTTTATCATGAAAAGAACATTCCAACCCAGCAATCTGAAGCGCGTTCGCAACCACGGTTTCCGTGCTCGTATGGCTACCAAAGGTGGTCGTTTGGTATTGGCTCGTCGTCGTGCCAAAGGCCGTGCAGAGCTGACTCGCGTTTAATCGCTACCGCTTCTTGGTTCACTAGCAGTTTGTTGAAATTTGTTATTGGCAAATGTGAGGCAAAGTAGTCGGTAACGGTCCTTCCCAGACTATTTTTAACGCACTTATGCCAGCCAAAATAGAATTTCAACAGTCTGCTAGTTCGAATCAACCCCAAAGCGACTCCCGCTTTGGTCCAGGTTCCACCCCGGCATCATTCCGATTTACCAAATCCCTCCGTTTGCTTTGCGCTGCTGATTTCAAACCCGTATTTGATGAAGCTCCTTTTCGCGCTTCGCACCAGCATTTTTTGATCCTCGCCCGCCTCAACCAACAAACACATTCGCGTTTGGGCTTGGTGATGGCCAAAAAACATATGCGCCTCGCTGTTGAACGCAACCGCATGAAACGCCTGATCCGCGAAAGTTTCCGCCTGCAACAACAGGATTTTTGCGGGCTGGATGTAGTCGTGCTATCGCGCAAAGGGATGGACAGCCTTTCTAACAGCGACTTTACCCGGCAATTAAACCAACAATGGCAGCGAATTTTCAAAAAAGTGCGCCATCATCGGTTAACATCGCAGGCGCAAACCCAGGGGATAAACCAACAGGTAAGCGCAGATGCTAAAGCGGCTGATCAATAGCGGTAATTCCGGTCTGGTCTGGCTGGCAGTCAAGTTGCTGCATGGCTACCGTTATTTATTGAGCCCCTGGATTGGCAATCAATGTCGCTTTTATCCCAGTTGTTCACACTACTCGGAAGAAGCCATAGTGCGGCACGGATTTTTTATAGGGTCTTATCTAACCCTGCGACGCCTACTAAAATGCCACCCCTGGCATGAAGGCGGCCTGGATCCAGTACCGAAAAAGACCTGTTGTTCTTCTATTCACTCACACACTACTGATGGCAGTCATTAAGATGGATTGGCAAAAAAACCTATTAGTTGCAGCAATTCTCGCTACCTTGTTAATGCTGGTTATTCGCTGGCATGAATATCAGGAAAAACTACCCGTACAAACACAGGTAGCTACACAAACCACCACCAACACAGATTCCATACCCGCAGCTACTGCTGCCAGTAGCGATATTCCCGTTGCCGCCAACAGTTCAGCTGAAACTCCGGCAGCTCCTTTGGCCGTTAACCAGTTGATCAAGGTTAAAACTGACAGTTTTGACCTTGTCATCAATCCTTTGGGTGGCGATATTGTGCAACTCGCCTTGCCGCGCTATTTCCTGAAATTGAATACCCCAGACCAACCTTTCGTATTACTTGATAACCGCGATAACCACACTTACCTCGCACAGAGTGGTTTGATCGGCACAAACGGCACCGATACCGCGCAAGGTCGCCCGGTATTTACCAGCGAAAAAACTGCCTATGCATTAGCTGATGGCGATAACCAATTAACCGTTGATCTGCTCTTGCAGCAAGGTGATGTGACCATCACCAAACGCTTCACTTTTACCCGCGGTGAATACCTGATTAAAGTGGATTACCTGATCGACAACAAAAGTGCCAATCCCTGGTCTGCGCAACTCTATGGCCAGATCAAGCGCGATAGCCAAAACTTTGTAAAAGTCAGTGCATTGGAAATGAACCCCTTCCTCGGTGCAGCAATTACCACCCAGGAAGAGAATTACAAGAAGATGACCTTTGCCAAGATTGCCGAAGGCGAATACAAAACCAGTCATAAAGGTGGCTGGGTGGCGATGGTTCAACACTATTTCATCAGCGCGTGGATTCCTGATGCAAACAGCGACAACAGCTACAGCCTGCGCAAGTTAGGCTCAAATGATCTGTATTTACTGGGTTTTACCGGCAAAGTCACCGAAGTTGCACCAGGTACCCAGGCTAGCATTAGCGCCAGCTTCTACGCAGGCCCCAAAGATACCGAGCGCTTGGAGCAAATCTCTCCCCATCTCGACCTGACTGTTGATTACGGCTGGCTGTGGTGGGTATCCAAACCTCTCTTTATCGTCTTGAAGTGGATCCATGGTGTTGTTGGCAACTGGGGTCTGGCAATTATCGGCCTGACCCTGTTTGTAAAATTGTTGTTCTTTAAATTGTCGGCAACCAGCTATAAATCCATGGCGAAAATGCGCAAGTTAGCGCCGAAATTGGCCGAAATGAAAGAACGCTATGGCGATGACCGCCAGAAGTTCTCACAAGAAATGATGAAGATGTACAAAACCGAGAAGGTGAACCCTTTTGGTGGCTGCTTGCCACTGCTGATCCAGATGCCGGTGTTCCTTGCCCTTTATTATGTATTGATGGAATCAGTCGAACTGCGCCATTCGCCTTTCTTTGGCTGGATCTTCGATCTCTCGGTAAAAGATCCTTACTTTGTGTTGCCTATTATTTACGGCATCACCATGTATTTTATGCAGAAGCTCAACCCGCAACCGGCTGATCCTATGCAGGCGCGCATTATGCAAATGCTGCCACTGATCTTTACCTTTATGTTCCTCTGGTTCCCGGCTGGCCTGGTGTTGTACTGGGTGACCAACAATACCTTGTCGATTATCCAGCAGTACATTATTACCAAACAAATCGACGCCGAACCCACAGCTAAATAAGTTTTCCTATGATCATTACCGACACCATCGCCGCCATCGCCACCGCCACTGGCCGCGGTGGTGTCGGTATAGTCCGCGTCTCGGGCTCCAAAGCCACCCTTGTCGCCGAACAACTCCTCAAGATAAAACTCCAGCCCCGCCATGCCCATTACTGCGATTTTTCCAGTCGCAGCGGTGAAGTACTCGATCAAGGCATAGCGCTGTTTTTCCCCGGCCCCAATTCCTTTACCGGTGAAGATGTACTGGAACTGCAAGGCCACGGCGGTCCGGTTATCCTGGACTTGCTCCTACGCGAAATCACCCAACTGGGCATACGTCTCGCCCGTCCCGGTGAGTTTTCCGAACGCGCTTTTCTAAATGACAAACTTGACCTCGCCCAGGCAGAAGCCATTGCCGACCTGATCGACGCCACCAGTGAACAGGCGGCGCGCAATGCCTTGCACTCCTTGCAAGGGGCTTTTTCCAAACGTATCCACAACCTGGTTGAAGCACTTATCCATTTGCGTATTTATGTCGAAGCCTCTATCGACTTCCCCGAAGAAGAAATTGATTTCCTCAGCGATGGAAAGGTTGCACGGGATCTGGACGGCATCATCGGCAAGTTACAACAGGTATTTAAAGAAGCGCGTCAGGGTGTGTTGGTGCGCGACGGCATGCGCGTGGTTATCGCCGGTCGCCCCAATGCCGGGAAATCCAGTTTGCTCAATGCGCTCAGCGGACGCGAATCCGCCATTGTCACCAGCATTGAAGGTACAACGCGCGATGTATTGCGTGAACATATCCATATTGATGGCATGCCCCTGCATATTATTGATACCGCTGGCCTGCGCGAGAGTCCGGATGAAGTGGAGCAAATCGGCATCCAGCGCGCCTGGCAAGAGATTCAGCAAGCCGACCGCGTATTGCTATTAGTGGATAGCCGTCAAAGCCAGCTCACCAATCCCCATGAAATATGGCCTGAATTTGTCGATAAATTGCAAGATCCCGGCAAAATCACACTGGTTCGCAACAAGATTGATTTAAGTGAGGAGTCCCCAGGCATATTTAACTCCGCCTCAGGTGACATCTATATAGGTATAAGTGCAGCTACCGGTGCGGGAATCGACGAGTTAAAACTGCATCTCAAAACCATTATGGGTTTTAGCGAGACTGGCGAAGGGGGATTTACTGCCCGCCGCCGCCATTTGGATGCACTTGAACGTGCCCAATCCTTCCTGGATTCCGGCAAAGCCCAACTTCAAGGTTATGCCGCCGGTGAGTTGCTCGCCGAGGATTTGCGTCAGGCGCAAAACTCGCTCAGTGAAATAACCGGTGAATTTACCCCGGATGATTTGCTCGGGCGCATCTTCAGCAGTTTCTGCATCGGTAAATAATCGAACGACGCCTGGTTCAACACAACTTGGCTGAGTGTGAACCCCTACCAAAATCCCGACTCAGGTGTGTCTATACTGCTTAATAATTAAACGGTATAGATATGCCCAAAATGAGCACCCCATCCCGGCTTACCAAAAGCAATACCGATCCCCTGGTCGCTATCCAGCTGCTATCTGCCTGCCGGATCCTGGTTATTAATGGTAAGGGCGGCTCGGGCAAAACCACCCTGAGCACCAACCTGGCTGCCTGGTTGGCGAAGCGCGGGGAAACTACCGTATTGGTCGATGCGGATCCCCAAGGTTCGGCGAGCCACTGGCTGGCTTCCCGGGAATCGAGCCTACCCACTATTTTCGGGATCAAGATCGAACCCAACAGCCGGATAACCCGCAGTTTCCAGTGGCGCGCCCCAAAATCAACCCGTTGGTTGATAACTGACGCTGCCCCGGGCCTCGCTGATAATGCCTTGGACGATCTCATCCAGAACCACGACCTCATCATAGTGCCAGTGCTTCCCTCCGATATAGATATACGCGCCAGCGCCCGTTTTATTGGGGAACTCCTGCTAACCAGGAGCATGCGCCATTGTCGCCGTCCTATCGCTGTCGTAGCCAACCGTGTAAAACAGCAAACCACCGCTTGGGAGCGGCTACAAAAATTCCTCCTCAGCCTGAATATCCCCTACCCAGCCACCTTAAGAGACACCCAATATTACGTCCGCGCCTACAGCGAAGGCCGGGGCATTGTCGATTATCCCCAACAGACCCACGCCCGCGACCGGCAGGATTGGGCATTGCTTTTGAGCTGGCTGGAGGCGCAAGCATCACCCCACCAATGGCTGGATGAAGAATTAACCCCGCCAGAAACAGTCGATTCCTCCTCTGCATCCTGAGCCTCCCCCTTTCATTTAGCCCACCTGCTGTCATCTGCACTAAAAACACCAACATTCCAGTAAAAGAAACCTTAATACAGGCTTATCTCCATGTTTTTCCACACAGTTACACAGGTTATCCACAGTTAAATCGAGTTTAATCGTGTAAATGTTTGTTTTTTATATGGATTTATATCAAGTTCCGTCTCCATGTGTACAACCTTGTGGGTGTTGATGACAAAAGCTGGGCAAGCTTTTGGGGATAAGTCGTATTTTTCTGTATCCCTGTATAACAATGGCTTTTACAACCAGCTTCCCAGCAGCTTAAGAGCAGTTTACGCGGTGCTTTTTCAATGCGTTATCATTCAATTAACCTATTGAAAAACAATATATTTTTTTGCTTATCCACAGAAAAGGAGATCTACATATATAACAACATCTTTTAAATACCTAAATAACAATACATATATTCATTTCATAAAATATTTTCCTTTGTTGTAACGCGAGTTGTTTTTTTGAATAACTACTCGCAGGATGAAATTTGAAGTTCCCTCTGAGACACGCCTTACTTTTTACTTTAAGAAGGCATCCTTGGGGCTTGTCTTCGACATCCCTGTCTCAGACAGTCTCAGATGAAACTTCAAATTCCATCTTCCAAGAATGCGGTATAAAAAAGCATTGATTAATCCCTGTACAAGTTTTGTGCAAATCGTTGACAGGCCCTATAATGTCGCCCCTTTTGTTCCACGCCTGTCCAAGGTATTCGTGCGCAGCCCGGCTGCAAGGTAGTAAGCGATGATTTTCCCGGATCGTTTTGATGTGATTGTGATCGGTGGCGGCCATGCCGGCACTGAGGCCTGTCTGGCGGCGGCGCGTATGGGTTGCAAGACCCTGCTGCTCTCCCACAACATCGAAACCCTCGGCCAAATGTCCTGTAACCCGGCGATTGGCGGAATTGGCAAAAGCCATCTGGTAAAAGAAATTGATGCCATGGGCGGTGCCATGGCACTCGCGACCGACAAAGGTGGTATCCAATTCCGCGTATTGAACGCGCGCAAAGGTCCTGCGGTGCGCGCGACCCGCGCACAAGCTGACCGTATCCTCTACAAAGCCGCGATTCGCCACACCCTGGAAAACCAAGAGAACTTGTGGATTTTCCAACAGGCCGCTGATGACCTGATTGTCGAAAACGATCAAGTACGCGGTGTGGTTACCCAAATGGGCCTGAAATTTATGGCCAACCAAGTGGTGTTGACCGCCGGTACTTTCCTCGGTGGTTTGATCCATATCGGCATGCAAAATTACTCCGGTGGTCGCGCTGGCGATCCGCCGTCGATCGCACTGTCAAAACGCCTGCGTGAATTGCCACTGCGCGTTGATCGTTTAAAAACCGGCACGCCGCCGCGCATCGATGCGCGCACGGTTAATTTTGATGTGCTGGAAAAACAATACGGCGATGATCCGCGCCCGGTGATGTCGGTGATGGGCAACCGCGCTATGCAGCCGCAACAAATTTGTTGCTATATCACTCACACCAATGAAAAAACCCACGACGTGATTCGTCGCAACCTTGATCGCTCGCCGATGTATTCGGGCGTAATTGAAGGAATCGGCCCGCGCTACTGCCCGTCGATCGAAGATAAAATTCACCGCTTCGCGGATAAGGATTCGCACCAGGTATTCATCGAGCCGGAAGGTTTGACTACTCACGAACTTTATCCAAACGGAATTTCCACCAGCTTGCCGTTTGATGTGCAGTTGGAAATTGTGCGCTCGATGAAAGGTTTTGAAAACGCGCACATCCTGCGCCCTGGTTATGCGATTGAATACGATTATTTCAATCCGCAGGATTTGCAGCACAGTCTGGAAACCAAAGTGATCGGCGGTTTATTTTTTGCCGGCCAGATCAACGGCACCACCGGTTACGAAGAAGCCGGTGCACAAGGTTTGCTTGCGGGAATAAACGCGGCGCTACGCGCACAAGAAAAAGCAGCCTGGTGCCCGACGCGCGATCAAGCTTACGTCGGTGTGTTGGTGGATGACTTGATTACGCTCGGCACCAAAGAACCCTATCGCATGTTTACCAGCCGCGCCGAATACCGGTTGTTATTGCGCGAAGACAATGCCGATTTGCGCCTCACCGAAACAGCGCGCGAATTTGGTTTGATTGGCGATGCACAATGGAAAATTTTCTGCGACAAGCGTGAGCAAATCGCGCTTGAGCAAGAGCGTCTGCGTTCCACCTGGATCCAGGCTGGCTCTGCTGAAGCAGAACAAGTGGAACAAAAAATCCAGACTAAATTGACCCGCGAATACAGTTTAATGGACTTACTGCGTCGCCCCGAATTGAGCTACGCAGATGTCGCGCATTTGAAAGGTGAAGCTATCGCCAACGAAGCGGCCGCCGAGCAAATTGAAATCGACGCAAAATATTCCGGCTATATCGAACGCCAACAGGAAGATGTAGACCGTTTGCGCGCGTATGAAAATACGATTATTCCGGACGACTTTGATTATTCAGTGGTCGATGGTTTGTCCAACGAGGTCAAACAAAAATTGACCGCTGCGCGGCCACAAACACTGGCGCGTGCTGCGCGCATTTCTGGCATTACCCCGGCGGCGATTTCGCTGGTGCTGGTCTATTTGAAAAAACGTGGTGTGCTCAAACGTTTAAAAGATGATACGCCGGAACAACAAGCCAGCTAATCCAGTTTTTTGATGTTATGGATACCCGCGTTCGCGGGTATAGCGAGAAAGATATTTTTCAGAGTTCTCCAAAAATTTTTTCCGCTACGCGGATATTGTGAGTACCAAGAGTGATTGACGTAGATTTACAAGAGCATTTGCATCAACAATTGATTCGCGGCGCGGCTGAAATGTCGGTCTCGCTCAACGATGTGCAAATTGAAAAATTATTGGCATATGTCCGCGAATTTGAAAAATGGAACAAGGCCTATAACCTTTCGGCGGTGCGTGATATCCAACAAATGGTCGCCCGCCATTTACTGGATAGCTTGAGTGTGGTGCCCTGGTTTAATTCACAACAGGCGCAAAAAAATTTTCCGCTAACGCGGGTGATTGATGTAGGCACCGGCGGTGGTTTGCCCGGCATTCCCCTGGCGATAATGTTCCCTGAAAAACAATTTACCCTGCTCGATAGCAATGGTAAAAAAACCCGGTTTTTATTCCATGTTAAAACCCTGCTGGGCTTAACCAATGTGACGGTAGAAAATCGCCGCGTGGAAGAATTCCAACCGACGCAAAAATTTAATGCTGTGATCAGCCGCGCATTTGCTAGTCTGCAGGATATGACCGAGGGATGTGTGCATATGCTTGACGATGCGGGGATTTTTTTAGCGATGAAAGGCATCTATCCGCAAGATGAGCTTGCCGCTATCGCCGACAAGGTCACATTAATCGAAAGTGTAAAACTGTTGGTTGCAGAAACGGATGGCGAACGCCATCTTTTAATTTTACAGCCGAAACAATAAAAAATTTTTCAACCACTGCGTGGTTATAGGATTTTCACTTGACCAAGATATACGCCATTGCCAATCAAAAAGGGGGAGTCGGTAAAACGACCACCTGTGTGAATTTAGCTGCGTCATTGGTAGCAACCAAAAAGCGTGTCTTGCTGGTGGATCTCGATCCGCAAGGTAATGCCACCATGGGTAGTGGTGTCAGCAAAAACGAAATAGAAAAATCCATTTACGATGTGCTCACCGAGCGCGAATCAATCAAGGATTGCCTGGTCTTGTCTGAGAGCGGTAAATACCAGGTATTGCCCGCGAATGGCGATTTAACTGCGGCCGAAGTTGAGATGCTTGCGCTGGAAAATAAAGAGCGGCGTTTACAAAACGCGCTCAACCAGGTGCGCGACCAGTTTGACTACATCCTGATCGATTGTCCGCCCTCGCTCAACATGCTCACCTTGAATGCCCTCGCTGCCTGCGATGGAGTGATCATCGCAATGCAATGTGAATACTATGCGCTGGAAGGTTTGTCCGCATTGGTGGGTACGATCAACCAAATCCAGAAAGTATTGAACCCGAATTTAAAAATCGAAGGCTTGTTGCGCACCATGTATGACCCGCGCAACAGTTTGACCAACGATGTATCGGCGCAATTGCAACAGCACTTCGGCGACCGTTTGTATCGCACTTGTATTCCGCGCAACGTTCGCCTCGCTGAAGCGCCGAGTTTTGGAATGCCGGTACTGGCGTTTGACCGCCAATCCAAAGGTGCCATTGCCTATCTCGCCCTGGCCGGTGAAATTTTGCGTCGCAACGAAACGAGCAACAAACCTGCCGCGGTAACAACAGAAACTCTCTAACAAAAAATTCATATAAGGCTGATTCAGATGTCAACAAAACGCAAAGGATTAGGAAAAGGCTTGGATGCACTGCTCAGTGCCGGCTTGGGTGTAACTGCACCTGCGCCCGAAATGCCCATAAATCCTGCGGAAGTCGATGGCAAACTGGAATACCGCGATGGCAAGCTCGCGCATTTACCGGTTGAATTGATCCAGCGCGGTAAATACCAACCGCGTCGCGATATGCATACCGAAGCTCTGGAAGAATTAGCTGAATCGATCAAAGCCCAGGGTGTAATGCAGCCGATTGTGGTGCGCTCGATTGGTGACGGTCGCTATGAAATTATCGCCGGTGAACGTCGCTGGCGCGCGACCCAAATTGCCGGTCTGGATAAGATTCCGGCAGTAATCCGCGATGTGCCCGATGAAGCGGCCATTGCGATGGCGTTGATCGAAAATATCCAGCGTGAAAATTTAAACCCTATCGAAGAGGCGGTTGCACTCAAGCGTCTGCAAGATGAATTTGAATTGACCCACGCCGAAGTTGCGCAAGCGGTGGGAAAATCGCGCACCACCATCACCAATTTGCTGCGTTTGATTGCATTGAGCGATGAAGTGAAAACCCTGCTTGAGCACGGTGACCTGGAGATGGGCCATGCGCGAGCATTGTTAACGCTTGATGGCGATACCCAGCGCGCTATTGCGCGCCAAATTGTGGCCAAAGGTCTTTCAGTTCGCCAAACGGAAGCCTTGGTACGTTTGCATCAGGAAGGGCAAAATAGCGAAAAAGTAAAATCGGAAGTGGTTGTATCTGCGGATATCCGCCGTTTGCAAGACCAACTTTCAGATACTTTGGGTGCAGGGGTGGAAATCCAGCACGGCGCCAAAGGCAAGGGCAAATTGGTAATTAGCTACAATTCCCTCGATGAACTGGACGGTATTCTCGGCCACATCAAATAAATTTTCGCTTTTATTATTTTCAGGGGCACTTGGCTAAAAGGTGCCTTTTCCCTATATCTAGTTGTCGATCACAAGCCCAAACACAAATTGCAGTAATTGATAAAATGGCCACTAAATTTACAGCAAATTTACTAGTCAGTTTTTGTCTTTGGTGTTAGCCCGAAGGTTGCTGCTGGGGGGCTTAATCTCTATAATGCGCCCCATTTGAGCGCGCCAAGCATAAGCATGTTACCAATGGTAATAAGCTGTCATTTGTGACAGAATGCCGCCGCGAAAAAATGGGGGGTTTCAAGCACTTGTCTCGTTATCTCAAGGGGCGTGGTTTTGCTCTCCAAACAGTAGCCGCCCAGCTGGTTGTAACCCTGGTCGCTGCCGCTACTGCTCTGGTGATCAGTTATCCGATCGCAATTTCAATATTTATGGGTGGAATTATTGGTGTGACAGCCAACTTGTGGCTGGCGCTAGTGGCGTTTCGTCCCCAATTGGGTGCGCCACCCCAAAAAATGCTCGCTGCGTTTTATACCGGTGAGCTTGGAAAATTTGTAATCACAGCCTTGATGTTTTTGCTGGCCTTTAAGCAGATTGGGTTTCTCAAAGAAGCCGCTTACGCCGCTACCATGATCCTGGCCTATGTGATGATCCAGGTTGTTGCCTGGATTAACCCGCTGGTGCGTCGCCATTAATTATCTTTGGTTAAAAGATAACTGCGACCCGGCCGGAAGCTTTCTCAACTTTAATTTGGAACTTAACGATGTCAGCCGCCGAGCATGAAGCATTAACATCCTCCGAGTATATTAAACACCACCTTACCAATCTCACCTATGGCCAATTGCCTGATGGAACCTGGGGTTTTGCGCATGATTCAGCTGAAGCGGCGCAAATGGGTTTTTGGGCTTTCCACGTGGATACCCTGGGCTGGTCAGTCATTTTGGCAACCGTATTTTTCTTGATCTTCCGCAGTGTGGCTAAAAAAGTGACTCCGGAAGCACCAACCGGTATGCAAAATGCCGTTGAGGCTGCTGTTGAGTTTGTCGAGGGGAACGTAAAAAGTATGTTCCCTTACAAAAACTCCATGATTGCACCTATGGCATTGACTGTTTTTGTGTGGGTATTTTTCATGAACGCGATGGATTTGATTGCCGTCGACTTGTTACCTGAAATTGCCAAACTGATTGGTGTTTCGCTCGGTGCCGATCCTCATTCCGTATTCTTCAAAGTTGTTCCCTCTACCGACCCCAATATCACCCTGGGTATGGCTCTCTGTGTATTTATTTTGATCCTCTGGTTCAGCATTACCCAAAAAGGCGTGCTGGGCTTTTTGAAAGAACTGACCCTGCATCCATTCAGCAGCAGCAACCCGATTGTGCAAACCTTGTTTATTCCGGTGAACCTGGTACTCGAATTACCGGGTCTGATTGCCAAACCTGTATCACTCGGCCTGCGTCTGTTCGGTAACCTCTATGCGGGCGAAATTATCTTTATCCTCGTAGCGATCCTGTACGGTGCAGGTATTATTTTCGCCGGTGTTGCCGGGGTAATCCAGGTGATCTGGGCGCTGTTCCACATCCTGATTATTTTCTTGCAAGCGTTGATTTTCATGTCTCTGACCATTGTGTACATGAGCATGGCTTATCAAACCGACGAGCAGCACTAATCCCAAAAGAAAAATTAAATAGTCGTAACCAGTTTTGTAATTTGTTTTTTTAGTTTGTTTTATTTTTTTCATTTATCAACTTAGTAGGAGAAAACACTGTGACTGAAGCTCAAGCTTTGATTTATCTGGCAGGTGCACTGGTAATTGGTCTGGGTGCCGTAGGCGCCGCGATTGGTGTAGGTATTCTCGGTGGTAAATTCCTGGAAGGCGGCGCCCGTCAACCAGAATTGATCCCGATGCTGCGTACTCAATTCTTCGTTGTTATGGGTCTGGTTGACGCGGTACCAATGATCGGTGTTGGTATCGGTATGTATATCCTGTTCGCTACAGGCGCCTAATTTTAAGTAGTCGCGTTAGCGATTTAATCCCTTTAACAAAGGCATCTAAACGTGAACCTGAACGCAACTCTTATTGGTCAGATGGTGGCTTTTGTCATCTTTATTTATCTGACACATCGCTTTGTGTGGCCACCCATTGTTGCGGCAATGGCTGAACGTACCAAGCGTATCGCTGATGGTCTTCAGGCTGCGGATAAAGCTGAAAAAGATCTCGAATTGGCTAAGCACAAAGTGGTTGAGCAACTTTCTTCAGCGAAGAAAGAAGCTGCTGCCATTATCGATCAAGCCAACAAGCGCGCTATCGAAATTGTTGAAGAAGCAAAAGAGAAAGCACGTGTTGAAGCTGATCGTGTGAAAGCCGCTGCCCAAGCTGAAATTGACCAGGCTACCAGCCGCGCGCGCGAAGAATTGCGTGCAAAAGTGGTTACCCTGGCATTGGCCGGTGCAGAAAAGATTCTCGAATCTTCTATCGATCAAAATGCTCACAACGAGTTGGTAAATAAACTCGCTGCCGAGCTTTAAGAGAGGTAGTTATGGCTGAACTGAGCACCTTGGCAAGACCCTACGCCAAAGCAGCATTTGAATTCGCCCTGGCTGCAAATAAGTTGCAGTCATGGTTTGAAGCTCTGGAAGTTTCAGCCGCTGTTGCAGAACAGGACCAGGTTAAAAAGGCTTTGGCCGTATCTGGTTTGTCTGCCGCACAGAAAGCTTCCATCTTTGTACAAGTTTGTGGTGAACAACTGGATGAAAATCAGAAGAATTTCATCCACACCCTTGCGAGCAATAAACGTCTGGCTCTTCTTCCCTATGTGAAAGAAATTTTTGCCCGACTGAAGGCCCAGCAAGAAAAAACCATTGATGTCGAGGTAACCGCGGCTTACGAGTTGCCGGTTGACTTGATTAACAAATTGGCTCAGGCACTAAGCGCCAAACTGGATCGTAAAGTCAGTGTTCAAGGTTCTGTAGACAAGAACCTGTTAGGTGGGATTGTTATCTCCACTGGCGATATGGTTATCGACGGTTCAGTCCGTGGTCGCTTGGCGAAGCTCGCCGAAGCAATGAAATCCTAATTTTAGGGTTGAGGAACAGAGCATGCAGCAACTGAATCCTTCTGAAATCAGTGAAATCATCAAGCAGCGCATTGCTGGCCTTGAGTTTTCAACAGAAGCACAAAACGAAGGTACTGTGGTTTCCGTAACCGACGGTATTATTCGTATTCACGGTCTCGCCGATGTTATGTACGGTGAGATGATTGAATTTGAAGGCGGTATCTACGGTATGGCACTGAACCTGGAGCGCGACTCCGTTGGTGCTGTAATCCTGGGCGATTACCGCGGTGTGGCCGAAGGCCAAAAATGTAAGTGTACTGGCCGTATCCTTGAAGTACCTGTTGGTCCGGAATTGCTGGGTCGCGTTGTTGACGCACTGGGTAACCCGATCGACGGTAAAGGTCCGCTGAACACCAAAATGACCGACGCAGTTGAGAAAATTGCTCCCGGTGTAATTTGGCGTAAGTCGGTAGACCAGCCAGTACAAATCGGTTTGAAAGCAATCGACGCGATGGTTCCTATCGGCCGTGGCCAGCGTGAGCTGATCATTGGTGACCGTCAAATCGGTAAAACTGCTATCGCCGTTGATGCCATCATCAACCAGAAAGGTTCTGGCATTAAGTGTATTTATGTAGCGATCGGTCAAAAAGCGTCTTCTGTTGCGAGCGTTGTGCGCAAGCTGGAAGAGCACGGCGCGATGGATCACACCGTGGTGATCGCAGCGACCGCTTCTGATCCTGCAGCGATGCAATTCCTGGCAGCATTCACCGGTTGTACCATGGGTGAATATTTCCGTGATCGCGGCCAAGATGCCCTGATTATTTATGACGACCTGACCAAGCAAGCTTGGGCTTACCGTCAAATCTCCCTGTTGCTGCGTCGTCCACCGGGCCGCGAAGCTTATCCTGGCGACGTGTTCTATCTCCACTCTCGCCTCCTGGAGCGTGCATCTCGCGTGAGCGAAGACTACGTAGAGAAATTCACCAAAGGTGAAGTGAAAGGTAAAACCGGTTCTTTGACCGCGTTGCCAATCATCGAAACCCAGGCGGGTGACGTTTCTGCGTTCGTTCCAACCAACGTGATCTCTATTACCGACGGACAGATCTTCCTTGAGTCGTCCATGTTCAACTCAGGCGTTCGCCCTGCAATGAACGCCGGTATTTCGGTTTCGCGCGTAGGTGGTGCTGCACAGACCAAAGTTATCAAGAAACTCTCCGGTGGTATCCGTACCGCATTGGCGCAATACCGTGAGTTGGCGGCCTTCTCCCAGTTCGCATCTGACCTGGACGAAGCAACCAAATCACAATTGGAACACGGTCAACGTGTTACCGAGCTGATGAAGCAAAAACAATTTGCTCCATTGAGCGTTGCGCAAATGGCATTGGTACTGTTCGCTGCGAACGAAGGTCACCTGAAAGATATCGAAGTGAGCAAAGTGCTGGACTTCGAAGCGGCTCTCTTGTCTTTCGCCAAATCTGAATACGCTGACACCATGGCTCACATCGATGCCACCGGTGACTGGAACGGCGAATTGGAAGGCAAGTTCAAAGAGCTGGTGACCAAGCTGAAAGCGAGCCGCACCTGGTAATCTGGCGATCGCTGCGATAGTTCGCAGCGATCTCTAACCTTTTAGGCCGCAAGGCCTTAACCGGGGTTCGAGAGATGGCAAGCACAAAAGAAATTCGGACGCAGATAGCGAGCGTCAAAAGCACGCAGAAAATTACCAGCGCGATGGAAATGGTCGCCGCGAGTAAAATGCGCCGTGCACAGGAGCGGATGCAATTGGGCAAACCTTATGCCCAACGTATCCGTGAAGTAGTCGGGCATCTGGCCAACTCCAGCCCCGAGTACAAACACCGTTTTATGAAAGAGCGCGAAGTCAAACGCGTTGGCTACATCATTGTTTCCAGTGACCGCGGTCTGTGTGGTGGCTTGAACACTAACCTGTTCAAAGCGGCTATCCGGGATATGAAGGCCTGGGCCGACAAAGGTGTAGCGATTGATTTGGGTTTGATTGGTGCCAAAGCTGGCCAGTTTTTCAAAAGCTTTGGCGGCAATGTAGTTGCCTCAACTCGCGATATCGGCGAAGCCCCGCAAGTGGCTGACCTGATTGGCAGTGTGAAGGTAATGCTGGATGCGTTTGAAGCCGGCACTATCGACAAACTGTTCCTGGTGAGCAACGACTTTGTTAACACCATGACCCAAACACCAAAAGTTCGCCAATTGCTGCCTTTGGTTGCCGCAGAAAATACCAAGTTGAAACATCACTGGGATTATATCTACGAGCCAGATGCGGAGTTCCTGTTGAAAGGCTTGCTGACTCGCTTTATCGAATCGCAAGTTTATCAAGCGGTAGTTGAAAACGCGGCCTCTGAACAAGCGGCGCGGATGATTGCGATGAAGAGCGCAACCGACAACGCCGGTGAATTGATTGATAGCTTGAAGCTGATTTACAACAAAGCGCGCCAAGCAGCGATTACCCAGGAACTGTCTGAAATTGTGGGTGGTGCGGCAGCGATCCAATAAGCTGCCCTGCCCTCTGAATAAACAGACTAACGATTTTTCTATTTAATCCTTCAGATCCTTGAGCTTTATTAAAAGGGATCTGGAATTTCTGGAACAAAGAGGAACCGGAAATGAGTAGCGGACGTATCGTTCAGATTATCGGCGCCGTTATCGATGTGGAATTCCCACGCGATGCAGTGCCTAAAGTGTATGACGCACTGGTTATTAGCGAGAGCAACCTGACCCTCGAAGTGCAACAGCAATTAGGTGACGGCGTAGTGCGCACCATTGCTCTTGGTTCCTCAGAAGGTCTGCGTCGCGGTTTAACCGTAAGCAACACCAACGAGCCAATCAAAGTGCCAGTGGGTATCGAAACCCTCGGCCGTATTATGGATGTATTGGGTAACCCGATTGATGAAGCGGGCCCCATCGGTGAAAAAGAGCGCATGCAAATTCACCGTGCAGCGCCTAAATACGAAGAGCTGGCAGCTTCTGAAGAATTGCTCGAAACCGGTATCAAGGTTATCGACCTGGTTTGCCCATTCGCCAAAGGCGGTAAAGTTGGTCTGTTCGGTGGTGCGGGTGTAGGTAAAACCGTAAACATGATGGAACTCATCAACAACATCGCAAAAGAACACAGCGGTCTGTCTGTATTCGCCGGTGTAGGTGAGCGTACCCGTGAAGGTAACGACTTCTACCACGAGATGAAAGATTCTAACGTAGTAGACAAAGTGGCGATGGTGTACGGCCAAATGAACGAGCCGCCGGGGAACCGCCTGCGCGTAGCGTTGACTGGCTTGACCATGGCAGAAAAATTCCGTGACGAAGGTAAAGACGTGCTGTTGTTCGTTGACAACATTTACCGCTACACCCTGGCCGGTACCGAAGTATCCGCTCTTCTGGGACGTATGCCTTCAGCGGTAGGTTATCAGCCAACTCTGGCGGAAGAAATGGGCGTTCTGCAAGAGCGTATTACTTCTACCAAGATCGGTTCTATCACCTCCGTACAAGCGGTATACGTACCAGCGGATGACTTGACTGACCCGTCTCCTGCGACCACATTCGCCCACTTGGACTCAACCGTAGTATTGAGCCGTGACATCGCTGCTAAAGGTATTTACCCGGCAATCGATCCACTGGATTCAACCTCACGTCAGTTGGACCCAATGGTTATCGGCAACGAGCACTACTCGGTAGCGCGCGGTGTGCAAACCGTATTGCAACGTTACAAAGAATTGAAAGACATCATCGCGATCCTGGGTATGGACGAATTGTCAGAAGAAGACAAACAAACCGTATCCCGTGCGCGTAAGATCGAGCGTTTCCTGTCACAACCTTTCCACGTAGCGGAAGTATTTACTGGTTCGCCAGGCAAATACGTTCCACTGAAAGAAACCATCCGTGGTTTCAAAGGTTTGTTAGCTGGTGATTTCGATCACCTGCCAGAACAAGCTTTCTACATGGTAGGTTCAATCGACGAAGCTATCGAAAAAGCCAGCAAACTCAAGTAATCACTAAACCCCGCGCTTGCGCGGGGTTAGTTTGCTGATTGACTCTAACCAAGAGACAAGAATATGGCCATGACTGTTCAATGCGATATCGTCAGCGCTGAGCGTGAAATTTTCTCCGGCCTGGTAGAGATGGTAATCACTACCGGTAGCCTGGGTGAAGTAGGTATTGCCTACGGTCACGCCCCATTGCTGACAGGTATCAAGCCTGGTCCTGTGCGTCTTATCAAACAAGGTGGTGCTGAGGAAATTTTCTTCGTTTCCGGTGGCTATCTTGAAGTTCAGCCTTACCATGTGACCGTGCTGGCAGATACTGCCCTGCGCGCCGACGATATGGATGAAGCTGCAGCGTTGGAAGCACAGCAATTGGCACAACAACAACTGTCGGAACAATCCAATGAGATTGATTTCCAACGCGCCGCCGCCCAATTGGCAGAAGCTGCTGCCCAATTGCGTACCTTGCAAGCTATCAAGAAAAAAGCGAACAAGTAAGCGTAACTGCTATTGTTGATGCAATAAAAAAGGCGACCTTGAGTCGCCTTTTTTATTGCGCAATTTGTTGATGGGTACAGATTAATCGGAGGACATCAAGTTGAAGAGGTTTGGAGTTGATATACATTTTTGTGTATTAGCATTGTTGACGGTAATAGCGCTTTACGCGGGTATTACACCCTCCTTTTCATCCGACGATTACGTCCATCTATTGCGAAACACCCAGTTCAATAACCTCAATGAAGCATTGGTTGTATTTACCGAGCCATATGGTCGCGAATACAGGCCGTTAGTGCGATTTTCGTTGTGGTTAAACCATCTTATGGGTGATACCGCTATACCCTTCAAAATAACAAATTTATTTCTGCATCTATTAACCACATTTTTTATTTACCAGATATTTAATCGACTGCAATTTTCAAAATTGGCTACTGTGTTAGGCACAGCAATATTTGCACTTCATCCAATTCATATCACCAGCATCCATTTTATTTTGGGAAGGACTGATTTAATCGCAGCCGTTTTTTATTTTGGTGTATTAACCTTAGCTGCAACATGGAAAACAAACATTAGTGCAATCCACTATATCGGTTCGGGTATGGGTTTTATAGCCGCACTCTTATCAAAGGAAATGTCGGTAAGCCTGCCCCTGATGATGCTAATGATCGTATTTTACAACCAGGATAAAAAGGATCTGAATTCGCTGCTCAAAGTGGCAATAAAGTTATCGCCTTTCTTTGTAGTAACGCTTGGTTACATCATTCTCCGTTTATACATGTGGAGTGATATAACAAGCTCGGTGGACGTCTACACAAATTATTCTGCCCTTCACCTGGTGAGTAATTATTTAAATTGGTTCTTTGCCCTTGGTTATCCCTTTGACCTCTATCTTGCACAAGAGTGGATGATAAAAAGCCCAGTCCTGTTCTTTTCGGTGGCAGCAATTATTGGGCTTGTGTTGATGGGCGTTTTTTTTATGATTTTGTACCGGACGCCGTTGGTGTGTCATAAACCGTTTTGGGTGTGGGCTGGATTAATATGGATAGTTATAACCCTGCTACCCATTTCAGGTGGATATCCACACAGATGGTATTTATATATTCCCAGCTTTGGTATTGCCGTCCTGGTTGCCGCTTTGATCGAAAGTAACAAGAAAAATACCTTGCTGTCTTTAAGTGTTTTACTACTGCTTTTCTATGCCGTTGAAGATGTCAGGCTGTCCAACATATGGAAAAAACAATCCGCGCTAAATGCGGAATTCCTGCAACAAATTAAAGAAAACCAAATAGATAAGAAAACAAAAATCTATTTTGCCAATATTCCGTTTGGATACAAAAGTGCTTATCTTTTTACCCATAGCTCGCTGCAGGAAGCTATTGAATATCATTTTGGTAAATCGCCGCAAATTGTCGCCTTGAGTTACCTGAATCTGGATGATTCTACAAAAATAGAATCCTCTATAAATAAAGAGGAAATCCACTTCAGTATGACGCCAAATCACTATGGCTTTTTTCTTCTGTCTGCAAATGAAAGGCGCTTTGAAAATCCCATAATTGAAAACCGGGGTGATACATCCATAAAGATTAATTCAATTGGCAAAAGTAAAAAGATCTCGGGTTACTCGATTATCCTGAACGACGCGGTAAAGCAGGATTTCTATTATTATGATGGCAGCAAAATCAGAACAGCTATGCAATTCTAACCATCATTTAAATTTTCCATACTGAATTAAACCAGGCGGACAAAGACCATTGAAATATCACTTTAAGATGTGCATGGTATTATCCGCTAAAATGCATTAACACCTTCAACCCCATGGTTCATCGAAAAAGGAATCAACATGCTCGATATCCTCGTTCTCGCCGCCGGTAAAGGCACCCGTATGCGTTCCGATCTACCCAAAGTCCTACACCCTGTAGGCGGTAAAGCGCTGGTGCAACATGTTGTGGATACTGCGCGCAGTGTAGGTGGCGAGCAGATCCTGATTATCGTCGGCCACGGCGCTGAAAAGGTGCAGGAAAAAATGGCTGCACCGGACGTGAAATTTGTCTTGCAAGCAGAACAATTGGGAACCGGCCACGCAGTGCAACAGGCGCTGCCAGAAGTACGCAATGACGCAACCGTATTAATTCTCTACGGTGATGTGCCGCTCACTCGCGCGGAAACCCTGCAAAAATTAATTGCCGGTGTGAATGGACAACAAATGGGTCTGCTCACCGTCAATATGCAGGACCCGACCGGTTATGGCCGTATAGTGCGCGATGCGGCCAATGCAGTAGTTGCCATTGTGGAACACAAGGATGCAACCGGCGAGCAGAAAAAAATCACCGAAATTAATACCGGTATCATGGCGGTAAAAGCTGTGCATTTGCAAAAATGGTTGCCCCAATTAAAAAACAATAATGCGCAAGGCGAGTTTTATCTCACCGATATTGTCGCCATGGCCAAAGCCGATGGTGTGGCGATCCATGTTGAACAACCCGATGCGGTTGAAGAAGTTGAAGGCATCAACAATCGCCAGCAACAGGCGGCGCTGGAGCGTTTTTATCAACAACAAAAAGCCAATGAATTGATGGTTGCCGGTGTGACCTTGCTCGATCCGGCGCGCATTGATATCCGTGGAAATTTAATTGCCGGACGCGATGTGGTTATCGATGTGAATTGCGTATTTGAAGGCGATGTTGTCTTGGGTGATGGCGTAGTAATTGAGCCCAACAGCATCATCATCAATAGCAAAATCGGCAACAACACGCACATCAAAGCCTTCAGCCATATTGAAGATTCTGTGCTCGCCGATCACTGCGATATTGGCCCTTACGCGCGTTTGCGCCCGGGTACTCATCTTGCTGAGGATGTAAAAATCGGCAACTTTGTGGAAACCAAAAAAGCAGTTATCGCCAAGGGCAGTAAAGTCAATCACTTGAGTTACATCGGCGATGCCAGCATTGGCAGCAAAGTGAATGTGGGTGCGGGTACTATCACCTGTAATTACGACGGTGTGAATAAATTCAAAACTGAAATTGGCGATAACGCGTTTATCGGCTCCAACTCGGCGCTGGTTGCGCCGGTAAAAATTGGCGCGGGCGCAACCGTGGGTGCGGGTTCAATTATCACTAAAGATGTAGAAGCGGCGGAGCTGGCGATAGCGCGCAGTAAACAACGCAATATCCAGGGTTGGGAGCGCCCAACAAAAAAGCATTAAGAAATCCGCTAAACAAGAAATCCAAAAAGGAACCGAAAGGTTCCTTTTTTATTAGCGAAATCGATGCTTGTCGACAGGCGATAAAAGTAAAGTTCTAAAAAAGCAATAAGAAAAGCGTGTATGAAATTAAGCGACAGGTTAGTATCGTAGGTTAAATAAGATAATTAATAACGAGCGATTTATGAACACGTCCAAGTTACTCCTGGCATTGGCAATGGGTGGATTATTAACAGCGTGCGGTGGCGGAGGTGGCGGATCGAGCAATGTAAAACCCAGCTCAGCACCAATAGCCAGTTCAAGCAAAACCCCCGCATCATCTTCGGTAGCACCGGCATCTTCGTCGGCTGATCCCCTATCGTCATCTTCAAGTATTGATGCAAGCAGCTCGAGCCAGGCCCCTGCTTCATCTTCAGTAGCACCTGCGTCGTCATCGGTTGCTCCCCCGTCATCGTCAGCTCCTGCCAGCAGTTCGTCTGTGGCATCAGCTTCAAGTACCGGTGTATCCGCCAGCATCACGGGCTTTATCGTGGTAGACCAGTTTGGCTACCTGCCCGATGCACAAAAAATCGCGGTAATCCGCGATCCGCAAACCGGTTACGATGCGGATAAGAGCTTTACTCCGAGTACCAACCTCAGCCTGGTCAATATAGCTACCGGCGAGACAGTGCTCACCGCCGCCGCTGTCGCCTGGAATTCGGGTGCAACGGATACATCCTCTGGTGACAAAGTCTGGTGGTTTGATTTCTCCAGCATTACCACTCCCGGTACCTACGCCGTAGTCGATAAAACCCAGAATCTGCGCTCGCCCGGTTTTAAAATCGCGAGCGATGTTTACAAACCTGTGTTGAAACAAGCTATGCGCACCTTTTTTTACCAGCGTGCGGGCTTTGCCAAAGAATTGCCCTATGCCGACGAAGCTTGGGTGGATGGCGCCAGCCACGTAGGTGCCGACCAGGATAAAGCGGCACGCTTGTATAGCGCTAAAGCCAATGCAGCCACGGCAAAAGATCTGTCGGGCGGTTGGTACGATGCGGGCGATTACAACAAGTACACCACCTGGGCGGCGGACTATGTCATCACCCTGCTGCATGCCTATATCGAAAATCCTGCCGCTTGGACCGACGATTTCAATATCCCTGAATCCGGTAACGGCGTTCCCGATATCCTCGATGAAGTGAAATGGGGTGTGGATTGGTTGAAGAAAATGCAGGACGCCACGGGCAATAATTCAGTGCTAAGTATTGTTGGTTTGGCCAGCGCAAGCCCACCATCAGCTGCAACCGGCGCCAGTTATTACGGTTCCGCCAGTACCAACGCAACCATGTCAACCGCCGCTGCCTTCGCATTTGCAAGCAAGGTATTTGCGGATGTGCCGACTTGGGGCTCTTATGCCAGCGATTTGAATGCCCGCGCGGAAAATGCCTGGAGTTGGGCGGTTGCCAACCCCAATGTGTATTTCTTCAATAACGATGAAAGTAGGCAACCAGGCAGTCGTGATTTGGGCGCCGGACAACAGGAACCCCTGGACTGGGGCGTTAATCCTGCCGTCCCCGACGCCAAGGCGCGCGCAGTTAAAAAACGTATGGCAGCAATCTACCTGTTTGCGGCCAATGGTGGCTCAGCCTATAAAACCCATATCGAAACGGATTATGTAAATTCCGATTTAAAAACCTTTTCGGATTCCTTCCGCGAAATGGAAAACACCAGCCTGCTCTATTACGCCAGCTTGCCTGGGGTTACATCCACGGTGGCGAGCGAGATCAATACCTGGTTTAAAAATGATATGAACAACGGTGAAAACTGGAATGCCATGACCAGCAAGCGCGACCCCTATTTCGCTTATATCAACTGGTACGGCTGGGGCAGCAACAGTACCAAGTCGGGTAAGGGCAGCATGTTTATGGATTTGGTTGAGTTCAACATTGCAGGCACTGATGTGACAGCGGCGAAAAACTATGCTCTCACCTACGTCAATTACCTCCACGGGGTAAACCCGCAAGGCATGGTCTACTTGTCCAACATGTACAGCCTGGGTGTGCACAGTTCAGTCAATGAGTTCTATCACACCTGGTTTGGTGATGGCAGTTCCAAGTGGGACAGAGTCGGGCCAACAACAGATGGTCCAGCGCCCGGGTTCCTGGTGGGTGGCCCCAACCCGGGTTACGACTGGGATGGTTTCTGTAATACCAGCCCCAATGATTCCCGTTGCGGCGGTGCGGCCCCGACTCCACCCAAAGGGCAGCCTGCGCAAAAAGCCTACAAAGATTTCAACACCAGTTGGCCGATCAACTCCTGGAGCGTGACGGAAAACTCCTGCGGCTATCAATCCACCTATGTGCGGTTGTTGTCGAAGTTTGTGAATTGATAAATGTAACCGCTACTTACGGAGGGCATGTTAATGCCCTCCAATTCCCCGCATAATCATCGCCCGCTTTTCTAATTTTCCAGTCAGGGTCGATGTGATAGAAACCAGTGTTATTTCCAGTGTTGATTTTTTCATCCGCTACGCCTGTATCGGGCAACTATTCCTCCTGATTGCCTATTTGCTCCACAAACCCTTTAACAAACAATCCACATGGCGTGCGCAAATAATTCCACTGATGTTAGTGATTGGCGTTGCTGCCTATCTATTGTTAACCGCACCCTACTCCCCCCGCCCCCAAGGTTTTACTCGCAGTTTCTTGTTAATGTTCACCCATAGCATGCCGGTATTTTTATGGTTGTACGGAAAACAATTATTTGATGATGGCTTTGATATGGCACGTTGGCCATTGTGGGGTAAATCGTCACTGACGCTGCTCGGGTTGTTTTATATTTATGTTTTTTTAATCAGGGGCGGCGGTGGGCAATTGCAGATGGCAAGCCACGTCATCGCGCTTTTATTTATCGTGCATTTACTCGTGAGTGTGATCGCAACCTGGCGCCATGATTTGGTAGAACAGCGGCGAATTGCACGTTTCTGGTTTGTATTGCTAGTGGGTTTATTTTTCCTGATGTTGGATGTGGTCGAGTTAAGTAATACGCGCTTAAACCGTCACCAGATTTTTATGTTGGTAAACGCATCCATCTGTTTAATGGGGACCAGCGTTACGGCGGTGTTGTTATTTTTCCACGCGCTATCGACAAGATCGATTGCAGCTCCGGCTGCGACCGCTGTTACAACCTTGGCGGAGGCTCCGCGCTATTCGCGCTTGATCCCGCAAGAAAATGCGCTCTCGATAAAGTTACAAACGTTTATTGCAAACGCGGGCTATCTGCAAGCGGATCTCTCCATCAGCAAATTGGCGGAGCAACTGGAGTGCCCGGAACATCATCTGCGCAAACTGATTAATCAATCCATGGGCTATACCAACTTCAATGTATTTCTGAATCACTATCGCATCGAGGTTGCACGCAAACGCCTGGTTGAATCCTCTTTACCTGTGCTCACGATTGCGCTGGATGTGGGTTACGGTTCTATTGCTTCCTTTAATCGTGCGTTTAAAGATCTTGTTGGCACTACACCGACCGCCTATCGATCAACACAACAAAAACCTGATTAAATATTCTTCAATACTGCTGATCATTTTTAAAATTGATCAGCTTTCTTTGATTTTGCGAAGCCAGCTTTTCTATTTTTCACCAGAGTGCGCGTTTGATTAATTCGCGATGGTGAAAAACAATGCATAAGATTCCCTACAAAAAAATTGGCTTGCTGATATTTGCACTGGCATTTATCTGGCTGGCGTTACCGATTTATCAGTTCCTGGCCTACGAAGGCAAGGTACCTATGTGGTTCCCGACGGATATAAAAGCGCCTGATCAGTATCCACACACAACGTCTTTTGCAGCACATCCCCAATCTGTTGCGGCATTGGAATTACTTGCCCAGCACCGTGCAACAATTCATGCACCGGCAATTTCTGCCGCAGTGGCGCTGGATGGAAATATTGTCTGGGCGGGTGCAGTGGGTTGGGCAAATATCGAAAAACAAATCCCCGCCACCACGGCAACCCGATTCCGTATTGGCAGCAGCTCCAAAGCGGTCACCGCAACCTTGCTCGCCAAAATGGTCCAGGAGGGAAAAATAGACCTGGATCGACCCATCTCAAATTACTACCCCGACTTGCCTAATCCGGAATGGAAAAATATTACGCCCCGGCAGTTGGCATCACACACCAGCGGCCTACCCGACTACCTGGACAACTATGGAGATCCTTGGGGCATCTATTATTTGTTCAAGCTGGATAAACGCTACACCTCGGTCAGCGAATCCCTGGAAGTATTTGACGATACGGCGCTGTTATTTGCACCGGGCAGCCAATTTCACTACACCAGTTTTAATACGGTGTTGCAGAGTGTCGTGCTGGAAGCGGTAGCCGGTGACAGCTTCCTCAATAGCTTGCGCAAGCAAATCCTCACGCCCCTGGCGATGGATGCAACAGGGGCAGAATACGAACTGCCTGCACAGAATTCGCTGGCCGGGTTTTACTGGAATAAGGATGGGAAATATCCCGCCTTCCGCCGTTGGCAAACCGTGGATTTAAGCCATCGGCTGGCCGGTGGAGGGCTCGTATCCACACCCTCCGACCTGGTAAAACTGGGCTCCGCCTGGCTGGATGATAGCTTTATAACGCCCGCAACCCGCACCCTGTTTTGGCAGCCACAGACGCTGGTGGATGGCAGCGTCAACGAGCAAAACTATGCCTTGGGCTGGCGCTGGGCAAACTATGAAGATGCAGTGGGGAAAGTCCATAACGCCAACCACGGCGGAGTTTCACGCGGTTCCCAATGCTGGTTGATGGTTATCCCGGAGCAGCAGATGGCGGTAGTGGTGATGATTAATTCCAATGTGGAACGCTTTTGGGATTTTGGGCAAATCAGCATGCCCCTGGCGCGGCTGTTTTTCAGGTAAGTGTTCAGGAAAGAATGATGTCATCCAGGGATGGGCAAGAAAAATAAAACTTGCTTAAAAGTTTCGAAATACTACAATAACTTTCAAATCGAAACTTTTTAAGTAAGATCACATGACCAAACGTAATACCCAGCAGCGCCGTCGCGCCATAATTGACCTTTTGAATGAGAGTGGCGAAGTCAGTGTGGAAGCATTGGCTGAACAATTTTCCACCTCGGAAGTCACTATCCGCAAGGATCTGGCCGCATTGGAATCCAATGGGTTACTGCTGCGTCGCTATGGTGGCGCTGTTCCTGTTCCCCAGGAGTTGATGACCGATCCAGTCGAAAAAGTTTCAGTTCGTAAGCAAACCATCGCCAAGGCAGCCGCCCAACTGATCCGTGACCACAACCGCATCATCCTCGACAGCGGCAGCTCCACCACCGCTGCCCTGCTGCCGGAGTTATCCCACAAGCAGGGGCTAGTGGTAATGACCAATTCCCTCAGCATCGCCAATGCCCTGCGCGAGTTGGAAAACGAACCCACGATTTTGATGACCGGCGGCACCTGGGATCCAAAATCCGAAGGTTTCCAGGGCCAGCTCGCCGAGCAGATATTGCGCTCCTATAACTTTGACCAGTTTTTTATCGGCGCCGATGGCCTGGACCTGGAGCGCGGCACTACCACCTTCAACGAGCTCTACAGCCTCAGCCGGGTGATGGCCGAGGTTGCGCGCGAAGTGATTGTGATGGCCGAGTCCGACAAGATCGGGCGCAAAATCCACAACCTGGAATTGCCTTGGTCGGCGATCAAAGTGTTGGTGACGGATGACGGACTCACGGAAAAAGATCGACAGAAAATTGAACAACAAGGTGTGCAAGTGATTCTCGGCTAGACCCCCTCCCAGCCTCACCTTAAAAATGGGAGAGGAGCATACCCCACCCAACCTCCCCCTTGTCAGGGGGAGGAGCTTTAATTCCCTCCCCTTGCAAAGGGGAGGGTTAGGGAGGGGTTAAAAAAACAAAATATTTTTACAACTACTAAAGCTCAAGGAGTTAATTATGTGTGGAATTGTCGGCGCAGTAGCGCAACGTGATGTGGTGGATATTCTGGTGGAAGGATTGCGTCGCCTCGAATATCGCGGTTATGACTCTGCCGGTGTGGCAGTGGTAAACAGCAGCGGTGAATTGCAACGCGTGCGCCGTTTGGGAAAAGTTAAAGAATTATCCGACGCCGTGCACAGCACCCCTACTCCCGGCGGCACCGGCATCGCGCACACCCGCTGGGCCACCCACGGCGAACCGAGCGAACGCAACGCGCATCCGCATGTATCCAAAGAACATATCGCCGTCGTGCACAACGGCATTATTGAAAACCACACCTCCCTGCGCAATTTATTGCAGGAAGAAGGCTACGTATTTACCTCGGATACCGACACCGAAGTTATCGCGCACCTGGTGCAAAAAGAATTAAAAAAAACCGATAGCCTGTTAAGCGCGGTACAAAAATCCGTAAAACAATTACACGGTGCCTACGGCACAGTATTGATGGATAAAAACGATGCAAGCCGCCTGGTTGTTGCACGTTCCGGTAGCCCGCTCGTTATCGGTTTAGGTATTGGTGAAAACTTTATCGCTTCAGATCAGCTTGCACTCTTGCCGGTGACACGCCGTTTTATCTTTTTAGAAGAAGGCGACGTAGCGGAAATTACCCGTCAAACCATTAAAATTTTTGATAAAGATGGCCAGGCCGTCGAGCGTCAGATCCACGAATCTACCGCAAGTTATGACGCTGGTGATAAAGGTAAATACCGCCACTTTATGCTCAAGGAAATTTATGAACAGCCAAACGCGGTGATGAATACCCTCGAAGGCCGCTTGAGTAATGAATCAGTAATGGATGAAACCTTCGGCAATGGTGCGGCGGAATTATTCAAAAAAGTAAAACACATCCAGATAGTCGCCTGCGGCACCAGCTATCACTCTGCAATGGTTGCACGCTACTGGTTGGAAACTTTTTCCGGAATTTCCTGCAACGTGGAAATTGCCAGCGAATTCCGCTACCGCAAATCCTTTGTGCAACCCAACAGCATGGTGGTTACTATCAGCCAATCCGGCGAAACCGCCGACACACTCGCTGCATTGCGCCTGGCAAAAGAACTCGGCTATTTGGGCAGTCTTTCTATTTGCAACGTTGCCGGATCATCATTGGTGCGCGAATCAGATCTCGCCTTTATGACCCGCGCTGGCGCTGAAATCGGTGTGGCCTCCACCAAAGCCTTTACTACGCAACTGGTAGGTTTGGCGATGTTGGTATTGGCCATCGGCAAATACAACGGCTTGAGTGCTGAGCAACAAAAAGACATGGTGGCCGCGTTAAAAAACCTTCCTGCAAAACTGGAAGAATCTTTATCGCTCGCTCCAAAAATCGAAGCGTTAGCAGAAGAGTTCGCCGATAAACACCACGCATTATTTTTAGGTCGCGGCGATCAATACCCGATCGCAATGGAAGGCGCACTGAAATTAAAAGAAATTTCCTACATCCACGCCGAGGCCTATGCAGCAGGTGAATTGAAACACGGTCCACTCGCGTTGATAGATGCAGAAATGCCCATCATCGTAGTTGCGCCGAATAACGACCTGCTGGAAAAATTAAAATCCAACGTCGAAGAAGTTCGCGCACGCGGCGGCATCTTGTATGTGTTTGCCGATGAAGATGCAAAATTTGAATCAGATGCAACTATGCGTGTAATCAACGTACCGCATATCCACCCCTGGTTGGCTCCTATTCTCTACACATTGCCATTACAGTTATTGAGTTATTATGTGGCGATTATTAAGGGAACGGATGTTGACCAACCGCGGAATTTGGCGAAGAGTGTGACGGTCGAATAAATAATTTCATATCTTGGTTGCCTGTTGTCTTAACTGATCCCAGATCGAGACAGGCAACCAAGGCATGATATTTCTATAGTTCAAGATCGGTATATTGTAAAACTGAAAGATGATCGTCGTAAGGAAAATATTGAATTGCATTTAGCGTAATTCATTTTAAAAAATGAAGGATCGAATCCTGTTGGCCATTTCCTTGCGGATTGAGTGAGCATTTATCGTAAGTTGGGTTTCAGCAAGGTATTTTGCCTTCTCGTAAATGTGTGGATTGGAAAATAAATTGGATATTTTATTTTCCATTTCCGCAGGGGAATCATCTTTGTTAATAACGATACCAATTCCCATCTCTTTTATTTTGTCTGCAATAAAAAATTGTTCAGCTTGTGTTGGTACCAAAATCAATGGTATTCCGCGACTTAACGCCTCATTAATAACTCCCTGACCACCATGGCAAATGATAACTGTTGCTTCGTTATAGGCCTTTGTGAGATTAAACGGAAGATTACTTACCACAAGTGAAGAATCAGAAAATTCCTTAATATCTTCCGGTTTACTCTCTGAATAAAAACAAAGGGTTCGTGCTTGCATGGTGGCAAGGATCTTTAGGATTGCGCTAGAGCGTGGGTCGCGATGTTTTAAATAGGCTAAGCTCTTTTTCGATAATCCAGGTTTCCATTGTGGCTCCTGGGTGCCAATTGATGCTGCCAATGCTGAGCCGCAATAAACGGCATCTGACCGATACACATTGAAATAGTCGGTTTCACTAAAACCTGAGAGAAAAGTTGCATCTGCTATAAAAAGATCGCCAATAGCTGTTATTGGTGCAGCATCGTAATCTTGCCTGACGGAATTAATGACTTTAATTACCCACTGATGAATTTCAGTAGCTTTGGATTCATCAAAGTAAGCACCGGGGATGAGGTTGATTGTTGATGTACCCGGGGCGGGGGTCAGATAAGGATTGCTGGCGATTATTTTGGGTACTTTCAGGTTTGATGCTGCAAGCAATGCCGTTGGGGAGTAATCAAATAAAATAATATCCGGTGAGATACCCTCGAAAATAGCCGACCAAGCGTCGGTTAATATCTTCAAATGCCGGTAAGAATCGTAACCTTTGTAGAGTAGTATTTCTGCAAATGATGCAGCTTTAAGTGCCAGCGGATTGCTTCTCAGCCAGATTGGCGCCTGGATAAATTTTACGTGGGAGGGCCAATCAATTTTGCTAGCGGCGGACAAATCTTTAGCTACGATATAGAACTGTACCGGCTCATCAACAAATTCCTGGGCCAGTGCAAGCATTTTTCCCAGATGGCCATAGTCTTCACCGAGCTCCCAGCAAAATAAAATTTTCCGCATATAAAACCTGATTTTATTTGTGATAATGTTTTCTGAATGCCGACTGGCACGTAACATTTTATTAACATTTGTAAAGTAAAAGGTAGGATTTCGATCTTACTACTTGTTTTTGGTTAGATTTTATACTTGACGCTAATTATTAGCCTATTTAGAATTGGCGTGAAAAATGCTATTTGGTTGTTTTACCTTTTCGGATATCCCCGCCCTCGTCTCCACTCAATGGGTGATTAATAGGATGTTGATTGCGAACCCTATCATGGATTTCTGATCCAGTTTCAGATAACAAACATATTGGTTTTTTCTATTAAAAAAACCGGCGTGATAGTTATTTTGTTTCATGATTTTCTTGAATGTTATTTCTGAGTTAGGGATGGACGGGAATATTCCGTTTACCCGCTGTAATAATTAATTATAAAGAACGTGGGATTAAGGATGCGCAAACCAGGCACTTTGCTTAAAAAAATGACATTTTGTCAGTGTTTTATCGTTTTTTTAGCGCTATTTGCGTTCGCCACAGCGCAGGCTCAAATTGATATCCGAACTTCTGCTCCCATAGGTAAGGTGGCGAGTTCCGATCCCATAGAAGCTGCTTTTACCGCCGCTGTTAATAACTGTTCTTCTGTTGCGACGGTAGAAATCGGCTCATCGGCAGGATTGAAATCCTATTCCGTAGCTGATGCTCGCCGCGATGCATCCCTCCCTGATTCCTGCTTATTTGATTTTTCCCTGGGCGGTTCCGGTACGCTGACGCCGGTTGTTAAAGTTGTTAGTACGACAGGGGAAGTAAGAAATCATAGCGAGAGTTTTAGCTATGATGACCAGGCCCCATCAATTCAGTTTAGAGCGGTATCTGTGACCCCTGGTACAGAGGGGCAACAGCTGTTGAATGTTGCATTGACAGCTACCGATGAAACCGATGTGCAATATGTTGGTTTCAATGTTATCGGTTTAAGAGCCTCTGATATCCGTAAAGCTGGTGGTGTAATTGCAGAAGCGAAAAAAAATACCTTTGCAAAAACGGATCGGATAACCCGTGTATACCCCGAACAAGATAATCAGGACACGTTTACCCTATCCCTGCCGGTAGTTGCAGGGTTATCAAATGATGCTATTGCGCAAGACGTTGTTGTTTTAGTTGATGCGTTTGTAGTGGATGCTTCCGGTAACCAATCGACCCTGTCAAAAGTCGCATTCACTGGCGATAGCATCGAAGAACAGGCAAAGGCATTAATTCTCTCAAATAACAAAATCGTTATTAACAACACCTTGCAAACCCCTGTGCTTAAGCCGGCGGTAGATTTTCAATTTCGTGGTGTTGTTGATTTATCCGGCGCGGGTAATGGTATTAGTTATGTATCGTCCCACCCTGATATCGTAGGGGTTACTGCTGGCGGTGTTGTATACGCCATGAAAGAAACCGCGGGAACCCCAGTGACTATTACGGTCACTTATCCTGGTTTGACACCAGTAGTTGTTCCAGTAGAAGTTGATTTCAATAAAAATCTCACCGGGATTGTATTTAAAGGAATTACATCGGGTGATGCGTTCCAGCTTGACCAACTGAATGCCTTTTTTGCGCTACCGGAACTGGAAGGTATTTTTAGTGATGGGACGCGCGCTCAAATATCTTCAAACTGGACGCCAATCGTTACTATTAATGCACCTTATAACGCGGTGTTGGAAAAAAATCGGCTTGGCGAAATCAAGGCAACAGCAATTATTAGCGCAGCTAATCCCGCCTACATTAGTGTTTCATTAAAAGAATTACCCGGTATCAAATCGGATCTCGCTGTGATTGCAAAGGATGCATCACCAGTAATCAGTATGGATTTACCCAAGACTGTTCAACCTGCACAAGAATTGGTGTTAAAAGCTGTTGTTGCTGACGATGTCGGTATTGCAGAAGTTAAATTCCTTCTTGATGGTGTTCAGATCAGCAGTAAGAAGCGTGCACCTTTTGAATTGGTGATGCCAATATCCGAGGCGCAGCAGGGGAAAATATTAAATATCAATGCCGTTGCAGTGGATACGGTAGGCCAGCAACAAATTTCTCCTGGCTATCAGGTGCAAGTTGTTGCTCAGCAACGGCTTTCTGTCCCCGGTTATAAATTTGAATTGCCTACCGACGGTCAACGCAGTGTTGAGCGATCGCGCGCTACCATGCAAATTTCCACCTCACTTGGCCGTTTCCCTGATGTTTTATCGGCCAGCGGCATATCCCATGTTGAATTTTTCTTTGATGGCAACAAGGTTGGCGAAGCCAGTTTCCCAATGCTTGAAATCAGAAAAGTTGCCGGCTCGGAAGACGAGAAAGAATTGTTCGAGTTGTGGCGCGTACAGACCAATTTACCGTCTATATCCACAAAAGAAACCAGCATATCTGTTTCTGCGCGTATTCATGGAGCCAATAAGGCAGTAGCTGATGCACCGGCAAAACTTATTCGTGTTATCCAGAACACATCGCCTACGGCACGTATTGTTCAGCCAGTTCAAGGAACAACGCTGACAGTAGGACAAGACACTACAGTCAGTGTAGAAGTTACGGATGATACCCTGCCGCTGGGAACTAGAATCGAACTTTATAGCAATGAAAAACTTGTACAAAGCCAAACTATTGAAGAAGAGGCCTTTGAATTAAATAGCCTTGTACCTGTTGTACGCACGGTAAGTTTTAAATATAAGCCGCAAGCCAGCCAGTTAGGCGACACCATAAGGTTCCGCGCGAAAGTAATCGATTTTCATCAGGAAGTCGCTTTTTCTGAATACACCAAGGTAACGGTGAAAGGTGATCAGGCTCCGGGTGTCACCTTATCAAACCCCACTGAAGGCGCATCCTTTGTTGCTGGTTTGCCAATTCCTATACGAGCTAATGCAACGGATGACCTCGGTGTTGTGCGAGTAGATTTTTTTGTTAATGACCAATTGGTAGGCTCGGATAAAACCGCGCCTTTTGCGTTTGAATATGCAACAAACAAAGACATAAAAACAGAACAGGCATTAAGTATCCATGCGATTGCAACTGATACTGTCGGAGCACAAACAGGCAGTAATAAGGTCAACGTAACACTTGGATTTGATGTCGATCCTCCAGTTGTGAATCTGGCCTCCCCTTCTTTTTCCGGAACCCATGCTGGTAAAGACAAAGCAGATCTTATAGAGAACAGTCAGTTTGTTTTCAAAATTACCGGTTACGATAACGTGCGTGCGAGTCGCTTTGAAATTCGCGGGATAAAAAAACAGGGCAATCAATTTACCTTAACCGGGAGTGATGCAGATCTATTAACCCAGGCCGATATTCCACTGCAGGAAATACCTGGTGCAATCAATGCCTACTCTACATTGGCGCTAATGGTTTCGCCCAAAAAGCGAGATGATGGCGCGCCGTTTGATCCCTATTTGGTAACCGCAACTGTATTTGATGAAGCTGGCAATAGTTCCAAAGTTGACGCTTATCTTGCTGTTATTGATGACGCTAAACCTGAAGTGACCGGGATCACTTTTAATCAAACCAGTTATTTTGCGAAAGACAAAGTCACCACCACGATTCTGGCAAGGGATGACAAAGCGGTAGTAAAACTGAATGTTAAATACAAAATCGGTTCTACGGTTTTAGCGTCAAGAAGTTTTTCTGGCACCGACCTAAAACCAATGGCTCATGTTCAGGTTATCGATACTCTGGATTTGGCTGCCCTATCCATCGCGAATCAAAACCAGAAATTAACCGTTGAGGTTGTCGCCACTGATATATCTGATCAGGAGCATTTTAAAACCGAAGAAGTACAAATTTTACAAGACACATTGGCACCAGTAGCCGCTATTTCAAGCCCCGCCCCGGGAAGCATCCTGTATGCGAATGAAACGGTAAATGTTCAGTGGCGAGCAACAGATGAAAGTATTGTCACTGAAGTGAGTTTAAAGGAAGGTTCCAGGGTTATCGGAACCCGTTCAAGCCTGACTGGAAAAATAGAGACAGGATCATTCAGTTATACAGTCCCAACGGGCGTAAAAGAAATTACGCTTACGCTGGAGGCTAAAGACATTTATGGGAACAGATCCAGCAAACCCTGGATCTATAACACCAGTAGCGATGAATATCCAACGATCAGCATTCGCCACCCCGCAGAAGGTACGCGCTTTATCGAAGGTGAAAGCGTAGCGATTAACGCGTTAGTGACTGATGATCGTGAATTGAAGAAAGTTATTTTTCTGGTTGGTTCAACCGAAGAAATGACTTATGAAAACGAAAAGCTGCGTAATGTTATTGGGAGTGGTGGTTATTTCAGTGCGATTCTACGCATTCCGACAAACCCAACAAAAATTTCTGTCAAAGCGATAGACAGTGTTGGTCATGCAACTATAAAAGATTTGGATATCCAAATCTCTGATGATACTACTGCGCCCGATGTCCTGATTAGTGCCCCTGCACAAAAACTGGAATTATATCCTGGCGAAAGTTTCACCCTGGTGGGGACGGCTTCAGACGATAAATTCGTAAATAATGTAGCCGCAATTGCTATTGATAGTGAAGGCAAAGAATCAAAACTTGCAGGCCCCCTGGCTGGAGTTGATCGCACGGAAGAAATTCGTGTATCCAACCCCGGCACTTTAGGGTCCATTGTCGCTGCAACACGTCACTTTAAGGATTACAAAGGTCGAGTGACAATTCCGCTCGAATTCAATGCCTATGCAGGTAAAACTCTCCAACTGAAAGCGCGCGCTGCCGATAATGGCATCAATTATGGTGATTCATTACCTATTGAGTTATATATCAAAAAGGATGATGAATTACCCAAGATCCAATTGAAGAGCCCGGCTGCGAACTTGTTTGATCGGCAAACGGTTAACCTTGATTTATCGATTGTTGATAACGTGAACTTGAGCTCATATAGTGTTTCCGTAATCGATACAACTAAACGAACGCTCATCAATCAAACGGGTGTGAATAGAGCGTCAGTTAGCATCAATCAGCATGACTGGATTAATATCGCTACAGCACCTTACTATCCATTACCTGAGGGTGGTACAGAATTTACCATCCTGGTCGAAGCTACAGATAGCAGCGGCAACAAAGCAACTTTATCGCAAAACATTAAAATAAATCCGGATCAAAAACCGTCAGTTTCCCTGCTCTCACGCAATCCCGATGCAGATCCATTAGCGGGTGCATTGGCATTTTACAAATTACAAATTAATGATGATTTGGTTGCGCCGGAATATCCGGCGTCTGCCGGTTTATTGGCAACTTCTTTGAATAAAATGTCTGATCGCTCTTTAGTAGGAGGATTGGAAGCGTCGGATAACCAGCAGTCAGTTGGACGTTTTGTATTTAATTATCCTGAGGCAAGTGGTTTTAATGGATATGTAAAATTAAATGATAAAACCTTCCTCGAATTTAAAGACGGTAAAGCCAGGTTTGCAGCTTCACAAGATTCGGAAATCTCGAGTCTGGCAGTGGTATTTACCGGTGTTTCCACATCCTATGACGTAACATTCCATTCGGTTGATGTGTGCGGTGGTCAAACCCAAACTATTCATATAAACAGCGCGGACCTGATATCCACGAGTGGCAAACTTGAACTTTACAATTGGTTGCCACGAGGCGTTACCAATGTAAGTGTGCGGCCCATTTTCTCTGGTGCGAATGTCCCACAATTCCTGAAAGAAATTGAACTTGAGCTGGCAAGTATTCCCGGTACATTAAAATATGCTGACGGTGAAACATCTAAATCAGTAAGGGGCGCCGCGCGTGCCACCGTATTCTTATCTGACAAGTCTTCTGCTATTGAGTCAACCGAGTTTGTACAAGTCAGTACGCTGAATGTTGTTTCGTCATTGCCTGCAATATTCAGCGAATATATTTCTATGCCCAAGGCGTATGCGGGCGATACCTATTCACTCTATGCAGTAGCGGCTGATCGGTTATCCCATGATCGTGGCTTATTACCTGTGCAAGCATTATTGACCGGAAAAATTGCCAGCGATGATGTAGCACCAAAATTAACTATTCTCAAACCCGTTGATGGCAACCAGGTTGCGCGCCGCGCACGTATCCCCGTTTCGATAAATGTTTCTGATAATTCACTCGGGCTCGAGAAAGTTGAATTATTTGATGACCATGGGCTGTATGCCGAACTCGGTGGTGTCTTTGCCAAGACCCAATACGACTTTATGTATGATGTTGCAGATACCTATCGTTCAGGCGAGTTGAATCTGAAAGCGGTTGCAACAGACAGGGCTGGCCGCGCGGCGGTTCAGGATGTAATTCTGCCAGTGGTTAATAATGAAATCCCACAATTGGCATTTAAGGAATTTGCATCCTATAAGTACGACGGTCGCTATCAAAAAATTATCAATGACACTAGTCGCCTTAATTATGGTGAATTCTGGGTAAGAGTGGGTGAGCATTTCAGGGTTACTGCTGCGATTACGGATGATGTAGGTCTGGCCAGCTATGTTATTAATCGCATTGACCGCACCGGTGTTTCTCACCCGGTTTTCCCTGAGCGGAATTTACTAACTGAATGCCCGAGTGAATTAAAGTATACGTCCGATGAAGCGGATGAAATCTTATTCGACGAGAGTGAAACCACTGAATACGAAATTATTGTTAAGGATAATACCGGCCAACAAACTCGCCGCACATTCCTGGTTCATCCATTGTCGAATGTTGCACCGGAAATTCGTATTACCACACCTGCGAATAACGCAAAAATTGTTGCAGGCACCTTCCTTATTAAAGTTGGTATGGTTGCCAGCGATGACCGCAAATTGGATAGAAGTAAAATCAGGCTTTTTGCCAATGGTGTTGAGCTTCACGGAAGCATACTTAGTGAAGGAAACCCGGGCGGCGCAGCTGTTGTCAATAGTGCATTTAGTTCAATTTACTCAGCATTTTTCGAAAAATATTCAACCGATATAGCCAAGGAATTCGGGCGATCAGATAGTGCTTATGCCATCAAACAGGAATTTTCATTTTCTGTTCCATCAGGGCTGTTGCGTGCGGATGAAGAAATTGTACTTACAGCGCAGATAGAAGACGTAGATCACGCGGTAGGCCGCCATGAAATAAAAATTATTGCTGCCAGGGACGAAATTAATCCTGAAGTTGCAGTAGTGAAACCGGCTGTCGGTTATGGTCCAACAGAGTTTTCAGATTTTGAGTTGGCAGTACGCGCCTATGACAACGTAAAAATTGCGAAGTTGGAAATTTATACTGCTTATGGGGTTAAGGAATCCAACGCTAAATATTTCCAGCCAACCTATACAAACCCGATTCGTACCATTCATTCAATACCCGATATGGATGCGGATCCGATAACGACAAACAACATTGATACGCCGGTGTTTTCACAGCCAGTGCATGTAGATCGCCTTACGGAAATTCTCAGTCGTTTCCCGGGTCTTGTGTTCACTGAAAATTCGCGCGCGGACATCTGGCTAAAAATTGTAGCTTATGATGCATCGGGCAATACCCGCACTCGCGAAGTCAGTTATCCCGTTCGTGTTGACCAACGTCCGGTCGTGGATTTTGTTCAACCACTAAGCGGTAGCAAACAAGTTGAAAATACAGCGCTCTATGTGAATGTACATGCATACGATGATGTGGGTATTGATTCATTGCGCTTGGTGGCGTATCGCGGCGATGTTCAGTTTATGGAGCAGCAGCTGAAGCAAGGGCCTTACAATTTCAGTGTGAACCTACCTGCATTTGATAAAAATAACGATGACAACAATGTAGTTCGCTTATCTGTTGAGGCGATCGATTCTTACGGTGCAGCATACGGTGATTTGGATAAGCACACCGCGACTGAAAGTATAAACATTAAAATTGTTGGCGACCTACCGCCAACAGTGACTATTGCCAAACCAGTGAATGGCAGTGATCCAGCAACTGAAGGCGAGTACCTGTTGGTACAGGTGAATGCAGTTGACGATGTTGGAATTGATAATCTGGTATTGAATGTAGCGAATCTGATTACCGGCGACCGGAGTATTAGTGATGCTTCATATCCTTACGAGTTTTTAGTGCAGATTCCTTACGGCCAAGCTGGCAAGAATCTGGAATTAACGGCCATAGTTACTGAAAAACGTTTGACCGGAGCGGCGCGTTCAGTGGAAACACCGACGCCGGTCATTGTTTCTGTTGTTAAGGATACTACCAAACCGGAATTTAATATTGAGTTGCCGGCCAGCGCTGGCACAACCGTGGCTGAAGGGCGGATGCTGCCGTATAAGTTATCGGATGTGAGGGATAATGTCCGCGTTGCTTCAGCGCGAACCCAACTCTTTGTTGATAAAAATAATAATGGTGCAATTGATAGCAGTGACCCCAAAGTAGATGAAGCTTTGATGTTGGCGCCACCTTACGCGGGTAATTTGCGGGTAGGAAAAATTGCGGATTACATGGCTACTGGCGAGCAGCAGCCTGATTCATTGTCGTTATTATTTGTGGCTACTGCACGCGATGGCGCGGGTAATGAAACCACCTCACCTGTTCGCCCGGTGAATTTAGTACGCAATCAACCGCCTGCTGTAACCGCAATCAGAATTCTTGATTCTCGTGGCTTTGCTTTGTCGGATGACTTGCAGGAAATTACTTCCGGACGTGAAATTGTTGTTGCGGTTACGGCTGAAGATCATGAAGGTGGTGGTATAGGTAAAATCAGCCTGTCACTTGGCCAGGGTGCGAATGCCAGCAACCTGACTTATCAATTGCACTCTACCGATTCGACGGCACCCTTCCAATTCCATATTCAAGTCCCTGCAGGGCATGTTGGTGAATTCATCAGTTTCCGCGCAAGCGCAACGGATGTTGATGGCAATATTTCCGAATTGTCGGCACCCCGAACACTCACCATAGTGGCAGATCAACCGCCCTCAGCAACCATCATTAAACCGGCCAATAACAATAGCGTGATAATGGATGGCCAGGATCTTGAAATCCTGGTGGAAACCCTGGATGACATGGGTGCGGAAGGCATAGATCGCGTTTCATTCCTGGTAAACGACAAGCTCGTTTATACAACCTATACCAGTGAGTCTGCTGCTAAAGGCACTACCGCACAGGACCATATCTATCGCGCGGTTATTGCTCCGCCAGAAAATGTTGATGGTTTTGCGATTCAAGCTATTGCGTATGACGTGTTAGGTCAACAAGGTAAATCCCAGGTTGTTCATGTCGGGCGAATTGATGACACTGTCGTTCCCAAGCTCAGCGTCTTGCGGCCGGTTAATAAAGATATTCTCAGTATTGGCGAGACTTTTTTTGCAGCAGTTTCTATCCGGGATATTGGTGCAGAAGCAGGACGCAAAGTAACGGCAAAATTCACTCGCGAGTCGCAAACCGAATCAGGCGAATGGGTTGCGGTAGAAGAATTAACGAATGGCAAGTTGGAACGCCAGGAATATGAGGTAGAGCTTGATCGCAGAGATGTTCACGCTGAGAGACCCGCGTCCTTGCAAGTCAGTGATCCCGATAATCACTACTACGTCTACTGGGCAAAAGTTAATAACAAAGTTATTAGCCGTAGCGGTGCGAGAAATGAAAGGATAAAAGCAGAATTCCGCGTTAAAACCGATGCGGCATCACCTGATCCTATCGTGCAGTATTACGAAGTGGGTATGCCGGTGAGCGAGCGCCGCTTCCTGAAACCTGCCGATAATACGATTAGTAAATTTGCTGCCAAGGATGTGTATTACGGTTCGGTAGCGCAATTTAAAGATAGTGAACGCACGGGTGCGATGGTAGGTGCCTGGTCCACTATTGATCCGACTATGGTTGAGCAGGGTCTGGGACTTGATTATCCCATCAATGCTGCGCAGGGAAGTTGCCCGGTTTGTTCCGGCATTTTCCTCGCCGATCTTGGTTCCGAGACTTCAGAAAGTGGCGATGTATTTGTTTATTCCTCATTAACAAATCGTTCGAGTGAAATTTTTGCCGGGACCATTGGTGAGTTGCATGCAGATGCCAATATTATCCTTGCAGGAAAACAAGGTGTCCCTGCTGAATTTGAAAATGATGCTTCAGGACGATTTGTATCTGAGCTGAGCAATCAACTCAATGAATACGGCAAAATTTATCCTGAAAATACCAACGGTGAATTGTTGATTTTTAACATCAGCAATGGTGATGAGCAATTCGGTTTGCCTTATCGCCTCACTGGCCGAATCGATATGCCTTACATCCAGGTGTATGGTGTGGATCGCAAGGATAATCTCGCCTTCGTCGCCAACGGAAATGGCGGTGTGCAGGTTATCGATATTTCCAAATTTAAAGCGCCCTATCACATCGGCTACATCAAACCGAATGGCTATGCGCGCGATGTGAAAGTGCAAGGTCGCTTTGCATTTATCGCCGCCTCTGAAGAGGGTGTGGTTATCGCGGATATCCTTGATCCGACCATGCCGATCATTGCCCAGATAGATACACTGGGTATCGCCAACCGTTTGCAAATTGTGGGCAGCAAACTGTATGTCACGGATATGTCCGGGGAAGGGCTCGTTTCCCAGCTCAATGAAATTGATATCAGCGATGCTTACAATCCCAAATTGTCCCGCATTGTGGAATTAAAACCGGCGCGTGAAGACCTGGTTTCCAACGGTGTATTTGATGTACGTGTGGCCGGAAACCTGGCTTATGCCAGTGTGCTTTACGCCGATCAGGAAGATAGGCCAGCACAAACCGTTGTTGAAATAATTGATTTGCAAAAAGTGGATGATGCGAGCCTGGATGCAACTATTCCGGTAATGATCAATCGCAATGCCACAACCGATAACTATGCGGTACGTGAATTACTTTTCGCACGTGGCGCAATGCAGGTCGCTGCCGGTAAAAAAGGTATCAACCGTATTGAATTGACCGAGTTGGTTGTTGCCAGCCATACGCCGCTGGCGGCTGAAAAACAGGTTAAAACCAACCTGCCGGAAATCGCTATTGAGTTATCTGCTGCATTGGCGGCTGACACCAATGTGCAATCTTTTGTACGTGTCTATCGTGGTGGCGTTGTGCCCCAGGTCGACGGTACTTATGCGGTGGGTGAAGACGTTACCAATAACTTTACCATCGGTTTTGCTATGCGCGATGGTGCGCCATTGCGTCGTAACCTGAGCATCAAACCCTCGGCGGAATTAACACCGGGTACAGAATATGTTGTGGTCATTAAAGCAGGACTTAAACCATTAACCGGTTATGCGCTTGCGCGTGATTATCGCTTCTCATTCTTCACCTCGGCGGCTGGTGTTGCATCTGCACCGGATATTACTTTCATTACCCCGGATACTGGTGGTATTGATGGCGGTACCAGTGTTGTAATCCGCGGCAAGAACCTTGGCACCAGCCCGCAAGTCCGCATTGGTGGACAAAGTGTTTTGGTTGATGAAACCTTACCTGTTGATGACAAGGGCGATGAAGGAATCCGCATTACCACTATGCCTAACTACGCGGGCCCGGCGGCGGTTGAGCTGACTAATAACGCCGGTCTGCAAGATGTTGTGATCGGTGGTTTTACCTACGTAGATTTATTGCAAATTTCTTTCGTAAACCCGGCAGTTGTGCGTGTGAACCAGACTGGCGCGACGGATGTGGTGGATATCGTCGGTTACGGTTTCCACGAAGGTGTGACCTTGACTGCTTATCCAAGTGGAGCACCGCAACAAGCGAAGCGTTTCACGGTTGATAACGATAAATTGCGTCTCTACTCCTCCGAACGTATGAGTTGGAGAGTCAGCGGTTTTGATACCAGCTATCGCGGTTTTGTTGATATTGAATTAAGTGATGTTTCGGGGCGTCGTTTTGTATCTCCAAACGCCTTGTTTATGGGCAAGCTGGATGTCACCAAAACGATTGAAAACAGGGTTTCACTCGATACCTCTGTAGACACCCATAAATTACCGCCAGGTCGGATTGTTGGCCTGGCTTCCGACCCCGCTTTGAATTTGATTTATGTGTTGGGTGCACCGGTCAAGCCAGAGGGCGCGGCTGGGCCGGCTGTCATTACCCAAGCGGAAGGATGGCGACAATTGCGCACCGGCTGGATTAGTCTGGTGAATTATGATCGCAATAAAGTCCAGGATGCAGCGCCCATGCATGGGCTTGGTTATTTTGATTTGCCGAATGACCTGGATTCAACCGCAATTGCCCTTGGTGATAGCCATCTCTATGTAGCAGCTGAAGGCTACAGCTTCCCCTTCATCAACACTATCTATGAAAACCAGCGCTGGATTCTGGTATACGACCGTGAAACTCGTCGCTTAAGCGAAGTAGATGAAGAAAATCAGGCCAAGGACCGCGATGTCCTTTACAGCGTGCCTTTGCCAATCAGCCGTTCACCCAGATCCTTGATTGTGAAAGATGGGTTATTGATCGCCAACGCTGGTAATGAAGGCGTAGTTGTCCTCAGCATTGCTGATCCATTGAAACCAGCGGTAGTTAAGGTTATCAACTCTGCCCTTTACGAAGGCGGAAGTTTCCCGCTGAATGTTGTTGATATGGCGGTCATTGAAAACCGCCTTTATGTAACAACACTTGAAAGAAACTTTGTATTTGATTTGAGCATGCCGAGCATTCCCCAATTGGGGGCCCAGGCAATCAATGCCAACTTATTCAAGAAATACCAGGCAACATTTGGTTTAAACACGGCTACTGCAAAACTCAATAGCCTGGCGTTTGGCGTCAGCAGCCTGGAATTGCTGGATGTGGCAAACCCGAACAACATCAAAGCCCTGGGCCGTTATGTTGACAATGGTTTCCCACTGAGAGGTGGTTTATCGGCAATCGAAGCCCGTGGAACCATGGTTGCGCAAGTAAGGGTCGAGGGATGTGGAGAGAGGGTCACCCAACACTACCTCCATCTGCTGGACACCGGTCGCCAGGATCTGATCGAAGTACTGGATGCTGTGCGGCTAACCAGTTGTGGCGCACATGATGCCCCGCCCGGTTATATCGCTTCTGCGCAGGGGCAACAGATTGTTACATCGCTCTATACCGATGATGGTTTGGTTGTGGCTGCATTGCCTAACAATAGCCACAGTTTGCTGGCACTTGTTGATACTTTGATACCGGAATTTGTATCCAGTAACCCCGCAGCAGGCAGTGTGGGTGTAGCGCGGAATCAAACCATCCAATTGCACTTTACCCATGCATTGCAGGCTTCACAGCTGGATAAACAATATTTGTCGCTGATTCGCGATAACAATACCGCAGCGGGTATAGAAGTCCCATTTACCGCAGCGCTTGATCCGGCTGACCCGAAAACCATCCTGATAAGTCCAGCGGCAAATCTGGATGCAACTACCAAATACCGTATTGAATTAAAAACCGCATTGGGTAGTCGTCGCACTAAAGGATTGGTAGATCACCAAATTCACTTCACCACAGCATCGGGTAGTGCAGCGGCACTGGCGATCAAGGGTGTATCCCCGAGCTTCGTTAAAGTAAGCGGCGGTAACATTGAGGTTGATGTTGAAAATGCATCGGCGCCGAGCTTCCTGATTTCCGGTGAAGCAGCCAGTATCCTGAACTCCAGTGATCGCGGTAATAACATCACCCGCTACACCCTGAATGTACCCGCCTATTCACCCGGTGCTGCCACGATTACCGCTATTGAAAGCGATGGCAGACGTGTATCGCGCATCGGTGCAGTGCAATATGTTGAGCCTTTATTGCTTAATTCGATTGCGCCCAAAATCGGCAGCGCCAACGGCGGAACCCGCGTGACCTTAACCGGTAAAGGTTTCCAGACCGGTGCAGCCTATACGCGTGTTTATGTTGGCGATACCCTGGTTACCGTAGAAAACACCAAGGTAATCAGCCCTGAAAAACTGGAATTTGTAACTCCCCCAGGCAAGTTGGGCCCGGCTGATGTACGTGTGGATCTGGCGAATGGCCAATCGCAGACGTTGGTAGGAGTGTTTGACTACCAACAACCTGTCAAAACCAATATCGAGCATAGTGCTGATATCTACCACGATATCGCTCTAGATCCGACGGGCACTTATCTGTTTGCCGCTGCGGGTTCCAGCGGTGTGCTGATTTATCACATCGATTCTTCCAAATTTATTTCTGACGCCAGCTGCCCGATCAATCCGGATGACTTACTGGGTCTGGTGGATTGCAACCATGATGGCAAGGATGACCGCATTGTTTCACGTGTGCAGTTGCCGGATGGCTACCATGCATTGGGCGTAGATGCCTTCTTTGAAAACAACCAGGACCGCCTGTTTATTTCTGCAGCGCGTGTCAGCGGCTCAACGGCCACAGATGCGAAGCTCTTTATCGTTGCACTGGATACTGAAGCTGGCGACTCCAATTGGCCAATAACGATTGTTAAAGCCCTGCCGTTGGAGAGCAGTTTTGCGCGCGGCATTGTGGTGGATAACGATCAGGTGCTTCTGGCTGCCGCTGAAAAAGGCTTGGCGATTGTAGATGCTTACCTGCATACCAAAACTTATGTAAGTGATTCTTTGGCCCTACCCCAAGCGCGTAAAGCACTGGACGTAGCGCGAATTTCCCGTGCACCGGGTGCCAACGCCGCTTATGCGCTTGTGGGCGGCAATTACGATTTCGCAACCTTGATGCTTAAAGATGAAGAGCGCACGGGTGCTGGTGGTTTCCATCTGATTGAGCGCACACCGCAAGGTGGTTTGCAGTTGCGCGGGGCACTGGATATCCCTGCCTCTAACCTCGCGGTCAATGGCAATACTGCCTTCCTGGCAGCGGGCAAGTCCGGTTTGGTGATCGTTGATATTTCTGATCTGGACAACCCGCGCGTACTGTCACGCGTCAACAACCTGGGTTATGTCTACGATCTGGCTTTCAATGGCAATCTGGTTTATGTCGCATTGGGCGATGCTGGCATAGTGGTATTCGATGTCACCAACCCATCCAAACCTGTGCGTATGGGCGGTTTTGAAAACTACGGTGGTGCGCGTGTTACCGCGATTACCGCAACGGCCTACTCGGCCATAGGTGCGGGCCGCAATAACCGTGGTGCCAGCTTTATCCAGGAAACACCGGATATAGCCCTGAAGTTGCAAAGTGTTGATCCGGAAAACCGGATTCTGGACCGCTCTCCGGACGGCAAGCTCGCCGTTACGCTGCGATTTAACAAAGACATCCGTAGCGGGGCGCGCCTGCCGCGCAATGAAGATGCTTTCTACGTAGTGGATAAGCTTGGCAAGGTATTGCCAAGAACCGTAGAAATTGAAAACAACAATGCGAAAATCACCTTGAAAGAGCCGGTAACCCTGGCCGTTGGTGAAGGCTTTACCGTGGTTGTTGAAGCCGGGCTGCGCAGCCAGAAGGAGCTTGCGCAAGCAGCTGAAGGTTTGACACTGTTCAAGCTGACCAGCGAACAGCAGGTGAATTTTGTTTATCGCGGTGCAAGCCCCGAAGCCCCGCGTATCCAGGCGATAGTTCCACGCCGTGTGCCAGCGGGGAAAATCTATCCAATTACGGTGGCGATGATTGGTGTTCCGGTGAATAAGGAACAAATTGATCTTTACGCCGGATCATACAAGTTACAGATTGATTCGCTGCAGCGCAGCCAGGATGACAGCCGTGTGGTGATCATCAAGGCCCAAGTACCGGAAATTGCAGCAGCGGGTTCCTATGACCTCACGGCCCATATCGAATTGAATGGAGTGCGTGAGATTGCCACCCGCTTTGGCGGGATCCAGGTTGATGCACCGGTCAGGTTTACCGCTATTGAACCCCAGTGGGGTCCAATGGTCGGGGGCACCAAAGTAACGCTGTATGGTGAAGGGTTTGAGCCGGGCAATACGGTCGCCGAAGGCCTGTCCATTGTTGTTGGTTCTTCACCAGCGCTAAGTGTTGATGTTATTTCCGCCAATAAGATCACGTTTATAACGCCGCGCGGCACACCCGGTCTGACAAATATTCACGGTAAAGATAGTTATGGCAATACTACCGACCTGACCGGTGCCAAAGGCTTTGGTTACGGTATCCGCAACCTCGCCAATACCCGTGCGGCAAGATCGAATTTGCTCGACGTATATGTGGATAAGGAAACCGGCGTTGCGTTTACGGCATCCGGGTATTTCCATACCAATTTCTCTGCTAAGGATAGTTTCAGTGAAGCCAGCCAAGCCAATAGCACCATTATTCCGGAAACATGGCGCGCATTGAGTTTTGCAGTGCAGCAAGCCACTAACCCGTTGTTGGTAGGCGGTGTGGGTTCATTGCCAAGTGGTGAAAAAGGTGCTGCCGAGATCAAGCGTGTGCTTGAGTATGGCCGCTTGAATGCCAAGTCGCAGGGCAGCATTTTGAAAAACACTGCCTCAACGCTCACTGAGCAGGAAAAAGCAGAATTGGCCCGTCTTGAGGGAACCTATATCCCCATGTCAGTGGATTCATTGCGTCTCAAGGCCATTACCGAATGGGATGAAAACAACTGGCGTAAACGCTTGTATGTAGCGAATGGCCACGGCGGTGTATCGCGCCTCAACCTTGAAGAACAAAATGGCATGCAGTTGCTGGGTGAAGCCCTGGTTGACGAGGGCATGATCCAGGATATTGAGAAACAGGGCTACGCGTTATTTGGTAGCAGTTTCAATTCGGTTAACGTCCCGAATATGCCGACTGAACCTTGCCAGTATGCCGCTGGTACCGGCGAAGGTTTGAGTCTTCGCAGTGCCAACCTGATGGTTCCGCAAGACCCGGTCAATATGGGCGGTCTGGCGGTATCCGGTGGTGGTGCGGCATTGTCTTATAGCGCCGGTTGGCTCTATTCCAGCAATAGCGCTCGCGGAGTCCAGTGGACCGAATGTCCTTTTGTACTGGACACAAACGTCTCCGGTCTCACCGATCGCGCCTCTGACACCATTACGCTGAGCAATATCTACGATCTCGCCCAAACCCGCGAATACACCTTTGACGGTGCTGTTTACGACATGGCTGTCTACGGCAACTACCTGATTGTGGCCCTAGGCAGTAAGGGCGTCGAGATACTGGATTCAACCCAGCCGGATGTGAAAACCCGCTTTGAATTAACGGGCAAGCTGCAAGACGGTGGTGGCCGTGCAGTCAGATTATTGGTGCTGGGCAGCACGCTCCTGGTAGCAGCTGAAAATGGCGTGGTGGTCCTGGATATTTCCGAGCCACTGGCGCCGCAGGTGGTATCCGCTGGTAACAATGAATTCATCCTGGGGCTGGATTATTTCTCCGACCGATTGATCGCCGTTGGCGGCAGTACCGGTTTGCGCAGCCTGCAATTACCCGCTGCGCTGGTGGTAGGAAGTTCGGTGAAAGAAGGTGGTTTCCTGCCAATGGATCAGGACTACCGTGTCAATTTCAACGAGCCGGTGACATTGGCATCCCTGCAGGTAGCAGGGGCAGTGATGGTGAAGCGCCTCGATACTGGTGTTGCTGTACCAGCAACAGTGTCAGCAATAGCCATGGAAAACGGGTCTTCCAAAGAATTTGCCATTAGCTTTGCCCGCGACTCGGGTGTTAGCTACCAAGTCACTGTTGATCAGGCGCGCAACCTGCGCGGTACTGGCCAGTGGTCGAAATTTACCGGCCACTTTGAACAGGCCAATGTGGCTGCTATCCAACCGGTAATCCAACGTATTACCAATGGCAGTTATCACCGTTTCAAACAAGCACCTATCCAGATCCATGGAACTGGCTTCCGCAATTCACCCGATGTGAAAGTGTATATCGACCAATATTCGGTGCCTTTCGATTGGATCGATGAAAATACCTTGCAGATTCCTGCACAGGCATTGGGTTTGATTCCGCTTGATGTCGGCCAGCACCATTTGCGCGTGCTCGATAACGAACTGACCGCAGAGTTCCCCGGCGCGATTGTGACGGGTGATGATATCGATTTGGCCAGGTTCACCATTAGCCCGGAGACTGCTGATCTCAAGGGTGGCCATAAGGTCACCGTAAGCGCATCCACTGGCGTGATATTGCCGGGCACTAAAGTCATTATGCGCCCCGCCGATGGCGGCCAACCTATCCACAGCCTGACATCAGTTATCGACCTTAAAGATGATGTGGAAACGCTGAAAGAGTTTACCTATCGCCTGCCAACCGCCGTGGAGCCGAAGCTATATCGCGTTTACCTGGTCATGAATGGCCAGGAATTCCTGGTGGGCAATGTTTCCTATACCTTACAGGCCGGTCGCGCCATAGGTTTGCCTAACTATCCGCCGCACGTAATCGGCGGTTCCAAGGCCGTTAATGATTACCTGTATGTAGGTGTCAGGTCCGGTGCGGAACCACACGATAAAAACCGTTTCCTGATCCCGAGCGGCCTGGAGATTTTTGATGCGAGCATTTGGGAAAATCCGGTGCGCCTCAGCCAGGTACGCACGGATGCGCCGGTTCTGGGGGTAGAGGTTGTAGGTAACTCTGCGTTCCTCGCAGCCAGCCAGAAAGGTTTGATACTGGTCGACGTGACCGATCCAAAAACACCATTGGTGTTGGCAGAAATGCCGGTTCCCGGCCATATCGCTACCGATGTTGCCCATGATCCGTTGAAAAATATATTGGCGATGTCGGTTGCTGATGACCTGGGTACCGGTTTTGTCCGCTTCTTCGATCTGGGTGATGACGAACTTGGACCACCATTGGGTTATCCGCCGCTGGTATTCAATACCGATGCCCTAAAAGGCCAACCGCTGGACGTGCAATGGTTGAATGGTGAGCTGTATGTATTGCTCAAACGCGGCAGTGACTTGTATCTGGCGGTATTCAACAACCTGCCTAATACCAGCAGTTACCAAATCCAGAAACTGGAACGCGCCAAAATTAGTGACTTTAACGCGTCCATGCTGGTCCAGTACGGCCAGGTGACGGTTACCAGCCAGAACGAGCGAATTGTTTATCGCCATGATCCGGTTGCCGGTTACAAAGCGTCTTATTGGGAAAATATTGCGCAAGCGGGCGCCGAACTGGTAGCGAACCAGGGTGGGCTTTTTGTTGCTTCCTCCTCCGGGTTGATCGATAGCCGGAGCCCGGGACTGGTCATTACTGGCCTGGTACCGGTAAATGGCAGTCGCCTGGCTAGCAATGAGACTATCCGCATCCAGTTGAATAACCTGATCAACACCAATGAAGCGGTCTTGCGCAGTGCAATCAGCGTGAGCGACGGAAATGGCGTGGCGCTGGCGGCAAATCAGTACACGGTGAAAGGCATTAACACGCTCGTCGGCGGTTATGTTGAAATCGCGTTTGGCAGTACAGCCATTGCCGGCAATAAGGTAACGCTCAGCGTCAATACCGAACTGCGTACCATGAACGACGAGCGGCTAGTCATACCGGTGAGTGCTAGCTACGAACTGGGTTCAGGTACCCGTCCGTTCATCAGTAAGGTAGTGAGAAAAACAGGCGAGGTTCTGGCCGCCCACTATTTCCATGCGGATGGCAGTGAGCAAGCGCTGATCCAGGGTAGTGACTTCGGTACCAATGCCGCTGACCTGCGCGTATACATTGGCGAGACGCTGTTGCCAAACACGGCGGTCAAGGGTGTCGCTGACAACCAGATACTGGTTGATGTACCCAACCTGTTCCTCACCTCCAATACCACTTCGCTGCTGGTGCGTGTGCTCAAAGGCAACCTGGCTTATACCCGCCAGGGCGCTGTGGTGGTCTTGCCTCGGGTGGTGATTGAAGATGTTAATCCGCTGCGTGGACCACCTGAAGGCGGAAATGTAGTCGATCTCTATGGACGTGGATTCAACTATGGAACCCGCGTCAGTATTGGTGAAAAACTGGCAGGCGACTTGCGCGTAATCAGCGGCAACCATATCCAGGTCAGGGCGCCAGCCAACAGTTTCGGTTTTGCCAAAATCAAGGCGGAAAACCTGCAATTCCCCGGTGAACAAGCGGTATCAGTGGTGGATTATTTCTACGCAGGTAAAGAGACAGGCTCAGTAGACCTGGCCTCTGATAAACCCAGCCCGATTGCGGCCGTATTACTCCATAGCGGTGTGCTCTATACCGTCACCGGTGGCGAGTACGAAGTCATCAATCGCGAGGGGCGTGCGGCCAAACGCCTGCGTTCCAACGTTGCCCGCCTGATAGCGGCTGACGTATCTGATCCAGTGCATCCGGTGATCATCAATAAAGAGTTCGCCGGTGTTAATAACCCCTATCACTTCGATGTGACCGGCGGTTTGGGTACCACAGGCTTTGTTGCCCTGGGTGCCTCAGGTACCAATATGTTTGCGGCGGGTGGCGATCGTCTCTATCACTTCGATGTGACCCTGCCAGCAGATCCATTGCTGATTAACCAGCTCACGCTGACCGGCACCGTTCGCGATCTGGTGGTGAAAGACAACCTGTTGTATTTGTCGACTACCGAAGGTGTTTCGATTTATCAAATCACCGAAGCGCGCACGCTGGAAAAACTCACCACGATTGATCGGGTGAAATTGAAGGGCGTGCCCTATTCGATTGATGTGGTGGGCGATAGCTTGTGGGTAGCACTGACCGATTTGCGTCGTGTGGTGCAAGTTGAACTCATGAGCGGTAATTACAACCTGATGCGCGATATCAATGTGCGCGATCCGGGCGGTAATCGCTTCAAACCGAAAGATATGCTCATCCAGAACAACCTCATCCTGGTATCAACCGGTACTTCAGGTTCGGTGCTGTTGTTCCAGGAAAATGCAGAAGGTGGCGCCGATCCGGTCGCTACGCTCAACCTCGCTTACCTGGTGCGCAATGGCGAAATCAACGCTGGCCAGATGATATTGCAAGGCCAAACCCTGTTCGTCAGCTCGGGTCAGGGTGATTTGCAGCTATACGATATTTCGCCCTGGCTGGAAGGCCGTTACAAAGCGACGATTGCGCTGAAAAATTACTTCTCGGTAATGGGTGATGTAGGCGCGACAGCGGTTCATCCGCGCGCAATCTATGCGGGTTCAACCTTCGCTTACCTGAATGACAAGGCGATTGAGAACCCGGTTGATGATGCCAGCAGGGTCAACCATATCGGTGGGCGTTTGAATACCATCGTCAATAAACAATTGATGATTGTGGAGCACACCCCCGAAGCAGAAGGCGAGTTGCCAGCTGATACCCCGGTAGAAGTGCAATTCAACCGGTTGCTGGACGCCCAGCAATTGCAGGCCCATAAAAACGAGCTGTTCAGTGTGTCGATGGATGGCGCATTGGTAGCAGGTACGGTTAGCAGCCAGGTCAATAATTTCGGTACCAAACTGGTATACCGTCCGACAGCGGCATTTGCTGACGGCAAGCGCTATCGCGTGACCTTGTCAGCGGCTATTCGCGATTTGCACGGCGAGACACTGGGCTCCGACTATAGCTTCCGCTTTGTTGCCTCCACGCATCTCAAACCTGGCATCGACACCATAACTCCGTCTTTCGCCAGCTGGCGCGGTGATCAGCTTGTCAGCATTTTCGGTGAAGGTTTCTCAACAGCAACCAAAGTGAGCTTTGGTGACAAGCTCGTACCGGCCAACGCGGTCACTGTAATCAACAGCAATGAGTTGCAGGTCAGGTTGCCTGCGTTGGCAGCTTCTCCGGCAGATAACTATGTAGTGGGTGTGCGCGTCAGCAACGGCAACCTTGGCGCTAGCCGCCATGCCGGGTTCACCTACATTGCCGACCCTGCGATTGATGGTATTGGCTTGTTCAATTCTTCAACCCGTACACTGAATACCGCAGTGAAAAACTACCTGTATAACTCCGGGGAAACTGTGGCGATCAAGGGGCGTGGTTTCAGCCAGATGACGCAAATCCTGGTCAATGGTAAAGCGGCGCAAAATGTACGTATGGAGGCGACCAATCTGCTCAGCTTCCGTTTGCCCGACAACACCCTGGGCAACCTGCGTATATCCCTGAGCAATACCTCATCCGGTGTGGATGAAATCCAGAACAATGAGCTCACCATTGAATTGCCATCGGCACTGCGCCTGTCCAATGTCCAGGGCTTCCAACGCTATGAAGACCTGATACTGACCTACGAAAACGCCAACTGGTCGCTATCCAGTACCCGTGAAAGCGAATTGCCGCTGTTGTTATCCAGAGGTAGCGTGCCCGGGGGAATTGTTGGTGCAGCGCTGAATAATCACTACCTGTCACTGCTGGTCAATGAAGGTCGCAAGGTGGTCTATACCTACGACCTGACCAATATTTATGACCCACGTCAGGTAGGCCGTTTTGATAACCCATCGAGCTTGCCAATTACCGGGATTCATCTCGCCGGTGATAACTGGATCGGCGAAGGCAACAAAACCCTCTACACCGCCTCTGTTCGCGGCTCCAATGCCCAGGTTATTAACCTGGCGGCAGAGGTGCATGACCTGGCCTACGACCAGGACGGTATTGCCATCCTGGGTGTGCGGAGCAATGGCATAGGGTCGGTGGAATACCGTCCTTACAAATCCCTGGACGTAACCGGAACCCGTTTTGAATTTGCGTTGCTGGATGCTGAGTCAATCAGCCTGAACAGCCACCATGCGATGATTCGCTCGCGTTCGGCGCTTGAGATATTGCATTGGTCGATGATTAAAGCAGGTCGTGTAGGAAGTGCGGATGTTGTTTCCTTAGGCACCGCAAACGCAACCAGCAACCAGGCTGTATTGAATGGTGAACTGTTGGTGACCCTGGATACCAGTGCGCAGCGTCTGGCCGTTTACGATCTGAACCAGGTGGGTCCAATACTGACGCCGAGTCACCTGAGCAATATCCGTATCGAATCGGCAAGCATTGACCAACTTGGCTTTGATGGAGATTTACTGGAATGGCGTAGCGGTACCCGTTATATCAACACCCGTTTACCGTTCAACAACCTGCGCACATTCACGCCGGAGCGCATCGGTTCAGCAAATGGCATTGTTGCGGCGGAAATAGCGGGTGAACCTGCTAATTGGGACCAGGTTGCGGTCAAGGTTATGTCGCGCTCTACCGCTACTGCCCTTTCTGGCGCTACCAGCCAGGTTGGCGACCAGTTGCTGTTTGAGGTGTACAGCGCAGCCTATAACCTCGGCGGTCAATACCTGGCAGGCCTCGTTAACCAACCCAAAAACCATATCGATGGTGCCCAGGTGAGCATCGATTTGCCATGGATGTTGGAAACCGAGCCATTGTTTGGTTTGGCACCGATACGCGCCCTGGCAATTGCGCCGCAAAACACCATCACCAACCGTACAGCGACCTATAAGGTTAGCGGTCAACAACTGCAATTGGTTGACCAGGTAACGATTGGTGAGCAGACACTGGCTACTGGTAGCTGGACGGTAAATGCGGCCGGAACCGAGTTGGAATTCAGCGCTTCGTTTGCAACCTCCGGGCTCAAAACCTTGCGCCTGGTGCGCACCACCGGTAATCAGGAAGTGGTGATTCCAGCGGCATTGCTGGTTACCCAGGCGATCGAACTCCAGAACCTGTCGACCAATAATGCCAAGGGCAACAAACTGCTGAGCGATAGCGGCGGCAACCGTATCCAGGTGGAAGGCCTGGGTCTTGAAGGTCGCCTTGCCGTGCATGTCTTCCCACATGGTTCAGGGCATCAGGCAACCGAGGGCAACCGGGTTGCACATCGCCTTGAAGGCGGACGTTTGATCATTGATAGCTCACCCAAAGCAATTCCGGGCATGAAATATCAAGTGGTAATCCTGCGTGCGGATACCGCCGAAACAGTTTCTACTCCTGTAAGTCTGTTACTTGAAGGTGTGGACGATACTGCGCCGGTGCAACTGGTCGGTAAAGATGGCATTCAGGCCATGGGTATGATCGAACCGTTGCGTCTGACCTTTAACGAGTCGGTGGCGGCGGGTAGCTTCACGGTTAACAAGAAGTTCCTCGATTACACCACGACACCAGACCAGGACATTTCATCCCGCTTTGCGCTGGAAGTAGTCGGGGAAAAATCCATCCGCTTGCGTTTGCTGGATGGCCAAAGCCTGGAAAATAACGCCGTTTACCAGATCACCATCAATGGTATTACGGATGTGGCTGGCAATATTGCTACCGGTGCCAGCCTCGCTGCCGGCGGCAAATACAGCTATTCCCTGACGGCCCCGGATACACTCGCACCGCGCACCCTGAATATGGTACGGGTATCGGATGATAAACCGGTAAATCTCGCGATGAGCCTGACACGCGGACGTGCCTATAACTTTGCGGTGAGCGCGGTGGATAACTATCCGGGCAAGCCCACGTTCAAATACCGTGTCCTTGTGGATAGCAATCAGACTGCCTGGGCGCGCCTCGATGCCGAGACCAGCCGGTTTAACTATCGCGCCTTGCAAAGCCACCAATTCTTCAAGGTTGAACTTGAAGCTGCGGATGCTGCGGGCAAAGCAACAGTTGCCGCATTTAATGCCGGGTTGGTTGATCCGGTTATTAATCTGGAAAGCTTCCATACCAATCCGGCGGATCCAGAAGAGTCGACAAGATCTGAAATCCATTTCGACCTGATTGGCGATGTGGACATGGTGACCGCTGCGGTTATCACGGTGGAGCAGATGAAGTCCGGCCGTATTGATGCGACCGACAAATACAATGTTGCGACTGGCGCGGTATATGCCTCCGTTCTCAACCCGAAACTCCAGGACCTACCCGATTTCAAAGTGGGTGATACCTCGGCAACCATGCGTGTGAACCTGGTAATTACCTATGGTTTCGGCACCCCCAAAGAGTTCAAGCAGACCTATACCCTGAGTAAAGACAAAACCAAACCGACGCTTGAAATTGTCTCTCCAGCCAATGGCGATTACGTTGCCATCGGTGAACGCGCGGATGTGGTGATCAGGGCCTTCGACAAGTACGGCATCGACAAGGTTGAAGTGCAACGCAATGGCGGCGAATGGCAAGTGCTGGCGGATCCAACCGTATACAGCTTTGTACCATCGGAAGATGACCTCGCGTCTGAAGTAAACATTTCAGTCCGCGCCACGGATTCCAGCAACCTCGTCAGCGATGTGAAGAGCGTAACCCTCTATCCGTATGACGCAGAGGCTGGCGCGCCCAAGGTGGACATAATCACTCCCGCCAATGGTTCCACCTTCCAGGAAGGTGAATCAGTGCGCTTTGAAGTGTTGATGCGCAATGTCCTGGCAGCAGACTTGTATCTGGATGTTGGGGGTGTAGAAGGTGCCTCACCGGTTCTGCACCTGAGCCGTGGGCCTAAGGATCCGGAGCGTCAATTCGTTACCGTGAACTTGCCTGCTGTTGATGAGAACGTGGTGGTATTGGCACGTATCCAGAAAACGACGCTTACTCCGTTGCTCAGGGGCTACAAGTTCCTGAATGTTGTGGATGATGAAGGTATTGCCGAAACACTGGAAACCCAACTCCTGCCGGCTGAGCGTGTACTAACCGGCTCGGTGTTCCAGGTGGATACCCGTGTACCTGCCGCCATGGTGGATTTCTCACCATTATCCTCGGTATCAATCAAGGATCCGGAAGATGCAGCAACGGCAGTGTCCGGTGCCATTGGCCAACGTCTGATGACCAATGTATCTGCTGCGGGCGATGCATTGAGTGTACAGACTGCGTTGAAAGACAAATCCGGGCATGAAAAAACTGCGACCCATCGTGTCACCAAAATCCCGTTCTTCAGTGACGCTGCGCCGGTTGACCAACTGAAAGCGCTGGATACTGACGAAGTATTGGTCGATATGCTGGCTATTGCCGGCATGGCGCCGACGGATTCGCTGGTGGCAGGCTTCAATAAACGTGTGGGCGGTTATCGCCTGGCGGTTGGTGCGCGTACGCTGGAAACTGCCGCAAAAGGCCAGATCCTCCATATGTATGATGCGGGTAGCGCACTGATTGTGCAGGTGCAAATCGATCAGGACCTGCTGGTCAAGCGCTATCCATTGGCGGGCGGTACTGTTGGTGTTGCCGACAAGGCCTGGCCAGTTGCCGCTGACCTGATTGCTGCACAGGGCGCGACCTTGTGGTTCACCTATGGCAATGCCATAGGTGCAAGCCGTATTACCACCGCTAACCCCGCCCCTGCCCTGACCATGCCATTGCGCGATACCATCATTGCGACCCAAGCGCTGGGCAATAGTCTGTATGTACTCACCGAAGCCGGTGTCTATCGTATGGGTATTACGGCAGATGCTATCCCGAGTGTTCGCCAGGAGCGTTTCGTTGCACTGGCTAACCAGGATGGTTTCCACTTGTCAGGTAACAAACTGTATACCTGGAAAGGTACTGGCCTCAGCCGCTTTGAACTGCAGGACGACGGTTCCTTGTTATTGCTCGGCACTAGCCTGTTGCCGGCAGCGATAGAGCAATCGGTAAGTGATGGCGAAATCCTGTGGCTGGGTGCAACCACGGCAGAAGCTAGCCAATGGTTTGCAATAGAGGGTGAGTCCATTGTCGGCATATTCCCTGGCTCCGCACGCAAACTGGCAATTACACCGTCTGCTGCTTATTTTGATGTGGTTCGCGACGGTGTCAGTTACATCCAGGCGCGCGCTATTGCGGTTGCCAGCCAGCCCCTGGCCCTGAATGTTGTGGCCACAGAATTGCCGAATATTGTTGAACTCAGGGTCACTCCGTCTGCAGATCTGCTTGGCGCACTGGCACTGCATGTTGAAACAGCCGCTGGCCAGCGCGTTCCTGCCGTTGTCAGCCAGCTTAACGACAGCTACCTGATCCAGATTGACCGGAATCAATTGTTATCCGGCAATCTGGTGGTTGTGGGTCGCACCCATGGCGCTGCTACCAGCCAGACGGTTTCAGTTGCAACGGCAACAGTCAATGCACCGGTTACCGTGAATTTTGCAACCAGCGTAGTACAGGATGCCTTAATACCCCTGGTTGCCACTGCGGGTGATTCAGCGCGCATCACGAGCCAAATGGTGGATGCGTCAGGTCAATCCTTACCTATGGCTACGGCCGCCGCCGCGGGTTATCAATGGGTGCAATTGCCGTCAACTGGCACTGCCCAGCCTTGGTCTCTCGCTGTCAATGGCAGTGAAGTACGCAATGGCAGCATCAGCCTGGTGCCCAACCCGACTGAAACCGGTTCGGTTACGTTGCTGGCACCGGCGAATAATGTGGCCACCAAGTCCGGCGACTTGTTGAATGTCCACTACTCTGCCCTGGATTCAACCGGCGATAGCTTCCGCTTTGTGGAAGTATCCCTGTTCGACTTTGACCATGATCTGGTTAATCGCGTATTGGTCAATGCAGTGAATGGGCAGGTGGCGATCCGCTTGCCAACGGTCACCCAAAAAGACACTTTCAGCCTGCGTGTACGCGCCTATTGGGGCAATAACTTCCACTTTAGCGAACAGGTCATTTCGGTCCAGTTGTACCCGCAACAACAAATCCCGCAACCGGTATTAAAAGGCGTGACCAGCACCGCGTTTGCGGGCAGTTGGGTGAGCTACCAGATGACTACACCGGGTATTGAAAAGTACCTGGCCAGCATCGAGGTTCGCGATCGCGATGGCAAACTGCTTGCCTCCGGTAGTAAATCGCTGGAAATGCTGGTTCCGGAGGGCCTGGATGGGTTCGACGTGACTGCCAGCCTGGCGGATAAGAACGGCAACCTTGAAACCAGCAGTTATCCGGTACGTGTCGTTGCCGGTGTCAAACTCAATGAGTTTGCAACCGGCAAGACCTTCGACTTGCTGCTGCCCGATGTCGATAAAGCCTGGTTCACGCACGGCCGCGAACTGCGCGACAACAACGGTGAATTGCTCACCCGTATGGATGCGGATATCACCGCTATTGCACGCGTGGGTGATCGTTTGCTGGTCGCCCTGAAAGAACAAGGGCTGGCGATTATTGACCCGGCGGAAAACTTCCTGACCCTCAGTTTCTATCCGCTGACTGGCACAGTGTCGGATCTGGCGATGCAAGGTGAAAACCTGCTCGTTATCGTTAATGGCCAGTTGCAGGCATTCAATGTCAAAGGTAACTGGATCAGCCCGATTGCGCTGAAACAGACAGTCTCAGGCAGGGCACCTGCTACCTATAACAATGCCGAAGAAGCCCTGGATATCCAGCCATTTGGCAGCCACTTCGTGCTACTGCGTAAAGAATCCGCGGTGTTTATTGATAATACCTCCGCGTCTGAAGTGCTTGTCAAAGCGGCAACGCAAATAGCCCTGCAAGATCCGGTTGCGCTGGTGCAATCTGCAGATCGCCTGTTTGTAAGTACCGAATCCGGCCAGTTGGTGTCCTTTGACAATCAGGGTCAGGTGCTGCGCCACGGTACCTTTGCAGTGGCAGATCGCTTATTGGCTTACGCTCCTTATGTGGTAGCGATTAATAACAGCGGAATCCAGTTATGGGATGTGACCAACCCTTATACCGTCAGTCTTGTGGGTGATTACAAACGCAACCTTGCCGGTGGTGTCGGCGCTGCGCAGATCTCTGCCGGTAAACTCTGGATCGGCGATGACGCGGGCCAGGTGCTTGGTTTGCAACCCCAGTCGGGTGAAATCCTGACTGCGCATAACAGTGTTCGCGGCCAAGTGGTTGATGTTGCGATGGAGCACGGGCAAGTGTTGGCGGCGGGCAGTTATTACGGCGCCCTCTACCACGGCTATAACGCGGGCAGTTGGACAACCAAATCCTATCCGGAAAAAGGTTATTCACTGGCTGTGGGCAGTGTTCACCTGGATGCGGGCATGGCGTATATGGCACTGCCTGATAAACGCCAGGTTATTGCACTGGAAACGCTGGCGCTTGACCAGTCCGCCGTACCATCACCCAAAGTGGTATTTAACAATATTGCAGTGACTGACCTGGCGACAACCGCGCGCCTGTTGGTTGCCGTGGAAGGTAACAGGCTACACCTGGCGAACAAGTCCAATCTCGCTCAGACCGATGTACTTTCCCTGCCTGCCGGAGAAAATGTGGTTAGCTTGGCGGCATTTGGCGACACGATTTACGCCAGCACGATTAACCGCCGTATCTATCGCATACAACCCGGCAACTTGCCGCTGGATATCTACGCCGATGTCGTGGATTCGATCAACGATGGCGCTGGTGGTACAGAGACCATCAACCATCTGACGATGTCAGGTGATTACCTGTTCTTCACCGTGGGCACCAGCATCCACCGCATGGATCTCAATAACCTTGCTGACTCGGTTATCGAGCTGCCCGGTTCGCTGGCAGTGAATGCACTCCACTATGCCGATGGCATCCTGTGGGTTGCCCATCGCACCGCAACCAGCAGTGAATTGCGCGCGATTGATCCAGTCGCCTGGACGGGTGCATTGGATATCCAAATCAGCTTGCCGCAATTGGCAACCAGCCTTGCAGCGCATCAGGGTTATCTGGCGGTAGGTTTGGGTGATGGTGGTGTCCGCATCCTTGACCTGAACGGCAAGGTGCAAGCGCTGAATGCGTCGCTGCAATCACCGGCAATCAATACGGTGTATAGCCAGGGCGAGTACCTTGCGCTTGCCGTTAAAGCGTCAACCCGCATTAACAGTATCCAATACTTTGTGAATGACCAGTTGGTGGGCGGCACCGCTGACTTCCCTTATCAGTGGAACCTGCAAGTACCCGCCAATTTACGCAACGGCCAGCCTTTCACATTGCGCGCACGCATTGAGACCGATAAGGGCGAGTTGCTCTGGTCCAATGCACGTAGAGTGATGTTGCAAGGCGAAGGTTTACCAACCAACTCCTTCCTCAGTGTCGTTGTGACAAGTCCAAAAGTGGGCGCTGTCAGCTACGCCCCGAAACCGGTGGAGCTGCGTGCGGTGGTACAAAATTCCTCTGAGCCCATCAGTATGGTGGAGTACTACGAGGCTGAATCTGTGGGCAAGCCGTACAAGATTATTGGCAAGCACTATGGTCCGGAATTCGTTATTTATCGCGATTATCCAGCGGGTAGCTCGCGTTTGTTGAAAGTGCGTGCGATCGACATCTACGGCAATGTTGCCGAATCTGCGCCGGTTGAAATGGTCCGGGTCGAAGATGCCAATCCGCCCTCCATTGGTGCTTTCAAACTCAGCGGAGCGATCATCAATAACAAGATTATCGAGAAGAATGCCTACTCGGTGAGCGTGGCAGTCAATGACGCCGAGAGCGGCATTGAGTCAGCTATCCTGCGCCGTAATGGCCTGATAGTGGCGGCACGCTTTGAAGAGGGAACCCTGGTTCTCAACGAGAAAGGGGTGAATAAAGGCACCTCGGTTATTTACCAACTGGATGTGAAAGACAAAGCCGGTAAAACCAGTAGCGTGACCCATACCTATGAAGTCATCGAGGATACTCCGCCGGCCATTAGCCTGTTTAACAGCTCCAGTGCGCAGATGATTGAGCGCGGATTTGTCACCGTAAAACTGAAAGTGACCGATCAAATTGCGATCACCAAAGCGGAAGTTATCTGGAACGGTTTCGCAACGCCTTTGGCGATCAAAACCCCGACGCTGCTTGACCTCACCGGCGTAGTGATTCGTGATCGCCGCACCGAGCGTGTCACCGCCAATAGCAGTGAGAACCTGGTATTGCGTGTCACGGACAACCAGGGCCAGGTAGCCGAGCAATCCCTGCCGCTGACATTGGTAGCGGACAAGGTTCCTGATGCAGCGCAATTGGTTGTTACCCATCCTGCCAACGGCTTCTATGGCGAAAAAATTACTGTTGGCGTCAAAGGATTCAAGGCCGCAAACGATGGTCTGGATCCAGTGGCGGTATCCTTCATGGAAACCAATCCGGCATCTGGCAATAGCACCCAGGTTGCAGTGAGCAATCTCGATGGCGAATTGACGCAGCAGTTGATGATTCCGTCGGTTGATATTGCGGATAACCAATACCGCTTCCTGGTCCAGCTGACAGACCAGCTTGGCCAATCCGGCCAGACTGCCGAGCAGGTGGTTAACCTCACCTATCGACCCAACGCCTTGCGGTTCTTCAATAGCAGCACCGATTTCAATACCAACAACGCTTACCTCACCGTGGGTGATACCGCGGGTTATCAGGTAGAAATCGTCGACAAGGCCAACCGCCGCGTACCGTCACAAGCGGTGAACTGGAAACTGCAAGAAATAACCTCTGGTACCGAGCCGGTCATCAGCCTTGGTACCACCACAGCGAATGTCAATGGCCTGGCCTATATCAACTTCAATACCGGACTCAAGGCTGGCCGTTATCGCCTGACCGCAGAGTTGGCTAACAGCCCGACGGTTAGCATCAGCATGGGCCTGCGTATTGCTGCGGGTACCACCAGTGAGTTGCGGATTAACCATATCCCCGATATCGAAGCTGGCAAGAACTTCCACTTCCAGATCCGCGGTTACGATATGGGCGGCAACCTCACCGAAAATGACTCGGTGACGACGGTGCGCATCGCCTTGCCATACAAGGGTTTCCATTTCGGTTTTGCCTCAGGCGTAACCACTGGAGTTCTGGAAACCGGCGGTGAAATAGCCGAAGTCCGCCTGCAAGCAGGTACAGCAAACCTGGATGTCGCCGCCAATAACCTGGCTGGTAGCTACACCGCCGCGTTAACGGTTCCAACCGGTAGCGCTATCAGCACCAAATACGACCTGACAGGTAATGGTGTCTACACGACCGTCAATGGTATTGCCCTCAATGTCATTGCCGCCGAACCCTTCCTGTTGGAATTGAAGGAAGTTTCCCGGACCAATCTGGCTTTGGGTGATGATGAGCGCCTGGAAGCCGGTGAAGTAGTGACTGTTTCGGCTACCCTGCTCGATAAACACTATAACCGTGTCTATCGCATCCAATCGGGCGGCAACCGTGTTGCCGCGAACGCCAGCTTTACTGCTAACGTTGATGGTTCGGCCGTTATCAACAATATTGGCCAAATCCAAGCCATTAACCTCACGGAAGGTTATGGCACCTTCAACATCACGACGCCAAGTGTGGAAGCTATTCACGTGACCACAACAGGCATCAACCCGGTGATGCCAAGCCTGGCCAAATATGGTTCGTTGACGCTCGACTTCCTGAAGTTGCGTCCGGCGATTGAAAGCGTTGCGGTACAAACAGCGATCAACAGCCAGATTACCCCGATTGTAATCAGCTTCAGCGAACCGCTGGTTGAGGCTAGCATCGATGCACCAGCGATTTTGTCACTGGCAAATGCACCTGTTGCAGGCGAGTTCTCACTTGATAACAACAAGTTGATATTTACCCCGAGTGCGCCGTTGGTATTGGGTGCTTGCTATGACCTGACTACCGCAGGCAGCAGCCTGCGTGGCCTTGCCGCTAACGACGAAGTGCTGGAGCAGGCATTCAACGATGTCTGCGCAGCGGATATCTACTTGGGAGTTCCTGCACGTCAATACCTGCTGGAAGGTTCGTCCCTCGCCCTGGCCTACTCATTGGCCGAAGGCCTGACTATCGACCAACTGAGAAACAGCCAGCTCCATGTGGCACCCGTGGGGGCAACGGCTACGCCAGAGAGCTTCAACTGGAGTACACCAGCAGTCACCATACCAAGCGACCTTGTGGATGGTCAGTTAATCAATATCAGCATCACTACCAGCAACGACACTGGTCCGCTGACCCTGGGCAACGAATTGCGCGTCCAGGTGTTAACCATTGAGGGCGATTTTGATCACGACGGACTGGACAACAAACTTGAACTGGATAATGGCCTGAACCCAACGGATACAGATTCCGATGGCAATGGTGTTGATGATGGCGATGAAGATCTGGATGGCGACGGACTGACCAACCTGGAAGAGCTGGAATTCCATGGTTCAATCAACAGTGCCGATAGCGACGGGGATGGTTTGACCGACGCAGAGGAAGCCCAACTCTACTTCACTGACTTGCGCAATCCGGACAGTGATGGCGATGGCGTACCTGACTATGTGGAAGTGGTGTCGGATTCAGATCCTACATTGGAATCCGAAGCCAACGTCGATATTGAGCTGATCACTGCCATTGAGTTGGATCGCACTGAAATTACCCATCGCCTGGGCACGAACCCGGCGGCTATCAATTTCAATGTTACGGCCACCGTTGTCCATGAAGGCCGCACGTTTGAAGACGTGAAACTCAGCAATGATTCCGGCTTGCTGGAATTCACCTCCGGCAACACGGCAGTAGCCATCGTTGACCTCAATGGTACCTACACACCAATTGCTGAAGGCGAAAGTGATCTGACGGTAACCTTGCTGCGCTTTGATGTGGATGTTAAAGCGGTGGCGAAGTTGCATGTGCTTGCGCCTGTCGAGGGCTCGGAAGGTTCTGTGATTTATACAGCCAGTTGGTACCACGCCTTGTTATGGTCAGGCGATCGTTTATGGGCTTGGGGCTACAACCATCGGGGCCAGTTAGGGATTGGAAATATATCTTCATCCGTCGTCACTACACCGACAGAGATTGATATTGGTTTCCTTGGGGGTGCAGAAATCATTGCATTGAATGCATCTGAAACCAGAAGTTATGCGTTTGATTCGCGGGGCAATCTATGGGGCTGGGGTTCTCAATTTGAAGGCTGCTGTGTTACCAAACCCTATCTATTGGAAAGTGCGAATTTATCTGAGGCCCAAATTGTTTCTGCAGTTTTCAGTAATGGATTTGTGATCTTCCTGGATACTGATAAACACCTAAGAAGGATGAGTTACAGATCGACTTTCGAGTTCGATTTATCATTTTTGGATGGTGCAGAAATACTGCAACTGGAGGCCGGTGAAAATATCAGCCTGCTCGATGACCAGAACCGTTGGTGGGTTTGGGACGGCACTAGTGAAAACTTTTACCAGGTAGATCTATCGGCATTGGGCGCTAATACCATCCGTCAGTTAGAGGGTGATAAGGCCATTGATAGTGCGGGCAATATATGGATCAACCAAACTGTCAGAACGCCGGTAAATTCATCGTCAACACCAATACCGGCTGCTGGTCCTCAACTGATTAAAGCCGCATCGACCTTGAATAACTCAATGGCAGCGGCTATCAGCCTTGATGGCTTGTTTGGTATAGGAGCCAATCCAAATATCACCAATTCAGAAACCACACCTTATGCATCTGTGAGAGCTGAGACCAATGGCGGTAAGGAGTACTACAAATTTACCGTTGCTAATGAGGGCTCTACTGTTGCTATTGATATTGATGCAACAAACGGGTTTGACGCTTACCTCATTCTCAGGGACGCAATGGGCGCTGAAGTTGCGCGGAGCGATGATGCCGGCGGTGATGTTGGAAGTCCTTCCGGAGCTGATCCATTCCGTGAGGTAAGTCTGGCGGCAGGTATCTACTACGCAGAAATTAGTGCCTACCCCAATACCAATATGTATATGGGTAGTAAATATGATCTCCATGTCAGCATATCTGCCGGAGAGGAATTTATTACTGAGCACAAGGCAACATTGAATTGGTCATCGGAAGGTGTGCCAAATATTTCAAGCTTTGAAAAATTCGATATACCTGTTGATTTCGATTCAACCAGGGCTGCATTGGACAATCAAGGAAAGCTCTGGGTATGGGGTGATCTGGACCAGCCGTTCTTTAATATCGAAAGCCAGGACAAGCCAGTGCTGGTGAATTTTGCCGGACAGGATAATGTTGGCCTGCAAAGCATAGCGCTTCCGTGGATTGGCAATATCTTCGCGGTAGATAAGCTCGGTAACTTCTGGTCAATGGGCGCGAATTTTAATGCTCAATTAGGCAATGGAAGACAGGGTGACCCTGAGCCAACGCCATCGCTCCTGGGCAGTATCAATGCAGGTAAGCCCGAGGTTGTTTTGGACCAGTTTGATGGGGTAATCCGGGTTCCTATCGGTAATACGGGGTCAGTGCCTTTCGCAAATCTACAAATCACCTACGGCAACTATTTTGCTGGCCAGACGTTGTATTTCGGCAATGATGCGTTTTCATTCGAGAATAATCAGGCCAGCTTGGCAATCAGTGGTTTCAGCCAATCACAAACAGGAATTGCGATAGATTCCGATGCGTGTACTGCAGTAGGTGAAAAAACTATCAAGCTGGAAATTTTCGACAAAAATAATGAACTTCTTTTGTCGCAAGACAAAGTGATTCGTTGTGTACCTGACGTTAGCCTCAAAACTGATGCCTCAGGGGTGACATTGCAAGTAACCAATCCCGATGCTGGTGATATGTCGGTTTCTTTTGCTCCACGGGCCAGTTCGGAATCTGCTGCAATCCCGGTTTGTAATGGTTGTTCAGTTGATATCCCGATTGGTCAATGTTCATCAACAGTAGTGAACAGACCAGGAAACCTGAACATTTATATTGATGGAAACCTGTTTGATTCCCGACCTGTGGTATGCCCGGTCATTAGTAATAATTTTGAAGCGGGCAATTCGCGCAACTTGCTTTTTGCAAATGAAAAATTATGGGTCTGGGGAAAAACTATTGCAGTTCCAACCGGCAGTTCATGGAATACAAGCAAGTGGAATTTGATCCCGGAGATTATGCCAAACCCAGGGGTAGCCTTCCCTGTTAATCATCTTGATTCAGGTTCGCACAGAAACAGTGTTGTAGATGCTGATGGTGTGCTATGGCACGGTGGCGGAAGATTATCTGTCTACGACGAAGATGGCAGTGAAGTGCGATTCCATTCGATTGTTTCCGGCGACTTCCATTATCTAGCCTTGGACCAAAAAGGTCGGGTGTGGAGTTGGGGTAGATATGGAAAATACAGCAACTGGTCGTCGTCAGACATAGCGCATCCACTGGGAACAACGCCTCAGCTTATTGGCGCAGGAAAACTTGGAAAAGTCGTTGCTATGAGTGCTGGTGCGCACAATTTAGTAGTAGATGAAAATAATAATTTATGGGCTTGGGGGCTTAACTACCGTTGGAGTCTGGCCCGTCCGGATTACTACGAGATGGGTGATGGGGCTGCTTATGTAGCCGAACCAGTTCCGGTTGTTATACCCGGCCTGGACGGTGCCAATATCCTTGCTGTTGAATCCAAGAACAGCAGAAACTTTGTACTGGATGACCAGAGCCGGATTTGGACCTGGGGCTCAGGTATGGGTGTTTATGCTGGCCTGGATTCTGACGATACCCCTATCCCGTTCCAATTGGATACGTCTGCGTTAGAGGGTGCAGGTATCAAGGCGATTAGCACTTATGGAGATATGTATGGAAATGGAACTGGCCTGATCATCCTGGATACTAATGGCCAGGTTTGGCTGCAAGACGTAGGTTATTGGAGCTATAACCAACCATTAATTAAATTGAATCAGACCGAACTGGGTGAGAGTCGTGTAATTGCCATCAATGGTGGAGACAGGCATTCATTACTTGTTGATTCCAGTAATCGCCTTTGGGCTTGGGGACGTGAATATGTTGGTTTGAATTATGAGGGCACCAATGCAACAACGCCAAAATTGGTTGCCAGTTTGAACCAACAACCACTGGCCATAGAGCCGCAAAGTTTTGCTGACTCGATAAATGTGGATGTGGGTGAGAAGTTGCGTGGGACTATTGGTGCAGTTTTTGTAATTAATTCAGGATTTGCATCAAACTCAATCCATTTTGGAAATGAAAGTCAATTTTCTTTCTACGATTATGCTTCTGAAAAAGGTGGATTCAATAGCTTGCCAGTTGACTGGGTTGGCAGGGGTAAAAATTTCAATCCTGTCGGTATTGAAGCCAATAGCTCCATCTGTGTTAACTCAGGAACCAGAGAAGAAGTAATAGAAATCTATGACCAGGATGAAACATTAATTTTCAGCAAAACAATTAATGTTACCTGCTCTGAAAAGTTCGCGTCTTTAGCGATAGATATCAATAACGGATCTTTTGCTGATTCAGCAAAACTGACATTCAAATCGCTTGATTCAGAGGATTATATCGTTCGCTTCGAAGGCAATGCCGGCGTAACAAGCAGTGGCAATAGCATTGTAGAAACGAATATCTGTGCTGGATGTGAAGAAACCTTGGTATTGGATTACATCTGCCCGAGATATGCGCTCGAATCCGTAGGTCACATTGAAATTTTCAATTCAACCAGAACAAGTTCAGATCTGCGCGAAATCAATTGTCCTCGCAATGATATGAAATCACTTGCCGTGACTACGGGTAGCGGGTACGGCTATGGTGCAGCGCATTACATCAAAGGCAATGAACTCTGGATGTGGGGTAACGAGTATTGGCTGAACAGTACTTCGCTCGATCTCACGGTTCCGCGAGTGATGAATTCCGGTGTTGAATTTAAAACCCTGGCTGGTGGCGTTGCCCATCTGGTTGGTTTGGACAAAGAGGCAACTTTGTGGTCATGGGGTTGGGATGATGCTGAAACCCTTGGAAATGGTGCAGGTAATATCGCTTATCGTGCACCCACTCCAGTCAATATGGCAGCCTTTAAGGAATTAAATGATGGAGCAAAAATAATTGCTATCTCTGCCAGTTATCACAGCAATATCGCATTGGACTCTTTAGGAAGATTATGGGGTTGGGGTGATAACACTTCGGGACAATTGGGGACAAATTCAACTGTACTCCTCCCGGTACCCACACTCATTGATCCAGTGGCTTTTGGCGCGCGCAAAATTGTTACTGCGCAAACAGAAGGTAGCCAAACAATTGCTTTGGATGACCAGGGCTATTTATGGGGCTGGGGCAGTGATGCTAACGGCGTGATTATGAATAGCGGTAATAATACCTCTACGCCGAAACAGTTTGAGCTTGGCAGTGCTGGTATCGGCCCGGTAGTGGATTTCTCCCTCGGTATAAATCACCTTGTGGTTCTGGATTCCGCCAACAAACTGTGGGCGTGGGGCGAGAACAACCTGGGGCAACTCGGCCATGGTGATACTGATGAATCTTCCGTGCCTGTGCTCGTCGATATTTCAGCAATGGGCGGAGCGCATATTGCGTCTATATCGGCGGGGGATAGCTACACGTTAATGCTGGATACAGATGGCAAGGTATGGGCATGGGGTAGTAATAGCAATGGAGAGTTAGGTATTGCTGATGTTGCATTTGTCACTAAACCAACGCTGATTAATCACCTGCCGTTTGCCAATATCAAAATCGCCCAAATCCTTGCCGGTTACTCAACCAGCCTTGCATTGGATACGAACAAGAAAGTGTGGGCATGGGGTAGAGGCTCAAGCTATCAATTGGGTAATGGGTACAGTGAAAATAGTTTTGAACCGGTCCCGGTAAGGTTCCCAATTCCTTTAGAGGATATCCAACCAAATATCCTGGCAATTCGTGAATTGTTTGGTGTGGAGGGCGTAGTCATTCCGATAAAAATTAGTGAAGAAGATGAGGGTGATTACATTATTCGTGTAAATTCAGATGATTTTTATCCACAAATTCTTGGTGTAAGGGATACAGGCTATGGCAGCAATTTAATTGCTAAAGCAAATTGTGAATCATCCAATGCACGCATAGTGGCTATGCTCAGCGGCGAGTACCAAATTCAAATAGCGGGTCAATACGCGTCTGATAGTGGGGAGTTCTCAGTTGAAATTCGCAAAGCGACTCCCGCTGATTATGAGCAACTGTATTGCTCCGGATCCAGTGATGAACCATGGACTGAGTGGTGGGGTGTAAACTGTGGTGATGCTGGTGAATTGGGCTATTACGGCAGCTGCGACTATCCAGGCTCTGACCATGGTAGTGAAGGTTAAAATTAAAGTTAAAGAGTTTTAAAAAATTTACGGAGTTACGAAAGAATGAAAAAAAATGTAATTGCAATGGTATGCCTCATGGGAGCATTGGTATCGGGTTGTTCGGATTCCAATGTGGTAGCCACTGTGAATGGTAAAGATATTTCCAAAGAAGAATTTAATGCGTATTTAAAATTCAAACGCATTCCTGAGCAGGATAAAGATCGCGTTGCGCGTGCGTTGGATGAATATGTAGAGCGCACAGCACTGGTTGCTGCGATTGAAAAAACCGATGTTCTTGATGAACAACAATTGAAAGTAGAGAGTGAGGAATTTCATCGCCAGATGGTGATTGGCCGTTATTTTGAACAGCAATTAAAAACCGCTGTTGATGAAGCAGCAGTGCGTAATTTTTACACCGCCAATCAAGCCCAATATGAATCACAACGCGTACACGCGGCACACATTCTGTTCCGCATTGGCGAGGCTATGGGTGAGCCTGAGCGCCAGGAAAAGTTAAGCCGTGCACATGAAGCCTATAGCCGTTTGCAAAAAGGTGAAGATTTTGCCGCAGTCGCAAAGAGTTATTCAGAGGACACTGTATCCGCTGAAAAAGGCGGCGACCTTGGCTGGTTGCAAAGTGGCGCAGTAGACGCCGAATTTTCCAAAAAATTGTTTGCATTGAAACCGGGTGAGATTACCGAACCAATCCTCACACCATTTGGTTTTCATATCGTGAAAATGGTTGAGGGCCCGCAATCGATTAAACGTTCACTGGAATCTGTTGAAGGCGAGATCCAATATCAGCTGCGCAATGAGGCCAAGACAACAGAAATCGAACGCTTGATGAAAACAGTTAACGTTAAACGTCAGGATTAATTCAATGTTACCTATCGAATTATCCGGATCAGTTCGCGATTGTGACAGTCTGAAAAAATGGCTGGCTAAACCAGTAGCCACAATGACCGTTATTTTATCAGGTGCGCTGCTGTTAAGCCTGTCTGCTTGTGGATCAAAAGAGCAACAAACCAAGTCTGAACAGCACCAGCACTCTCCCGCTGTTGCACACGTGAATGGGGAAACTATCACCCAGGCGGATGTGGATTTTATGCTGGAGCGAATGCTGAAAGGGCAAGCACTTATGCAGGCGGATGATGCCCTGCGTAAAAAAATTCTGGATAGTTTGATTTCCAGCCGGGCGATGAAGATTCAAATGGAATCATTAATGACCCCGGAAGAAAAAGAAGCAATTAACCGCTCCGTCAAGGCATATGAAGAAGAGCTTTACGTAAAAGAATATCTGGCTGATCACGTAGTGCCTGAGCCAGTCACACTGGAAATGATTCAGGCCTATTACGATAAACATTCGGAAGAATTTGGTGGCGAAGCTGTACGCGATTTTCAGATGCTGATATTGAATAATGCAAAAGATCAGCAAGCGCGTGATAAATTTTTAGCAGCAGTGCCGGAAATAAAAGCAGCAAAAGATTGGACTACTGCAAAAAAACAATGGGCACAAACCTATGCTGTCCAATACCAGGAAGGTCGTGCGCGGCCAGGTTTGCTGGAACCCGCGTTGGAACAGGAAATCAGCCGGTTAAATGCTACAGAAATTTCAGACTTGATATATGCAAATGATCAAATCTATCTGGTGAAAGTTACCAATGTTACCCGGCTTGCGGCCAAACCATTGACCGATGTCAGTGCGGATATTCGCAAGCAATTGGCGGCGCAGCAATTGCGTTCGGCGGTAAAAAAAGCCTCGGAAGAAGTATTAAAAAAAGTCCAGGTCAAGTCGGCGGGTAGCGAAGCGCAATAGCCCTCTGATTGAAACAAGCATTAATGAATTAACCATAACATGGTCCGAATTCATCGGGCCCGCGATGAGAAAGTAATTGTATGGATTGCAAGTCCACTTTTAAGGTATTGAGAGGGGTGCGCCAAAAATTGCCGCTACTGGCAATGGGATTGGCGGCCCTGCTTGGGGCTCATGCTACTTTTGCACAGCAGTCGTGTCAGGCTATTTTTCCTGAGGCACTGCAAAGTAATAGTGCAAGTGGTGAAATTACTTTCGATTGGGCCGCCCAGTTATTGGGTAATCCAGATGCAACCCTGGCCGTTACCAGGGTTAATAATAATCAGTGGTCGCCCTTTCCCAGTTGCGGCTCTGCATTTTGTTCTGCCACTGGAACCAACAGCCCATCGGTAAATATCGCGATTGATTCCGGTAGTAGCCAGGTGGATTACCAGTTGCCGTCTGGCAATACAGCGACCTTGGGAAGTTCGCAACAAAACAGCTTTCGTTCGGTATTTATCAACCAGAATGCACAACTGACCTTTGCATCGATTGCGGAAGCCTATCGCATAAAAACCTTGCAGCTGGATTACACCGCGACTCTTAACCTCGCTCCCGGTGTTTACTGGATTGATAATCTGGTTTTAGCATCACAATCCAAAATTAATGTGATCGGTAATGGCACCGCGCGTTTATTTGTCAAAAATAATGTGCAGCTGTCATGGCGGGTTTTTGCCAATATGCAATCTGCTGGTGTTCCGCGCGAAGCCTCGCGCTTATTTATTTACAGCGCCGGTAATTTTGATTTGCAATCCGAATCTGAAATTTCAGCCATTCTTTATACTCCGCAACGTTTACTCATGACCCAGGCAACCTTATACGGTACTGCCAGTGTTGGATTAGCAAACATCGGCCCATCGGCAAAAATTATCCATCAAACAGCAGTTGCCTCGGTGGCGAATTTGAATGGCTTTTGTGGCACTACAACAAGCAGTTCTTCATCAGTTTCCAGTGGCAGTAGTTCAAGCAGCGCGTCGCAAAACCAATGCAGCAATGTATTTTCCAATGGTTTGCAAAGTCACGGGGCGAATGGAAAAATTGAGCTTAAATACAATGCATCACTGCGCAATCCTTCTAGCACTGTGTTGAATGCAAAAGAAGTATTAATTAATGCTTATTCCACTCAACCATCTTGCGGTTCACAACCTTGCTCAGCATCGGGAACTGCGTCAACAAAATTCCAGAATCTGGTATTTCAATCAACCACGTCTACCACCGCAGTGAACGTCCTGTGGATGGGGAGTTCACAAGTCGGCGGTGATGATAATTTGAGTTTTGGAAAAATCAGTCTGGCAGCGAGTGCAACACTGGAATTCCAACCAAAATCCGAGCCTTATAAAATTCGCGAGTTAACACTTGCCTATAACGCGATTGTTAATTTACCCGCAGGTGATTATTGGATTGAAACACTCACTATGGAGAGTGATAGCCACATTCGTGTAATAGGTTCCGGTACTGCGCGAATTTATGTCAAAAATCCAGTTTCATTGCCCTGGATGGCCAGTATTAATAAAAATACTACCGATGCAAGTAAAGCCATTCTTTATGGCTATAACAATATCAATCTTTTGTCAGGTAGCAAGGTGTATGGCCTGGTGTATTCATTAGCGCAAGCGCGTCTTGAATACAATACAGAAGTAACTGGTGCAGTCGCTGCGGATTCGATAAACCTTGAGACCGAGGGGAAAGTATTTTTCACGGCCGATGCACCCAAGCTCACTAAATATGGCCCATTGTGTAATGACGATCATCAGGTTCCGGATGTAATACCACCAGCGCTCACCCTTGATGTGCTGCCAGCAGAAACTACACAAAGTGAAATAAGTATCGCCGGTACAGTGATTGATCCTGTGCAGTCAGGCAGCGGTGTGGCGAGTGTGGAAATAAAACGCAGTGTCGGCGTAAGTATTGTCGCCGCGCGCAATGGCGATCGCTTTTCTGCAAATGTACCCTTGGTATTAGGTGCAAATGTGTTGGTGGTGGAAGCGAAAGATTTCTCTGGCAACCTGGCCAGCCACACCCTGACCATCACCCGCAAATCATTACCGGTAATTGAATTGTTATCGCCCTCGAATAACAGTGAGACCAGGGAAACCAGCATAAAAATTACAGCAAAAATTACCACTGCATGGCCAGTTGCGAATGTGCAAGTAAACATAAATGGCGCTCCCCAAACCCTGACATCATCTGTGGGTAGTTATGCATTTGAATCAGCCGCGTTGCCGTTAACGATTGGTCCCAACGAATTTGTTATAGAAGCGACCACGCCGGATGGAAGCAGTAGCCAGACTTTAAAGGTGACCTATCTCAACCCTGATCGCGACGGTGATGGTGTTAATGATGATCTCGATGCATTCCCGAATGATCCGACAGAATGGGCCGATATGGATGGCGATGGCAGTGGCGATAATAATGATCCGGACCGCGACGGTGATGGTTTTGATAACGCTACTGAAACACAGCAAGGCACTAATCCGCAGGATGCAGCCGATTATCCGGACACCCATGCACCCACAGTAGAAATTACCAGCCCGGCCGGTGCTCGCGTTGATTACGCGACCTTTGAATTGCGCGGCAATGTAATTGATCCGGTTCAGCCGCACAGTGGCGTAGCCAGTGTGTCGGTGACCAATAACCGTTTTCCCGGTGCGCCTTCAACTGGAACAGTAACGGGTAATGCATTTGTTGCCAGTGTGCCATTGGAGTTGGGCAATAATGTGTTGACGGTGGTTGCCCGGGATTTATCCGGCAACACATCTACACCCGCAACTTATCAGGTGGTATTGCTCCAGCAATTGCATATCACCGACTTGTTGCCCGCAACCGGCTCCGCGATTATTACCGAATCGACCACGATTTCCGGGAAGGTACATGCGTCCTCTGCAATCGAGGATATCAATGTCTATATCAATGAGTTTTCTGCTCCCCTGACCGCTACAAGCGAACCCGGTGTGTACGCCTTTGCCAAGCCAGGCATCGCGTTGCAATTAGGCGATAACAGTTTTGTAATCCGTGCGGAAACAACGCATGGCAATGCCGAGCAAAGCATTGTACTGGTGCGCACTCCAGACCCGGAAAAAACCAATAAGCCGGTAATCACCTTGATTTCACCGCTGAATAATACCTACCTCATTGAGCCGGGCTTTAAATTGGCCGGTCGTGTTAGCAGTGAAGGTGGTGCAGTCTCGGTGTTGGTTGCCGGTGAGCCTGCCACAGTAAAATCCTTGGCTGCGGGCGATTATTATTTTGAAAAACAACTTTCCTTTCCGGCCAACCAGCAGCAATGGAATCTGGTAATTAAAGCGCGCGACCAACTCAATAAAGAATCAGAAGTACCGGTAACCTTGTATCTGGATACAGAATCACCTCAGCTGGAATTAATTGGTTTTACAGCCTTACCGCTGGTCAATACGATCAGCCAATTGCCGACCAATATTCGCGGGCGTGTTGTAGATGGGAATCTATCCAGCGTCACCCTCAATGATATTCCAGTACGCCTTGCTCCCGCAGGCTTGGGTATCTATGAATTTGAATTGCCATTGAACCTTGCACCCGGTGCAGAAACTGTCTGGACGCTGGCAGCATTTGACCAGAGCGGCCATAAGACCCAGCGCGAGTATCAATTCAAATCCTCTGCCGAAGCATCCATCGATCCACTGTTACCTCCACGCGCGGCAGAGTTCGTCGGTGCAGAAGAACCTTTGTCGATCCAGGTTGCCGCACGTGTAAACGGGTTGGTTGTTGGCAACAAAGTATTTGCAGTATTGGGCTCCAACCAGGTCGAACTCACGGTAGCCGGAACTCTTGCAAGCGGCAATATCAGTGTGGCTCCAGCAGCGGCGAGCCATAATCTGGAATTACGTGTAGTGGCAGAAGATGGAACCCAGCGCGCATCTACGTCAGTTCCATTCAGCATCCGTAATGAGGCAGCGGTTGCGTATGAACTGATTAGTCACCAGCCGTTGAATAATGCTGAAAATATTGAAACCAACCAACCCATCGAGCTCAATTTTAATAAGGTGATAGACCCAGCCAAATTACAGGTGCGGATCTACGAAACACTGCATGGCAAAACCTATCTCAATCGCGATCCATCCGGCAGTGATTTTATTGATGCTGCGGGTTATCAACTGGAAGAAGTTAATCGTGATCGCGAACAAATCAGCGGCAATATTTCTGTGTTACCAGATGGCAAGTTGGTGGCCTTCTACCCTGCCCGTCAATTTGGTTACAACGCTGAATTGTATGTGGATGTTATTTACGATGGAGCCGAACTGGGCCACTTCAATTTCCGCGTAAGAAAACTGCCAACATTGGTAATCGGTGGAATCGCCGATCAATTTGGCCAACCTCTGGGTGGCGTTACTGTTAGCTTGCCTGAGCTTGGTCGTACCACTACTACCAATAACGATGGTGGCTTTGCGTTTGGCTTCCAGGAGCCTGCAGGTAATGAAATTCCCGGTGGCCGTTATAAGTTGCATATCAACCCCGGGTTGGAAACACCGGGGTATGGCAATCTCGTCCGCACAATTAATTTGCAAGAAGGTTTCAAGAATGAACTCACGCTGTTGCGTTTGACGGAATTGCATCCTGGTGTTGCTTTCCAGTTAATCAGTAGCGGACAGGCAGATACCAGCTTTGCTGGTGACGGCCTCAAAATGGATTTGAGCAATGCCAAATTATTTTTCAACCGCGGTCGCAGCTCCGGTGAAATCCAGTATCAATTTATGCCCTATGACCAACTGGCAACCCAGATATATCCCGGTGCTGCTCCGCAATGGATGTTTGTCGCGCAGCCGCGCGGTGTAACAGTGGAAGGCAAAGTGGGTATACGTATGACGGTACCCAAACTGGATGGCGATTACACCTACATCCCCGAAACAACCCGTTACGTTTTCATCATGGGTTACAACCCTGAACGTGAATTAATTGAGCCGGTTGGTATTGGTGAAATGGTGAATAACCAAGTCACCAGTATTGGCAAAGTCGAATTGAAAAATCTGGATTTTATCGGGTACGCCTGGGTACACCCGGAATTACAACCGCGTTTCAAAGCCGTGGTAGATGGTGAAATCACGTTGCAGCAACTCTTAGGTGAACTGCAAAAATGATTTTTGAGAAAATGGAACTTAACCGCAAAATAAAAATGAACAAAAAAATGCGCTCATCCCTGTTGTGGTGCCTGTCAATGCTGTCAATGTTGTTATGGACGGGTAATACACAGGCTCAATTTCGTACTATTACTCTCAAACAGGGGGCGGTTATGGCGCGCTCCCTGGCGCTGGACGAAAACAAGCAACCTATCCTGGTGGAATACAACGAGAAAGGTGAAGAGATTAGAAAAATCGATATTCCTAAAGAATATGCAATGGAAGTTGCCAAACTCAAAGTTGTTACAGCGTTCGAATATAAGCAGGAAAAAGTACGGTTAGATAAGTTCGAAGAACTTCATAAGAACGATCTATGGAAAGATGCTGAAGTGATGCAAGTAGATAAATTCAAGGAGAGTGAATTTCTCAATGCCAGGGGCAAATCTATTGCCATACCAATCTTACCCAGTTATGTAAAAAGTGTGCTGGTGCGCGGCCGCGGTGCGCGTATTAGTGCGGATCCTAATGAGTTGGTATTGCTCTCGTTCAGTGTGGATCTCTCCGAAAACAAAACCGTTCCGGAAAAAGGCAGTCTGCTTTTGAATGACAAAGGCCAGGTGATTTATACCACCAGCAATAATATTGCGCCGCGAGTTGGTTTTTTCGGTGATCCGGACAAGAAACAGGAATTTTATTCCACTTGGCGTAAACCGGAGGACCAAATTTTTGGACCGGTTAAATACGTTAAAGTCTATGTCAGTCCGGAAGTGTATCCCGGCAGCATGACCTCATCGGATTTTCGTGGCAAATACAACATGAGTTTCATGTTGCCCTATTGCCCTGGCGGTTTTGAATACACCACTGATGTCTGGGCGGAATTGCGCTATGCGAATTTCAGTCCTCATGGTTCGCCCACTATCCCTTATTACCTGCGCCGCCAGGATTGGACTTACTGCTACGACCTGCCGCCATTTTCCGGTAACAGCCTTGGTGCTGCCATGGACTATATAAATGCGATGGCAGTTCTCGCCACTATGTCTGTTCCTGTATATAACATCGACTTTAAAGTGGATGTGATGTTTTTGTCCGGTCGTATACTGTTGAAAAACCCGGACGGCTCTCCTGTCAGCATTGGAAATACTACCGAATACGAAGCTACTGCTCCCGATGATAAACGCATCGTGCAAGAAAATTATGATTTAGATGGTGACGGTACAAAAGATCGTGTAGTGCTTGGTCGTATGGTGGATAAACTTCAGGAAGATAACAGTACCAAAAAAGTATTCGAAGCTTATCCTGCGGAACAAGCAAACAATGTGACGGATGAAAATGCGTTGCAAGGTGTTTATCTGAGCAGTTCTGCGGCAACACTAAATAGTGAGCCGAATTTTGTGCGTCTGGCGGATACTAAAAAATCTCTCACACCCAACGGCAAACTTAAAAGCATTAGCAAAGACGATTTAAAAAATACCGATATTTATGTTTTCCGTGAATCCACCGGCCAGCTTGTACTCGAACGAAATGGTTTAAAAGATGAAGAAGTTGCTGGTCGAGTTGACATTGGTTTGGGTAAAGACGACCAATATTATTTCTACCGCCTGATGTTGCGTGGCCCTATGGATACAGCAATAAACATTGGTGCGATCAACCGCAGCAAAAATTGGGAAGAATGGGCCGAGGAGTATCGCCTGGCAGAACCCTTCCGCAAACGTGAATCCGACTATTTAAAATCCGGTGAATGGGTTCGTTTGGTCGTTATCAACCGCGCCACTGGCTATATGGGAACACAGCGTATCCAATTGGGCGATGCCAGCAAAAACGCTGGCAGCATGCTCAGTGTGAAACTGGATGATACCTGGCTGCAACCGCCAAATCTGAAAATCTGGGCAGAGCGCAAATACACCATCGATAAGGGCATCATCGGCAAGAATGGCAAAGATAAGCACTTTTTGATTGGCCAGGAAGGTGCTGCACTCACCACTGATGATCTGGTAGAGGTTTATACCGAATGGTTGGATGAAAAAGGTCGTCCTCTTCCGGAAGGTTTAGGTGCAGATGATGGTCAGCAATATGGATTATCAGGTCGGCTGGCTCGCACCACGGGCAAAAATGTATTGACTTCTGTAGGTGGCGATTTGGCCAACTTCGCCATTCCACCAGGCCGTAATACCCAAGTATTAAAAATTAGTGACAACCTCACAACGCCAGAAAACTTTTATGTCCATGTTGTGGGTACCCAGTTGGATGAGGAGCCTAATTTCAGTGGCAGCAATACCGCTGAAGGGTTAGCAGGTCGCCCCGAAAAATTTACACCATTTCTTACACCGATATATGATGAAAATCGAAGTTGGAAGACCTTTAATGAATGGATAAATGCACGCAAAATTAACACAGATGCCAAAAAACCTTTGCAGAATTTTGTATGGTCATATCGTCCCGAATATCAATTTAGTCAATATTCATTGGATATCTCTGGCATTAATCGGATATCAGCTGATGGAACAACAAGCGATTTGTTGAATGATCCTAAATCCCTGGTTAGAGCAGATGATCAACTCCTTCAAATTTTTTATTCTTTGACTGGAAGTTCAAATGAGAGATTAGATCCAATAGATGGACCACAAGATTTAGTTATTGCTATTGGTGCTGAAGAATTTAAAGTAAAAATTGGATCAGATGGCACCATTAATTTTGATAGCTTTGATCATCTTTCTGCACTTTCACCTGAAGATTTTTTATCCATTCGGTTGTATACCAATCAGGATGCAGAAAATATTTTGTGGGAGTATGGTTTTGAAACCCAATATGAAATTCGATTGACCATGCTGATACCACTTGATCATGTAGTTTTACCTAGTAACCCTCTGCCAGGTGGTATTTATGAATATTTGTTTGAGGGTGATAATCGTGCTGTTAGTACTCAGGGAAGTAGTGGTGTTGGGCCGTTTTCGGCAGATTTAAAGTCCGAGCATTTTCGAATCAGGCAGACGGTATATGTCACTCCAGGCAACCGGTATAGCAATCATGTGCCTGAGTCAGGGATCACTGCACGTTTTGATATTGAATCTTCAGTGAGTGACGAGATTGATTGTTACAGAAAATATTGTCCCATTTGTGCAAAATATACAGGGTTAATTGATATTAAAGTAGAAGGGAAATGTTTAACCGCTGCGGCCAAAAATGATACGAATTATGCAAATGGTGATTTAGATGGAGATCTAAATGGCGGTGTTTTTTTTCCTGCGCCTGATGATGATTATTTAAAAGAAGCCGCAGGTAAGGCGGATATTGATTCCATGAAAACTGAAGTTAAAGTGGTGAGTGAAAAATTTGTTAAAGTTTTTATGGAGGGACATCCGGGGAACGCCATTGTTAAATGGTCCCCTAATCTATTTGTTGCGGATATATCATGGGAAATTAATGTATCTATTAAGGAGCTTGCGGGTGGTTTGATTAATGTGGCAGTAGATGGCCAGCATGATGGATTTCCGGGATATGAGTTGTCTGTCCGTAAGCCTGGCGAAAATGATTTTAGTTTGATTTATTCTTTTGATCCAGTTCCGAATGGATCAACTCCGAATAACTTGTTTTCCCCCATGGATATTGATATTCCAGAGAAAACCAGTAAAACCTTATGAAGTATATAATTTTATTTTTCGTTTTATTTTCTGCATGTACTTCTGCACAAGCACAAATTGATTTCAATTATTCGTTAGAGGAAATTAAAAAAATATACATCAGTGATGATGCCTCTTATAAAAGAAAAGTTGCACTCAACATACTTAAAAATGTTGAACAGAGCCAAAAAGATATTGTTGATATTATTGAAATTGGAATGAGAACCAATGATAGTAATGTAAAGGAATATTCTTTAGCTGCTCTGTATAAATTGTTTTTTCTTCAAAAAAGCCTTGCTCTTCAAAATAAAGGGAATAATCCTGTCGCGTATGATAATTACCCAGCTCTCATGGAGTTGAATAGTAGAGCAGATTTGTCGCAACGGATTGAAGCTTTAATAGCTGATAAGAATCCAAAAGTAAGAGATGTAGCTGTTATAACACTTGATTTTGCTTATGGGCCATCACTTTCCATAAAGGATCGCATTTTAAGTGCTTTCAACGAAGAGACCAACTTAACAAATAGAAGAAATTTGGTGCGATTATTGGGGCATGAAGAATATATAAATAATAAAGAAGTACAAAATTTTTTATTAAATATCCTGGATAGTGAAAAAACAGAAGCAAGTGAAATTGCTGCAATTAATTTATCCAAGGCGTCGCCCCCGGTTTTGGCGGCTATTCCAAAAATAATGAATTTATTAGAGTCGGATGAGCGTTATGCGGATGATGATTTGTTAGAAGCTATCACCAGTTTTGGCCATCATGCAGAATCATATTTACCTCGCATAGAGGCCTTGGCAACCGGAATAGATGAGCGACTAAGCCACAAGAGGGTACCTGCCAATTTTGTAAGGCATGCAAAATTCTATAAGAAAAAAATTTCATCTTCGGTAAGCATCATTTCGATGGATGTTAAAAAACAGAAGGAATTAGTTGGGGCTTTCACATATGAAATGACAAAGATGGCTGACGGAGCAAAGATCTTTTTTTCCACAAGTGAAAAAGTTATATATTTTTCAGGTAAAAGTTGGATGCTCAAGCTGTCGATTTTTTGCATTGTATTTTTTTCTATATTTTTAGCATTACAAAAATATAGAAAAAGAGGTTAGCAATTTTGGGTGATAGGCATTACAAATTGTATCTGATGTCTTGGTTCAGTTGCATGGCTAGTATGCCTTTTCTAGCCCTCATGTTGGCATATCAAAAACCGTTTTCTCATATACCACCTGGGGTTTTTGTCTGGTGCTTTTGTGTTGTACTAGTTGCTGGAGTTCATGGCATTACAAATGGCCGAGATATATATTTTTGTTGCATAAATTTGATCGCAGTGAATATTGGGTTGCTGCAAAAAAGGGGATGATTATTGCCGCAAAAACAGCCTTGACTAGTGCAATTTTAATTTCTTTCTTTCATCCGTTGCTGACACCAAATAAAACAGAATTAAACATACCAATGTTAATGGTTTTTTATCTTGCTTATTTTATTTTTGGATTTTTGGTTTTTTCTTGGCTAATTCTAGGGTTTGGCGCTTTTGGCGGCGCGGCTATACTATTTATACGCTCGCTTTTTTTGCGCAGAAGAATACCGCAGTAGAATTTTTCATTTTCTTACTTGAAATTTCCTATAAAAATCATTTACAAAATAAAATGTTAAAATTTAAGGATAAAATATACGTTATGCATATTATTTTGTTTTAGTTTAATGGAGTTAGTATTTTGTCAGAAAAAGTATATATTAAAATTTATTTAGTATTTTGGTTCGCTTGCTTTTCAAGCTTCCCTTTTTTGGCTCTTATTTTAGGTTATGGAAAAGCGTTTTCTCATATTCCGCCAGCCTTTTTTCATTGGTGTTCTTGTGTTGTGGTTGTTGCTGCCTGGTTCGGTGCGAGAAATGGCGACAACATATTTTTAATGAATAGATTTGACCGTAAAGAATATTGGTTAGCTGCAAAAACGGGGATTGTTATTGCGGCTAAAACAGCATTAACCAGCGCAATTATTATCTCTGTTTTTTATCCTTTAATAGCGCCAAATAATACTGAGTTGGCTGTGCCTGTAGTTATGCTTGTCAGTTTTTTATATTTTCTTTTCGGATTTGTCGTATTTTCGTGGTTGATTCTTGGCTTTGGTGCTATTGGTGGCATTGCATTATTGTTTATGTACTCATTTTTTTCGCAGAGAAAAAAACGAAATAACAATTAATTAAAAACATATTAACTATTATTAATTAACATGGATATGACATAAAAAATGCGCTCATCTCTGTTGTGGTGTTTGCCGTTCATCTCACTCTTGTTGTTGATAGGAGATGCACAAGCACAAGTTTCGCGCACTATCACTCTCAAACAGGGAGCGGTTATGGCGCGCTCTCTGGCGCTGGATGAGAACAAACAACCTATCCTCGTGGAATACAACGAGAAAGGTGAAGAGGTTAAAAAAGTCGGCATTCCCCAGGAATACACGATGGAGGTTGCCAAGCTTAAAGTCATAACCGCCTTTGAGTATCGTCAGGAAAAAGTACGCCTGGATAAGTTCGAAGAGATCCACAAAAACGATTTGTGGAAAGATGCCGAAGTGATGTCGCTGGATAAATTCAAGGAGACTGAATTTACCACCGCTGATGGTGAAACCAGGATCACAATACCGACCTTACCCAGCTACGTAAAAAGCGTGTTGGTACGCGGTCGTAACGCGCGCATTACGACTGATCCTAATGAATTGGTGCTGCTTTCATTCAGTGTAGATTTATCCGAGGAAAAAACTGTGCCTGAAAAAGGCAGCCTGCTTCTGAATGACAAGGGCCAGGTGATTTATACCACCAGCAATAATATTGCGCCGCGAGTTGGTTTTTTTGGTGATCCGGATAAGAAACAGGAATTTTATTCCACTTGGCGTAAACCGGAGGACCAAATTTTTGGCCCGGTTAAATACGTCAAGGTGTATGTCAGTCCGGAAGTGTATCCCGGCAGCATGACATCATCGGATTTCAAGGGTAAATACAACATGAGTTTTATGTTGCCCTATTGCCCCGGTGGTTTTGAATACACCACTGACGTCTGGGCTGAACTGCGCTACGCCAACTTCAGTCCCTATGGTTCACCCACTATCCCCTATTACCTGCGCCGCCAGGATTGGACCTACTGCTACGACCTGCCTCCCTTTTCCGGTGGAACACTGGGCGCTGCCATGGATTATATAAATGCCATGGGCGTCCTCGCTGCCATGTCAATTCCGGTATACAACATCGATTTCAAAGTCGATGTGATGTTTTTATCCGGCCGCATTTTGTTGCGCAACCCGGATGGTTCACCAATCACCATAGGTAATGCTACTGAATACGAAGCGACTGCACCCGATGGCAAACGTATCGTGCAAGAGAATTACGATTTTGATGGCGATGGGAAATCGGATCGCGTAGTGCTTGGTCATATGGTGAATAAACCCCAGGAAGATGGCAGCACCAAAAAAGTATTTGAAGCCTACCCGGTGGCACAGGCGGGCAACGTTACCGATGACAAGGCATTACAAGGTGTATACCTGAGCGGTTCTGCCAGCGCACCAGCGGCAGATCAGGAACCCGATTTTGTTCGTTTGGCGGATACCAAAAAACTTTTTACACCCAACGGCAAACTTAAAAGCATCAGCAAAGACGATTTAAAAAATACCGATATCTATGTCTTCCGCGAATCCACTGGTCAGCTTGTACTCGAACGCAATGGATTGAAAGATGAAGAAGTTGCTGGTCGGGTGGATATAGGGTTGGGTAAAGACGACCAATATTATTACTACCGCCTGATGTTGCGCGGCCCTATGGATACAGCAATAAACATTGGTGCGATCAACCGCAGCAAAAATTGGGAAGAATGGGCCGAGGAATATCGCCTGGCGGAACCCTTCCGCAAGCGTGAATCCGATTATTTAAAATCCGGTGAATGGATTCGTTTGGTTGTTATCAACCGCGCTACTGGCTATATGGGAACCCAACGTATCCAATTGGGTGATGCGAGCAAAAACGCCGGCAGCATGCTGAGTGTGAAATTGAATGACACTTGGCTACAACCGCCGAATTTAAAAATCTGGGCAGAGCGTAAATACACTCCGGAAAAAGGCATTATCAATAAAGAAGACAAAGAGAAGCACTATCTGATTGGCCAGGAAGGTGCTGCATTAACGAGTGATACGTTGGTAGAAGTTTTCACCGAATGGCTGGATGAAGAAGGCCGTCCATTACCGGAAGGCCTGGGTGCAGACGAGGGCGAACAATACGGTTTGTCGGGCCGTTTGGCGCGCACGTCCGGTAAAAATGCACTCTCGCCAGTGGGCGGTGATCTGGCCAACTTCGCCATTCCACCAGGGCGCAATATCCAGGTTCTGAAAATCAGTGACAACCTCACAACGCCAGAAAACTTTTACGTTCATGTTGTGGGCATGCAAAAAGATGAAAACCCCAATTTCAGTGGCAGCAATACCGCAGAAGGTTTAGCAGGCCGCCCTGAAAAATTCACGCCCTTCTTAACACCGCTCTATGACGAAAATAAAAACTGGCAAACCTGGAGTGCTTATCAACAATTAAAACAAGACTGGGCCGATGATGAAAATCCGGACGAGAAAAACAAACCGGCCAAGCCATTACCCTTTTACGTCTGGGGCTATCGCCCTGAATACCAATTCAGCCAATACAAACTCGAAATTGCTGAACTGAATCGCGTCACCACCGACGAAAATGGCACAGAAGAAAAAACCGATATTTACGATGCAAAAACACCGGTTATTGCCTCCAGCGATAAATTGATTGAATTGCTGTATTCATTGGTTGGCCCCAACAACGAACGCCTGGACCCAATCGATGGTCCGCAAGATTTGGTATTTGCATTGGGCGAAGAAGAAATCAAGGTAGAGATTGGTTCAGACAAACAGATCCGCTTTGAAAATATCGAACACCTCGCGAGTTTAATGCCGGAAGATTTCCTGACATTGCGTTTGTATAGCAACCAGGATGCGGGGAATATTTTGTGGGAGTATGCGTTTGAGCATCTTTATATCGAGTCTACAGTCATTGGTCACAAGGATGAAACAGATGAAACTTACTACATAACGGCAGATGATCCGAAGCTTGAATTAAAAGCGGGTCTTGTTGGTTATGCATCCCGGGAAGAAAAATTAAAAACCAAACCTGTATTGCGCTGGATATCGAATGGCTCAGGCACGTTTGCACAATCCTCGCAAACTAGCCCGGAATTTGGAATCTTTGATAACACATTAACAATGCCGCCGGTTAAAGGCACCAAAACAAAAGTATTGGTAAGTCTCGTTGATCACGATATCACTGCAAAATGGAAAACCGTTGAAGTTCGAGCGGGTGTTCCAGCTTCGATCAGCTTGTCTACCAGCGGAAATTTGTACGCGCTTGGACAAGGTGATTTACGTCTGGACATTGAAGTGAGGGATGGCACATCAAGGAAAAATCTTGTTGAAGACGGCACGCCTGTGGACATCAGCTTTTCCGATAGCTTAATAGTGAAAGAGCAAAACCTATCAACGGTTGACGGGAAAGCCTATATCGTTTTCACAGGAGGTGAATTTGCGGCAGAGAATATTGAAGTAACTGCATCGGTTGCTGCAATTACCAAATCGACCAAATTAAATGTTCAGGCGTTGAACGTTCAATTGCAGGCACCCACTACAACGCTTAACAAAGGGCAAACAGTTAGTGTTACTGCAAAAGTAACTAAACCTGATGGTTCTCCGGCAGTGAACCTCCCTGTCAGTCTTTCTGCTGGCAAAGGGCAATTTGCCAATTCGGAGCTGATAACCAACAGCTCCGGTGAAGTGACATCAACATTTACCGCGGGTTTGAACACACATAATGACAAATGGTTTGCACAAGTTGGATATGCGGGAGCCTCAGAACTCGCCTACACCGTAAGAAGTAGTGGGGCAAAATCTATCGATGCCCAAAACACTTTCTTGTTGGGCGATGAAAAAACGATGGGTGCGGTTGATCTTGATTTGTATGGTTCGACAGCAACTGCTACCTATAAAACCAGTGCGACCCTTGCCGTAAAAGGTGAAGTGGGCGACTTAATAAAAATTGGCGATCTGGCAGATCCAAACCTTGAACCTTTAGTTTCTCTATCAATGAATGAACTTCAGGTTTCTGATAGTGGTTACATACTAGCGGATGAGCATCAGCTTAACGCTGCCAAAGCAACAGATGTTCAAATTGTAAAAGATCATCCATTAGGTAGCGGTAGAAGTATTCAGCTGAATGAAGACAGCAAAATTATTCTTGAAGGTAATTCTTTATTGGAATTGAAAGACAAGCGTGGCTTTCGCATTGACATCAAGCCGTTTGAAAATGGAAAAATCCTTAATTACGCCGGCAATGGAATGGAGCTTGAATATAGCGAGGCTAAGCTACGGTTGTCTGTTCAAACCAGTACTGGCGCAGAGCTAATTGAAGCTAGCGGTGTTTCGCCATATCAGTGGCATAGGGTCGCAGCAAAAATTGATAGTGGGCGTGTATATTTATACGTTGATGGAGTAGAAACCTCCAAAGCGTTATCGGGTGCAGTAACTGCCAAAATGGGCAGGATTGAACTAGGTGGTTTAACCGGACGTATCAGAGGTTTTAGAGTATATGACCACTCTCTAGCTCCACTCATTACCTTTCCGGATGGGGCGACGCAAACGCATTTGAGCGAGGCAAATGCCGAGCTCACGGTTATTAGCCAGGGAAATCTTGGTAAGGCGGTATCGGGCAGCAAATTGAAAATACTACCCGTAGCATTGATTGGCCCTGAAGAAAGGAATTATGCATCGCTCGTAACCAAGGCTGGATTTAAGGATCTGGCAATACAGTACTACAACACCTTTGGTGCAGATAGCGCCCCGGTTGTTAGCAATCCATTGGGCTTTATTATTTCTTCAGCACACGCATGGACATGGGATAGTGTGTGGGAAGGCGTGAAGGATGGCGTCGGCTTCCTAATTCCTTATGAAGATTTTATAACTATTGGCCAACAGTTAATTTATTTCGCCAACAATGATTCAAGGTTTGATGCGACCACACTCGCATTTGCGTCTATAGGTGCAGCAACCATTATCCCTATTGCTAGACCATTGAAACCTTTATTGGGAGGAATAAAACGTGTTGTGGATGGCATGCGCCGCTTCCCTGGTGCTAAATATTTTGCGGGTGTCGTAGGTACTGCGGTAAAAATGGGCTTGAGTGGTAAAACTGATAAATTGGAAAAACTGTTGCCTTTTATCCAGATAATTGCCGAGATTTATAATGATGATGAAGCTTTTAAATTTATTCTCAGCGCTATAGAGAGCGAGGATGATTTATGGGTTTGGGTGGAATATATCGCGGAGGTTGCTAACGTCGAGGGCGGTTTAGATGCACTTGTCGGCTATAACGAGAGCGCTTACACACAAAAATTTCAACTGGTTAGCAATCCATTAAGCCTCATAATTGACGATGCTCATGCCAAATCCGCTGGCTCGATTGCGCGTGTATTCAGTGCAAGAATTAAAGCACTTAAAAAATCAATCGACCTGGGTGATGCAAAACAAGTGTCCAAGGCTTTGCGAGAGATTTTTCAAGACAAAGATCTTAAAAAGCTTGCGGCAAGCAAAACCTCTGCGTTAAGAGTATTCGCCGCAGTGGGTGGGGCAAATATAGCTAAATTTATACGAAATAGTAAAGATTGGCGGGTGAATCGCTGGTTGGTTCTGGTTTCTTTTATCTACCTTGTTGAGGAGGCTGATGAGAAACGTCTTAATATCTCCAACGATAGCCAGTTTACTTCACTAATCAGTAACTTATTCTCAACGAATAAAAGTAACTACAATGGTGCGGTTTTCCAAATCGTCCAAACGGCCTACTATCATGCACGGTATGAGTCCAACAAGTCGGCATGGCCAAAAGTCGTGGGTATTGATGTAGTACGAGCAGCCAATTATTTAGTGGATGGTGAGAAGACGGGCACCCCCTATAAACGCCAAGTGGATATTGTGCTGGAATACGCTGATAAAAAAGAAGAGTGGGTGGAATTAAAGTCATATTCAAACACAACAATTAGTGGCGCCGTAAAACCAAGCGATAAGGTATTTGATGGAGCAAATATTTTTAGAGAGTTTTTTCATGACTATCGCATGAATGATGACTTTATAACTTCTAACCCAAATTACAAAAATGAAATTCTGAGTGTTCCTGGCTCAATTGCAAAAACAAACAAGATATTTACTTGGTATTTTCAGGATTTCAAAACTCCTAAAGGTGCAAACAATGCTGCTGCTGCGCCCAAAAAACAGCAAGTTGACAATCTCAGCAAAAAACTTTGTAACAAACCCACGGATGTGCGTATTAATGATTATAAATACAATTTTAAGAATACAAGGCCAACAGTTGAAAAAAATTGCGGAGATAAAGCCAAAACACAAGTGGAATTGCGTAATACTGAATCGTACTTCAATGAAGTGTTAGATATGATTGGCAGTGAGTTCGCAAAAACAGTTAAAGAAGAATTAGTGGGAGTGGATTAGTGAATACTCAATTGAGCCTTGAAAGTATTGATACCAGTTATTGGCAAACAAAAGATAAACACTGGGTAGAGGAGCGAGAAGCTCAATGGCCTGCAATTGAAAGAGTTGTTGGCCTTAATCGCAGAAAAGCTGATGTGAATGTAATCAAACAATACTTTTTGCGCGGCAAAATGCCGAACTGGGAAAAGTACAAGGATTGGGATGATCTTTATCGGCACTTGGATTTGGATTTGTTTTTGTGGTTACACCCGAGTAATGATCCAGAGGTACTTAAAAGTCTTTATAAAATCTATATGGAGTCAGATTTAATACATGAGCGGGATGTGACACGAGGCTATGGCGAGTTGCTTGATAATGAATTTCTGAGAGCAACTTCATCAAAGAAACCTATAGAAGAATATCCTAACCCTTTTAGAGGTGGGAAAAATATTATCTTATTTCGAGTTTTTTTTGAAGATGTTGAATATGCTAAGGACAGAGTGAGTAGTTTGGTTAGGGGCCGACAAGAAGATTGTGAGATCAAGGTAAACCAGATATTTGAATTTTTGGGTTATCAGCATTTTCTTAGGATGAGACTTTGGTTGTTGCAAGATATAAAGTCGCCATTATGTTTATATAGCTTATATCAATATGACGATGTGCTCGAGTGGTGCTTGACCACGCTAACATCCAATAATGAAAAAGAGTTTCTGGAAGGACTTCACACACGAGAGTATCTGCAAGAGTTTCAAAAAGCACTTTATTGTTTGTACCACTTCGACACAGAAAAAGAAGGTGATACTTGTCGCGTGCGCGCTATCCACAAAATTCGTACAATTCTTGATGGTCGCACGTTTGTTTCAGAATTTAAACAACTGTGGGAAGACACCAAGGCGGGTAAAATTGACGTCAAAAAACCATGGGAGCGTTAATGTGTTGAACGGGTTTTAAATAGCTATTTTCACCCATCTGTTGTTGCACATTGATTCCCAATAGCACTAATTTCATCTTCCCCGCGATTCGCTCTTATAGAATGCCGCCAACACGGCGGCAATTGCTATTGCGTAATACCAAATCCTAATGAAGTGCTGGATATGATCGGGAATGAGTTCGCTCTAAAAGTGAAAGAAGAACTGGCGGGAGTTGATTAGTGAATACTGATATGAGCCTGGAAAAAATTGATACCAGTTACTGGTTAACGAAAGATAAAAGCTGGGTGGAAGAGCGGCAAGCACAATGGTCTGCAATTGAAAAAGTGATAGGCCTTAATCGAAGGAAATCCGAAGTAGATGTGATCAAGCAATATTTTTTGCGCGGTAAAATGCCTAACTGGGAAAAATACCGGAATTGGGATGGTTTTTTCAGGCATTTGGATCTGAATATATTTTTGTGGCTGCACCCGAGTAATGATTCTGATGTGCTTAAAAACCTTTATAAAATCTATATGGAATCAAATTTAATACATGAGCAAGATGTGATTAATGGTTATGGGTCGCTTATTGATCATGAGCTTTTGAGCGCTACAATGCCGTATGAGTCTTTAGAGGAATACCCCTACCCATTTAGGGGCAGTAAAAATGTCATTTTATTTCGTGTGATGTTTGACGATATAGAATACGCGAAGGAAAAAATTTATAGCTTGGTGGGTGGGCAGGAAAAATTTAATAAGAAGGCGAGCCATATATTTGAATTTCTAGGGTATCAGCATTTTCTTAGAATGCGGCTTTGGTTATTGCAAGATATAAAGTTGCCATTATGTGCATATAATTTGTATCAATACGACGATGTACTTGGATGGTGCTTGACTACATTAACTGCCAAGAATGAAAAAGAGTTTTTGGAAGGGCTCCAAATACCGGAATATTTACAAGAGTTTCAGAAAGCACTTTATTGTATTCATTGCTTCGATACCGAAAAAGAAGGTGATACTTGCCGCACGTACGCTATTCATAAAATTCGCAAAATTCTTGATGAACGCACGTTTGTTCCAGAATTTAAAAAAATGTGGGAAGACACCAAGGCGGGTAAAATTGAAGTCAAAACCCCATGGAAGGATTAGTTTATTGAACGGGTTTTAAGTAGCTGTTTTCGATCCGCTGGTGCTGTGCGTTAATCCCTAAGAGTACCAGTTTCACTTTTCCCACTATCCGTTCCCGTGGAATGCCGCCAAAACGGCGGCTATCCATACTCGCGCTGGCATTATCCCCCAGCATATAGTAGTTACCATCAATATTAAGTAAGCCATTCGGCCAAATGGCGATACGCTTCACCAGCCATTCCTGTTGGTCATTCTGCCGAAAAACCACAACATCTTTTTCCAGCGGCAGATGTGTTTGATATGCCCAGGCATCCACCAGAATAAATTCGCCAGGTTTTAACGTCGGATACATCGACATACTCGGCACGAAGTAGACACCGACACCAAGCCAGTAATGCTTGTAAATAAAACCAATAACCAAGCCAGCACCGCAGATGAGGATGAAACTTAAGGTCCGCAACCGGTGTTTGTATGAGCTACCTGTTTTGACAACAAGACAAGTGAGCGTGTTGCCAAGGTAAATAAAAGCGATAATGATCAACGAGATTTTAATCGCCCAGGGATCGAAGACAAGACGAGACCAACAAAGGCTCAATAAAATGGATATCAATAACCCCTGGGTGATCAACGCCAAGCGCCAATGACCTAACAACCCCAAGCCAGCTCCGGGGATGAGCAGGTTAAAAAATATAGCTAGAATACGAATGAACAGAGTGGACTTCCCATTTGAATAAGTCTTTAATAATTTAAGTTCATTAGCGTATTGTGTCCTAGTCTAATGAACGCAGGCATATTAATGAGAGGCAGTAACCGTAATCAATAAGTTGTCATCATGAATTAAAAACGAACATATAAGCAATACTCAAAATGATGTGTTATCTGAGTACTTGCAGCACCTTGAATGATCAGCTCCAATCCGGATTTTTATCAATATTGTGTAAAACTCCGGTTTTGCTCTTTAAAAATTTATTGTTTCCAGATTTTCTTCCTGTTGCTGAAAGGCGACAGGAAGAATGCGCTCACATTGCTGGTTTGTAGGTAAGTAAAATCTTGGATAGGTGAAAAAATAGTTTGCGTTGCATTTTCGAGCGGCATCCACTTGGAAATCCGGGGGTGATACTTTTGTCAGAGTTTATATCGAAGAATTCGATAGAAATCTTGAACGACAATAAACAAGCAGTTGTGATAGGGAAAGTTCTTTCATAAATTAGAAAATATAGAATTCATCATCGCAAATAACCCCTCATCACTACCCTGATATCTAAAAACAGGTAGATACTCGGTATCGGCGCGCGTATTAATTCCGACAGTTGGGCACAGTTAACGCTAAGCTATTTTCAGAAAGTCGTCAATGCGTTAATGGGATCATCCGTAAAATCCTTGATGAGCGTAAATTTATCCCGAAATTTAAACAGCTTTGGGTGGATGTGAAAGCAAATAAAATTGACGTCAAAAAACCATGGGAGCGTTAATTTGCTAATCACCTTAACGCACTTACTAATAGTCGACAGGAACTAACTTATGCTGCGTATCGATTTTATATCCGATATTAATTGCCCTTGGTGCGCACTTGGGCTTGCTAATTTGCGTGCAGCCCTGGCGAAATTGGGCAATGAAATTGCCGTGGATTTGCACTTCCAGCCGTTTGAGCTCAATCCGCAACTTCCACGTGAAGGCGTTGATCTGGTGGATTATTTGCGCAACAAATATGGCATGACTGCCGAGCAAGTTGAGGCGAACCATGCAACCTTGCGCGAGCGCGGACTAGAAGTAGGTTTTGTATTTGGTAAACGCGATCGGTTATGGAATAGTTTTGACGCGCACCGGTTACTCTATTGGGCAGGTGCGGAAGGTGAAGCTGCGAGTCAGTACCAATTAAAAGTTGCATTGATGCAAGCTTACCAGGGCGAAGGTCGGAACCATTCAGATTCGCAGGTATTGTTGGAGGTGGTGGAACAATGCGGTTTGGATAAAGCGCGCGCGCAAACAATTTTGGATTCAGATATTTATGTACGCGAAGTGCGTGATCTGGAGCAGCAGTGGCAGAGTGCCGGTATTAGTGCGGTGCCCAGCATGGTTATTAATCAAAAACATTTATTGCAAGGTGCGCAGCCTGCGGCCTTGATTGAACAGGCACTGCGTGATTTAAATGCGCAGTCGGGCAAAGCCGGTTAGTAGAATTGCACCGGAAATAAAACCCATCATTACCCGATAAAAAACGGAAGCAATTTTCTTCCGTTTTTTTTGCTACTCGAAAAATTTTTAATGTAGCGTTTTTTTAAATAAGTATGTGCTTATTGTGGTTAAGTTTTTTTTGGCGACGGCTTTTCCCAGGTAATCCACTTTCTCTATATATTTACCCAACATCTATTATCATACCTACCTTCTTCTAACTATTGGATTTACCTTCCATGAGCGATTTGTCCCACACACAGTTGGTGTTAGTTTTATTGATATTTGTGTGGAGCGGGTTTGTGCGCACAGGGTTGGGGTTTGGCGGGGCGATGATGTCGTTGCCGCTGTTGTTGATTGTGGATAATCGGCCGTTGGTATATTTGCCGATTATCGGTGTGCACCTGCTGATTTTTTCCATGCTCACTGTATGGCAAAACAATCGCAAACAGGTTGCGGTGGAAAAAAGGCCATCGACTGTGGATTGGGCCTACCTGAAAAAATCCATGAAAATTATGATCATTCCAAAGTTGATCGGTGTGGCCGGTTTGTTAACTATTCCGGGGCACATCGTAAGCGTTATTATTTTTTGTATTATTTCGGTGTACTCCATTACTTATATATTCAATAAACCCTTTAAAAGTTCGCATCCGGTAAGCGATGGAATTTTTTTATCGCTCGGTGCCTATGTTAGCGGCACTTCGTTGGTGGGTGCCCCGTTGATCATGACAGTTTATATGGTGCATGTTGCGCGGGAGAAGTTGCGCGATACCCTGTTTGTGCTCTGGTTTATTTTGGTCAGTATCAAGATGGTCGCTTTTCTTATCGCCGGGGTGGATTTGCAATTGCAGGCACATCTCTGGTTATTGCCCGCTACCGCTATAGGCCATTATTTTGGTTTGAAATTTCACACGCGCCTGGCATCGGCAGATCCAGTGGTTTTTTACCGGGTGATCGGCAGTGCTTTGCTGGTTGTCAGTGGCTTTGGATTGTTTTCAATTTATGGATAAGGGCACCATTATTAGCTGGGTTTGGGAAGTTGGTAATGAATGTCCATTCCTCCTGGCGGGATAGTGACTGCGCCTACCCATAGCGGTGCTATAGTAATCACTAACTTTTCCCATCTGCCGGATCCGTGCCCGTTATGCCTGAGGTGATGCCCTTGTTTTTTCGCCGTCCGCAGATACTGGCGTTTTTAGTGCTGGCAGTCTGTCTTATCCTCTCTGGGCTGGTGATCTGGCAACTGGAACAAAACCAGCGCCACGCGGCCCGCGCCGATGTGGAAAGTATTGCGCAAAACCATGCGTTCCTTGTGCGCGACAGCCTGGACCAGGCGCTCACGCTCAACTATTCCTTCGCCGCCATGATCCGCATCGGCCAGGGGCGCACCCATCGTTTTGAGGATGCCGCGCGCGAACTCCTGCCCTATTTCGATAGCGTGTCCCATATCAGCCTTTCACCCAATGGCATCATCACCCAGGTTTACCCGCTCGCAGGCAATGAAAAATCGATTGGTTTCAACCAGCTGGAAGATGCGGTGCAGGATAAGGAGGCAATCCGCGCGCGCGATAGCGGCAAGTTGACCCTCGCCGGGCCGGTGCAACTGGTGCAGGGCGGCCAGGGTGTGGTGGCACGTTTGCCGGTGTTTCTGGAGGAGCAGGGCGGGCCCCGGTTTTGGGGATTCACCAATGTCATTGTCCGCATTGACCGCCTGCTGGAAACCGCCAACCTGAACCAGCTGGATCAGCAGGGTATGGCCTATAAGCTCTGGCGCATCCATCCGGAAACCGGTGAGCAGGAGGTGATCGCCGTCCATGCGCCCGAGTATTTGGTGGATCCGGTGCATAAATCTTTTGAGGTGCCCAACGGCACCTGGACACTCAGTGTGATGCCTATTGCCGGTTGGATTAACAACTGGCGGTTGGCGGGCGAGATACTCATCGCCTTGTTATTGAGCCTGCTGCTCGCCTACCAGAGTTGGTTGATGGTGGGGTTGCAGCGTCGCCGCCTGGGCTTGCAGGATGCGGTGGCCGAACAGACCCGCGAGTTGCTCAGTGCCCGCGCCGATTTGCAGGCCACCCTCGATGCCATCCCCGACCTGCTGTTTGAGATAGATAGCAAGGGCGTTATCCATAACTACCACACCAACCAACCCGAGCTGCTGACGGTGGAGCCGGAAGAATTCCTGGGCCAGAACATCCAGCAATTCCTGCCCGACCACGCCTGCGCTGTGGTCCACGCTGCGCTGGAGGAGGCCGGCGAAAGCGGTGTATCCTCCGGAAAATGCTATTCACTGCAACTGCCGCGGGGTTATGCGACCTATGAGTTATCGGTATCGCGCAAGGCAGATGCGCAGGACGGTATTGCGCACTTTGTGGTGTTGAGCCGCGATATCAGCCATCGCAAAGAGAGTGAAGAGCGCATCAACAACCTCGCCTTCTATGATCCGCTGACCCAATTGCCCAACCGACGTTTATTGCAGGAACGGCTGGAATACGCCATCGCCACCAGCCTGCGCCAGCAAATGTTCGGCGCGCTCCTGTTTATCGACCTGGATGATTTCAAAACGCTCAACGACAACCGCGGCCATCACATTGGTGATTTATTGTTGATCGCGGTAGCCGAGCGCTTGCGCAATGCAGTGCGCAAGCAGGACACAGTCGCGCGGCTCGGCGGCGATGAGTTTCTGGTGGTGTTGGAAGGCCTGGGTGAGGAGCGTGAAGAGGCGGCCGCTCTGGCACAGCAGGTCGCGGAAAAAATCCTCAACAGTTTGAATAACTACTATTTGCTGGAAGGTCAGGACTACTTCAATTCCCCCAGTATCGGTATTTGCCTGTTTGGCGACCAGCCGGTGCAAACGGATGAATTGTTAAAACAGGCAGATCAGGCGATGTACAACGCCAAAGCCTCCGGGCGCAATACCCTGAGCTTTTTTGATCCGGAAATGCAGGCGGCTACGGCACAGCGCTTTGCGATGCAAAATGAAATCCGCGAAGCCCTGCAACAGCAACAATTCCAGCTTTATTACCAACCGCAAGTGGACAGTGCCGGGGTGATTGTCGGTGCCGAGGCCTTGATCCGCTGGTTGCACCCCCTGCGCGGTATGATCCCGCCCCTGGATTTTATTCCCATCGCCGAAGACTCGGGCTTGATCCTGCCAGTGGGCAACTGGATCTTCGCCACCGCCTGCGCCCAACTGGTTAGCTGGAGCAACAATGCCGCTACGGCCGGGCTCATCCTCTCCATCAATGTAAGTGCGCGCCAATTCCAGCAGGCGCAATTTGTCGAACAACTGCTGGTAATTATCGAGCGTAGCGGCGCCGACCCACGCCAATTAAAACTCGAACTGACCGAGAGTATGCTGGTCGCCAACCAGCAGGACATCATCACCAAAATGGACGCCTTGAAAAGCCACGGCATCAAATTTTCACTCGATGATTTTGGCACTGGCTATTCATCGCTCTCTTATTTAAAACGCCTGCCGATCAGCGAATTAAAGATTGATAAATCCTTCGTCAACGACATCCTCACCGACGCCAACGACGCCGCCATCGCCCGCATGGTGATCCGCCTGGCACAGAGCATGGAGTTGTCGGTGATCGCCGAAGGGGTAGAAACCAAAGAACAGCGCGATTGGCTGGAGCGCGAAGGTTGTTTTAAATACCAGGGTTATTATTTTGGCCGCCCCGTACCCGCCACCGCTTTTCCAAGCTGATTTTTTCAAATCGGCCTAGGTGTAGCCTGTCGCAGAAATTAACATTCCTATGCTAAGATGCACGCCCCTTGGCCAATATCTGGCCAGCTAGTCTGCTAAAAAACCAATAATTCGACTTTTTTCTAATTCCTATAGGGAAGAGGTATTTACATGTCTGGACATCTTGTTCGTCTCCTTGCCTGTATCTTGTTATGTTCGGCTCTCGTTGCCTGTGGCGGCGGCGGAGGTGGCGGTGGAAAAAAATCTTCCGCATCCAGTACCGCTCCCCTCGATACTGACGGCGACGGTCGTCCTGATTTCCAGGATCTTTTCCCGCGTGATTCCAAAGAGTGGGCCGATACTGACAAAGACGGTGTGGGTGATAACAGCGATGCCTTCCCCAACGATGCCGCAGAAACGGTCGATACCGACAAAGATGGCGTGGGTGATAACAGCGATGCCTTCCCCAACGATGCCACAGAAACGGTCGATACCGACAAAGACGGTGTAGGCGACAACGGCGACGCCTTCCCGAGTGATGCCAGTGAAACCCTGGATACAGACAAAGATGGCGTTGGCGACAATAAAGACCAATTCCCTGCCTTGGCTACTGAAAGCGTCGATACCGATAAAGACGGCGTAGGTGATAACAGCGATGCCTTTCCAAACGACGCCAGTGAAACCCTGGATACGGATAAAGATGGCGTTGGCGACAATAAAGACCAATTCCCTGCCCTGGCTACTGAAAGCGTCGATACCGATAAAGACGGCGTAGGCGATAACAGCGATGCCTTCCCGAATGACGCCAGCGAAACCCTGGACACAGACAAAGATGGCGTTGGCAACAATAAAGACCAATTTCCAAACGATGCCACCGAGACAGTCGATACCGACAAAGACGGTATTGGTGACAACAGCGACACCTCACCCTTGGGACAAGCTATTCCCGGTTGGCCAACATTTCAGGGCGATGCCAAACACAGCGGCTGGGTCGATATCACCCTGGCGACCAGTAACTTCAAGCAGCGTTGGAAAAAAACTCTCGACATTGCAAGCATGAACCAGGGCGCGGCCGGCGACGGTTACCTGTTCCTCAATACTGGTGGTGTGCTGGTAGCCCTGGATGCGCGCACGGGTGCTACGCGCTGGACCCGGGAAGTGGCTGAAAGGTCGTTCTACTCCTTCAACCCACCGGCCTATGCCAATGGCGTTGTGTATATTCAGACGAGTGACTATGGAAATTCGTACCTATGGGCGTTCAATGCTAATGACGGCCAGTTGCTATTCCAGACCCCGTTAGACGATCAATGGGCTGCTTTTTTAGCTCCGACGATTGTTGATGGCACTGTTTATATCGGGGGCGGCAACTATGGTGGTATGTACGCAATTGACGCAAGGACAGGGGTAAAAAAATGGTGGCAAATGCTGAATCAAAGCGATCAGTTTACGCCTGCGGTTTCCGACAACCATGTCATTGCCTATACCTCTAGTTACAGACCGAAATTAACAGTCGCCAACCGGATAACCGGTAATGTTGAATTTGAAATTGCCGACCCTGATGCTTATCCATATGCGGGGAATATGAATCTGGCGCCGGTGGTAGCTGGTGACTATGTGCTGGCCAACTACTATGGCCGTCTGGTGGCATTTAGCCTTTCCCGCGAGATTCTGGTATGGGATTTGAAACCCGATAACTCAAATGGATTTTACTTTACGGGCCAGCCAGTGGTGAAAGGCGACCGCTTTTACATCATCAACAATGGGAAGCTTGAAACCCGTAAGCGGGCAGATGGTGCATTGGTATCCAGCCTCATCGGCAGCTCGGCGTTTATCGGTGACCCGCTGGTCACCAATAACCTCATTTTTGTACGCGATCACCAGAATACCTACGCCTATCGCTTGGATACCGGTGCCCTCGCGTGGACTTTGAAAGACAAGTCGGGCAGTTTCCTGATGGCCGAAGGTGCGCTGGTTATTTTCACTGCGAGCGGCGTGGTCACCATTGACCTCGAAGGTGATATAGATGCTGACGGCCTGCCCGACTGGTGGGAAAAGCGCTTCAAGAAGAATATTGATCCAGCCTCAGACACAGATGCAGACGGCCTGACCGCGCTCAAGGAATTCACCCAGTCTACTAATCCGTTGGTGGCCGACACCGATGGTGATGGCCTGTTGGATGGCGAAGAAGTGGAGAACGGCAAAAGCTCACCATTAAAAACCGACACCGATGGCGATGGCCTCAGTGACAAACTGGAAGTCAAAACCCACCTCACCGACCCGTCCAAAGTGGACACCGATGGCGATACTTTGGGTGATGCCGAGGAAATTGCGGCCGGTCTGGATCCGCTGGACGGCAATGATGCCGACGCTGACAGCGATGGTGACGGCTACTCCAATTTGCACGAACTGCGTGCCAATACCGGTATCAAAAACGCCAGCTCGCACCCGCAAATACGCGACTGGGCAATACAAGCGGGTAATGTCCAGCGCACCAGTTACAGCCCGCTGCTGCTAAATGATACCGGCTATAGTGAGCGCTGGAGCTTCAGCTCCCAGTTGGAACTGTCTAGCCCGGTTACCGCTGGTGGCAAATTGATCATGCGAACCTCGGTGGGCCAAGAGTTTGCGTTAGACGCTAACACGGGTACTGAATCCTGGCGCACACCAATAGCGGAAGGTTTAATTGGAATTGGCAGCCTGGCCACCAGCGGTGGAAAAGCGGTCTATTTCTCCAGCCAGGGTTACGACGACTATGGCTTTAATGTTGTGAATGCGGCTACTGGCGCAGCCCTGACCAGAACAACGGTGGATACCTGGGGTTATTACTCAGCCCCGCTTATTGACGGCAAGGTGCTTTATTACGCCGGTAACGACCGCACGTTCAGAGCGTATAGCCTGGCCAGCGGCAATCTCCTCTGGACCTCGGCGGAGGGCGCAGAATATTTCAACACCGGTGGACAGCATCTGATCGGCAACGGCCAACTGATCGCGGTTGGCGTCGAACATTTGAGCATTTTCTCCAGCACCAACGGGGCACTGGTGAAAAACATTTCCCTTACCAGTAGCTACGGCATCAGCAAAGCTGTGCTGGGTACCAAGGGAAATGTGATTATCCAGACTCAGGATGGCAAATTGAGCAGTATCAATATTGCCGATGGTGCGCGTAGTTGGATAAGCATGGACTGCCCATCTGCGAAGCTCGCCGTTGGGAATGGACAGATCTATGCATTGGCAAGCGACAAACTCTGTGTGATTGACGAACGGAGCGGCAAGCTCAGCTGGAGCCTGCCGCTGGCCTATACCTGGGGTTTATCCAATATAGTGGCGACCGCGAGTCATTTGTTCTATTCCGACGGCAACTCGACCTACGCCATCAGCCTAACCAGCAAGTCGGTAACCTGGAGCATCGCAAAAGGTGCTTCCCTACTGGCGCTGGGGGTGGATGGCACGCTCTACCTGCAAACCGCCTACGGTGTCACCGCGATTGATACCGAAGGCGATACCGATGCTGACGGCATGCTGCAATGGTGGGAGCGCCTCTACGGTGGCGATTTGGCTGCGGCAACCGATAGCGATGGCGACGGCCTGACCAACCTGCAGGAATACACCTACAGAACCAATCCGCTGCTCACCGATACTGACGGCGATGGCCTGAGCGATAGCCGCGAGGTGAAGACCACCAAAACCAAGCCACTGGTGGCCGATAGTGACAAAGATGGCCTGAGCGATGGTTTAGAGGTGAACACCCACGGAACTGACCCATTGTTAATCGATTCTGATGGCGATGGCCTTGACGATGGGCGCGAGATTGCCTTGGGCCTCGACCCGGATGACGAAGACGATGCAACGGCGGATAACGACAGCGACGGCTATAGCAATAGCGATGAAATCTTCAGCGGCACCGATTTCAATAATGCCAGTGCCAAACCGGTCGCTGGGGATTGGGCAACGCGCCGTGGCAACGCGGCGCAGAATGGTTTCCAACCCTATCGTCTCGACGAAAGTAATTTCAGCCTGCGCTGGTCGAAGACTTTTAATTTAGCAACCAAACCTGTTGTAACGGGCGACAACCACGCTTTTATCTCCGACAGTTATAAAATCGCCGCGCTCAATGCGGTGGATGGCAAGCAGGAATGGCAGCAGGATGTAACCCCGGATTACTATGGCCCCGGGCCTGTAACCTATGATGCAGGCCACAAAGTGCTGTTCCAAACGTCCAACCCGTCTGCCCTGCTCCGCTTTGCGGCTGACCAGGGAACTGCCGAAAGTGCAATTGCCCTGCCCGGGTATAGCTCTTCTAGTCGGCCGTCGAGTGTGTTCGGCAACAACGCTTACACAGTGATGGACTCGGGTAGTATCGCGGCGACCAACCTGGATACAGGCGCGAGCATCTGGAATGTTTCTGCAAACACTAACGGGGAGGACATCGCACTTAACAGCCAGTACCTCTTCTATGCGCTTAACGCGCAAATCATTGCCCTGAACCGTGCAACGGGAAGCAAGGCATTGACTTTTGATACACCGACCACGGGTATTGGCGCACTGGTACTGGGTACACGCAACAATATCCTGACCCGGCAGCCAGGCTTGAGTAGCTTTGACCTCAGCTCGGGTAAGCTGAATTGGCGTATCGCCAACGGCAACTCTGGCAATTCCATCCTGCCGGCAGTGGCCAATGGCCAGGTGTATTACATAGAGAATGGTGTATTGACCAGTGTGGATGAAGTTAACGGCAGCTTGCGCTGGAGCTGGAGCTCCGACAACCAGTACCTCAGCAGCAATATCATCGTCACGCTCAGCCATATTTTTGTTGCTACTAACAGCAAAACCTATGCGCTTTCGGTGGGCACCGGAGAGGTGCTCTGGAGTTACGATGCTGGCGGCAACCTCGCTCTGGGTGCGGATGGTACCCTCTATATCCAATCTTCATTGCAGCTGGTGGCGATCAACCTCGAAGGTGACAGTGATAGCGACGGCATGCCCGACTGGTGGGAGCGCCATTACGGCCTTGATATTAACGATACCGACGATGCGGCGCTCGACCTGGATAACGATGGTTTGACCAATCTGGAGGAGTTCACCCACAAGACCTATGCCGATAATGCGGATTCCGATGGCGATACCATCGCGGACGCCGACGAGGTGAATAGCCTCCACACAGATCCGCTCAATGCTGACACTGACGGCGATGATATGCGCGACGATTGGGAACGGGACAATAGCCTTGACCCGCTTGTTGCCACTGACCGCGACCAGGATACCGATGGTGACGGGATACCAAACTATTTTGAGTATTTGGAGGGCACAGATCCGACCAATGCCCTGTCACTGCCTGACCTCTATGCGGCGGGTGTCTATTCGTTTGAAGACGGTAACCTGCCTGTCGGTTGGACGCTGTCGGCGGATACGGTGGATACGGCAATCCTTGATAGCGATGCAAGCGAGGGCAGCAAATCCGTACAAATGCAGGCTAAGGCCGAGATCCTCTTTGAAGGTTTCTTTGTCGCAAGTGACCTCTCGCTGGATATAAAAACCAGTTGCGGCTATTCCAACATTGTGGTTCTTGTAGATGGCCAAATGATTGCGCAGGGATCCGCCGGGTCTGTCTATAGCACCCTCAAGACTGTTATCCCGCTGGGCTACCACAAAGTCACTATCAGCGCGAACAGCTACTCTTGCACCAACTATCTGGATAACGTGGTTATAGCCCCGGCCAAGACCAATACTGAACTGGGCCTACAGTTTGTCAGCCTCAACGACCAATTGCAGTTTGTCGATGCAAGCAAGACGGTGGTGAGGACTATCGGTGTCAACTCACCTGATTTAAACCTGGGCGTACGGGGTATGGCGGCGATAGCCAACGATAAGCTGGTGGTGGCGTTTAGCGGATATGAAGTCCGCTTGGGGGTGCTGGATCTGGCAACTTTCAACTGGCGCTATTTCACTATCCCGCGTCCCTTGGCAAACAACTACGCATCGGGCCCCAACGCAGTCGTGGAGCGGGCTAACTATGCCTATGTCCCCACCCGTGACTCGCTCACCCATACCGGTAGTATTACCAGGGTCGACCTAAACTCGGGTGCGATCACCCATTTTGGTACAGATGCTTATAGCTCACTGACATTCGATAGTACCGGCGCCATCTACGCTTATAGTGACGGTGTGGTTTACAAGTACGATCCAGCCACCCTGGCTCTGGTCAGCCAAACGAGTACGGTCAACGCACAGGAAATCCTGATGGATAGAGAGGATCACCTGATAGTGGTGAGTTACAACGAAATCATTCGCTACGACGCCCAGCGTTTGATCGACCAGCGTCTGTTGCCTTCCGATTATTCAGTGCGCTCGGTTACAGTGAATGACCGCAACGAGTTATTGGTTGCTGACAATAATAGTAAGATCCGTTGGTACTCTGCGGATTGGGAGCGCGCGCAAATCCTGGATATCCCTGCAATTTACTTGGCCAACTTCCCGCAACCAGATAGCGACAGCGATGGCATGCCAGACTGGTGGGAATTCGCCAATGGCCTGGATGCGGTTGACGCGGCTGATGCAACCAGCGATAGCGATGGCGACGATGTGACAGCAGTGGAAGAGTTCACCGCCGATACTAATCCGGCTGAGGCTGACACTGACATTGATGGCCTGACTGATGGCGACGAGCTGAATGTTCACCAGACCAACCCGAACATCAAAGATACAGATAAAGATGGTTTAAGCGATGGGGATGAAGTTAACCTCACCCTTACTAACCCGTTGCGTGTAGATACTGATGCCGACCTGGTGAGCGACTTCCTGGAAGTTGACCACTTTATGACCGACCCCAATGATGCCGCGAGCAAGCCTCCAACCCTGACCAACTTTGCCGAATCCTTTGAAAACACGGTGAATTGGAAGGTACCGGCGCAAGCGGCGGCCGGTTGGACACAGGTGTCAGGCGTAGCCTCACTGGGCAACAAAAGTCTGCGCGCAGAACCTACCCCTGCCAGTGATAAATTTGCGCAGATAGAGTGGTATGGGGTATTTGGCCAGTCGACCCTCAGCTTTGATGCCATGGTATCCAGCAACTGTTGCGGAGCTGTGCGAGTGTATATAGACGACATCGAGCAGTTGTACCTCAGCAGCTACGGCCAATGGCTGTCCCATAGCCTGCAACTGGCAGCGGGTTTCCACACCATAAGGTTTGAGTACCGGAATTATATTTCGTCCCCGACCGACACCGCCTGGATCGACAACATCCGCGTGCAATAACCGGAAAAAAACGCACTACTGAAACCCGATCTGAATAAGGTCGGGTTTCTTTTTTGTAACTGCCGCAAGGTTTTTAAAGTGTGAGCTGGTTCCGTTTGTAACTTTCCGAAACGGTCAAAGGGCAGGCAAAAAATATATGTAGATTAGTGCGCCATAACGCAGTAAAAACATTGCCCGCTACCTGCAACTCACGTAGTGTCGCCACCTTGTTCGGGCAGCTGGTGCAATAACCGCATCGCCGGGGCAGATAAAAAAATAAAAATAAACATAACAACAAATACAAAAGCAAAAATAACAACAAACATAAAAATAGAAGTTCACAAAGAGTGCGCTGTGGTTACCGGAAAAAACTAAACTCCGGACCACAGCATGGCATCCATCGGTCAATCCGTCCTTAATAATTAATAACTAAGACGAGATTGTAATTATGTTAACTATCCACACCCCTGGGAAAAACCTTACCCTGAAAACCCTGGCAGCAGCCGTTGCACTCTGTGCAGGCAGCACTGTCTATGCCGCTGCGACGGGTGGTTTTGCTACGACCGATGGCGGTAACGTGTCGGGCGCAAAATCCTTCACTGCATCGACCTATCAAGAGATCAACACCATCATTGCCAACGCCAAGCTGGATGCCAATGGCAGCAAGGTGACCGGCGGGGCATATCCACTCATCATTACCTACACCGGCAACGAAGATGCGTTGATTGCGCAAATCGTTAAAGACCACACGGTTGACGCCAACCACAACTGCCCCAAACCCCACTGGGATGATGCGTATCGCTACGTGGAAATCAAGGAGTTTACCAAGGGCATCACCATCATCGGTGCCAACGGTTCTTCCGCGAACTTCGGCGTGGTGGTGAACAAGTCGAGCAATGTGGTGATCCGCAATATGAAAATCGGCGCGTTGGGCGGCGCGAATAACGATGCGGATATGATCCGTATCGACAGCGGCACCAACGTGCTGGTCGATCACAACGAATTGTTCGCGGTCAACAATGAGTGCAATGGCTCACCGGATGGCGACCTGACTTTTGAAAGTTCGATTGATATCAAAAAGGATTCGCACAATGTGACTGTGTCTTACAACTACATCCATGACAGCAAAAAAGTGGGCCTGGATGGATCGAGCAGTAGTGATATCGCCGGTGGCCGCGAGCTTACTTTCCATCACAATATCTATCGCAATGTAAATGCGCGCCTGCCGCTGCAACGCGGTGGTTGGACCCACATGTACAACAACCTTTACGACGGCATTACCGGTTCCGGTATCAATGTGCGTCAAGCAGGTTATTCATTGATTGAAAGCAACTTTTTCCAGAACTCGCTCAACCCGGTGACCTGCCGCTACGACAGCAGCAACTGTGGTTATTGGGATTTGCGCAACAACAACATCAAAACCCCGGGCGATTTTGCTACCTATAACATCACCTGGACCGAAGGCGGTACCATCGACGCCACCAACTGGACCACTACCGCACCGTTCCCGATCAGCATTCCCTACAGCTACTCACCGGTTACGCCACAGTGTGTGAAAGACAAGCTCGCAACAGTAGCGGGTGTAGGTAAAAACGGTGCGACCCTGACCTCTGCCGTGTGCGGTGGCACCAGCTCATCCAGTGTTGTTTCATCAGTTGCACCTTCAAGCAAATCCTCCAGTTCGGTTGCTCCATCCAGCAAATCCTCAAGCTCGACGGTAGTGTCTTCCAGTAAGTCGTCCAGTTCTGTCGCTGTTTCTTCAAGCCGCTCTTCAGTAGCCAGTTCAACGGGCACTGCGCCGGTATTGACTGGCACCGGTGACTATCCGGATGGTTTCTCCAAGTGCGCTGACCTGGGCGAAACCTGTTCAGTAACCTCGGGCGATGGTTGGGTAGCATTCGGCCGTAAAGGCAAGTGGGTTACCAAGCGTGTATCAGTACCGGGTTCAATTGCCTGTACCGTTGCTGCATTTGGTTCCGATCCCGTGGGCAATCCCAACAAGTGCTCCTACAAAAAATAATTTTTTGTTGTCGTTATTTTTAATCGTTGAAACAAAAAGCCGGTCCCGCAAGGATCGGTTTTTTTGTTTATGGATTTAACCCGTTTCCAGTGGGAAGATAAAAATGACATCATAAGCAGCCCTTCCGCATTAAATGCATCTGGTATGCCCATATGAACCAATCCAGCTCCAAAACCTGCCATCACCCGATCCAGTCCCAATCCAATCCACTCGCTGAAAAAAATACCTTGCGCGCATTAATACTCACCGCCGTGATGATGGTGCTCGAAATCATCGGTGGTTGGTATTACAACTCCATGGCACTGCTCGCCGATGGCTGGCATATGAGCTCCCATGTGGTGGCCTTGGGCCTGGCGTTGTTCACCTATGTGATTGCGCGCAAGCTTGCGCAGGATGGGCGTTTTAGTTTCGGTGTGTGGAAAATTGAAGTGCTGGGTGGTTATACCAGTGCGATTTTATTACTGCTGGTTGCGGTGGCGATGTTTTATCAATCGGCAGCGCGACTGATTAATCCGGCACAGATCCATTACAACGAAGCAATCACGCTCGCTGCAGTTGGATTACTGGTGAATTTAATTTGTGCATGGTGGTTGAAAGATGGCCATCACCACCATCATGATCACGACCATCACCACAACCACTCACATGCGCATCATCATGACGATGAACATCATCACGGCCATGAAGATTTAAATTTGCGTGCGGCCTATTTGCATGTGGTGGCCGATGCAGCAACCTCGGTGCTCGCGATCATCGCATTGTTTGGTGGAAAATTATTCAGCGCTGGTTGGCTTGATCCAGTGATGGGAATTATCGGAGGGATATTGGTTGCAGTTTGGGCGCTGGGTTTATTGCGCACCAGCGGCCGCGCGTTACTGGATGCGGAAATGGATGCGCCGGTGGTGGAAGAAATCCGCGATGTTATTGCAGTGAGTCCGGTAGCTGCTGAAATTCGCGATCTGCATGTATGGCGTGTCGGGCGCAACCAGTATGCCTGTGTATTGTCGCTAACTGCCCCGCTTCATACTGATGCAGGATTTTTTAAACAACAATTACAAGTGCACGAAGAGTTGGTTCATATCACGATTGAAATTATTCACAACTGAGCACAAAAAATAATCACAAGAGTTTTGTTGTAATGCGGTGTAATAAGATTTGGCGCCGTAATCAACACAAAACTTTTGTGACAGAGTTGGTATCTAAAAAAGAACAAGATAACAAAATTTTTTGTGCTAACATCCTTTGACCATAACGATATAACACAGGTCAGGAGTTCAGGTGATTCAGGCTGCCCTCACTCATTTGGCTAACCAATTGAATGCCTACCTCAAGCGCACCAATAATCTCACTGAAGATATTGTGGTTGTATCGAGTTTGGTGGAGAGCGATGGCAGCGCTGCACCACACACCAATAATAAATTAATTTTACTGCTGACCAATATTGAAAAAGATACCGTGCCGCAATCCGGTGCAGCACGCGGCACCGGATTTGATGGTCGTGTACCTATTAGCAACCGCCCAATTTATTTAAACTTGTACGTAATGTTGGCAGCAAATTTTAGCGGCAGTAACTATACCGAAGCGCTGAAATTTATTTCAAAGGCAATCGCTTTTTTTCAGATGCAGCCGGTGTTTGATAAACACTCATCACCGGATCTGGATTCCCGCATCGATAAACTCGTATTGGATATCGAGAACCTGAATATTCAGGATTTAAGTAATCTGTGGGGTTTGTTGGGCGGGAAATACCTTCCCTCTGTGCATTACCGTGTGCGCATGGTAGCCATCAGTCCCGATAACATTGTGGCGCAAGTACCGCGGGCGTCGCGGCCGCAGGGAAATGTTCGCAGTTAACCCGGGTAATTGGCTATGGCCCATTTCACACCGCTTTTTACGCTCAGTGTTGAACATGCTTTTTTTGTGGATGGCCGCTGCGCCAATTTAATTTTTGTAGCGACCCCGGCTACGCAGCGGGTATTACAGCAGTATCAATTAGTGGCCAAAGCGGGAGACACCGGTTTTTCCATCTTTGTTGACCAGGATTTTTTCGTGCCCTTTGACCGGGATGCCCTGCTCCGTTTTGAGGCATTTGCACAGGATCCTTATTTTGGATTTTACACGGCGGAAACCCAGGGACAGGCGCAACCACTTTATTGCACCACCAAAAATATTACGGCAGATAACGGCGGGCTTGTGATTAGCAAGGGACCGGCCGCAGAATTGCAAGGTGCAACACCTGCATCTGCCCGGATAAAACCTGGCACCAAAACGCCGCTGCTTATTGTGGATATCGAATTAAACGGCGCTGAATTTGCAACAGCAGTGCAGGATGCAACTCCGGTTTCTCGCAGTATCAGATTCAATACGCGCGACATTTATTGGAAATACTATTTTTTTGGTGAACTTGCGAAACTGGAATTGGCAATCCATGATTTAAGTTCGCAAATGCAAGTGGCTTTTGATCCCAGCGATGAAGTTGTCGTTAAAAATGGCAAAGCGTTTATTTCGCAAACACCTATCGCCATGAGCAGCGAACCCAAACAGCGGTTTCAGTTAAAAGACAAAAACAACTCAGGCAAGACCCTGATCAAGCGTTTACCCAACGCAGGAGTTAACTTGATCAGCAAGAGCATGGACCTCAGGGGGCAGCAAATCCTTGTTGCAGAAATTTATGTAAATCAATAGCACTTAAAGGAAAGAATATGGCTGGCGCGTATAAAACTCCCGGCGTCTACATTCTCGAAAAAGACGCTTTTCCCAACTCCGTTGTTGAAGTAGCTACCGCCGTCCCGGCGTTTGTAGGCTACACAGAATTTGCCGATAACAAAGGCAAAAGCCTGCTCAACAAACCCTGGCGTATCTCATCAATGGCTGAATTTATCAGCTACTTTGGGGGGCCGCCGCCAGCCAGTTTTAAAATTGCGCGCAAGGGCAGCGCAGCACCAACGCCGACAACGGCGGTTGGGGCTCCCGGTGCATCAGATGATGAAAAGAAAATAGTTGATGCAATCAATGCTGCGCGTCAGGCAACGGCTGCAATTGCAGGCCTCGATAAAAACCCGGATATATTCAGCGGTGCTGATGAAGATTTTTCAGTCGGCAAAGACGAAAAGTTTTTCCTCTCACTTGAAGGCTCTTACTATTTGCTTTACCGCAGCATGATGCTGTTTTTCCAAAACGGCGGCGGTGCCTGTTATGTTGTTTCAGTGGGTAATTACAGCAAGGGCATTGAAGAAGGCGAGTTGTCAGAAGGCATCCTGTTGCTGAAAAAAGAGCAGGAGCCAACTATGTTGGTAATCCCTGATGCAGTGTCAATGGCAGCAGCGGATTGTTACAAGTTGCAGCAATCGATGGTGTCCCACTGCGGCTATGAAATGAAAAACCGCTTTGCGATCCTCGATGTGTTTGGCGGCTTTATGGATAACCGCGATAACGAATGTATCGATTTGTTCCGCGATAAAATGTCCACCAATTTCCCGGCCTTCGGTGCAGTTTATTATCCTTGGGTGAATAGTTCGATTGTGCCAGTGACGGAATTGTCGTTCCGCAATATCCATGAAGATAGCCTGCCGGATTTGGTGAGTTTGTTGGTCCAGGAAGTGCGCGAGACAGTTGCATCGCTGAAAAAACAGGAAAGCATTATCACCGAAATTAATAAGCTGCCAGATACCCCGAACAAAAGCAGTGCTGAAAATAATGAGTTGCACAAAACCCTCAGCGCGGTTTGCCCGCTGTATAACAAAGTACTTGCGGGTATCCAGCATAAACTCAACCTTTTGCCACCCAGCGGCGCCATGGCTGGTATCTACACCATGGTGGACAATACCCGCGGTGTGTGGAAAGCACCTGCCAATGTTAGCTTGAGCGCAGTGTCTTCACCGACCGTGAATATCAATCACGAAGAGCAGGAAGACCTCAACGTGAACACCGCCGGTAAATCCATTAATGCAATCCGCACCTTTATCGGCGAGGGAACATTGGTGTGGGGTGCGCGCACCCTTGACGGTAACAGCCTCGATTGGCGCTATATCAACGTGCGTCGCACCATGATCATGTTGGAAGAATCAGTAAGGCTGGCGACTAAGGCCTATGTATTTGAGCCAAACGTTTCCGGTACCTGGCTGAACATCAAGAGCATGATTGACAGCTTCCTCAACAGTGTATGGAAGCGCGGTGGTTTGGCGGGTGCCAGCCCGGAAGATGCTTACAGCGTACACGTTGGCCTGGGCGAAACCATGACCGCAGAAGATATTCTTGAAGGCATTTTGCGCGTAACTGTGTTGGTGGCCTTAAGCCGTCCGGCAGAATTTATTGAGATTACCTTCCAGCAGCAAATGCAAAAATCTTGATGAGTCATTGTGTGCTCTTTAACGTGAGATTTTTGCAGCGTATTGCTTATTTATGGGCAAGGATCTCGCACTATTTTTTAACCATAGATAAATTAAGGTAGAGATTACTATGGCAGAAGACGGCTCAACACAGTCAGCCAATATTTGGCCCCTTCCCAAGTTTCATTTCAAAGTGACCTGGGATGGCAAAGATATGTCATTCCAGGAAGTGAGTGGATTGGACGTCCAGTCAGAAGAAATTAAATATCGCGCGGGTGACAGCAAAGATTTCTCCGTGATCAAAATGCCGGGTTTGATGAAGTACGGCAATGTCACCATGAAAAAAGGCACCTACAAGGGCGATAATAAATTTTGGGACTGGCTGGTCCAAATCAAACAAAATGTTATCAAACGCGTTCCAGTGGTTATTCAGCTGCTCGATGAGACCGGTGAAGCAACCATGGTCTGGACATTGAAAAATGCCTGGCCCACCAAAATCGGCTCTACCGATTTAAAGGCGGAAAGTAATGAAGTGGCGATTGAAAGTATTGAAATTGTCCATGAAGGCTTAACCATCGAAAACAAATAATCGGGACGGGCCAATAGCAAATGGCTGAAGTTACTGCAGCAGCAAACACAGGAGGCGGTTTATACCCGCCTTCTGCGTTTTATTTCAAAGTTGTTTTTAGCAATGCCAAGAATGCTGATTCGGCTTTTCAGGAGGTTTCAGGCATCAGCAGTGAGATATCCACCGAGGATGTTATCGAGGGTGGCGAAAATCGCTATGTGCATAAATTGCCCACCGGTGTAAAGCATGGCAATTTAGAATTGAAGCGTGGTATTGCCCTTCTTTCATCGCCATTGGTGGTCTGGTGTAAATCAGTAATGGAAAAAAGTTTTATCACCCGTATCAGGCCTCAAACTATTATTGTTTTTTTGCTTAATGAAAAAGCCGAACCCATACGTGGTTGGAAATTTGTTAATGCCTTTCCAGTGAAATGGGAAGTGGAAAGTTTTAACTCTACCAAAAATGAAGTGGCAATTGAAAAAGTGGCCTTCAGTTATACCTATTCCGTACGTATTAAATAGTTGATGAATTATGGCAATTGAAATTCGGCAGCTCACTATAAAATCCAATGTTGAGGACAGCGATGGCGAAGTACTTAATGAAAGTGCAAAACTTGATGCTGCAGTAAAAGATGATCTGCTGCGCGAATGTCGTCGTTTAATTATAGAAATGCTCAACGATAAAGACCTGCGTTAAGTTATAGGGAAAGGTAATTAGGTAAAATGAAAAAATTAGTGATATCAGCCTGCAAAGTTAAAGATGGGATTGTGGAGGTAGATAAAGGGAAACCTAAATTTGAGGCCATGCTCAATCCATCAGGTTATAAAACCAGCTCTTCGATTGAATATACCCAAGATAAGGCAATGGGCAACGGCAATGAAAAAAAATACGTAAAAACCAAAGCCAATAAAATTACATTTAAAGAGTTGGTACTGGATGGCACAGGTGCTGTCGGTGTTGATGAGCAACAGGCTGGCCAAAAAAGCCAACCACTTAGTGTACGTGAACAGATTCTGCGTCTACGCAAAGTTGCCTATACCTTTGATGGTGATGAACATGAATCGCCGGTAGTCCAGGTATCCTGGGGCCCACTACTTTTTAATGCCCGCCTGGTGTCGCTCAATGTTGATTACACGCTGTTTAAACCTAGCGGCGAACCGCTACGGGCCAAAGTGAATCTCGATTTTGTTGTGTATGTCAGCAATGCAGAAAGTGCGCGTGCTTCCTGTTTTCAATCACCCGATTTAACCCATCTGATAGAGGTTAAAGCCGGTGATACCTTGCCTAAGCTCTGCTATGACATATACAAGGATAGTGCCTATTACCTTGCCGTAGCACATCTGAACCAGCTTAGTAATTTCCGCCAATTACAACCCGGGCAGATTTTACGTTTCCCTCCTTTGGTATAACAAAATGCCCGTCTCTCCTGTAGCTGGCAGTGAAGGTGTTGTCAGCGTTGTTATTCTTAGTGGTGGTACTGCCATATCCACCAGCATTGAACTCATATCAGTTGATATCCAACTCAGCGTCAATCGTATCAATACGGCACTTATTTATTTTAATGATGGCGATATGCCCGATGCTGAATTTCCGGTCAGCGATACCGACACCTTTAAACCCGGTAATGAAATTAAAATCCAGTTGGGTTATGAGCAGGAAATGGTGGACGTTTTTTCCGGTGTGATTATTCGCCACTCGATAAAAATTAGCAGTGACAATGCCGCGCAATTGGTTATTGAATGCAAAGACAAGGCGATGGCGATGACGGTTGGACGTAAAAATGCCAACTACATTAATAAAAAAGACAGCGACATTATCACCCAATTAACTGGCAACTATGGGCTCAGTAATGATGTCACTGCCACTGATCTTGTCCATAAGGAATTGGTGCAATTCTATTGCACCGATTGGGATTTTTTACTCGCGCGCGCCGAAGCAAATGGCCTGCTGGTGACACTCGAAGCAGGCAAGGTTAGTGTCAAGGCGCCCGCGATTAGCGCTGCACCCGTGTTGACCATCACCTACGGTATTGACCTCATCGATTTCCATGCCGACCTGGACGCACGCGCGCAATTTAAATCGGTAGCGAGTGTCGGTTGGGATCTGGCCAAGCAACAAATCCAGCAGCAACAAGCCCAGCCGGAAAGCCTCACCGACCAAGGCAATATCGATTCAGAAGCCCTGGCCGCAGTGCTGAACCTGGCCAGTTACCGCTTGCAGAGTACTACGCCGCTCGACAGCAGTTTCCTCACCACTTGGGCCAAAGCCCAGCAATTAAAATCCGGCCTTGCACGCATCCGCGGCCACGTCACTTTTCAAGGTAGCTCACTGGTCAAGCCCGGCACCCTGATTGAACTCAAGGGCGTGGGCACGCGTTTTAATGGCAATGTTTTTGTCAGCGCCGTCAATCACCAGGTGAGCGATGGCAATTGGCACACGCGAGTGGATTTTGGTATGTCGCCCAGCTGGTTTACCGAAGCAACGGAAACCATGGCGCCGCCCGCGTCGGGATTAACCTCGGGTGTGAGCGGCTTGCACGTGGGCGTAGTAAAAAAATTGGATGCCGATCCGGAAAGCCAATACCGCGTGCAGGTTTCCATTCCGGAAATGAGTGCCGAGACCGATGGATTTTGGGCGCGCCTGACAAATTTTTACAGCTCCAATAGTTTTGGTGCGTTTTTTCTTCCGGAAATTGGCGATGAAGTTGTACTGGGATTTTTTAACGATGACCCCTCGCACCCGGTCATCCTTGGCAGTCTTTACAGCAGCAAAAATATCCCGCCCTACACACCTGAGGCGGCCAACAATACCAAGGCCATAGTCACACGCACCAAAATGAAAGTGGAATTTGATGAAGACAAAAAAATCATCACCGTGATTACCCCGGGCACCAACAAAATTGTGATCAGCGACGAAGGTAAATCAATTTTGTTGCAAGACCAGAACAATAATAAAGTCACCCTCGATCCCGCCGGCATCACCTTGGATAGCCCCAAAGATATTACGTTGAAAGCGACTGGAAAAATTGTGCTGAATGCAACTCAAAATATTGAGGCCACAGCGCAAATGGATATCAAACAAACCGGGCTGAATATTACCAGCACCGCCAATGTCGGTTTTACCGCAAAAGGCAGTGCCACGGCAGAAGTCTCTGCGGCCGGAACTACTACTATCAAAGGTGCGATGGTGTTGATCAATTAACAGCTCAACCAATTCCCTTTGTCATTTTTTACTAAAAAGGATATTCGAAAATGCCACCTGCTGCGCGACTGACGGATATGCATGCCTGCCCCATGGTGACCGGCATAGTGCCCCATGTGGGCGGACCAATTAATGGGCCCTGCGTGCCCACTGTATTGATTGGCAGTTTGCCCGCTGCTGTGGTGGGCGATATGTGTGTCTGTGTCGGTCCCCCCGATTCAATTGCCAAGGGTTCAGCCACGGTCATGATTGGTGGTAAACCTGCCGCACGTATGGGTGATATCACTGCCCATGGGGGCAATATTGTGTTGGGCCTGCCTACTGTCATGATTGGTGGCTAATCGTTTACTCCTAATGGATCACAGACATTCGCTATGAGCAATAAATCATTTTTGGGCACCGGCTGGAGTTTTCCACCTGAGTTCACCAGCAAAGGATTAACAACAGTTTCTGCGGAACAGGATATCCACGAAAGCTTGCTGATCCTGCTATCCACTACACCCGGTGAGCGTGTGATGCAGCCCATTTACGGCTGCGGATTAAAAGTCCATGTCTTTGACACGTTAGATGAAAGTAGTTTTGCAATCATCCGCGATACGGTAGAGAAAGCAATTTTATTTTTTGAGCCGCGTGTGGTAGTCGAGCGCATCGACATCAATGATGAAAACCATATGGAAGGCAATGTGCTCATCCATATCCACTACCGGGTAAGGGCGACCAACAATCGCTATAACCTGGTGTATCCGTTTTATTTTAATGAAGGCAGTAATGTCTCTGCGTAGTCAACGCCTTAATTTCCAACCCGTGCAGCAGGCGCGTCCATGAACGCACCACACGAGTTGAGACCCCAGCTGCATGTCCGTGATGGCATGAGTCGGCAGCGGCGCCATTTGCCTGCGCTGGAGAAAAATTATTTTAATGTCGATGAAATGTCGTTCGAGCAATTGCTCACCCAGATGCAGGACTATGCGCGTTTGGTGAAATTGCCCGGCGTGGTATTTGCGCCCGAGGATATTGAACAGTTGTTGTTTGCGCGCGATGAAATTGTGGTAATGGCGCAAATCCTCGCGCTTGATGTCGATGCGCTTGAACAGCGTTTCAAACTGCGTCTGCAACAGGAAATCGACAACGAAGAATGGGCGCTAAGCGAAGCGCAGAATCCGGCCTCGGTATTGGGGCTCGCCTATTTGCTGGATCGCTGGTTGTGCCTATTAAAACATCCGCAGAGCAGTGCTGGTGAACAGCTGTATGGATTATTGGAGAGTGTCATCCTCGGGCTCGCCAAAGATTTATTCCGTGTGCATGGATTTATGCCGGAACGGGTAAAACAATCCAGCTATTTTTCTGCCCACTTTATGGCACTGATTGCTGAGGGTGATCAATTAAATGCGGTGGAAGGAAGCGCAACACCGCAAACCCTGGTTGAATTGAATATCCGCTCGCTGTTTGCATCGCTCCTGAAAGCCGCCGATATGGTGCAAGCGGGTGCGCGACAATTGTTGCCTGACTCCCTGCACAGCAAAAACCACGATCCGGCCCTTGCCCTGCGCGTTGCATTTATTTTTCTCTACCAAAAACTACAAGAGCGCTTGAACCGGTTCACGCTCGATTTTATTGATTTCTATTTTACCCAGGTGCTGCAGGCAAAATTGCAACCGGTACAGCCGGATAGTGTTTACCTGGTATTCGAACCCGGTGCGAAAGAGCGTGAAATCCACTTGTCTAAAGGCACAGAGTTTTTTGCCGGCATCGACAGCACCAGCCGCGATATTATCTACGCCGCTGATGAAAGTGTGGTTATTAATGATGCGCGGGTTGAGCGGTTATACAGTTTGTATTTCCCGCGCAGCAAACTGGATTTGCGTGCAAACCTGGCCAGCCCGCGCGCAGAACAATCCACTGGCAGCCCGGGCCGAGCAAGTGTCGCACTGGCCGCCGGCTGCTGGCTAAACGCCATTAATGCCGCACCCTATGCCGATAAAAAACAGCGCGATAAATTTATTGCCCAGCCGTTTTTTGGTGCACCGCGCAATATGCTTGGTAGTGATGGCCGCACCGGTGATTCAGCGACCAGTGCGCGTCTTGGTTTTGCAATTGCAAGCAATGTATTGCTGTTGCGCGAGGGCCAGCGGCAGGTCACTGTGGATCTGGTCTTTGAAGACCTCCAGCGCCAGCCCTGGAGCAAATTGAAAAATATTTTGCGCCACCTGCCCAATATCAAAGACTCCATTGCGGATGACAAAGCAAAATTCTTTGCATATTTCAGTAAACTTTTCCAGCTCAGTCTTACCACAGCGGATGGCTGGCTGGAGATTGCCGAATACAAACCGGCCTACCAGGCAACTGACGCGAGTGTTAAAGCCAATAGCCTGCGCCTGAGTTTTTATTTGCCCGAAAGCAGCCCGGCAATTTGTTGTTACAAGGCAGAAATCCACGGCGACCAACTCACCAGTGCCCTGCCAGTCTTGCGCTTTTTGTTGCGCGAAAATTATTTGCAATACCCCTACGACATCCTCTGGCAATTGGTGCTGAAAGAAGTGCGCATCCAGGTGGATGTCAACGGCTGCCATGATCTGCTGCTACACAATAATATTGGCCAGTTATCACCCCTCGCCCCCTTTGCACCTTTTGGTCCGCTGCCGGATGTCGGCTCCTATTTTATTGTTGGCCACGAAGAAACGCGCGGCAAACAATTGACTGACTTGTCGGTAGATGTAGAGTGGAATGGTTTACCGGTTAACGGCGGTGGTTTTAATAATTGGTACAAAGGTTACGGCCAAGCCAAAAGCAATCACCAGTTCGTTGCGAGTGTCAGTGTGCTCAGCGATGGCCGCTGGCAACCTGCTGCGGGCGGCGCGGGTGATTACCAGCCATTGTTTGATACCAACTTGAAAAATGGCACTGCGCATTTAATCGCAGCGAAAACCTTATCTGCACACGCGGCGATGGCCTATTACCAGCCACAAGATCAGCACCAGGCAAAACGTCCATTTAATTATTCGCCGCTCACGCGCTCGGGATTATTTAAATTTACCTTGCAGGGGCCAGTGGGTGCATTTGGCCATCGTGAATATACCAACTTGCTCGCAGAAATATTGACCCACAATACACGCGTCAAACATGCGCGCTTTGCCCGGGCGATTCCCAATCCGCCCTACACACCGGAAATCAGTGCGATACGCTTGAATTATTCGGCTACTTCAACCCTCCGGTTGGCCGATACCGCGCGTGAGGATGACCCCTGCTATAAGGACCAGTTTTTCCATTTGCATCCACTGGGGTGGGAGAGCATTTCACCACTGCGTCATCCGCGCATGTATTTGCTGCCGCAGTATCCGGATAACGGTTCATTGTTTATCGGCGTAGCGGCGAGCGATATCCAGGAATTAAGTTTGTTTTTTCATTTGCAAAATAATTCACTGCCGCTGACTGATGAATTGCTTAGTGATGCACTGATACAAGATGGTCGCCAGGCACAGCAGCCGACATCACAACAGACACAGCAAACAATGTCGCAAAAAAGCCGCGCCCTGACGCCGGCCGCGTTAGTGAGCTGGTCATACCTGAGTGACAATCATTGGCGGCCGCTCAACCCGCGCTATATCCAGGGCGATTCGACTGAAGGTTTTATGACATCCGGCATAGTGACCCTGACCATGCCAGAAAAAATAACCATGGCCAATACCATCATGCCCGACGGTTTATATTGGTTAAAAGTCAGCGCCAATATCGCACTCGATCATTTCAGCGATTTATTTTCGGTCTATGCACAAGCGGTAAAAGTAAGTTGGGTTTCCGGTGAACACCCGCCCTCTACACAACCTATGCAACTGGCGCCAGACACCATCAACCGCACGCGCCAAACCATCGCGGGCATTACCGGCATCAGCCAGATCAGCAGTTCTTTTGGCGGTGTGCCAGCAGAAACCATGGCGCATTTGCGCACCCGTATCAGCGAGCGTTTGCGCCATAAAAATCGCGCGCTGACTCCGCTTGATTACGAAATGCTGATCCTGGAAAAATTTCCGCAAATTTATAAAGTGAAATGTTTTGCCAATTTGCGCAGTAATCCGGATACACCAGTGTGCCCCGGCCGTTTGTTGATTATCCCGATCCCCCATAGCAACACTAACGAGGCGCAGGATTACCAGCCCTATTTTGATGGCCACCTGATGCTGTCGATTAAAGAATTTATTACACCGCTTACGCCAGAGCTGGTGCAGATATCGGTTGAAAATCCTGTCTACGAAAAAATTCAGGTGCGCTGTGCTGTGCAATTTAAAAAAGGGTTGCACGTGGGACGCCATCACAATTTGTTAAACCAGGATCTTTGCAATTATTTATCACCATGGCATGCGCTGGGGAATAGTGTGCATTTTGGTTGGAGTGTGAGTGAGCAAGAAATCAAATCGTTCATTCACAACCTTGAATACATTGACCACGTGACCGATTTTTCGCTCTTGCGTATCGCTCCCCAAAATGAGGGATTTTTTATCCTCGATGATACTGCGGGTATGCAAGACTCCGGGCGCCACACCATTACCCCGACCTATGCCTGGAGTACCGCAGTACCCCTGGTACAGCATTACATCCAGACGATTGATGGATATCACCAGATCCTTGCCGAGCGCACAGGTGTAGACGAACTGGAAGTGGGCAGCACTTTCATTATTCCTTAATAGGCCAGCACTATGGAAAAACTCGATAGAACCGCCCTGAAAAATAAATTCAAAAAAGGAAAGATGCCATCCGAGCAGGATTTTTCCAATTTGATTAATTCCATGGTCAATATCCTCGAAGAAGGTTTTGATAAAACCAGTCGCGACGGATTAAAAATTTCGCAATTGATGGGCTCCGGCAGATTGCTCAGCTTCTATAAAAATATTGCCGTGGAAAGTCCGCAGTGGTTTTTGGAATTGAGCATGAGTGAAAATAAATTACATTTTGGTACACCCGGCTGCCCGCGTGTATTGAGCCTTTACAGCCACAGCAATAGCGATGACAACCAAGGCAATCTGCGTGTTGCTGTGGGTATCAACAAAGAAAATCCGCAGACCACACTTGATGTGGAAGGCACCATCGCCTCCACTGGCCGCATGGGTAAAGTGGGTGATATGGCGGTACCTGCCGATGGCGATTGGCATGATATTACCGGCGCCCTCACTGGCTGCGAAGCGTTTGAAATTGTAGCTGGTGTTGGCGGCCAGGATGCCGATGGCAAATACGCGCTGCTGCATGCATTTGCGTTAAATACGTTTAACGGCAAAAGCAGTATCAACACCCAGGACGCCCATTTTGGCAACAAATGTAATCGCATTGAATTGCGTTGGCAGTCGGTGCCCGAGCAGGGGCAATTTCATTTCAAATTGCAAATGCGCGCGCAATGCTGTTTTGGCAAAGACATCTGGATCAAATACCACCTGACCCGCCTGTGGTTTGATCCACTGATGCTGGAGAGTAACCAGGATCCCTCCCAATAAAATTTCAATGGGTAAAACCCGTCATGAGTAAAACATCTTGAACAAATCCAATATGAATAAAATGGATGCGCGCGAAGTGCATTTTTATCTCAGTCTTGAGCAGAGTAGCCTGATATTGGAAGCGTTGGTTGAGCAGCCGTTTAAATTGGTATTTGAAATCATTGGTCAATTAAATCATCAGGCACAACAATTTTATGAGGCGGAACGGGAGCCCAATGCCCCTGCACTTTTTGTATTGAGTGCGGAGGATTTTCGCCTCTGTATAAAATCGCTTGGGGAATTACCCTATAACCGCGTCTGCGCGCTGGTGAATAATTTGCATCAGCAATTGCAAACACAACAAATAAACTTACGCAACAATCAGGGCGCAAACACTAGCCCGAACGTAAACAGTGCCGCGCAGGATGTTGAATAATGAGCGCGTCCGATATGATCCAGCGCCTGCAACCGGACCCCGATGGGCTCGATTTTGCCAGCTTGCGTAAAGATGGCATCGACGCGGTACAGGAACTTGCGGGCAATATATGGACGGACTACAACCTGCACGATCCGGGTGTGACTATCCTGGAGCAATTGTGTTTTGGTTTAACCGAGTTGGCCTATCAAGCCAAAGTGCCAGTGGCCGATTACCTCGCCAACGAACGCGGCCTGATTGATTTCAATCACTACGCACTTTATAAACCGCACGAAATTTTTTCCACCCGACCAGTCACTGCAGATGATTATTGCAAGCGCTTGCTGGATGAAGTATCAGAAATTGATGCGATCAGGATTACCACCGCCGCGCCATCCGGCAGCTACGGCGCGTGCCTGTATGAAATCGCGATAAAATTATTGGAGCCCTTGACTGGCCCGGCTTATAGCGATGCGCAAAAACAACAAATAGTGCAGATGGTGCACAGCGTGTTTGTTAAAAATCGCAACCTCGGCGAAGACCTGCATTCGGTAAAGGTTGAACGAAGTGAACCCTGTTTTTTAAAAGGAGTGATAGAAACAGATGGTAAACGCAATCTCGCCGATATTTATGCCGATGTATTTTTTCAGGTAGCGCGCAAGATTTCCTCGAATATCCGCATTGAGCGCTATGAAACCCTCGCATTGCAACAACGGGATCTGGCAGAGATTTTTAATGGCCCACTCACCCGCCACGGTTATATTTACAGTGATGATCTCAATAATCGCAACAACACCAAACCGTTGGAAGAATTAAATGGACTGGTCGCGGCCATTGATGGTGTTAAAAAAGTTTACCGGCTGGAGTTGGTCGATAACCAGGAAAACCCCATTGATTCCAATGCGATTGAAACCAAATCCTTTTTTTTAAAATTTCCGGAAGGGCCGACCCAAGGCGAATGGTTAAAAATCGATTTTAACCCCGGCAAAACAACGGCAGCTGCCGGTGTAGTCAAGGCGCGCGGTGAAACCCTTGGGCAATTAATGGATGAAGCCAAACGCGCGCTGCAAAAACTGGAATTCGAATACCGTGCATTTCGCAACAATAAAACCAACAGCGCCAATTTTTATAGCCTGCCACAAGGGCGCGCCCATCATCAGGTTGCTTATTACTCGGTGCAACACCATTTACCCAATGTCTATGGTGTTAATGCGGCGGGTGTCCCCAGCAGCAAAAGTGGCAAGCGCAAACAGCAGGCGCAACAACTCAAAGCCTATCTCTATCCATTTGAACAGCTCATGGCCAATATGCTTGCGCATATCCAGAATTTGCAGCAGTTGTTTAATTTAAATGGGCAACCCAACCAGAGTTATTTTGCGCAGTATCTCGACAATCACCAGATTCCGGATTTTGCCGGGCTCTATAAAAATGCAGCGATCAACCAAGCGCAGATCCGTGCATTGCAAGAGCGCTATGATCCGGCCACTGATCGAAAAAGCCGCGCGCTGGATACCTTGCTCGCACTTTACGGTGAAGAGTTCTCGCAAGAAGCGCTGCTGCATTTTAATTATTATCATCAAGAGCAGCCGGACTATTGGGCGATAGATAATAAAATCCGTTATTTATTCCATCTGGTTGAAATCAGTGGCAGCCGCTCAGGTGCATTTGATACCAGCAAACCCCATTGGCAATCGAGCAACATCAGCAGCCTGCATAAAAAAATCAATATTTTGCTCGGCATACAGCAACACGATAGCGTGGAGCCGCTCTCGCACTGTTTCAGCGCCAACCAGATTAACCTGGTGGATGACACTGCAATCAGCCAGCAATCGACCTCCTTTGCAGAGGATAAAAATCCGCAGCCAGTGCCCATACTCAAAGCACCCCAGCGCCAAAAATTAATGCAGTGGAATTATACCCCGAACAAAACCTTGACCCTAAGCCCGGCAATGCTGCGCGAAGGCACCAGTATCAATGCTTATCGCCTACGGCCAGTGGGCGATGGTGATGCAGTGGAAGTGTATTTCTATTCCCAGACGTTGGATCGCTGGACCGCATTGAAGAAGGCTGATGATCGCGAGCAGGCAATTGCCTATGTACATAAATTCAAAAAAATCATTACCGATCTCAACGCGAGTGCAGAGGGCTTTTATTTACTCGAACATATTTTATTGCGTCAGCGCCAGCCGGCAAAAAAATCCACTGAAGCAAGCGCTTCGTTTGACGACGATTTTTTACATTGCCGCATCAGTTTTATTTTCCCGAAATGGACAGCGCGGTTTGCCAATCCCGCGTTTCGCCAGTTTGCTGAAAAAACCATTGCCAACCATTTGCCCGCGCACTTGTTCCCGCAGGTTTATTGGCTGTCGCTAGAGGAAATGGTTGCGTTTGAAAACCTGTACCAACCCTGGCTGGATACATTGCAAGACTATGAACGCCAGCGCCTCGCGGCGGAAGTTGATACCAACGCGGGCAAAAAACTTGATCAGGCCACCCGGAAGGTGCGCACCTGGCTTGAGCAACACACAGCCTCCACGGCCTACTGGATTTAAACCATGCAGCCCCAGCATCGCATCGAGGAAATGGTTGTCGACCTGTCGTTTAGCACGACCAGGCTCGCTCGCTGCGAAAAAGACAAACTTGCCGACTGGCTCGGCAATGATCTGTTACCGGCGCTGGATAAATTATTTTCCCGCTATGTTCCCGGCAACAAAATATTGCGCTTGGAAAATCTTGAATTTGATTTTGGCAAAGTCGATAGCCGCAACTACCAGGATGTTATTTGCGAACGTTTGATTGCCGCGTTAACGCAATTACTGGAACAACAACTACTGGTCACCGAAACACAGATGCTCACCATGCAGGCGATGCCGGATGCAGCAGGATTTACATCAGCGTCAGGAATTATTGAAACCAGTGCTCAGGCAGGTACAACGAACTCACAACAACTATCAAGTAGTGCTACTGAACTCCTCCCCGCTGAAAAGGCCAGGTTGGTGCTGCAACAATTATTCAATTACCTGCACACCGGTCAAGTGAGTGCACATCACAGTAATACACAAAGCGACACCAATGCTGTACTACACAACAACGTTCACGTAAGTAGTGAAGCTGTTGCAAACAAATACAGTAACGCCCCGGGTGTACGTAAAAATAAAATGGCGGTAGTGCACGAACAATTATTGGCCCAATTGTTGGGGGAGCAGGATATAAGCGCGCTGTTACGCGAATTGCCCCGGCGCCGGGAATTGGTGCAGCGTTTAACCAAACAATTCTCGGAACAATATCGGGTGGAGCTGTTGCATCAATTAGCACCGCAGCAAACCAAAATGGCACTGTCATTATTGGATTGGTTGCATGTGGCACAGACTTCTACTGCTCATATCAATAGTCAGGATAAGCAGCGCAGTAATATCCCTGCCAATAATTTCCCGGAGCGAGTGAAAGATTTTCGCCCTATCCCTTGGGATATCTTATGGGAAGAGTTATTGGATATTGCGTTGTCGCAACCCGCGCTGGCTGATACTGCCTGGTTAAGGTTATTGCTGGAAAAATTAGCCACACGTCTGGCGGTCAGCGGTGCTGAATTGGTTTCTTTTTTTCCGCTGCAAAATGCAATACAAAATTATTCCAGTAACTCTACCAGTGATCTCCTGGGGCGGTTGGTTGAAGGTTTGGATAAAACCCTGAAAGGTTCGCCATTTGCATCCAGTCAGTCCACATCTGATCAAGCCACAGACATAGAATCCCGAAATTATCCATCCATTCCGCAAACGCAGGAATCTTTCAATAGTCCGTCTTTCCCGCAAACGCAGGAATCTTTCAATAATCAGTCTTTCCTGCGAACGCAGGAATCCAGGTTGACGAATTCTATGGATACTCGCGTTCGCGAGTATGACGAAATGGGTGTTGCCCAGGAATCTCCGAATCATTCGTCATTCCTGCAAACGCAAGAATCTCTCAATCATTCGTCATTCCCGCAAACGCACGAATCCTTCAATAATCCGTCATTCCTGCAAACGCAGGAATCCAGGTTGACGAATTCTATGGATACTCGCGTTCGCGAGTATGACGAAATGGGTGTTGCCCAGGAATCTCCGAATCATTCGTCATTCCTGCAAACGCAAGAATCTCTCAATCATTCGTCATTCCCGCAAACGCACGAATCCTTCAATAATCCGTCATTCCTGCAAACGCAGGAATCCAGGTTGACGAATTCTATGGATACTCGCGTTCGCGAGTATGACGAAATGGGTGTTGCCCAGGAATCTCCGAATCATTCGTCATTCCTGCAAACGCAAGAATCTCTCAATCATTCGTCATTTCCGCAAACGCACGAATCCTTCAATAATCCGTCATTCCTGCGAACGCAGGAATCCAGATTAGTGAGTTCTATGGATACTCGCGTTCGCGAGTATGACGAAATGGGTGTTGCCCAGGAATCTCCGAATCATTCGTCATTCCTGCAAACGCAAGAATCTCTCAATCATTCGTCATTTCCGCAAACGCACGAATCCTTCAATAATCCGTCTTTCCTGCGAACGCAGGAGTCCAGGTTGACGAATTCTATGGATACTCGCGTTCGCGAGTATGACGAAATGGGTGTTGCCCAGGAATCTCCGAATCATTCGTCATTCCTGCAAACGCAAGAATCTCTCAATCATTCGTCATTCCCGCAAACGCACGAATCCTTCAATAATCCGTCATTCCTGCGAACGCAGGAATCCAGATTAGTGAGTTCTATGGATACTCGCGTTCGCGAGTATGACGAAACATATACTGCCAATGACCAACAATTATTTGAATTGTGTTTGCGGTTAAAAAGCGGCAGCTTTCCCTGGGTACACCTGCCAGCAGAAGAAAATTTACTTAAGCGTCTCGTTAACAGCTATATCAGGCTTGGCCAAAGTGTTGCTGCGGAACACAGCGCGGATTTCCTTGGTGCCATCACTACCCAGGCAGCACTTACCCGATACCAAAACAGATATTACTTGCAGGTACTGCAACGTCTTTTAGCCAATGAACTCATCGACCTGGAGGCAATTGTTGCGGCGATTGAAAATCGGGACGCACAACAATATGAAGCACTTCATGAAAAATCTTATGAAGATCTATATTCAGATGCAGATGAAAAGCCATACGAAAAATCTGCTACAGAACTCAATAAAGAATTGCATAACTCCCGCATTGCATATGTCCATACCAAAAATACTAATAACGACACATTGGCCGACGTCAAGCGAGCAATAGATCCCTTTATTAATGATGAGCCGGATACTGAACCTGCATCAGGTATGGAACAAGTTGCCGCTATAAAAACAGCTACAGATACAGAAGCAATTATAGATATTGAAACGGTCGACGCTATAGAAGCGGACAACAATCTATCCATCCATATGGATAGACTCACCGGAGAATTGCTAAGCGGAAATACGCCGGTGACCAAGGTGCAATTGAAAGTTCCTGAATGGCAATTATTAGTTGTTGCAATACTCAGGAAAAAATTCTCCCTCGCAGGGGCATCAGCCAATCATTTTATTAGCGCAATGCAATATTTATTGGCGGGTTCTGTCAATCTTCCAGCGGGATATCGGGCGCTTGTTGCACGGCTAATAGATATTACGGCGCTGGATGCTGACGCAATTACAGTTGTACTTAAATTGCAGGCACGCCAACTTACTTGGCAAACAGTTCCGACCAGCGCGGATTTTTTAAAGCGGATGGTGCAGGCATATATTGGATTTTTCCCCAGCCTTTCGTCTGCAGGTAATGCTGAATCAATAGCAGAACGGTCAATAGCCACACTATCAATAACTGCTATTGAAAACAGCATCGCCACACCTGAGGGTAAAACCCGGTTATATCAACAGTTATTGGATTTGTTTTTTAATAAGGCAAGCTTTGATCCCAATCACTTGGATATCCAAGTGATGGATGGGAATGTTGCTGAAAAAATCCAGCAGTTGTTAAAAAGCAGCTTGGATAAAACCTTGCGCCCAGCTGAACCGGTAACCTCAGCAAACAACAATGACAATATTATTTCGTCCGCTAGCGACAATCATGTTCATGATGCTGCCCTAACAATTAATCCAACAATCGATAGGCATCAATCGAGTGAAATAGAATCCGGCAATAGAGCAGCTGAGGCTGGTTATCTGCTGGAAAAACTGGCAAGTGAATTAATCGCCGGAAAAATTACCTCGTCACAATTGGATTTACCTCTCGCCAAGTGGCCACCATTAATGGCAGCAGTGATAAAACAAAAACATTCTATTGCTGTGGAAGCCGTTAATAATTTGGTTAGTGCTTTGTCTGATTCACTTCCTGATCTATCGCCAGTGGTAAATAAGTATCGCGCAATGATTACGCGCATTATCTCCCAGGATAGCCTGGATATTGAGGCTATCCTGGCGGTGATGCAATTGCAAAACCGCCGCATCACTTGGCAACGAGTTGCGGAAAACCCGGAATTTCTACGCCGTTGCCTGCTGGCTCATATTGAATTTAGCGGCAATATTGCGGTTGAAAACCAGCGCGATTTTATTGCAATGATCGAACATAAAGCTGACGCCTCGGCATATCCGGCAGGGTTTCGTCAACAGGTATTAAGTCGGCTTATGGACAAGGGTACGTTGGATCTTGAAGCAATTCATTATTCATTGGAAAGCCATAAAAATAAAAGTGATGCTGATGCAACTGCAACTGCAACTGCAACTGCAACTGCAACTGCAACTGCAACTGCAACTGCAACT
>CAZIWB010000001.1:667805-708207 GCA_964542655.1 uncultured Cellvibrionaceae bacterium
GCAATAAATGATAATCCAGTGGAAAAAACAATCGCTCCTCATTCTGAGGAGAGCTTAAATCAATTGAATAATTTTTCCAGCGATGTGACTTCTGATTTATCAGAGGTACAGGAAAATGCCGACAAAGGGATCTATACCAATATTCGGCTTGGCCAACAAAGCGATCAGGTACGTACTTATTCAGGTGAAGAGATTGCGCAGCCTACATTGAATAAATCCTTAGCCAATAAATTATCAACCACAACATCTTCATTTGATAAACACAGTATCAATAAGCAAAACCTCGATCAACCAAATAAAACAGCAACAGATCCTGCGCAACAATTTGTCACCTTGGCCAATGCCTTGGTAGCTAAACAAATATCTTTGTCGGAGTTATCGACCAAGGCCGCTGCATTTTCCACTGCTGAGTGGACGCAATTGCTAGGCGATTTATTTCAAGCAACACAAACGGCGGCGATGGTGCCGGAACTACAGCAGGCAATTGCACAATTCGCGGCGCAGGCGCGCAATCGCCCAACTTACTATTTACAGATAGTGGAAGCCTTGCTGGAAGAACGCAGTATTGATTTGGAAATGTTTGCCACGCTCGATAAGCCGCCACACATAGTTGTCCAGAGTTCCCAATCACACAGCTTGGGTCAAGTCACTACAGAAGTAAAAATAGAAAATAACGTGACGGAGAAAGATGCTATAGAAAGCGGTACTGGACGAAATAGAGAGCAGGCAACACAAAATCAGGTGCAACAAATTGAGTCACAAGAAATTGTATCTACAAGGCAATTAAATAATCAGGTTGATTTTGATTCAGGCAAAGATATCCAACAACCGGCATTGAATAAGCCCTCATCCGTTCAACCATTATTTGGGGATAAAGACAGCCTCAATGGGAAAAACCTCGATCAACCAAATAAAACAGCAACAGATTCTGCGCAACAATTTGTCACCTTGGCCAATGCCTTGGTAGCTAAACAAATATCTTTGTCGGAGTTATCGACCAAGGCCGCTGCATTTTCCACTGCTGAGTGGACGCAATTGTTAGGCGATTTATTTCAAGCAACACAAGCGGCGGCGATGGTGCCTGAACTACAGCAGGCAATTGCACAGTTTGCAGCCCAGGCGCACAATCGTCCAGCTTACTATTTACAGATAGTGGAAGCATTGCTGGAGGAGCGGAGTATCGATCTGGAAGCCTTTGCCGCAGACGATAATTTGCGTGTAGCAGACAGCGCCCAATTACAAAAATCGCAGCGGGAAAAACAATACCTGGTATCACAGGGTGAACCACAAGAAATGACACACCAGCAAGACCAACGCGACTCGGATTTAACGGTATCCGATGTACCACAAGGTTCAGTACAAAAAACATTTATCCAGTCGCAAGCATCTGCCGCCGGAACAACTCACCAGCCAGCATCTCAACTATCGCAAGACTCAATACAAAATGCGATGCAAAGCCGAAATGTTTTCGCAGCCGACAATGCGGATATGTCATCTGGAAAACTTTTGCTGACGCAGTTACTCGCACAAGAAAATCCCGGGCACGAACAACAATTGTTATTACGGCAACGACTTAACACCCTGTTGCATAAATCCAGTGCATCGCTGAATGCAGAATGGTTGCAGGCATTAGCCCTTCCCGCATTCTGTGCGCGTTTGATCCATACAGTGCCCGCTCATTTATTGCATCAGTTGTGCAACCACTTACAGCCGCGTTTGTTTACGCCACTCGAACAGATGGTGAAATTGGCGAGCGACGCCTTGGCTTTATTGATGCCCCAAATTGACCAGCTCCAACTGAAACTGGCGAAATGGGAATTTATCTTCCAACAATTATTTACAAGCGGCATTGCTATCAGCGATAGAACGCAACTTGTGCGGGCAGCGTGTTTGCACCTGGCAGCGCATGCCCGGTTTGACGATATTGAATCGCTAGTGCAATTAGCGGAGCGGAGGCTGGTGTTGGTAAAACCCGTTGCCCAACTTAAACCGGTAATGAGTTTAAAAGACTTGGGCCTGGAGTCTGCTACAGAATCCGGCAAGGGAGAAGATTGGGCGGCAGGCTTATCCATCAACAATGCTGGCCAGGTATTGGTTGCATCATTTTTACCGCGTTTATTTTCGATGCTGGAATTAACCAGTGAGGGAAAATTTATTCATCCCGGCGCTGCGGATCGCGCGGCGCATTTGGTGCAGTTTGTTGTGAACGGGCAAATGGAAACGCCCGAATACGAAATGACTCTAAATAAAATTCTATGTGGCATTAGTACCAGCTTACCCATCAGCGCCGGTATTAGTGTCACCGAACAGGAGCGAGCCTTGGTCGAGCAAATGCTCACCAGTATGATCCAGCATTGGAAAGCGTTGGGGTCGACCTCTATCGCCGGTTTGCGCGAAACTTTTTTGCAGCGTCAGGGCTGGTTGGTATTGGAAGAAGATTGCTGGCGATTAAAAGTGCAGGAGCGCAGTTTTGATATGTTGCTCGACCGATTGCCCTGGAGTATTGCGTTAACCAAACATGGATGGATGGATAAACCCCTGCGCGTTTCCTGGCGCAACCACTCCTGATTTGCGAGACCCAGCTACGATGATTATTAGCCAAACCAACGCCAAATCACTCGAACAGGAACTCACCTGGTTTGATGCTGTATTGAATTTGCGTTTTACTCATTATTTTGGTTCACCGGAAATCCAGCAAAATACGCCGGATGTGCGCACGCTTGTTGCCCCGGATTTAAGTACCGATCAATCCCCTTACGCCCAAATTGTGCGCGACTATGAAATGGGGTTTGATGAGCGATTGGTATTTATCTTGTGTTTGATACCGCACCTGCGCCCGCAGGCGCTGGACATTTTTTTCACCCAGAGCCAAGTGACTGGCCGCACCTATACCGAATTCGGCGGCTGGCGCGGAAAAGCGCACAGTGGGTTTTTACCTACGGCGGAAACCGCTGTATTTATTTTGGCCGGGCAGGACTTGCGTCGTCGTTTTGATGTGCTGCAATTATTTGATGAACAGCATTATTTTCTCAAACAGCGTCTGATCAAACTGGAACACCAAGCGAGTGGCGAGCCGTTTTTAAACGCAACTATTTCGGTGACCGCCGAATTTTTACATCGCTGCACTCATGGGCAAATCCATAAGCCGGATTACAGTATCGAATTTCCGGCAAAACTGATCACTAGCAAACTCAGTTGGGATGATCTGGTTTTGTCGACAGATGTGCGTGATGAAATTGACCACTTGCACACCTGGTTGCGCAACAGCAAGGAAGTGATTAGTCGCTGGGGTTTGGAAAAATCGATTAAAGCCGGTTATCGCAGTTTATTTTTCGGGCCACCAGGTACCGGTAAAACCCTAACCGCAACGCTGCTCGGCGCGAGTGTGGGTGTAGATGTCTATCGTATTGATTTATCCATGGTGGTATCCAAATACATAGGTGAAACCGAAAAAAATCTCGCGGGGGTTTTTGACCAGGCAGAAAATAAAAACTGGATTTTATTTTTCGATGAAGCCGATGCACTGTTTGGCAAGCGTACCCAAACCAGCAGCTCCAATGACCGCCATGCGAACCAGGAAATATCCTACCTGTTGCAACGGGTAGAAGACTTTCCCGGTGTTGTCATCCTGGCGAGTAATATCAAAGCCAATATTGATGAAGCGTTTGCGCGCCGTTTCCAATCCATCATTTATTTTCCGCTGCCAGATGAAAGCGAACGCTTGCATCTGTGGAAAAATTTATTGCCAAACCCCGACCTCCTGGCCGCCAATGTTGATCTGCCACGACTGGCGGAAAAATATGAACTCTCGGGTGGCTCAATGACCAACGTGGTGCGCTACGCCGCAATCCGTGCGACCCGTACGCAGCGCCAGAAAATTGAACAAGCCGATTTATTGCAAGGCATCAATAAAGAACTTCTCAAGGAGGGGCGTACGCTCTAACAATCATGAATGCTTCTTCGTTTACATTTTATTTAATGTTATTGCTGTTAGTGCCGCTGTCGCTTGTGGCGCAGACGTTACCGGAAGGTGCGCGTGTCAATAAAGACCGCTGCTTGGGTTATGAAATGGAATATAAAAAATATCCCAAACCGGTTATCGCTAAAGTACAAGCAGATATGTATCAACTCTATCATTTGGAGTCGGCGTGGAAAAATGATGCAGCACGCACCGGTAAACCACTTAATGATGGAATCCTCGGTCCCATCACTTGGTCCTGGATGCAGCGTTTCTGTAAAAGTTTTGCATTGGATGCCACTGGCAATGCGGTAACTGCGTTTCCGCAACGCGCTACTGAAATCGCCACTTTTTCTAAAAATTTTAGCGATGATGCCAGCACATTGCTGAGTGATCCGTTTAGGGAATGGGTAGCAACCCACCGCAGCCCTTGTGGGTTAGATGCCAGGGAAATCCTGGCACAGGGTAACGATAGTGAGCTGCAGGCGCTATTGCGCTGCTATCGGCCTGCACCAGCAGCAGAGCTAACGCCTGCACCAAAACCCGCACCTGCGGTAGAAATTAGTGAGCCGTCACCACTCCACACATTGTATGTATTCCGCGCCGAAGACTTTACCGCGTTGGAGAGTGACATTGTTGATGCGCCAGCAGTGGCTGCACAGATTGATAAGATGGTGGGAAAACGCTACTCCGACAAAGCTACTGCGGAAGCAGAGTTAACAGCACTGCTTGCAGACCTATCACCAAAAGAAAGTAAAAATATTATCGAAAAGTTCAGCGCTGTGCTACGGAAAAAAAATCGCTACGAAATTAATGATGAGGTACTCAACACCCTCAGCCAGCAAGGCATTAGCGATGCACTGTTCGGTGAATTAAAGAATCTCCTGGGCAAAACCTTCGATGATAAAACGGTATTTAATAACACCCTAACTATCGCTATCAATAAATCGCTACCCTTGGAACCAGCAGCACCGACCACAAGTGAAGACGGTGACGCAGAAGCCACTGCAAGTGCTGTGCGCGAAACTGTAATTGCAGCACGGCCCAATCCCGCCAAACTATTATTGCAAATCCGCCTGGCAAGCCAACAGACCTATTTTGAATTGGATAAAGACTCAGTTGAGGAAATCGTCAGTAATAATGAACCCATTACCAGCATATTGGTAAAAGTACTGACACCCTTGCAAGATATTGAATACCCAACTGCAGAGCTGATTGATCTGGCAATCATAAATAAAATTCTCAAAGCTTCGAATTTCTGCAAACAAGATAAGTCGAATGCGGAGGATAAACAATCGCCTAATTTGGAGCCAGATGAACAAGTCCTTTTGGCTAAAGCAATCAATAAAGAGTGGAAAATTAATACCAATTCCGATTCCACTCCAGTATTAAATTGCAGTGATAAACACGAAGAGGATTTAAGAGATTATTACAAGAGATCATGGCGCAAGGAACTCAGAAAGTTATATATGGAAGAAATGAAGGAGTATGAGGGTAAAAATATTTCGTGGGATGGCAGTAGTGAAAATTGTGGTTGTGTACGCACAGAAATTCAAACTATGGCTTACGGAATTTACCCCTATTGGAAGGTGATTGAAGAAGATGGAAAAATAAAAAAACAGATATTTGATTTTAGTAGTTTCTCTCGTGTTGCCTATTTTGGCCTTACAGCCAATGATGATGGCGCATTAGTGCAAATCAAGGCTGATGGCCGAACCCCGACAATACTGGATGACAAAGATGATGATGCTCGGCAATTTATCCGGGAGGCGCGTCACTACGGCAGTAAGGTAGATTGGATTATTGAAAAAGAATTTCTGCAAGGGTCCCAATTTAAGGATGAAGATGCCGCACTCAACGCCTTTTTTTATAAGTTAAAGAGAGATGTACTGAAGCTACTGACAACACCACTCAATGGCCCTGAATCGCATCTGCTGCCATGGTTGAGTTTTGGACTGGCGGCCCAGCCAAGCAATGGCGACGGTGTAACTTTCTATTTTAAAAATTATCCAAAAACAAAAATTGCAAAAGATGCATTTAAAGAATTTTTCAAAACATTAAAAGACGATTTAAAAGAATTTGATGAAAAGCGCGATTCCTTCCATGCTATAAAAAATCACACCTACGTCAATGTCATGATTGATCAGTCTGAATTTCTTGATCCTGAATCGGCTTTTTCTCGTGCTAACCTAAGTATATTGACCATTAACAACTACGATGAAAAGGAGAGCGCTACTAATCCTGAAGTTCAGGAACAGATTAAATCGATGATTATCTTGTTGTTGGAGGATCCCTACTACAATGCACTGGATACTATTTATGCAGTTACTGATGGTCCGATTCGCTCTATCATTGCTCCGTTAATGTTTACAGATTATTCGGGGCTTAATACTGCGGGTAAAAATGGTGCCGGGACACAGAAGCTTGATGAAAGGGAAAAACGCCTTTCCTACATCAATGAAAGTTTTGGTGGTGGTGGGTTTTGGCCAATGATTGAGTATAAAAATAATAGTGATGGAAAAAATTACGATGGCTTTAACGAATATATAGGGGAAAAATTTTCACCTGGTTATGTCAAAGGATCATTATGGAATGAAACCCTTTGTAGCTATCGCTGGATGTTGATTGCAGTAATGAACTTCTGGTTATTGTTAGCGCTCACTTATGTGACTTCTATTTTCTATCTCTATCCGCATCGCTGTAAAGAATTACCGGCTTATATCAGTTGGTTACAGCATCCATTAACAGTAGTGGTTATGCTCTTGCCTCTGATAGTCTTATGGGTATATTTATTTGTCGTATTTCCTCCGCTTCGCTCTATCAACCTTACCAATCTGATGGGGTTGATTGTATTGATATTGGTGATCGTGGCTGGAATTGATGCAATTAAGCATCTCAAAAAACTCAAACCCAATCGCAACCTTTTACAGACCCAGAAAAAAATGTCAGTGCCAAGGCGAATGCCAGAAGCGAATAATATCAGCAATGATGAACTGGACGCTGACGAGGAAGGAAAATAGTGATTACTTGGAAAACCTATTGCTCGCAACGTAATTGAACAAACAACCAAGGATTAATCCGGGAGTAAAAAATGGCTTTTACCACCAGACAAGCAGCTATTGAGCAAAAATCAGAACAGGCAGTCGCTGCCAAACCTTCGGCACAATTATTTAGCGACCAGCGCGCTTCTACCAGTGTGCAATTAAAACAGCAACAACTAATGCATTCAGCGCAAACTCCCCTACAGCGTATGGAAGAGGAAGAACCGCTGCAAGGTAAGTTCGCCACAATACAACGCGCAGAAGAGGAAGAATTGCTCCAGGGAAAATTTGTTGCACAGCGCGTTGAAGAGGAAGAGCCGTTGCAAGGTAAATTCCAGACTGCACAACTCGCCGGCATTGAAGAAGAGGAACCCATCCAGGGAAAGTTTGAAGCCCTTCAGCGTGCCGGCGCTGAAGAGGAAGAACTGCTGCAAGGAAACTTTGAATCTTCTGCTCCCGCGCAGCGCGAACAAAAACCGAATAACACCGGCATGCCCGACAATTTAAAATCCGGCATTGAAAATTTATCCGGCTATTCAATGGATGATGTAAAAGTCCACTACAACTCGGCTAAACCCGCGCAATTAAATGCCCATGCTTACGCACAAGGCACCGACATCCATGTCGCCCCCGGTCAGGAGCAACATCTACCACACGAAGCCTGGCATGTTGTGCAGCAAAAACAGGGCCGCGTGCAACCTACCATGCAGATGAAAGCCGGTGTGCCGGTAAATGATGATGCGGGCTTGGAAAATGAAGCGAATGTGATGGGGGCTAAGGCGGTAAATGTAGGTCAGTTATTTCGAAAAGAAAGTAACGGAGCTTCAGATATGACTTCAATACCGCTGCCCATACAAAAATATACATCCAATTCTAATAACCAATCATCAACAACTTTCGCGGCGGGAGTAATCCCTGTGCAATGCTATGTGACACGTGCAGAGTCGGCTGCAGGTGATATTTTGCATCGTGATAGGGCGGATATTTTTGAACAGGCCACCTTGGATAAATATAGGGATGTTGCACGAACGTGGTACCCCAGCTTCGATGAAAAAGTTGAAGCCGTAACAGATGCTATTGAGGATGACCGGGATTTGGACTACAAACGGATGGCAGGTGATATGCTGACGAATTATGCAGGTGCCAATGGTATGGTGGGTGATGATCGAGAGCATATGTATGTTCATCGAGATAACAACATTTATCGAGGTGATAGAACAAGGGAGAAACTTCCGCATCCTGCACTAATTGGTTATGACCCTGATGTTGATGGTGCGGGTACCTTATGGGCAACGTTTAATAATAATACGTTGAGGGTTAAGGTGACAAACTCTTCAGGGCATTTTCGCCCACCTCAGGTAGACGAAGCAACCAGAGTCAAAGTGGAAGAAAAGGTAAGGAATGGGAAACCACAAGGAACACGAGTATTTGTAGATATTGTTAACCAATAGTTAATTTTAAAGCAGGTAATAATATGTCATATCTTGTGCAAAAAAGAGTTTTGGATACTCATACGAATAATGACACTAATTTAAACTCGTCTGCAAACTTTTCGGATCAGCGTACGTCTCTGAATATTCAGTTACAGCAACAAAAAATGATGAGTGGGTTTAATAAACCATTTCAATTTATCCAAAATAAGAGCGCTGTTGCACAAGCTGTCGAAAAGGATTCGATAAGCGGTTGGGATCGATTTAAAGTTATGAAAAGCGACTTGGGAAAAGGAACGGGTACCTCAACAACAACTCGTGCTTATGTCAATTCATCTTCAACTCCAAAACCGAGTAAGATTTCATTTGCTTATCATGAAGTGGGAAAACCTATACCTTCAGCGACGCAAATAGATAACCCTACGCCAATACTCACCTATAAATCAGGTAGTTATTGGGATGCTGGGCATAAATTGGGAAAACAAAATGGCGGTTTAGGTAATGACAATGAATGGGTGTTCCCACAGACTCCGAGTGTAAATCAGGGAAATACCAGAAATATGTCAGATAAGGAAAAAGATGATTATGAAAAAGCCGTAGACTCCAGTGGAGGAGATACAATGTCTCAAAAATGGAGAACACATGAAGATGCATTTAAAGAGTTAGTTAATGGCAGCACGACGGGAGGATATTGGTGGTTTAAAACCTCTTAAAAATTGGGGCAATGTAGATATATGAAAATGTTAAAAAGATCATTGACTATCAGAGGATAAATTTTATTTAAAATGCTGAAAATGTAATAGGGAGCAAACTATGAGTTACACCAGAAAGCAATCTGCGCGAGATTCGGAGCCAACGCAAAGAATTGCCAATACAGCAATGGCTTCAACATTTTCAGATCAGCGTGCATCCACTGCTGTGCAGCTAAAGCAACAAAATATGATGCGTGCGGCGTATTCACCTAATGTGATCCACCAATCAAGCACGGTTGAAGCACCTGCACAATTACAAGAAGCTCCAACTGCAAAATCTAACAACACTGGCCTGCCCGATAATTTAAAATCCGGTATCGAAAACTTATCCGGCTATTCAATGGATGATGTAAAAGTCCATTTCAATTCAAATAAACCCGCACAATTAAATGCCCATGCTTATGCGCAAGGAACTGATATTCACGTCGCTCCTGGTCAGGAACAACATTTACCGCATGAAGCCTGGCATGTTGTGCAGCAGAAACAAGGCCGTGTGCAACCTACAATGCAAATGAAAGCCGGTGTGCCGGTGAATGATGATGCAGGGTTGGAACATGAAGCGGATGTGATGGGGCAGAAAGCAATATCAGAAGTTAATGCCGGTTCAACTATTAGCCAGCGTAAAAGTGTTGCAACTAAGGTTGCAAACAACTGCGTCCAGGCGTCTTCTGTAAATACAACCACGGCAAATTATACCTACGACAACGGTACAAAAACCGAAACTGTTGGGCGCTCCATGGAGGCGCGTCTTGATCCCGGTTCACCTATCAATGGTTCTGCGCCAGGTGATGCTGAACAAACAGGACTGATGGGATATTTGAAAAATACGAAAGATTTCCGATCTATGAAGCGGGGCCATTTAATGAATGGGCAGTTGGGTGGGCCGGGAATTGCCGCGAATTTATTTCCAATAACATCAAAAGCCAATACGCATCATCAGTTACATGTTGAAAATTACATTAAGCAAGCAATTGCAAATAACGTTGGTGTTCTTTACAAAGTTGATGTGAATTCAAATTACAACGCAGATTCATCCGATTCTGCGGCAGCAGTTTTTAAATGTAATTCATGGGTAGTGGATAGCAAAGGTGTTATGGATTTAACCCAGCCAGAGCCTTTTACCACGTTGACTATTGCATCCCAACCCGCTGCAGGCTCTTCAGGAGATGGTGGGGCAGTGGAGGAAGTAAATCCAAAAATGCGATTCCTGACAAAAAACCTACCTAATGGATGGGGAGAAAAAAGAAAGGGACTGCAAGAGTGGGACGGTAATCTGCCGGGGCACTTTTCTACCCAAAAGGGAAATTTCTAGTTCATAGCTGTATGTAGAAGCAATATTAAGGAGTGGATGATGAGTTACACCAGTAAGCAACCCGTGAAAGATTCGGAGTCGGTTCAAAAAGTTGCTAATACTGCGATGGCTCCAACATTTTCAGACCAGCGTTCTTCCACAGCAGCGCAACTCAAGCAACAACAAATAATGCGTTTATCACATTCACCCAATGTGATCCAACAATTAACAACAGAAGAAGATGATCCATTGCAAGGTGAGTTTGAACACGAAACACCTGCACAATTACAAGAAGCTCCTGCTGCAAAACCCAACAACACTGGCTTACCCGATAATTTAAAATCCGGTATCGAAAATCTATCCGGTTATTCAATGGATGATGTAAAAGTCCATTTCAATTCCGATAAACCAGCGCAATTAAATGCCCATGCCTATGCCCAAGGATCTGACATTCATGTCGCGCCGGGACAAGAGCAACATCTTCCGCACGAAGCCTGGCATGTTGTGCAACAAAAACAGGGCCGCGTAAAACCCAATATACAAATGAAAGCGGGCGTATTGCTGAATAATGATCATGCGCTTGAAACTGAAGCCGATGTGATGGGCGATCGTGCCAGTGCGATTGGAAAAAATACTATGCCATCTTCTGTGGCTACTGTTGCAGCTTCAAGTAGTAATACCATCCAGGCAATGACAGGATTTGAAGCGGAGCTTCACGTACCTGTATACGCCGCCGCATCGGACGAGCGTGCGCCAGCTATTGTAAAAGAAGATACCCCGCTAAGTGGCTCTGAGCGCACCGCGATTAAAGATTTTCTAGCGGGTGGTTTGGTATACGGAAGAGCTTATGCTTTTGATCCTGATGGTTACTACGACGTTTCGGCGGACCATGATCCTTACAGGAATGTGCACAAGAAACTGATTGAGGAATTGATTGCGAGTGGATATATCCCTGCTACTTTCTTTGCGCGTGATATGACTAATGTTGAATATCGTACACCGCCTGTTGAGGAACGAAAACCGGGTGCGGATGGATTAATGTCCAGGATTTCTACGGCTGTGAAAACGCATGCAGCAAGTACTGCCGCTAAATCGACGATGGATGGTGTTCATGCATTAGATGCGCCCGCAACCGATCTAAAAACAGGTGTACCCAAAACAGCCCTGGATAAATTGGTATCGAGCGGGGGCGAGGCCGTTAAAAATGCAGTCGCCGCAGCGCACGCAAAGGTTGATCCGCAAGTTTATTATCAAACGACAACAGGCGTGTTGCCTTCGGAGATCCCTGAGTTTTTTAAAGCCTCGGCACTTGAAATAAGAGAAAACGCCGGTGGTTATGAAGAGCTTGGCCCTAAAGAAATGGGAGCTTACCTGGTGATGGGCAAGGCTTACACAATCGTCCAAACTCTTATGGCTTCGGAAGCAGCGAATTTTATTCGTGAGCAACCGGCCTTTAAATCCATGCAGGGTTGGATGACTTTGCTGGCCCAGTACATGTTGTCCTATCAATTAGAGCGTAGCGATTTTAAAGGGGCGCAATCAACGGAAAAGAATCTTGTGGGATATCTCTCCAAAACACCTTTGCATGAAACCCTTGCGGCCTTGCCAGTAGCAATACGTCCCGATTTAACTAGTGAGCCGGCAAAAACTAATTGGATAACTCTTTTTAGGGGGCTTCGTGATGCGGTTAATGAATATGACCTGGTGGCTGCTGCGGGTTTAACCAAGGTCGACATTGATAAAGGGCGAGTACCTGAGCCGGGGGTATGGTTAGGGAAAATTATTCAAGGGCTACCCGGTGGTGAAGTATCTACAGGAAACAAATTGGGGCTGGACTCAGGGCAAAGTGTTTTCAATCCGAAGCTATCAATTACCGGAGAGCAGGCTATACCTTTGGAAGATCGTTTTTCCAGGTTAAAAACAAAACCTGAAGCTCTAGCTCCTGATAAAGTAGATGATTATTTGAATAAGGAATGGGCAAAAGCAACCGCACGTCGACAAGGTTCAACGGTGAATCCTAATGATAAGACCAGTGCAAAAGCTGAAACTGATGATGATGCTTATGATCGAGTAGTCGAATTGGTTAAGAAACTTTTAACAGATGCAGGAACAAAGCATGGTCTTGATGAGGTTACATTGAAGGGTTTTAGAAATCGCTTAGCTGCATTACCTGATATCGGTTTTCTGATTATTCCGAAAGAGTTGGCTGATATCACTGCTTTACATAAAGATATTTACGCTGCAATTAACATGCGTACGCGAGAGAGAAATGAATTAGCTTTGAAATGGATTGACGCAACCTATAACACCATTTTGTATCATTGGAAAGATGCAAAAAATTTCCGCCCACAACTTGAAATTGTTGATGCAGATGTATATGTGAAAAAAGGTGAGGCTTGGGTGAAAACCACGGTGGAGGGTAGTTATCGCATATTTCAAAATGATTCTGGCAATAGCAAGATTGAGCGGCGCATAGAAAATGTAGTTACCTATCTTGCCGCAGATGGAAAGAGCTGGATTGCTTAGTGTGGGCGTAGCTGCTTGCACGGCAGAACCTGTGTGCTGCGAGCTTATGTACCTTCACTTTTATAATGAAGGCATTCAGATAGATTTGCAGCAGTTACAAGACTATAAAAATTATAGATTGCTGTGAGTGCAAGTTAGCTTTTTTACCATGTGCTAGCACTAACATCCAAATCCACATTCCCTGTAATGCCATCAACACTTCCACCTTGTGAATACTGCCAAAAATTCCATGTGCTCCAACCAAACGGAATTTTTGGTGCAGTCACACCATATTCCGCAACCCACAGCGGGTATTTGGAAAAATCTGAATTTATTGTTTGATTCCAGAATGAGGGGCCGGTGTAAATCATGGGCGTGCGACCCAATGCTTTTTCCACCGTATCCAACCAGATTTGCAAATCCGCGGCGACGCTGTTGCTGTCGTAATCGATCATGCAACGCATGGTGTAATACTCTGTAATTTGATTTTTTTAAGTGTAGCAACAATGCTTAATCGGTAAATTTTTCCAATCAAAAATAAGGAGCTTTTATGAAAATTACATTGCATATCGCCAAAAGATTTTTTGCTGTATTAGTAGGAATGACAACAATTGGTTTTATTGGGCAAGTTTCCGCTGATAACACTATGGCGTGCTCGTGTACAGCTAGCGCATGTGGGAATAACGCTATAGGTGGGGATCAGGGAGATATATTTACCGGGCTTTCCCAAACCACCGTTACTGAAATGTTTTTAACAAATCCAAACACTGGTTGGACTTGTGTGGTGCCAGTAAAAGTGAGAGGCAATGGAGGTCCATTAGCCTGTTTCTGCGCGGGTTATTGTGGTAACAATGGCATAGGTGCAGATCCTGATTATTTTGATCTTGGGCTTTCACAATCCACCGTCAATAATGATTATGGTGGCGGAAAGCCTGGAAATAGAACTGGTTGGTTATGCGGAAACTACCGTGGCACCATCAATTACACTCCACCTGCAACCAGTTATGAGAAAATGGACTTTGGATTTAACGGGTGCAGCGTTGCTTGGGGGGCATTGCAAACCAACGTTAGCGAAGCCCAGATGATCAAACTTGCCACTGACGCTAATGCCAATGGTTTTACTTACCAGCCGCAGCTCAATTATGGTCACCTCTTGATTGGAAATTATCCGATGGATTGTAAATCACCGGCCAACATGTCCTGGCCTCTTTATCTTAAAAAAGTGAAATAACTAAAGTAATTCCCGTCAGTTTCGATAACCGGAAAATTTTTGAATAATTGAACATGGCGGCAATTAGCCGCCATGTTCTTTATCCGCTACAAATCACCAATTTGTAACTTGCAAAAAGATACAACGCTCACGCAACGTACCGCCATCTACCGAACTAAAATCGCAATTAGATAATTTCGGCGGCAGATTGAAATGTTTTTTTGCCGCGCTGGTAGCGCTTCAGTGTTTGTTCATCACTTAAGGCTTCCAGCAATGCAGTGGTAAAATCGTAGATGCGATTGTCGCGCCCCGTTTGTTCGGAGGCGGCTTCAAAACCCTGGGTGTGGGCATCGGCGAAAATGGCTACTTCCTCAATCATGCCGGTAGCGATTTCCATATTGGCGGGATCGTTAAATGAAGTTTCGCAGGCTTGTGCATCGGTTGAGTGGAAATTACGGCAGCGAAATGGACGCACGGGGTAAATGCTGCACTGGTTATTTTCCAGCAGTGCGCATTGTAAATTGGTGGTGAGATGCTGTTCGGGTGTCAATGTGCGAATGATTGCTGCGTTGGTAGCGATTCGTTCCAATACTACAGCAATTTTTTCGCTGTTGAATTGCTTGCTCATGTAATCCTTGATTAACAGGACTTCATGGGCGCGAGCCTCCACCTTGTAGTAACAACAAAAAGCACAACCGGCTTTACAGGCAGGTTTGGTGACGGATTCATCGAAGGATTTGGCGATGAGATTATCGTAGCGCTCGTAGGATTTTTTAAGGGCAGTATTTGCATCTTTGCTGCCTTTTAGCTGTGCAGCCGAACGTTGATATTCTTGTTGTGCAGTGGTTTGGAAAATATTGGACATGGATTTGACGGGGCGCTAGTGGTAACAAAGTAGGAAAATTATAAATAAAAACAGGGCAGCTTACAGTGGCTACCCTGAAATTTAATTTGGGCAATTAAGTTTTTAGCTCCTGACGAGCATGCTTGGATATTTGCGCAGCAGACGTTAACGCCAGTAATGCCATAACTACGGCTACAATCAAATCCGGCCAGGCAGTGCCAGTGCCAAACACACCGAATGCGGCAATGATCACGGCGATATTTCCGAGCGCATCATTGCGTGTACACAACCAGACACTGCGCATATTGCTATCGCCATTGCGGTAAGCATACAGCAACCAGGCCACCCCAAGGTTGGCAGCCAGTGCAAGAAAACCAACCAGCGTCATGGTTTGCGCATCGGGGATGACACCGGTGACCGCGTTCCAGGTTGCATGGGCCAACACACCCACACCAAACAATGCCATCGACGCCGCTTTTAATAACGACGCTTTCGCACGCATCTGCACCGCCATCGCCAATACCCAGAGACTGATGCCATAGTTGGCGGCATCACCCAGGAAATCGATAGAATCCGCCAGCAGCGATACAGAATCTGCGCGCTGACTAAAAATAATCTCAACCACAAACATCAATGTATTGACGACCAGTGCGATCCATAAAATACGGCGGTATTCGGGGGCGGGTTGGAGTGGGGATTCATGGTTACAGCAGTTGGCGGCCATTGTAATTAATTACCTCAAGCGAGAATATATTGCCGATAGCAGATGTGAAGGCTGCAATCCATCAAACCTTATCGATAAAAGTTTCTACAAAACATTTTATGCAGAATAAATTTGCATAAAAAAGCTGATTGAACCAAGCCTTCTTGACGATCAAATCCAAATCGCACGTTTTCTTAAAAAATATTGACGGCCATGTGAATATGTCACTGTAAACCGGAAGGTTTTCCGGTTTATTTGAGAGTAGAATTAAATTCCACGCATCTCCATAAAATAGGACTTACGTTAGCTTCATAAGCATCCTTTATTACTCTATCGATTAGCTACGGATACGGTCAACGTTTGGTGAAAGAGGATTTAAAATGAACGATAAGATTATAAAAGTCGGTTTTTTGATAAAAAATCGTACTTATTGTGAAGCATTAATGTATGCAATGCAGGCTCGCGGTGGTTTTACCGTCAAGCAGCACAATATTGATTCGCCACCATCAATTGACAGCTTGGGACAAACTACCGATGTACTGATATGCGATGCAACACTTGATTTTCTGGTGTATGCCTTGAGCCGCTTGCGACACCTCGAGAAATATCCGCGTTTTGTTTTAGTACTGCATAGCCTGGATGATTACCTTGTCGACAAATTCATTTCAAGCGGTTTCCACGGTGTTGTAACCTTGGATGAGGGGCTGGATAAATTGGAGGAGTGCATTACCGAAGTGCATGCTGGCCGTCTGGTTTACCCTTCCGAAATTACAAAGCGTTTGCTCAACGCACTTACTGATAAGTATCCCTACAATACTCACACACGCAATCCGGCAAAAATATTGACGCCACGGCAAAACTCAGTCATTAAATTAATGGAAACAGGCTGTTCCAATAAGGAAATTGCGCGAAAATTGGGTATTGAATTGGCAACTGTAAAAAATCATGTTCACCAAATCCTGGATAAACTGGATGCCAAAAGCAGGAATGAGGCAGTAGCTTTTTATCGCAAAAGTGACAATTTCCAATACAGTAGTATGCGCATATAACATTTGATCTGTTTAAGCTGACTTTTTTAGAGAAACAAAGCGTTCAAAAGGAAAAGCAGCAAGTAAACGTTCTTCATCCAGGGTATTCTGGATCGAATCAATATCATTGCTAATTTCTAAAAAATTGCACTTATCTTTTATCTGCAAGGGTGTGTACTTGCACCATCTATTTTTGGCGGTGATTTCTACTTTTGAGAAATCAAAATCGTCGAGTAGCTTTGGCTCAAGCGACGCAAAAAAATCATAGAATTTGCAATCATCACCCATAATTCGATTAGATATCTTCAACCAGCGAGCAGGGATTCCATAGGCAATGGAAAAAATAATGCCATGCAATGAAGAGGATAATATTGCTGAGCAACTCGCGATTTGTTCAATGATGCGTTCGACATTGTTTGTGCGTACATCTACCAGCAATATTTCGCTGCTCGCCGCCAGGCGCTTTTGCATTTCGGGATAGTCCACCAGGTGCGGCACTATGCCGAGCCGGTATTTTTTCGTAGTCACCGGCTGAAAATAACGCGGTAACAGCAAGGCGGGATCGCCAAAAATAGCTGGGCAACTGTGGCCAAGTTGTTGTAGTCGTTGGTGAGTCAATGGGCCGCGCACGGCGCAAAATTGTTTTGCTGCAGCTACCTCTTGATCAATGTTGCGAATACCGGCGCCCCATACAAGGGAATTCTTGGCGCACAACCGCAGCACACTGCCAACAGAGATAAGTACTTCCCGGGACAAATTGCGTGGGTCACTCACCGGTTGTGCAGGCACAAGTTGCGGATTCAGGTTCAAGATCTTAGGTATCAAATAAGGCACAACTTCATCACCGACATTCATGGTACTGCCGCGGTACCAATACAATTCGACCGGCAATGCCGTTGTCTCCTTGTGTATTTCAGAAATGAAAAGCGGCCTTGGAATTGGGGTTTTCCTGGCTTCAAATAATTGCGTATCTCCGTTCACCAATATGCGCCGTTGTGTTTTGGAGTTGGGCCAATATTTTCGCCATTCTTCTACCAGTTGCTTGATTTGGACATTTGGCCACCGCTGGTGATGCAGCCAGGGTTTTAGTGCAGATAAATGAATGATATTGGCTGTTTCAAGCATGGACATCGCTATTTTTTCACCCACTAAACCACGGTAGATGTTCCAGTCATCTGGCAATAGGTGTAGTCGCAGTTCTGGATTTAACCCCAAAATCAAAGCGAGTGTGGAATCATCTCCAGCCCGTGGAATACCTGCGTTTTCTGAACGTCTGAAAGCTTCAACAGCGCGTTTAAAAAATTCCAGGCTGGCAAGCACGCGGTTGTTAAAAAATAATACGCCCGAATTGGTAGCGGGGCCAGTAAGGTTGTTTTCTAATAGGCCCAACTTGTGTTTCACTGGTTCCAGTTGGTTTATATTTTTTAGAAATGCACCGGTTGTGCAACCGCGATACACCCCTGCGATATGCTCAAGCTCGTTCAACCAATTCAGTTCCAACTTCCGGTAACAAAGGGTATCACCGTCAACGGCTAGCGAGTATTGATAACCCAGTGCGTCAAACAACTCGGGCCCTTTAAATATCCAAAAGCATTCGCTCGGATAGCGATGTCTGATATTGCGTGCAAATGCATCACTCAAATTGATATTCAGGTAGCGAATGCCAAAGCGATTCATCAGTCGCCGGGTGCGCATACTAAAATTGTTCCCGAGAATATAATAGTCAGTGTCGGTGTGGCCATTGTGGTTGATAAAGGAGCGTAAGCTGGCAACTAAAAATTCCGCGTAATCCTCCGTCGCTGAACCATAGATGCAAAGTCGTTTGGTGGATTTTTCAGTCTTACCATTGCCTGAGTGTTTGTCTGGAGGGACCAGTGTTTCTGTGGCTGCTAAATCAAAATCAACCACACTATTAACGATCGTGGAAGACGTCTCTATTGCCTGTAGTTTGCCAGTACTCATATTTATACAGAGTTTTTGTGGCAGGCTAACATTATTAAATTTTGTAGTTTCCAAAAAAGGAAAAGCAGCAACCAGTCGTTGTAAATCTATCTCTGGTGCAGGCAGCGAAATAGCGGCTTGCATGCCCACTTGCAAATCTGGCGCCTTGCGCCAATCCAGCGACGGAGCCTGTCTATTTGTGGATGCATAGTAATCATGGAATTTAAAACCATTGCCAACCACCTTGTCCGAAATTTCGACCCATGCTGCCGGAATACCATAAGCTTCCGCCAGTATTATGCCGTGCAACGAACTGCTTAGAATAATTTCACATTGCCGTGTCATCTTAATGACCTCATCGACACCTGCACGTATATCGATGATACAAATCTGTTTTTTGTTGAACGATGGCAACAGCTTGCGCAGTAAAGGCAAATCAACGTAGTGGGGAATAATGCCCAGTTGGTATTTTTTCTGAGCGGGCTGGTCGTAAATCACCGGTAGGAGTAAACCCGGGTCGCCATAAATTTCAGGGCAGGCGATACCTTGGGCGAGTAGAATGTCTCGCGTAAGCGGCCCACGTACAGCACGTAAATCAATTCCTTGATGTGCACGATCATTTTCGTGAATAAATCCTGCACCCCAAACAATATCGCCCGCTTGGGCAAATTTTAACAGTGAGCCCACAGCGAACAACCGCGGTGAGTTCTGTTTAAATACCACAGGGCGTTCACTCATGCTCTTGACCAGTATCGGGGACAACATATCGCCGAAATTGCCTCGCTTGCCCGTGCGACAGGTCCAATAAACGGGCAGCGGCCCAGGATGTATTTTTTTTGCAATAGCGAGTGAGCTTGTTTTAGTTGTTGGAATGGCAGTTTGCTGTTTTTCGGAGGATGTTATTTTAGCCTTGATGGAAATTTCTTTAACGCCACGTTGTTTTTGTATTGCAGTTTCAATTACTGGTTGCCATTGCATATACCACTGTCTTTCAAAGCTCCAATAGTGTTCAAGCCAGCGGCGATTTTTTTGGCCGCGCACTATCAGTTCTTCAGTCCCGAGTTGAATGAGATCTGTCAATGTGTGTTCGAGCATGTCCAGTTTGCAGGTAACAAAAGGAATTTCAACCGAATCAAGGCCAACGCAGTGCTTAAGGGCCTGCTCCACTTTTGCATCCATACCATTAATCACCACACAGCCACATGCCAGTCCTTCCAGGCTGTTGCGGTGATAACTTCCTGTTACGCATTCATCAATCACAATGTGCGCTTGCTGTTTCATGCGCAGTACCTGTGCATGGCTTAATTGTTTATCGCGAATAACATTTAATTTTATATCGAAACGCTTGGCCAGGTTTTCAAGAATGGCCATGGTGCTTTCATAACCTTTGCTGTGCCAATACAAACGATGATGTTGTGGATAACGCTCATGTTTGCCTGATGGCGTATAGCAAATGGTCAGTGTTTTATTTTTGGCGAGGGGTTGATGGAATTGATCCCACTCGGGAATAGGATTGGACACACTTGTCCATCCAGAAAATTCCGGTAAGGTTGCCTGGTATTGCCCTACTACTACCCCCGGCATTCCACGCGCTACAAATTGCTGGTCAACATTCCACAAATAGTTGTGCGCCATGGTAATAACCACTTTATTTGCCAGCAGTGGAATATGTTCATGGGCGACCTTGCCATTATGTACAATCACCAGATCCGCAGCGGCCAGCCGGCGTTTTGCTTCATCGGGTTTCTTGTTCCATTCAATTGCAGATTCGAAACTAACGCCATTTGCATAAGCATTGTTTTGCCACACACAATCGCAATGATGGATGGTATGTTTGTTAATACACCGCGCCAGCAATTCCGGTACGCCGGCAACAGGTGTTGTTGCATAAGACACAATGTTCAAGGGTTTGAGCGTGTTTAATTGCTGGTTGGAAACACTGTGTGCCTGGTTATTCGGCGTCACTTCTGCTTTAACATTTTCTGCACCAGCAAAAAATGTGTTCATGTGAATTTTGGGGAATGCTGTAAGACGGCTCTCTGAGCTGAGATTCAGTATTTGTACGCCATTTTTAAGTGCGACCTTATTAAGTTGTTCATATTCCTGGTTTATGCGGTGTAAATTTTTTTCCAGGATGTGTTTTCCGGTATTTGCAAAAAAATGGTGATCGGTAAAATCCACGCCGATCAAGCCAATTTTTTTGGCTCCCATGAACATGGCAAGGCACAGCGCAACATAAGGTGAGTTGCGTGTGTAAGGCACGCACAAATCGTCGGTAATTTCTGTTCCACCACGGCGCCCGAGTTTAAAACGTACAACATTTTTGTGTGTAATACCCAGGTTCAGTTGCGTAAATACAGTGTTTGCCTGTGTGCTTTTAACAAATTGAAAGCGCCCTGCTTTAAACTGGGACTCCGGGTTGAGGACAACCAGATAATCGGTTGTGAAAAGACGGCCAACATCATTGACACCCACTGTTACTACGTCTGCTGTTGGGGTGAATTGCGAGAGTGAATGACCACAACCACAAACTACAATAGTGTCCAATTCATGGCGATTTCTATAAGCAGCAAGTGGAGCCTGAATTAGCTTTGTGTGTATGTTCATACTAGTCCTGGCGTCCTTCCCGAGTTGAGTCGTTGATAAAATCGGCCGAACTTCTTGATGCGGGATTCCACTTTATTAAGTAGTACTTTCCCCACACGTGCCTCGCCCATCAACACGGGTCCGGCGTCTACCAGGCATTGCTGGAGTTGTTTCAACAGCATTAGCCATTCGTTGATAAATATATGTTTGTTGTAATTTATTTCGCCCAATACATTCAGTGCTGCCTGGTAATTACCTTTTACGCGCCGCCATTTCATATTTATCGAAATGACATCGTCATATAACGTGAAAAACCATGCAGCCTCAATATTTTGGGTGTTGATAGTCAGTTCATATTTTGGAAGGTTTGTGTGCTGTTGCAGCGCATCCAGGCAATCCAGTATTTTCGGTAAAAACATTGGGAGGTCATTGCGATAACTAAAACATACTGGAATTCCATTGCAAAGCAGGATTGCATTTTCCCTGGTGCAATAAAAAACCTGCTCAAAAGCAGCTTGCAAACTTCCAAATTGCAAACCCTCTGCAACTGTGGCGTCCACAAAGCCTGTTTGTAGCCAAAAACCGGACAAGCGAGAAAGATCAGTATTAGCAGAATTAATATCGCTCATTAGGAATCTCCGTATACATGCAGCCGAAACCTTCCAACTGCTGATCAAGGCTATGCAACAACATCAGTTTCTGTTGTTCAAACCCATCTTCGACACAAACCTTGCCAGCATCGAAATACAATACCAGCTGATGAATCAACGTATGCCACTCTGCTATAAACTCGCGCTTATCTAGCGTGAGCTCGTTGTTTGCATTCAGTGCCGCACAGTATTCTTCATAAATGGTGTTATCAGTTGTTACATGCATATTTAAATGCAAAACATCTGCTTGCCAATGCATCCCGATGGTGAGATTCAGAATCTCGTTGGTTAGCACCAGTAGTGTGTTGCCCTCTGCGTTTTCCTTAAGCGCCTGGAGCATGTCTAGAATTGCAGCGAAGTTGTGGGCGAGATCTTCGCGATAGCGAAAACAAATGGGAACGTCCTGCCAGAGCACAAAAAAAGCTTCATCGCTTGGAAACAAACCAGGAAAAATATCGCCTATGTGTTTATAGGGGCTTGAATCGCTTTGCGTGATGCCGGGGTAACCCATTTGTAGTTGGAACATGAGATGTATCCTTTCTTGGCACCGACAGCATTAGAATGTTAATGCCAAACCCTCTCGGAGAGCCTCATCAACTCTTTCTGTAATTCTATAAGTTTTGTATTCATGCCATTTCGGTGTTTTTTTACGGGCATGGGAAATAATTTTTTTTGCCCATAAAGTAAATTCATCGCTTTTTGCAACTAATTTTTTGTTGGCGTCTAGCATGTCAACATACGCAGAAATAGATCCTTGCCCTAAGATATTTTTTTCACGGAATATACTTCGGCTATAAGAAACCACAGGAGAGTTAACAGCATCTATCCCAAATAGTGTTTTCCCATCCTTTTCATACTGAATATATTTAACTTGCTCCAAATGAGTTTTCAAAACCAAAAACATTCTGGACACTTTTTCCTTATCTATTAATTGACTTGGCAAACAAATCTGCTCCTTGTCAATTAATGGCGAGGAATTTTCTAATGGTAAAGCAACTACACGATTATCCTGTTCAATAAAACTTAAGAACTCTTTTTCGTCCTCTGGCAAACACCAGAATGTGATATTCATTGGCATTTTACTTTCGCTCTATTTAATTTATGGAAATGGAACCCTTGGATTTTGACCTGTTGGCAAATTTCCAGGTGGAGGTGGTTGTGTACCAGGAGGGTAAATTAAAGGCGCTGCTGATGGATTGCTCAAATCAGTGACGACCAATGTAGCATTTGGGTCGGCTGCTCTTATTGCTCTCATCTGAGCACGAGCTTCCGAATTTGGCATGGTGCCGTTATATACCACATGATCAGATTCAACTATAACGCGTCCATTACCTACAGGTTCTATTTTTTGACCTCTAATTACTACTGATTGGCCTGCTTCACCCACTCCATCCGGAACTCGATTTCCAACTGCTCTCGGTTCCAGATTGTTGGGAGGACCATTATTGGACGCTACGTCAGTCTGGTGTTCGGGGCTTCCGGGTCTTCCCCCTCGGCTACCATTAAACCAGGAATCGTAATCACTGTACTTGGTTCCTCCACTTCGTCTATAACGTTCATATCGTAACCGATTACCTTCATCTGCCGGGTTGTTCGTTTTGGGTGTCTCATCGATCCGTGCTCTTAATTCGGCATCCGTTAGTGATGTAAAGTCTTCTGTTGGAGATAGACCCTCCGGTGTATCAGCAGTTGGAGTGTGTTCCGGAGGATTGGCTTCTCCAATCAGGCGCCCTTCCGCATCATATATTCCACAACTGGGGCTACAGCGTTTGCTTAAATTGCCATCAGGTGTCTCCTCCAAAGTGTGCCCATTGGGCAGCTCATGCTCCTGCGTAAAGGGTGGGTCATTTACTGGTTCTCCTTCCGTGCGCCTTGCCACTTCTCTCTCGGTGGTAATCTCTGAAGGTGAAAGCTCATCCCCGCTTTTATTGGAGGTATTTTCCAAAACCGCAATTTCTTCTGGCGTCGGTTCGGCAGGCCTTGTTCCTTCCGGTGTATCTGCTGGAGTCGGGGTTGATTCGGGTGTATCCGTCGGGGTTGGTGTTGATTCAGGTGTATCTGTTGGGGTCGGTGCTGGTTCCGGCGTATCTGTCGGAGTCGGTATTGGTTCCGGCGTATCCGTTGGGGTAGGTATTGATTCGGGTGTATCTGTCGGGGTCGGAATGGATTCCGGTGTGTCGGCATGAGTAGTTGGTGTACCTTCTGGTGTTTCTGTCGGCCTGACCCCAGCAACATTGGCTCTGGTCGATACATAGTGGCCCAATCCAAATGTTGCCATCGTTATAAGCAAGGTAAACCCGAGCTGCCCAGCCGAGAAATGATCGAATGAAAATCCGCCCATTACATATTGGGTAATAACATCAAATGTGCCGGCAGATAACATGGCCGCGCCAAACTGAGCTGCAGTTTGCACTGCTTGCGAAGCACCGCTAAAAAGTGCGCCGGCACCTGCTCCTGCAGCCGCACCAAAACCACCTCCCAGCGCCCCAGTCACCGCCCCAATAAGAATTGCCTTCCCAACGTCTCGAGTCCATTCGCGGTTGTTCGCCAAATTACTGGCTACTGCCAGCAAACCTGAGGTGACTGCACCTACAGCTGCACCAATGATGATACCCGCCAATATTGGCCCGCCCAGCGCTGCGACAATTACAGGGCCGGCCGCACCCGCAGTAACCACAATCACCGCGATAATGATAACGACCACAATAATCACCAATGCAGCTGCAATTATTTGTTTCCATGCGGGTGGTTCTTTTGAAGCGGCTTCATCTGCCGTACGGGTTATTTCACACTCAAGCCCCTGTTTACCCTGGGTTAGGTTCTCTTCGAGACTGGTATAAGCTTCCTCCAGCGTGGTCACCGCAGCTGTGGTTTTTTCGTCACAAGTTTGTTGTAAGGCGTCCAATGCTCGGGTAAACGTCTCATTCCCTGCAGTAGTGGCCTGGTCGATTTGACTCAGAAGGGTCGTTCTATCTGAGGCGTAATTATCTGTTCCAGCAATTGCACTCATAGATGCTGTAAAACTCGAGCTCAAGGTGCCAGTTTGCTCGGAATTATTAGCTGTAATACCTTCCAACGAGCTGAGGGTTTGTTGTAACGCATCCGCCAATTGAGCCTCAGCTGTAGTCGCACCCAAACTGGCGCTGGTTTGAAGCCCCGACATTGCAGCGTCAATGCGTTGTTCCGCTTGAGTCATAAGTCGATCAAGACTCCCAGGTGCAGGTGTTTCCCCCTCTGCCAGACGTGCCTGCACTAGCTGCATGGACAGATGTATAGATTCAACAGCGGAACTCACGCCTTGTTGTACTGCGGCCGCTGCTGCATGGGCAATTTGTTCCTGCAATACTTGTTGCATGTAACCCGTATCGTTAACGGCCTGGCGTTGAGTATGCTCTTGTTGATCCAGTTGACTCAGGGTTGAAGCCAGCGAAGAGTCAATGGATGAATGCAAACTACTCTCTTTGACACCAGCCTGTTGAATAGCAGAATCACGGGTTGATTCCAAAGCGCTGATCAGTGATGGCAGGTGTTGATCGAGGGTCGAACGTGATTTGCTGGCGGATGCAATGATGGCGCAGCGATCTGCCTTGCGGCCATTTTGGGTTACTTCACGTGCACGTTTTCGAGCGCCATCTACCATGCGGTCCTTATAACGTCCAGCAACTTCCCGAGCTGCTGTTGCCTGAGCATTTGCACGGCGCTCAGATAGATTGCCATCCCAGAACCCATCCTCTGTACAGTCACGAAAACCTTCATACTGACTGGCAAAGTCTTCTCCCGTGGTTGTACATTCATCCCCCATGGTGCCGCCCAGGTTTTCAAGATCAGTGCGCCCTTGGGCATAGATTTCGTTGATCTCTTCAAGAGTAGAGGTCTCAAGATCATCAACTTGCGTCATGGTAGCGGCATGGGTAGCGGTGAGTGTGCCTATCGCACCACTTGTGGCGGCCTCAACATCTGCAATATAAGTCGCAGCTTGGGCACTCACAGCAGCGTGTGCCATGGCCGCATCAGTACTTGCTGTTGCTCGGGCCTGAGCAATTTGTGCGGAAATGGTTGTTTTTTGTTGTTCCATGGAGGCAGCAATTTGTGCCTTGGCAGACTCAGCTGCAGCCCCTAGTTGGTGAGGAATGTCGTTAAGAGCGAACCCAATTGCCTCATCAAGATGGTCTGCTACCCCGCCGAAGAAACTATCTGCACGACGAGTTGCTTCAATGCGCTGTTGCTGTTGTTCGATGCTTTCCCCTGCGGGGATACGGAAACGAATGCCTTGACGCAACATCTGTACCCCTGAGTCTGCTCCACTCAGCACAGCTGATGAGTCTGCGTATGCCGCAACGGAAACAGTCCTTTGCGCTTCGGCAGAGGCAATAACTCCATCCATCGGTGAACCGTGAGACATCGTCTCACCACCTACACCTGCCACAGTTCCGCCACCGCCTCCTCCCGACATTGCACTGGCTGCCGCAGTATCCCCAACTCCTGCGTCCTCTCCAGCGTCTGTGCCACTGACACCTTCGGAACTGCCTGATCCGGTAACTTCGCTTGATGCATCTTCGGCTGCTCCATCCGCACCTTGTGGGCTTGGCGGGCAATCATCAATTTCTGGCAAATCCTCTTCATTACCCTCGCTGGCTTCGGCGTCTACCTGCCCTTGGGGTGGGTTTGACGGAGCTTGCTCTGGTTCTATTGCAGGCTGGTCAGACGGGGCGTCGTAACACTCTGGTGTACAACTTTGTCCTGTGGCTGTACCTGCACCGGCAGGCGCTGTTGTTGTAGCTCCAGTTGCAGAAGATGGCGCGCTGCTATCTGTCGCTGAAGTTTCGGCATTTGCTGCAATGGCGCCGGTTCTGGCTCCACCACCTCCGTCCGGTACAACCTCATCTGAGCGACTGGATGTTCTACCACTCCCAGCATCGGAAGACGCGGCATCAGTATTCGTATCTTCCGCCGTGTCGCTTTCAGAGGATTCGGACTCAGGTGTTCCACTTTCGCCTTCTGATTCATCTTCCGCTCTATCTTCAGTACTATCAGCGTCCAAGGCGCTCTCGCCGTCCCTCTCTTCGGTTCCTCCACTAGTTCCACCATTCTCTACAGTGGAACCTGCACCGTCTTCAAACAGGCGATGGGCATTGACCTCCAACTGCATTTGCAGCGGCTCTTCATCATCGGTATTTGCTGACGTGCCTCCTTCACAATTGTCACATTGTTGTTGCACCGCATCCTGTTGTTCATCTCCTCCTTGGGGGCTACTCAAGAGATCCTCGGCAGACTCGCCACTCACAACGTGATCAGCCACCTCGTCCGCATGTTGTTCATAAGGATCACCAGGACTACCCACTGCATCCTTTAGACTGACCCCTTGCCGTTGCTGCACAACATGCGCTGCCTCATGTGCAGCTAAATGTAAATCCGGTGTCTGCCTGAATCCGATTCGATTGCCAGACGTGTAAGCCAGTGCTCCCATGTGCTTACTAGCTTGCCCTGCAACACCGCCCGTTTCCGTGCGTATTGCGGAGATATCATGATGTCCAAATGATCTTTGAATACGTTCGCGATGAGGTAGAGGGCTGTTGGCATGTCTCAAACCTTCTCGTGCCTGCTTTAAAACATGAAGCTGATTACCTTGTTGGTTAGATATTGAGTCTGCCTTTGCCTGAACTTCGTCACGGTTCTGCTCTGTAGCTTCACAAGCAGCGCACTTGTGTTGCAGAACTTCTCCCTGTTCCGCCGAAGCCTCTGTTTGTGGGGGCTCGGTCAGTTCTGCTTCACATGCCGAGCACTTCATCTGTACTTCAGCTCCTTCTTCTAGCTGGTCCTGCTCACGTTCTTCCTGTTCAAGTTGAAACTGAACAGTACTGGCCTGAATTGGCATAGCAATGCCTGGCGTTACGCCCGTACTATAAGTGGCTCCTCTTGCTGCATTTGCGTCCGTGGTTGTTGGTTGTTTAGACGCGCCTGTACCGGAAGGTAATTTCCCCTGAGATTTTGCGAGGCCTTTAACTTTATGCGCACTCACTGAGGGTTTCATTTACTAAATTCCCAGTGATTCAGAGGTTTCAGCGGAAGAATCTGTGGACTCTTCCTGCCTTTCTTCGGGTTTGATTGCTTCCAACTCTGAAGCTGGTGTAGCGGATGCCTCCCTTGTCGGCGGCTCCTCACAATCAATATCCACATCGAAATGAAATGGATCCAGTGCATCACTTGCCGCTTGCGCAGATGCACGGCGTGTTGATGCCTGGGTATCGAACATGGATTGGATCGTGGAATCAAATTGGCTGCGACAAAGTGTTACGTCAAAGGGCGTGCGTGTAACGCCGTTGTATTGGCGAAATGCCTGCACATGTCGCTCTTCGTGTGGCGCAAGCACAGTGTTAATGGCATGTTGTACGCGTGCACGCTGACACGGTGTAAGGTCAGGAAAATCGTTTGCACTGGGCAGTGTCACTGCCGTGGTTACATGAAAACGCGCAACTAATATCCCGCGTGCACGTATACAGGGATCACCCTCGGCGCAACTTTCACAACCTTCCGCCGCACTGACGCGCACGTTTTGGGTTTCGAAATTACCACCATCAAAGGTGGCATCAGTGCGGCCTTCAAGACGCAGGTTTCTGCTGTATGCAGAAACCTGCGAAGGTTCACCCCTGCCACTGGTTTGCAAACTTAACCCGGACATTAACGCAGGCGGCATGGCGAGTGCTGGCCCCGCTTTATAAAACGCGCCCTGTTGTTGGTTGCGCAGGTTTTTTTTCCTGCCCGAGACAGCATCTGGCCTTGCCTCGTCCAGTTCGGCACTGCGATTTTTTTTGTGTTTCTTCGTCAGTAATTTTCGCGGCATACAGGTGCTTCTCAAGTCCGTCGGGATAGCGCATGGATAAACGTGTCTATACCACTCTTATTGATTGCTGCTGTTAGCGATTTGGATAAAGGATAGGTACCACCGTTTTTTCGATACTCGCTGCGCAATGCAAATTCGAGATGGCTATTGCTCACGCTGGTATTTTCATCCAGCGCAATCAGTGATGCGTGTTGGCAAACGTTGCGGATTTGCCCACCCGTCAGGTTGCAAAAATTCGCTGCTTGTTCCAGGAAGTGGTCGTCGATACGGTGATCCGCCGGTAGATGCAATTGAAAAATTGCACGGCGTTGTTCCATTTGTGGCTGCAAAAATGGAATGACAATATCCATCCGTCGCTGGAAAGCTTTATCGATATTGTCAGATAGGTTGGTCGTAACCAGGATGATGCCTTGGTAGTGCTCCAGGCGCTGCAATAAATAGTTGGTTTCCAGGTTCGCGTAGCGGTCGTTGGCGTTTTTGACTTCAGTGCGGCCACCCAGCAGTGAATCGCCCTCATCCAGCAATAAAATGACATCCAGTGCTTCGGCACGCGTGAGCACTTTGTTTAGATTTTTTTCTGTTTCACCGATGTACTTATTCACAATGGATGCGAGATCCACGCGATAAATATCCATTCCCAATTCCGCAGCGAGGATGCGTGCAGCGAGTGTTTTGCCAGTACCGCTGCGGCCGGTAAATAAAGCGCGTACACCGCAGTTAGCTGCATTTTTAAATGCGGGCCCTAAATGGTCGAGTAATTTTTCGCGATAGTGGCAGCGCTGCTGCAACTCAAATAATTTTTCGCCGGTCGTGTTGGTAGAAATGAGTTGCGCCCAGTTACCTTTGGCATCAAGTCGATCCGCAAGCGAATCCAGCTTTTGTCGATTGAGATTACGTGCAGCCACGCGTATATCTGAAATAGAAATGGATTTACGTTGCTCTAATGCCGCATGGTTTTTTGCAATCTGGGCAACCTGTTTAATAAAGTCACCGGGCAGGCGAAACTGCCGGGAAATATCAGCCATATTTTCCACCTGCACATCGTGGAAGTGCTGTTGCCACATGCGTGTGCGTTGATGTTTATCGGGAAACTCCAGCGTCAGGTTTAATAGATATTCTGCATCGGATGCATCAAGGCCGCCCCCGGGTCCCAGGATGATTCCTACCAGTCCTTGGTAGGCAACTGGTTGCGGTAGTGACGCAGTCTCGCCAGGGGCCAGGTCGAATATAAAAATGGGAAGCGTATTGGAAAGTACGCATTGGATGCCCAGGCCTTCAAGCTGATCCTGTGATTTTTGTTCTTGCATTTCTATCAGCAACACATTTTTTCCCAAGGCCTGTGCCACTGAACCCAGTACCTCGACGCTGTGGCTGCCTTCAGGGGCGCGCAAGATCAGGTTGCGAATACGTTTTTCATTGACGAGTGAAGGAACGGTTTGCAAACGTTTCAATAAATCATCGTCTACTAAAAGATTGGTGAAATGAGGCAAGGTTTCTTTTGGAAAATATTTATAGGCAGAAAGGTACTGGTTCTGGTTGATAGACAATTTACCCGTGCGAATAACATCCCAGATACCTGCCTGAATTTTTAGAACCCATTCGGCTCTGGGATGTTGTGCATTTTCAACCTGAAGCAATTGGTTTTGTAGCAAGGGTTGGCACACATCCCAAGGGCTTTGGTCGTGCACCACTTCTGCACCTATTACAATATGGCCCAGTGTTTCGAGCATAGGTCTGCGAAAACCCAGTGGTTGTTGCAATTCAGAAAATACAGTACCGAAACGTGAGTCTTCCTCGACCAGGCCGACCAGCATTAACGCCATCAGGTTTTCATGGCTGAGGCCTTGTTGTGTTGCAAGGATTTTTAATGGCAGTTGTTCACCGCCCTGACTGGCAAACTCTGCGAGGTTTTTTTTCCACCAGTGGCGACCATCCTGCCAATTGAGTGTGCCGGGCATCACCAGGAGCAGTTGTTGTTGATAAGCGTTTAAAAACGGATAGCGTTGATAATATTGCTCAAGGCTCTCACCACCGCGCTCGGACAAGTATTGCAACCAGGCTAGCAAACAGTGTATCGCCGCAAATAAATTCAGTGCATAGTGATCCTGGACTCGCACCACAGGTGTGTCGTCGCCCAGTGCGACCGTTTTATTTTCATTCGGTTTTAGCTCTGTCAATAATTCTTCATCCAGCGCTTTCATAAACCTCACTCCGGTTAAAAAAGCCGTTGATTTCCTGTGGTTGTGTACGTTCAGGAAAAATGAATCAATACTACGCGCCCATAATCAGGCAACCAGCCAGGATCCTGGTCGAGCCCGGCAAAACGTAACTTAAATCGGGTGTTATCAATTCCAGTTACCAGGTCGATATGGCTGGAGCTGAGATAAATACGCGCATCAAGATGGAGAAGTTCACGTGCAAGATCTCTTCGATGTGCTGCAGGTAGTTGTAATTGTCGCCGTAAAAAAGTGAACACAAATGGCATCATCAGCGCGAGCATGCGCGCGAGTTCCGTATTTAATCCATTCGCTTGTAAATTCGAGCGCTGTTGAAGGGGAGCTTGTCGGTAACTTGCCTGTTGCAGGCGAGCTACATTAAATTCCGGATCGTACACCTGCATTTCTGCAATACAGGCAGTGAGTGCATCTCCGGTGTAGGTGGCATCTACCAGGACACAATCATGGGTCCAGATGCGAATATTGTTGCGTGATCTTGCCCAATAAATTTGTCCATCTTGCAGCCACTCATACCAGCGCTGCGGAATGCGATAATCAGCATGCCCGGAAAATTTGTGCGCGATTTGCAATTTGGTGCGGCGTCCATCCAGTTTGGCCAGAGCGCGCCAGATGGGATCCTGGTAAAGCAGCGCAAATTTTTTTTCCAGTAACGCACGGGCCAGTACATCCACTAACGCCCAGGGGCCCAGTTGCTGCTCAAGTTGCCAGTGCCTGGCAAAACATTCTGGCAAACCCAGCTGTTGCACAAGGTTGATCAGGAAAATAATGCCGCCGAGTTGAGTATCAATATAAGCATCTGAAAAATGCAGATTAACTTCATTGCTATTTTCCAAATATTCTTCGGATAAAGTATTTTTATCCAGAGCAGCGATTTTTTTTGTACCCTGGTCGCGGTGGGGAGCAACTGTTTCCATTAGCTCGGTAGTTGCGAGGTCGCGCGCATGTTCACGGTGGATTTTGGTTTCCGTGACATCTTTTTCGTCGAGATGCATTGCGCTATTTTGCGAACCAGATTGACCATCATTTTGGATGGAGCTATCGATACCTTGGTGCGAACCATTTTTTCTTGATGGGGATATATCCTTCCCGCGAGGGAATGGCGCAAGGTTTTCTGCCTGCAATTGGCCAGGGTTGTTATCGGTATCCAAAAAACGGCTTTTGGTATTGATAACAGACGGCTTCAGGTTAGATGTACTATTTTTTTGAGCAGGCCGCGGTTGTGTAGATTTTTTTGATGTAGTGTGTTGGTTGTTGTCTGGCTCAACAACAATAATTTTTCCAAGTGAATCTTTTTTTAAGAAATCTGTACGGCTGTGTCCGATGGATCGGACTGGTTCACTGTTGGCTGTGGGCTTGTTTTCATCTACCCACCAGTGTGCAAGGCTGCGCTGGAAAACGCGGTTGCGCATGATCGCAGGGCGCTCGTGCAAGGTACATGCAACGCCGAGCAGTGCAGCTTGTTCCCGTGGTAAATTGGCTTGCCAGGTATCTTTAGTGAATAGCGCTGCCCAAGGTGGCATTGAATGGCTTTTTGTTTGTGGCCAATGGTCACGTGGCTGGCTGTTTTTCTGAGAAGCAATATTTGTTCGCTCGTTTATTGCGTCGTCTTCATACTCAATTTCTGCAATTAACTCGCGCACACTGCCGAGCGAAAACTCGTTGAGCAACCTTTGTAAAAGATCATTGGCGTGCGCGGGTTCCAGTTGTTTGATAACGTCAAGCGCCCGCCCGGTACTCGCTAACTGAGCGAATATCGCAGGTACATAGCGAATTTTATATATCAGCGCTTCGTGAATACGTTGCGAGCTGTGCGCACTGGAAAAATTCCACCTCCGCCACCACCAGTGTTGCCCAACACGCTGTGCACAAATATCCACAACCAGGCAGGCAAGCAATTCCGCCTGGTCGCGGAATAAAACGGCGACAGGATCTCCGTTAAGCGCGCAATTTTTTGGTGTCGCCGCTTGGCGATAAAGCATGTCGATATTGTCACGTAGCGCACTGCGCCATGTGCCGGCATTTTGTTTTCTATTAATTAATTTACCGGGCAGTGGATCTTCCAGGTAATGGATCATAAATACCGCCGAGGGCGACATACCTGCGGGATGCAAATTGACCGAAGCCAGCGTTTGCATCAGCGCCAAACGCAACGCAGGGGTATCGCCATCCCTGGCTTTCACCCGCAAGGTTTGGATCTTGTCATGCGCCCAGATACTAGCGGTCATATTTTTTGATCCGTTTCCTATTGGTCGGCCTTGCGGCCTTTTACTACATAACCAAAGGAGCCTGCCGTTTCGTAAACATTGAATGTCTTGCCGTCTACCTCCAGGGTTTTGCCGGATTTGCGATAACCAAAATAGACCGCTGTTGGCAAGTTCGCACCAAAACCAACAAGGCCGAATTTGTCTTTTGGCAGACCATCGGTAGAGAGCAGATAGCGCGGTAGATCAAGTGGGTCGGTAATATAAATATTCAGTGTTTGTTCCAGGGGTGAACGCTCTTCACCTTTGGCAAATTGTTGTTTTAGATAAAGCGCTGTTACACCTTTGGGTGCAATGAGTGATATACCTGCATTTACAACAAAACTGCTTTCCTTGAAACCGTCCCATGACGCCAATATTGTGCTTGCCACTGAATTTGAATAACGCTTTCCAGTCAGTTTACTGTTGGCTGCGGTTGGATAACCTTCGGCATTTAATGCTGGACGATTAGGTACCAGGCTAATGGTTTTTCCTTCTGCCACACTCACCTCCACAATCTTGCTTTCTGTACCTTCTATGGCCGGGATCACTAGTTTCTCGAAAGGTACAAATGCTTTTTCCGGTGGTTGTACGGCAAGAGCAATCTGTTGGCTTTGTTTAATAGGGATTGTAAGTTCGTACAAACTGTCGGTGATTTTTTTTGCTCCTTCAACACGCGATTCCCATTTCAGGTCAGGTTGATAGTTATAAAATCTTTCGCGGATAATGAAATCCTCCTGCCGCATTTTTTCTGCCAAATGATAGCCAGCGGTTGCTATTGTTGGCTTACTGGTAAATGGTGAACTGGTGACTACAAAATCCATATTGCGCTGCGCAGAGTTATTAATAAAACTGGTTGCAACATTGGTTGAACTGAGTTGAACCCGAATGCATTGGTGATCATGTGTGATGTAATCATCCACTCTGTCTAGTGGCACACTCCAGTTCAAGGTGTAATTTTGAGCCGCAGTAGGGTTAATATCCAATACACTTGATGTGCCAATATTTTCCCAGCTACCGAAAGCGGGCAAGCCAAAATTAGCGAGCTGGAAAGTTGCTTTTATAGCCTGTGCAGTTGTCGTGCCGTGATTGCGCGCTTTCGCGGTAAAAATATTAGGTTGATTAATGCTAATTAACGAGGAACCATGATCGGTGCTGATATCTTGCGAAGCGATACTGACACCTGTTGGCAAGCTGGTATCAAGTGATGCATTCCCCCATTGCGCCTGCAAGGGAATCACATTGGTCGAACCAGCGGAAATAGTACCTGACAATAATGTTGTACCGCCAGCATTGTTAAACGGCCATGTATATTGAAATACATTACTGGTAGAAGCTTGGTAATCCAGAACTCCTGCATACAAACCAAAGAAACTGGTTGCTGGTAAATTGAACGGTGCTCCCCGCGGAATTCTCACTTCAATAGACCATACACCGCTGCCGCCAGATTCTGACACATATTTTTTTGCGATAACGTTATGGGCAGCGGCAGTAGAATTATAGGTGTTGTCCCCGTCTGGATCTGTGTAGTATTCAATAGTAGCGGGCCCGTCATGTACTGTACCTTTACAGGTTGCGGTACTTTGGCAGGGCTTAATTACTAGTAGATGCTTTTGGGCTGGATCAGATGTGGGTGAAAGCGCAATCGCCACCGCATCGAGATTATTGAAGCTATTTACTGCAGTCGTAAAATATAAATAAAGATAATTATTGTCCGCCACACCCCTGAAATAATTATCAGCTACCGGCACACCATTTATTAATTGTATGTCGAAGGAATTATTCCATTTGGAGTCGCCCATGATCTCCCCGTCAATATGTGCATCCCCCGCCACTGCTGGCGTTTGCGGAACAATTAAATGAAAGTCCGGATTAAAGCCTGTCGAGCCACCATCACCACATCCACTAGCCATAAGAGTAATAATAGAGATAAGCACATATTTAACTGTAGTTAGGTTGAATCTATGCTGTATTACGCTGATTATGTTCATAACAATCCCCTTTAAATAAAGTTTTCCCGCTATGTGTTTGTCAATGTATAACTCAGTTCAAATGGTGGTTCGCTTGAACCATTTCTGGAGACGAGATAGCGCAGTTCACTCGCTATTGCAGCACCTGTTCCGCACGTCAATTGAAATGCAAAGTCCACCAGTTTGCCGGGGCGATTAGCCACCACAATTTGCTCCGTTTGATTGGTAAGCGACCAGGGACCTGGTGGAATAATGGTGGGCGTACTGAAGGTGTACGTATTTTTTGCTTCAAACTGTGCTTGGCTTTCACCGTTCTCCTGCTGATGGAAAGCTATACTGAATTGCAAGCCAAAATGCATTGTCTGCCCCTGATTGAGTCGAATCGTATTTGTTGCTGCATCAAAGTTTTGTGATTCAATATTTTGTTCAGAGAGTGAAATATCGGTATTTACCTCCGGTATGTCGCCAATTGCCAAGGGTAACGGTGCTGAGGTTTTGCTTTGATCCGGGTGATCAACCGCTTCAACATGCACAGTCAAATTTGCTGATCCCGCCGCCCCTGTAGTGACTAGCAAATTAATATCGGTGGTAAATTCCGCATGCTGGCTTTGGGGAATGGTGATCGTACTGTCCCCTTGAATTTCAACGGTCCAATCGTCATCACCATCAAGACTCGCACTAATTTCAAAATCTGCAGCAAGAGAAGTAAAAGCGGATAGATTGAGAGTTACTGGATAGGGCGTATCAGCGGTTAAGGCCTCTTCGGGGGAATCCGTATATCTGAGTCTCAGGTTGGCAATCAACTCTTGCGGTAATGAAGGTAATACACGCACCAGAATATCGTCATCGCCGAAATCGTTGGTGATCACCAACATCACATCCGCGCCGCCTTGGGGAATGCTTAACATAGGCGGTACAACAAACGTCAATGTTTTCCCTTGGCTTGAGCCGTTAAAGGCAGCTACAGCGCGATTGCCAATTTGCACATGGATATTTGCCGGCGCGAGATTTTCTCCAACCACTGTCAGGGTTTCACCAATTCTCACACCGGTATTGGGATTCACAAAAAAGATGCGCGGCGCTTCCTGGCTCGGAATACCATTTTCCAATTCGGCGACACGCGCTTGCAAATTGCCAATGTCCGCCAACACCTGATTCATCAATTCAGCGGTAATGACATCCCCTGCTTGCACAAACGTAGTCCGCCTGGCGATAAGATCGGTTGACAATTGCTGTAGTTCGGCAGAGTTCAATGCAGATTGCAGCAGTTCCAATACATCGGCGAGTGGGACAACAACATCGCCGGGATTTGCATTTACCAAATTTAATTCGGGCATACTCGTCTCCTCTCAAGTAGCGTTAGTAACACAGCAATTTTCAACCTAGATAAGTCCATAGTTGCTGTAGTCCCACTTGTTGCGATTGAACCTCGCATTACCAAAATAAGGCGCATGGCCGCTGGTAAACACCAGATATTCCTGCAAGGTTGCAGCGGGGTTGTTGTCTGCTTCCTCTGCGTTTTCACGTGTGCGATACAACCACATGAATTCCTCGCTTAATAAATCCACCGGCCAAAACGCAAGTGCTGCTTGCGCGATAGATACCAGCGCAGCTGCTTCAACAAATACACTGTTGCGTACCACGGCATCTTTAAAAAAAGTTTGTTCACTGAAACCAATATTGGAGGTGGCGTTCGCGGTGCGAATAGGTAAATAACCCACTGGTGGTAAAAAACGAAAATAATCCACTGCGCTGACGTTGCTCAGGTTGCTGATGCGTTGCATCAAAAAATCCAGATGCTCCTGGAATTGCAAACGCGATTCATCAGCGCGGTTGTAACTGTGACGGGTAAAGGTGGGAATATTATAAGGTGCGCTGTCGCGGTGACAGGCTTTGCGTTTTACTGCCCAGTTATCGATAAAGGCAATCCCGTCCAGGTTCCAGTACAGCAGTGCCAGAGGGGTATCGCAGCGGGTTAATCCTTCCTCAAGGCCAAGCAGTGCATCCAGGCCAACGGCGGTGGTAGCGCGTGTAATAAAGTTGGGATCACGTGCGGAGTGAATGAGCGCGTCAGTACCAAAACAGATATGCGCAACCAGATTACGCATCTTTGATAATGCGGGCAGGTCATCAACGCTGACAGGATTTGATGGGCTTAAATAATTGTTTTGCAAATCATTGCGCACATCATCAGCAATATCCGGCATTAACGTAGGATCAAATTTCACCAAGCGAAATTGCACCGCTTCCACCAGGTAGCGACGGCCGCAATTGTGCGCAATGCCTTGTTGTTGCAATCCACTTTTAGGCGCGAATTCTTGCCAGGCCTTGGCTGGGCTCATCACCAGGATATAAAGTCCGGCTCCACTGGGTACCAGTGTTTCGGAGGGCAGCGGAGAGCAATTTTTAAAACCGGTATTGTTGCCAACAAATTGTTCGAGTGTGCGCGATAGCTGAATATCGACATAATTTAACGCCAATTCGGTAACTTCACCTTCAAGCGTAATTGCAAATCCCTTTTTAATTCTTACAACGGGTTGCTGGCCATTTGCACCGGTGTTTTCGACGCTGACTTCCAGTCCCTCCACCACACCGTGACCGAGGGTACGGCCCAACTGTTGCCGATGAATGCGATTGGCCGCTTCCTGGTCGCTGAGATCTTTACCGCTTAACAAACGCCCTTCAAAAAAGTTGGTATTTTTAATACCACTTTCGATAACGGGTTCGAGCAAATTTTTAAAGCTCATTTTATACGCCCCTACCCAGTCGGTTGGCGGTGTAGCGCAGGTCTACTTGCATGAGATACACCTCGGAAATGGGATTGCCCGGGTCAATCATGGCAACGCGCAGCGCCGCATATTGATGGTTTTCACTGAAAATGATTGATGGATCCAAATCAATAAAGGGGGTCATTAATATCGCATTGCGCTGGCTAGTGGGTTCGGCAACAGTGACTTCCACATTTTCAAATGCCGCGGTGACATCATTTGCCTGATAGGTGCGCGAGCCTATTTGCCAGGTAAACGCAATGTCTGCTGGCTGTGGGTTACCTTGAAAACCCCAGTGCAATCGAAATTGCATGCCTTCGGAATATTCCATATCTTCCGGCAGCGGTATCGCAAACAATGCTTCGCCACTAAACGCATTGGTGCCGGAGGTCATAAAGTGCATGGAGGGTAATTCATTAAATAATGCGCGCGCGGTGCCGCGTCCGTAATGCGCGCTATAACCCGGCAGCACAATTTTTTTGAACACGCGGCCACTTCCTTCGAGCGCAAGTGGGCTGCTAAACGTTTTTATCCCATTGATAGTTTCATTGGTGTTGATATGTACCAATTCATTGTCATCAATATCGCCGCTCCCACCAGGCGCTGGTAACAAACCACCGGATAAACTTTTTGCCAACACCGAAAAATGGTGCACGAAATACTGTTGCTCCTGGGTCGCCAGTAAAAACTGGCGTTGGCCCTGATCTATGACAACCTCTGAATCGAGTAGCACCAGATTATTAACGGAGGTCACATCAAAATTGAGTTGTGCCAGAAAAACACAATTGCGGGTTTTATCTTCGGGTACCGCGTTGTGAGTGCAATCCAGGTGACAGGCTTTAATTTCGGTTATCCACAATTTGAACGCTTCATGGAAAAAAGGCAGGAGATTTTCCGGTGCGATTGCCCCCGCAATTGCGGGTGAGGACAAGGGTGGTGACGCTGCCTCAGGTGGTGATGAGAGGGGGTAATCAGGATCAAGTGTACGCACAAGATCGAGCAATTCTTCAAGTGTAAGCGTACCGCCCGCGGTAACGGGAATGTTCAATAACAACGCTGATAATTCGGCTATTGCAGCATCGAAGTGATAATGCGGCGGTACATCCAATGAAAAGTGCAAACTGAAATTATCTGCAATGCGCGATGCTGCGGTAATTTCTTCCAGCGATTGGCAGGGCCCGGCGGGAATGGGTACCAGATCGGTTTCGCATTCGCGATAACACAACATCAAATAGAGGCTGAGTGAGCCTGCTGCGGGCGAACCCAGGCGTTCAAGGATATCTGCGCTGTTGGCTGCCAGCCATTCTTCAAGCACCGCACATTGTGTATTGGGTACCTGGATAACCTGGCCACAATAATTCATGGCCATACCCGGCTTAACTTTAATTTCAGTACCTGAACTTTCTGCGCTTTGCTCTACTGCAAGGCCGCACACGGTACCATAGCCATGTAGCGCCCGATTGTGTTGGCGATTTTTTTCCAGAAGGTAATATTCTTCCTGGCGAAACTCATCAACACCTAATACCAGACCGTGCAAATAATTCACGCGTTTATTGGGATCCAGAGGCTGGTTAGCCGGGAACACACTGATAAAGTCACTCATTATTACAGGCTCCATTTTAATTGGTAACCAAGGCGCTCACGACCTACCACTGAGCGATCTGCGATGTTCCATGGGTGCGATTCGGCGAGATAACTTTGGCCGAGAAAATTTGCACCCAACACCATGGCAACAAAACGTCCGCCTTCGCCTACCGTGGTATCTATACCCAAACGTGCGCTCCCCACTTGAAACATCGCCCAAAAAAATTTCACATCGAAATGTGTATGGGCAGGCTTTTCGCGTTTGACAATGGCCTCTACCTGCGCCTTGCGGCTTTCAAGCTGTGCAGGTAATTCACCGAGCGTTGTGGGAAGGTAGACAGTAAACTGATGTGCCTGGCGTTGAATTGGCAAAGACAGGGAAACAAATTCGATCCAATCAATTAGTGCCAGGTTATTTTCCGGAATCTTTGTGGGAATACTCACTGAGAAAAAACTGTCCAGCGCAAGCTTGCCAACCAAACCATGTGCGGCGTTGAGTTTGCTGATTTGCTGGTAACGCAACTGTAAAAATTGTTGGTAGAGGGCCAGATCATTGTTGCTCACCGGCGGATACGTAAAGCCAATGTAATCGCGGGTAAATTCTGCCCAGACCGCTGCGTGAATTGGGTTAGCCGGCGTAAGCGGTGGAAATGTTAGGGTGGAGAAACTCGTTATATTACTGCCAGCGGTACCCCATGCAGTTTGCAACGCTGTTATGTCTTGCTGGTATTTATAGCTGAGGAATTGTTGATAGAGTTTATGCAGGGCACTGGCGCCGTGCACAGGTTGCCAGTTATGCGTGGCGCTGCGCAGCGACAAAGTA
>CAZIWB010000002.1:0-77103 GCA_964542655.1 uncultured Cellvibrionaceae bacterium
AGGATACTGATATTCCCGTAGCCGATACCCCGATGCTCGGAGTTCCTGGGGGCGCAGTGGGGATAACGTCTGTCCTAAAAGTTAACGAAATAATATCGCTATACTTTCCGCCCGCAAGCGCTTTCACCATGAAGTTATAAGAACTCCCTGGTGTCAAGCCAGTCAGGTTAACGGACGTTGTCGATATTGGGGACCACGCGTCGCCAGCGAACCTGGCATACACGTAGGTTGCACCAGGAGTAGGTGACGGATCCCAGCTTGCAGTGATCGATGTTGCCGCTATATTAGAGAACCTCAATGAGGAAGGCGGATCTATTGCCAGGGTGGTAAAAGTCGCCGCCAATGCATTGCTACGCGCATTGCCGTATAACGCTCGTACCGCCAAGGTGTGGCCAGTGCCAGGCATTAATCCGCTGACCGTTGCAGAAGTTAATGAGGTAGCGATCCAACTGGCCCCCCCATTGGTAGACAATTCATAAGTTGCACCTACAGTTGCAGATGCCGCCCATGTTGCGCTAACTGAAACACTTGTAATCTTTCCAATGACGGGTGTGCCTGGCGGACTTGCATAATCAAGTGTTTTGAAAGACTTACTTGCGGAATCACTGATGTTGCCCGCAGCATCTTTCGCCCGAAGCACAAACGTATAATTAGTAGATGGAATGAGCCCCGACAAATTCACAGATGGTGAGGTGCCCAATGTATTCCATGCACCTCCATTGAGTCTGTATTCGTAGCCGGACACACCTGCGTTATCAGTAGACGCTGTCCAGCTTACCCTTGCAGAATTAGTAGTGAGATTACTTACCAGCAAAGCAGATGGAATGGACGGCTGCACAAAATCAGGCCCCGACACCTTGATGCGATTACCTGCCGCGTCATATTCATAGCCTCGATTACCATTAACGTCATCTTCAACAGTGCGAACTCGACCGAGAGCGTCGTATGTATATTTGACAGTCTGAGCGCTTACTTCAAGGCAAACAAAGCCTAAAGAAATGATAATGGCAATATAACGTAGTGTTCGGGTAAAAAATGATGAGGGAGGCATAACATCGTCCTTTGATCGGTTGAGTATGGAAATCCGTGAAAACTCGATTTGATAGCCGCAGATATTTTGTGGGGCACCATCAAAACGAAACGAAAGCGTACAACAGTGAAAAAGCGAGTATTGAGTGGGAAGGGATGATATTGCGGTCTCCGACCCAAGCCTGGCTCCATATAAATGCGCGCGGAAGATAACCACATCGACACATAAAATCAACTTGGCTATCGCACAAATCAATAAATTTTTATGCTGTTAAACCAAACACAAATATTGACGAGCGCCAGTTGCGACAGAATTGAGTTGCAGCAGAAAACACATCGTCGGGTACAATTTGAAATCACACCTCTGACGTGACTGACACTTGAATCCTGGCTAACTAAAGCCAATCTTTGCAGTGACAACTATCTCTTTCCCAGCCGTGTGCGCGATTCCCCCCCCACATTACGCGACAATATGCACGAATCGTGCATCGTTGGATTAGCGATATCGGTTTGGATACATCCGCATATGGCACGCATTCGCTGCGTCGCACCAAGGCATCGCTGATTTACAAGCGCACAAAAAAATTTACGCGCTGTGCAAATTTTATTGGGGCATACCAAACGGGAAAGTACAGTGCGGTATTTAGGTATTGATGTGCGCGATAAAAAATCCCCGCCAGCTTTCACTGGCGGGGATTTTTATTTTCTGGATTTAAAATGGAATTAAGGGCAAGTCACATTTTTGCCAGCGCCTTTCACCACACTTACTTTGGCAAAGCTGATATCCAAAGTGCCGCTGGTCAGCAGTGAGAAAGGTTGCAGGATTTGGGTCCAGTATTCTTCCGGTGGTTGGGGGATGCCAAAGTTAGCGCCGGAGGTTGGGTAGCATTTGAATGGGACGGTAACTGTTTTCCAGCCCTGGCCTGCAAAGCCTTTTAATTTTGCAGTCAGGTCGATATCCGATGCGCAGTAGGAGCCGCAGCCCAAACGCAAATAGGTGGTTGCGCTGGGTGCGCCATCCACTTTGATATCAAATACCAGTGCGGAATCGCTGCTGTAGTAATTGATAAAGTCCTGGCGGTTGGCGACTGACAAGGCAACCTGGCCGCTGCCTGAGCCGTTCCATTGCACGCGGCGTGCGTCTTCCTGCACATCGCGGTCAACGGCCTGGATCATCAAGGATGAGGCTTTGACGGTGTTGCTGTTCATGGGTACCAGATCATTTTGGTAGCCGATAATTTCCAATTGCCATGGCTCCATTGGGCGGCGATTGAAAATTTCCAGTACATCCAGGGCGACTGCGGCTTTTAAGCCGTCTTCGGGCAAGTTATCGCCCAGGGTATTTTTATCGGCGTAACTTAAACCGTAACCATAGGCGAAGAGTGGATCGTAATTCTTATCGCCGCGATTCAGTGGTGTCTGGTCCGGGTGTTTCGGCCAGGAGAAGCTCAAGCGACCTTTGGTGTCGTAATTGATATCACCCTTCGCATTTTTGAAAATCACGTCTGCGACACCGGCACCTTCAGTGCCCGGTTGCCAGATGGCAACAAACGCATCAGAGGCATTGAGTTCACGATTCACCCAGAGCGGGCGGCCGCTGATAAAGAGGGATACCACGGGAATGCCCTGGCTGCGCAATTTTTTCAGCAATTCCAGATCGCGCGGGTTGCGCGGTTTGTAGGCGAGCATGCCCACATCACCTTGCATTTCGGCGTAGGGGTCTTCACCAAATACCACGATGGCGACATCGGGTTTTTTACTGAATGAGCCATCGACACTGAGGGTCGCTTTGCCGCCGGCGGCGCTCACGATTTGGTTGATGCCCGCATAGATAGAAGTGGCGCCGGGGAAGTCGGAATTGACATTGCCGGTGCCCTGCCAGGTGACTGACCAGCCGCCCGCTTGCTTGCCGATGTTATCTGCACCATCGCCCGCAACCAGGATGTTTTGCTTGCGCGCCAAGGGCAGCAAATTGTTTTTGTTTTTCAGCAGTACCAGCGATTCGCGCACCGCCTGGCGGGCAATGGCGCGATGCTCAGGTGCACCTAACAATTCTTTTTTGCCCGCGAGTGGGCGGGTGGATGGGGCGCCTTTTTCAAATAAACCGGCGCGGATTTTTACACGCAAAATTCGGCGCACGGCATCATCCAGACGCGCGGCAGTTACTTCGCCGGATTTAGCCTGGGCCAGCAAATTGTTGTACAGATCTTTCCAGTTGGGCTCGGGCACCATGTAAACATCCAGCCCGGCCATAAGCGATTCAGGGCAGTCTACCGCTGTGCAACCGGGGATAAAGCTATGGCCGCTCCAGTCGCCGACCACCAGGCCGTCAAAGCCCATTTGGCCTTTGAGGACATCGGTGAGCAGGTATTTATGGCCATGCATGCGTGTGCCATCCCAACTGGTGAAAGAGGCCATCACTGCCTGTACGCCGGAACCGATTGCGCTGAAATAACCGGCGCCGTGGATGTCGTGCAGGAATTGCTCATCGCCCTGGGTTGGACCGCGGTCTACACCATTGAGTGTGCCGCCATCGCCGATGAAATGCTTGGCGGTGGAGATAACATGTTCATTGGATAAAAACCCTTTTGAGCCACCATCACCCTGCAGGCCTTCCACCATTTTTCCGGCGTAAGCGCCGACAATTTGCGGGTCTTCCGACCAGCTTTCATAGGCGCGGCCCCAGCGGTCATCGCGCGCTACGGCAACGGTGGGGGAGAAGTCCCAATCCAGGCCGGTGACGGCAATTTCGCGCGCGGTCGCCCAGCCGATTTGTTTCAACAATTCAGGGTTATTGGTCGCGCCCAAGGCGATGTTGTGCGGAAACAGGGTTGCACCCACCACATTGCCCAAGCCGTGGACGGCGTCTGTACCCCACATGATAGGGATGCCAATGCGGCCGTTGGATTTATCGATAGAAGCGTTATAGAAACTGTCGGCAAGGGTTACCCAGTCTTGCAATGGCGCATATTTGTTGCTACCGGGGGTGCTGCCGCCGCCATTGAGCACAGAGCCCACATGGTATTTCTTGATATCGTCGGGAGTCAGGAATTTGATTTCCGGCTGGATCAGTTGGCCGATTTTTTCTTCCAGCGTCATGCGGGCGAGCAGCTTGTCAATGCGCGCTTCGACGGCCGGGTCTTTTTTGACCGCGCTGGTAATCGCTGGCCACTGCACTTTGCCGGGCGCAGCCGTAGTAGACGTTGGAGTAGTGTCTGTTGTTTTGGATGCGCAGCCCGCGAGAAGGCCTAGCAATACAGCGCTCGACACCAGTGAGCGAAGGGAGAGTTTATTGTTCATAGTGGAAAACCTGTTAACCAAACAAAGAAAAACCCAATGACTGGCACGCCACAAAGAGGCGCGCGATATTAATCAATAAAGGTTATATGCAATAGCTGAAAAGAGTGATGCAAAAGCATTCGCTTATAAAAGGTAGCAGTTGGCTATCAAGATACGAACAAACTTTACCTTTCATGATGCAAGAAACGACAAATGTAATGGAATTTGGGTTATTTACACAGGTTATGCATAAGCGCTTTTCATCTATAAAAGGCAGGCGAGTTTTTCTGTACCCAGGGGGCATAAAACCATAACAGCAGTGTTTTTGATAACCCGGGAATATCATTTTTAGCTGGATGAAATCAATGCCAATGAAAAATTGAACAAAAGAATATTGGCCTATGCCCATATGTAAAAATGTTGCTACAGCAGCGCTGGCGAGCTGCATCACACATTCTAATATCTCCTACACTGAAAAATGTTAAAGCATCTGCCATATCCAGTATGTAACTCACTCGTAACTCACTCGGTTCGCATTAATTTATGTGGTTGGAGTTTTGGAGGAATCATGTTCAAGAAAAAACAACAGCTAACCCGTTTAGGGGACGTATTAGTCGATAAAGGAATAATCAGTAAAGCCCAGCTTGATATTGCAATCCAGGAACAGTCCCGCAGGAAAAAGCTGTTAGATCCTTCTGATCCCACTGTACAAGTAACGCCCCTCGGTGAAATATTAATTGAGCTGGGTTTTATCGACGAACTGCAATTAAAACGTGGTTTGAATTGGCAGCAACGGTTGCGCCATGTCTCTATTGCTATGGCGCTCTGCGCTCCTTTCATGATGTTTGTTCCCAGTATCGCCCGCGCGGCACCCACGCCCACGCCCATTTCAGTTGAGGCGGAAAGTTATTCAACAATGAGCGGCGTCGTAAAAGAAACTACGGCAGATGTGGGTGGTGGCCAGCACTTGGGTGACGTTAATACTGGCGACTGGATGGCCTATAGCAATATCAATGTCCCTGCAACGGGCACCTATAAAATTACTTATCGTGTATCCAGCTACAACGGAGGTGCGGTTATTTCACTGCGCGATGCGGCCAATACCAGTTTGGGTTCAGTGCCCATACCAAAAACCGGAAGCTGGACTAACTGGATCGAAGTTGAGCAAACAGTCACCTTGCAGCAGGGTGTGCAGAGCCTCAAAGTGTTTGCCGACGTCGGTGGCCTGAATTTAAATTGGTTCAAGATCGAGCAGGTAAGCGTTCCCGTAACTGAACCTGCGGTGCCGACATTCCCCTTGACCATGCAAGCGGAAAGTTACACCACCATGAGCGGTGTGATTAAAGAGACAAGTTCGGATGTGGGCGGTGGCCAAAGCCTCGGCGATATCAATACGGGTGATTGGATCAATTATGGCGATATCAATATCCCGGAAGCCGGGGCATATAAAATTGTCTACCGGGTCTCCAGTTACAATGGCGGCGCTGTCATTGCCTTGAAAGGCACGGGCGATGCTGCATTGGGTACGGTCAGCATTCCAAAAACCGGGAATTGGAGTACCTGGATTGATGTCGAGCAAACAGTCACTCTGCCAAAAGGGGTGCAAAACCTGAAAATATTTGCCCAGGTCGGTGGGCTCAATTTGAATTGGTTCAGGATCGAACCGGCAACGACCGCGGCGGTTACGCCAACACCAGAGCCAACGCCCGCACCTGTATCTACAGTGATCGAAGCGGAAAATTATTCCGCTATGACGGGAGTTGTTTCCGAAACGACGACTGATGTTGGCGGCGGCAAAAGTGTCGGTGGGATCAGTACGGGCGACACTATGTCCTACGCCAATTCGCCAGTGACTATCCCTGCTACTGGCAAGTATAAAATTTCCTATCGGGTCGCCACACCGGGCACCAGTTCGGTCCTGGTATTGAATGATATGGGCACCGGCACGGCTCTCGATACAGTTGCGGTTCCAAAAACCGGTGGCTGGCAAAAATGGGTAACGGTTGAGCGTGAAGTCACCTTGAATAAAGGGGTATATAAATTTTCCATGTTGGCTAAAGCCGGTGGTTTTAATATCAACTGGTTTAAAGTGGAATCTATCTCTGGCAGTGGTTCAGGATCAGGCACTACTTCTTCAACACCCTCAGTGCAATCTTCAAGTTCATCATCTGCACCGGCAGTTGTTTCTTCCAGCTCTTCTTCTGCTCCGGCGGTGGTATCCTCCAGTTCATCGTCTGCACCAGCCATAACACAGTCCAGCTCTTCCTTGTCGAACTCATCGGCGGCGCATATTGCCGGGCCAGTGGAGATAAGTTGGACTGCACCTTCCATGCGCGAAAACGGGGCTAATATTTATATCGATGAATTAGGTGGTTATGAAATCCGCTATAAAAAATCTACCGATACAAAATATACCTATGTGTCGATCTCAGACCCCTGGACCCAGTCTTACAAGTTTGATTGGCTGGAAGGTGATTATGTGTTCCAAATTGCCGCCTTCGATAAAAATGGTGTCTACAGTCCATTCCAGGATATACAGCGGCAATAAATGTGGTAGCGAATTGATAGAGTGAGTTTGCGCAGCAATGGCGAAACGGCAGGATAAAAACCTGCCGTTTTTTTATGGAAATAAAATAATAATAATTTAACGCCCGCCGCTCACATCTAATAGGCTGCCAGTAATGTAAGACGCTTCCTCGGATGCAAGCCATAAAATCACTTTGGCAATCCCCATGGTAAAAGTATCAATCGCGCCTTTGCTTGCAGCGTAATCGATATATTCAAAGCAAAAAAATGTTGTGATGCCTGGTTAACCAATGGATTTTTTATACTGGTGAGGCGTCAATCCGGTTTTTTCTTTAAATACTTTATAAAACGTATTGCGATTATTAAAGCCGGAGCGATAGGCGATATCGGCAATAGTAAGTTGGTTTTCATTCCCGGCTAAAAAATGCAGCGATTCATGATAGCGAAGATCGTTTAAAAAATCATAAAAGCTGGTGGATTTGTGGATATTCAATAATTCTGAAAGTTGATGGCTGGTTACACCCAGCAGTGAGGCAAGTTTGGGCAAGGAAATATCCTCATCCAAATGGGGTTTATGGTTTTTTACCAGCGCTTGCAATTGTTCATCCAATTGCCGGGCTGCTTCCGGGCTCAATTCTATGCTGCGCAGTTGGGTTTTTTCTGTGGGAGGGGATACGTCTTGTGACGCAAGTTCGTGAACAAAGACATCGGGTTGATAAATTGAAAAAAGCGCAATGCTATTAATAAATACCCCAATCAAACTTGCAATCATTGCCAGCGCTGCAAAAGAAGGGATGTGCCCCAGCAAGGCATTGGTGAAGATAATTACATCAAATAGCATGACAAAAAATAAACAGCTGACCAGATAAATTAACCAATAGTAACTGGTGTTTTTAAATTGTTGCGTGAGCATTAATAAACGCGACCGCTCGGATACTAATAAAAATCCCGCATAGGCCAGATAGCTAAAAACCTGGGTAAATAAAAGGGTGAGCATGGCGGGAAATGTCAGCCAGTGTACATTCGCAATGTCGTGTAAGGCAGATAAGAAAAAGGGTAGCGCTTGGATGGCGTAACTGGTCCGGCTAATTGGTTTTAATAAAATGTGGCGGATAAGCGCAACCATGATCGGCCCATAACACCAGGTCAATTTATGGCTTAGCACCTGTAGCCAGTGTAGCGGTTGTGTATTCACCAATGTCACATAGGCATTTAACGGCGGGATTAGAAATAACAGGATAAAACTGAAAATCGTGTATTTAATTTGTTTATCGCCCCGTTTGCTCACCAGCAATGTCAGGCAGGTCCAGCAGCCCAAACTAAATGAAAAAATAAACCAGGCTTTTGCTATTTCTATGGTGGTGGGGCTCATAGGGTTTAATGGTCGATGTGAAGGTGAAAACGGATGGAGGTAAAACAGGAATGTGCAGGGGAATTTTCCAATTCCCCTGCAACCTGCGGTGATTAATTATTCATTGGGCGCTGTGCCAAAGGTACCGGTAAATTTTATCCAGCCATTGCCCAAACTCTGGAACCAGGTGCCTGATGTCGGCGTGTCGAAAGTGTAAACCATTGTGTAAGGCTGGGTGAAAAAAGGGCTGACCTGGGTTGCTTCTTCCACTGCGGTGTTCGCCGATATTTTTTTGTAGCTATAGGTTCCGTGGGAGTCCAGCGTCAGCGGGCCATAACCCTTGATTAAAAAACTGCCGTCCTGTGCGTAGGTTTGCAGGGCTATGCCTTTTTTGGGATACACATTGGGCGGCAACTCGACAGAGGTCGCATCTTTAATAAAGAGCACCACATTTAATCCGGCATTAGTGTCAGGCGCGAGTTGTTGCGATGCGGGTAAATTGGACGGCTCCAGGGTAAAACTGCCGGAAAAGATAATCTGGCCATTGCCAAAATCCTCTTCCCATTTACCACTGGTGGCGGTTTCAAATGTGTATTTGGTGGTATAGGGCGTATTGCCGACCGAGACATCAATCGATTTTTCGATGGCGGTATTAACGCCGATACGTTTGTATTTGTAGGTGCCATAAAAAGTTTGCGGGGCATCGGGTGCTTGCCCTTCCTGCGTGCTTGTCGCTAATGCGGAAAAAGTGCCATCGCGTTTAAAGCGTTTGACTACTGCGCCCTTGAAGGGAAATCCGCTGGGGTAGTTGGTCACCGCATTTTCAATCCGTAATACAACATCTATGCCCAATAGATTGGCGGGAGCTTCCGCTAAAAAACTAGTTTTTTTATCGCCATGATGATGCTCGGAAGCATTGATACCAGTACAGCCAATGATGAGCAGCGAGCCGATGATTATTTTTACCCTACGCAAAATGTTCATGGAATATTCCTTCTATGAGTAACATGAAAGTGGATGCCACCCGGATGCGGTGTGGCTGCAGGACTGTTACGCAATAGACGGTGGAAATTGTGTATTTCCATCCAAAATGACAAGGATTAAGCGAAAGGGAGTTGGCACCGGCACTGAAGTTGTCAGCACCGGTAGGGGATGTGCAGTTATCGCGTGCAGATATTATGGTGTGGCAGCTTTATTAATCTGGCCTTGCAGCGCGATATAAAGTGCATCGGCACTCGCTGCATAACCTTCGGGACTCATATGGACAAGATCCGGGCGCATCAGCGGCGGTTGCTGTTTTAGCCAGAATTGCGCGCTGCAATTGCCGCCCATCATCGCTGCCCAATCCCAATACAAGGTTTTTTCCTGCCGTGCGATACGGCGCTGGCTGTTTTGGACTTTCACCAGGCTGGGTGGCAATGGGATACGGCAGCCGCCGTTGATATGGGGCGGGCGGGATTTGGCCGAGTTGGGTGCTCCAACCAGCAAAATCGCTGCTTCCGGCGCCGCAGCGCGCAGTTTCTGGATAATCTGGCGCAACTCGCTTTCGTAGGTTTCCGGCACCAGATCCGGGCCGAAGGCCTCGTTGGTACCATAGGCGAGGATGATCAATTGCGGATTGCGCCAGTGCAGCTGTTCGCTGAGGCTGGAGTTATTCCAGCGGTTGATCACATTGGCGACCGAGCCGTTATTGCCCAGTGCATCGAGGGTAATGCCGGGCACCAGGCGATCCAGCACTACCCCACCCAATTGTCCGCCCGCAGGTGCGAGTAATTTGAGGCCATCGACTTTGGTCGCTGGCAGTTCCTGGGTGCTCAAGCGCCAGGCGGAGGTGCTGCTACCCTGCACGGAGAGTTTGTGCAATTTGCCACCTGGCAGGGCGAGCGTCCAGGGCGTCGGGCGCGGCTGTTGCCAGATGCCCAGGCGCCATTGTCCGGATGCAGGCACCTCCTTGGCTTTAATCTCAAGGATCGAATTACCGGAGGAGGTATTAATAAAACCGCCAAGAGGGAAGATGCCAGTGTGTTTATTTAACTTGGCGTCGCTCAGTTTCCAGTTGCCCTTGCTGCGCAGCAACACCTGGTTGGAACGCTGGTTGGTGATGTAACCCGGCGTCAGCCAGCCGATACCGGCGTTACCGTAATCCTTCTGCAAGTGCGTACGCAGCTGGCCGCTGAAGTAATCGCCGCCGGTGTGGGAGTCGCCCAATTGCATAATCCGCAGCGGCTCCTGCCGGGTGCCATCCTTTAACTGCTGGAAGTTTTGCCAGAGCGCGGTGGCCTTTGGGTCTCCATAATCCAGAATCGGGATAGGCTCGGAGCCCGCCAGCAGCGGTGCGGAGGTGAGCAGGCAGGCTAGCCACAGGAAGGGGGTCAGGTATTTCATCGTTGGGTAATCGTACTCGTGGTGGTATTGGCCGCTGTCGCGGTTGTTGGCGACGGACCAAATTGCGTAAGGGTGAGGTTCGCCAGCAGGCGATGCCCCTGGGTGGTGAAGTGCACGCCGTCATCGGTGCGCACCATGACACTGCCGCGCTCGGGCAGTTCGAGGAATTTGGTAAAGCTGTGGCCATCGGCAGTCAGGGCGGAGTCGGTGGCAACAAAACGGGCGAAAAGCGGTGCTTTGGCGGCCTCTTCCGCATAGATGGTATTGAGGGTCGGCGCTTTGCCGAGCAGGTCTTCGCGTCCCAGCGGCGGTATGCCCAGCCAGACAAGGCGTGCGTGATGGGCCGCAGCGGTATTGATAATGCGCGCCACCCGCTCGCGGTAAATGGTTTTCCAGGGTTCTGATCCAAAGCGGGTGTAGTGACCCTGGATGGTCATATCCCAGGGATCATTGGCGCCGAGGAAAACAATCACCACCGAGTAGCTTTCCAGTTCAAACGCGTCTTCCACTGTGGCTGGCCAGTCGAAAAAGGCCGGGTAGGTCAGGCCGGTACTGTGTTTGCTCAAGTCCATAGATTCGGCGTGGTATTTGCGCTTGAGGCTGGTAATCAAATGCGGTGCGAGGCCCTGCATCAATGAATCGCCCACCAGCAGGATGCGGTCGCTGGCAGTGAGTGGGATAAGCCCCTGGGCGGCAGCTATGGCCTCAGGGGTTGCCTCTGGCATGGCAGCAGGTGATGCCGGGTTGACCGCTACTGTTGGTTGTTCAGTAACCGGGGCCTTTTGTGTAGCGGACGGTGTGGCGGACTGTGTGATGGGTTTGTCGGCAGGCTTGTCGATGGTTTTGGCCTCCCCACAAGCTTGACTAACCTGCCCCGGTTTTGGGCAGGTCGGTGCCACCACTAAAGGCAATTCCTGTTTGGGCAGCGCCTTGTCACCGATCAATAACAACTGGCCAGCGAGGAGCATGCGGCTCTCGCCTTTGGCGATCACCTCATCCCACTGGCTCCCCAGTTGGCGCCAGTATTGCTGCCCCGGCAGGAAGGAACTGGTGCTGGGCAGGTTGTCGAATCCCAGCAAAATATGATGGGTTTGTTGCCAATATTGCAGCAAGGCGCTGCCTTTCATCACCACCAGCAACAGGCTGGCGAAAGTGATGGCAAGCAAGGCTTTGGGGTGTTGCGATTCGGTCTCTTGCGCTGTTTGCATAGTGTGAAAGTCCATAAGGTCAAAAATCCAATCTCAAAAATCCACAGTCTCAAAAATCCACAGTCTCAAAATCCGAAATAGATAAAACCCGGCATACCCGCCGGTGCCAGTTCCATTATCAACAGTGCGATGGCGGCGAGACTTATCCCCTGCCCCCACCATGGCAGCATGCGCAGAACAGCGGCCGATTTTTCCATCATAGGTTCAGCGCGGCGCGCGAGCATAAAAAAGACTACCATGGCCGCCAGCAAACCCATCCAGTTCAAACCGGGCAGTGTATCCCAGCGGCTAAAACCGGCGACGTAGGTGGTCACTGAATCCCAATCCTCCGCGCGGAACAACAACCAGCCAAAACACACAAACGCAAAGGTCAGCCACTGGGCAATGGCATCGGGCAATCGTAGCGAGCTGATTTTGTGCCAGCTATTTTGCGCAACCAGCCCCAACCCGTGCCACAGGCCCCAGACCACAAAAGTGATGCTCGCCCCGTGCCAAAACCCCGAGAGCACCATGGCGATCAATAAATTTACTTGCGTGCGCTGCCAACTGCCGCGGTTGCCGCCGAGGCTGATGTACACATAATCGCGGATCCAGCGCGACAGGGTGATATGCCAGCGCCGCCAGAAATCGCTCAGGTTGGTGGCGAGGTAAGGCTGGCGGAAGTTCACCGGCAGGCTAAATCCGAGCAGTAACGCAAGCGCGGTTACTACATCGGTATAGCCGGAGAAATCAAAAAACAATTGCCATGCATACGCCATCAAACCACACAACAATTCCAGCGCATGGTAGGCATCCGGGTTGGCAAACACCGGGTTAACCCACTCCTCCGCGAGCCAGGCCGAGAGCCAGACTTTTTTTACCAGCGCCGAGATGATCAATAAAATCGCCACTTCCGGCGCTGCGATTTTGCGCTCATCGGGCGACTGTATTTGCACCAGCAATTCATTCGGCCGGCAGATCGGCCCCGCGAGCAGGGTCGGAAAAAACGAGAGATGTAGCAAGCCATCCAATAATTTGGCTGGTTTGCATTCACCGCGCCCCACACTGATCAGATAAGCCAGCCCCTGGAAGGTGTAAAACGAAATCCCGACCGGCAACACCAGTTCCAGCACCGGCAGGCTCGCACCGTTAAAAAACGGCGTGAGCAAGGCCAGTACTTCCTCGCGGAAAAAGTTGTAGTACTTGAATATCCCAAGGTTAATCAGTGCCAGGACTACGCCCACAATCATCGGCCAGCGCCGCCGCGCGCCATTGTGCCCATGCACCGCCTGCGCCAGCGCCAGAATCACCAGCGAAAAATTCAGCAACAAAAACGCAAAACGCCAATTAAAACTGCAATAAAACAGGTAACTCGCAGCCAACAGCACCAGATTCTGCGCCTGCACCCCGCGCGTCGAACCCAACCGCCAGTAAAGCCACAAAAACCCGACAAAAACGAGTCCAAATTCCGGTGAAAGGTAATGCATCTACAACATCCATATAGTTAAACAGGAACAGTTAAACAGGCTTTCATCATAGCCAAAGCCAGGGGGAAAAGATGTGAGGGGCGTGGCGGCTGGATAAACATTTTTTAAGCGACAGAACCATGTTGATTGTCGTGAGTTCGGTAATTTATTGGCTGGTTATCGGACAAATATTGGCTGTTTATCGGAAATTTATTGGAAAAATATCGGAAAAGAGTAGGCTGATGGCTTAAAAAGAAGGTGACCGAGCATATGTACAAACCCATTTTCCAGATAAATCCCAGTCTCACTAAAGTACTGATGGACATAGAAGCCAGCAGGCAAGCGGTATCCAGCCTGCCGATTACGGTGCATGTGCTCAGCTCCTTACGTGAATCCGCACGCTTGGTATCTACCCATTACTCCACCCAAATTGAAGGTAATCGCCTGACCCAACAACAAGTGGAAGAAGTCCTGCACGGCGGTACTTTTCCCAATCGCGAGCGGGATGAACGCGAAGTGAAAAACTATTATCAGGCTCTGGATTATGTGGATGCTTTAATCAAGGGTGGCAGGACGAGTATTCAGGAAAAAGATATCCAAACCCTGCACGGTTTGGTGATGGATGGCAAAGCAAAACCGACATCCTATCGCGATGGGCAAAATGTGATTCGCGACGGTGGCTCCGGCGCCATAGTGTATATGCCACCCGAAGCCAAAGATGTAGCGGCCATGATGCGTGAGTTGGTGGACTGGATAAACCAGGAAATAGCGCAATCCGAATTGCCTGTACCCATTGTTGCCGCCATTGCCCATTACCAGTTCGCGACCATCCATCCCTACTATGATGGCAATGGCCGCACCGCGCGCCTGCTCACCAATCTGGTCTTGCACAAATGCGGTTACGGATTAAAAGGTGTGTATTCATTAGAGGAATATTACGCGCGTAACCTGCAAGGTTATTACCGCGCAATATCAGTAGGTGAGTCCCACAATTATTATTTTGGCCGCGCCGAAGCCGACATTTCCGCCTGGATATTTTATTTCTGCGAAGGTATGGCTGATGCCTTTGCTAAAGTCCGTTTAAAAGCCGCAGAGGCAGAGCAAAATGCACAAACAGACCAAAGTCATTTATTGCGCGAACTCGATCAAAAGCAACGACAAATTATCGCGTTGTTTCGCAATCACAAATTCATCACCACTCGCGATATTGCCGAATTACTGCAAGTTCATCCACGTACCGCTTTGAACTTTTGCCACAAGTGGATAGATGATGGGTTTGTGATTGCGCATGGTGAAGGGAATAAAAATCGCAAGTATGAATTAGCGGAGCGGTGGTTGGATTTGTTGAATATATAAAGCAAAAATTTGTTGGGCATTACTGCCCAACCTACTTGGCAAATCAATTTTACTTGGAAGGTGGATTATCTTGTCGGTAAGAATGATCTGGATTTATAACTAAGCGTTTCACGAGCAACTCCAAATCTTTGCTGTGATAGAGGTCCAAACACTTCAAAAAATCAAAACGTACATCTTTAACTTCAGACTCTACCAATGGATTGTGATAGTCGCGCGCCAAGTAGCGCTCAATTAATTCATTTACAGCGTCAGGGCTTTGTTCAAGGTCATAGTAACCCCAGTCGCGCAACGCACTCACGCTGCTGCCTGCATCTTTATTGACAGCAGGCGCATTTTTATAAGCAGTAGCTACGCATTCGGCCAACACCATATCTTTATAATTTTGTGCATAGGTGCGAGCACCTGCTTGTGGGGAGTTGATTGTTTCATCTTTTGCATGAACATTTAGTGTCGCTAGCAACACTGATATCAATAAGGAGAAGAGTTGCGATTTTTTCATGATAGGCTCCAAAAGTTCGCACGATCTGTACGATAGTTCGCGCCGGGCTCATTAAAATAACAATGATCGTAGCAAGTATTACCATTAAAAAGTGTGGCATGCCCCTGAGCATCGCTCCAACCAGAAACCTCAAATAGAATAATGCCTTTTTTACCAGCCAATGAGCCTCCGCCAGTAGGTGGATATTTAACAATTTCGGCTTTACCCCAGCGTTGCTCTAAAAACCGTATGAGGTTTCCGACACGAAAAAAATATTGCCGCTTATCTGCTCCGGATACTGTCTGCCCTTGTATTCGGGGAATGATCAGGCCAGCTTGATTTAAAATGTAACTCATGCGAACAGCGCACGTGTTATTCCAGCGTTGGTTTGAATCAGGATTATTGATATTTTTCTCAACATATCCACCGATTGTTTTAGCTACATGTGCTGAGGTGTTGGTGGATGAATAAATTCTTTGCGATGCCGCCCAGGCGGAAATAAATGAAGGTCGTGACATAGGTGTTATCCTTTTCAGTTGTTGATGATTTTCCAGATGACTAACTAATACCATGCGGTAAGTTGACTTGAAATATTGTGTCTTAATTGATCTTTGTTTCAGTAAAGTAGATCACACTTGGAAATTTTCATAGTATGTTATTTAAACGCTGAGAGAGCTAAATAAAGAATTATTATGCTTCGCAAGTTCAGCCTAAGTGACCCGCACCAATCTACAAGGTGCGGCGTAGGTTGGCGGTGAGGAACGAACCCCAACATGGTCCCCGATGTGGCATGTATTAACTTTTCGATGACCCTCTCGCTTCAATGAGTCGTGTTGTCCCCTCATGAGTGATTTCCACTTTGTAGTCAGACGTTGATCCTCCAACATAGTTTTCACTTATAAGTTTTCGATTTAGAAGTTCACCAAAATCAAATTTCATGCCTAATCTGTCTTCGGATTTTCCAATAACTTCGTCTTTATAAACAAAGCCAGAATTAGATATTACATTTAACAGCTTCATTTGCGAATCAGACAATTCATCGTTAGGTTTATTTTCTATCTGTACGTCTTGATTTTGAGCCTGTCTAGACAAAAGTTGATTATTCATTGCTTCAATAATTTCTCTTAATGAAGCTATTTCCTCATTTTTTGAACGCAATAGCGCATCAAATTCTATCTTTGCTTTTATTTCTGCTTGTCGGATCTCGCGTGACTCATCAGCGCTCAATAAAACATCGCCATCTATCTTTTGTTGAGCTGATTTTATTTTGTTCTGCTGTATTCTCCAGTAACCATACAAAAATCGTGCTGGCCAAGGATAAATAATAATCATGAAAAGTGCTGCGATAAGTGGGATTATAATCCCATTTATGAAGGAGTCCGGCCATCCACCAAAAACGTGAAAATCAATGTATGTAATTTTTTCCTGAAAGCTAAGTTCAGAAAAAATAACCATAATGAATCTATGGTTCCAAATACACCAAGCAATTATGAAAGAGCCAAGTAGTGGGCTGCTTGCTCTTTCATATAATTGAGATTTTACTGTTTTTGAAAACTCTTCAAGCATCTGCTTTTCTCTTTTATTCAATGGGTTGTATTTAATGTAAATTATTACTTCGCCCCAACCTCCACCCAATACCCGCTACTCCTCGCATATATTTTTTCATTGTACATAGCGCTGGTGTGCCAGCCGGGTAAATAAAATTTCCCTGCATAACTTGCATTTAAAATAATGCGCAGGGTGACGCTGGTTTGGCTGCGATCTTGATAACGATAGTTCCAGTAGTAATCGCGCCATAAACTGAAATAGGCGAGGATGCGGTCGTCGCGGATATCCAGGTAGTCGATGCCTTTGGGCATTTGCGCTCCCTCAAGGCGTTCGTTGCGGATTTGCCAACCGCTGGGAACAACAGCGGTGAGGGCGATGTTTTCGATATTGCGGGTGAGCAATTTATCGAACTCGCCTGCGATGGTGACTTCCGCAACAAAATCCTGGCCTTGTGGCAATTGTTCAACGCTGAGGGGTTTGTTATCCAGCGTTAAAAAATCGACTTTCATGGTCAGGCCATCGTTACCCGGTTCTTCGTGCAAGTTGGCGGGGATGCCGCGATTGCTGACTAATACGCGGATGGGTTTGTCGTGGTCGTTGCGCACACTCACGTGCGGATTATTTATCGCCGTGCGGAAAAACGCGTTGTTGCTGCCTTGGGTAATCCAATCTTTCTCACCTTTTTGTTGCAGCGCAAATTTAATTCCATTGCTGCTGGCATTCGCGGCGGAAAATTCACTCATGGCGAGTAATGCCCAAGCGATACTTTGGGTGGAGTACCAGCCGTCGCCCGATAAATCTTTTGCGACTTGTTCAGCGACTTGCCAGGTGAGGTCTTTATCTGCGTTCAAACTCACCAGGGTTGCGAGCAATAAACCGCGGTCGCGCATATCCGAACCGTAGGTGTAGCCCGCATCTTTATAGGTTGGCACCGTGTTGGATAGCGCACCAATAACATCTTGTGCAGCATCTTTTAAGCCGACATGTTGATAGGCCATAGCGAGTAACCAGCGCGCCGGCATGCGATAGTCTTGCAGGTCGCTAATGGCTTTTGCTTTGAACGTTTCACGCAAACGGTTCATTGCGGGCAGTTCGGCTTTGTCGGCCAATGCGAGTGTATAGAGGCGATAGGCCAACACAACTTCGTCGTAATAGTTGCCGTTAATTTGTGGATTGCGCGCCGCACTTGTTTGATACTTCACCCAATTGTCGAGCAGGGTTTTCGGTACAGAATAGCCCGCGCGTTTTGCTTCGAGTAAAAAATGCCCGGCGTAACTCGATGCCCATTCATTGACATAACCATCGCCCGGCCAGTAAGAAAATCCACCGCTCGCATGCTGGAAACTGCTGAGGCGTTTTATGCCGGCGTTGATATTGTTTTCAATCTCCACTTTTTGCGAATCGGTTAAGTTAACCAGTTTTGCCAGACGCAATTGCGGGAATACCGCAGAAGTCGTTTGTTCAATGCAACCGTGTGGATAACCAATTAAATACTCAAGGCGCTCTTCCAGATTAAGCGGCGGCAAAGTGCTGACTTCGATGCTGGCCTGGTTGGTGCCGATCATGCCATTTTCTTGCAGCGGTGATTGCCAGGTTTCGCCCGGTTGCAATAATTTTGCTTCCCATACGGTAGCGGGAGGATTGGCAGCGCGCGAGTCGATATAAATTTCCTGCGTGGCTGATTCGCTGCCCGAGCGCGCGCTAATTTTTACATGACCTTTGCCGATGCGATCATTGACTTTGATTTTTAAGCTCGCAATCGCATCGCCGGGTTCGGTGAAATTTAATGTGGCGGAGCCTTTTTCTATCGTAAATATTTCATTGGCTTCGACACTAATATCCACCTTATTGATACTGGCTTCACTCACAAACACATTCACCGGCAAATTCACTGATTCACCCGGGCCAAGCACGCGCGGCAGTGTGGCAAAAAGCGTAACCGGCTGCGTGACTGTCACTGTTTTTTCAAGGCTGCCGTAAGCAGTGATCGCCTCGGTTTTCTTTTTATCGTTGGCGGTATCACCGCTGACCAGCATTACGCGCACGGCGCCCATGTAGGGTGGCAAGGTGATTTTATGTTCGCGGGTTTCACCGGCTTTTAATTCAAAGGCGCCGAGGAATTTCACCACCGGTGGAAAGCGGCGCTCGCGGCGTTTGCGCTCGGCTTCCAGTGCTGCATCGGAACCACCTACAGCTAATACTCGCTCCAGTGATGCGCCGTAACCGCCCACGACCTGGTCAAATAAATCCCAGGTGCGCACACCCAATGCTTCACGTTTGTAAAAATAATCGTGCGCATCGGGTGCATGGAAATTGGTGAGACCGAGCAGGCCTTCATCCACCATCGCCAAGGTATAAGTCATCGCACGTTTATTTTGTTCGCTGACTTTAATCGTGAATTCAGATTCAGGGCGCACTTTTTCCGGCACATCCAATTGCGGCTGCAAACGTGTCGCCGGGTCTTCCACTAATAGCGGCACTATGCCGTATAAGCGCATAGGCGCTTCTGCAACACGGTCCTGATGCGGCAATAGCAGCGCAATGTTGGCATAGACGTTTGGTGCCATTGCCTGGGTGACGGGAATTTCAATTTCAGTTTGCCCCGGTTGCAAATCCAGCCAGCGCGATTCCAATACCTGGCTACCGTTTTCAATGCTGAGCAATACACGGCCTTCGCGCGCCTTGGGTAAACGCACCTTGGCAGTATCGCCGACGTTATATTTTTCTTTATCAGTAGAGAGCATTAATTGCGTCGCCGAATCGGCGTTCGCGGATGAATCATAACTCCAGCCCAGATACACCACTTCACCGGTGCAGTGACCAGTTTCACCTGCATCGGTATCGCAGACGCGCACAATATGGCGGCCCCACTCGTATTTATTTTTTTCCAGTTTCCAATTGATGCGGCCATGTTCATCGCTGACCAGTGTTTCCGTTGTCACAGCGCGATGGGTGGAGTTATTAAAATATTCCGCGAGGTTTTCGCTCTCTTCATCCCACCACCAGCGCCAACCAATTTCATAGACATTGATTTCAACGTTGCGCTGCGCTTCGGCTTTGCCCTCGGCATTTAATGTCTGGATCAGGATCGGGTGATCCTGGTCGCGGCCAATGGCATCCATATAGCCGTTGCCTTTGGGGATATTAATTCCCACCCAATGATCAAACGGCAGCAATTCGTAAGGGCGCAAAATGGTGCTGAAATTGCCGCTCTCTTCAAATACACGCGTGGTAAACGAGGCGGTGAGTTTGCCCGGTGGTGGCGCTGACAGGCTCACGTTCACTGGAAAGCTGGCGTTGCCTTTTTCATCCAGATTGCCATCAAATACTTTTTGCGCGCTGCCGGAAAACGTGCGTACTGGGTCATCAAAATTAAATTGTTCAAATCCGGCAAATACAGACTTGCGTGTACTGAGTTTTAATTCGGAATCAGCTTTTAAATTTTTTGCGGTTGCGCCCTGCAACCACTGTGCAAACAATTCAACTTGCGTGGGCATGTTGCCAACACGCAGCGGTGTTTCAGCGGGCGTCAAATCGACTTTAATGCGGTTGGGCACCACCATTTCGATTTTTAAGATCTGGTCAAAATAGCGGTTGCCTACATGCACTACCGCGCGATAATTTCCGGTGGGTGCGGTTTCATCGGTTTTTACATTAAAGGTATAAAAATCATTTACCGGTTGCACATTGGTTTGGCTCAATACTTTTTTGCCGCTCGGATCAAATAAATCCAGGGTGACCGGATGATTGGCGGGCAGTTGCTGGGTTTTATCTTCCAGAATAAAGGTGAGGAAAATATCGTCACCCGGACGCCATACATCGCGTTCGCCATAAAGGAAACCTTTTAAGCCGCCTTTGATATGTTCGCCGCTCACATCAAATTGGTTGGTTGGTAATGCTTCGCTGGTGCGCACGCGCAAATAACCGATTTGTTTGCCGTTGCGTGCTTCCAGATAAAAAGGCACACCGTCGGTTGTCATTTGCAACATGCCGTAACTATCGGTATTGCCTTTACCAATCGGCTGGCGCTGGTAGTTGTAGGCGGTGATCTCAGTACCGCTGAGAGGTTTGGCGCTACCGAGTTCCGTGCTGATGACATGCAGCTGGTTGTTGTCGCCGCGTTTGGCCATCAAACCAATATTGGACACAATAAAATTGCGTGCCGATGCAATTTCATCGCCGTAGTAATAATAAGTATCGTCGCAGGGATTGTTGCGCTCGCTGTAATTGTAATAGCCGCGGGATTGGTAATACTGCTGGTACCAGGCGGGCTCTTCCGGTTGGTCGTAATAATTTTCGCCCTCGGAATTATCCGGCATTTTTGCCACGGGTTCGGTGGGGCGTGGCTGCTCGCAGTTGTAGACCGAATTACTGCGGTCAATGCGCAATTCCAAACGAATTAATCCGTCGGGATGCTGTGCCATTAATTCCGATAGATCCAAATTAAAGCGCTGGGTATCGGTGCGCGGAATTTCCGGCAGCCGATAGGTTTTACGCCACAAGTAGCGGCCGGTATCCGTTGCAACGGTTGCGGCAGTCAGTTGGTAATCTTGCAGGTATTGGCCAATATTATTGGCAAATACTTTAAAGGCGATGATTTGTACGGAATCCACACCCGCTGCCTCAAAGGGCACTGAAATTTGGCTGGCCGGCGGCAGGATTGACGTGTTGCCAACAAAACGCACCAGCGGTTTAACCAGGTTCAACACAATTTTTTGTTGGTAGTCGCTGCCAAGGCTTTTGTGTTTGTTGTTATTGACGCTGCCGCTTACCACCAAATCCAATTCACCTGAATCCAGTTTTTCCGGTGTGTAACGCAGGACGCTGCCATCGACAACGGCATTGACGTTTTTACCTGCGAGGGTAACTAAACCGCTAAGGTTTTGGGTGCTGTCGAGCTCATCGGAAAATTGGATTTCAATCGCGGGATTGGGCTGGCGAATGACTTGCACACCGGTAATTTGAAACGCTTTTTGCGCCGGGATTTCAAGGTCGCGCGCGCCCTTGTCTTCAGCGCCAATAGTTGCGCCATCCCACTCCAGGTGGATATTGCCGGTGGCATCGCCGCGCTGGATACCCGCAATTAAAAATGAATGGGTTTTTCGATCCAGCTCTTGTGTCCAGACGGCATCGGTGGGTTGGCCATTAACCTGGATGAGCAGGATTTTTTTGACAGCATCCAGTTCAATGGTGTCGGCAGTGGTAATGGCGCCGCTCAATTGCATCAGGTTTTCATCGTCTTCCTGTACGCCCAGGCTATTCACCCGCAAATCAAAATCCTGTTTGATGGTGCGCACGCTGAATTCAAAATCATCGAGCGATTGCTCTATGCCTTCAAGGCCATTGGCGCTTAAGCGAATGCGGATTTGCGTATCATTCGGCAAGCGTTCAATTGGCTGGATGCGCAGCTCGGTGGTGGAGGTGAAGGTGAGATTGACGGGCGTTTTGCTATCCAGCGACAACTGTTTGGGATTAAACGCGGTATTCACGTCCGCTGCGCTGACAACCGGGTGGGTAAAACGAATGTACAGCGGCGCTTCGGCGGCAATCCAGCGCTTGGGGTAATCCGCAATATGCGCCTCCCAACTGGGCGAGATTGCCTCGGCTTCAGTCGTTGTACCGGTTGCCGGTTTATCGTTTGGTTCCGGATTTTTATCGCAGGCGCCGAGCACTAAACCCAGCAACACAATGGCACACCATGAAGACCAATGAACACGCATAATATTTCCCTGTTTGATCGTTTTACTGAATGTGAATCTTAGACTCTTTGTGATGTGCTCGCCTGTGAAATGCGTAGGGAATTTTTATCCGCTACATAACCTGCTTCCCTCTTCAGGGACAAACGCCTGCCCATCTCTTCCGATAAATTTGAATGGAATTGAGGATTGGGCAAATCCTTTATTTTTGTAAACCACAAAATGCAGGTGCGGCCCGGATGAAAAGCCGGATGAACCGGATTTTGCCAGCACAGTTCCCGCATTGACTTTATCACCCGGTTTGACGGCGGCAGTGCCCAGTAATATGTGACCATAAAGTGCAAAGGTGCCGTCTTCATGCAGGATGCTGACGTAGTTACCTTTATCCAGGAAAAAATCGTTAACACCGCCCATGTGGTAATCGTCTTTAACCCTTACGACAACACCTTTACGGGCGGCGACAATCGGTGTGCCGACCGAGAGCGCAATATCAACGGCATATTGCGAGGATTCTTTGGTGTGTGAAAACTTGCCGTTAAAACCCTGGCTAATACGCGGGCAAGAGCTGGAGTCCACTGGCCAGTGGTAAAGCTGCTGACCGGGATTGATTTTGGGGTCACCCAGGTACCACCAATAATCAAACTCGGCGATTTTTTCTGCAGTTTTCAAGATACCGAGTTTGGCGCGCGGGGCGACGACAATTTTTTTGCGTCCGTCTTTGAATTGCGGGGACTTTACCAGCAGTTCGATGGGCGCAAAAAAGGGATTGGTTACCTGTAATTTATTCAGGCCGTTGGCCTGCAGCACGTCAAATGCCGGGCCGACTTTTTCTTTCTCCTGGCTTTTGTAATTGACTACATCTGGCTCAACGTCTTTGGGCTTTTTATCGGTGTATTGCCATTTACCATTTTTATCTTTGTATTTATAAATTTCTGCCTGAGTGTTGGCCGCGCATATGGCCAGCACCAACAGTGCAATATAAGTGGCGGTTTGCATTGATTCTCCATTTTCAATTACATAAAAAAGCCATCCCGATTACGCAGGATGGCTTGTTATTTATAGCACCAGCTTTATGAATACGGCTTTATTGTTTTACGCAGTCAACGTAATAATCTTTTTTGCCGTTCACTTCGCGTTTCACCAAACCGTGTACGTCGGTTTCGAAACCGGGGAACTTCTCGTTGAAGTCGCGCGCGAATTTCAAATAGTCGACGATGGTTTTGTTAAAGCGCTCGCCTGGAATCAAGAGCGGAATTCCCGGTGGATAAGGGGTCAACAAAATCGAAGTGATGCGGCCTTCGAGCTGGTCGATAGGTACACGTTCAATTTCGCGGTGCGCCATTTTTGCAAAGGCATCCGAGGGTTTCATCGCCGGTTGCATATCGGACAGATACATTTCGGTCGTCAGGCGCGCAACGTCGTAGGCTTTGTAGAAATCGTGGATTTGCTGGCAAAGATCGCGCAAGCCCATGCGTTCATAGCGCGGATTTGCTTGCGCAAATTCCGGCATGATCCGCCACATCGGCTGGTTCTTGTCGTAGTCGTCTTTGAATTGTTGCAGCGCGGCTACCAATGTATTCCAGCGGCCTTTGGTGATGCCGATGGTGAACATGATGAAGAATGAGTAGAGGCCGCACTTCTCGATGATTACGCCGTTCTCAGCCAAATATTTGGTTACGATCGATGCAGGAATGCCGGTTTCATCAAACTGGCCATTCACGCGTAACCCCGGGTTGACGATGGTGGCTTTGATCGGGTCGAGCATGTTGAAATTCGGCGCGAGCTTACCGAAACCGTGCCAGTTGTCGTCGCTGCGCAATATCCAGTCGTCGCGGGTGCCAACACCTTCTTCGGCAAATTCATCCGGCCCCCAGACCTGGAACCACCAATCCTGGCCCCATTCTTCGTCCACTTTTTTCATCGCGCGACGGAAATCGAGTGCTTCAAAAATCGATTCTTCTACCAGAGCGTGACCGCCGGGTGCTTCCATCATTGCAGCGGCGATATCGCAGGAGGCGATGATCGAATATTGCGGCGAAGTGGAGGTGTGCATCAAATAGGCTTCGTTGAATGCATCCTGATCGAGTTTTACTTTTTCAGATTCGCGCACCAACACTTGCGATGCTTGCGATAAACCGGCGAGCAATTTGTGCGTCGATTGGGTAGAGAAAATCATCGACTCTTTTGCGCGCGGACGATCTTTGCCAATCGCGTGCATGTCTTTGTAAAACTCGTGGAAGGTGGCGTGCGGCAACCAGGCTTCATCGAAATGCAGCGTATCGATTTTGCCATCGAGCATATTTTTCAGCGTCTCTACGTTGTAGAGCACACCGTCATAAGTCGATTGGGTAATGGTGAGGATGCGCGGTTTTTTGTTCGCGGCTTCGCGCGCAAACGGGTTTGCCTGGATTTTGCGCTCGATGCTTTCGGGCGTAAATTCTTCCAGCGGGATCGGGCCGATAATACCGAGGTTGTTGCGCGTTGGCATCAGGAATACGGGGATGGCGCCACACATGATGATCGAGTGCAGGATCGACTTATGGCAGTTGCGGTCAACCACAACTATATCGCCCGGTGCCACAGTTGAGTGCCACACCATTTTGTTGGAGGTGGAGGTCCCGTTGGTGACAAAGTAGCAGTGGTCGGCGTTAAAGATGCGTGCGGCATTGCGCTCGGACGCGGCGATAGGGCCGGTGTGGTCGAGCAATTGGCCGAGTTCTTCTACTGCGTTACACACGTCGGCGCGCAGCATATTTTCGCCAAAGAATTGGTGGAACATCTGGCCAATAGGCGATTTCAAAAAGGCCACGCCGCCGGAGTGGCCTGGGCAGTGCCAGGAATAGGAGCCGTCTTGCGCGTAGTGCACCAGCGCGCGGAAAAATGGTGGTGCCAAACCATCGAGGTAGGATTTGGCTTCGCGGATAATGTGGCGCGCCACAAATTCCGGAGTGTCTTCAAACATATGGATGAAGCCGTGCAGCTCGCGCAGGATATCGTTGGGGACATGGCGCGAGGTGCGGGTTTCGCCGTAGAGGTAAATCGGGATGTCGGCGTTTTTGTAACGGATCTCTTCCACAAAGGCGCGCAGGGATTTGAGTGCGTGGTCGGTCTCTTCGAGTGAGCCGCTACCGAATTCTTCATCGTCGATCGACAAAATAAACGCAGAGGCGCGCGATTGTTGTTGCGCGAATTGCGACAGGTCACCGTAGCTGGTAACACCAACTACCTCCCAGCTTTCTTTTTCAATCGCGTCCGCAAGGGCGCGTATGCCTAAACCCGAGGTGTTCTCGGAGCGAAAGTCTTCGTCGATGATGACGATGGGAAAGCGAAATTTCATGGAGTCTCCATAAAAAATGTATAAGGCTGGAGTTTCACTTGCTGGCGAGACGCCTCTGGGTGGTGCTTGGTTGTAGAGCTTGGGTTATGTCGTCTGTTAAACCGACGGCATCAGGCTGGTTGCGTGGCGTATCGTCCGGCCAGCGCACCTGAGAGGCAAGCCGAGGAAAACCGGACGCGATTTGGAGCCATTTGGCCGCGCATTGACCGGTAGCAAGTGTAGCGCTAAACCGGTGCAACTGCGGCGCGATTGTAAAGCACTTGGACAGATTCAAACACCCATTTATTACAAGCAAAGGTCAATTGGGCAGGATTATTGACCCGCTGGGGTGCTCCTGTCGGCTGGTGCTTTGGTCGGGTTTTTAATCGCATCATCAGCAATGACCTGCAGTGCCGCGGGCATGGCCTGGTCGATCAACAGCTGCTCTTCCGGTGTTGGCACTTTATATCCGCGTGGCCAGGCACCATCGAGATAATCCCAGCCATAGCCCCAGCGATAGGGGGCGATCCAGTAAGGGCTGCCGCCCCAGCGGACGTTGGAATACATATAGTTGGCCATGCCCGGACCCTGCGCCGTTTTGACACAGGCCTGGATAGCCTCATCGGACTTTTTGCGCTGGGCCTCGCTACCGCCTTTCCAGTAGTCCAGGTCATGGGCAACGCAGCAGTGGCGCCAGAGGTTGGGTTGTTCGATAGTGCCCCCAATCCACAAGGAGCAGCCATCAGTAGCAAAGGGTTTGAGATCGCCCGCCTGGCATGTACTGGCGATAAACAGGAGGGGCAGCAATGATCCGGGTGCGCGCATAAACAAGTGGTCATCCAGGGATAAATAGAAGGGTAGGGGTCGGGAGCAGAATTTTACGCGCTGGTGGTGGAAACACTATCCTTTTTTCCCGCTGCAATGTCCCGGCAATGCCAGTACAATGCGGCCACCCTGCCCGCTTGGGTCGCCCTGCCTTTGGATTCCATTATGAACGATAAAAAAACCACCCACTTTGGCTTTCAGGAAGTCCCTGTTGAAGAAAAAGCCGAACGTGTCGCCGAGGTCTTTCACTCAGTCGCCGCCAAATACGATGTGATGAATGATTTGATGTCGGCAGGCATTCACCGCCTGTGGAAACGTTTCACCATTGAAGCCTCGGGCGTGCGCGCAGGCCACAAGGTATTGGATATCGCCGGTGGCACCGGCGACCTGAGTTACCAGTTCGCCAAACTGGTAGGTGCGAATGGGCAAGTCGTGCTCGCGGATATCAACGCCTCCATGCTCGGTGTTGGGCGCGACCGCCTGACGGATCGCGGCATTGCGGGCAATATCAATTTCGCCCAATGCGATGCGCAATTCCTGCCCTTTCCCGACAATACTTTCGATTGCATCACCATCGCCTTTGGTTTGCGCAATGTCACCGATAAAGATCTCGCATTGCGCTCCATGCTGCGGGTGTTAAAACCCGGCGGTCGTTTATTGGTGCTGGAATTTTCCAAACCGCAAAGCGAAATACTCAGCAAAATTTACGACACCTATTCATTCAAAGTGCTGCCGTTTATGGGCAAGCTGGTGACGAATGATGCGGAAAGTTATCGCTATCTCGCCGAATCCATCCGCATGCATCCCGATCAGCAAACCTTGAAAGACATGATGGATAATGCGGGGTTTGTGCGCACCGAATTCCACAATATGACTGGCGGAATTGTCGCGTTGCATAAAGGCATCAAACCCTGATGGCCAGCACGCTCACTATTGCTGCGCTCGCCAGCGCCGAAAAAATGATTAACGCTGCACTGCGTTACGATCCCGCCACGCGCATCGGCCTCGCGCGCCTGGAGGGAAAAATTATTGCGCTGCAAATCACCACGCCGGGCATCACTATTTTTATCATGCCGATGGATGATGAACTGCGCTTGATGGGCAATTGGGATGGTGATGTGGATACGCGTATCACGGGTTCTCTTCTCGCTCTCGCACAGCTTGGACAAAAAGAAATCCACAATTTAAAAGACAGCGGCGTTACAGTCATGGGCGATTTAAGCCTGCTCGCCGATTTGCAGCGATTGGTAAAAAACCTCGATATCGACTGGGAAGAAATGCTCAGCCAATTTACTGGCGATATTATCGGCCACCAAACCGCGCAAATGATCCACGCCAAATTTGGTTGGGCGAAAGACCGCGCGCAAAGTGCGCAGCGGTTGACCGGTGAATTCCTTACCGAAGAATTAAAAACCCTGCCGGGCAAACCCGAGCTGGAGGATTTTTATCGCCAGGTCGATGACTTGCGTTTGGCGGTAGATCGCGCAGCGGCGCGCGTTGAAAAGCTCATTGCGGAGCGAAAACTGTAGGTTGGTGGTGAGGAACGAACCCCAACAATGCAACGCGAATAAATCGCTAAAAAATCCAATCCAATTCGCCATCACAAAAGGAGCTTGTCGTGTGGTGCGAGTAAGTCATGTTGGGGTTCGTTCCTCACCGCCAACCTACAATGAGAATTGAGTGTTAATGGTCTTCTTTCGCTTATTAAAAATCCTGCGCGTGTTTGCACGCTATCGCCTCGACCAATTGCTGCCTGCAAATATCCCTTTTGCTGCACAGGTGTTGTTGTTTTTCTTTAAGCTCTTCCCACAACCAAGGTTATCGCGCGGTGAATGCCTGCGTCGCGCCTGCGAGGACCTGGGGCCCATCTTTGTAAAATTTGGCCAGCTGCTCTCCACGCGCCCGGATTTGATTCCGGACGACATAGTCCTCGATCTCAATCACCTGCAAGACAATGTTGCGCCTTTTGCGAATGAAGAATTCCAACGCATAGTGGAAACTTCATTGGGTGCAAAAGTCGGCGATATTTTTGCGAGCTATGACGTTGCACCACTGGCATCCGCGTCAGTAGCGCAAGTCCATACTGCGATCCTTAAAGACGGGCGCGATGTGGTAATTAAAGTCATCCGTCCCGGCATTGAAAAAATTATCGCGCAGGATGTTGAGTTGCTCTTGTTGGTGGCGCGTTGGGTGGAGAACAACACTATCGATGGCAAGCGCCTGCATCCGGTTGAAATTGTTGAAGATTACCGCACCACCATTTTTGATGAACTGGATTTACAGCGCGAAGCCGCCAACGCTTCACAATTGCGCCGCAATTTTTTGCGCTCACCCATGCTCTATGTGCCGGAAATTTATTGGGATTACACCCGCCACAATGTGTTGGTGATGGAGCGTATCTACGGTATTCCCGTTACCGATATGGCCGCGCTCAATGCGCAAAATACCGATTTGAAAAAACTCGCCGAGCGCGGTGTGGAGATTTTTTTCACGCAAGTGTTTGAACACAATTTTTTCCATGCGGATATGCACCCCGGCAATATTTTTGTCGCCAGCAAAAATCCGCACCTGCCGCAGTATATTGCGGTGGATATGGCGATTGTCGGCTCGCTCACCCGCGAAGACCAATACTATCTGGCGCGCAACCTGCTCGCTATGTTCCGTCGCGATTATCGGCAAGTCGCTGAGCTGCATGTGCAAAGTGGTTGGGTGCCCAAGACCGTGCGCGTGGAAGAATTGGAGGCGGCAATCCGCACCGTATGCGAACCGATCTTTGAAAAGCCGCTCAAGGAAATTTCCTTCGCCAATGTGCTGTTGAGTTTGTTCCGCACCGCGCGCCGTTTTGATATGGAAGTGCAGCCGCAATTAGTACTGCTACAAAAAACGCTGCTGAATATCGAAGGCCTTGGCCGCCAGTTGTATCCCGACCTGGATTTATGGGCGACGGCACACCCGTTTCTGGAGCGCTGGCTCAAGAACCGTTTCCATCCCAAATCCCTGTGGGGCGAACTTAAACGCTATGCGCCCGAGTGGATGGAAAAATTCCCGCAGGTGCCAGACCTCATCTTCAACAGCATGCAACAGTTGCCGCTCATGTCGCAGCGCCTGGATCAATTGTCCCATGAGTTGGCAGGGCGCAAGGCCCGTCGCCATGAACGCGGCCGGCGTAAATTTATCGCGCTGGTTGCCTTTGGTGCGGCAGGGTATTTTTTATGGCAAGACCTGCAAGGCTCGGCGCTACTGCGCGACTGGCTCACAACGGATCTATCGCCTGCAACACTGGTACTGGCGGCAATCGGGGTCGCTGCGCTCTGGTTCAGGAAATAAAAGGGGTTCAGGAAATAATTGGGGTTTAGAAAATAGCAGGATTCAAAAATCATAAAACGATTTAGATTCAGCAAGGGGCTGTATTTAGAAGGTGGCTTGTATTCAGAATCTAGCCTGGAAGACAAAAAAACCGCAGCAGCGTTATAAAAAATACCCTTGGTTCGGTGCTTAGATCGCCCCTTTAGCCGGTTGTGGTTTGCCCTAACAAATCTTCATAACCGGCGCGTAGCTATTCCTTTAGCGTCTGCTATTATCCGATGACAACAATAGTTAAAGGCTTCTTGTCATGTCGAGTTCGACGCGGATATTGCTGGTCGATGATACCCCGGAAAATCTGGATGTCCTCAGTGGCATTCTGGAAGATCTTGATTGCCAATTGATTGTTGCCACCTCGGGCGAGCGCGCCCTGGAACTGGCCGCGCGGCGTCTGCCGGATTTGATCCTGCTCGATGTGATGATGCCGGACATGAATGGTTTTGAAGTCTGTACCCGCCTCAAGGCCGAATTGGCCACTACGGAAATCCCGGTTATTTTTGTCACTGCCCGCGCCGATGATATCAGTCAGGGCTTTCGTGTCGGCGGCGCCGACTACATCACCAAGCCTATCAATGCCGATGAAGTGCGCTCGCGCGTGCGTCACCAGCTTGAGCGGCAGTTGATGCTGGCAGAGTTGAAATCCTTTAATCGCGAACTGGAAGGTAAGGTGCGCGAACGCACCGCCGAGTTGACCATCGCCAATCGCCAACTGCGCGAGGAAGTCAACGAGCGGCGCTATATGCAAGACCGCCTCAACTATCTCGCCACCCACGATTTTGTCACCCGCCTGCACAACCGCAATGCGCTTGAAGCCCATGTCTCCGAATTGCTGGCGCGTATCCAGATTCAGGATGTCAGCGCTTCTTTTTTGTTGATTGATATCGACCGCTTCCGCTTGATTAACGAGAGCTGCGGTTGTATCGCAGGCGATGAATTGCTGCGCCAGTTTGCCGATAGCGTCGCGGGCCTGTTAACGCGCAATGATTTTTTTGCACGGCTTGGCGGTGACCGTTTTGCGGTTGTCACCCATTGCGATGAGGGCGATAAAGGCATGGCGCTCGCGCAAAATATTTTGAAGCACCTGACGCAATTTAATTTCCAGTGGGAAGATCGCCAATTTAAATTGGCCGCATCTATTGCCGCTGTGCCACTGACACGCGTTATGGTGAGTTATGACCAGGTTATGCTCGCCGCAGATGAAGTTATTTTTGTTGCCAAGCGCGAGGCGCGCGGCGGTATTTTCAGTTACGAAGAAGCGGCCAAACGCAGTGATTTGCACAAAGACAATATCAATTGGGCTTCACGTCTGGTCGATGCTGTGCATAGCCAATTGTTCCGCGCCTATTTCCAGATGATTGAATTTTTACCCGCCAGCGAAGGGCTCAGCCAGCCTCAATATCGGTTGGAAGTGTTAATGCGCTTGTGGGACCCGCAACACCAACGCATGGTGTCCCCCGGTGAATTTATCGGCCCGGCCGAGCGGCTGCATTTAATTCCTGAGTTGGATAAATGGATTATCGGCTACACCCTCAATTTGTTTGCCCAGCATCCGCATTTGCTGGATCGTATTGATCTGGTGTCGATCAACCTCTCGGCGATTTCGATTCGCGAAGCGCAATTTGCGCAATTTATTATCAACACCTTTACCCATCTCAATTTACCGGCCCATAAATTTTGTTTTGAAATCACCGAAACCCAGGCGATAGTCAACATCGATTCTGCGCGGCAATTTATGCAACTCCTGCGCGAGTTGGGCTGTCATTTTGCGCTGGATGATTTCGGCAGCGGGTTTGCGTCCTACGCTTACCTGCATCAATTGGCGTTCGACAAAATCAAGATCGACGGCATTTTTGTACGCGATATGGATACCGACCCCGCGCACTATGCGATGGTGAAATCCATTGCGGAAATGGCCAGTTCGCTCGGCAAAGAAGTGATCGCCGAATTTGTTGAAACAGCGGAAGTCGCTAAACAATTGTATCAACTGGGCGTGCGCTGGGGGCAGGGCTATCACCATCACCGGCCCGAGGAGTTGAATTACCAGGCATTGGAAAAAAGCCTTGCCTGATCTGCGCAAGGTGACATGCCCGTGCTGAATATTTCCCGTAAATCATTATATTTATTTGTCCAATTGCCACTGCTTAACCTGGGTTTTGCAGTGGCTTATTTTTTATTGGTCAAATTTGGCATGGCCTGGAGTTCGCTGACCTCGCAGGCTTCTTTAGTCTGGCCGGCTGCGGGTTTGGCCTTGTTTGGTTTATTGTTATTTGGATTGCGTGTACTGCCGGGATTATTTTTGGGCGCAGTTTGCGCGACCCAAATTTTGCATTTCGATCCAATCATCGGGCGCAGTTATACCTCCTGGGGCGCCGCGGCACTTATCGGTAGTGCGGATATGTTGCAGGCTGCGATTATCGCGCGCATCAATCGCGGTTTATTGAGCCGCAATTTATTAGTTAACTTGCACAGCACACTGGTTTTTATTACCAGCATTTTTCTCTGCGCATTTATTTCCTCCAGCATTGGCACCTACACATTAAATGCACTCGGCATGGTACCCGCCGGTGAATTGGAAAAGACCTGGACGTTTTGGTGGATGGGCGACAGCATCGGGATGCTGGTGATGACCGCAGTGCTTGCCTGGTTACTCATTCCCCGTATTCGCCAGAACACCCACGCGCAAGCATTTTTATTATTGTGTGTTGGTGTAGGGCTGGTATTTTTTTTAGTGTCGGCACTGGGTTATATCGAACACAGTGAGGCGCAGCGTTTGGCCAAGGCCGCGCGCGAAATGACCCTGGCGGCCCAGCTTGATCCGCGCCCCTGGTATCAACCTAGCTGGCTGCAATTATCTGCGCTTGCGATAGGCTTGACGCTGATAGGTTTATTGACGGCCTATCTACACACCCGTCAACAACACGATAGGCTCTTGCGCGAAAACCAGGAGCGCCTTGAAGCAGAAGTCTTATCGCAAACCCAAGCGTTGCGCAAAGCCAATGACTGGCTGCTCAACGAAGTAGTGCAGCGCCAACAAGCCCAGGAACAACTACAGGCATCGCAGCTTGCACTGCGCGCGCGCGAACAGCATTTGCGCAGCCTGCTCGATAATATTCCCGATCCGGTCTGGTTTAAAAATCTGGATGGCGTTTACATCAGTTGCAATAAAGCCTTTGCAAAAATGTTGGGGCAAGCTGAGACCAATATTATTGGCAAAACCGAAGAGCAATTGGTGAGCCGGGAGCTGGCGGAGTTTTTCCGTCACAATGATCATCTGGCATTAAAGACCAGTGAGCTGCACCGCTACGAGCAATCGATAAAACTCAACGAACACGAAGAATATTTGTTGGACACGTTAAAAGTCGCCGTGCGCGATGAGCAGGGCAATGCAGTGGGTATTCTCGGAATAGGGCGCGATATCTCTGCACAAAAAGAAGCGGAAAAACAATTGTCGTTCGCCAAAGAAGTCGCGGAAGAAGCGACCCGCGCAAAAAGCCGCTTCCTTGCCAATATGAGCCATGAAATCCGCACGCCGCTCAATGCCGTATTGGGTTACACGCAATTGCTGATGCGCGACGAAAAATTTACCGGCAACCAGCGCGAGCGTTTGCAATTAATCCTGGTGTCGAGCCAGCGTTTGTTGGGTTTGATAAATGATGTACTGGATTTATCAAAAATTGAATCGGGCGTGCTCAATCTGCGCAAGGAATATTTTGATTTACACCAGGAAGTTGCCGATATCAAAACGATCATGGCCGAGCGCGCACAAAATAAAGGCCTGACGTTAATTACCCAGGTAGATTTGCCATCCCCCTATATCGTCAAAGGCGATCGCCAGAAGATCGGCCAGATTTTATTAAATTTGTTGGGCAATGCGATTAAATTTACTCCGCAGGGCAGCGTGAGTTTGTATGTTGCCCATCTCACCAGCGAAGTGGAATTTGTGATTGGCGATACCGGCCCCGGAATTTCCGAGCAGGAGTTGGCGGAATTGTTTGCTGCATTTAAACAGGGACAAGCGGGTGAAGATGCCGGCGGCACCGGCCTTGGCCTCACGCTCTCGCGCCATCTCGCTGAAGGAATGGGTGGCAGCTTGCATCTCTCCAGTATCCTCGGGCAGGGCACGCTTGCGCATTTGCGCTTGCCCCTGGTCAATGAAAATGTTGTGTTGGATTCGCGCGATACGCAACAGCATATCCAGCGGTTGCAACCCGGTACACAATGCAAGGTATTGGTGGTGGAAGATGATGCGGCCAGCTGCGAAATCCTGGTCGATTTGCTGCAACAAATCGGCTGCGAAACCTACGCTGCGCACGATGGCCGCGAAGGCCTTGCAATGTGCCAGGCGCAACAGTTTGATATTGTGTTTACCGACATTCGCATGCCCCATTTAAATGGGTTGGAAATGCTGCGTCGCTTGCGCGCACTACCGGCTTATCACACTACACCTATGGTGGCGGTATCTGCTTCCAGCCTTGAGCATGAGCGCACTTATTATCTCTCCCAAGGCTTCCAGGAATTCATCGGCAAACCCTACGCATTTGACGATGTCTTTACCGCCTTGCAACGCCACGCGCAGGTTCATTTTGATGCGGCCGCTGAATCCACTGTTGCTACACATATGCTTGAGGATATGCAAATTGATTTAACCCTTATCAAACCAGTATTGAAGCAGTTGGTTGCCTCTGCTGCGGGTGGTGACATGAGTGCCAGTAAAAGAATTATCAGTGAGTTAAGTGTCGAACAACTCGGCAAGCAGCGGCATCAACAATTAATGAATGCACTGCGCCAGTATGATCTGGAAAAAGTGGAGGCGTTGGGAACAGCCTGGCTAGCCGATATGAAGGAGTAATTAATAAAAATATTTACCGCTGCTGCTTAAACCAGATACATATTTGGTAATACTTTTTCCATTCATCCTGAAAGAAAGTCACGACCAACCGTTATTCCTTATTTGCTTAACAAAATAATTTTTACGGCCGATTCATTCGATCATCGCCAATTCAACCTTCTATGATTAAGTGTGTGACCTATTAATTTCCGATATCCAGTCTCATTAGCTTAATAACAATGGAAAGGGCAGGTGATAATGTTAAAAACGACCCTCGATTATTGGACTGATATTGGCCAAGGACTCTTTAACAAGAATAAAACCACCCCGAGCAATGTCCATCCTGTCCATGCCTGCGTAATTGATGGGGTGCCTCATTATGTTCATGCACCGGCATTAGCGCAAACCCATCCGGATTACTTTGCCCAGCTGAAATCCTATGCTGAGCGCCATGGAATTAGCCTGAAAGCGGATAGGCGTGCGGCAGAAGAAACGGTACGCGATTGTCGGCGCAAAAAATATCTCTCGATTGTGTTCCTGGTGATGGGCATGTCGACAACGGGTGCAATGGCCGATGAAGGAAATTTAAGCCTTAATTTAATTTCACCTGAATATGCCGATTCGACGTTGTCACAGGAGGGGGAGCCAGTTTCACGCACGGGGAAATTGCTGGATCAAATACAGGATTCACTGGTGAGCCAGGGATTGGCAAAAATTTTACTTGAACACCTGGATGACATTGAAAAATATCCGCCCGGTATCCTGGAGGATATCCATGACCTGGCTCGTTACTACGCGCGCTATCCGGCGGCGACAAAGTTGATTACTTCAATTGCGGCGACAGAATGGACGCTCAGGTACGCGCCCCATACATTTCAAACGAATATCAAAGGTTCGCGCCTTGATATAGATTCAGTCGACGTTTTTTTTGATCCCCGTTCCGGGGCAAAGTTGAAGTTTTACGATAAATGCGATGAGCAAAAACCATTTTGCATTGCATCGCCCGCCGATGCGCTGCTGCATGAACTTCTACACGTGCAGACAATTACAATTGATAAAAATGCTTTTATTGGCCAGGGGGGGCTTGATCCCTGGAGTTATCCCGCAGAGCACGAGCGCCTTACCATCATGAAAGAAAATGCGCTCTACCGTGCAATGACCGTTGTCGATAAACAACCGCGCCCCATTCGCAGTGAGCACAATGGGCGCCATGTATTGGTATCCTGCGCAACCTGTTTTGAATAGATATGCGCAGGAATTTATTCCCAATCAGATGCTAATTGCGGCTCGTATAAATCGCCCATCAAGTCATGCAAGACAAGTTTTGGATTGGCCGCTTTAACATTTTTGCTGTCTTTCCAGGGCACTACATACAAAATTTTGGGCAATTCCTGTGTGCTCTCATCAGCGGCTAAACGTTCGGCATCTATGCCATTATTGGCTGACACAGATAATGAAATGCCAAGGCAGAGCAGCAATAATTTTGGTGCTTTCATCAGGTTATTTTCTTTTATCAATTTACATGGTTTCATTGGGAATTCCTGCGGAGCAATATTTGTTTCAGCTCATCTTTCCAGGCTTCTGTTTCTTCATCTTTTTGGTTGGAGAGGGACAAGTAACTTTCATAGTGTGAAATTGCCTGCTCCAGATCCTGGTAATAAACATCGTACAGCAGTGCCAGGTTGTAATGCGCACTGGCATTTTTAGGATCCAATTTTAATGCTGCAATGTATAGATGCTCGGCATCCTTATACTGACCATCTTCTGCGCTGATAAGCCCCCGGATATTATTAATTTCAGCCGAAGTAGGTTGCAGTTTGTTGGCCTGCACAATTGCGCGTTTGGCTGACTGGATATCTTTTAATTTGTAGTTCGCAATTGCAAGGTTCATCCATACATCAAGGTAACCCGGATTGGCATTGGCAATTTTGGTGAGCGATGCGGCAGCTTCTTTTGCATTGCCTTTTTCCAGGTCAGCCAATGCGCTGGCATAGGCTGCGCGATCTTTCTCGGCAAGGGGAGCGGCTTTTGCGCTGATTGCAGGTACATCACCGGTTGATTGCGGCCCTGTTGAACATCCGCCGATAAATAACCCCGCGATTGCGAGCAGCATATATAAGCTGTGTCGGGGTAATTGTTTAACTATAAGTTTCATTGCTATCCACTCTGTAACCCGTTGGGTAAATGTATTCATCAATTTCTATCTTGCTGGGGTTTATCCTATTGGGCTGCCCCACGGTAAATGTTGAGCTTGCCCTGGCGTTGGTAGCGCGAAGGAAATAGCACTTGCAATTCGCTATAACTCTGTTTGATCCATGGACTTTGGGTACCGTCCGCCGTTCTCGCCATATTGATTTCATAAAATTCAATGGCTTTTTCTTCAAAGGGAAAGGCCTGGTCTTCAATCAGAATGTTGTATTGTTCCAGTTCTTCATCGGAAAGGTTTTTGGGGCGCTCTGAATCCAGCAGCGATTTTGAAAATACCTGGTATATTTTTCCGATGGCATAGGTGGCTTCCGTAGTGACCTCGGCAATATTGTACGAAGAGGCCTGACCAAACAGGGCGATAGAATCCTGCATGAATTTTTTCTTGTCGCGCAGATTCTGCGCCAGGGGTTCTACCAAACGCTGTTTCTCAAATTTACTTTGCTGCGCTTTTGCCAATGACAGGGCAGCACTGGCCGCAATAAAGTTGGTCCGGTCTGTTTTGTAACTTTTTACTGTTTGTTTATCGGTAGTCGTAATTTTTTGTTGCCAGACAGTGGCTTTATCCTGCGCATTTTGTTTTGTATAGAGTAGGGAAAGTTTATTCATCGATTCCAGATATTGTGCATAAGGCGTGGGGTAAGTACTGGCATAAGTGTTATAGGCACGAATAGCATCCGGCCAATTGCTTTTTGATTCATACAATTCTGCCGCTTGCCAGAGCGCAGCCCTTTTTACATCCTGGTTATCATCCTGCGCTGAAATTTTTTCAAATACGACAGCGGCGCGATCATCTTGCCCCAGTTTTATATACGCGGTAGATAACTGCCGTGTCGCGTCCTGGTAGAGTTTGTGTTTGGGATATTGTTTTTGGAATAGTTCAATGTTGGCTACTGCCAGATTCCAGCGCTCATTTTTAACCGACAGGTTAATCGCTTCGTAGAGCGCGTCAGGTGCAATATCCGAACTGCTGGTTTGCTGAGCAACCCGCGCGTAATGGGTAATGGCGCCGTCGATATTATTGTTGCGCGCATCAGCTTGTGCCTGTTGATAAATCGCCAGGGCTAGGCTATTGCTGAAACGTGTTTTGTCCGCTGCATTTTTTGCAGATGCAGTGAGTTCGGCAAAGATTTTTTCAGCTTCTGCCGGGTTATCTGATTTTAAATAGGAAAGGCCTTTAATGTAATTTGTTTCGCTGCGAATATTCTCGGCAGCTGTACCCGAGATAGTGTCAGCGAATGCGATAGCGTCTGCATAGCGCTTGTTATTGTAAGCAAGCTCCACCGCATGCAGGCTGACTTGCTGGTAGCGCGGTTCGGTTTGATACAACTGAACAGAGCGCAATGAATAGGTTAGGTGCAAGTCAAGCCAGCGTGGATTTTCAGGATGGGCTTTATGCAGCTTGTCAGTCAAATCAATCGTGGCATAGGCCGATTCCTTATCGAGAACAATATCGCCGTCATAGGCTGCTTTTTCAAAATAACCAAGCGCTTCTGCATTCATACCCTGGTTTGCCAGTAATTCAGCATAAGCGGTGTAGACTTTATCTTTTCGTGCATAGGAAGGGTATTGGCTAAGGTAGCGTTGGTACCATTCATTTGCCGATACAAAATTAGCCGGCTTTTTTGTTTTCCGATATTCCTGCTGCTGGGCATCGGCAACCAGCAGCATATTGTCGCGCATGGATTTTTTTACATTGTCATAGGCCTGGGTATTTTCCTTGCCACTCCAATAGGGGCTCATGCTATTAAAGCGGGCATAAAACTCTTCCATCGCCGCAGTAAATTGCACGTTGAGATTGGCCTTTTTAAATACTTCAATTTGTTGCAAGTAAGCTTCTGGTACCTGGTCAGACTTGGGGTTGCTGGCAATAAAATTATCCAGTGTTTTATTGGCTTCAGTGTAACGCTGTTGCGTTACATAGAGTGAGCTAATAACCTGGTGAGCCTGGTAGAGGTAATCGGATTCAGATGGATCAGTAAAATAATCTTTGAGTACATCAGTATTGCCCAGGTTAATCGTGGCCAATGCGAGCGCCCTAAAATACTCATCAAAATCGTCTTTCTCATTTCCTTTCAAGGTTTGATAGCTGCCAAACTTTCTGTGTTTAATAGTGGCGACATAATCTTCCGTTGCTTCAGAAAAAAGTCCTTGTTTATAGCGCGACCAGCCCCGCTTCAATAATGAGCGCTCATAAAACTCATTTTCACCGGCGGTAAAAAGAACCTCCGAATAAGCGCTTTCTGCGGTTAAGTAATCGCCGGTAATAAAGGCGTGTTCCGCTATACGGAATTGGGCTTCTGGATAATAAGTTGATTGCGGGAATTGAGTCGCCAGTTGTGTCAACACATTCAGCGATTCATCTGGCAAATCCAGTTTTTCATAATTTTGTGCTAATTGATAAAGGATCCGGTCGTTATCTTTTGCATCCGGGTATTCCGTCAATGATGCCGATAATAATGTGATAGTGCGCTGGATGGATTCCCGATAGGCAGGGCTGATGTCAGTATTGCCTTGCGCATTTCCGCGCGAGTCATCCAATTTATTTAATTCAGCCATTTCCAGTTCTGCCAAACGGCCCATGGCAGCGCGCCGTCCTTTTTCTTGTGAAGATGCAGAGTTGAGGTAATCGCTATAGGCTTTTTTAACTTCAGCTTCGCTTTTCGATTTAACAAATACCGGTGCAGCTCCTTTTTCAGAGGACTGGATATCCAGGTCACGCAAAGTAGCCTCTTGCTGTTCGGTAGAGCTACAACCAATCAGCAATAGGAAAAAAGTAATAATGGTGGATGAAATAAATAGGCGCATCGGATTACTTTCCGTCGTAAAGTGTTGCCAGGCCAAATTGTGATTGGCTTAAATAACTTTGAATCGACTCTTGTTCCTTCGCCAGGATTTTTTGCGCGAGGGTTTGGTAGTCTTTTTCAAGTGTTGTTTTCACGCTTGTAAGTGCATTGATTCGGCTGCTGGATAGTGGTTGGGTGAGCAGGCTGCTAATCACACCCATTTTTTCAAATAAGCTATGCAGTTGTTTGTTATGCCGCGCTTCCGGCCGGATAAAAATACTGTCGTTCAATTGTAAATTGATTGGCCTGTTTGCCAGGCTCGCAAAGGCGGCAGATTGTTTTTTTTCTAATTGCTGGTAATAGGTAACCGCTTCTTGATATGCCGCCATGGCCTCATCATGCTGGCCAAGCTGGCGCAGTGCAAATGCACTGAGCAAATAGGATTCAGCGACTGAAATATCATCCTCTTGTTTGCTCCGCAGATGATTGAACGCACTCAGCGCGCCAATAAAATCTTCCTGGTGCAGGGCTGCCATACCCAACCCAAGTAATGCCCGGTTGGTATAACTACTGGTGAGGGTGACATTGCGGAAGCTTTCCCGTGCATCGCGATAAAAGCCATATTGGATCTGGGAGAAACCTAATACTGTATAAAGGCGACAATCCAGTTCATCTTTTTTTTGCCCGTTGATTTTGAGCGCACTTTGAATTGCCAAATGGGCATCAGTCCACCAATCCTGGCGTATGTTGGCGGTAGCATAATTCAATTGCGCGATACGGTAGTGGGGTGAACCCGGTTTGATTTTTTCATAATAAGTCATGGCTTCGCGGTGCTTTTTTTGTTGTTGCAGCGCAGTGCCAATCAATAAATTTGCTTCAGCGGCATCTTCTTTTGCAAGGCTCTCAATAATGCCTGAATTTTTTAACAGTCTTATCACCTCGGCCCAGCGTGCTTCATTTGCATCGTACTTGGCTATTTCAAAGGTGATGCGCGCTTCACTAAAATTATCTCCCTGGTCTTGGGCCTGGGACAGTAGCGCTTGCGCAACATCCATTCCATGAAGGGATAGGGCCAATGCAGCAATTTGTTGCACCTTGGGCGAGGTGATTTGCTGGGAAATCGCAGGCATGTTGCGCACAATGGTAGCCATTGCTGTGGCGGTATTGTTCGTTTCTTTGGCTGCGCTGGATAATTTTATAATCTGGTCCAGGTCGGTAGTTTTTTCCCCTGCCGTTTGCTCCCGGGTAAGATCCTGATAGGCCGCTGAGGTTGCGGTTGCAAAGAGCGTATCTATAGATGGAGATGAAGTTGGTACACTGCTGCAATAGCTATGTTGCGCCAACAATAATGCCAACAGCAAAAAAAGCCGCTTATGTTTGGCAATTAGGCCTTGCGTGATGGCAAAAAAAATCTGGGTAATTTTATTTAAGAAAGTCATTGGCAATCACACGTGTTGATAGCATTGAAAAATAAATAGCGATATTGGATCAATTTTTTCTGCCGGATCCCTCATACAATTGGGATCAGTATTTATGGCAGTGAAAGTGCAGGATATTAAAAACTATCTCAACCGGTTAACAATCTTGTCAGTAATGCCGCCAGCAATATCGCTGACGGCATGTTTATTTACACAATCTGGTAATTAAACTGGCCTTCTTCGCTAACGCCCACATGGATGCTACTAATAGTTTCGCCGTTAGCCATTTTTCCGAGGCACTCGGCCGCTAATGCAGGCAACAAGGTACGGGTTAAAATATTTTCGATATTGCGCGCGCCCGTATCTACCTCCTGGCTGCGGGCGAGTATGTGCAGCAACACGTCTTCATCGTAAGTAAAGTCAGCATTGTAGTGGCCTTTAACACGCTTCTTGATGCGATTCATGTTGATGATGCAAATCTTCATCAAGTCTTCATCGCTGAGCGGGTAGTAAGGGATTACTGTGCTGCGACCAAGGAATGCCGGTTTGAAGTAACGCAATAATTGCGGGCGGAAATTATCCAGCAATACTTCCGGATCCGGGCGCTCTTCCTGCGCTGCACACATGGCGCGGATGTGTTCTTCACCCGCGTTGGAGGTCATGATGATAACCGTGTTGCGGAAATCGATATCGCGGCCTTCGCCATCTTTGATGGTGCCTTTGTCAAACAAGTTGTAGAAAATATCCTGCACACCGGGATGCGCTTTTTCCATTTCATCGAGTAACACCACACTGTAAGGTTTGCGTCTTACCGCTTCGGTCAACACACCGCCTTCACCATAACCAACATAACCGGGTGGTGACCCCAACAACATGGATACCTTATGTTCTTCTTTAAATTCAGACATGTTGATGACGGTAATATTTTGTTCACCGCCATACAGGATGTCGGTTAACGCCAGTGCAGTTTCGGTTTTACCCACACCGCTGGAGCCAACCATAAAAAACACACCAATAGGTTTCCGCGGGTCTGTTAAACCCGCGCGTGAAGTGCGAATGCTTTGGGCAATGGCTTCTAATGCATGAGGTTGACCGATAACCCGTTCGCCAAGCGCGGTTTGTAAATCAAGGATTGCCTTGATTTCGTTGGATACCATTTTACCTACGGGAATGCCAGTCCAATTAGCGACTACTTCCGCAATAGCCTGACTATCAACATTTACCTGGATAAGTGGAGTTTCACCTTGCAGTGCTGCAAGCTCTTCGCGCAATGAATCCAGTTGTTTGCGCAATTCGGCCAAATCAGCCTCGCTTAATAAATTGCCCGCTTCTTTATTTTTCTGACGCGCGTGGAAATCATCTTCGATTTGTTTTTGCAGCGCCTGGATTGCTTTTACTTTTTCCAATTCCACATGCCATTGGGCTTCTTGTTCTTGCAAGTGGGTTTGTAGTTGTTGTTTTTCAGTTTCAAGCTGGGACAATCGCTCTGCATAATTGCCATGGGAAGCATTTTCGCGGCCGAGAGATTCAATCGTTGCTGTGCATTGAACAATTTGACGGCGTGTATCTTCAATTGCTGCCGGTGTTGAGCTTTGGCTCAGCGCAACACGGGCGCAGGCAGTATCCAGCAGGCTCACAGATTTATCGGGCAACTGGCGCGCCGTAATATAGCGGCTGGACAGGCGCACTGAATCGACAATCGCTTCGTCCATAATGCGTACGCGGTGATGGTTTTGTAGCATCTCGGAAATAGCACGCATCATATTGATGGCTTTTTCTTCGTCGGGCTCTTCGATTTTTACCACCTGGAAGCGACGGGTCAGTGCCGGGTCGCGTTCAAAATATTTTTTATACTCTGCCCAGGTAGTGGCAGCGATGGTGCGCAATTCACCTCGAGCCAGCGCTGGTTTCAGCAAGTTTGCTGCATCGCCTTGACCTTCTTTTCCTCCTGCGCCGATTAAGGTATGGGCTTCATCAATAAACATAATGATGGGTTCGGGTGATGCTTTAACTTCAGCGATAACGGATTTTAAACGATTTTCAAATTCGCCTTTTACGCTCGCACCCGCTTGTAATAAACCTAAATCCAGACTGCGGATAGTGACATTTTTTAATTGGTCGGGCACATCGCCCGAGGCAATGCGCAAAGCAAAACCTTCTACAACAGCAGTTTTGCCCACACCCGCTTCACCGGTGAGGATGGGGTTGTTTTGTCGGCGACGGATGAGGATATCAACAATCTGGCGCACTTCATCATCGCGCCCTAACACTGCATCAATCTTGCCGTTTTTAGCTGCTTCAGTGAGATTGACGGTGAATTTATCCAGCGCGGGAGTTTTGCTTGGCGCTGCAAATGTAGCGTTGTCTCCGCTGGGAGCATCACCTTTATCGGCAAGTTTTGATTCGCCAGTGGTGCCAATGATGCCGCGAATAACTTCGCGCAATGACTCGGGAACAATTTTTTTAAGTTCGCCATTGGTGGCTTCAGTTGCGCGGCGCAACCCTTCGTCTAACAGCAATGCCGCCAATATATGGGCGGAGGTAATTTTATTATGGCCATATTCAACAGAGGCGAGGATCCAGGCATTTTTAGCAAGGTCAACAATCGTGGGTGATAGGGCGGGCGCGCGCGAATTGCCGGCTTTGATCGCATCCAGTTCGCGGTTGAGATGGCGGACAAGGTTGCCAATATTAATATCGAATTTTTCCAGTACAACCAAAATATCACTATCGGGAATTTCGAGTAGTTTGAGCAGCCAATGTTCTATCTCAACATTGTAATGGGTGCGCGACAAACACAAGCCGGCAGCGCCCTCCAGTGCATTGCGGCATTGTTCATTGAGTTTTACGACGAGTGATTTGAGATCGATATTAATCATGGCTCTATCCTATCCTTAACAACTATTAGTAGATGTTTAATTAATAAATGTTGAATGTTTGATTGCGACTATCAAGACGAACGTTTGGCTGAGACGGTAATTTTTAATGTTTCATTGGCATTGGCAGCACTTTTTTGTTCACTGGTCGATAGCCAGGTATTCCAGTTTAAAATGGGCGGTGCTTTGGTATTGAGCATAATTTTATTGGGCAAGTCTGCGCGCTTTACTTCAATCACAAACTCATAATCATGTTCCAGGCCCAAATACAATTGCACCATATCATTCATTGCTGTTAGTGATTTTGTTCCAGGTGCAAAACGATAAAACTGGTCTTTATTTAATGGGCCAAGCAAGATCCTGATTTTTCCCTGCGCGATCCAACCCCTGGCCCCCAGCATCGCCGATTGCCCTAATGATGCATTGAGTCCTTTGGGTTCCAGCTTTGATGCAAGCTGCGTGCGGATATCGGGAATGAGCTCTTGCCAATGGCCAACAAATTCCTGGATCCTTACCGGCAAGTCAAAATAATCGGACAGTATTTTTTTAAGTCCTGAAGATGTCCTGATTTTTTGGGTTAAAAGGCCACTGTAAAATAATAATGATTCATCCTTGATGTGTAACCTTTCCGTAAGACCCTGGGTGCCCAAACCAATCAGGGACAATAACGCTTGGGATGAAGTTGATTTGTTCTTTTTAATATTGCTATTGAGCTTCTTGCGCTCATACTCAATAGGCAACGAGTATTTGGTGCCCGCTTGATAGAATAACGAAACTGTCCGGTGGTTAAAAAGATCCAGGAATTGCAGGAGCGACTCATCTTTTTGTTTTAACCGCTGTAATATCAGTTCCGTATAGTGATAGGGCAATACACCAATACTGCCCGCCAAACTCATAAAATTAACTTGCATCTCCCATGGCATTGCAGAGGATTGCTCTGCACCCGATGCAATAGAAAAAATTTCATTGTTGGGAAAACTAAGTGAGGTGCGCGTTTTGAATCGCACCAGTTCAGTCGACGGCGGCACAAACAACGCAACTGGATTGTGTTTCGGGGCTCGATAATGTTCAGGCACCCGGGACGATTCGCTAAGCAATACTGCGCGCTCCAGCAAACGTACAGCCTGGAAAAAGCCATACTCATGCGGTGCTTTTTGCAGTAAGTTAACTACAGAAGTATTTTGTCGCCAGCTCGTGGAGGACATTTCTTTAAATAGCCTTCTTTATTTTTGCGTTTAACCAATAGCCGGGTGAACGAATTAACCGAGCAATAAAGTCCAAAAAAGTGTTCCAGTACGGTGGCAAACAAATAACTGCTGCTACCTGTAAATTGTGAGTCATCGATTTCAATTTCAACTTCAATGCCGCGGCATAGGGTTACCCTGCCATCAATATTGAGTGGTGCATTCACCCCTTTGGCACTTAGCGATTGGATGGAGTCAATCAGTGCCCTGGTCGCGGAGGAGTCTTTAAAATTATAAAGACGTAAAATTTCCTTTAATGCATCAGTGGCGTCGCGCGAGCCGGTAATCGATAAATGATTGAGGTTTAAATGCGACAGCAATCGCCAACGCGCACCGTCCCTCAGTGGCGGACGAATGGCAACGGATGGCTGGGTAAGGCAACGAATTTTTTCACAGGGTGGTGCCGCATTCACACATTGAAGTTTTGGTTGCTCAAGGTTGAATGGCAGCTTTGCCGGCAAATCGCGATTGCTGCAGGTGGTATCAAGGATCAGCGTCCGGTCTTCCGGCAGGTTTGGATTAAAATTCAAATCGACCAGGCTGAGGAATAAATCAGTTCCTTCATCGCGCTCGCCATAGCCAAGTTTTGCGTGCCTACGCGCCGCAAACCAGAATGATTGTGTCTGCAAATCCAGGTGTTCGTGTTTAAGTCCATAAAACGGCAGGAACTGTTCCTGCACTCCGGCTGCACTGCTTGCTATGACTTTATCAATAGAATAAATTTCATAACCTGTTGGACGGCGGGCATCGGCAATAACCTGATATTCCCGCTGGGTATGCTCGATTTTAATCGGGTCGGCTTTGTGGTTAAACAAATTGATGACGGGCGTGCATCCCAATACAAATGTATTTGCATTGATGTTGTGCTCAAGCTCCACATCTGAACGATTTAAATAGAGATATAAATTCAGTTCTGTTGTAGCGTTACCCGGAATATAGTCAGCCAAGCCTTCGATATCAATGAACATGAATTTTTCCGGGAAGACAAAAAATTCACTCAATAAATGATACCCGGCAAAAGAAGAGGCAGGATAGGGCAGTAAACTCTGTGTATCGCAAAAGCCCACTGCTTTAATGCAATTTTTTCCCAAAAAAATCGGTTTGATGTCAGTCTCGGATGTTGCCAGTACTAACTGTTGGCATTCATTGAGGATCATCTCGTAAAGCGGATGAATATGTTGCGATTGTCCCTTCAAATAAAAGCGTAAGCGATTCGGGCGTAATTCATGAAGGTTAATAGCATCATTAAATGTTTTAAGGCGTAAGCGAAGCACCCCGCCTGCGCCGCGAACGGAATTTGCTCCGGGTGTTGCAAAGGGGCGGCCAACCAAACTCGCCTCTTTAACAACCAGGGGTAAAAGCTCGGTGTTGTAAACTGTGGTGAAGCGGCAATTTTCACCCTGGAATTGTTCTGTTTCCAGGAGTGTCTGAGCGGGCAATTCATAACTTGCTTCCAGTTGATCCTGGTTCGGGACTAGTTGCACTATCGCCATTGATGGAATCGGGCGCTGATAATGCGGAAACAAAGTTGTGAGCAGGGCATCGCTCAGCTCGGGAAAATCGTCATCCAATTTATGTTGGATGCGCGCATTTAAATAGGCAAAACTTTCAATCAGGCGCGAGACATGGGGGTCTTCAATGGTATCCGCGCTGACACCTAATCGGCCGGCAATTTTAGGATGTTCTTTGGCGAATTCGGCACCCATCTGCCGGATAAACGCGAGCTCTTTTTCGTAATAGGGAAGTAATTCATCAGCCATGTTTTGATTCTTCTACTTTTACGGTTCTAAATACCGGATCTAAAACGGAATCGAAAATAATAACTTCGGGTGCAGGATCTGCATGAAGTGTTGCATCTATACGAAATCTGAGTGTGCGGTCAGTGGTATCTTTATTATCGATATGGATAACTTTGACCGATTTAAACCGGGGCTCAAATGCTCGGAGTGTTTTTTCCAAATTTTTGGTGAACGCCCTTTTTTTCTCTATGTCTGCAATGTTGACGGTCGCCAGATCTGGCAAGCCATAATTCAATATTGATAGTTCCAGTTCCTTGAGCTCTTCGGGCGGTGATTGCATTCTGTAGCGCGTATTTAACAGGTTTTCCAAATCGCGTTTAACGCTATTGCGCAATTCGCGCAAATACTGCGTCCGGTTTTTATCCTGTTCGATTTGAATGTGCGGTTCATCATCCATCAACCGATCCAGAATCGATGGGCGCAATTCCTGTTTTTTCCCGATTCGCATTGCTGAAGTGCATCCTGTTGTTAGCGAGTTTATTTTAACTTGTTTGCAGTAGTTCGGTCACCAGTTCCAACTCCGAGACCATTTGGTCAAGTTGGTAGTGGGGAACTAAATGAATCACGCAAAGATATTGTCCGGGTTTATTCGGGTGTTCCGTCACTTTCACCGATGCCTGGCGAAGCGGATAACGGGCTTGCTCTTCCCACTCCAGGTCATCTCGCCCGGTGGTGTATTTAAATAACCATTCAGTTAGAAAACGCTCACATTCATCGGCGGTAATAAACGAACCAATTTTGTCGCGGATCATGACTTTCAAGTAATGCGCTACACGAGAAGCACATAACACGTGCTGTAGCATTGCCGACAGTTTTGCGTTGATATCTTCTGTACGCGATAGGCGATTACGCGGCTGCTGCACCGATTGGTTGCTGTAAAACGCACTGTAGGGAGTGTCATAGCAATGACACAAGGGCATTAACCCAAGGTCGCTCAGTTCCCGCTCCATAGTATCGGTAATAATCACTTCAACTGATGGCTTGCAGGCAATGTCGTGTGAATCAGTGGCAAAACTGACTTTCGCCAGATTGGTCAACAAGCCTCCGCCGATTTGATCGCGCGGTACTCCGCGGATATGGCCGAACCAGCCAACGTTAGCGAACTCGCGAATCAGTACTCCACCGAATGCATAGGCTGCATTTCCCCACAATTGGCAGGCAGCCTGGTTTTCATGATTGGATTTTTCGTAAAAGAAAACACCTTTGTAACTTCCCGGTGTGGTGCGATAAGGCTCGCGCATTAAAATGCGTGGCAGTGTTAAACCAATAAAGCGACTATCCTGTTTTTCACGCAGCGCGCGCCATTTAATATATTCGGTTTGCGCGAAGATACTGTGCAAGTTTATTGGCATTCCCAAGGTGGCAAAATAATCCAGGCCAAAAAATTCACTGGACGCCGAACAGATAAAAGGGGCAAATGCCGCAGCGGCAATTTGGCCCAATCCCGTCAAGGTTGCAATGTCATCGTGGGGATGGCGCGGTGATCGCTTGTGGCTGATTTCATAATCGCCAATGATGGCACCGTAGGGTTCGCCGCCCGGCGTCCCATATTCTTCACTGTAGATTTTTTGGAAAAGCTGGCTTTGGTCAACATCCAATGCGCGCTCTATATCCTTGGTAACCTCGGCCCAGGTGATATCCAGATAGCGAATTTTAATATTGCGGCTGCCATCGGCCTGGACCACGAGATACCAAAGGCCGCGCCAGGAAGCTTCAAGCTTTTGCAATTTAGGATGATGGATTAATTCGTTAACCTGATCGTTAATCAGGTGGTCAATATGCGCAATCGCCTTGTTGATGATGAAACAAATATCATCGGCTTTGGTGTTGGCTGTTATATTTTCAAAATTACTTAACCAGTAATCCAGCGCTTTATAAGGATCTGGCTCTGCAAGGAATCCGGCGAGTGATGTGATGTAAGCTTTGCGTTGATAAAGCGACTCTAGCAAGTCGATGTTTGCATTCAGGGAGCTATCTGCTGATGTACCTTGGTGGTTAAGAGCTGACACAACAACAATCCATTTATTGAAAGAGGAAGGGGGAAGATGCATCTTCCCCCTCTTGGATAGCTACTCGCCTGGAGAAGGGTTAACCCGCTTTTGGAATATTGGCTACCAGGCGCAGGGACGCCGTCAACTCTTCCATTTGCAGCCATGGGCGCATCAATACAACCGCATTGTAAACGCCTGGTTGACCGGGAACTTCTTTAACTTCCACACGCGCTTCACGCAATGGGTATTGGGCTTTAGCTTCTGCGCTGGCGCCTTCGCTACCATTCACGTAATTGCTGATCCAGCGGTTCAGCCAGACTTCTGCTTCACCCACTTCCATGAACGAGCCGATTTTGTCGCGCGCCATTGTTTTAAGGAAATGTGCGATACGTGATGTTGCCATGATGTAAGGCAGCCTTGCAGAAATTGCTGCGTTGGCTGTTGCATCCGGGTCATCAAATTTTTTCGGGCGTTGAGTCGTTTGTGCACCGAAGAACACTGCATAATCAGTATTTTTGTAGTGGCACATCGGCAAGAAGCCCAATTTGCTCAGCTCTGCTTCACGGCGATCGGTAATACCAATTTCGGTTGGGCATTTTTGATCTGTATCGCCATCATCACTAACAAACGTATGGCTGGGCAGGCCTTCAACCTTGCCACCACCTTCTGCGCCGCGAATTGCTGTACACCAGCCGTATTCAGAAAACGCTCTTGTCAATGTGGTGCCTAATGCGTAAGCAGCATTCATCCAGCAGTAATCATCGTGGTCTGTTTCAGTATGGCGACCATCACTGCTGCGTGGCACTTCTTCGAAACCAAAAGCTTCCACCGGTTTGGTTGCCTGGCCATAGGGCAAGCGAGCCAATACCCGAGGCATCGCCAGGGTTACAAAGCGAGAGTCTTCGGTGTCGCGGAAACTGCGCCATTGGATGTATTCGGCAGAGTCAAAAATCTTTTCAAGATCGCGCGGCTTGGACAATTCAGTAAAGCTATCAAAGCCAAACATTTTTGGTGATGTGGCCGATAAAAATGGACAGAAACCGGCAGCCGCAACGTTGGACATTTTTGAGAGCAGCGAAATATCGTCGGGGTGCGTTGAAAATTCGTAGTCACCGATTAATGCTGCGTAAGGCTGACCACCCGCAGTACCGAATTCGCTTTCATAGATTTTTTTGAAAATCTGACTTTGGTCAAACTCAACTGCTTTTTCCAGATCTTTGCCCAATTCCTTTTTGCTGATATTGAGCATACGGATTTTCAATTGGGCACTGGTTTCAGTATTGCTGACCAGATAATTGAGGCCGCGCCATGAGCCTTCCAGTTTTTGGAATTTTTCATTGTGCATTACGGCTGCCAATTGTTTGGACATAGCGTCGTCAATGGCCTTGATGGCGGCATTGATGGTGACCGACAGGTTTTTGTCCCACTTGACCGTGCCTTTCATCGCCTCACTGGTTAAGGTTCTGAGCAGCTCTTCAGTTTCATCGCGGGATGTTTGTTTGGTTGCGCTGATTGCTTGATCAAGAAAGCTCAGTTCTGCAACTTGCGTTTCCGCCTGTTGGCCTTCTAATTGTTCCTGGTTAGACATAATTAATCCTCTTTTTTGCCGCCATTGTCTACGCCGAGCTCATTTGACAGTGACGAGAGCGCGTTGGTGTTACTCAAAACATTTTCAAGGATGGCTTCAAGGTCTTCCGAGCGATCTGCTTTGGTGAGCAAATCCCTGAGCTTGTTGCGTGTATCCATGAGCTTTTTTAATGGCTCAAGCTGTTCCACAATTCTGTGCGGCTCAAAATCCTCCATGGTTTTGAAGTCCAGGTTGGCGGACATTTCGCTGCCATCATTTTCGAGAAGGTTTGCCACCTTCATGCGCAGTTGAGGATTTACCTTGGTCATGATGTCGTTAAAGTTATCGCGATCAATTTGTGAAAATTTGCGATCTTTAAGCGATTTCTTTCCTTCAGCGTTGTCACCGGAATAGTCGCCCATTACGCCCATCACAAAAGGGATTTCTTTTTCGACGATAGAGCCATTTGTTTCGAGGTCATAGGTGATATGAACCCGGGGCTTTCTAACGCGTTTCAGTTTATCGTGGATGCTATCGGACATAATCCCTAATCCTCTTTGGCTAGGTGGTTTGGTTAATCTTCATTAGTCTTAACACCAGTGAGTTCACTGAAATGTTTTCGTGACGAAGAGTCAGGAATAAGCTCAACGATGAGTTCGTCAAGCGGCATATTGCCCCATTTTACTGCTTTTTCAAGCGCATAAGAAACAGGGGAGTGTGGTTCGGTCGTTCTAAAAAATTTGGCAATATCCAGCAGTTGTTTGAAGGCGGCCTCGCGCGAAACCAATGCCGATGCGACATTGGCTATGGCCGGTTGGCCAGCGCTAGCGCCGGGTGTAGCAGTTGCTTCAGCGACTGCAATGATGGGCTCGGCTTCGACAGGAAGTTTGTGCTTGGCTATATGGTTGAGTGCGGCGCGACATTCTTCCAATGCGCTGACAATGGCGCGCATGGAGGGCGCATATTCCGAGCCGCAGAGTTGGTCTAGTGCCGCCTCAACTTTTTTGGCGTAGTTGATGGTTTCATTGATGTCATCAAACTGATCGAGAATAAACTGCTGTGTTGATTCGTCTACTGCACGCTCAATATCGGCCAGGGTGAAACCCAGTTTTTCAGCCTTGCTGTTGCGGGCGTCATCATTGGTTGTCCGCTCCAGTTCAACCGCTTGTTGGTATTGCCAATAAGCAAAAGGTCCCGGTGAATAGCCTTCTGTTAATGGAACCCTTCTGATGGGGGCAATCAACACGCCTTCATTAGCGGTGCCGTTGAGGCCTGCGAGTGGCGAGACCCGGGTTTCAATCCCGTCCTCTTCATCGGGTAGGGGGTAGAGTTGGTCCCAGAAGTTTTCTATCAGTCCTTCTATTAATGCAAATGCATCCCTGACTCCCTGAAAACCGTTGCGGCGGATCAGTGCCTCGGTTAACCAGGTCGCTACTTCCAGATCCTTGCTCTCGCGCATTAATAATCCGGGCGCCAAAGAAAGTATTTTTCGCCAGTGCTCGTCTGCTTCGCCGTTCGCTTCTTTATAGAGGTTATTTTTTTCTGCATCGCGGGCGGCGTAGCGCGCTGTTTTGATGGTCTGGTAACTGGACAATGGTGAAGCGTCCAGCCGCAAATCTATGCCGGTTGGTTGTTCGGATGAAATGGGAGCCAGCAGGCTGGCAAGATCTAATACAGGCGCTGATGCCATTAAGTGCATATCCCTTTTTTAAGTTTTATCAACAAAGATGCTAAAGGTTTCTGTGTAACGCTGCCTTAAGGACCCTATCTTTTAGGTTATTACTTTGCGATAGTTCCGCACTTTGAGTTCAAGACTGGTCACGCTAGCACAATCAAGGTCATAAATTAAGAACTGGCATAAAAAGTTATAATCAACAGGGCGAATTGCGTCACAAATCTGGCGGTGGTATGAGGTTTTAATGCCATGATACCATTCACATTTATGATAAATGCAAATGTGATGCAGCATGCAAAACTGATTAAACGCATCATAACTTGTTGAAAATTATGCATTACTCCGGATGGAACGTTAAGGGTGAAGGTCAAATGGCGTTACAGGTTACATTAGTAAAAACTCCGGGAGGCGTTTCTGTATCCAGAACCAGTCATTTATTCAATGAGCAGGGCGGCACCTTTGGCCGGGCGACTACCAATAGTTGGCAGTTACCTGATCCCGACAAGTTTTTATCCTCATGCCATTGCGAAATTATTTGGGCTGTAGATGGCTACTATCTTGTTGATAGAAGTACCAATGGTACGTTTCTCAACGGCTCTCCCGAACCTATCGGCAGGGGCGTTAAATCCCGCTTAAATAATGGTGACGTTTTTGAAATTGGGGATTATCGCTTTTCTGTCTCCATGCCGGATGCTGCACCTGTAGGTTCGCCATTTGATAATGATGGCGACCTTTTTTCCAGCCCAATGCCCAGTGCTGGTATTTATGACAATCCATTTGATCATCAATCTGGCGCCGATAATTCGCCCATTTTTGAGCAGCCACTTGATCCATTGGCGATGTGGGACAAAGCCAATAAGCCCCCTGAGCCGCGCACTGGTTTTATAGGTGCTGGTTTTATAGGTGAAATGTCGCCAGTCGCCAGCACATCAATCGATGATATTTTTGGCACTGCGTCGCCGCGTATTGAACAGGATTTTGCCCAAGTCGATCTTTCGCAAAATATGGATCAGGCAATGGTGTGGCCCGATGCTGCAAGGGAAAATTTAATCCCTGAAGATTGGGAAGATGATTTTTCCGATTTGGGTGCAAAACCATTTGACGATCACTTGGCGGATATTCCTCCTCATATACCTGTTCCGCCGGTGATGCCGGTTAAACCTGTTGTAAATGTTGCTGTTCCAAAACCGCGCGGTGATCGGCAGCCGCTTGCTGAGCGCATTGCCTCCATTGAGGCTGCACCGGTAATTCCAGATTCTCCAGTTACAATTCCGCCTGTAACGCCTGTTGTGGCGCCTGTGCAGAAAGTAGAAGTTGCACCTGTTGTGAATCAGCCGGCAGCTGCGCGCCCTGATTATGCGCTCATTGAGGCGATGGGATTGGATGCTACGCGCCTGTCGGATAAGGATGTTGCCGAGATTACGACAATGACCGGCCAATTAATGCGTGAAATCGTTGAGGGGATGATGGGCGTGTTGCGCTCGCGCACCAGCATTAAAAATGAATTCCGTATGAATGTTACTACTATCCAGCCGGTGGAAAATAATCCGCTTAAGTTTTCAGTCAGTGTCGATGACGCGCTTGAAAATATGTTTGTAAAAAAATCCAATGCCTATAAAAAACCCGTAGAGGCGTTTAAGGAGGGGTTCCAGGAAATTGCAGAGCACCAGATTGCGATGATTGGCGGAATCCGGCAGGGATTTGAATGTATGATGGAGCGGTTTAACCCCGAAGGCCTGGAGAAAAATTTTAACAAGCAGGGGCGTGGAGGCGTAATTCCAGGGATGCAAAAAGCAAAATACTGGAGTTCCTATACAGAATATTATTCTGGTTTTGTCGATAATATTGAAACCTCATTTCAGCACTTGTTTGGCAGTGATTTTGTGAGTGCCTATGAAGACCAACTACGCCGCCTTGCGGCAGCACGAAAAAAGGATCAACAATAATGACCTACAATAACCCTGTTTCATCCGCGTTCCCTTTTGCCGCTCGTTTAGTTGTTGCGTTTGTATTCCTGGGCATGGCTTTTTTTATGTCAGGTTGTAGCTCATCCAAGAGTCGCGTTGGTGGTGTGTTAAATCTCGATACCGATTTGAAGCTCACATTTGAAGTGGCTTCGGATATCAACCCTGATGATTCTTCGCGCCCCTCTCCGGTGTTTGTTCGCTTCTATCAATTAAAATCGTCGACCGCATTTGATAAGGCTGATTTCCTGGATATTTATGAGCGCGACACAGAAATTTTTGGTGGAGATATCGTAAACAAACAAGTATTGAAACCCTTGTTGCCGGGTGTCGCGCGCACGGAAAGTTTTGTACTGGAGCCGGGTGCGAAAATGATTGCGGTGTATGCCGAGTTTTCCCAGTATCCAGGGTCAACTTATAAAGTCATATTCCCGGTGACCGAAAATAATGTCATCAAAAATAAAGCGACTATAAAAATTTCTGGCAGAACTATTTCTCTGGTAAAAAAATAATTCCTTTTGGCGTTGCTGCCACATGATTCGGTGGGATTCGTATGTCGTTAGATAGTAAAGTGGTATGGTCAGAGGGAATGTTTCTCAATCCCCAGCATTTCCAGCAACAAGACCGATATATAGAGCGATATATAGATCGTAAATGTATTGCCTATGGCAGCAATGCCTGGGGCATACAAGATTTTGAAGTAGATCAGCAGTTGCTGAAGCTGGGCAAGATTTCCTTGATCAAGGCGAGCGGTATATTTCCCGATGGAACGCCTTTCAGTTTTCCAATGGCCGATGAATCACCCGCAGTAATTGATGTCCCTGTCGGGCTGCACAATACGCTTGTCTATTTAGCTGTGCCGGTAAAGCGCCCCGGTGCGGTTGATGTCCTGTCCAAAGATAACAATTATGGATTGGCCAGGTATTACCCTTCGGAATTACCTGTGCGTGATGTTACCCAGGAAGGCGGTGAAGACCATACGATTGCTATCGCCAGATTGCGGCTGCGTTTGATGTTAGACAGTGATGATTTAAGTGGTTATGCCTGCATTGCATTGATGCGTATATCTGAGGCGCGCGAAGATAAAAACGTTATCCTTGATGACCAGTTTCTGGCGACATGCCTCGATTGTCGCGCAGTTCCCAAGCTCTCCAGTTTTATTACTGAATTGGGAGGATTGTTGCATCACCGTGGTGAATCAATTGCGGGCCGTTTGGCGGACGCGCGCCGTGGCGGCACTGCCGAGATTGCTGATTATATGCTGTTGCAACTGGTAAACCGTGCCGAGCCTTTTGTTAATCATTTGGCTTCATTAAAAGGGCTGCATCCTACTGACCTCTTTGCAATTTTGTTGCAGCTCGCCGGGGAGTTAGCCACGTTTGTTACCAAGACAAAACGGCCACCTGTTTTTCCTGTGTATTTGCATGATAATTTGCAGCAAACCTTTACGCCGGTGTTATCGGCGTTGCGCGAATATCTCTCCATGGTTTACGAGCAGACAGCAATATCGCTGCAATTGGTGGAGAAAAAATACGGTATCCGTGTTTCCGAAATCGCGGATCGCTCGCTGCTTAAAACTGCGAGCTTTGTGTTGGCGGTTCGCGCAGATATGAAAGAAGAAATGGTTCGCTCGCGTTTGCCAGCGCAAATAAAAATTGGCCCGGTTGAGCGAATCAGGGAGTTGGTGAATGCCGCTATGCCTGGCATTACGCTTAGGCCCTTACCTGTTGCGCCCCGGCAAATTCCGTTTCGGTCGGGATATACCTATTTTGAGCTGGATAGGCACAGCGATTTTTGGAAGGAGCTTGCCCAGTCGGGAGGATTTGCGCTGCATTTGGGGGGCGATTTCCCGGGAATTGAAATGGAGTTTTGGGCCATCCGCCAATAGTTTTTGATATTTGCACAACGTTCGATGCCGGGTTTTGAATTCACATCCAATACCTCATTGCTATTAACCAACCTCTCGCTACAGGGAGTGCTATATGTCTACGGACGATTCAGATAAAACGGTTTTTAAACAGCCCATGCCGGGCGGTGATCGCACTAGCATGCGCCCCACGCCGGGTGCTAGAAATGCAGGCGCGCGCGATATTCCTGCCCAGGTACAGCCACAGGCTGCACATTATTCATCCCCGGCCAATAGTCGTGCACCGATTGATCCCAATGCCGCCAGTTTTAAGACCAGCCATGGTTTGAATCCGATAGTCAAGGCGGCCTCTACCTTGATTGCGGTATTTGCCAAAACGCGTAGTTCATTGAGCCATCCTGATGTGGGCGGTTTACACCAGCGGTTAATTAATGAAATAAAAACGCTTGAAGCACAGTTGCGCGATCTTGGACTGAAACAGGAAGTGCAACTCTCGGTGCGTTATTTGATGTGCTCGGTATTGGATGAGGCCGTATTGAATACTCCCTGGGGCACTGAAAGTGCGTGGGCGCAGCGTACGCTATTGAGTGTCTTCCACGGCGAAACTTCTGGCGGTGAAAAATCATTTTTGATCCTGGATCGCCTGCGCCAGTCACCCTCAGAAAACCTTGAAGTGATTGAGTTGTTCTATATCTGCTTAAGCCTTGGTTTTGAAGGTAGGTACAGATTTATGAATCGCGGCAAAGAGGCTCTCGACCAAGTGCGCGAAGAATTATTTTCTATTATTCGCCGTCAGCGTGGAGACTATGAGCGAACCTTGTCTCCATCCTGGGGTGGTTTGGGGCGCACACGTAATCCATTAACTGAATACATCCCCTTGTGGGTGGTGGTCGCTCTCATGGTGGCGGTTTTATTTTTCAGTTATTCCGGATTGCGCTATTGGCTCTATGCATCATCCAATCCTGTTGCCGATGAAATTGCAGGCCTTGTGGTAGACGAAAAAAATAAATAACAGCCTCCTTAGCAGGGTAATTTGCAATCAACAAAATGCTGGCAAATTACTCTGACGCAAACAGATTAAGTGCTTAGGCACAATTGAATAATATCCAGGATCATATGAATAAAATTGGTCGATTTTTTACTAACCCGGTAGTGATCTCAGTGATTGGACTACTGCTGGTCGCATTGTTGATTTGGTTTGCCGGTCCGCAGATTAAATTTGGTGCAAATAATGAAGCACCCTTGGCAAGCCCGGTCACTCGCTTGCTGCTTATCATGGCTGCTATTGTGCTTTGGGGATTAAATAATTTACGTCTGCAAATGATGACCAACAGGAGCAATAAAACCCTGGTTGCTGATTTGCAAGAAAATAATTCCTATATGCAATCTGATGCTGCTTCAGAGCAGGCAGCGGATGAAATAGCGCAGATCAATGATCGTTTTCGCCAGGCGCTGGATACGCTGAATAAACTGAAGTTTAGCGGCAGGGGCAAGAAAAAAGCGCTCTACCAATTACCTTGGTACATCATTGTTGGTCCGCCTGGTTCAGGTAAAACAACCGCATTGGTTAATTCGGGGCTGGAGTTTCCCCTCGCTGAACAGTTTGGCAAGGGAGCATTGCAGGGCGTTGGTGGTACACGCAACTGCGATTGGTGGTTTACCAATGAAGCTGTGTTAATTGACACAGCCGGGCGCTATACCACGCAGGACAGCCATAAAGTCGTTGATAGTTCCGCATGGGAAGGTTTTTTAAATTTGCTCAAGCGTAATCGCCGTCGTCGCCCGGTTAACGGGGTTATTGTTGCGATTAGCTTGCAGGATTTATTGATCCAGACAGAAGAAGAGCGTTTATTGCATTCCAAAACTATTCGCACGCGTTTGGATGAATTAATGGAGAAACTGGAAATTCGTTTTCCGGTTTATTTACTCTTTACCAAATCGGATCTGGTATCTGGCTTCAGTGAATTTTTTGAGGATTTGGGTAAAGAGGAGCGGGAACAAGTCTGGGGTGTTTCCCTGCCGAATGCGCCTAAGCCGACACAAAGCCCTGATTTTGATTTTTTAGGTCAGGAGCTGACAAAATTATCGCGTCGCCTGCATGATCGTGTGGTTTGGCGTATGCAGCAGGAGCGCGATGTTAAGCGTTGTGCGGCCATTGAGAGTTTTCCATTGCAAATGGAAAACCTATATCAAATTGCGGAAACTTTCGTTAAGCGTACTTTTGCGCAAAATCGTTTTCAATTTCAGCCTTACTTGCGCGGTGTTTATTTTTCCAGTGGTACGCAGGATGGAACTCCGATTGATCGTTTGATGACATCGGTATCGGCCAACTTTGGTTTTGCGCGGGATGCAGTACAGGCATCCAACCAGCGTGGAAAAAGTTTTTTTATCTCCCGTTTATTCCGCGAAGTTATTTTCCCCGAATCTGAATTGGTTGGCACCAATATGCGTTACGAGCGCGTGATGCGCTGGTCGCAAAATGCAGCCTACGCGGGTATCGCGGCGGTTACATTGTTAATTGTGTTGCTGTGGAGTGGCAGCGTTACACGCAATAGTTTGTATATGGGCGAGGTAAAGGAACAAATAGCAATCTTCAAAACTGAAGAGCAAAAAATCGGTAGCTGGAATGCCGATGCCAGTGCTGCCCTTCCCGCGCTTAATGCACTTGCCAAGGCAAGCAGCGTATACGATAAAGAAGCCCATCCATGGTTAAGTGGTATGGGTTTGTATGACGGACGTGTTGATAAAAAAGCAGATGATTTATACCAGCACAAATTGACGACCGTTTTTTTACCGCAACTCATGCGCACGTTGGAGCGCGTGCTTCAGCAGGGTGATTCCGGTGGTGATCTATACCAGACCTTCCGCATCTATGTGATGTTCAATGCAATTGATCATATGGATAAACCACTCCTGAAAACCTGGTTTGAAACCCATTGGGATAAACAATACAGCAGTGATGCAACGCGGCGTGCCGAGTTGCAAAGCCATCTCGATGCGCTGTTAATGAACGATATACCGTCATCGGAATTAAATGCTTCACTGGTCGCGCAAACGCGCTCAATTTTATTGCGCATCCCGGTTGCACAGCGGATTTATAGCCGTATCAAATCTGATCCGCAATTCAAGCAAATGGTCAATGTGCTTAATTTTTACGGTGAATCGGTACGCACTACTTTTAATATGGATAGTGCAAACCAGTCTGCGCTGACAATTCCCGTGTTATTTACTATTCAGGGTTATAAAAACCTGGATCTATCACCCGACTCACCATGGTTTGGCGATGTCGTTGACGAAGAATGGGTGCTTGGCGGCGATGATAATCAGGCGTTAATCAATCGCGATGTTAAAGCGATAAGCGAGCAGGTAAAGAATTTTTATTTAGCAGATTACAGCAATACCTGGATGACCATTCACAACTCCTTGCATGTGGCGAACTTCGGGAGCTTGAATGAATTAAATACAGCCTTGGGGACTTTTGTTGATCCGGTTTATTCTCCAGTTCTGTCTATTTTGGATGTTGCCAAAACCAACACGCAGCTCACGCCGCCGGTACTTGATGCAGCGGCAGATAAGGTAACCACTGGGGCGGCAGGCAAGGCAATTAATTATCTAGCGGACAATGTTGAAGGCACTATTGTCGATAAGCGCTTCGGTGATTTGCATGCGTTGGTCAAGCAATCTGAACGTGGGCCTGCACCGATTTCATCCACCATGCAGCAATTGGAAGCTTTAAAAACATTTGTGCAGGAAATTGCGCTGTCTCCTGATATCGAGCAAAAATCGTTTGAAATTGCAAAAGCCCGTTATGAAAGCGGTGCGGCCAATCCGGTTACTGCATTGCGTGCTTACGCAAAATCCACGCCCGAGCCAGTTCAGCGTTGGTTGACATCATTATCGGATGAAGCATGGCAAGTCATTATCCGCTCGGCGCATCAATACGTTAATAAAGAATGGCGCGCTCGCGTATACCAAACCTATTCACAAGGGTTGGCTGGCCGTTATCCGCTTAACCGCGCATCTACTGACGAACTTGCGCTGCTGGATTTTAGTGGCTTCTTTAAACCCCAAGGTACCGTCGATCAATTTGTAAAAGAATTTGTTGATCCATTTATTGATAAACGCAGTAATTGGGCAAACCGCAGTGTTGATGGTTATAGCATTGGGTTTTCATCAGCCACTGTTAACCAGTTACAACGTGCAGCAAATATTCGCGATGTATTTTTCCGCCAGAATCCCGAGACACCAAGCATCAGCCTGGAGCTGCGCCCATATACGATGGATAAAGAGGATGCGCTGTTTACGCTGGATTTAGGGGACCAGCGGTTAACCTATAATCACGGACCAAAATTCTGGAAGTCGGTAACCTGGTCGGGCCAAAATGAATCGCGCCGTATTCGTGTGATTTTTGAAGATTTAAAAGGCTCCCAGTTTGATAAGGTATTTACTGGCCCCTGGGCATGGTTTCGTTTAATGGATGCGTCTTCTATCCAATCTACACCGCAATCCAATATCTATTTAATTACGTTTGCGCATGATACCGGTGCAAACAGGGATACTCGCCCTGCGCGACAAATAGTGTATGAAGGCAGGGCAACCAGTATTCACAATCCGTTTAAAAACGATTTGCTTGAATCATTCCGCTGCCCGGAGTCAATTTAAATGAACCCGACCAATTCTGTAGGTTTGTTTGGTAAGTTGCCTGCCCATGGTGATTTTATCTATCGCAACTTACCGAGTAATTTCATTAATGCCTGGGATGCCTGGTTGCAAGGTTTTGTAGGCAGCTCCCAGGAGCAAATTGGTGAAACATGGTTGGATGTTTATTTAACAAGTCCGATTTGGCGTTTTGTATTATCCGAAGGCGTGGTTGATGGGAATCATTGGGCAGGAATTATGTTACCGAGTGTCGATAGGGTAGGGCGTTACTTCCCTTTTTCTGTTGCTGCGCGCCTTCCTGCCAGCGCCAACCCATTTGATATTATTAAACAAAATGATTGGTATGAAGTAATCGAGCACGCCGCATTAAAAGCATTGTCTGGTCAATTGCAGATAGATGATCTGGCTGTCGAACTGAACCAGCATAAATGTGAAATAGACTCCGCCTATAAATTCGGCCCGGCAGTGCCAGAGAAGCAAGGCACCTTGATTCATTTGGAAAATGACACGGTACCTATGGATAGCGTATATCCATTTTTACTGGATGCTGTGTGTAAAGAGCATTTGGTAAGTTATTCACTTTGGGCAACGGCCTACGGTTCCCAACTGGTTGAACCCTGCCTGTTTTATACACGTGGATTACCTTCGTTGCGCGGAATCGCCGCAATGCTTGATGGTCAGTGGACCTCCAGAGGCTGGCACGAACCTTATAGTCTTAAATCTCACTCAACCCCGATGTAAAGCATCACGTGATCGGTATGACAGTAATGACAGATACAACCTATAGACGCCCGATTACCTGGGTGAGTGGTGTGCGAACGGATGTAGGCACAGTGCGCACAGTGAATGAAGATGCCGTTTTGGCCAAACCGGAAATTGGTTTGTGGGCTGTTGCTGATGGTATGGGCGGGCATAAGGTAGGTGATATTGCGAGCAGCAAAATTGTTGATGCGCTTGCCGCTGTTAAGGATTGCACCAGCCTGAGCGATTGTGTTGACGTGATCGAAGATTGTTTGATCGAAGTTAACCAGTTAATGCTTGAGTATGCGCAAATCATGTTTGATGGCAGCACCATGGGCAGCACTGTGGTGGTCATGGTGATCAAAGGGCGGATTGGTGCCTGTTTGTGGGTTGGCGACTCAAGGTTATATCGCTTCCGCAACCAGCAGCTGATGCAGTTATCGCGCGACCACAGCCAGTTGGAAGAGATGATCGAATTGGGTTTGATCAGTCGTGAAGCAAGTGAAAGCCATCCCAATCGTAACGTCATTACGCGTGCGGTCGGCGTGGAAACACATCTCAATGTTGATATGACACTTTTCACCACACAAGTGGGTGACAGCTTTCTTTTATGCAGCGATGGTCTTTACAATGCTGTCCCTCCTGAGGAAATAGTGCAGTCAATGGCGATTCGCGATGTCCAGCAAAGTACAGATCAATTGCTAGAAAAGGCCCTCGAATACGGTGCCAGGGATAATGTTTCGGTGATTGTTGTTAAAGGCAACCCGGGTCGAGTGTCTGCTGCTTAGTACGCAGGGATAGGATAGATAAGTAGCGGTAGAACCATGATGAGCGATGCAAACGAAAACGAAAAAACACAAGTAAAGCCAGCATCTTCAAGTGCCAACCAGGAAGATGACAAAACCCGCTTTGCCCAACCTAAAAAAGCGGCAGCGGATGATGAGAGAACCAGGATACAGTCTCCTCGGCAGCCAGTTGTAGAGCAATCTTCTGATAAGACTCGTTTTATTCCCCAGCAAAAACCTGCTACCGCCAAACCCAATGCCCGGCCTGAACCCCGGGACGAAAAAACACGCATCAATGCAGCCAATCCGCCACCAGCCAAGCCGGGCAATGTTTCAGCCAACAGTGGCGCTATTGATAAATATACCGTTCTGAAAGGCCGCTTCGTACTGGAAGAACTGCTGGGCGCCGGTGGCATGGGTGTTGTTTATAAGGCAAAGGATTTATTAAAAATAGAAGCGCAAGATCGCGATCCCTATGTGGCGATCAAAGTTCTGGTTGATGAATTCAAAGCCCATCCTGAGGCGTTTATTGCATTACAGCGTGAATCGCGCAAAACCCAGCGTATCGCCCATCCGAATATTGTTACGGTCTATGACTTTGACCGGGATGGCGATACCGTATTTATGACCATGGAATACCTGGATGGTAAACCTCTCGATAAATTAATTGCGCAACATCGCAGTGTCGGCTTGCCTCAGGATGAAGCGGTTAAAATCATTGAAGGTATATCTGCCGCACTCATCTATGCCCATGGGCAAAACATCATCCACTCGGATTTCAAACCGGGAAACATTTTTGTTAACAACAAAGGAATAGCCAAGGTTATCGATTTTGGTATCGCCCGGGCTGTTGCGAAAGTTGAACATCGAGAAGAAAGTATTGATGACCGTACCGTATTTGATGCGGGCAACCTGGGTGCATTGACACCTGCCTACGCCAGTCTGGAAATGCTGGAGGGTAAAACTCCGGATGTCCGTGATGATATCTATGCGTTGGGATGCATTGCGTATGAGTTATTTACCGGCGACCATCCTTTTAACCGGGTGCATGCCGATGAGGCAAAACGCCAAAAATTAAAACCCAAAAAAATCCAGGGGATGAAGAAGCGCCAGTGGCAAGCAATCGAGCGCGCACTGGCATTTGATCGCGAAAACAGAACCCAATCTGTTGAGCTTTTTTGGACTGAATTTACAAGCTCAGCCAGTCATATTGGAAAATATATTGTCCTGGCCTTGTTACTGATTGCTGGTGCAGCAGGTCTGTATTATCAATTTAAGCCCGAGGTAGCGCCTACCTTATCTGAAGACCAGGTGCGTAATGAAATCGAACAAAAGTTGCGTCTGGAATTAAAAAAGAAAGCCTTGACCGACTTATATGCGCAAGCCGGTTTCTCACCGGAATGGGAAGCTCAAGTTTGGACTGAAGTGCAGGAGTTGCGGCAAATGCTGGGCAAGTCGGATGAGTGGCTCGCTTCACAAGAGGCTGCTTTTTTTAATTTGTACGTGCAAAAAATTTCCGTTGCGGTGAATGAAGGCGATTTACAAAATGCGCAAACATGGCATACCAATGCCATGCGCTATGCCGGCGACCGCATACTATTGGATGAACTCGCGGCTAAAATAGCTGCCGCCCTGGATGAGCGTAAACGCAAAGAGCAGGAACAGCAGCAACAGCAAGCCTTGCTTGCAGTACAACAAGAAACCCTTGCAAAAGAAAAACAACAGCAGCAACAGGTTGCGCAGGCTCAAGCTAAAGAACACTCCGATTTTGAAGCTGCACTGGCTAACGTAAACAAGCAACTTGCGTGTAATAGCACTATAGATATGCGTGATTTTGAAATTGCTGTTGCCAAGTTGCGTACATTAAATATGGTTCGTTATGGCAAAGAAGAGCCAAATGTTGTGAGCGATTTGGCCGCATGCATTAAAAAAATTGGTGCTACTTTTCCTGATCGCGCCGAAGTGATCAAGCGGCAGGCGATACGTATATTCAATGGCAATAGCGTGCTTGAAAAAATCAGTATTGCTGCCAAGGATCCTTGCAGCGCGTCACTTGCCGGATTTGGCGCCCGCGGTATGGGCAGCAGCTGCCGCGATAAATTAAATGGTGCGACCAAAGCGCCGGCAATGGTTGTGATACCGGGTAAAGAAGGTATAAAAACATTTGCAATTGGCAAGTTTGAAGTTTCAGTGGATGAAATGAATGAATTTTGTAAACAATCGGGGCAATGCAATCTTGGTTCAGCAGGTGAGGCCGGTTTACCTGTGACCAATATCACCATTGCGAATGCCACAGCCTATCTTAAATGGTTATCCGATAAATCCGGGCGCACCTATCGTTTGCCTACAATCCAGGAATGGCAATACGCTGCGAAAGCCAATACAAATACACCTGATCCAAACCGTAACTGCAAATTGAACTCACGCGGCATTCAAAAAGGCAACGCACTGAATAAGGCGACCTTGGGGCAACAAAATTCCTGGGGTGTAGTGAACCATTTGGGTAATGCGCGCGAATGGGTGGTCCAACGGGGCGGAGGCTATATGGCTGTCGGTGGCTCCTATGAAACGGATATGCAAGAGTGCAATTATGGAAACCAGGCAGCGCATACCGGTGCGGCAGACCAAACAACTGGTTTCAGGGTTTTGCGTGAAGTCCAATAGTCAGCCATAAAGAATAATGGGCCATAAAAATAGCAGGTGATTATGGTGGAAAAAAATTACGTCGATGCAATCAAGCAACTGGTGGATCAATATTATCACCACACTATTTCCAGTAGTGAATACCGGCTCAGTCGCAAACGCCTGATTGATCAAATGGATTTGGAATTTAACGGGGCTGAGGCTGCAAGTGAAGATATTACCCAGGTGCCACTTGACCGAAGCTAAAAAAACAAACTGGCAGATGAGTTGCCAGGTTAATTAACATCAGGCGTTAGTCGTTATTCATTTCATCAGTGACAACACCATTATTACCTGACAATTAACTAAATCCATCGGTAATGGTTGATGGATTTTTAGTTGTTCGTTTTATTAAATGTCAAACCAAATAGTAGAGAAGGATGAGAAAACCCATATGAGCACAACCGAAATCATTCGTTTTTTTCAGGACGGGGGCGTGTTTATGTTCCCTATTGGTGTCATCCTGATTGTTGGTATGGGGATTGTCATAGAACGATTTTTTTTCCTGGCGAAGACAAAGAAAATAAATCGCGATGATTTTGACAATATCATGACATCGCTGCAAAAACGTGATTACCAGGGCGCGATGAATATCGGTAAAGCATCCGGATCTTCAGTTGCGCGCATCATCCATGCAGGTCTTGCACGCATGGCGCAATCTGGTCGCCGCGAAGATATTGAATCGGCAATGGAAGAGGGCGTTATGGAAGCGGTACCGGGCCTTGAGCGTCGCACTGGTTATTTAGCTACTTTGGCAAATATCGCAACCCTGTTGGGATTGCTCGGAACCATCCATGGTTTGAGTTCGGCGTTTAGTGCAGTAGCAAATGCTGATCCTTCTGAAAAAGCGGCGATGTTGTCAGCGAGTATTGCGGTGGCGATGAATGCAACTGCGTTTGGTTTGTTTACCGCAATTCCGTTGTTGCTGGCGCACTCCATGATCCAGAGCCGCACTTTGGAAATTATTGATAGCCTCGAAATGGCAGGTGTCAAATGCCTGAATATTATTACTAACGCCCAGGACACTCTTGCCCGGCAGCGCGCTGCTGAAGCAAACGGCGCAAAAAAATAATTAGTGCCGGAGATATAAACCTACATGCGTCGCCTATCCAAACGCAACAGCGAAGATGCTGATGTCGATGTTACGTCATTCATCAACCTGGTTATTGTTCTCGTACCTGTCTTGTTAATGGGTATGGTGTTGTCACGAATCACGGTTTTGGATTTAAAACTGCCCGATATCGCAAGCGGTTCTGTATCGCAGCAAGAAGAGCCGCCCGCACAATTGGAATTGATTGTGCGTCCGGATTATTTTGATATTAATTATCCGGCCGGTATTCGTTTGAAAAAAATTGAAAAAACGGCGGCGGGCAATTACGACTATGAAAGCCTTTCGCTGCACCTGCAGGAAATCAAACGCCAGCTCGGCGATAAAGGTATCCAGAAACGCGATATTTATTTGTTGTCGGAAAAAGGTATTGAGTACCAGACGCTGGTGCAAGTGATGGATACGGTGCGTTCATTTAAAGCTGTCGTTGCAACCTCGGTTGTCAACGCCGAATTATTTCCCGAAGTATCACTCGGCGATGCGCCCCCGCCCGGTGAGCAAACCCAGGCCGTGAGCCCTGAAGCAGGAGCGCAACAATGAAACAATCGCATCGTGCCAAGCGTATGGCCAGGCATCGCGGGCGTTTGAATTTTGTGCCCAAACTGAATCTGGTTCCGCTGATTGACTGCTTTACCTTGCTGATCTTTTTCCTGCTGATTAACTACTCGGCGGATGTGGAAATATTGCACACCGATAAAACCGTAAAATTACCCACCTCGATTTCCGACACCATGCCCAAGGAAACCCTGGTGGTCATGGTTAACGCCAACGACATTATCCTTTCCGGCCGTCGCGTTGGCGGTGTAAGTGAAATGATGGCAACGGATGCGCCTAAATTTGATCCGCTTGAAGCCGAGCTGAAATATCTGGCCAGCAAGGCGCCGCCGTTAACCGATAAGGAAAAAACCGACGGCAGGGCGATTACGATCCTGGGTGACAAGGCAATCCCCTATGAGCAATTGAAAAAAATCATGGCAACCTGCGTTGCGGCGGATTATCGCAATATTTCCCTGGCCGTTATGCACAAAGAAGCCAGCAATAAAATAACGGGAGGCTAAGATGTACGCCGATACCGTTGTTGTGATGCAATTACCCTGGGCAGCAAATAATAATGACCAGCGGTTTAAAAAAATTCTGGTTATTTCTTTGCTGGCATTTTTTGGTGTTGCCATTCCGATTTCAGTTGTGACTGTGCCGGAACTGACCCGCGCTGAAAAAGAAAGGCTGCCGCCGCAATTGGCTCGTGTTGTATTGACCCAAAAGGAACTCCCACCACCACCTGTTATTGAAAAACCCAAGGTGGAAACGAAAGTTGTGGAAGAGAAGAAAGAAGAAAAATTACCCGACGATATAAAACCTGCTGTACCTGCAAGCGAAAAAACCCTAATAAAACCGGAAATTAACAAAGCGGATTCCGAAGCAACGATCAGGGCGCGTAATACTGCAAAACAAAGTGGTTTATTGGCTGTGGCGAACGAAATGAACGACCTGACCGATACCCATGATATAGATGCAAGTGTTCGTGCCAAAGTTAGCCAAAACAAAACAAATGCCGAGGCCGCTCGCTATGATGCATCGGTAATTGCAGCTACCAAGTCCACATCAATTACAAGCAAAGTAGATGAAGCTAAAATTATCGGGAATGTTAATAAAACCGATCTACAAGAAAGGACAGCTGCGCAACAAGCTACCGCAGCAACTGAGCGCCATGAAACTGAAAAAGCTGCTGCTCAAGGTAGTGGCGGTGGCCGGTCATCTGAAGACGTCTCTATCGTATTCAATAAAAATAAGAGCAGCCTCTATTCACTCTATGATCGTGAGCGCCGGAAAAATGCAGGATTAAAAGGGCGAATTGTATTTCAATTGACCATCGCCCCAAACGGCAAGGTAACGGATGTTAAAATCATATCCAGTGACCTTAATAATCCCGCACTGGAAGCACGCATTATTAGCCGGATAAAAATGTTTATGTTTAGCCCCACATCAGGTGGGCCAACTACTATTAATTACCCGGTAGAGTTCTTGCCATAAGAAACGCTAAATTTTTCTCTCTAACCCATGCAAGACAGGGTGGGAGTGAGACTAAACCTCTACTACAAAAAAAGATTAATCCTTTGCTGTGGTTTGATTTTTACCAGTAATAAATCTTGCGAGCATTCTGTCACCTAAATTTGTGCAGAGTAGCTATTTTCGCACATGTGGATCTTGCAGATTGGAATTGCTATCACACACAAGGAACGTGAACCCTGTCATAATTCTGCCCACTTTATTGACAGCGATACTCTTTTTATACCCTCAATTCTGATAATCGAAACAAAACAAGGAGTCATTACCATCATGACGATAGCAAGACAAACCATCTTCCTTTTTAATCTGCTCGCAATTGCTTTGGTACTTACCGCCTGTGGTGGTGGAGGTGGTAGTGGCACAGCCCCTATCGTTAGTAGCAAAGCGGAAAGCAGCCTGTCGAACAGTGTCGCCAGCTCAATTGAGGGGAGTGCTAGTAGCGCTAGTAGTGCTGGTAGTTCCAGCAGTGCAGACAAAATACCTGAGACATTTAGTTTCGTCCCGGCAACCAATGCCGCTCTCGGCGCTGCCACTATTTCTAGCTCTATTATTTTATCTGGCTTTGATGTGACAGTCCCCATTAGCATCATCAATGGTGAATATTCCATTAATGGCGGTGCCTTCACATCGGCAGCAGGAAGTATCAGCCCCATGCAAACGCTGGTAGTGAAAGTAATTGCATCCAATGCTAACAGTAGTGTAGTTGATGCCACCCTCACAGTTGGTGGGGTGAGTGCTACTTATAGCGTAACTACTCTGGCGGATGCCATTCCCAATGCATTTACATTTACCTCGAAAATCGATGCTGCACTGGGTAGCATCAATACCTCCGATACCGTGACCATAGAGGGAGTTGAAGTGGCTGCCCCTATCGTAATCACCGGAGGTGAGTATTCGATTAATGGCGGAGCCTTTACATCGGCAGCCGGTTCAGTGGCCAATGGTCAAACGATTAGAGTTAAGGCGGTTGCACCAGCAGGTAACGGATTAACTCATAGCGCTATAGTAAATATAGGTGGTGTGAGCGGCACTTATGCCATCACTACCGTTTTCGATAAAACTGCACCTGTAGCTGAATTCAAATTCCCCACTCCATACACTATGAGTGAAGCCATGAGTGTGAAAGTGCGTGGTGTTGCAACGGATGAGAATATTATTACCAATGTGAAAGTTGTGGTTAATGGCACAAAAGAAATCACAGCAATACCAAAGGTGGAAGGTGACTTTTCCAGTTGGACAGCGGAAGTGCCTTTAACTAAAAACTCAGAGAATGAGATCAAAGTAGTTGCGACTGATGACCAGGGTAATAGCATATCAATTGATGCTGCTAATAAAGTGGTGATTAGGCAGCGTGTAGACTATAGCGATGTATTTCCTGATACTGGCAGTCCTATTGCCAGCACCAGTGGTCTGATGTTGGATAAATCAAAAAATAGGCTATTTTATGCATCCTATGAAGATCAATATAAGCTTTTCGAAATCGATATTGCCACCGGTGCAGGTAGGGCTTTTGCAGATTTTGAAGAGCAAAATTTGCGAGCTTTTGGAAATGGCGTAATAGATTCAAACTCTCAGTATGTTTATTTTCCTTTAATTGGTGGTCAAGGAATCATTAAGCTCAACACTAATGATGCTGCAGATTTTAGTGTGCATCGGAATAGTGAATATGGCACGACTAGTCGTATCGCAATATTCAATTATCAAGACGATATTCCAAAATTGATCTCATTGCGATCAGATTCCAATTCGCATGGTGGTGTAGTTGTCACGCGGTTGGATAATTGGAATGTCTCTGTATTATCGGATGCGTTGTTAGGTATACCCAATACAGAGGTGCCATTTGAGGATGCAAATTCATTTGTATTTGATCAAAAAAACCAGCGTTATCTGGTGGCAGGTACCTATGTTGATGCATTGTTGGCTGTAGATGTGAATTCTGGAGTAAGAAGTGTTTTCTCTAGTGAATTGGTGGGGACTGGTGATCCCTACGCAGAAGGTAATGATGGGCTAATTGCTGAGGTAGCATTGGATGAGCCGCGAAATAGAGCTATTGTGCTGGAAATATTTTCTGGGAATATTTTTGCTGTAGATTTGGATACGGCAGAGCGCTCAGTAATATCACAGATGACTTTACTACATCCAACGTCACAGCAATGGCCTTTCAGTGAGAAAAATTATTTAGGTGCACAGATCGATACCGAGAACGAGTTGCTTTACACAGTACACCATCGTGTTCAGGCATTAATGGTGGTTGATTTGCAAACCGGACAACAATTAATTCTTTCCAAAGCTGAAAATTTGGCTCAATAAATAAAATTTGTGAAAAACTGCCGTACAAGGAACTGTACGGAATTCCTGTTGGGTCACTCCAATCACTTCGGCGAGTATTATGTTGGTGCTCGCTGCCGTTCTTTTCCGTGACGTAGTTTTGTGCACTGAAATGACAGCTTTTTAAGCTAATCCGTGTGTGCTTAATTAGTTGAATGGGGGCTCTATAACCATGTAAAAAATGTCGACACTTTTCTATTGAATGGTGCGCCATAAAAATGACGCCAAAAAACATTAAAATTGGTTGATCGGGTCAAAAATATAAAAACATAATCCGATCACAAAATGTTTAAAAAAGCGCCAGCATAGTCAATATCCTACAGCCAACCACCATTATCAGCAGGTAAAATCTGTGGCTTTGGCATGGCTCTATTTTTGTGCGAATTGCCCCCCAATTTTTTAGACAGCATCACCTTTGATAAAAACCAAATGTTCAGGAATGACATATGAGCAACATCCGTCTATCCAATCGCCTTCAATCAATCCAGGTTCAGCCGCGTGTGTCGCGCCACAAGTTGTATGCAGCCATGCTGGTTGCTTCCCAATGGATGGTGGCGGGGCACCTATGGGCTGCGCCTGAAGGTGGCAAGGTGGTGGGGGGGGCAGGTGTTATTGAGCAAAGTGGTGTAGATACCAGGATTCACCAAGCTACCGACCGCATGGCGATTGATTGGCGAAGCTTTGATGTAGCTGCCAATGAGCGCGTGGAGTTCATCCAGCCAAGCTCATCTTCGATTGCGCTTAACCGTGTGCTCAGCAACCGCGGCAGTGAAATCCTGGGGCGCATTAATGCCAACGGCCAGGTGATGCTTGTTAACCCTAATGGCGTTGTCTTTGGCAAGGGTTCCATTATCAATGTAGGCGGCATGATCGCCAGTGGTATGCACATCGATCCTGAGAGCTTTATCAATGGTGACTTCACTCTGAACGGTCTGGAAGGTACTGATGGCAAGGTAATCAACTACGGCATTATTAATGCGGCAACTGGTGGTTCAGTCACCCTGGTTGGGCAACAGGTGCAAAATGATGGCCTGATTTCCGCCAAGCTCGGTGTGGTCAATATGGCTGCTGGAAATGCAGCTGTGCTTACTTTCGACCAATCGGGTCTGGTTGGTGTAAAAGTAACTGAAGCTGTCCTGCAAAATGATTTGGGCGTAGATGCTGCCGTGATTAACAACGGTGAGATTAATGCAGAAGGTGGTCGTGTATTGCTTAGCGCCAGCGTGAGTGAAGATGTGTTCTCCAATGCGGTTAACAATGGTGGAATGAATAAGGCCAGCAGTGTGGTTGTGCACGATGATGGCAGTTTTACCTTGGGAGCCGGTGCCGACGTTATCAATACTGGTGATATTAATACTTCGGTTGCAACAGGTGCGGCAGGTCAAGTAGTTGTGCTTGGTAATAACATTACTAACAGCGGCTCTATCGCGGCCAATACGGGCATGGGTGGTGCAGGCTCAATCGAACTGCATAGTGCCGATAAAACTTTAGTCTCTGATGTTGGTAGTGTTTCTGCGCAGGCTACTATCAAAGGTAAAGGCGGTGATATCAAAGTCCTTGGCAATAAAGTGGGATTGCTGGATGCCGCTAGCGTTGATGCGTCAGGGGCGAACGGTGGTGGTCAAGTATTAATTGGCGGTGATAAAACCGGTCAGAATCAACAAATCCGCAACGCAGAGTTTATTTATCTGGGTGAGCGCACCAGCGTAAAAACCGACGCGTTAATTGATGGGGATGGCGGTAAATTAATTACCTTTGCCAAAGATACCGCACGTATATACGGCAACCTTTATTCGCGTGGTGGAAGCGAGGGAGGGAATGGTGGTTTTATTGAAACATCGGGATTAAAAGGATTTGAAATTTTAAATACGCCTGATATGGGCGCTGGTGCGGGTAAGGGTGGGTCTTGGTTAATTGACCCTTTCAACATCACCATTGCTAGTGGAGGCCAAGGTTCGGATGGTTTTCCTGATGATGATGGTCCAACTTTCGCATCAACCGCTAACTCTACTTTAAGTATTACTTCATTGAACAATGCGTTAGCAAATGGGGATGTTGAAGTTAGGACTGGTGTTGGTGGGGATCCTGCCGATGGTTGGATTCATTTAGACGCCGCTGTGAACTATTCGGGGGGGAGTGAGAAAACATTAACTTTTAATGCACATAATGGCATTGAGATTAATAATAATATTACGAGTTCATCAGGCCGGCTTAATGTAGTTTTAAATGCTAATAGTGATAATAATGCAAGTGGAAGTGTCGTTGTTAAATCTTCATTTGATTTTAATACCAATGGTGGAGATTTGGATGTAAAAGGAATTGACTTCTCGGTTGATGATTCCGGCAATATTGGCATCACAACAAACGGTGGATATGTCAAATTGGATATGAAAGGTGCGATTGATGTCCAGGCAAACATAGCAACCAATGGCGGAAAGTTCACTGCAATCGGTACTACATTTACAGCAAACAATCCTGGTAACAATGTTATAAACACAACAGGGGGCGGTGGTGGTGATGTTGAGCTTACTACTTCGGGATCCGTTGAGTTAGGGAGTATTAATGTTGGCAAAAACCTGTTGATCCAGGGCGATGGAAATTTGGCAGTAAATGGCCTTCAGGCCGCGAACATCAATGTTACTCAAGTTGATGTTCTCCGGGTATCGGGTAGTAGTACATTTAGCACTGGGGCTACAGGTAACATCACCTTATTAAACACAAACAATAATTTTAATGGCAGTCTCATATTTACCAGCGCAGGAAATGTTGAATTATTGGATTCAACCGCTGTAGTTTTTGGTGAATCCACGATTAATGGTCTCCTTACATTAACGTCCGGCGGTAATATTACCCAAACAGGAAAGCTTGTTGTTAATGGGGCAACTAATTTAACTATTAATGCTGCTGCACTAAATAAAGAAGTAGATTTGTCATCATTTGCTACGAATGATTTTAAGAGCTTGGTTACCGTTAATAATGCCACCAAACTCGGTCTGCGCGACACCAATGACCTCTCACTTGCCGCAGTAACTATCGCCAGTGGTGGTGTCGGTACTATTGACCTAACCTCGGGTGCGGCTAACTCTATTATTCTACATGGCAATTTAAATAGCTCTGCCGGCACAACCAAAAATATAACATTGAATAATAATGTCACACTTGCATCTGTAGTTGAGCTTAATGCAGGTGCTGGTGATATAAATGTTAAAGGAACTGTTAATTCTGAAAATGCTACCGCAAATGATTTAACCATCAATGGTAAAAATATTAGCTTTGCTCAGGAGATCGGTGGTGACAACCGCTTAGGCGCTTTTCAAATCACCTCTACCGGTGACGTTAAATTTCAAAATCTTTCGGCAGTTGCACAAAACATTAACGCAGTATCATTCAGTGTTGTGAGTTCAAATTCATTTTCATCTGGAAATATAAACACTTCTGGGGCGATTGCTGCTGCAGGTGGGAATGTCTCAATAAATTCTGCCGGTGTAGTCAGTATTGGCAATATTGATGCGCATGCTGGCACGGCTACTACCAATGGACAAAATGGTGGTGCAGTAAATGTAACTGGTAAGCAAGTCTCAATCGGTAGATCGAATACTACGACAGCAATCAATACCTCGGGGGCGGCAGGAACTGCTACCAATGGTAATGGGGGCAATATCACCATTAAGGCAAATGCAAAAGCCAACGCTGATAGTTATTCCATTGTTGTAAATGGCGGCTTTAATTCATTGCGAGGTAATGGCACGGGTACACCAAGCGCAAATGGGAGTGTGTTGCTCGAGCTTGTTGATGGTGGCTTCACCAACACCGCGGGCGCGATAACCTTAAATTCAAATGATTTTTTTAATACAGATTTGCAGGTTATTGGTGGTGCGGGCATTGACATCTTTACTGGCCCCAATACAAATAATACTTGGAAGTTAGGTGCAACTGCATCGACTCTCTCTGAGACGAATAGCGTAATCACTGATCCTAAAATATCATTTTCAGAATTTGAAACAATAAATGGGGGTGCTGGTCAGGACATCTTGATAGGAATTGCGCAATCCAATGACTGGCAAATAACAGATGTTGATGCAGGTAGTGTTAAATTAAAAAATTCGAATACAGGGATAATTAATTTCTCCAACTTTAAGAATATTAAAGGTAACTCTGGCGAAGATATTTTTACCTTTAGTGCTAATGGTCGTATTACTGGGAATGTTGATGGTGGAACTGGTGAATCCGTTGGTGTTGTTAATACGATTATTGGGCGTGATATTGCCACTACTTGGACATTGACGGGTAGCAACGCAGGTAATGTAAATATCACCAATGCAGGCAGCTATGTTAATCAGTTCACTAATATCCAAAGCTTAACTGGTGGGACTTTTGCAGATATTTTTGATTTTTCAACGAATGGCCTCGGTTCTATAAGCGGTGCTATTGATGGGGGCATTGCTGCGAGTGCAGCAGAGTTTAATACTATCAAGGCAAGAACGGGCGCTTCCAATACCTGGACAATGACAGGAAATAATGAAGGCAGTTTAGGTGTTACTACCGCAGACCCTGTCAAATACGTTGAAGGCTTCGAAGGAATTCAAGTGTTCACCGGTGCGGGCAACGACACCATGAGTTTTGCCTCGATTGGCTCTGGGACTGTCGAGGTCAGGTTGGGTGCTACCGGTGCCACTGGCGTGAATAACTTTATTGGTAGTACGCAGGTTGACTCAACGCTGTTTGGTGAAAATAAAGATACGAACTGGGTCATTACAGGTGAGGACGCAGGTACCCTGAATGCCGGCACGCTTATTACCTTTAGCCAATTTAAAAATATCACCGGAGGCATTGGCAAAGACACCTTTGATTTCAGTACGACCAATGCTGGCCGTATCAGCGGCACCATTGTTGGTGGGGCAACGGGGATTAATACCATCAAGGCAAGAGCGGGCGCTTCCAATACCTGGACAATGACAGGAAATAATGAAGGCAGTTTAGGTGTTACTACCGCAGACCCTGTCAAATACGTTGAAGGCTTCGAAGGAATTCAAGTGTTCAACGGTGCGGGCAGCGACACCATGAGTTTTGCCTCGATTGGCTCCGGGACCGTCGAAGTCAGATTGGGCGCTACGGGGGCCACCGGCGTGACTAACTTTATTGGCAGCACGCAGGTTGACTCAACGCTGTTTGGTGAAAATAAAGATACGAGCTGGGTCATTACAGGTGATGACACAGGTACCCTGAATGCCGGCACGCTTATTACCTTTAGCCAATTTAAAAACATCACTGGCGGCACAGGAAAAGACACCTTCGACTTCAGCACGACCAATGTCGGCCGTATCAGCGGCCTTATCGATGGCGGCATAACGGGGACCAATACCATCAAGGCAAGAGCGGGTGTTTCCAATACCTGGGCAATGACAGACAGTAACGCAGGTAGTTTAGGTGTTACTGCGACTCCATTAGTCAAATACGTTGAGGGTTTTGAGGATATTCAGGTGTTCACCGGTGCTGGCAGTGACACCATGAGTTTTGCCTCGATTGGCACCGGGACTGTCGAGGTCAGGTTGGGTGCTACCGGTGCCACTGGCGTGAATAACTTTATTGGTAGCACGCAGGTTGATTCGACACTGATAGGTGAAAATAAAGATACGAATTGGGTTATTACCGGTGATGACACAGGTACCCTGAATGCTGGCACCCTTATTACCTTTAGCCAATTTAAAAACATCACTGGCGGCACTGGAAAAGATACCTTCAACTTCAGTACGACCGATACTGGCCGTATCAGCGGCACTATTGCCGGCGGGGCAACAGGGGTCAATACAATCCTTGGTCGCAATGCTGACACCACCTGGACTTTGACGGGTAGTAATGAAGGTAATGTAACTATCACCAATGCAGGCAGCTATGTTAATCAATTCAATAATATCCAGAATGTAACCGGTGGAACGGCTGCGGATATTTTCGATTTCTCCACAACAAATGTGGGCTCCCTCAGTGGCCTTATTGATGGTGGCGTTGCTGCGACTGCAGCGGAGTTCAATACCATCAAAGCAAGAGCGGGTGTTTCTAATACCTGGGCAATGACAGGAAATAACGAAGGTAGTTTAGGTGTTACTGCGACTCCATTAGTTAAATACGTTGAGGGCTTTGAGGGTATTCAGGTGTTCACCGGTGCAGGCAGCGACACCATGAGTTTTGCCTCGGTTGGCACAGGCATTGTCGAGGTCAGGTTGGGTGCTGCAGGTATCACCGGTGTGAATAACTTTATTGGCAGTACGCAGGTTGATTCGACGCTGTTTGGTGAAAATAAAGATACGAATTGGGTTATTACCGGTGCTGACACGGGTACCCTGAATGCAGGCGCGCTTATTACCTTTAGCCAATTTAAAAACATCACCGGTGGCACTGGAAAAGATACTTTCAACTTCAGCACGAGCAATGCTGGCCGAATCAGCGGCACCATTGCCGGCGGGGCAACAGGGGTCAATACAATCCTTGGTCGCAATGCTGGTACCACCTGGACCTTGACGGGAGCCAATGCGGGGAATGTGAAGCTCACTGGCGCAGGTGGCTATGTTAATCAATTCAATAATATCCAGAATGTAACCGGTGGAACGGCTGCGGATATTTTCGATTTCTCCACAACAAATGTGGGTTCCCTCAGTGGCCTTATCGATGGCGGCATAACGGGGACCAATACCATCAAGGCAAGAGCGGGTG
>CAZIWB010000002.1:77203-279536 GCA_964542655.1 uncultured Cellvibrionaceae bacterium
GCACCCTTATTACCTTTAGCCAATTTAAAAACATCACTGGCGGCACTGGAAAAGACACCTTCGACTTCAGCACGACCAACACCGGCAGTATCAGCGGCACTATTGCCGGTGGGGCAGTGGCAAGCAATGAAATCATCGCGATAAGGAATGTAGAAAATACCTGGACAATGTCAGGATCTAATGCGGGTAGCTTGGGTCTTACGGCGACCCCATTAACTAAATATGTTAGGGGCTTTGAGAATATTCAGGTGTTCACTGGTGCGGGCAGTGACACAATGAATTTTACCTCGGTTAACACCGGTGCAGTAACAGTAAGGTTGGGGGCTACTGGTACTACCGGTATGAAAAATCTTATTGGCAGCACGCAAGTGACTTCGACACTAGTAGGTGAAAATAAAGATACAGCCTGGGTTATCACAGGGACGGACGTAGGTACCCTGGATGGTGCGATTAACTTTAGCCAATTTAAAAACATCACCGGTGGTACAGGAAAAGATACCTTCAATTTCAGCACGAGCAATGCTGGCCGAATCAGCGGCACTATTGCCGGCGGGGCAACAGGGGTCAATACAATCCTTGGTCGCAATGCTGACACCACCTGGACTTTGACGGGTAGTAATGAAGGTAATGTAACTATCACCAATGCAAGCAGCTATGTTAATCAATTCAATAATATCCAGAATTTAACCGGTGGAACGGCTGCGGATATTTTCGATTTCTCCACAACAAATTTTGGTTCCCTAAGTGGCCTCATTGACGGAGGCATAACGGGGATCAATACCATCAAGGCCAGAACGGGTGCTTCCAATACCTGGACAATGTCAGGGAGTAATAAAGGTAGCTTGGGTGTTACTGCGGCACTCCCTACCAAATACCTTGCGGGTTTTGATGATATTCAAGTGTTCACCGGTGCAGGCAGTGACACTATGAGTTTTGCCTCGGTTGGCACAGGCACTGTTGAGGTCAGGTTGGGTGCTACGGGTGCCACCGGCGTGAGTAACTTTGTTGGCAGCACACAAGTGGCTTCGACGCTGTTTGGTGAAAATAAAGATACGAATTGGGTTATTACAGGTGCTGACAGAGGTACCCTGAATGCCGGTACGCTTATTACCTTTAGCCAATTTAAAAACATCACCGGTGGCACTGGAAAAGACACCTTCAACTTCAGCACGACCAATACCGGCAGCATCAGTGGCACAATTGCTGGTGGAGCAACAGGAATTAATACAATCCTTGGGCGAAATGTCGAAAATACCTGGACTATGAAGGGAGCTAACAATGGTAGCTTGTCGATCACCAATGGAGGTAATTACGTCACCAGCTTCGTGGCTATTCAAAATTTGAATGGCGGAAATACCACCGATAAGTTGATCGGTGTCAATCAGGATAATGATTGGAATATCACTGGAGATAATTCCGGAAGTTTAGGTGCTTCGGGTTCGGCCTCTCCTGTAATTGGATTCAAAAGTATTGAGAATCTTGTTGGTGGCCAAGCGCTTGATAAATTTACATTTACTACAAATCAAAGTTCTATAGCAGGGCTTATTGATGGTGGTAGTTCGGCAACGCTAAAAACAATACAGGACTCCATTAATCTTGCTGCATTAACTGGCGGCGTAGCTGTGGAATTAGGTAATCGCGTATCGGATAACTTAAATCTGATCAATATAGAGTCCATTACGGCATCGGCCGCTAACCCTGCAAAAAATATCATTATAGGTGCTAGTGACAATTCCTATCGTTGGAATATAACCGCGACGAATACGGGCTCAATTGAGCGAGTAACTTCTCCATCACTGGAAACCAGTGTGAGCTTTACGAATTTTGGTGAATTGCGTGGTGGAAGTAATAACGACAGTTTTAATGTACAGGCAACTGTTAGTAAAGGGATTAGTGGAGGTGATGGGGATGGAATAGATTTAGTCGATTACTCGAGCAAAAATGAAAGTTTCATGATTACTCTAGGTGGTGACGGCTCATTTGGTACCATGGGTATTAAGGATATTGAAGGCATTAAAGGTAACAGTGACGGAATTAATGATACTTATAAGAGTACCATCAGTGCAGTGAATGGAAATAATAATGAGTGGCTCATTAACGGACTGAATGATGGTACGGTTAGCATTAATGGAAAAACAGTATCCTTTGAAAACTTTAATCAGCTGATTGGTGGTTCAGGTAAGGATAGTTTCAATTATTCCGAGCTCGGACAATTGGTTGGTTCGATCGATGGCGGTGGCGGCAACAATATTATTGATGCATCTGGCTCGACCTTAGCACAAGAATTTCATTTAAATGGCACTGCTTCTGGCGTCACAAATCTGGTGAAGATCAATGAATTAAAAGGAAATGCTGCTAATAGCTCACTGGTGAGCACGGCGTCTGCTAATACATGGGATGTAAATAATCAAAATGTTGGAAAATTAAATACTACATTTACCTTTTCAAATATTGCAAATCTGAAAGGTGGTGCACTGGCAGATGTTTTCAATTTGGCAAGCATCGCTCCTTTCACTGGTATTATTGATGGCGGTTCAGGTTCATCCGTCGATGAAATCAATCTCACGCAGCTTGCTTCTGATGTAAGTGTTGGCATTGGAGAAAAAACGGTCGCCAATTTAAAAGTAACTAATATTGAATCCGTTCGCGCAAATGCCAATAAAACAAATACGCTTGTTGCCGATAACCTGGTTGAAAATACTTGGGTGATTTCCGAACTCAATAAAGGCACATTGAATACCTCTCTCTCCTTCTCTGGTTTTGCAAATCTTATGGGGCGCGCAGGTGCGGACAGGGTTACCTTTACTAATTCATTATCCAATATCAGTGGTTGGATTGATGCGGGTGAAGGCTCCGATAGATTGGATTTAACAACTGCCAATCGCGACTTGATAGTTCGAATAGCGTCCGGTGATGTAATTGTTAATGGTGGTGAAGTTACCGCTAAAAATTTCGAATTCATAGATGCGGATGAAACCAAAAATAATAAATTGATCGCTAAAGATACGGATAATATTTGGACTATTATCGCAACTAACAGTGGTCGGTTGAGTGATTCGACTTCTTCTGTGGTAACGAATTTTAAAAATTTCAAAAACCTAACTGGTGGTAATCAGAAGGATATATTTTCGTTTGAATCAATAGGGGGTATTACCGGCCTTGTTGATGGCGGAGAGCAGCATGATATTGTTGACGTGAGTAAATCTGTAAATGCCAATATTGTAATTACCGCTGAAAATACTGTTAGCGGTTATCGCAATATTGAAAAATATATTGGCAATAACACCACCAGTACAATTACGGGTGACAATCAAAATAATAATTGGATAATTAAGAATAATAGTGGAACCATTAATGGCTCTATTGAGTTTGAACAATTTGCCAATCTGGTTGGTGGAAGTGGCGAGGATGCATTTTCACTAACCAATTCAATCCTTTCCGGGGATATCGATGGTGCTGGGGGAGCGGATACCTTTACGTTGTCAGGTAGTGCAATTGCAGGCGAGCTTCGTGGGGGCGAAGGAAATGATGTGTTTGAACTCAATGTGGAGAGTGGTTTTACAGGTAGTGCGAATCTTCTCGGTGGTCAGGGAGCTAATCGAATCATTTTGTCGGGTGGTGGTGGAGAGGGGTACAATGCTACGCATCAACAAGGTGTTCTTCAATATACCAATGTAGCAAATGCAAGCTATACCGTTAATTATTCAGGCATTGGGGAGATTTTCGATAAGGTTATAGCGGATAGCCTTACAATCTGGGGAACGTCTGAGCAAGATATATTCAGGCTACAAAATAATAAGTATCAATTAAATCCGGCAGTATCAATTAATTATTCACAAAAGCAAAATCTTGTTATCAATGGTTCATCAGTTGATCAGGTGATATTGGATGGTGATGTATCAATTCCAAAAAAACTGACGGTTAATAATACTTCACTAATTTCCGAGAATGCGGGTAAGCTCACCGGCCAGAGCCTTGAACTCGTTGCGACTCAAAATGTTGGTAGCGCATCGAATCGTGTACGGTTGGTGGTGGATGATGTTTACTTAAAATCCACGAATGGCAATATATATATCAATGAGCAGGATTCACTTAATATCAAAGGGTTCTCTACCTCTGCCACCGAAATATTTGATGTGACTCTTAGCGGTGACTTATTGTCTAGTGTTGGTATAGCTTATGCTGGTCAATTCAACGCTGATTCACTAGGTGGAGATATTATTTTAAATAATACCAATTCATTTACCGGTAATTTGAAATTAAAAGCAGTTGGTGATATTGGCCTGAAAAATCTTACTTCCATTAATTTTTCAGAAGTGGCCGCGCAAAACTTGATGGTTGAGACTGATGGCGCGGTAACCAGTACAGGCCCCATAGTTGTTAATGGGCTTGCCAGCATTTCTGCGAACTCTGCGGTCTCTTTATTAAATGCAGATAATGATTTCAATTCATTAAGTGTCCTCAAGGCTGAAAGCGTATCACTGATAGATAAAAACAGCCTGACATTGGCAGGAGTTTTAGCGGAGGGAGATGTTGTAATGAATACCAATGGCGCAATCAACATTGGTTCTTCATGTACAAATAATTGCACTGGCTCATTGAATGACAGTTCGTATGGCATTCGAGCTGCGAATTTAACGCTGGATGCAGGCATTGGTTCAATTACTGTTGGGAAAAATATTACAGCTAACGATAGTGTTGCGTTGCAAGCTAAAGGCTTAACTGTAAATGATGTAATTTCAGCCAAGCAACTAACGCTCAGAGCGGGATCAGGAACTTTATTGCTTAATGACAGCGGTAATTTGAATGGTCAGGCTGGAGATTTAATTGAACTTTTTGGCCACAAGGTGGAGCAGCACTCGGATATTACGAGCGGCGGAAATATTAACATTACTGCAAATGATGATATTCAGATGATGAATGGTGCGGTAACTGAATCGCTTTCAGGCAATGTTGTATATAACGGAAGGAATATTGTTCTTGAAACAATTAAAGCTCTAGGTGGAACGATAAATCTGGCGGCAGCCAATAAGCTGGAACAGCACTCAAATATTACGAGCGGTGGAAATATTGATATTACGGCAAATGATGATATTCAGATGATGGATGGCGCAGTAACTGAATCAAAATCAGGAGATATTGCATACAGTGGAAAAAATATTGCTCTTGCTGCTATTAAATCTCTAGAGGGAACAGTAAATCTGACTGCAACAGGCGCCATTACGGATAGTAACGATAAGGATATCAATATTTACGCCAATCGTTGGAATGCTGATGCAGTTGCGGGGATTGGTGTAGGTACTTATATGGGAGTTAATGAGGATGCCATAGAAACGGATGTAAATATATTGTCAGTAAGGAATGTTGGAAAGCTCCAGGAAGGTAATGGAAATGCAAATACAAGAATCAATATATTGAATACAGATTCGCTGATTATTGAACAGCTAAGAAATAATGGTGATATTTCTATCGTGAATCTTACTGGCGATTTCATTCTTGATAATACTAATAATGAGCAATTCGATATCGGTATTGATGATGCGATTCATCAGGGCGGCGTTATTAATGCCAATACAGGGGTGAACGGTGGTTCTCTTACATTAGCTATACCAAATGGAATGGTGACTGCTAAAAATAAGGCGGATAAAAGCAATCCAGATATTATTGCAGATACTGCTGAATTCATTTATCCGGAAAATACGCTATATAGCTTTGGTGAAAGAAATCGAAAAATAGTAATGCATGTCCCGACTCGATATCGCCAGTCAGCAAAAACCAGTGCGGTTATTTGGCATATTAAGGCGCCGCTTGACATTGTGGACTCATCAACACCGCTTAAAAATATTGTGAGTAATGAACAGCTAATTCAGATTGAAGGGTTAAATGAAATAGATCCGGCAATTTTTACCAGCGTAAGTAACTATATTCACGATGAAGTTGCCATTCTTATGCCGGCGGACCAACGTTTCGATGACGATGAGTACGCTGAATAATTATAATTGAAGATTTTTTCTAATTTATCCGGGATGGACGAAGTGCCTAGTTATTTTATTGTGAAAAATATACGTTATCTTGCTTTATGTATATTGTGTTTGCTTCAGTCAGTTGCTTATGCGGGATTCCTTGAAATGCCTGATACGGCAGAAGTTCCTGAGTTTGAGCGGGAAAGTTTGTCGCTTGATATGGATATCCCTGCTTTGCGTGATCGTGATCCAAACCCTGAAGCTGGGCCGCGTCTGAACGTAAAAGAATTCAGGGTCCAAGGTTTAATTGAGTATCCTGAGCTAGGTATTACGCGTGCCCAAATTATCAGTCAAGTAGAAAAAATTCGCTTTGATATGATGGATGAGGGCGAACAGCTTGAGTCCGGTTATACCATTGATGAATTAAAGGAGGTTTCTGATTTAATTGCTGAAATTGAAAAGGAAACCGATGGTCGTCATGTTGGGCCTGTTGAAGTTCAAAAGTTGGTCTTTCTTATTCGTGAGCAGCGTCGAAATCGTGGTATCACATTGGGGATGATCGAGGTTGTTGCTGATACTATAACCCGGTATTACCGCGAGCGTGGTTTTATATTGGCCAAGGCATATATTCCCAAACAGCATGTGCGCGATGGAGTGGTTACTATTACGCTGATGCTTGGGCAGCTTGGTGAAGTTGAGGTGAAAAATAATAAACGTTACTCAGAAAAATTAATTAAGCGGGTATTCAACGACTCTCTAGCCAAGCCCGTTACTAATGATGTTGTCGAAGAAAATCTATACCTTCTTAATGATTTACCTGGACTATCTGTGGGAGGATATTTTGAGGCGGGTTCTCAGGTTGGCGATACTAAATTAAATGTCAATGTAAATTCTGAAAAAAGACAGGAGGCAAACTTCCGTATTGATAACCATGGTTCTGATGAGTCTGGGGAGTATAGAGCCTATTCTGATTTCTATTTAAATAACCCTCTTGGTATTGGTGATCAATTGCAGTTGGGAGTTTTGGCCTCGTTTAATCCTGAAAATTCTTTGTACGGATCTATGCGTTATTCCCTTCCTATATACACTCCCAGATTTGGGTTTGCGATGGGGGTATCCAGTAACGATTTTGTTACAGCTACCCCTGATGCATCTACAAACAAAAAATTTGAAATTACCGGAAAATCATTCGTAGCAGATGGCGTATTTACCTATAAGCTAAATCGCACAAGGAGAAAAAATAATAATATATTGCTTGGCTTTGTAGATATAAAATCTGAAGTTCAGTATGGGAGCTTGTTGAGCGCAGATACAGAAGAAGAGGTTAGGAAAATTGATGCTACCTATCAGTTTGATGTATTGAATGAAAAGAAGCGTATTTTACACCAAGGTAGTATTACGCTAACGGCCGCTGATTTTGTAATGGGGGCGGAAGAGGGGCAGGCGACATCACCGGCCATATTTTCTTTCGATTATTCCATGTTGTCTTTTGTAAATGTGCCATTTACAGAAAGTGAAAGTAAATGGATTCTCCGTAGTGCCGGGCAGTTTTCAGATGCGACATTGTCTGAAGTTTTGCGATTTGGCTTGGCTGGGCCTACCCGGACCCGTGGTTTCGAAATTGATCAATTTTTTGCAGACGATGCTATTTTTTTCGGTTCGGATTTGGTTTTTGCGGGGCCTGGTTTGGGCGGATACACCATCGCAGGGGAAAAAATTGAAGACGTGATGCAGCCATTTGTATTTCTCGATATGGCCTACGGGCGCGATAATGCCTTCATTGAGGGGGAGGACGATGTAACAACCCACTTAATTGACGTCGGTGTAGGAATTAAAATTGTATTTGCTGAGGGCTTACGTGGGAACCTGTCTTTGGCTATACCGGTTGAAGCAGAGGATTCTTCTCTTGAGGCACAAAGGGTGTTGGATCAAGAAGAGGGGGAGGTTGGTAATGGAGGTTCCGAAAAAATTGACTATATCCCAGGTGATGGAGTGAAGCTGTATTTCGATCTCCAGTATGGGTTCTGACGGCACTTTTTTATTGTGTTATTTGAGTTGTGGGTTGAGGTGCAATATTGGCGCTTAAATATAGTGAGCAATGCGTCACATATGAGGTCAAAGACTTCCTCCCAAGTTGTTTGTAAAAATAAATTACGCTAGTATTTTAGGTTTTGGATGCGTTCAAATTTGCTTTTTAATCTGGTAATTGGCGTCCCGCATTGCGGGCTATCAATTGCTTTAATGTGTAGTACTAAAAACTAAGGAGTAATAAAGATGGCGATTTATATCGAGTACGAAGGTATCAAAGGAAATATTACCGCTAATGGTTACAAAGATCATATTGGTGCTAGCTCATTGCAGTTTGGTGTTGGTCGTGGCATCTCTATGGAGGCAGGTAACCTTGCTAACCGTGAAGCTACTCGTCCTTCCATTAGTGAAATTACCTTCACTAAGTTAGCTGATATTTCTTCAACCTCTCTTTTTAAAGAGGCGGTAAGTGGTTCTGCAGGTAAAAAGGTAACGATTAAATTCGTACAAACTGGTGCAGACCAGTTGGTTGAATATATGACTTACACGTTGGAAAATTGTCTGGTTAGCGGATACTCTGTTTCAGCAGATGGCGAAAGCGATCCTGTTGAATCTATTTCCCTGAGCTTCGCTAAAATTATGGTTAATTACAGCGATTACGATAAGAGCAACAAGTCTGCTACACCGCAACGTGTTGGTTACGACTTGGCGACTGCAAAGCCTCAGTAAGTCTCTCCCCCAAAATACCCCATTTGCTTCGCATTTGGGGTATTTTTTCTGAACTCGCATTCCTTACTGCGGTGCAAGGATGTAATAACGCTTCTTCCTGAAGGGTTTATTAAGGTTGCAATAGCATGACTCAGCTCTCTCAAGATAATCGATTTATATCCATTTCTGATTTTTCCCTCGGTAAAGATACATTTCTGCTTACCAGCTTTCAGGGTAGTGAAGGTATTTCTGATCTATTTGCATTTGCTATTGATGTAATTTCAGAAAATCTTGATATAGACCCCAATAAAATTGTGGGCAAAGCTGCAACAGTTACTATCAAGACTGATGCAAATCGTAAGTTTAACGGTTTTATTAGAGAGTTTGTCCTCGGTGAGATAAAAGCGGACAACTTGCGTGAATATAAGATGGTGATGGTTCCCTGGCTGTGGTTTTTGTCACAGACCAATGACCATCGCATATTCCAGGAAAAAAATACCAAAGACATAGTCAGCCAGGTTTTTAGTGACCTTGGCTTCTCTGATTTTGAATTCAGGGCGAGTGGTGGAAAAAAGCGCGAGTATTGTGTGCAGCATAACGAAAGTGACTTGCATTTTGTTTCTCGCCTACTGGAAGAGGATGGCATTGCCTACTTTTTTGAGCATTCAGATGGAAAGCACCAATTAATTTTGGTGGATAAGCCTAATGCCTACAGCGATGTATCCGAAACGGATTTGGAATACTCCAAAGGCAGTGCGCCCCATGCCCAAGTTACATCATGGGAGCATAAATACTCTTTTAAAAAGGGTATGTGGACACTGAATGATTACAATTTTAAAGAGCCCCAAAAAGATCTGACGGCGACAATCAAAACAAATAGCCAGTACGCCAAAAACGGGATCTACGAACATTATGAATATCCTGCATTTTATGATCCTAATTTAGGTTCTGAGATGGTAAAAATCTGTCTCGATTCAGAAGAGGCGGATCGTGATACCGTGCTTGGACAAAGCAACTGCGCAAGCTTTTATGCAGGCGGCAAATTCAAGCTAGCCAAGCATGCCACTGCATCACAAAAAGGCAGTTATATATTAACTGTGGTAACACACCAAGCCATTGATAAAAGCTATTTCGCGGGTCAGGAGGGTAACGCGGCTTATACCAACCAATTTGTCTGTATTCCTGCGGATACTTCCTTTCGCCCTAAACGCTTGCATGCCAAGCCTGTAATGAAGGGGCCGCAATCGGCAGTGGTGGTTGGTCCTGCCGGTGAAGAAATCTATATTGATGAGCACTGTCGAATCAAAGTCCAGTTTATCTGGGATCGCGAAGGTAAAGATGACGAAAATAGCTCCTGTTTTATTCGCGTAGTCCAAAGTTGGGCGGGTAATCAGTGGGGTTCATCGTTTATTCCGCGTATTGGCCATGAGGTTATTGTTAATTTTCTGGATGGCGATCCGGATCGTCCCCTGGTAACCGGCTCTGTTTATAACGGCTGGAACAAGCCTACTTATCCGTCGAAAACCCAAAGCGGTATCAAAACCCGTTCGACGAAAGGTGGTTCACCACAGAACTACAACGAGCTCCGCTTTGAAGATAAAAAAGGCGAGGAGCAGATTTATGTTCATGCGGAGAAAAATTATGACACCCAGGTTGAGAATGACCAGACTTTAACCGTTGACCATGATCGCACCAAGACAATTAAGCATGATGAAAATTCATCCATTGGCAATGATAGAAATAAAACGGTTGATAACAATCAAACAGAGTCTATTGGGAAAAATAAAACAATAGATGTGGGTGACAATCACACCGAGACTATTGGGAAAAATATGTCTCTCAGTGTGGGCAAAAATATCACCATTGATATCAGTGAAAACCATAGCGAAACCATCGGCAAAAACATGACGATTGGTATTAGCAAAGATCTGCGTGAAACCGTCGAAGGTAAATACACTGAGACTGTCACTAAAGAATATGCGTTAAAAGCAAAAACCATCACTATGACGGCGGATGACCAGATCACGCTTAAAACCGGTTCAGCTTCTATCGTTATGAAGAGTAATGGTGACATCACTATTTCCGGAGCCAATATTAATGTTAAAGGCTCGGGTAATGTGGTGGTCAAGGGCAGTAAAATTACTAACAACTAGTGTGATCTATGAGTGCTAATTTGTTTGAAGAATCAGAAGGCGTTGAACTGCAAACAGAAATGCCTATACCAATGGTTGCGCCGGGCGAAGTATTGCTCGGCGTGCTAACCGGGATCGATAACCAAGGTAGCCCCGTTGTTGGTTTTCCCCGGTTCCCTCATTTTGAATCAGTAGCTGCATTGGCCACTATTCCTGTATTGCCCCAGCATATAGGGCGTCAGGTTGCGTTGATGTTTACTCATGGCATAGATTCACGTCCAATCGTAATCGGATTTATTTACTCGCCATTACAGCAAATGCTGGATAATTTGATTGAGCAATCAGAAGTATCAATTCCAGTATTGGAGACAATGGATCAATCGGTATTTGAGGAACCTGCTGTCGCTTTAAGGCAACCTATTATTGATCATCAGGGCGATACAGTGCATGTCGATGGTAAAAGGGTTGTGCTGGAGGGGCAGGAAGAAGTTGTCCTCAAGTGCGGTGAGGCGAGTATTACCCTGACCCGCAATGGAAAAGTAGTGATCCGTGGAAAATATCTACTGAGCAGATCCAGTGGAGTTAATCGAATTCTGGGTGGATCAGTACAAGTAAACTGACTTTTAATCGTTTGGATGAGGTTTTCCTAGCGGTTTATCTCCAATGAATCTGCACTATGTTACAGCTCAAAAATAATACGCCCTTTGTATCTGCGTTCGCTATTTTCCCCAACGAGAAAGGTGTGGATACACTTTACATCATGGTTAAGGCAACCTTCGCCATTGGCACGCAATGGACATTGGCGGAGAAACAGGCTCCTTTGCAACAAGGGGATGAGTATTGGGGGGAGCCCGCAAAATCCAGTGTGCGATTTAGTTCGGATTATCATATTGGCAAGCCCGCAACAGATATTCTGATGGTTGGTTCTGCGTGCGCACCGGGGCAACGACCTGTACGGCAAATGGATGTCGGTTTGCAGGTTGGGTCACTCAGCAAAGTTGTCCGGGTGTTTGGCGATAGGATTTGGAACCAGGGCCAGATAACCCAGCCTGAACCTTTTATGACAATGCCCCTGGTATATGAGCGCGCTTTTGGTGGGCAGGATTTAATTGAAGGAGAAAAGCTGCGTGATGTGGAAACAAAAAACCCTGTAGGTTGTGGGTTTGCAGGGCAGAAGGATCCCTCGGAAATGCAAGGTATGTCTTTACCCAATCTTGAATGCCCTGATCATCTGATCCGCAATTATCGTGATAGGCCAGATCCTGCTGGTTTTGCGCCTATAGCTCCCAATTGGCAGCCGCGCGTCGGTTTTGCGGGTACCTATGATGATATCTGGCAGCAAACGAGAGCGCCTTATTTGCCTGATGATTACAAGCCACAGTTTATGAATGTTGCACCCGCAAGTTTAATTTACCCTGGCTATCTACAGGGGGGGGAAGGCGTGCGGATTATCGGCATGCATCCTGCCGGTGACTTGGGGTTTACGCTTCCCTACGTTAATCTGGCAAATAAAGTAACCATTGCCGGGCAAGATTATGCGGCCCCTTTTGTAATAGAAACCTTGCTGCTGGATCCGAACCAGCGCCAGTTATCCATGGTGTGGCGAGCTGCGATGGCTTGCGATAAAAAACTGCCCAAAATACAACAAATATCAGTGAGCTTATCCCGCTAAGGGATTCAAGGAGCAATGAATGGCACAGACAACCTTTTCCAACACCCGTGGTATTGCCCATAAAGGAAGTGGCGGCATGAGCACGGTATTTCCTGATGTCTGCAAAACGCCTGTAGGGTCAGCTGTTGTACCCATTCCCTATCCGAATATTGGCAAAGCCTCCGATACCAGCAAAGGGCCTAAAACAGTCATGACCGATGGCAAAATGCCCATGGTCAAAGGAGCGGTCTACTCAACCAGTACCGGCGATGAGGCAGGAACATTGAAAGGTGTTATCAGTAGCCAGAACAAAGCGGAATGTGAGTTTATGATGTATTCCTTCGATGTGAAATTCGAAGGAAAAAATGTATGTCGATTGGGCGATCCCCTATTCCATAACAAAAAAAATATTATGGGTTAATGTTGATTCATGACCACTGAGGCTTCTTCTCCCCGCAACCTGTTTGGCCTCTATGGCCATATCCACGAACGCTATGCTGACGATGCCACCTTCTTATGGCTTTTGCGCGATCTCGCGGTCAACCAACCGCATTACACACCAGAAAATCTTGTTGAGCTGGATAACCGGATCGATGCCCAACTTGATGGACTGATGACTGCCCCGGAGGAATCCTGGAGGATTTGTGCTGCCGCACTGGAACTGCAGCAACCCGATGCAGTATTTGTTGCTGCGGTATTAGCCTTTCGCAGTCTGGATATCCGCCATATCCAACAGGCAGTAGAGGCCGGTTTGGAAAGTGATCACACCCTGCGTGGTTTGGTTGCAGCTATGGCTTGGCTGCCCGGCAGATTGGTGCATTCCTGGATAAAAAAATTCCTCACCAGCAAAGACCTCAATCATAAATACCTTGCTTTGGCTGTGTGCAGTGCAAGGCGCGAAGATCCGCGCGAGTTTCTCGCTGCAATCTTGCAGCGCGAGGACTGCCTTGCTCATCCGCGCCTCTATGGTCGTGCCCTGCGTTTGATCGGCGAATTGAAACGTTTTGATCTGTTGCATGCGTTGCGTATTGGAATGGCATCGGAAGATAAAAATGCGGTGTTTTGGTCGACCTGGTCAGCGATATTGCTTGGTGACAAATCTTTAGCGGCAAACCTGCAAACCTATGCGCTCACCCAGAATCCTTATCAAGGCCGTGCGATGGCCTTATGTTTTCGGGTGCTACCACTGGAAACTGCGCGCAGTTGGATTAGTTTGCTCGCCAAAGATCCGGCTAACAGCCGTTTGGTAATTACTGCCACAGCAATCCTTGGCGATCCCCATGCCATTAACTGGCTGATTACCCAAATGCGTATACCTGCATTGACGCGCCTGGCTGGCGAAGCCTTCACTACTATCACCGGGATCGATTTACTGGAGCATAAACTTATCCTGGATGAACTTCCGGATCTGGATGCGCAGCTACCGGACGATGGTGCCCAAAACGAAGATATTGGCCTCAGCGACGACGAATACCTTCCCTTTCCCGATGTGAATAAAATTGCCGCCGTGTGGCAAAAATACCAACAGCGCTATGCTCCCGCACAGCGTTATTTTATGGGGCAAATTATCAACCCCGGCATTGGTACCAGCGAGCATTTACGTGCAGTATTTTCGAATGGACAACAGCGTCAAAGACAAATGGCTGCAATGGAACTTGCACTTCTGGAACCCGCCCATTTTTTACTAAACCACGCTGCTAAAGAACTCACTGAATAATGCCCTCCCCAGTTTTGTATATCGCCGGTATGGGGATGATTTCCCCACTGGGGCCTAGTGTCGCAACAACTGTCGCCGCGGTTAATGCGGGAATTAGTGCTTATCAGCAATCGCGCTATTACACGGCTAAAGGTGATGCCATCAATATGGCTGAGGTGCCTACAGCAATTTTTGAAAATTTTGAGGCAGAGATAGACGAGGGGGAGTCGTCTTACAACGAGCAATACGATCATATGATCAAGATGGCGATAGTTGCGTTGGAAGATGCATGCCATGACCAAGCGGTCGAACAACCAATTCCCCTGGTTTTGGCTATGCCTGAATTGGAAATTAGTCCTGCCATCAAGCACTCATTATTGATTCGCAACTTAACAAAGAATTGTGCGCATTGGATTAGCCCCAATTTAACCAGAACCTGTCATTCGGGTCGTGCAGCAGGTATAGATGCGATAGGGTTTGCATTTAAATATCTGCATGACAAATACGACAGGATACTAGTTGGTGGGACCGATTCGCACAGCGATTATGCGCGATTAACTCCTTTGGATGAGATGGGGCGCCTATTAACAATCGGCAGTGCTGATAGTTTTGCGCCAGGTGAAGCGGCATGTTTTTTATTGCTGACTCGCCATCCTGAACTGGCGCAGGTGCGTAATGGGCATATGGTTGCATTGCATCCACCTGGAATCGCTAACGAACAGGGGCATTTATTCAGTAAGGAAGCTTATCGTGGTGATGCTCTTGATCAAGCATTCAAAAAAGCATTAATTCATCAGCCTGAAAAAAGTGTCCATAGTATTTATTCCAGCATGAATGGCGAGAACCATTGGGCAAAAGAATATGGTGTTGCCTATCTCCGCAATAAAAAGGCATTTGCTGACCCCGTTAGAGTTGAACATCCTGCGGATTGTTATGGTGATCTGGGGGCAGCGACAGCAACTACACTTATTGCCTTGGCCGCAGAACATCTGCATAAAAATAAAAATGCACATAAACATATTGTTTACAGTTCATCCGATACGGCCATGCGTGGTGCTATTGTGGTGGAAAAAATAGCGTCAGCGAATCATTTTGTGAGAAATGCCCAGGGAAGAAATAACAATGACAGAACTATGTGAAAGTGTTCAGCCACCAGCAGTCGAACAAGAAGAAAAACGGGATGATGATAAAAAGCCTGTCACTATCCGTTGCATTATGCTGTTTGATGGGACGATGAATAATAAAACCAATATTGAAAGCCGAATTGCAAAGAATGAATTTTATGAGGCTACTCGTTCAAAAAAATACAAGCTGTTTGGTGAGCGAGTAGGGGAGGGGGCGGAAAGCTATGAAAATGGTTTTACCAATATAGCCTCACTTGATGGTTATATGGATAAGGAGCCTGCTAAAGGCTACGATATTACCGTAAAAATATATACCGAAGGCGCAGGTACCATGAACAATATGGGCGATAAAACCGTCGGCTACGGTATAGGTATGGGCGAGGCCGGGGTTAAAAATAAATGTGAAAAAGGAATTGTTGATGCGGTGAATCAAATTATTGCTGGTACTTTTAATGGTAAAGAGATAAAGCCCGATAAAAACTACATTAAGCTTCTTACCATTGACGTGTTCGGTTTTAGTCGTGGCGCAACAACGGCACGTTATGCGATTCACCGTTTATTAAAAGATGAGAATCGACCTATAAAAAAACGTTTACAAGATCATGGTTACGATACCACCAAGGTGGAAGTGTGTTTTGCGGGCTTATTTGATACCGTCTCTTCCCATGGAATCAGCTTTAGTAATGATGTGCGTAAATTGGAGTTGGATGCGGTTAAAGAGGCAAAAAAAGTATTGCATTTGGCGGCAGCTGAAGAATACCGTAAAAATTTCTCCCTAACGAATATAAAAAGTGCCTGCGGAAAAGGAGAAGAATATTTTTTACCGGGGGTTCACTCAGACGTGGGCGGTAGCTATCACGACAATACGTCTGAAAATTTTTATCTCTACAGTGGCTCACCAGCGAAAGTAAAAGCTGACCGTGCGGCTCTCATCGCAGAGGGATGGTATAGCGAAGACGAAATTCTCTACGAAGAAGAACTTAACGAAATGGGCCAGCCCGTTTACGCGCGCTCCAAGGCAAACCGCAAAGGCATTCGCAATGCATATTGTCAAATCCCCTTAAAAATTATGGCTAACGCTGCACGTGATCAAGGTTTGAGTATTAAATCAAAATTAGAAAGCGATGCTGATTCAAATATTGCTAAGCATTCGGATTTGAAACTATTAGACGATAATATCAAAAGGTATAAATGTACCAGCGTTGCCACTTTTCCCGTTAATGATCCCCTATTAGCACGGATCAGGCACGATCATTTACATATGTCATCCAAAGATTCGTTAGGATTGCATCCCCGCTTTAATGACAAAGGAAAACGCTGGAGGCAAGCTTATGATGGTTAAATTAACAGTTTATAAAGTGGTCTTTATATTTATCCTTTCTTTAGCAGGTTGCGGCAATATGTTTACAAAAGATAAAACCAGGTTCCACTGGCTAGCGACTGAAAGTGCCCCCAAAAATTATCCCATGCGCATTATCAGTGGTACTTTTTATTATCATAATGAAAAAGGTGGGCTTTATGTGCCAACTGCTGCAAGTATTGGTCATTACTGGGGTACAGGTGAATCAACCCATGTTGTGGGTGAGGATTTTAAACCCCTGCCGGATCGCCTGGATATTCGTTTTTTTTCCTTTACTGAAAATAAGCTCTATCAGGGCAGTTTCGATCTTCCCTATGAAAAAATATTGGCATTATTTAAAGAGGGGGTTGCAAGGGACAAGGAGTCTCCGATATTTAATCGAATGATGGTCGGGGTCGCACCGGGCGGTGCTGTAGCTGTGTGGGTAAGGGGGCGGGGTGAAACAAGAGAGGTTTTTTTTGGGCAAGCCGAACCTTATGAATCTGAAATTAGAACTATATTGGATGGTGAAATTAATGATCGTGCAGCTTATGCCCGCTCCTATCTTGAGGATTTACCACCTGAAACACTTGCTGATATAGATAAAAACGGAGTGCCGTTTGGGTTATGGGAAAAGTATCGAAAACCCTATAGGTGGACTCCTGTGTTTATGACAGAGAAAAAAATGTCGACCTATATATCATATGCTTTTTATAATGGTGAAAGTTATGATGTGGATTATCCAATCAATGAAAAAATTATCTCAAAAACGCGTCCATTGCCTTTATTGGTCTCATTCGGTTGTTATATCGAAGGAACTGCAAAACAATATTTTTTTACGATTCGTTTTGATGAAAAAGAACTTTATGCGGCCTTTGATAAATTGGGTGGTAGTGAAGAGCTGGTGAATATTGAAATAGAGCCTCACTTACCGAAAAATCTAACAAAAGTTCGGCTATACAACAGTAAAGGCTCTGTAGTGCTAAAGAATTATATTTCCGAATTGTAGTTTGAATTTAAAAAATGACGGATCATAAAATCCGTCATTTTTATTTCCGTAGCATTCGTCAAGAATATAACTTGAAGGCTTTGAAGCCCATAAATGTACCAGCGTCGCCACCTTTCCGATTAGTGCCCCTTGTTAACACACATCAAGCGCAATCATTTACATATGTCACCCAAAGACTCCTTGGGGTTACATCCACGCTTTAATGACAAAGGTCAGCGCTGGAGGCAAGCTTATGATGGTTAAGTTCACAACATATAAATTGATTGTTATCGCTATTCTTTCTTTAGCAGGTTATGGAAATATGTTTACCAAGAATAAAGCCAAATTTCATTACCTGATCGGTTGGATATTCGTTTTTTTTTCTTTACTGAAAACAAACTCTATCAAGATAGTTTTGATCTTCCTTATGAAAAAATATTGACGCTTTTTAACGAAGGTGTTGCAAGATATAAGGCGTCGCCGATATTTAATCGAATGATGGTTGGCGTAGCCCAAGGGGGTACTGTAGCTGTATGGGTTAGAGGTCGTGGTGAAACGCGAGAAGTATTTTTTGGGCAGGCTGAGCCCTATGAGGCTGAAATTAGAACTTTATTAGATGGTGCAATTACAGACTGTGCGGCATATGCGCGTTCCTATCTTGAAGATCTCCCACCAGAAGCCTTGGCCGATATTGATAAAAATGGTGTTCCCTTTGGTCTGTGGGCGCATTATCGAAAACCATATAGATGGGCGCCGGTATTGCGTACAGATAAAAGGTTATCAGCTGATGCCAAGTATAGTTTTTTTAACGGTGAGAGTTATCGTATGGATTACCCCTTATCTGAAGAGACTTTGGCTACACCTCGTCCACTACCGTTATTAATTGGTTTTGGTTGTTATATAGAAGGCACAGCAAAGCTATACTTTTTTGTGGTTCGTTTTGACGATAAGGAACTCTACGTCGCGTTTGATAAATTGGGTGGTGCTGATGAGTTGGTCAATATTGAAATAGAGCCGCGATTACCCAAGAGCCAAACCCAAGTCAGGTTATATAACAGCAAAGGATCTGTGGAGCTTAAAAACTACACGTCTGATTAATATTGAGTTCAAATAAAAACGATACTTTTTTAAACTATAAATCCATTGAGAAATATTTAGCCTCGAATTTCATTCCCTGATTTAAGTAAAACCGGTGGGCATCAACTCTTTGTACGCCGGAAACCAATCGCAGTTGAGCGCATTCTTGTTGGCGTGCGTAGTTTGCAACCCAACTAATAAGCTGTGACCCGTAACCTTTGGAGCGTGCAGTTGCGGTAGTAATCAAGTCATCGATTTCCAGGTATTTACCCGCATACAACCACTCAGCAATCCGAATACCTGCTACGGCTTTAATGCCATCATCATCCAGATAAACCAGCTTATAACCATGATTTTTTTGCATGCGCTCAACAAGTGCCATAAAACTATCAAGTGAAAGATGTGGACGCAATTCGGAGATGACAGTAAAGCTGGCGGCTATGTGTTCGGGGGTAGTTGCTAATCCAATTTTCATAAATCAATTCCATGATGTCGCTGATGTGATGTTGAATGATTCGGGTTATTCCATTTCTAACATAAATGTTACTGGTCCATCATTTACCAGGCTCACTTGCATATCTGCGGCAAAAATCCCGGTGGCAACAGTTGGGTGCTTGTTGCGCATTTGCGCTACAAAATAATCGTACAGTGCTTCTGCCTGTGCGGGTGGTGCGGCGGAGGAGAAGCTGGGGCGCAGGCCTTTTTTGGTGTCGGCGGCGAGGGTGAATTGGGATACGACTAATATGCCACCTTCGATCTGCTGTACGTTGCAATTCATCTTATTGTCAGCGTCAGCAAAAATTCGGTAAGCGAGTATTTTGTCGATGAGTTTGTTGGCTGTTTCCTCGGTATCATTTTTTTGGATGCCGAGCAGTAATAAAATTCCCTGTTGTATTTCGCCAGTTATCTCTTTGTTAACGGTGACCGAGGCTTGTGTGACGCGTTGCAATAAACCTAACATGGAGTACCTAATATAAAATCGTGTTGAATAATTAAGTAGCCTGCACTGACTTGCGATATTCGCTGGGGGTCATGCCGGATTTTTTCTTGAACAATGTGTTGAAGGTAGCTTTGCTGTTAAACCCCACGTCCAGCATTATGTCGAGCATATTTTTGTCGGCGTGTTGTGTGTCGGCTAGCATGCGTTTGGCCTCTTCAACCCGATAGGAATTAATGAACTCAAAGAAGTTGCAATCAAAATGCCGGTTGATAATGTTGGATAGTAAACGCGGTTGCATGCGCAATTGCCCGGCGAGTTTTTCCAGGGTCAGGGCCGGGGTCAGGTAGGGCTTTTCGTTTTCCATATGGCGTGCCAGCTGCTCGATCATTTCCGGTTTTATCTTATCTTTTTGTCCTTCCGGCTCCTGTTCGTCCTTAACGGCTTCCGGTTCTTGTGGTGGACGCAGCTCCAATCCTTCAAAGACACTGGAGTGCCCGAGCCCAAAAAAGATCAATACACTGACCAATAAAAAGGTGATGTAGTTGCCTAACAACCCCATGATTTCAAAATTGGTGGTGATGCCAAAGCTTATGGACAAGATGATCATTGCCGCGACTAATACGGCCCAGAAACGAATACCTAAAAATCCGATAACGAGGATTTTTAACCAGGTTAAATCGATTTTATCGATATCCGAAAAATTGGTACGGATATGCTGGGTATAGCGCTTGATTTCAATCAAACAAATAATCCCCAGCGAAACGCGGAATAATTCGCGGAACAAGGTGACGTAATTCATGATTTGCGGTGCGACAGCTAAATCGTATTGCTCCTGTATGGTTTTTTTATCGCTCACATCGAGGCTGTAATAGAAAATTAATTGGTAACCGGCGTAGGCGATAAACGGGAGCAGGTAAATAATATCTTTTACTCGCAGGTGATAATCCTTGTAGATCAGCGAGCGGGTATACCAGAGCAGCAGTGGGCCCTCCAGCCAATAGCCAAAACCAAATACATAAAATAAATCGGGCGACCATTCAATGGCGATGTGGCGGAATTCGGCGCCGAAGCTGATTAAAATATCCAGGGGGATTGCTGCTTGCTGCAATAAAAAAAATGCGAGAAAAACATTGCGGATATATTTGTCGCGTTTGATGGTTAACAATAAGAGCGCAAATAAAATGCATTGGTAGGCTGTCATCAACAGCACAACATCATGGGTATTGAAAATGACTTGGTACATAGTCACTGCTCCGCTGCGGCTGTACGGCATCTTATTAATTATGTAATCAGCCTGATCGTCAGTAGGGTGGTTTATTCTCACTGCTTGTATGGCAGTGGCAAGTCTTGGCCTGCGGGTTGATCATATCGACTACACGAAGTTGCTACAACACGTGGCAACAAATCCACTGCAAAATAAAACGGAGCCATGGGCTCCGTTTTATTTTTTACCGGTGTGGATGAGCGTTACGCCAATTGGTCACCGGTATGGAGCAGGCTTTTGGCCATGTCATCGGTGGCACGGATCAGTGCATCCACTATGCCTGGTTCGCGCGAGGCGTGGCCCGCTTCGCGGATGATTTGCAGTTCGGAACCTGGCCAGGCTTTATGCAGGGCGTAGGCGTTGTCGAGCGGGCAGATAACATCGTAGCGGCCATGAACAATCACACCGGGAATACCGGCCAATTTGTGGGCGTCGCGCAAAATCTGGTTGTATTCGAGGAATGCATCATTCACAAAATAATGGGCTTCAATACGCGCCAGTGAGAGGGCGCGGTGCGGCTCGGTAAAGGAATCGACAACGTCCTGGCAGGGTTTCAAGGTCGCGGTGCGCCCTTCCCAGCCGGACCAGATTTTGGCGGCGGTCATCTGCTGGATTTGGTTGTCACCGATCAATTGGCGATAGTAGGCGCCAATCATATCGCTGCGCTCGGTCTCGGGAATCTGGGCGACAAAATCGTCCCAAAAATCGGGGAATAACCGGCTTGCACCTTCCTGGTAGAACCAGAGCAGGTCTTCGCGACGACAGAGGAAAATACCGCGCAGGATCAGACCCAGTACACGCTCGGGATAGGTCTGGGCGTAGACAAGGCTAAGGGTTGAACCCCAGGAGCCACCAAACAATACCCATTGGTCGATCCCCAGGGTTTTGCGGATGACTTCTATATCTTCCACCAGTTTTTGGGTGGTGTTGTTTTCCAATTCGGCGTGGGGGCGTGAGCGACCGGCACCACGTTGGTCAAACAAGACAATACGATACACTTCCGGGTCGAAAAAGCGGCGGTCGTATTTGCCGCAGCCTGCGCCTGGTCCACCATGGACAAACAATACGGGGATGCCATCGGGGTTACCGGATTCATCGACATACAATTCGTGGGGAGGCTCTACGGCAATTTGGTGACGCTGATAGGGTTTTATCTCGGGATAAAAAATCTGCATAAACTGGCCTTGTTCGGATCAACCACATAGGGACACGCGGAGTATTGCGTCCAATAAAGGTAGCACAGCGGCTCTCGTAAGCGATCACTTTTCGCGATGAAAACAGGATCTTTGCCACAAATCTGCCGGGCGCGGCGGCGTGGGTGCTGACCGGTCGCTTAACTTTTAAACGCTTACTGACATAAACTGTCAGTGGTGCGTACTAGTATGGCGCATCCATAGCATTTACCAATCCATGTCCAATCTATTATCCCCGAGCTGTTTATGCACCGCGCCGAACGCCTGTTCCAACTGACCACCCTGTTACGCAATCGCCGTACGGTACTGACCGCCAAACAAATGAGTGAGCACCTGCGGGTGTCCGAGCGCACGATCTACCGTGATATCCAATCGCTGAGCTTGTCCGGTGTCCCGATCGAGGGTGAAGCGGGGGTGGGCTATCGCTTGTCGCATCGCTACCAGTTGCCGCCGCTGATGTTTGATCGCGAAGAAGTCGAAGCGCTCTTGCTTGGTGCGCGCATGGTGAGTAGTTGGGGTGATACGGATATGGCGATCCATGCCAACCAGGCGATCCAGAAAATTCTCGCGGTCTTGCCCGATCATTTGCGCCACAGCGATGAAAACCTGCCGCTGCTGGTACCGAATATGGAAGAGGTGCAAAAGTATTACACCGCCCACAGTCAGCCGATGCGTGAAGCAATTCGTTTGCACCAGCGGGTGGTAATCGATTACGTGCGCGCGGATGAGCAGCAAAGTTCGCGCACCATTGAACCGCTCGGCCTGATTTTTTGGGGCAAGGTATGGACGCTGGTGGCCTGGTGCCATCTGCGTAGCGACTACCGCACCTTCCGGTTGGATCGCATCCAGTCAGTTGTAGTGACCGATGAAAAATTCGACACCAGCGATAGCAAAAGCCTCAAACACTTTTTGCAAGTGATGAAAGAAAAGCATGCACAGGAATCGGATGCAAACCTGATGCAATAGGCTTAACAAAGCTTGAATTGCCCTTCTATTGTGCCCTTGCTACCCTGCTAAAAATTTATCAGGAGGTGCACATGAAATTTCGTACATTGGGTTTGGCCCTGGGGCTTGCGGCAGTTGCATCATTGGCAAACGTTAATGCGCTCGCTGCAAAAACCATTTCGGTAAAAACCGAGAGCGGTAATATCCAGGTGAAAACTGTTGCCGAAGGTTTGGAAAATGTGTGGGGCATGGCCTTTTTACCGGATGGCAGTATGCTGGTCACCGAGCGTGCCGGGCGGATGCGCATCGTCAGTGCCGATGGCAAATTGGGTGAACCCTTAAGCGGTTTGCCAAAAATATTTGCGCAGGGGCAGGGCGGTTTATTGGATGTGGTGCTCGCTCCGGATTTTGCCACCAGCAAAAAAATCTATTTCAGTTATTCTGAGCCCGGCGAAGGTGCGTTGAATAGCACCGCCGTCAGTTTTGCCACGCTCAATGGTAACAAGCTTGAAAACGTCACGCGCGTGTTTAGCCAAACCCCAAAAGTGGATAGCGGCAACCATTTTGGTTCGCGTCTGGTATGGGCGCCGGACGGCACCTTGTTTATTACCCTGGGTGAGCGCTACAGCGAAAAAGACAAAGCGCAAACGCTCGACAATCATCAAGGCAAAGTCGTGCGTATCAATGCTGACGGCACAGTGCCAAAAGATAATCCATTTGTAAAAACACCGGGCGCATTGCCAGAGATCTGGTCTTACGGCCATCGCAATATGCAAGGTGCTGCGCTTAATCCCCTTACCAAAGAATTGTGGACTGGTGAGCATGGCCCGCAAGGTGGCGATGAATTAAATATTGATCGCGCGGCAAAAAATTATGGCTGGCCTGTCATTACCTACGGTGAAAATTATGGTGGTGGAAAAATTGGTGAAGGCACCCACAAGGCGGGAATGGAGCAACCTGTTTACAAATGGGTTCCTTCAATCGCGACGGCCGGGTTTATTTTTTATACTGGTGAAAAATTTCCTCAGTGGAAAAATAATATTTTGCTCGCCAGCCTCAAAGATAAAACTCTCGTGCGGTTAGTCGTGGATGGAGAAAAAATTACCAAAGAAGAGCGCATGCTCACGAAAGAACTGGATCAGCGTTTGCGCCACGTCGTACAGGGGCCGGATGGTTTGGTGTATTTGCTGACCGATGAATCCAAAAGCAACATTTACCAATTATCACCGCAGTAATGAATGCTTCGGCCATATCAACTCCCGCAATCGCGGGAGTTTTTCGTTATGAGTGGATAAAGTGATGTCGGGTGATTTGTTATTTGTCTATGGTACTTTGCGGCGCGGATGTCCTACGGGCGCCCATGATAAGTATCTCGCAGGTGCTGTATTTGTCGCCCCTGCAAAAATCAAAGGCAAGCTTTTCAAGGTCAGTTATTATCCGGCATTGGTAATGGATGATGCTACAAGCTGGGTCGTTGGCGAAGTTTACCAGCTTGTATCGAGCGCTCAGCTTGTTACCTTGGATGCATATGAAGAGTGCAGTTATCCTGCGTTGCCTGAACAGGAATACCAGCGTCGCAAGGTCACTGTATTAACTGATACCGGCGAATCATTGTCTGTTTGGGTCTATGCCTACCAACATGCGAGTGCGCATCTGGAATTTATCGCTAGCGGCGACTTTTTCAATCCCTGAAGATATCTTTGGTAACAGTTTTAATTGGCAACTGGATTTCCACCGCATCTGCAGGTATGTTGTGCCCAATTTTAATGTGTGCGCAAATAATTCGCGGAACCAGCATGAACAAATACACTGCCCTGAATTACGATATAGATCCGGTTTTCCACGCCGCTACCAAACCCTCACCCAAAGTGGGCGTGCTGCTTATCAATCTCGGCACACCGGATGCGCCTACAGCAACGGGTTTACGCCGTTATCTGCGCGAGTTTTTATCTGATCCACGGGTGATCGAAATTCCACGCCTGGCGTGGTTGTTTATTTTGCATGGCATCATTTTGCGTGTGCGCCCCAAAAAATCGGCAAAGCTTTATCAAGCGGTATGGACGAGTGAGGGCTCGCCTTTACTGGTGATCAGTAAGCAACAGCAGCAAGCAATCCAGGAACAATTGGGCGATGGTTTTAGTGTGAAGTTGGGGATGCGCTATGGCAATCCCTCAATTGCCAATGCCATGCGCGAATTGCAAAAAGAGGGGGTGCGCAAAATAATTGTGCTGCCGCTTTATCCCCAATATGCAGCACCTACTACCGGGTCGAGTTTTGATGCAGTGGCAAAAGAGTTGTCGCTCTGGCGCTGGGTGCCGGAATTACATTTCATTAATAATTATTGCGAAGAACCTTTATATATAGATGCACTTGCAAATTCAGTGCGCGAACACATCGAGAAAAATGGCAAACCACAAAAAATTATTTTTTCTTACCACGGCACTCCCAAACGCAACCTCGACCTTGGCGATCCCTATTATTGTTTTTGTATAAAAACCACGCGCCTGGTGGCAGAGAAACTGGCGCTGGATAAAAATGATTATATTGCGAGTTTTCAATCGCGCTTTGGTTATGCGGAATGGCTAAAGCCCTATACCGATGAAACGCTGAAAAATTTGCCAATCGAGGGTATAAAAAACGTTGCAATATTATCGCCCGCGTTCAGCGCTGATTGTTTGGAAACATTGGAAGAACTGGCGGTAGAAAATCGCCATACATTTTTAGCGGCCGGTGGAGAAACCTATCACTATATTCCTGCATTAAATGATCGTGCAGATCATATCCACGCACTGGTGCAATTAATTCATCAGCATTAACAAGTAGATGTCGCCTGGATGTGTGTCAAGTTGCACCAATGTATTTTGTTTAATTTCCGGGCTCGCATCGACAAACCCCTCTTGAACGGTTAGGCTAACCCCGCATTAAGTTGCGTATGGTTATTTGCCTCGCGCTTTTATTGTCTGTAATTCCTGTTACATCTTGTGCATTTATTAGGCTCAAAAGGAGTAGTTCATGAAAAAGTTAATTGCGGCGCCATTGTTTTTTATTCTTGGCAGCTTATCGGTAGCGAGCTGGGCTGGATCTGAATCCGGTCTTTATATCGGTGCCAGCGTTGGTCAATCGTCAGTAGAAGCCGACTTTGGTGACGACAGTTCGTTTAAGTTGGATGATGACGATAACGGTTATAAGATTCTTTTCGGATATAACTTTGGAGTCCTGCCCCTTCTCGATTTAGGTATCGAAGCCGACTATCGTGATTACGGCACCTTTGGCGGAAGCAATGTCGAAACTAAAGTTGATTCAGCTGAGCTGTTCGGCATTATCGGATTGAACCTGGGGCCAGTTGGCCTGTTCGGTAAATTGGGTTACTCCGATACCTCATTAGAAACAGCCTTCGAAAATGTTGATATCAATGATTCAGAATCAGCGACTGCCTATGGCATCGGGGCTAAAATTGCGTTTGGCGCAATCGGTGTCAGAGCGGAGTATGAAACACTCGATCTCGATGGTGTCGATGATCTCAATATGATTTCTGTTGGTGCAACTTATACATTTTAAAATGAAGTTGTCAGTCTGACATTGATGTAAATAATGGTGGCCGTACAATTTTTTGCGGCTACCATTTCCTCCTCGGAATAATCATTACCCTGTTTGCTTTTGCACACCTGCCTGCGCTCTCCCCTTGATTGCTAGTCCTCCTGCTTAATAACTGGCCTTTCTGTAAAAATCCTCGACAGCTGTTTTTATTGGCGCTTAACCATACAATGTGCGGGCGTTTTTTATCCGCACTCCATCGTTGGTGATGTAACTGTAGTGCCAATGTTTTAATCAAAATTGCTTTTAATAATTATCCAAAGGATTAATCCATGAGTTCCAAGAATCACTCTTCAATTTTTACCCGCATATTAGGTGGTTTACTTTTTAGTGGTATTGCCTTGCAAGCAAGCGCAATTCCTTTTGAAGTGGATATCACCGTTGATAACTCTTATGCGCTTTTCACTGGTACTGAAACTGCTGCGACCAATTTTGTGGGCAGCGATGACAACTGGTATCAGGCAGAAAGCTATAGCTTTGATTTGCCCACCAGCGATTTTATTTATGTGGTCACCAAATCAGATCTTGCTGTTGCACAAGGCTTCTTGGCCCAGTTTACCAATCTGACTTCTAACGAGCGTTTTTACAGCAACGACAGCCAATGGCAAGTGACAGCGACTGGTCGTTATAACGATGCCCCTTACACTAACTCTGCTGCCTCTTTTGCAGAATTGACCAGTCAATTATTGTTGGCCAATGCGGGCAGCAATCCGTCGGGCGGTTGGGTTTCCACTACCGCAGGTGACGCGAATGGTGCTGCACCTTGGGGTACTGTGGCAAACATTGATGCTGATGCACGCTGGTCCTGGTACAACAGCAATAACAGCGTTAATCCAACGATTGGTGGTTTTGATCACAATGAATATTTGATCTTCCGTATTTCTGTGGGTGCTACTGAGGTACCAGAACCAAGCGGTTTGTTGTTGATTGGTTTGGGTTTGTTGGGTTTGTGCGCAGCGAGAAAGCGTCGCGCTTAAGTGCAGTAATTCGATTGCGCCGCGACGGCGCAATCGAATATTAATTATCAGGTTTTTATTTTCTGCTTAACACCGCCACCAGCAATACCCAAAAACACAACACCAAATTAAATAGCGGTATCTGCAATTCATTGGGCATGGCATAAACTACGCAGACTGCCGGAATCCACACCAACCAATTCGATAAAATAACAGTGGGAATTTTTACGCAAAAAAAATCCTTATCTACTCTCTGCATGGATTCCCGAATGCTCCAATTGGATTCCATCCATAAATACACAAAAGTAATACCCGGTGCGGCCCAGAGGGAACTATAAAGGAACTGGTCTACGGCCATTTTGGTTACAATGGTTTTTATGTCATTGTCTGTGCCGAACCAATCTGCTTGCAGGCGATAGAAAAGATCCACCTCCATGCCTTTTAATCCCCAAAAGACAATATAAAAAACCAACAGCCCTAAAATGCTGCGCCCGGGTGCGATATTGTTGCTTAGCCATAAATACAAAAAGGGAATCAAGCCACCAAAAATAGCAGTGGCGATAAATGAATAGAGAAAACCGTATTCCTGTTTTAATAAACCGAACCAACTAAAAACCGGTTTGGATGCGGGTACAAAAAAATAAATAATTAAAATGCTGGCAGCAAATAGCTGCAAGACCATTCCGGGTAAGATGTTTTTTTTAAGTGCGGCAAGAATGGAATCTTTGATGCGCATTATGTGTTATCCCATTAATGACCGAAAACTGTAACGAGCATTTGTACTGACAGGCCAACCAACAGCAGTGCAAATAATTTTTTCAGCAGTGGAATCGGCAAGCGATGCGCGAGTTTTGCACCCAGTGGTGCAGTAAAAAAGCTCATGGATGCCATGGTAATTACCGCCGGCCAGAATACATAACCCAGGGTATGTGCCGGTAAACCAATCTGATTCCAGCCATTAAAAATGTAGCCCAGTGCACCGGAAAATGCGATGGGTAAACCAACCGCCGCAGAGGTGCCAATCGCCACGGGCAAGCTGATATTGCACCACACCAAAAAAGGCACAGTGAGTGTTCCACCACCAATTGCCACCAGCGCCGAGATAACACCGATTCCTGTACCCGTTGAACTTAACCCGACAATACCGGGTAATTGTCGGGTTGCATGGGGTTTTCGATTGATGACCATTTGTATCGCAACAAAGGTCATAAAGCATGAGAAAAAAATCGCCAGCGGTTCTGCCGATAAATAACTCGCCAGGAATGTTCCAGCAAAAGTACCGAATAAAATTCCCGGGGCAATTTTTATTACTACCGGCCATATCACTGCTTTATGTTTGTGATGCGCGCGCAAGCTGGCAATCGCGGTAGGAACTATCGCCGCCATGGATGTTGCCAGAGCCATATGCAATACATGTTCAGCGGGAAATTGTTGCTGCACAAATAAAAAAGTGAGTACCGGCACCATAATGCCGCCGCCACCGATGCCAAATAATCCGGCAAAAAAACCGGTAAATGCACCGAGTAATAAAAAATAAAACAGTAAAAGAAAATCCATGATCACAATAACTCGCAAAACGTTTAAAACAGGTAAGCGCTATTTAATAAAACCTTTCAGTCGCGCAAGGTTATAGGCGTTTACGCTCGTAGCATCTTTGATAGCACCGGTGATAATCATGTCCTCAAATTGAGCGAGCGCGAAGGGTTTGGCGATCAAACCTTCCTCTTCCTGGTCCAGTGAACTGTGTTGCTGCTGCAAATTCGTCGCCAGATAAATATGGTAGCCTTGATTTGAATAGCCATAGGCTAAATATTGATGGCCGACATACTGCATCTGCCCGGCGATTAACCCGGTTTCCTCGCGCAATTCACCGGCGGCGATAATGGCGGGATCTGCATCAGGATTGTCTTCCCAGCTACCTTGTGGCAACTCCCAATAGCGCGCCTGCACTGGATAGCGATATTGTTCAACCAGATGGATATAACCATCGCTAATCGGAATAATCACGACAAAATCCGGCTTTTCCACTACGCCGAAAATACCTTCTGCCCCGCTGGGACGCTGGATTTTATCTTCGCGCACACGCATCCATTTATTTTCGTAAACGGTTTTGCTCGCCAGGGTTTTTATTTCCGTCATAAATACAACTCCGGGATCAATTTACAGCTAACTGACACCTAAAAAAAATCCCCGTTGTTTTCACAGCGGGGATTTTCATTGCATAGCGACTATAAATCGTTACGCTTTTTTGCCGCGCTTACGCTCATTTTCGGTAAGCAGTTTTTTGCGCACACGGATGCTTTGTGGTGTTACTTCTACCAACTCATCATCTTCAATAAATTCCAGCGCTTGCTCCAGGGTGTGACGGATTGGCGGTGACAGGGTCAGTGCATCGTCAGTACCGGACGCACGGACGTTAGTTAATTGTTTGGCTTTGGTCGGGTTTACCACCAGGTCGTTAGAGCGCGAGTGAATGCCTACGATCTGGCCTTCGTAAACTTCTACACCGGCACCGAGGAACAAGCGGCCGCGATCTTGTAGTGGGTGTAAACCGTAAGCGAGGGTTTTGCCCTTCACCATAGATACCAATACACCATTTTGGCGGCTTGCTACTTCACCTTCTTTTACCGGGCCGTAGTGGTCAAAAATACTGGTCATGATGCCGGAACCGGAAGTCATGGTCAGGAATTGGCCGCGGAAACCGATCAGGCCGCGCGATGGGCAGAGGAATTCCAACTTGATACGGCCTTTGCCATCCGGCTCCATATTGGTCAGCTCGCCTTTGCGCAGGCCGAGCTCTTCCATCACTGAACCCTGGTGATGTTCTTCTACGTCGATCACCACTTGCTCGAACGGCTCGTGTACTTCGCCATCCACAATCTTTTTCACTACTTCAGGGCGCGATACACCCAGCTCGTAGCCTTCGCGACGCATATTTTCGATCAATACCGACAGGTGCAATTCGCCGCGGCCGGACACGATAAATTTATCCGGCGAATCGCCTTGTTGGACGCGCAATGCAACGTTGGCGATCAATTCCTGGTCCAGGCGATCTTTGATGTTGCGGCTGGTCACGTACTTGCCTTCTTTACCGGCAAACGGTGAATCGTTTACCTGGAAGGTCATGCTTACGGTTGGTTCGTCGATAGACAGTGCTGGCAGGGCTTCTACCTGATCAGGGCTACACAGGGTGTCGGAGATACCGAGTTTGTCCACACCGGTGATACACACGATATCGCCCGCATAGGCTTTGTCGGTTTCGATACGTTGCAGGCCGTGGTAGCCCATCACTTGCAGTACTTTGGCTTTCCGCTGGTTACCTTCGTGGTCAACCACAACGATTTGTTGGTTGGGCGACAGGCTGCCGCGGGTGATACGGCCGATACCGATAACACCTACGTAACTGCTGTAATCCAGCGCGGAGATTTGCATCTGGAAGGGGCCGTCCAGGTCAACTTGTGGCGGCTTCACTTTGTCGATAATCATCTGGAACAGCGGGGTCATGTCTTCGGCGATATTGTCTACGTCGAGACCGGCAACACCATTCAATGCAGAGGCATAAACCACCGGGAAGTCGAGTTGTTCTTCGGTCGCACCCAAACGGTCAAACAGGTCGAATACCTGGTCGATTACCCACTCAGGACGCGCGCCGGGGCGGTCGATCTTGTTAATAACAACGATCGGGTTCAAGCCTTGCTCAAACGCTTTGGAGGTTACGAAACGGGTTTGTGGCATAGGGCCGCCAACGGCGTCCACAATCAGCAATACCGAGTCTACCATCGACAGAACACGCTCTACCTCGCCACCGAAGTCGGCGTGTCCGGGGGTGTCCACAATGTTGATGCGGTAGTCATTCCACTTGATGGCGGTGTTTTTCGCCAGGATGGTAATGCCGCGCTCGCGTTCCTGATCGTTGCTATCCATGATCAGGTCGCCGGTATCATCGCGGCGATCCAGGGTACCGGATTGGCGCAACAACTGGTCAACCATAGAGGTTTTACCATGGTCAACGTGGGCGATAATGGCGATATTGCGCAGTTTTTCGATTGCTGATTGATCTGTCACTGTGGGATTTCTCTTGGGTATGCGCCTGTGTGAGGCAATAGGGGAAGCGTAAAAAGGCGCGCATTATACCTATCTGGGTGTGACGCGGATATGACTTGGTTGCATCTAATTGGCGAAAATTTAATCTGGCCTGTCAGATTGTGCATGTATATACTGCATGTAGATACCGCATGCCATCTGTGCATGTATTACATGAGGGGTGATTCCATGACGCTTGCCCGAGTTTTCCAATCAGGAAACAGCCAGGCTGTCCGGCTGCCAAAAGAGTTTCGTTTTGACGTGGACGAGGTAGAGATTTTTCGGCGTGGGGATGAAATTATCCTGCGCGCCGTTGCTCCGAGCGGAGCAGCCATTTTTGATGCGCTTGCCAGATTGCCATCCGACTTTATGGAGCAGGGGCGGGAAGATTCGCCACCACAGGAACGGGAAGGTTTCTAAAAGGATTTGTTATGAGCATAGGTTTTTTACTGGATACCAATATTTGTATCTATATCGCTAAACACAATCCCGCTTCAGTTCGCGAACGCTTCCAGCAATATTCTGCTAATCAATTAGCTATGTCGGTTATTACTCTCGGCGAGTTGCGCTTCGGCGCGGAAAAGAGCCAATCCAAAGAGCGCGCCAGGGCCGTTATCGATGATCTCGCCAGCTTGATTAGTATCGAAGAATTATCTGAATCAGCTGCTGACCACTACGGCGATATTCGCGCATCACTCCAGAAATCCGGCCAATTAATTGGCAATAATGATCTGTGGCTCGCCGCGCATGCGCGTTCACAGGATTGGATATTGGTCACTAATAATGAGAGGGCGTTTTTGCGTGTGGATGGATTGAAGGTAGAAAATTGGGTGTAGCTGTGCGCTGCTACACCCGGGTTCAATTAAATAGCACAAGCACTCTTAGGTTCAGGGCGGTAAACCCCCACATTCAACTTGCCAGCATCTTTCAGATTCGCTGCATGCAATTGGCTCATCACACCTTTTTGGCAATACAAATAATATTGTTTGCTCATGTCCAGATTCGCGAAGTTGTGATTGAGCGAATAAAACGGAATGGTGAGAATTTCAATTCCATCCAGCTTTAATGGATTGGCTTCTTGCTCGTCGGGATGGCGGATGTCAATCACGATTTGACCGGGATTGATATCGCCCACCACGGGTACGGTTAAATCTGCATCCAGTTCATCGACAATTTCATCGATATTTTGCGCGCGGCGCTCTTCAATCGCGCGCTCCAATACCGTCATATCAAAGCGCGATTCTTCGTATTCCACTTTGTGCAATTTTGCGCGTGTCGTCGGGTTAACCGAAATCACGCCGCAATATTCCGGCATGCTTGCAGCAAAACTTTCGGTGCCGATTTTGCGCGAGAGATTAATGATGTCGCCTTTGTCCATGGTGGCAAGTGGACGTAATACAATCATGTCGATCGCGCGATCAATTACGTTCAAATTCACCAAGGTTTGGCTGGAAACCTGCGCAACACTTTCGCCGGTAACGAGTGCGGGAATTTCCAGTGACTCCGCCACTTTTTCGGCTGCGCGCAGCATCATGCGTTTCAAGGTTACGCCCATATAAGGGTTGTCGACTTTTTCGAGAATCTCGCGCACTACATCTTCAAAGGGCACAGTGACAAATTTAACGCGGTGCGAGGCGCCGTATTTATTCCACAAATAATAGGCCACTTCTTTTACGCCAATTTCATGGGCGCGCCCGCCGAGGTTAAAGAAACAGTAGTGCGCGCGCAGGCCGCGCTTGATGCACAAATAGGTCGAGACAGTGGAATCGAATCCGCCCGAGATGAGCGAGAGCACCGGGTCCTGTGCTCCGAGTGGAAATCCACCCAGGCCCTGGGTTTTGCTGGTCAGTACCCAGAGGCGTTCACCTTTGATTTCGAGCGGCACAATCACTTCGGGTTTATGCAGGTTCACGCCTTTGGCTTCCGAGTGCTGCAACAAACCACCACCGACATATTGTTCTACTTCCACCGAGGTGAACGGATGTTTACCGACGCGTTTGGCGCGCACGCAAAACGTTTTGCCGGCGATACCACCGCGCCAGTGACGCAAGGTGTGTTGGAAAATGGAATCCAGATCGCCAAGCGGGTAGTCGTTCAGCAGCGCAAAGTTGGCGATGCCGGGGGTGCGCGCCAACACTTCTGACACTTGCGCGACCACTTGCTCATTGGCATCGGGGCAGCGGATTTCAATCTTTTCCCAATCGCGCTGAACATCGATATCGACCCCCAGATTGCCCAGCAGGATGCGCAGGTTATCGCGCAGTTGCTTGATAAAGCGTTTACGAACGGGTGGGCTTTTGATGATGATTTCGGAAAAGACTTTAACAACAAAATGCATGAGGATGGTGCCTGGCTGGGTAAAAAGGCGGCAAGTATAAAGCAAGCCCGTACCGAAAAGTGCGGTCGACCTGGGTGCCAGCACAGTTATTGCCGGGATTGAGGGAGTTAATACCCGTCGTTCAGGGGGCGCTATTAAGGATTTTAGTTACATGCCAGATTGAATAGAAACAGGAGGGGCTGGCATGGAGTTATTATAAAAATGATGCAAATTGGAGCACGCAACTGGCACACTAGCACTCGTTTTGAGGTGCTATTAAAGAATAGATAATTTAATACGTCTTTTTGCGTTCAATTGGTGCGTTTTTGAAAAATAAGGCACCAATTTGGTGCTTTTGATGATTCCGGCGCAAGCGCTTATTGCCAGAAGGCCTTATTTTATAACCCATATTGCTATTTTTGTTAAATGGCATATATTTTGCCCCTTTTCTGACACCCTAGACTTGCCCTGCTCACCGAAATGAGTCGCGAGCCCGGATGAAGTGGGGAAAATTTTCAGGTAAACCGCCCTTTTGGATTGTTTGCCGACCGCAATAGCAACTTTCACAATCTCTAGCCTTCGGGCTATTACAACTTGGAGGCATTCAATGTCTAAGACTTTAGACCTGATCAAAGAACACGAAGCTCGTTGGATTGATTTGCGTTTCACCGATTTCAAAGGTAAAGAGCAGCACGTAACTTTCCCATCAAGCGTTGTAAACGACAGCTTCTTCGTTGATGGCAAGATGTTTGACGGTTCTTCTATCGCTGGCTGGAAAGGCATTAACGATTCAGACATGATCCTGATGCCAGATGACTCCACTGCCGTTCTGGATCCTTTCTACGACGAAGCTACCATCAACGTTCGTTGTAATATCGTTGAGCCTGCAACCATGCAAGGTTACGACCGCGACCCACGTTCTATCGGCCTGCGCGCTGAGGAATACCTGAAATCAACTGGCCTGGGTGATGTTGCACTGTTTGGTCCAGAGCCAGAATTCTTCATCTTCGACAGCGTTCACTTCCACTCAGGTATGGGCGGCGCTTTCTACAAGATCAAATCTGAAGAAGCTGCATGGCAATCAGGTGACGACGTTGAAGGTAAGCACGGCCACGCTCCACGCGTAAAAGGCGGTTACTTCCCCGTTGCTCCAATCGACTCACTGCACGACATCCGTGGCGCTATGTGTAACGCGATGGAAGCGATGGGTCTGGAAATCGAAATCCATCACCACGAAGTTGCTAACGCTGGTCAATGTGAAATCGGCGTAGGTGCTAACACCCTGGTTAAGAAAGCGGACGAAGTACAGATCCTCAAGTACTGCATCCACAACGTTGCTCACCAATACGGTAAAACCGCGACCTTTATGCCGAAGCCTCTGATCGGTGATAACGGTTCAGGTATGCACGTTCACCAGTCTTTCTCCAAGAATGGCAAAAACCAATTCGCTGGTGACGCATACGCTGGTCTGTCTGAAACTGCCCTGTACTACATCGGCGGTATCATCAAGCACGCTAAAGCATTGAACGCTTTCTGTAATGCATCTACCAACTCTTACAAGCGTTTGGTTCCAGGCTTCGAAGCTCCAGTAATGCTGGCTTACTCTGCACGTAACCGTTCAGCGTCTATCCGCATTCCTTACACTGTTGGTGAGAAAGCCAAGCGTATCGAAACCCGTTTCCCTGATCCAACTGCCAACCCATACCTGTGCTTCGCGTCATTGCTGATGGCGGGTATCGACGGTGTTCTGAACAAGATTCACCCGGGCGAAGCAGCAACCAAAGATCTGTATGATCTGGAGCCGGAAGAAGAAGCAGAAATCCCACAAGTGTGTGCGTCTCTGGAAGAAGCTTTGGCTAACCTGGAAGCTGACCATGACTTCTTGTTGGCTGGCGGTGTGTTCTCTAAAGACTTCATTGATGCTTACATCGACCTGAAGAAGCAAGAGATCCAACGCGTTAACATGACTCCGCACCCGGTAGAATTCGAACTCTACTACAGTGTGTAAGTCTCGCAGGCAGGCTGGCCGGGCTTAGGTTTGGTTAATCTGTGAAAAAGCCCGCACCGGAAACGGTGCGGGCTTTTTCTTTATGGTATGCCGGAGTAATCTAGGGGAAAACGGATTGGATGAGGGGAAGGTAATGCGTAATCTGTTGGTGATGATAGTTTTGCTGGCGCAAGTGGCGGCAGGGGATGTGTACAAGACGGTCGATAAGGATGGCAATATTAAATACACTGATAAGCCCCAAGCCGACAAGGCTGAAAAGCTTGAGCTGCGCGAAATCAATACGGTGCCAGCTGCGCAACCTGAGTCGTTCCCTCAATCAGAATCGGTAGACTCTTTTCCATCGCAGCAGGCGGCATTCAGCTATCAGCTCGACATTATCAGCCCCCGTTCCGACGTCACAATCCCGGTTGGCCAGCGCGACCTGGCAATAGCGATCAATTTGAATCCGGCGCTTCGGCAGGGTGATCTACTAGTGTATTTCATGAATGGTGAGCTGTTGGAGGAGACGACGATGAATAATATTATCGTCAAGGATGTTCCGCGCGGTACCCATACCTTGGTGGTGGAGGCGATAGATGAGAATGGTCAATCATTGGGCACATCGCCACCGGTTCTCGTGAACGTTATTCGCTCAAACATCAAAACTAATGCCCTACCAAAACCCACTCCTCACTAGCTGCACCATATTGGTGCTATCATTTTCCTGAAAATCCCCAAAATGGATAGCGGCGGCGGCTAAAACTGCCGAATCAAGCCTGTTTCTCACTTGGTTTGGTTTTTGCAGTAGCCTCCATGCCCATTGTCGAGGCGTTCAGGAGAGCTGTAGCAGGTGAGTCCGCGCGATATCTACAAACCCTTATTGGATAGCTTGAGTACCGCCATTGTTTTGGTGGATACCGATCTGCTGCTGTGCCATATGAACCCCGCTGCCGAAGCGTTGCTCGCCATGAGCTGCGAAAGCAACACCGGTGAGCCAATCACATACTTTTTCTATGAGTCGGATGAGACCGACCGCCAGTTAAAATTGGCTGCGGCCCAGGCTAACCATTACACCAAACGTCATGCCGAATGGCGTCTGCTCAGCGGTGGCTCCATCACTGTGGATTACACTGTTACTCCCTTTGGTGATTACGATGGCCTGATCATTGAAATCCAGCCGATCGACCGACTATTGCGCATCAGCCGCGAAGAAATGCTGACCACATCGCATGAGACTACCCGCAACCTGGTGCGCGGTATGGCACACGAGATCAAAAACCCCCTTGGTGGTATCCGCGGCGCGGCCCAGCTACTGGCGCGCGAACTGCCCAACTCCGGTTTGACCGAATACACCAATATCATCATTGATGAAGCAGACCGCCTGCGCAACCTGGTTGACCGCATGCTCGGTCCCAACCAGTTGCCCAAATGGCAATCGCTCAATATCCACGAGGCGATTGAGCGGGTGGCCAGCATTATCAAAGCCGAAAGTAGCGATGCGATCAAAATCGTGCGCGACTATGACCCCAGTATTCCCGCCATGCAGGGTGATAAGGAAATGCTTATCCAGGCGCTGCTGAACATTGTGCGCAACGCCATGCAGGCACTGGTGGAGGCCAATGTGCTCAATGGCGTGATCCAGTTACGCACCCGTATCCAGCGCCAATACACCATTGGCCGCAAGCATCATGCGCTGATTTGCCGTATCGACATTATCGACAACGGCCCCGGTATCCCGGCCGATATGATCGAGAACATTTTTTACCCGATGATCTCTGGCCGCGCCGAAGGTACAGGGCTGGGTTTGACCATTTCACAACACCTAATCCATCAACATCATGGCCTCATCGAGTGCCAAAGTGAGCCGGGCAAAACCCGTTTCTCACTCTACTTACCAATGGAAGCGCAACATGCAGAAGTCTAATAAAGTCTGGATTATTGATGATGATCGCTCGATCCGCTGGGTGCTGGAAAAGGCCCTGCAAGGTGCGAACATTGAAACCCGCGTGTTTGACTCGGGCGACAGCGCCATGAGCCAGCTCAACCGCGATACGCCCGATGCCATCATCAGCGATATCCGTATGCCGGGCACCGATGGCTTGACGCTGTTAGGCAACCTGCACAATACCCATCCGCAGATCCCGATCATTATCATGACGGCCCACTCGGATCTGGATAGTGCCGTTGCCGCCTATCAAGGGGGCGCGTTTGAGTATCTGCCCAAGCCCTTTGATGTGGATGATGCCGTCGCGGTAACCCAGCGCGCGTTGGCCCATGCGCAAGAGCAAAAAACCGAACACAGCACGGAAACAGCGCTGGAAACCAATACTGAAATCATTGGTGAAGCGCCGGCGATGCAGGAGGTATTCCGCGCGATTGGCCGTTTGTCGCAATCCAATATCACTGTGTTGATTAATGGCCAATCCGGTACCGGTAAAGAATTGGTGGCGCGTGCCCTGCATCGCCACAGCCCGCGCCGCAATGAACCTTTTATCGCCCTGAATATGGCAGCGATTCCCAAGGATTTGATGGAATCCGAACTTTTTGGCCATGAGAAAGGTGCTTTTACCGGTGCGGCGGCGCAACGCCAGGGGCGTTTTGAGCAGGCCAATGGTGGCTCCCTGTTCCTCGATGAAATTGGCGATATGCCCGCCGAAACCCAAACCCGCTTGCTGCGTGTGTTGGCGGATGGCGAGTTCTATCGTGTTGGTGGCCACACGCCGGTAAAAGTGGATGTGCGCATCATCGCTGCTACCCATCAGAACCTCGAAACCCTGGTTGCGGATAACCGTTTCCGCGAAGACTTGTTCCATCGTTTGAATGTGATCCGTATTCATATCCCCAAACTGGCCAACCGCCGCGAGGATATCCCCAAGCTGGCGCGCTTCTTCCTGCATAAGGCTGCGACCGAATTGAATGTCGATCCCAAAGTCCTGCTGCCGGAAACCGAAGAATATTTCTGCACCCTGCAATGGCCGGGCAATGTGCGCCAGTTGGAGAACACCTGTCGCTGGATTACGGTGATGGCGTCCGGGCGCGAAGTGCATATTGAGGACCTGCCGCCCGAGCTGCTCGAAAACAAAGAGACCAGCACCCCGGCAGATGATTGGGAAAAAGCCTTACGCCACTGGGCCGATCAGGCGCTTACCCGCGGCCAGCATCAATTGCTAAGCGAAGCGGTACCAACCTTTGAGCGCGCATTGATTGAAACCGCATTGAAATACACCGCCGGCCGCAAGCGCGATGCCGCCAACCTGCTCGGTTGGGGGCGCAACACTCTGACGCGCAAGCTAAAAGAGTTGGGTATGGCGGGTGGCAATGACCCTGATGGTGATGGCGAGGATTGATCGTTAATTTATCGGCCTGGCGGCGGGCTTGTTGGTCCGCCGCTATTCTATCCCTCTCTGATTTGTCCTCTCATATTCACTTTGGCATTAAAAACATCTTTTTAGATCTTCTTTTCTTCTTCGCGCAGCTTTGCAAACCTGTGTCTATACTCTGCTAACTGGTATACAAATGGCCATTGGCAGTACCCGGTTTCCAACTGCTGGCGCTCCCCATAACCATCTGTAACCCGACCTACAAAAGCAAATACCCTGTCCTGATTCAAGTTTGGGGTGCGCTTGCCGCTATAAAAACCGACATTAATAAATTGCATAGCCGAATATTTTCGGGGGAAACATGGTACAAAAATCGTTACTCACCAAGCTGATGGTGGTTCTGTTTGCCGCTATGGTGACCATTGCCGTCATAGTTGCATTTACCAACTATAAAATTGCGGCAAATGACCTGAAAAAAGAGTTGGAAGTTGAGACTACGGCGATGATCGAGCTGACCAACAGTTCGATCCTTGAAGCTGTTTTTGCCTACGATTTCCAGCAGATTGAGGCTATCGCAAAATCCCTCGTGAATACCTCGCTGGTAACCTCGGTGAATGTGGTGGATCATCGCGGCCAATCACTTGCAAAGGCAGCGGATGATGACCGCAGTGAAAACCAGATTACCCGTACTGCCATCCCGATTGTGTACAACGGCAGCACTATTGGCAGCTATGACATTACCTTTTCCACCCAGGAGTTGAATGAGACTCTCCAGGATCAATTCCAGACCAATGCGTTCACTGTATTGGCCCTGTTGGCGGCGAGTTTGATTACGGTATATGTGCTGATTCGCAGCCTGGTGCTGGCTCCGGTTGATGAAGTGACCCGTTCGCTCGCGACCATTGCTGATGGCGGTGGCGATTTGACCCGTCGCCTGCCCACCGATAGTCAAAATGAAATTGCCGCACTTGCGCACAACTTCAACCGGGTGATGGAGCATATCGCCGGCATTATCCGCAACGTTGTGCAGGTCAATGACAAAGTGCGCGTCAACGTCAACAAGATGAGCAGTGCGACCGAAAGTACAGTGAATTCCACCTCGCAACAATTGCGTGAAATTGAATTGGTGGCGACTGCGGTGGAAGAGCTGTCGGCGTCGGCCAATGAAATTGCACGTCACGCTGGTGATACCGCCGAGCGCACCAATGCCACCAGCATCCTCGCGGAAGAAGGTAATACCATCGTTAACCTTTCGCTTGAAAACGTTAACCGCTTGACCGGCCAGATTGAATCCACCGCGCAAAAAATCCAGGTGCTGAAAAACAATTCCGTCAATATCGGTTCGGTGATGGAAGTGATCCGCACTATCGCTGAACAAACCAACTTGCTTGCACTCAATGCGGCGATTGAAGCAGCGCGTGCTGGTGAACAAGGGCGCGGGTTTGCGGTAGTGGCCGATGAAGTTCGCTCGCTTGCACAAAAAACCCGTTCATCCACCGAAGAGATTGAATCGATCATTGTGCAGTTGCAACGCGCTGCCGATGAAGCGCACCAGGCGATGAATACCAGTACCGCTTCAGCGCGTGAGACAATTGATACTGCCTCGAAAGTGGGTGGTGCGCTCGATAAGATCCGCGCGAATATCGGCATTATCAATGATATGAACCACCAGATTGCTACCGCTTCGCACCAGCAAAGTTCGGTGGCCAATGAGGTCAGTAAAAACATTACTGCGATTCATGGTCTATCAGAAAGCGTGGTGGAAAATGCGCAAGTTGTTAATCACGGCGGTAGCCAATTGATTAACGAAACCGGCGAGCTGAAAAAACAAATCGATAGTTTTAAAGTGTAATTTTTTTTGAGGTTTAAAAAATGGCGCACCTGGTGCGCCATTTTTTATTCTGCGTCCGCTTGTTTAAATGGGAGATGACTGCGTGCATCCTCTGCGTAGGCTTTAATCCCCGCCGCTTCCTGTTCCACAAAATGTTCGATGGCAGTGCGAAAGCCAGGTTCGCGAATCCAATGGTTGGAATAGGTCATTACCGGCTCAAACCCCCGCGCTATTTTGTGCTCGCCCTGGGCGCCACCGTCAAAACGGGTTAATTGGTTGGTGATGGCATAATCAATACCCTGGTAGTAACAGGTTTCAAAATGCAGGAATTGGTACTCCTCAAAACAACCCCAATAGCGTCCGTAAAGCGTGCTGTTGTCGCGCACAAAAAGTGAGGCGGCTATGACGATGGGGGTGCTGTTATTATCGATCCGGATTGCGTTGATCAGCACTAGATTGTCGCTCATGGTGGCGCCGAGCTGTCGGAAAAATTCCGCACTTAAATAACCGTTGTGGCCGCTGCGTTTTAAATAAGTGGTGCGGTAAAGTGCATAAAATATTTCCCAATCCTGCGTGTTTAAGGTGCTCCCGGTTTTTATTTCAAACCTGAATCCCTGCTCGCTCACTTGCCTCCGTTCCTTGGCGATATTTTTGCGTTTGCGCGAACTCATCTGCGCAAGGAAATCATCGAAATTTTTGTAGTTGCGATTAAACCAGTGAAACTGGCAACCCAAACGCTGGGCGATATTCCGCGTGCGCAGCTGTTCGCTGCAATCAATCCCGGGAAACAGGCAATGCCAGCCAGACAGTTCCTGTGTGATGCACTGGCTGGTGAGCGCTTCCGCAACAAGGTGAATTAATTCCGCAGGGTGCGCTTGGGTATTGCACAGCAAGCGCGGGCCAGTACAGGGCGTGAAGGGAATAGCGTTGATCCATTTGGGATAGTAGTGGAAGCCGTGGCGACGATAGGCGTCTGCCCAGCTCCAGTCGAACACATACTCGCCGTAGGAATGGCTTTTGATATAACCGGGCATGGCGGCGAGCAAATGCCCATTGGCAGAGATTAATAAATGCCTCACCTGCCAGCCGGTGGCTGCGCTGGTGCAGCCGCTGTCTTCCAGTGCGGCAAGGAATTCATAGCGTACAAAGGGATAATCCACGGGGCAGAGGGTATTCCACTGCGTAGCATCAACTTCATGGATGGAATCGATAAAACGAACTTGCACTGTCTGCCCCTCATACCCGATATTTAACATGCGTTGGCCCGACAGCTTGTATGCATTTTGCCTGCCCTGGTGTTTTATAAACGTAAAGTTTCGCAACTGGAAAGCCGTTCGCTAGGCATTGTCGCCCTGACTACAGTAGAATCCCGCCTCTTGATAACTCCTTCCTGGTTGCTCAATGCCATCGCCTGAACCCGATTCGACGCTACCTGCCTTGCGTCATTCCAGTGTCAGTTTATCCTCTTTATTGTTGGCTTTTGCCGCAAACTTCAGTGCTGAGCGGGTGCGGGTGCGCGATATTATCGAATCCCTTGGTCATCGTTCATTCGGTTTTATCCTGCTGATTTTTGCCTTGCCGAATTCCTTGCCCATCCTCGGGATTCCCGGTGTGTCCACCATTACTGGCCTGCCGATGCTCTTTGTCGCAGTGCAGATGGCCCTGGGGCATAAGCGTGTCTATTTGCCCCGCTGGATCGCCGATAGTTCAATTGCCACCGCCGATTTCCAAAAGCTGATCACTAAGGTGGCGCCTTGGCTCAGGCGCGTTGAAAAACTGATGCGTCCGCGTATCCCCCTCCTTACCCAGGGTAGCGCCGAGCGCTGGCTGGGGGCATTTTGTGTGCTGTTGGCCTTCTTGCTAGTACTGCCAATCCCCTTGGGGAATCTCCTGCCGGCGCTGGGTATTTTATTTATCGCGCTGGGATTGATAGAGAGTGATGGTGTATGCGTACTGGTTGGCATTGCGATTGGTATTGCCGCCTGGGGCTTCCTGAGTGGGCTGGTATGGGTCGCGGTTCAGACCGTACTCACCATGCTCGATCAAATGGTTTGATTAGGATATGCCGTGGAATGGATAGCTGATCCCGGCGCCTGGCTGGGCCTGTTCACCCTGATTGTGCTGGAAATCGTATTGGGGATCGACAACCTCATCTTCATCGCGATTCTGGCCAATAAGCTGCCGCCCCACCAGCGCGACAAGGCGCGTATTGTCGGCTTGGGGCTGGCGCTGTTGATGCGTTTGTTGTTGCTGGCGGGAATCTCCTGGCTGGTGACACTCACCGAACCCCTGTTCAGCGTGTTCGATAAAAGCCTCTCCGGGCGCGACCTCATATTATTACTCGGCGGTATTTTCCTGTTATTCAAGGCGACGGTCGAAGTGCATGAGCGCCTGGAAGGCAAGATCCAGTTGCCGCGCAATACCCGTATCCACGCCGCTTTTTGGGCGGTAGTTGCACAGATTATCGTGCTCGATGCCGTGTTTTCACTGGATGCTGTTATTACCGCAGTGGGTATGGTGGATCATGTGGAAATCATGATGGTCGCTGTGGTGATTGCCATGATGATCATGATAGTCGCGAGCAAGGCTCTGACCGATTTTGTTAACCGCCACCCCACAGTGGTAATGCTCTGCCTCGGTTTCCTGCTAATGATTGGCTTCAGCCTGGTGGCGGAAGGTGCCGGCTTTGAAATCCCCAAAGGCTATCTCTATGGCGCTATCGCCTTCTCGGTATTGATCGAAGTCTTCAACCAGTTGGCGCGCTCCAATCGCACTCGCAATTTGATCGGCGAGCGTCCCCTGCGTGATCGCACTGCGGAGGCGGTGCTCAAACTCCTTGGTGGCCGTAGCGATGCCGATGAAGTCGGCGCCGATATCGCAGGTATGACCGCGGTACCTGGCGATGAAGAGCTGGCGTTTGAACACAGCGAGCGCCACATGATCCGCAGCGTATTGCAATTGTCGGAGCGCCCGGTGCAATCGCTTATGACCCCTCGCCCGGATATTGTCTGGGTCGATGCCAATGCCTCGCCGGCTGAATTGCTGGAGATCCTTAAAACCACACCACAAACCCGCCTGCTGGTCGCGCGCGATGAGCTGGATAACCTGCTCGGTGTAGTGCAAAGCCGCGACCTGCTCACGGCCGCGCTCGACAACCAGCCACTCGATCTCGCCAAACTAGCACTTTCGCCCCTTGCCGTGCCCGAGGGCACCAGCGCATTGAACGTGTTGGAAATGTTGCGCCAGGAAGCATTGCCGCTGGCGATAGTGATCGATGAATACGGCAGTATTAAAGGCCTGGTCACCACGGGCGACCTGCTGGCCGCTATCGCCGGTGAATTGGCCGATACCTATGATGAGCCACTGGCAACCCGGAGCGAAGATGGCTGGTTGATCGATGGCAGCATTTCGCTGGAACAGCTTGAGGAGCTCTTGCATATCAAGCTGGAACGTGGCGATGGCGATTATTTTACCCTTGCAGGATTGCTGCTGGAGCAATTGCAACATGTGCCGGTTGTGGACGAAGAAATCGCGCTGGCTGGCTATCAGTTCCGGATTAATAAAATGGAAGGGCGGCGCATTTTACAAGTGTGCGCGCAGCTATTAGTGGATGACCCGGGCATCACCCAGATTGGTTACTAGATATTTTTTCACAAGCAAAATAATTTTCAGTCATTGTGGCTGCCAGGCACAGATTGTTTATAAAGTGAAACTGGCAGCAAAATTAACGAGAACTGCCGCAACCTCCCGCTGACAACTTCAACAGATAATGCGCACGCCCAATTTCTGCGCTCACCCGTGTTCAGGATTCATTCATCCGCAACAACTAGTATCACCCTCGAAAGACCTTACTGGAGATCATAATTAATGAAAAATTCAATGAAAAAAATCAGCTGTGCGCTTGCAGTGGCGAGTCTGTTTGGCAGTGCAGGTGCGATGGCAAATAATGTGATTAGTTACAATTACGCAGGTATCCAATATATCGACCAGGACGTGGATGATTACGATTGCAATCAGGATGGTTTGCGTTTGGGTGGCAGCTTCGAATTAAACGATGATTTTTTTGTGCTGGGTGCCTATAGCGATGTCAGCGGTGGTCGCTGTGGTTCAGAAAACCTCAGTGCAGGCCTCGGTTACCGCACACTGTTTGGCGCTGACTCCAGCATCTATGGAGCCCTGAGTGTGGAAAATACTTCTGTTGATCACGGAGAAAGTGATTCAGGCCTGATTGCTGCTGTTGGCCTGCGCGGATTTGTTGCCAACAATGTTGAACTCAAAGCGCAATTAGCGCACCACACTGCATTTGATGGCAACACGGTATTAAGTGGTGGTGTTGCCTATTGGTTTGCGCGCGAATTTTCTGTTACTGGCGATGTAGGATTGGGTTCTGAATCATCAGAGATTGCTGTGGGTTTGCGCATGAATTTCTAATTGCGTACTGGCAATAAAAATAAAAGCCGGCATTTTTGCCGGCTTTTTTATGTTTAAGACTATAGCGAAATTTTTCTTATTGGCTCGCTGCTTCCAGTTCTTCACTCACCATCAGCCAGTTTTCTTCGGTTTCTTCCAGTTGCGTTTGCAGCTTGCCTTGTTCAGCTAACAGCTCTTGTAGGTTAGCCTTGTTTTTATCCTCGTAAATACTGCTGTCGCCCAGTTGGTTTTCAATTTCACCCAATCGCGTTTGCAGCTTTTCCATTTGGCTTTCGAGGTTTTTTAACTTGTTGGTCAACGGCTTTAATTGCGCGCGCTGCGCTGCCGATTGCTGGCGCTGGGCTTTTTTATCAACTTTGTTATCGTTCTCACCCGCGGCAACAGTTTCTTTTTCAGCGATGGCGGCATTGGCTTTCTGTTGCTGCATCCACTTGTAATAATCTTCCAGGTCGCCATCAAATTCGCTGACATTGCCATCGGCAACCAATAAAAATTCATTGACGGTATTGCGCAATAAATGGCGGTCGTGCGATACCACAATCACCGCACCTTCAAATTCCTGCAAGGCCATGGTGAGTGCGTGGCGCATTTCCAGATCGAGATGGTTGGTGGGTTCGTCGAGCAACAGGACGTTGGGTTTTTCCCATGCAATGATCGCCAGTGCCAGGCGCGCTTTTTCGCCGCCAGAAAAATGGGTGATAGGTTCAAATGCACGGTCGCCATGGAAATCAAAACTGCCGAGGAAATCGCGAATCTCCTGTTCGCGCGCCATGGGTGACAAGCGCTGGATATGCAGCGCGGCCGAGGCATTAATATCCAGCGCTTCCAATTGGTGTTGCGCAAAATAACCGAGCTTGAAATGTTCGCCGTTGGTGCGGTCACCGGCAATTAACGGCAGCGAACCTGCGAGGGTTTTTACCAGGCTCGATTTACCCGCGCCGTTGGGTCCAAGCAAACCTATGCGCGTTTCGGCGCGAATGCTCAGCTCCACTTTGTTTAATACGACTTTGCTGCTGTTACCGCTGTTATATCCGATATCGGCGCGCGCAATATGCACCAGCGGCACCGACATTTTGTCATTGCATTTAAAGGTAAACGTAAACGGCGAATCGATATGCGCGGGCGCAATTTTTTCCATGCGCTCCAATTCTTTAATCCGGCTCTGTGCCTGGCGCGCTTTGGTCGCCTGGGCACGGAAACGGCGAATATAATTTTCGACGTGGGCAATACGCTCTTGCTGTTTTTCAAAACTCGCTTGTTGCTGCGCGAGTTTTTCGGCACGCTGACGCTCGAACGCTGAATAGTTGCCGCTGTAGTTATCGAGTTTTTGTCGTTCGATACAGACAATACGATCGACAATGTTGTCGAGGAAATCGCGGTCGTGCGAAATAATTATCAAGGTGCCGGGATAGCGTTTGAGCCATTCTTCCAGCCACAGGGTCGCATCCAGATCCAGGTGGTTGGTCGGTTCGTCGAGCAACAATAAATCGGACGGGCACATGAGTGCCTGGGCGAGGTTCAAGCGGATGCGCCAGCCGCCGGAAAAATCCGATACCGGACGTTTGTCATCGCCAGCCGCAAAACCCAAACCATTTAACAATTGCTGCGCGCGCGAGGGTGCTGTGTACGCGTGGATATTTTCCATGTCGCTATACAGGTGCGCGAGTTTTTCACCATTGTGGTCCGGGTCGCTATTCGCCTGTGCAATTTCCTGCTCCAGGCGGCGTAGCTCGCTATCGCCATCCAGCACATATTCCAGCGCACTGCGCGAGGTATGGCCGACCTCTTGCGCCATATGCGCCACACGCCACTGCTTGGGGATATCAAGGGTGCCGGTATCGCTGTGCAGTTTGCCCAGCAGCAGTTGGAATAAGGTGGATTTGCCGGTGCCGTTGGCGCCGATCAAACCGACTTTCTGGCCCGGATAAATGGTGAGGTCAGCGGCATCCAATAAAAATTTGGTGCCACGTTGCACGGAGATGTTTTGTAATTGAATCATGGCGCGCATTCTAGCAGACTTGTCCCGAACCCCTGCTAGCGGATTTTGCTATGCCTCTTGCGTCATCCAATGATATTCCGTGCCTATGGGATTTCTCCCTCGCCTGCTACGCGCACGCCGGCGTGGCCGATGCCTGCCTGCGTTTGCAGGATGAGCAGGGAGCCAACGTCAATCTATTGCTCTGGAGTGTGTGGTTGGAGCAGCGGGGGTTGGTATTGGATGCGGCACGCTTGCATAGCGCGCAGGCACGTATCCAACGTTGGGATGAATACTATGTCTTGCCCCTGCGCCAATTGCGGCGCCGGATGAAAACGGAGTTCGGTGTGGCAGATGCGGGCATCGAACTGGTGCGAACCCACATCAAACAAGCGGAGCTGCTCGCGGAAAAACAATTGCTGCTCTGGCTGGAATCCCTGGCCCAGCCATGGGATGACTCAGGCATCACCCGCAGAGATATTCCCGCAGCGAACGACAATGTGCGTTTTTACCTGCAGCAACTCAATGTCAGTGAAAGCGCCATTGCACACTTGTTGGAGATGCTTGGCAAAGGGACTGCGGACTCAATGGCGCAAGAGCGCATCTAACTGGTCGATAACTTCGCACCAATCGGAATCTTGTAACATGCTGTCGCGGATAAACTGGCGTTGGGAGTTGGTCCAAAAGGTAGCAGCTTGCAAATGAGTATCTTCAGGCAAATGGTGATGCTTAATAAAGCGCGCTATCGCCAGATTGCTGGAGTCCAAACCTAATTGCTCAAAAAGCTGCGGCATTGCAATAGTGGACGTATGCATACGGATATCCTCCTTCTGGTTACTTGCTGTGAGTATGAGGGAGTTTATGTGCGAGTGATTGAATCTTTTGTTATTAAAAAAGGGCACCGATGGTGCCCTTTTTTATGTAGCCAAATGCGCATGATGGAGCGCCGTGCTGAACTTTCCCGACTGACTAATTCAATGAACCCTTGTCATCGTCAAAAGGCAGTGCGGTAGTCACTGGTGCAGGGGATTCCACGCTGGTATCGGGAATTGCTGATTCAACCGGTGCGGGCGTCGCAACCACTAATGGTGCTTCTACTATCGCAGGTGCAGCAACCAGTGCATCAACAACAGCAACGGGCACAGGTTCGCTGGTTTCAGTTGCTACAACTGGTTTTTTTGCCGGGGCTTTTTTGGCGGGTGTTTTTTTCACTGGCGCTTTTTTTGGCTCAGCTGGTTTTGCGGCGGCCGGTGCAGGTTGGGCAGCGGGTTTGGTTTTAGCTGTTTTGGTTTTTGCAGCCTTGGGGGCTGAGGTTGCAGGTTTGGCTTCAGTTGGTGCCGCTTTTTTGGTTACTTTTTTTACAGTGTTTTTTTCAGCTACAGGCGAGGCTGTTTTTGTTTTGCTGGCTTTTTCTGCTTTTTCTGCTTTTTCTGCTTTTTCTGCTTTGGCTGGTTTTGCTTTTTTGATTTTATCCGCCTTTTTGGTTTTTCCCTTCACTTGTTCGGCAACTGCTTTGGCGACTTCTTTGGCAATCGCCTGCGCTGCTTTTAATGCATCGAGTGATGCCTGTGCACTGGCGACGGCTTTGGTTTGTGCGGCCAGATCTTTTTTCGCCTGGCTCAAGCGTGTTTTTGCGGCGGGGGTTTTACTTTCTTTTGCTGTCAGGGTCGCTACATTTTTCTTGGCACCAGCCAAGGCTTTTTGTTCGGCAGCAACCGCTTTTTCTGCTGCTGCAAGTTCGTGTGCGCGTGCTTTATCCAGCGCAGCACTGAGCTTGGCGATTTCTTGTTCCAATTCAGCAATTGAATTTTTTGGAGTTTTGGGAGCTGCCATAAAAAATACCTGTGTGAAAAAAGCGTTGGAAAAATTGGGTGGGATATACAGCAAGCTGATGTTGCAATTCTGGCGAATTGTAGCTGTGCCTTGCTAAAAAGTGTATGCCCAAAAACAACCCTTGAACTTTGTGAATACTTGGCAGTCTGAACCGGTTCTGTCACTGGCGGACTTTACGCGCCTTGCGGTAAATGGGGTGCAGTACACACTTTGGTTGGCTGTTTAACTTGCGCAGATGCTAAAAACGCGCACATTTGGCCGTAGTTGGTATACCATTGCCGCCTGCTCGGGCGCCGCAGTAAGGTGTCGGCTAGGACCAAGTGAGCGGTACGCTTGCTTCACACAGACAACGATTCAAATCAATGATTACTAATAAGGTGCATTATGTTTAACAAACGTTTATTGGTTGTTGGCCTGATGGCTGCTACCGCTGGCTTGATTGGCTGCAAAAAAGAAGAAGCAAAACCAGTTGATGACAGTGCAAAACTGGCTACCCTTGAGCAAAAAGCCAACTACATCATTGGTCAAAACCTGGGCAAAAACCTGCAAAATGGCGGCTTGGCAATTGAGCCTGATTCATTGGCGTTGGCGCTGAATGATGTACGCGATGGCAAACCTTCTCGCATCAGCGAAGAAGATATGCAAAAGATCATGCAAGAAGTTCAGCAAAAGGCTATGGCCAAGCAAGAAGAAGAACAAAAGAAGCTGAGCGAAACCAATATTGCTGAAGGGAAAAAATTCCTGGAAGAAAACAAAGCCAAAGCCGGTGTAACTACCACTGCTAGCGGCCTGCAATACAAAGTGATCACCGAAGGTAAAGGCGCCAAGCCAAAAGCTACCGACACTGTTACTGTTAACTATGTTGGTAAGTTGATCAATGGCACCGAGTTTGACAGTTCTGTCAAAAACGGCCAACCAGCAACTTTCCCATTGGATGGCGTAATCCCAGGTTGGACTGAAGCCCTGCAATTGATGCCACAAGGCTCCAAGTGGGAAATCGTAATCCCGTCAGAACTGGCCTATGGTGCTGGTGGTCAAGGTCCAATCCCGCCATCATCAACATTGATTTTCGAAGTTGAATTGTTGGAAATCAAAGCGCCCGAAGCAGCTCCAAAAGCTAAATAAGGTTTGACCAAACCTTAAGGCGATAAAAAACCCGCTCAAGAGCGGGTTTTTTTTATGCTTGTGATCGTATTGGTGGAGCGGATGTTTAGCTGACCAGATCTTTGTGCGATGTATGCAGTACCGATATCAGGCGATCTTCGGTGCTGAAACGCACTTCGAGTGCTTCGCCCAGGTGCGACAAGTCGCCGCTCAGTGAGCTGAGATCGTCGGTTTCCAGGTATTTATCGTTAAAGTCGAGCAGCTTTTCAGTGGTGGTATCAATAGTGTCGTAAAGCTTACTGGCTTGCTGCAGAGCTTCGGCGTCATCGAACTCGCGCCCTTCTTTGATCAATTGGTCGTAGACTTCAAAATGACCGGCGGAAACGTAATCCACTAAAATCTGGCAAAAACTGCGTAATTTTTCGCCGCGTTGCAGATCGCTGAGATCCTGGTCCAAGCCGCTCAGTGCACAGTACTGCACTAACATTGCCTGGCGTTCCTCCAGCCAGCGGTCGATAATTTCGTTCACACCGCCCCAGCGTTCTTTGGCACTTTTGCAATTTTCTAACATCAAGTAATCCTATCCATTGTTCTGGCGCAATTTGTTTTTACCGGGGCCGTATACAACCCCGGGAAGATACAAACAAACCGCAATTGGTTGTGAGTTTGCCACAATAGGCCATCTCACCAGCGAGGGCAAGATACCTATACCAGTTTGTCGCGCTTGCGCAGCAGTTGGTATCCATTCACACCCGCAAGGCCGATAAAGGCAATCAAGGTCCAGGCGGCAAGGCTCAGGCCGAGGATTTTATCCACGTGGGCGCAGTTGCCATCACCCTGGAGCAAGAGTGTGAAAGCCTCCATAAACGGAAACTCTTCAAATATATAAGCCAGCCCCGGGCCGCAGGCGGGAACCTGGTCCTCAGGCAAGCTTTGTAGCCAGAGTTGGCGACCGGCAAAACAGGCTCCGAGAAGGGGGCTGATAATTCCCAGCACTGCATAGATACGACGACCAGTCAGGGCCGGGTTATGCAGTGCGGCAGCCAGTGCAAGTAACCCGGTCAGGACGACAAAACCGCGCTGGGTAATACACAGCGAACAGGGGATCATTTTCATGACGTGTTCCATATAGGCGGCGGCAAGCATCATCGCGGTGCAGGTAAGAAAAATAATGAGGTTGGTTTGGCGAACACTGGGAACCATAGTAAATCCTTAAAAGTGGATATTGCTTATTGTGGGTATGGTATAGGTTGGGCGGGTAATGGTAAGCAATAAGCCTGCACCAGGGCCAGTAAATTCCTGCCTTGTCGCGCGCAAAGACGGCGACAAAAAGCCCTGCGTGGCGGGGGTGGAATAGTCTATGCTTTGGAGCAAGTGCGGTTACCGCGTCAGTTGGAGCGCAAAATATTGCGCAAGTTCAGGTGTGTGGAGTGAGTATGAAAGCGAGTGTCTCATCGTTGATTGCTATTTTGGGTTTGGCGCTGGCGCTGCCGACAATGGCCAGCGGGAGCGGGCCTAAAGTGGCGGAAGGGGTGAATTATATTCAGCTTGACCCGGCGTTGGTGGTGAATTACGGCGGGCCGGGTAAAGCGCGTTTTATTAAAGCGGAGTTGTCGATTCGCACTGAAACTGGTGAGGATGCCATGGAGGTGATGCATCACCTGCCGCTGATCCGCGATCGGTTGGTGAGCATCCTGAGTGCACAGACAGAGGAGTCCATCAGTACAGCGGAAGGTAAGGAATATTTGCGCGCTTATGCGCTGGCGGAAATCAATAAAGCGCTGTTAAAAGTGGAGGGGCACAGTGTTGATGAAGGGGATGGAAAACACGGCGCTGCTACTCACGGCTCGGCTGCACACGATACCGGAACCACAAAAAATGCTGCTGTGAAACCTGCGGACAATGCAAAGGCCAGTAGTGCAACAGCAAGCAATACAACTGATGGCAGCAGCAAGGCTGCAACACCGGGTGAAACAGGGGAGTCTGAACATGCCGCAGAGGCATCGTCACCGGCAGTGCCTTCAATCGCAGATATCAAACCGATAAAAGGCCCTGCATCGGATTTATTTTTTAATAATTTTGTAGTGCAAAAATAATTGTGCGGATCAGCCATTTATCCATTATGTGGCTGATCCGGCTTCCTTCCTGTGATTAATTCCCGCAACTAACTTTTCACAATTCAGTATCACAGCTACAGCTATGATACTGGCGATAATAATTTTCCAGGTATTGATCGAAATTAACCTGCTGCTGTGTTTCCAGATCCGTTTGCGCCTGGAGTGATTGCTCGCTCATCCGGGAAAATTTTTCATATTTTTCTGCCGCCAGCGGATGCGATTCAAAATAGGCGCGATGTTGTTCGGCGAGTGCCAACGTGTGTGCATAAAAACTTTGCCGGCCGTTGGTCATATCGCGCAGTACACGCGCCGAGGGCGTTAATTCTGTATTTTCCAGTTTGGCGTATTGCTGTGCTATTGCCTGGCGATAGGCGCTGCCGCCCTTGGCTTGGTCGAGCAATTCGGCACATTGGCTGCTGCCGTGCAAAATTTCCTGCGCCCAGTTGCGCATGGCGACAGGCTGGTCGCCGCGCATTAATTCCAGCGCCGGGTCGCGTCCGTTATTGACGATACGTTTCTGGTTTTCCTGGCCCTGGTAAAATTCACGCTCATCGGTTTCCGGACTATCGCTCAGCAAGCAATAAAGTAAAAACGCATCCATCACTTCCATCTGCTCGATGGTAATGCCCAGGGGTTCATAGGGATTCAAATCGACGCAGCGCACTTCCACATATTCCACACCGCGCAAGCGCAGCGCTTGCAGTGCGGGTTCGCCGCGCTCGGTGGTGCGCTTGGGGCGGATGCTGGAATAAAATTCGTTTTCGATTTGCAGCAAGCTGCTGTTGAGTTGTTGGTAATTCCCCTCGCTGTCTTTAACACCGATTTGCTCGTAAGCCGGATGACTTTGGGTGATGGCACCACACAGGGTTTTTAAATAATCGCTGAGGCTGTTGTAATTCACCACCAGGGTTTTTTGCGCATCGCTCTGGTAACCCAAATCACCCATGCGTAGCGAAGTCGCATAAGGTGAATACATGGTCTGTTCCGCGACGGGAAGTGGCTGCAATTTGTGCGCGCGATTATGAACAAAACACGAACAGACGGCGGGCGATGCACCAAATAGATAGATCAGCAGCCAGAAGTTGCGGCGGAAATTGCGGATCAGACCAAAGTAGCGCTCGGTTTTAAAATCCTGCAGCGTTTGCGGGTTGTTGCTTTGTTTCTGTAGCGCGCGCCAGAAATCATCGGGCAGGCTGAAGTTGTAGTGGATGCCCGCAATGGTTTGCATGGAGCGGCCATAGCGATGGCCGAGGCCAACGCGATAGACAGTTTTCATCTTGCCAGTATTGGAGCTGCCGTAACGCGCGACCGGAATTTCATCATCGTTGCCGAGGGTGCAAGGCATGCTCGCTGGCCAGAGGCGCTCGTTATTGTGCGCGAGCTGCTGGTAGGTGAAGCGATGGATATCATCCAACTGCTCAAGCAGGTGCTCTACATCCGCAAACGGCTCGGTGATAAATTCGAGCAGGGCTTCGCTGTAGTCGGTGGTGATATGCGGATGGGTCAGTGCCGAGCCGAGCGCATGGGGATGGTCGGTTTGTGCCAGGGTGCCTTGCGGGGTAATCCGCAGGCTTTCTTTTTCCAGCCCGCGCAGGATTCCGCGCAGGCTGGCATTGTTGGCGGGTTCGGCAAAAGCCGCGAGCAATTCGCGCGCTAGACCTTGAGGTTGGGATACAGACACTTCAGATTCCTTTAGCTATAGGGCAATCAGGTGGGCCACAAGGGCGAGGGTGCCCAGGCAAAGTTTAGGATAAGTCAGCCTGGGGTGCTGGTGCCGCCGCTTCAGGGGCGATCCCGGTTTCAGTTTCCAGTGTATCCAGTAAATCCTTGCCCACTTTAGGTAGTGGCTCGGGTAATAACTCCGGGTCTATCAATGGCAGGCCTTTTTCATTGGTATTGCAACTGAGCACTTTGAGGCGCTGTTTGTAGTCTTTGGAGCTGGCCTCAAACATCTGGTTGATGGCTTCGTCTTTATGCGCAGTTTTGAACAAGGCATTCAGGTCGCGCCCATCCACCCAGTTATTCTGTTTGCCGAGAAAGAGTTTGTCCTGGTTTTGCAGGATAAAAAGTTCGCTCATAACCTGATCAAGTCCCGATTGCCCAACATAGTGTAGGCGCGGATGTGGGGGTGAGGGCAGGCAACTTCAAGGGTTGCTTGCTTTGCCGGTCGTGCGCCATTTCCATGAATAAAAAATAATCCGCTTTTTGCTTGCGGGAATTTCACACCGGGCACATTTGGCTGGCATCTATTTGTTTTACATCAAAAATGCACGTGATTTTCCACTTGATAATAACCGGGCAGCCGCGCCAGGAGTGCGATGGCTGCTTGCGCGACAATCCGCCCTCACACAGGCGGAACCTCATCACGATAAAAATAGAGGCACCTGACACATGAAAACATTTCTGGTTTACATCCATCTCATCGCCGCCTGCATTGCTGTGGGCATATTGTTGATACAAGACCTGGCGCTGTCGAAGCTGCGTGGCCGCCCGATGGATGCGGAATCCATTGACCAATTGCACAAAAGCGGGGGCGTGGTTTTTGTTGCCCTGGTGGTGTTATGGGTGACCGGCTTGGGGCTGGTGGTGCAGGGTTTCCTTGATAACCCGACATACCTGATGAACCAGAAACTCTGGGCCAAATTTACAGTGGTGAGCATTCTCACCCTCAATGGCCTGTTCCTGCACTACTACAGCTTCCCCAAACTGGTATCGCCCAAAGGGTTTCTCGGCCAGGGGATGCGGGAACAGTTGGTTGTCCTGGTGACGGCGGTGATATCGGTCGTATCCTGGTTGTACGCCTGCTACCTGGGGATTGCGCGGCCTTGGAACAATGTGGCGCCCTATGTGTACGTCATGACGATTTATGCCGGTTGCATGGGGCTTGCGCTGTTGATTTCGCTGGAGTACTGGCGCGGCCTGCGCAGTGATTATTCATCTATGGCGATGCGCTAGGTTGGTCGTTCCGCCCATAAAAAAACCGCCCGGAAAAGTCCGGGCGGTTTTTTTATTGCGGTGGATCAGAGGAACTTATTCAACCAGTTTCAGCGAGCCAAATACACTCGCATCCAGATAACCCTGGTTGTTTTTATGGCCCTGGGTATCGACTGAACCCATCATACTTTCGCGCTGGGTGCTGCCGTCGTTATCGATATAGCTGGCGGAGAAGCCCATCAACTTACCGGCGGTGAGGGTGAGCGGTGTATTCGCTTGCGAGTCTGAATAATTCTCCCCGTAGATGCGCACACGCATTTCCCACACATGTTTATCGCCCATGCTCACCAAACGCACATCAATGTGATCGTTCAGCAATTTTGGACCGGAAGTGGTGTAGTCCACTACGTCGCCATAGGTGCTGACGTGATACGCCCAGGCAGAAGTATTGTATTGATGCTGGCCACCATTTTTATTTTCGTCGATGAAAATTTCCACGGTGTCATCTTCCCAATAATTACTCAACGCATCGCGCGTGCGATCGTAGATGCGGTCATCGGTCACATCAAATAACAGATAGAGATAGTTTGCATCCCACAGCGCTTTGTATTGGCCGGTGTAATCCGCTGCGCTCGGATTCGATTGCGTGCCGAGCCAGAAGACATTGATCGGCGCCCAACTTGCCTGTTCCCAGACTGCATCGACGGTGCCATCTATGACCGGCGCAACTTGCGCTTTACGCGCGGTGTAAAGATTGCGGTCAGCAACGCTTGATGATGACTGTGCAATTGATGAAGAGCTTCTCGACGACGAAATAACTGCGACTGAGCTTGATGAGCGAATCGACGAGGACACTACCGAAGAGACCACGGCCGCTGAACTCGATGATTTGCTGCTACTCAACACACTGCTCAATTGCACCGAACTGGATGAGCGGATGCTGGACGAGCTTGAGCTAAGTGAGCTGCTAACTACTCCGGTATGGGCGCGTTTGATAGAGAAAACATAATCCCACAATTGCGGATTCATGTAGGCGCGCATCCACACGGTGTGTTGCAGATCGTTGCCGTTTGGTGGATCGCCTGGATCAACTTCCAACGTGGTGCCACGTGGGAATGTGTTCATATAGGCGCAGCCGTTAGCCTGTGCGATAGCGCTCACCGTATTCTGGGTGCCGCTAATCGAATTGTTTTCATCGCCATCGCCCTGTTGCGGCCAAATCACCACCTTGGAGTTGGCTACTGCCTGCGCATGGTTAGTGCTGACCGGGTAGCCCGACATAGGAATTGCCGCGGCAATTAAATCCGGGCGACGCGCTGCCAATTCCCATGAGCCACCACCGCCCATGGAAATACCGGTAACGTAAATGCGGTCCGGGTCTATTTGATAAGTGGTTTTCAAATGCTCGATCAAATCAGTGAGTGCTTTACCGTAGCGCGATGGGTTGCCGCTAATGGAGAAAGGTGCACCGCCGCCCGAAGACCATTCATTGCTGTAGAAATCGCAATTACATTGTGGAGCAACAATATAGGTTGGTTTGTTGGCCAGGTTTTGCGTGGTCAGCAACGAATTGCTGGAGGCAAAAAATGGCAGCGCATGGCGTGAACTCAAGTGCTCTTCATTGCTGCCGCGCTCACCGCCGCCGTGCAAATAAATCACCAGCGGGTATTTCGCTTGTGGATTTGCAGACGCTTGCGCGGGCTGATGCAGGTTGTAAGGCAAGGGGATGTCGCCATTGTTAAACACCGGCATTTTCACCATCAAATCGCGATAATTTTTCACCACTTTTTGACTTTCATCGTTGGTGTTGTATGGCGCCCATGAACCAAATTGTGTGGCGGGTGGAGCGGCCGGGCAGTCGGTACGCACCACATTTGGCACAGAGCTGCTGGAGGAGCTTATCGAGGCTACCGAGCTGGAGGGAACTGAGCTTGATTGCACTGAGCTTGATGGTACCGAGCTGGACGGAATAGAACTGGATCGCACCGAGCTGGATTGCACGGAACTGGAGCTGGTCGCCGGGCGTGAACTGCTGGAAGCGACGGATTCGCTTGAACCCCAGGGCAATACGCTTGACTGCACAGAGCTAAACACCACCGCAGAGCTGCTCACCGAGCTTGATGCGGGCGCGCTTGAAGAGCTAGCTGTGGCCAGGGGCGGATAAGCATTTTTCACCAGCAACTGGAAGGCTTCCGGGAACCAGCGGCCGGCAACCGGTGCGTTGGCCAGGGCACCTGTGCCCAGGTTGGTGCCGGTAACGGTATAGGTTGGATCGCACATGCGGTCAAACCCTTTGGCCGGATCCAGCGGATCGTATGACAACTCAAGTGATGAGGCCCCATCTGATTCACCCGGCGGTTTCACCCAGACATAGGCATCGATTCCGGGAGCGGGGTTTGCTTGCGGACGTTCGCCAATACCACCCGGTTGGTTACACCAGTTACCACGATGTAAACGACGGTCAACACGTGAATCATCGACAAAGGTATCGAGCACACTGCTGGTTGATTGTGCGGTTGGACGGGTTGCGCCGCCCCAGCCATTGCGTGAGGTATCAACCAGCATGCCGATGGAGGAAGGGAAGCCAGCCGCGATCATTTTGGTCCGCCATGCCTGTACAAAGGCAACTTCGCTGAATTGCGGGTTCCATTCATAGAACTTGGCCTGGCGCACCTGGGTGCCACCACCGCTGCCTGGCATAGCGCTGCTGGCCAGTGAGTCCAGGAAGGGTTCATAAATGGGGGTGTAGCCAGAGGTGTTGGAGACAAAGCCAGCAATCGACTGGACGCCATGGGTGGTGCCTTTGATGGTGCTGCCAATTAATTCCGCCGCCTTGGCGAAATTGTCATCCCAGCCCAACCAACCTGAATGGCCGATATCGACGTAGCTGTAAACATTGGAAATCGGGTAGAACTTGTTCAGGGTGTACTGGGTGTTGGCGATATAACCGTGAGCTGTATCGGTGGCCAACTGGCACTCGGGGTCATTCAGGTTGGTTACCAGATTGGGCAGTGAGTCAGGTTCGATAATCGCAATAATGCGCAGGCTGCGATATTTGCTATCGGAGAAGATGGCTGCGAGGGCATCGACATATTCAGTGCGATAGCGTGAGCTGCCGTTGGCGCCTTGCGTCAACTCGCCATTGGAAGCAAGCGCATGGCAATCGCGGTTAGGCAAATCGTAAACCACCACCTGGATCAGGTTGGCACCTTGTGCCAGGGCTGCATCGAGGTGATCGCGCAAACCAAAGCCGTCGGCCGGGTCAATAGCGCCGATACGGTCCATCCACACGGCGGTATTAAAGCCGGCGATTTTGTCGCCGCCCGTTTCCGCGCGCGCTTTTGCCGACCAGATCGGGTCTACATACCAGCGGGCTCCCACAAAGGGATTGTTTACCGGCTCGGTATTATCGATGGATGATGAGCTTAGGGAGTTAACCGAGCTGCTGGAAAGCGAGCTGCTACTGGAGGAACTTCTGCAACTTGGCGGGCCATACATTGCGCAGTATTCCGGGCTCCAGGTAGTCCATGGGCAATCCGGCCAACTGTTGCCTTGCGGACAAGATAAGGAGCTGCTGGATGAACTCACAGAGCGGCTGCTCATGCTGGATGACAGCGGTGGCAGTGATGATGAGCTTAAGCTAAATACGCTGCTGCTGGAGCGAATCGAGCTGCTGGCGATACTGGGCACGCTGCTGCTGACCGGGACACTGGACGGGGTGCTGGAGGTAGTCACCGTATTACAAACCGCACCGGTTACCGCCGGTTTTTGCGCGGGGCTATTGGCTACACCCTTATTACCTTGCACACCGAATTCAATGGTCTGGCCCGGATTAATCTGGTTGTTCCAACCCACTCCGGTGGCGGTGAATGGATTGCTGCCGGTGATATTGGCATTCCAGCCACCGGTGCGGGTTGAGCCATCGGTGTAGCTCCAACTTACCGACCAGCTATTAATGGCTGTGCTGGTGTCATTGGTGATACGTACTGCTGCAACAAAACCGGTGTTCCATTCGCTCTGGACCACATATTCGCAGCGGGCTGCGTAGGTGGATGCTGACTGCAACCCCAGCAACCCCACCACCGTGAGGGCGGCAGAGTGCCGCCATGATATTTTTGGAATTTTCATTGTTCCCTCGATAAAAAAGATAAACGAAATGAACCGGGCCGCCGGTGCCCAAAGATGAGGCCTGCAGGGTTTGCAGGAGGTGCGGATTATCCGTGCAGGGAAAAAATAAAAAGTGAAGCAGGTCAATTAAATCGGGGCGGGAAAATAAATAAGCGGTAAATATTCTGTGTTAAAAATGATTGGATTGTTTTGTAACAAATCCAACCATTTTATTTTTTATATGCATCAATTTTTAGCAAAATTAATCATTGCGAAGCAATGGCAAACAAAGTTGGTTTAGCTGCCATTGGTTGTGCCAATCTTCTGCATATCATAACCGGAAGGGGCTTGATAAATGCGCAAACCAAATTCCGGTAGTATCGCAAAAATGTGATCAAAAATATCCGCTTGAATAGCCTCGTAATTCACCACGTTGGTGTCATTGGCATATGCATAAATCTCCAGTGGGATACCATTGGGTTCGGGTGCAAGTTGCCGAACCACTTGTGTCATGGTGGTATGGATGGATTTGTGTTGGCGCAAATAAACGATCAGGTAAGCGCGCAAGGTACCAAGGTTGGTCAGGTGGCGTCCATTGATGGGAGAACTCGGATCTAGTCCGTTTTTTTGGTTTTCCTCCTCTATCTCGATAACCTTTTGATTGATGTAATCAGTCAATAATGCGGTGTGCCGCAAGCGCTCAATATCGTCCGGCTGTAAAAACTGCACGCTGGTGGCATCGATAAAAATTGCGCGTTTTATCCGTCGCCCACCCGATTCATTCATGCCGCGCCAATTTTTAAATGAATCGGCAATCAATGCGTAGGCGGGAATAGTGGTGATAGTGTTGTCGCCATTGCGCACCTTGACGGTCGTCAGGCTAATGTCAATCACTTCGCCATCGGCGTTGTACTTGGGCATCTCCAGCCAATCACCGAGAGCGAGCATGTCATTCGCCGAGAGTTGGATGCCCGCGACAAAACCGAGCAATACATCCTTGAATACCAGCATGAACACGGCGGCCAGTGCGCCCAAACCGCCGAGCAAAATAATGGGCGATTTACCGATAAGCAGTGAGATAGCAAAAATAACAGTCATCAGTGCTGCGATAAGTTTGATGCTTTGGAAAATACCGCGCAGGGGCAAGTTATGTTTTTGGCTGCCGGGTTTGAGGATATCTTCAAAAAAGTTCAGAAGGGCAAAGAATGCGAGGAGCGAAAAAAACAGTATCCACAAATGCGCGAGCATACTGATCAGGTTAAATGTTGCCGAGTCATTGGGTATCCACAAACGCACTTGTGCCAGCAAGACCAGCCCCTGGAACACCAGCGCGATTCGGCGGAGCGGCCGGTGCTCGGTGAGTGCCCGGCTCCAGTGGATTTGTTTTTTTGCCACATAGTGCCTGATGCTCCGCAGCAGTATCGAATGCAGCAAAAAGTGCAGCACCAGTGCGGTCACCAGGATAATGCCAGTCACTATGGCGGCATAAACCCATTCCTTGTATTCCCAATGGTGGGCGTGAATCCACTGAATGAGATAGGGTTTCAGCATTTCTCCCAAGTACATACTGGCGCTCCTGGCGGGTTGGATCGTGTGGTCGCTGGAGTATAACAGAGCATAAAAAATGCGATGTAACAGGGCGGTAAGGTTTATAGGCTAATAAAAAAATCGCCTCGGATTGAGGCGATTGTTAAGAGGGTAGGGCTTTTTGAAACAATCTTAAGTTAAAGCAGGATCAGGCTTCGTTACTCGGCTTTCCAATTGTTGCCAAAATTCCGCCATCGACATACACAATTTGGCCGGTGACAAAATCACTGGCTTTGGATGCGAGGAAAATCGTCGCACCTTGCAAGTCGTCCGGGTCGCCCCATTTGCCTGCGGGAGTACGGTTAATAATAAAATCGTTGAAGGGATGGCCATCAACACGGATAGGTTCGGTTTGGCTGGTGGCGAAATAGCCGGGGCCAATGCCGTTTACCTGTACATTGTATTTTGCCCACTCGGTCGCCATGTTTTTGGTGAGCATTTTCAAACCGCCTTTTGCAGCGGCGTAAGCGCCAACAGAATTACGGCCCAATTCGCTCATCATGGAACAGATGTTAATAATTTTTCCCTGGCGACGTTCCACCATTTTTCGTGCAATAGGGCGCGTCATGGTAAATACGCCGGTCAAATCAATTTTGATAACTTCTTCAAAATCTTCCAGTGTCATTTCCAATAAAGGCGTACGTTTGATAATGCCAGCGTTGTTGACCAGGATATCAACCGGGCCGTGGTCGTTTTCAATTTCATCTACCGCAGCGATGACTTGCGCTTCATCGGTGACATTAAATTTGTAACCAAAGGCTTTATAGCCTTGCTCGCGATAATAATTTACTGCTGTGTCGATTTTTTCTTGCGATGAATTGCCATTGATAATTAATGTGGCGCCTGCGCTGGCGAGGCCGCTGGCCATGGCCATGCCGAGGCCATGGGTGGCGCCCGTGACCAGCGCAACTTTTCCGGTTAAATCAAACAGTGGATGATTCATAGGATTACCATTTTTATGGATACCTGCGTGCGCAGGTATGACGGGGAATAGGATTACTATTTTTATGAATACCTGCTTGCGCAGGTATGACGGAAAAATTTAAGTGTGAAACTATTTCAATTCACTTGGTTTATGGAAATCCATATCGGTGTAATCCATATTTTCGCCCGCCATGCCCCAGATAAAAGTGTAGTTGGCAGTGCCGACACCCGAGTGCATTGACCATGGTGGCGATACTACGGCTTGTTCATTGCCGATCCAGATATGGCGAGTCTCTTCTGCCGGGCCCATAAAATGGCAGACCGCGTGGGTATCGGGAATATTGAAATAAAAATAAGCCTCCATGCGACGGCTATGGGTGTGCATGGGCATAGTGTTCCAAATGCTGCCGGGTTTTAATTCAGTCATACCCATTTGCAATTGGCAGGTATCCAGCACGGTGTTAATCATTAATTGGTAAATATCGCGCTCATTACAGGTGTCGCCTGCACCCATATGCAACACTTTGCTATTTTCCTTGTTCACTTTTTTGGTTGGGTAGGAATGGTGAGCGGGGGTGGAGTTCAAATAAAATTTTGCCGGGCTGTTTGCATCATCGCTGCTAAAAATTACCTCTTTAGCACCGCGGCCAATGTAGAGCGCTTCTTTGGTGCCTATGGCAAACACTTCGCCATCAACTGAAACAGTTCCACTGCCGCCGATATTGATTGCGCCTAATTCACGGCGTGCCAGAAAATATTCGGTTTTCAGTTGGTCGTAAGTTTCCAGTGCAACCGGTTTGCTCACCGGCATAACACCACCCACCATCAAACGCTCGTAATGGGTGTAAGTAAATTCCACCTGGTCTGCAGTAAAAATATTTTCAATGAGAAAATGCTTGCGCAGTTTTTCAGTGTCGTAATGTTTGTAGTCGTCGAGATGGACGGCAAAACGTTCTTCAAGGACTTTCATAATAAACCTTCTGTCTTTCAGCTAGGCCAGTGTAAAAAAACGGCATTTGGTTGATAACTAAAATGGTACAGCGTCCGCGAGCCAGTAAAAAATTAATACTGGCTATGCAGGTCATTATTATTTTTTGAGTAATTTATACATTTCTACACCCGCGAGGATAAACGGGGTATTGCCTTTGGCATCGTTGGCAACAATGCGCTCGGTCATGTAGTAGTCGTAGCTGCCGTCGCGGCCAAAGCCCAAGCCTGCTACCAGGCATTGGTCAGTCATGCTGATTTTTCCATCCGCATGCACAGTGACAAATTCATTGATCAAGCCCTGGTAACTTTTTATCGCCACAGCACGATAAGTTTCCGGCAAGTAGCCTTTGTTGACCGCTTTGGTATAAAAGTAAGTAAACATGGCGCTGGCACTGGATTCGCGATAGTTGGCGATACCGCCGGGCTTATCCATAATTTGCCACCAGGTGCCGGTTTCTTCATCCTGGTAACGCAACATATCGGCCGCGAATTCCACACTGATATCGATCAGTGTTTTGCGCAGTTCGGTTTCTGATTCTGGAATAAAATCCAGGACATCAACTAAGGCCATCGCATACCAACCCATCCCGCGTGCCCAGAATTGTGGTGCGCGACCAGTTTCTTTATTGGCCCAATCTGCTTTTCTGGATTCATCCCATGCATGGAAATAAAGGCCGGTTGCGGGGTCACGCAATTGCTCGCGTGCAATCACAAATTCATGCACCGCTTCTTTAAAGCTCGCGTGTTGCTGCTCACCGGTTTCATATTTTGCGGCGTATTCAGCGAGGAATGGAATGCCCATGTACACGCCGTCGAGCCACAATTGGTTGGGGTAGGTCACGCGGTGCCAGAAAGCGCCGCCACTGGTGCGTGGATGCACCTTCAAGCGCTCGCGTAAAAAATCCACCGCTTTGCGATATTTTTCTTGTTTGGTGCGCTGTTCAAGCAAGATCACCATTTGTCCCGGTTTGGTTAAATCGATACTGAATAAATCCGGTTCAAAGGTTTCGATATGGCCATCGTCGCGGATATAACTTCCGGTCACCGTTTCCAATGCGTTGCGATAGGCCGGGTTGGGGCTGACGGTATCCAGTTCTTGCAGTGCATAGATTTGCATGCCCACCACATCGTATTCAAATTTGCCCGGGCGTTTGCGGTATTCATCCCAACCTTGAAAATGATATTTAAGCGTTTTGCGCTCCAATTCCGAATCCGCCAGACGCGTGGCCCACTTTAAAGCGGCGGCTGCGTCAATGGGATTTTTTTTTTGCTCCGCACTGAGTGTCGATTCAAAACGAACGCGCGGCGCTTTAGTGAGTCGTTCCACTTCGCGGTCGAGGTAAGCTTTGAAATCCGCTTCGGTTTTGATGCCATCGAGTTCATGTTCCCAGGCGGCGAGGAAATAATATTCCAGCTCACCACCTTTATCTTTCATCACCGAAACATAAGAGTTTTTATCCGTGGTTTGTTCAGCGCGATCATCGCGGCGGAAAATAACTGCCATACCCAAATGATCATTTTCACCACTCAAACTTTGTTTGCCCCAGCTAGCCACATAAGTCCAGGCGTAACCGCTGACATTCTGGTTGCCTTCAAGCAAAGTGGTACCGGGATGTTTTACCAAACCAATCGCCAGGTTGGGCAATTGTTGGCTGGCCTGGAGTTTTACATTGACCAAGCGGCTACCAGCCTGCATGGAAAAGTGTGCGGAGAGGTCCACTTTCTGGTTGTTGACTTGCCATCCGTTGTAATTGATTTTAAAACCGGAATAGAGATCACCGTTATTGGTGATGATGGCATCGCGGGTATCGACCAGTGAAACCAGGTCAACACTCTTGCCATTCCAGAAACCAAAACCACCCATGCCGAGCGAGTTGCCGACCTTCAATACATCCACACCCCAATCGGAATTCAGATGATAGGAATCGTAGCCATCCAGGCCAACATTTTGCAGCACAACATCGTGGGTTTTCTTACCAAAAATATCAAAACCGTTACGCCAATCGAGATAGACGCGATAGGCAACTTTATCCGATTCAATACCCGGGCCTTCGTAGCGAATCCAGAATGAATGATCAGTATATTGTGGTGGTGGCGTTACGCTCTGCACATTTTTAAATGTGCCGCCCACATATTCCTTACCTTTCCACTCGCCGCCTTCTTTAATGGATACTTCGGCTTGCGTCTGTTTTTTTAACGCCGGTTTGGCAATCGTTGGGTCGCTCGAAATAGTGAAGGATTTTATTTCGGTGGGAGCAAAATCAGCGGTTAATAACAATCCATCAAGTGCACCATCGCCATCGCTATCAATGGGTTGTGATGGTTGGACGGAATTGTTTGCCAGCACTGATAAATTTTTAACAGCAGTATTATCGGCGCTGATACCTAAATCATAAAACGGGAAATAAATGGCTTCTTGCTGCAATGCAAAACTATTTGCATTGGTAATTTCTGCCGAGGCCAATTGAAGGTTGGCGGTAGCTGGTTGCGCAACAGGTGTTGTAGCAGTAGTTTGTTGTTCGTCGGTTTTTTCGGGTGAGCAACCAGTTAGCGCTGCCAGAAAAATACCACCATAAATCACTCTACTTTTTAACAATACACTCACGCTGCACACCTCATGTCGCCTAATAAAAGTCACACACTAATAATCAAAGAGGGATGCCAGCACGCTGACATCCCTTTTTGTTTTACACACTTTTCACGAACTGACGATCAAACAGTTATCAGTATTTGTACTGGATACCGAGATTGTACTGGCTGCCGGTTTGATGGTAATAGGACAAACGCTCATTGCTATCCATATTACCAACCCATTGATCATCTGCTTCATCCGTTAGGTTCAACGCTTCGAAGGTGACTTTCCAATTATCGTTGATGGAATAGTTGAATGACGCATCTACGTTAACTGTGCCGTTGGTACCCTCTTCATAGTTGTTGTTACGACCAACTGGTGTAGTGAGGTAGTCACTTCTACTTACAACTGACACACGGCCGCCCCATTTATCTGTTTCGTAATAGAGAGTACCGGCAATGGTTTCCTCAGAAAGGTTGACCAGTGGGCTGGTGCGCTCAACTTCCTTTGTGGTGGCGTTCAGGTATTCAATATCTGACTCAACCGAGGTGTAAGATGCAATCACACCGAAGTTAGACCAGAAACTTGGCAGGAAAGTGAATGGTTGTTGGTAGCTAAATTCATAGCCGTCCAGATCACCGCCTGGGCTATTAACCGGTGTGCTGTACTGCCAGCTTGCGTCAGCGGTACAGCTGGGGTTAGTACCACAAGCTTTAATCATGGGTGCCAAGGTCAGGCCTAATTCATCCATCAGCGCGGTATAGGTAGTGGTCTTGGTTGCAGTTTGTGCATAAGTTTCCAATTCTTTGGTGAAGAAGGTTAAGCCAATGCTGGCACCTTCACCAAAGTACCACTCACCACCCAAGTCATAACTTCTGGCTTTGGTTGGTTCCAGATAAGGGTTACCACTGGTCACACTGAAGGCGTTACCCGATGCAGAAACGTTTGTGGTTGGTATTAGCGAACCCAAACCAGCACGTGCAATACCATCAGATGTTGCGAAGCGGAAGAGCAAATCTTCGATCGGTTCTACTACCAGGTTAAGTGCAGGCAATGTGTCTGAATAGCTATGCTCAACAGTCATGGCGATACCGGCGTTATCCAAACCGGTTGAGCTTTGGTCAGTTTCAAAACGTCTTACACCAATATCACCGCGAACGGGTACAGAGCCTATGTCGAAATTGAAGTCGGCCTGGATGAACACACCAGTAGTGGTTTCGTTGACATTACCAATATTTGCATATTGTGGAGTCAATGGTTTACTGAAGAGATTGTTCTCACTCATGATCAATGCTCTGTTCGGAATCAGCCAGTTGCGGCCATCGCCCAAACCTGAGTCATATTCAACAATGTAATCCGGATTGGATTGGATATCTATATCGTGAGTGCCTTCATTGATGCGGTTTTCGGTGGTTTCATAGTTGAAATCTTTATAATCGACACCGGCCTTGAGGGTAACAGATTCAGCCGCATCGAATTCAAACGAAAGTGTGCCCGCATCGTTTTCGTTCAGCGTAGCTTGAGGACGTTGTCTGATGCTGCTGGTTGCCCAGCCGGCCTTTTCGTAGGCAGTGTCACCGAAGGTCAGTACAGGATTATCGTAATCCCTGTAGTCATAGGTAAAGTCTTGACCGTTTTTAATCATGATGACGGTATTTTGAATCGGGTTATCGTAATCTGATTTGGTGGTACCGATCATTGCTTTCATGCGGAAAGTGTCGGTGAAGTCTTGCTTCAGGCTCACAGTTGTTTGTGAGAAGTCGGTTGACATATCGTCAAAGCGGTTCTCTGACCACAAGCGCGCATTGTCAATGTCAGCATAAATAATATTGTCTTTATCAATTTCATAATCCCTGACGATCATGTTGATTTGGTTGGCGACGGCGGTAGGCATAGTGCCGTTCATTACAGTTGAGAAGAAAGTTTCTTCGCGTGTTGCATCAAATTTTGCAAACAGCGAGTCAACGCTGATCTCGGTAGAGTCGGTCGGTTTGAACTGGAACGAAATACTTGCGCCCAAACGCTCCATTTCATGTTGATAGGAGTCGTAACGGGGCAGGCGCGGGTGGAAGGATGTGAGCAGCTCATCGCCTGCAGGAATAACGGTTGGTTCAGTAGCGCCATCTAATTGCTTACGGTTGAAGCGGTCACCCGCGGCACCTGACCAGCGGCCAGTACTGGTACCATCGTCTTGTACATTGCGCTCAGAATAAGAGAGCGAGGCGAGCACACCAAATTTGCCATCTGCAAAAATATTGCTTACTAAAAAGGCAGCAGCTGGATCAGTTTCTTCTGATTTGTCGTTGTAGCCAAGGTTACCTGAGGCGCTGAATACAAAACCGTCGTAATCAAATGGTTGTGCCGCTTTCAGGTCAACAGTGGCACCTAATGAACCTTCTTGAACTTCGGCAGAGTTAGTTTTGCGTACAGTCAAAGAGCTAAACAGGTCCGACGAAAACGTGTTGAAGTCAAAACCGCGACCGCGGTTGTTACCGCCTACAGCATCGGTACCACCAGTAGTGGAAATGGTTTCCATACCATTCAAGCGGACAGTGGTAAAGGTTGGGCCAAGGCCACGCACAGTGATTTGACGACCTTCACCGCCAGAGCGGGAAATGGCCACGCCAGGGATACGCTGTAAAGACTCAGCCAGGTTATTGTCTGGGAATTCTGCAATATCTTCAGCAACAATCGCATCGACAAAACCACTTTCATTTTTCTTGATATTCAAGGCGTTCGCCAAGCTGTCGCGGAAACTACCGGTTACTACTACTTCTTCCACCGTGCCTTCGCCATTGTCTTGTGCATTTTGCGCATAAGCACCTAATGGCAGTGTGCAGGCTGCCATGGCTAACACGAGCGGGTTGAGTTTAAAACTTCTCATAGCTATTCCCCATCTTTATTGTGATTGATTACATTGAGCTAGCGGAGCTGATGCTGGTTACTGTGAAAAAATTTAACAGTGGCAGCATGGTTTTCACAAACATCACTGATTCTTCGCGCGGCTGCGGCGGCAAATCGGTTGTAATTTGTAACCTTGTTGTTATCGACCAACCAGAGCTTAGTCGATTTGTAATTGTTTTCACGCAGGATTACTACGTTTCTTACCATGCAAATTGATTGATATTTCAATTTGCTGTATCAATAAAAATAGTTTTTGATGGAAGCTCTGTCGCTTAATCAAACTTTAAATTCAACACCTTTGATAGTTACATGCGTGGTTGAAAAATTTTCCAATTGCTCAAGCACACCAATATTGCCTGCATTATTAAAGTGACAATTGCTAAGGTGCAGATTTTGGATAGGCGAGCGTTTATAACCACGAACCTGAAAAACCTGTTTGGCTTTTTGACAGATAAGATTGCGAATATCGATATTGCGTACAACCGGTGTGAATTTTCCTGCGTCACCTTCTTCATAATCAAAATCGATCACTATCGCGGTTTGCACTTCGCCGATAGTGACATCGCGGATAAATATATTTTCAATCAGGCCGCCGCGTACTGAATTGGTTTTAACGCGAATGCCGCGTTCCAGTTCCGGACTGCTCATTACACAATTTTCAACAAACACATTGCGCACGCCGCCGGAAATTTCGCTGCCAATCACCACACCGCCATGGCCGTTGCGCATATTGCAATGACTGATCAGGATATTTTCCGAGGGAATATTCAGGCGACGGCCATCGGCGTTGCGACCGGATTTAATGGCGATGCAATCATCACCGGTATCAAAAAAACAATTTTTGATGATGACATTTTTGCAGGATTCAGGATCGCAGCCGTCAGAATTCGGGCCGATGCTGGCGAAGGTCACGGCATCAATCGTCACGTTTTCACATTGCACCGGATTAAGCAGCCAGAAGGGCGCATTGGTGATGGTGATACCTTCTATTAATACATTGGTGCATTTATAAGGTTGTACAAATACCGGGCGCAGGTACGAACCTTCCGCGTAAATGCGCTGGGCAACGGGCACATTGTTTTCCATATCCTGCATAAGTTTATTGCGCCCAGCTTCCTGGGTCGGAACGCCGGGAATGCCCCAATTCACACTGCTGAAATTGCTGCCTTTCCAGGGCCACCAGGTGGTCCGGTTGGCTTGGCCATCTATGGTTCCTTCACCGGTAATCGCGATGTTGGTTTGTCCATAGGCATAAATCAGCGGTGAATAGCCCATGACTTCCATGCCTTCCCAACGGGTGAATACCGCGGGCAAATAGGCCTTGGGGTCAGTGATAAACGCGATGCTGGCATCTTTGGTGATATGCAAGTTCACGTTGGATAACAAATGGATAGCGCCGCACAGGTATTTGCCGCCGCCGCTGACGATTACCTTGCCTCCACCCGCTGTATGACAGGCAGCGATTGCTGCGGCAAACGCGTTGGAGTTGTCCTGTTTGCCATCGGCTTTGGCGCCAAAGTCGCGCACATCAAAACTGCGGTCAGGAAATAGCGGTGCTTGCACCTGTTGGCGAATTTGCTCAGCTGCCGCCCATGGATCGGTTGCTGGGGAGCTAATTGTTTTCGAGTTGGATGCAGTACAACCCGCGAACGTGCCCAACGCACAACTGCCCACAACACCACTGAGGGTGCGAGTCATAAAGGCGCGGCGGCCTGGCTGTGATAGGCAAAAATCTGTCACCGGTATTAGCTCTCGTGTTGTATTTCTTTTTTAGCTTTTATGTACATCTGCCTGGAGGCACTTGCTGGCTTTGGCTGCCGTTCATCGCAAAGCAGTCGTTTGATATGCCAGCTTTTGGTGTTTCGGATAATCGCTGCTAGTCATTATTGAGTGGCAACATCCGTTCTTTATATTTGGCTTTTGGTTCGGCTTTCCCTGACAAGCGGGGTCGCTATTGATAGCGGGAAAGCTGCGTTATGGCCAAAAAGATATTTATCCTCATATCGAGTGAAAATCATTCTGTATGTCATGTCGGATAAATGCAAGCCAGTAGCATAAAAAATTTCATCTATACGCCATTTTTAGTGATTATTGCGCCAAAAATGTAATGTATACGTTTACATTTAAACGTTTATTAAAATGTAAACGTATACAGTTAAATATCGATAAAAATTTTTTAAAATATATTTTTATTTTTAAAAAGTATGTTTGTACTAAATATTTAATTTTTTTATGATATTTTTAATTTGTAAGATGTTTTAGCTTTGTGTAACAGGCTAAGCTTGGCCTAATAGGTGTTTGAAATCGGTTACATTCGCGATTTTGTTGATTTTAGTGCTATTGCCGGCGTGAAAAATCGACTGTAGATTTGATCCCGGTATTGACCGAATACCATTGCCGATTTTGAGGCGCCGCAAGGCGCCTTTTTTTTGGTGGTGAGTTTTCAGGGAGAGAAAAGCTGGCGTTGGACCAACTGGTTAGTTGCCCTTAATGCGGGTGAGAAATCGGCGAGGAAACTCCAGTTGCGGACTACACTCATATAGGTTGTAGGCGCGGCACAAATCCATCCATCGGTTAACGAATCGAGAGAGATCAGCGTGAGCAGTATTATTGTTTTACATGAGAGTGATAACGTCGGAATTTGTAAGGTATCGCTTCCCGCTGGTGTTTTGTTTGCTGAAAAAGATGTCACCCTCCTGCGCGACATTCCCGCCATGCACAAGGTTGCCCTGCGCAATATCAACAAAGGCGAAGCCATCCTTAAATACGGCCAGACTATCGGTTTCGCCAGCCAGGATATCCCGGCGGGGGAACACGTCCATGTCCACAACTGTGTAATGGGCGCTTTGGAAAAAGACTATGGTTTCTGTGAAGAAGCCAAACCCACCGAATTTGTCCCCACCGATAAACGCGCCACCTTCCAGGGCTACAAGCGTATCAATGGCAAAGTCGGTACGCGCAATTATGTCGGCATCCTGACCACGGTGAATTGCTCGGCGACTGTCGCTAAAGCGATTGCCCAACACTTCACCTATTCCGGCGAGTTGGAAAAATATCCGCATATAGATGGTGTGGTAGCCATGACCCACGACAGTGGCTGCGGCATGCGCTCTGACGGCGACGGCTACGAGACTTTGCGCCGCACCTTTAATGGCTACGCACGCCACCCCAATTTTGGCGGCGTGATGATGGTGGGGCTCGGCTGCGAGACCATGCAAATCCAGCGTGTGATGGAAGAGTGTGGCCTTGCGGACTCAAAGACATTCACCGCCTATACGATTCAGGATGTGGGTGGCACTCGGCTCGCGATTGAAAAAGGTATCGAAACCCTGCGTGCGATGTTGCCGCTGGTAAATGAATGCGAACGCGAAACGGTACCGGCGAGCGAATTGATTATTGGTTTGCAGTGCGGCGGTTCGGATGCGCTCTCCGGCATCACCGCCAACCCGGCACTGGGCATTGCGGGCGATATCCTCGTGCGGCACGGTGGCACGGTAATTTTGTCCGAGACACCGGAAATTTTTGGTGCGGAACATTTATTAACGCGCCGCGCTGAATCGCCGGAGATTGCGCAAAAATTATTGGATCGCATCACCTGGTGGGAAGATTACACTGCGCGCAATGATTTCGAATTAAACAATAATCCATCGCCCGGTAACAAAGCGGGTGGCCTCACTACAATTATTGAAAAATCCCTAGGCGCGCAAGCCAAGAGTGGTTCAACTAATTTGCGCGATGTGTTTCTTTACGGCGAAGACATTACTACTAAAGGTTTTGTGTTTATGGATAGCCCGGGTTACGACCCGGTATCTGCCACCGGACAAGTTGCATCGGGCGCACAAATTTTATGTTTCACCACCGGGCGCGGCTCGGCCTTTGGTTGCAAACCGGCACCGAGTATTAAATTGGCGACCAACAGTAAAATTTATAGCCACATGCAAGAAGATATGGATTTGAATTGCGGCCGCGTATCTGACGGTGAAATCAGTTTGGAAGAATCCGGCCAGGAAATTTTTGAAGAAATTTTGGCGGTTGCATCAGGCAAACCAACCAAAAGTGAATTGCTCGGCTACGGTGATAATGAATTTATTCCGTGGAAAATTGGGGCGGTGGTTTAATTCGGGAGTCGTCATCCTCGCAAACGCGGGGATCCAGCTTCTGGTTTGTTAATAAGGGCCATGGATACCCGCGTGCGCAGGTATGACGGTGTGATTCAATATTTTAGTCATGGTTAGTTTCATAAGTCGTCATCCCCGCAAACGCGGGGATTCAGCTTTAATTTTGCTACAAAGGCCATGGATACCTGCGTTCGCAGGTATGACGTTCTTCAGTAATCGTCCAATCAGGGAGTCGTCATCCTCGCGAACGCGAGGATCCAGCTTTTGATTTGGATTGGTTGATAAAGCTAAGGACACCCGCATTCGCGGGTATGACGAATTGGTTCTAATTTATAGGAAGCAAACGAGGCCAATCAAAGAATTGGTCCGTCAAAAAACCTGGTGAGAGCCAGGTCTACAAAAGCTAGTCACTAGAAAGCAAATTACGGCAGGTTCCATTCACAATCGTGTCACATTAATGAAAACATTGATGCGATTTTGTTTTGCCAAAAATTTGCCACTATTACAGAGGGCGACAAAAAATGAAAATCGTTATTCCTAAAGAAAGGCGCGCACATGAGCGGCGCGTAGCAGCAACTCCCGACACTGTAAAAAAATTAATTGCACTGGGATTTGACGTTGCTATTGAAAAAGATGCAGGCATTGCCAGCCGTATCACCAACGAATCCTATCAAGAGGCGGGTGCCACTATCAGCGATGATCTCGCCGGTTTGTTGGGCTCTGCGGATATCGTTCTAAAAGTCCAGCGTCCCCTCTTGGCAGGTGAAGCTTCTGTGAACGAACTTGCACTGCTAAAACGCGGCGCCATTTTGATTGCCATGCTATCGCCCTACGCCGACCCTGCTGCGATCAACCAATATGCAGATGCGGGCATTACTGCACTGACACTGGAGTTTGTTCCGCGCATTACGCGCGCGCAATCGATGGATGTGCTGAGTTCGCAATCCAACCTCGCCGGTTATCGTGCAGTATTGGAAGCGATAAATGTTTACGACCGCGCAATGCCAATGATGATGACCGCTGCGGGTACCATCGCGCCTGCACGCGTCATGGTGCTCGGCGCCGGTGTTGCCGGTTTGCAAGCCATAGCGACTGCAAAACGTTTGGGGGCGATTGTGTCGGCGACCGACGTGCGCGCTGCATCCAAAGAGCAAGTGGAAAGTCTCGGCGGAAAATTTGTGATGGTGGAAAGCGAAGAAGTAAAAAACGCTGAAACCGCTGGCGGTTACGCCAAAGAAATGAGCGATGACTACAAGCGCCGCCAGGCTGAACTGGTTGCGGAAACCTTGAAGAAACAAGACATCGCCATCTGCACCGCATTAATTCCCGGTCGCAAAGCGCCAACACTGATCAATGATGACATGGTGCACAGCATGCGCCCCGGTTCAGTCATTGTTGATCTCGCCGCAGAGCAAGGCGGCAATTGCACGCTCACCAAACCCGGTGAAGTTGTTGAAGTGAATGGTGTGACGATTATTGGATTGTTCAATATTCCCAGCCGGTTATCAGCCGATGCCAGCGCGCTCTACGCCAAAAATGTGTTGAATTTTTTAACCCCGATGATGAATGCCGATAAACAACTCGCGGTGAATTGGCAGGATGAAATTATCTCCGCCACTGTGCTCACACGCGACGGTGCAATCGTTCATCCCAACTTCAAACCGGCCAGTGCTGCTTAATCGGGAGTTAATTATGGAAACCCATTTTGTTTCGCAGTTATCGATTTTTGTGTTGGCCATTTTTGTTGGCTACTACGTAGTCTGGAGTGTAACCCCTGCATTGCATACACCGCTCATGGCGGTGACCAATGCAATTTCGAGCGTGATTATTGTCGGTGCGTTAATCGCCGTTGGTCCTGAAGGTATGAGCCTGTCTAAAGTGCTCGGCTTCTGCGCCATGGTATTGGCATCGATCAATATTTTTGGTGGCTTCACTGTCACCCATCGCATGCTTGGGATGTATAAAAAGAAAAATAAAGTGGGGGGGAAATAATAATGTCGTCATTTAATGAAAGTTTAACTTCACTCGCTTATCTGGTTGCGGCGGTGATGTTTATTATGGCGCTGCGCGGTTTGTCATCGCCCGAGTCATCGCGTAAGGGAAATCTGTTTGGCATGTTGGGGATGTTGATTGCGGTAGGCACAACCGTGCTCAGTCCTGCGGTAACTTCTTACGGTTGGATTTTAACGGCGCTCGCAATCGGTGCAGTGATTGGAATTTTTATCGCGCGCAATATTGCCATGACCGCAATGCCGCAATTGGTTGCTGCATTTCACAGCCTTGTGGGTATGGCGGCGGTATTGGTTGCCGGTGCAGCATTTAGCAATCCGGCCGCATTCGGAATTTTAAATGCAGCGGGCGAAATTTATGTCGCCAGCCGCATTGAAATGGGGTTGGGTGTAGTCATAGGTGCAATTACGTTTTCCGGTTCGGTAATCGCCTTTACCAAGTTGCAAGGACTGGTATCGGGCAAGCCAATTGTATTTGGCGGCCAGCATTTTATTAATGCCATTCTCGGTGCGGCGATACTCGGATTGATCGGCTATTTCTGTGTCGATCAATCGCCCTGGGTATTCTGGGGTATGACGGCACTCGCATTTGTTATCGGTGTGTTGTTGATTATTCCTATCGGCGGTGCGGACATGCCCGTAGTTGTTTCAATGCTCAATTCTTATTCAGGTTGGGCGGCGGCGGGGATTGGTTTTACCCTGCATAATGATGCGTTGATTGTAACTGGTGCACTAGTCGGCTCGTCAGGTGCGATCCTCTCCTATATCATGTGTAAAGGTATGAATCGCTCCTTCTTTAATGTAATCCTCGGCGGATTTGGTGCAGATACCTCTGCTGCCGCTGCAGGTGCAAATGAAGAAGAGCGCCCGGTAAAACGTGGCAGCGCGGAAGATGCCGCGTTTATTATGAAAAACGCCGGCTCGGTAATTATTGTTCCCGGTTACGGTATGGCGGTGGCGCAGGCGCAACATGCATTGCGTGAAATGTGCGAGGAATTGAAAAAAGCCGGAGTAAAAATCAGTTACGCGATCCACCCGGTTGCTGGCCGTATGCCTGGTCATATGAACGTGTTGCTTGCAGAAGCTAATGTGCCTTACGACGAAGTATTTGAGCTGGATGATATCAACAACGAATTCCAAACTGCCGATGTGGCTTTTGTTATCGGCGCCAACGATGTAACCAACCCTGCTGCCAAAACTAATCCGCAAAGCCCGATTTTCGGTATGCCGATTTTGGAGGTGGAAAAAGCGCGCACGGTATTATTTGTGAAGCGTTCAATGGCTTCTGGTTATTCGGGTGTGGAGAACGAACTTTTTTACAAAGATAACACCATGATGTTGTTTGGTGATGCCAAGAAAATGGTGGAAACGATTGTGAAAAATATTGCCTGATGTGGTCTGCGTGAAAGAAGTATGGAGCTCCTGCTGGGTGCCTCTTTCTGAATTTCAGGAACAGGCACTCCTTTTTTAGCAGGCTTTAATTTCAGTGAAACGATTTGGTTAGTTGATGTATTTATGAAAATTGAACACTTCGCCATTAATGTAAAAGATCCCATCGCTATGGCAGCCTGGTATGTGGCGCATATGGGATTAACGATTGTGCGCAAACAAGATGGTGGTGCCAATACCCATTTTCTGGGCGACGAAAGCGGCGATGTGATGTTGGAGATTTACAATAATCCCCCTGACCATGTGCCGGATTATGAGGATATGAATCCACTGCTGCTGCACTTGGCGTTTGTGTGTGAAAACCCGATAGAAAAGCGCGCGGAGTTGGAAACAGTCGGTGCGAGTTTTGCGGAAGAGGTACATATTAAAGATGGTTCACATCTGGTGATGATGCGCGACCCTTGGGGTTTGGCAATCCAGTTGTGTAAGCGCGGTAATAAAATGTTGCGTTGCCAGCAGTAAAGGCTGGATACCTGCGTTCGCAGGTATGACGATTATGAATGGGAGTCGTCATCCTCGCGTACGCGGGGATCCATAATGCAGTGTGGAAAATAGTGTCTGGCCTAGGCGCCAAGTTCTTTATCAAAAATAGCCTTATCAATAATCGCACCGCGATGGCGAATAATAATGCCTGCGCAGCGGATGCCTTGTTTGGCAGATTCTTCCAGGGATTTTTTCTGCAAACGCCCTGCGAGATAACCGGCATTAAACGTATCGCCTGCGCCGGTAGTATCAATCACGCCTTGTACCGGTGGAACCGGAACGCGGATTTCGTCATCGGGTGTGATGATGATGGCATCATCAGCGCCGCGTTTTAATACCAGTTCGGCAAGATTAAATTCAGCGTAACGTTGCTTGCAACCTTCAACACTGTCATCGCCCCAGAGTAATTGTTCGTCATCGAGTGTGAGCAGTGCTATGTCGGTGTATTCCATAATCGCGAGCATGGCTTGCTGCGCTTCAAATTTATCGGCCCAAAGGCGCGGGCGGAAGTTGCTGTCGAAGGCGATGATCACGCCTTGCTGACGCAATTTGTGCAAGCTGTTGTACAAAAATTCGCGCGATTTTGCGCCGATAATCGCGAGCGTAATTCCGCTCAGATAAACGCAGTTGCAATTAACCAGCTTGTGGCAGAGTTGATCAGCTGCCTCCTGTGAAGCAAAAAGTTCGCGTGCCGGGGCCTCTTTGCGCCAGTAAAAGAATTCGCGTTCGCCATCAGGTGTATTGCGAATAATGTATAAGCCTGGTGAACGACCAGCCAATTGTTTGATCATGCCGGTGCCAATGTTTTCACTGGACATCCGCTGCATGATTTGTGCGCTGTATGGGTCTTCGCCCAGTTGGGTGACGTAATCGGTTTTTAAGCCCAGGCGCGCCATGTACACCGAAGTGTTGTAGGTATCACCTGCAAAAGATAAGGCCATAGTTTCACGGCCATTGCTGTCGGCAGTGGGAAATGGAGCCAGCTCCACCATGACTTCGCCAATCGCTGCTATGTGTGCCATTTAAGTAATTCCGGGAGTTATATTTGATTGGTTTTTTTAGTTTGACTAGTTTGGATTGAGTTTTTTTGTATCAGTAAAATCAGTGCAAAATATACCACTCTTGCACAGTGAAAAATAGAAATAGTTGGATAAGATAGTAATTTGATACGATTAAAAATTTATCTTTTTAGTGTTAAAAACACGACATGAATTTAACCAAGCGCTTACAATATCGATCATTGTAAGTTTGAATACCTATGCGTTGCCAAATCAACCTTGCTGGATTTTTCTAATGAATCGTTTAAACCAAAAATTATTATCTGAACTTCCAAAAGATATTCTTCTCCCGGCCTATGATCGTGCAGCGCTCAAGCCTGGAATTGTACATTTAGGTATAGGTGCATTTCATCGCGCCCATCAAGCGTTTTATACCGAAGCCGTGTTGAATAAATTCGGCGGCAACTGGGGTATTGTTGGCAGCAGTTTGCGTTCCGCGAGTGTGCGCGATCAATTGGTACCGCAGGATTGTCTCTACACCTTGGTAGAGCGCTCTGGTGAGGGCGAAAAATTACAAATTATCGGCGCTGTACTTGATACGTTGGTTGGCCCGGAAAATCCGGCGGCATTGGTTGCGCAAATGGCGGCAAGCAATATCAAAATTGTCTCGCTGACCATTACTGAAAAAGGTTATTGCCACGATCCGGCTACCGGCAATTTAAATCTTGCGCATCCGGATATTATCCACGACCTTGAGCATCTTGATCGCCCTGTGTCTGCGATTGGTTTTCTCGTTGCGGCATTAAAGCAGCGCTTCGAGCAAAAACAAAAAGCCTTCACTCTGCTCAGTTGCGATAACTTGCCCAACAACGGCGAAGTATTGGAAAAAGTGGTCACCCAATTTGCAGCAAAAATCTCAACAGAATTTTCTGCGTGGATTAAAGCCAATGCCACCTTCCCCTGTACAATGATCGATCGCATTGTCCCGGCCACAACCGATGAGGACCGCCGCGAGATTGAAGCGCGTTTAGGCGCGCGCGATGAAGGTATGGTGGTGTGCGAGCCTTTCACTCAATGGGTGGTGGAAGATAAATTTGCTGACGGCCGTCCCGAATGGGAAAAAGTAGGCGTGTTGTTGGTTGAAGATGTGCGCGTATTTGAAAAAATCAAATTGCGTTTATTAAACGGTGCCCACTCAACCATGGCCTACACCGGTTATCTCTCCGGTTTCCAATACATCAGCGAAGTGATGGAGCAGCCAGCATTTGTAAATCTGGTAAAAACCTATATGGCACGCGAGGCGGGTGAAACTGTTTTTGCTCCAGCGGGTTTTGATATTGAAGCCTACAAGCATCAATTGCGTGATCGCTTTTCCAATAAAGCCCTGAAACACCGCACCTGGCAAATCGCAATGGATGGCTCGCAAAAATTGCCCCAGCGTTTGCTGGAAACCCTGCGTGAACAATTAGCGGGCAATGGCCATATCGATATTTTATGTTTGGGTGTTGCTGCCTGGATTCGCTATGTATCAGGCGTTGATGAAAAAGGTGCGGCGATTGAAGTCTCCGATCCACTCGCAAAAGAATTGCGCACGGCCTGCGATGCACACCAGGGCAATCCTGCGGGCATGGTAAAAGCGGTTGTGGGAATCCAAAAAGTATTTGGTGCGGATTTAATAGATGACGCGCACTTTATCCAAACTACCACGCAGTGGTTGGAGCGTTTTTATGCTAAAGGTGTCCTGGCTTCAGTACAGGATGCGTTTAAGTAAGAGTTAACCGTCGCTCCAAGGATGCCCAGGCAGTTGCTTGGGCTCGGAGAAAAGTGTTTTGGTATCACTACAAGAAGTGTTTAAGTAAAATGCCGCTACTTGACCAGGTTGTTCTTAATAGCTACCAAACCTTTGCCGTCCAAAGACGGATGCTCGAATAGGAGATTCTATGTTGGCGATGTTTTTGGTCGGGATCCCGGTGATCCTGGTAAACATGTTGTTGCAATCCATGGTATCCGTCTGGTGCATTCGTTTTTATATCAAACGCTTCAAGGGGCGCGACGATGCATTGTCCGGGGCGCTCGCGCTGTTTGGCATAATCACCTTGGTGATGTTGGGTAATTTGGGACAACTTTCCGTCTGGGCGCTGCTGTTCCTGGTGTTGGGCGAGTTCAATACCTTTGAAGAAGCGATCTATCACTCAAGTGTTAACTTCGCCACTCTGGGTTACGGTGACATAGTGATGAGCGAGAAATGGAAGTTACTGGGGCCGCTGGAGTCCATCAACGGTGCGCTCATGATCGGTCTCTCCGGTGCCTGCATGTTGGCAGTGTTGCAACATCATATCCGCAAGCAATTTCCTGGCTCGCTCTGAGTTGAACGGCCTTGCGCAAAACCAGGGTGGAGTCAGCAGATTCGCTCAGGTTTTGCTTGGCTGAATCACCTCTCCTCCTTGCCTGCTGGTTAATTTGCGGAGATAAAATTTAATGATTGTCCGCGCTTTTTTTCTTCGCTGGTGTTTGTTATTTGCTGCGCTCATTATTTCCGGCTGCGCGAATCAACCCGCATCAAAATACAATGCCGTAGTTGATCCTGCTGCAAAACCGGGTGCAACCCGTTTTATCAGTATCCAGGCCGCACTCGATGCGGCGCCGATTAATGCCATAGTTCCCTACATCATATTTATCGCGGCGGGCGATTACAAAGAAAAATTGGTGATCACCAAACCCAATATTCATCTTATCGGTGAGTCGGCAGCAAAAACCCGGATTTATTTCGATGTCTATGCGGGAAAAACCTACGCTGAAGGAAAAACCTGGGGCACTCCCGGTTCGGCGACACTGACCATTCACGCGGCCGATGTGCAACTACACCAACTCACCATTGAAAACAGTTTTGATTTTTTAAGCAACGATGCACTCGCCAACGACGATGCAAAACGTATTGCCAATGCGCAAGCCGTAGCACTATTTTTGGATGTGGGTAGCGATCGTATTCTGGTACGCGATACTCGTTTGCTCGGCTATCAGGACACGCTATTTGTTAACGCTGGTCGCAGTTGGTTCGATAAAAATTTTATTGCGGGCAATGTCGATTTTATTTTTGGCAAAGGCAATGCCCTTTTTACTGATTCGGTGATCCACACACTTGGGCGCGGTAAGCCCAATGATCCCCATGGCTATCTGGTTGCTCCCTCAACGCAAATTGCAGATGAATTTGGTTTAACCTTTATCGATTGCAAACTCACCCGCGCCGAATCGGTACCGGATAATTCCGTTCCCCTCGGCCGCCCTTGGCATCCCACTACCCAATTTGCCGATGGCCGCTACGCTGACCCGAATGCAATTGGCAAAGCGGTATTTATTAATACCTGGATGGATTCGCATATCACACGTGATGGTTGGTACTCTATGAATGGCACCGCGAAAGATGGAAGCAAAATTCCGTTCTTGCCGGAAGATGCACGTTTTTTTGAATTTAATAGTAGTGGCTCAGGAGCTGCGATTAATAACAAGCGCCGCCAGTTAAGCAATGAAGAAACGAAAAATTATACGCGCGAAAAAATCCTGGGTGATTGGAAACTGTAGGTTGGCGGTGAGGAACGAACCCCAACATGTCCATCTGGCACCATACGCCAAAAATCTGATCCAATATTACATTGGCTTTTGCGGCAAGATAGTTGTGTTGGGGTTCGTTCCTCAGCCTACGCGGCCCGACCTACGCGGCCCGACCTACGCGGCCCGACCTACGCGGCCCGACCTACGCGGCCCGACGCAACCTACAGGTGCAAATAACGTAAGCATTCATCCACTTCATTGACCGAACCTAAAATCACCGCCACGCGCTCATGCAATTGCTGTGGTTGTATTTCCAGAATTCGTTGCTGTTCACTCCAGGCTTTACCGCCCGCATGTTCAATTAACATCGCCATAGGATTCGCTTCGTAAAGCAAGCGCAATTTGGCAGGTTGTTTGGTGTTGCGGTTATCAGATGGATATAAAAATATTCCGCCGCGCGTCAGCACACGATGCACATCGCCCACCATGGCGGCATTCCAGCGCATGTTGTAACGTTTTTGGCGCGGGCCAGTTTCGCCAAGAATTAAATCGCGGATATAACAGCGCATATCCTCGGCCCAGAAGCGCGAGTTACTCATGTTGATCGCAAATTCCTGGGTGTCTTGTGCGATCTGGATATTATCGGCGGTCAATAAAAAATTGCCCTGGGTTGAATCGAGTGTAAAACAACGCGTCGTTTTTTTAGTAGTGCTTGAGGAGCTGGTGGTAATCGCCAGCAGGGTTGACGGCCCGTAAAGCACATAACCAGCGCATACCTGTTGTGAACCTTTCTGGTTAAATTGCAATTCGCTGTAATGCGGTACTGAATCCAGTGCGCGATAAATACTGAAGATTGTTCCTATCTGGCCATTGATATCGATGTTGGATGAACCATCAAGCGGGTCAAAGGCCACCAGATATTTTCCTGCCGGATTTGCGGCGACGATTGTGTCTTCTTCTTCCGAGGCAAGCGCCGCTACCGGCGCGCAGGCGAGCAGCAAATCCTTGAGCAGTTGGTTGGCAATAACATCCAATTGTTTTTGGGTTTCGCCCTGGATATTTTCAGCTTGCGTGGAGCCGAGCACGCCCGCGAGCGCACCCTGACGCACGCGGAATGCAATTTCTTTGCTTGCATCGATAATGGTTTCAATTACCTGGATCAAATCCGCAGCAACCTCGTCGCTGTGCAACACACTGGTTAAATTTTTCATGCAATTACCTGTAGTAACTTTTCGATCCAAATCGACCGACTATATATTCGTCATGCTGTTATATCTTCGTCGTGCCGTTATGTCTTCGTGATGCCGTTATGTCTTCGCCATGTCACTATGTATTCGTCATACCCGCGAACGCGGGTATCCACCATGGTAATTTGCTGGACTCCTGCGTTCGCAGGAGTGACGACAGGCAAAATGTATCCGTCGCAGGAGTGACGACAGGCAAAATGTATCCGTCGCAGAAGTGACGACAGCCGAGTCACGAGACTGACGAACATTAGATATAACGATTCAGGCAATTTAAATCGGCAAAGGATTGCTCAAGGCGTTTTACCATCAGCTCTTCACTTTGGCGCAACCAGACGCGTGGGTCGTAATATTTTTTGTTGGGCTTTTCATCGCCGTCGGGGTTGCCGATCTGGCCCTGCAAATAATCGGCATTTGCTTCGTAATAACTTTTGGTACCTTCCCAGAACGCCCACTGGGTGTCGGTGTCGATATTCATTTTGACTACGCCGTAATGGATAGCTTGCGCTATGTCCTGTGCTTCCGAGCCTGAACCACCATGGAACACAAAATCGAGGCTGTTGTGCGGCACGCCGAATTTTTCACTCACGTAAGTTTGTGAGTTGCGCAAAATTTCCGGTGTGAGTTTTACATTACCGGGTTTGTAAACGCCGTGCACATTGCCGAAAGAGGCCGCGACGGTAAACTTATCGCTGATCGGGCGCAATTTTTCGTAGGCGAGCGCAACATCTTCCGGTTGTGTATAAAGCGCGGCATTATCCATATGGCTGTTGTCCACGCCGTCTTCTTCACCGCCGGTGCAACCCAATTCGATTTCCAGGGTGATGCCGAGTTTGTGCATGCGCGCTAAATAGGCGGCGGATATTTCGATATTTTCCTGCAGCGATTCTTCTGATAAATCGATCATGTGCGAGCTGAACAGCGGCGTACCGGTTTGCGAAAAATGTTTTTCGCTCGCGACGAGCAAGCCGTCGATCCAGGGTAATAATTTTTTCGCGGCGTGATCGGTGTGCAGTATCACCGGCACACCATAGGCTTCGGCAACCGTATGCACATAGCGCGCGGCGGCGATGGAACCTAAAACCGAACTGCCCTGGCCATCGAGCTTGATACTTTTTCCGAGAAAAAATGCGGAGCCGCCTTGCGATAATTGCACTATCACCGGCGAGTTAACTTTGCGCGCAGCTTCAAGCGTAGCGTTAATGGTATTGGTGTTGGCCGCATTCACGGCGGGGTAAGCAAAGCCGCCGGCTTTAGCGGCATTGAATAGGGTTTTTACGGCATCGCCGGTGACGACACCTGGGGCAACTAGGTTCGCGAGACTGTTCATCATCAAATCCTGGGCTGTGGTTGATTTTGTGATGACCGAGTTATTCGCCGATTGGATTATTTTGTAATTTTTTCTTTGTTGTTAGCGGTATTGTTGTTAACGATATGGCTTTTCTACCAAAAGCTGCGAGGCAGCGAGTTCCGAAGCCTGTTCGCAAATGGCAACAAAGTGGCCCGGGTCCAGACTGGCGCCGCCCACTAACAAACCGTCGATATCCGGCTGTTGCAACAAATCGCTAGCGTTGCTTTTGGTCACACTGCCGCCGTACAAAATGCGCACGCGGTTTGCGGTGTCCTGATCAAAAATGCGCGCGAGTTCAGCGCGGATACACTGGTGGACTTCTTGCGCGATTGCCGGTGTTGCTGCAAGGCCGGTGCCAATTGCCCATACAGGTTCGTAGGCGATGCACAGGGCATTGCCGGCGAGATCAATATCGGTGAGGCCGCCGCGCAATTGTTCGTACAAGACTTCTTCGGTGAGCTGTGCTTCGCGCTGCTGCTGGTTTTCACCGACGCAGAGCACTGGCAGCAATCCGTGATTCAAGGCGGTGCGCACTTTGATTTTGCAGCCCTCATTATTTTCCGCAAACATGGCGCGGCGCTCCGAGTGGCCGATCAAACAGAGCGAGCAGCCCGCTTGTTTGAGCATCTGCGCCGAGGTCTCGCCGGTGTAGGCGCCGGATTCATAGCGGCTGACATTCTGGCTGCCAATCTGCAATTCCGAATACTGCAAAAAGGTGAGCATATCGCGCATGTATAAATAGGGCGGGCAAATCGCAATTTGCGCCGCAAAGTGTTTGCCGATAAACGAAGCCACCGAGGTGCAGATCAAATCCAGCCCGCCGTTGAGCTTCCAGTTGGCGATCACTATGGGTTTACGTTGTTTCATGAAAACTACTCGGAAAATGTCTCGCAAGTTAAAGGCTGCCAAAACAGGGGTGGCGGCAATTAACGCGTCTGTAAGTGAAAATGCTACACAGGCAAATGAGATCGATCAATAGTTGCGTGGAAATATTTTGCTTAAAAGTGGTTTTTGTTGAAATTAAGTCCTAATTTTTCGTTGAAATCATGTGTAAACGTTTCAATATCGATACTTTAAAAAATGTAATCGTTTACATTTGCGGGGGTGATTATTATTGTTTGGCCGGGATGGGGAGATGTCTTGGGAGGCTGTCCGGCATTGTCTTGAGGGGGCAGCCTCGGGGGCAGGATCTACATTTGCGCAATATATTTGGACAGGGTTTCAAATTTTTCGGCATCGTTATCGACAAAGCGGACGACGATTTTTACTACACCGGTATCGGGGCGGTTTTCACCGGCCTGGATACTGTGCACATAGCCGTTAATGCGCGCGAGGCTACTGCCATCACCGGTTTCTATATCGACTACGGCCTGCTCAAATACCCCGGGCAGGTTATCCGCCCGTTGCATTAAACAGCTCATCAGTTGCAGCGACATTTCGCGGATCACGCAAGTAAAGGTGCGGTTGTTGGAGAAGCGCAATTGCGCCTTGCCCTTGGCGGTGCGGGGGGAATCGCCAGCCTCGGCGACTGCTTGCAGGGCCGGTTTGGCGCCAAGGGCGCTGGCGCTGTTATTGGCAAAAGGATTGGCGGGTTTGGGTGCGGGTGCTTTGGCACCGCCGCCAGACTGGGCGCCCCCGGTGAGTACATCGACCGATGCAAAGGCGATGCCCTGGGTAGTGGCAGTACGCACGCCTTGTACGGGTGTTTTACCGGCCAGTTTCAATTGTTTGAAGACTTTTTTCAGCAGCTCTTCCGCGGAAAAGGGTTTGGTTAAATAGTCGGATACGCCCAGCTCAATGGCTTTGACGATATGGTTGCGGTCGCCGCGGCTGGAAATCATCACAAACGGGATATGCCCGGCGTTGGGCATGGCGCGCACGGTGCTAAGCAATTCGGCGCCGCTGACGTTGGGCATTTCCCAATCGGAGAGGATCAGGTCAACCGACTGGTTTTTGAGTTGGGCAAGCGCGCGGGCACCATCGGGAGCGTCAAAAATCTCTACACCGGGAATCTTGTCGCGCAGTTGTTTTTTGATCATGTCGCGGATAAAGGTGGCATCGTCTACCACCAGAATACGAATGCCCATAGGTCATCCCTCAGGTAACTATCCTTTGAGCCTAGCCCAGCTTGGATAATTTGCGCGCAAGTGGTGCAGGTAGAATTACCTATTCGGGCGCGTGCTAACGGCGCGTGCTTGCAGGTGGCGGATGGGGGTATCGAGGTTGGTTTCGTCGTCGCGGAAATCGCCCATTTGTGCAGCTTCCACTGCGATGCGCAACCAGTGTCTTAATTCGGCTGGTTGGTCGAGCACCTCGCTGGGCAATTGGAAAAAACAGGATTCCACACTGACGGCGGCGCGCGGTTGGAAGGCAGTCATGCCTTTTTGCAGGTAGAGCGGGCGGGAGTGTTCGTCGGCGCGAAAATAGAGGCGATCATTGATGACAATGGCGAATTGCACCCCGCGATAGTAAAAGCCGACGCCATTAAAAATGCGGCGATAGGAGATCTCGGCCACTTGCGACAAGCGGGCGGCAATGCGGTCGAGATACGCATGGCTGAGGTTCATGGGGCGATTTCCTATCCTGTCCTATTATGTTCAAATCCCAAAACTCTAGGGAGCGGCGCGAGACATTGCAACGGCCTGCTAAGACCGTTTTCTGCGCAAAAAAGAGGATAGTTGAGTTTTCGACTATATGCGGTTTACTGCTGAAAATATTTCCTTATATTTCGATTAGCTTGCTGTTTCGCACTTAACCGCCCAGCTCTTCCCTTAAAAAGACCCACTCCTTAGGCGATGACATGCGCTCGTCATAACGGTAGCCCGCCGTATCAAAGCCTTTGATAGCTTCTACATCCTTCAACTGGTTTTGGATGATGTAGGCGCTCATCATGCCGCGCGCCTTCTTGGCGAAAAAGCTGATGATTTTGTACTGGCCATTTTTGCAATCCTTGAATACCGGTGTGATTACTTCGGCGTGGAGTTTTTTGGTATTCACCGCGCCCCAGTATTCGTTGGAGGCGAGATTGACCAGTACCCGTTCTTTCTTCGTATCCAGCTCCTGGTTGAGCTGGTCGGTGATGATGTCGCCCCAGAAGTGATACAGGTTTTTGCCGCGCCCATTGGCAAAGCTGGTACCCATTTCCAGGCGGTAAGGTTGGATCAGATCAAGCGGGCGCAATAGTCCGTACAGGCCGGAAAGGATGCGCAGGTGCTGCTGGGCGAAGCTGAAATCGGTAGTGGAAAAGTTGTCCGCTTCCATCCCGGTATAGACATCGCCCTTGAACGCGAGCAGTGCCTGTTTGGCATTGTGCGGGGTAAAGGGCGTTTGCCATTCGAGGAACCGCTGCGCATTCAGTTCACCCAGTTTTTCGCTGATGTCCATCAGCCTGGAGACTTGCGGCGGGGTGAGCTGGCGCAAATCCCTGATCAACTCTTGCGAGTGATTGAGGAATTGCGGTTGGGTGAACTCGGTGGTCTTGGGTGGAGTGGCGAAATCCAGGGTTTTAGCGGGCGAGATAAGGTGCAGCATAAGTGAAGCGATACCGGTAAAAGGGAGTGGGGCGTTATTCGGGTTTGAGCAGGTCCAGCCACCAGTTGAGCGGTGTTTCACCGTCGGCCGGGTCGTAGACATTGCCGTACATCCAGGCGCTCTGGCCATCGCGGCCGACAAATTCGTTGAGTATGTTTTCAATCGTACTGAAGCCACAGCTGACATGGATGGAGTACACCAGCATGCGCGGAGTTTCGCGATCCAGTTCGCCGCCGAGTTTTTCCAGCTCAGCGGTGAGCGCGTCGCCCAAGGCCTGGATATTGCTACGGCTAAACACCCTTATGCTCAGGTTGCCGCTGCGTTGAACAAGATCAAATTCGCGGGTTTGGGGCAGCATTTTGACTACATCACCACTGGCCAAACCCTTGGCGAACGCGGGTGATTGCACCAGTTGGAAGTTGCCATCCTCCAGTTCGCGCACATGGAGTTGCTCGACAATGGGTTTGCCATCGGCGCCGATACCGGCAAAAAGTTCAATCACTTGCAAAGATTTCATGAGCGCGGGTTCACCTTCTATTAAACTGAGTCTGGTAAAAGTTATGGCATTATACCCGCCTACATCTCAAGGAGTCCTACTATGAAAATGCTTTCGCAGCTTATTGCCCTCGGCGCGCTGACCTGGTCGCTGACTGGCTGTGTAGTTAACCCGGTTACGGGCAAAAGCCAGATTTCCCTGATGTCGCCCGAGCAGGAAATTGCATCCGGCGCACAAAACTATGTGCCCGCCCAGCAATCCCAGGGCGGCCAATATGTGGTTGACCCTGGCCTTACCACCTATGTACAGAAAATAGGTAAAAAACTTGCGGCCGTCAGCGACCGCCCTGATCTGCCCTACGAATTTGTGGTGCTCAATAATGATATCCCCAATGCCTGGGCCATGCCCGGTGGCAAGCTCGCCATCAACCGCGGCCTGCTGGTCTATCTGGAAGATGAAGCCCAGCTCGCCGCAGTAATGGGCCATGAAATTGTGCACGCCGCTGCGCGCCACGGTGCCCAGCAGCAAACCCAGAATGTCTTGATGGGCGCAGGGGTGTTGATTGCCGGTGTTGCGATTTCCCAGGATCACCCGGAATACGGCGCGCTAGGGGTAGGTGCATTGGCGGTAGGCTCCCAGGCATGGCAAGCCAAATATGGCCGCGACCACGAATTGCAATCCGATGAAGTCGGTATGAAGTACATGGCGAAAGCTGGTTACGATGCTCAGGCGGCGGTGGAATTGCAGGAAATTTTTGTGAAGTTGTCGGAAGGCAAAAACGCCGGCTTTATTGAAGGCCTGTTTGCCAGCCACCCGCCATCACAAGAGCGCGTGAACAAAAATCGCCAGACCGCCGCGAAATACCCCGGTGGCGTACGTAATAAAGAAGCCTTCCAGCAGGCTATGGCGCAAGTGAATAAAGACAAAAAAGCCTACGCTAATTACCAAAAAGCGCAGAAGCTCGCGGGCGAGGAAAAATACATAGACGCACTGGCCTATGTCGATCAGTCTATCGCCCAGCAGCCCAAAGAAAATTTATTCTGGGAGATGAAAGGTCAACTGCTGTTACAGCAGGATAAAACCAGCGACGCAGTCACCGCATTGGATCGCGCTGTGCAAGCGAATCCGCAATATTTTAAACCCTATGTATTCCGCGGTATCGCCTACACCCAACTGAAGAAAAATGATTTGGCAGAAAAAGATTTGCTCACCAGTCAGCGCTATTTGCCCACGCAAATTGCCGCTTACTATTTAGGTGAAGTGTCGCTCGCCAAAGGCAACCGCTCGCAAGCCGCGCAATATTTCCAGCAAGCCGCACAAGGCGGAGGGGAAATTGGTGAAGCCGCAAAAGGGAAGCTGGGCAAACTACAGTAATCGTCCAGGGTGACGCCAAATCCCGCTTGAGCTAACTCGGGCGGGATTTTTTTTACCCGCGCATTTGTGATAGCCGTCGCGCTTTGCCCAACGTGTTCGCGTTTTCAGCTGCGATTAAGAAAAGTCTGCATACACTCTTTTGGCTTTAGCTGGGCAACGGCTTTTGTACTCTTAACAAGGTTTTTCGTCATAAACAGGGAGATTTATTATGTTACCGATTATTCGATCAGTTCTGGTTCTTGCAGCATTTAGCCTTGCTGCCTGCGGCGGCGGGGGTGATAAAAAAACGCACTCCACCAGCTCGGCTTCATCCGCTCCGCTTTCATCATCACAAAGCTCGGTTCAACCCGACCTATCATCAAGTAGTTCCAGCGAAATATCATCAGCGCCTGTTTCAGTTGCCTCTGCCAGTTCAGTTAGCAGTGCAATTGATAGCTCAGAAAGCAGTTCAATTAATAGTTCAGAAAGCAGTTCAATTAATAGCTCTGCAAGTAGCGCAATTATTAATAGTTCCGCTAATAGTTCAATTGACAGCTCAAGCGCAGCTAACAGTTCGGCAACAGCGGTATTGGTAAAACTGAACGGCACTATCAATGGCTTTGATGAAGATGGCGTTGATGTTCATTTAAACGATGGTCTCGCCCAAATTGAATTACATTTACTGGATAGCAACGAACAAATTGTTGCGAGCGCTACGCCAGTTGCCAGTGCTTATGATAAGAGCAATGAACTCCGTTTCAGCGCTGATATCAGTGGCGTCGATGCAACCAGTATTGCGATCACTGTCAGCTACCCGGGTTATACAAGTTTTTCGCGTAAGCTCGATACAGATGCGCAAATTAACCTGGATGCAAAATTACAAGCGCTATCCGCTCTGACGGTTGAACCCGCTACATCGACGTCCATTTCCGGCGTAAATGTAGACGGCTTTAATATCGCCGTTAACACCAATAATGATGCGCAACAGAGCGATAGTTTATCGATCCAGATCCCAGCATCTTTATTGCCAGAAGGAACCGAGTCGCTTGATGTTGCGGTGCGTACGTTTGACCCGAACGATCCGAATGATGCCGAATTTTTTCCGGGTGCATATGCAGATTCCGATGGCAACCAGTTAGCCTCGGTTGCATTTAATTATGCTGATATCAATACCGGTTCTGGTGAGCCGATTGTGGCGGCAATGAAAAAAGCGCGGCAGCAAAAATTAGCCAAGCTTGGCGGCCAACAAAAAGCCCTGGTGGAAGAGCCGGTTGTTATTAATCGTCAAATTCCAGCGCAAAGTTGTGGATTATTGGAGCGCTTGGGTGATAGCGCTCCGGATCAGGATGGTTTTCAGGTGCCCGTATATACCTACAACCCAAAATCCGGCTTATGGGATCTGCTCGGGCAAGGCACTATCTACACCGAAAATGGTGAGCAGGTTGCTGCAACACAAGCAGAATTTGATTGTGATACCGAAAATTTCTATCTGGAAATTTTAGTCACCAACGAAATTTTTCTTAGCGATTGGTGGAACCTGGATTACCCGTTGGTGTTCAACCAACCGACCACCTATTGTGCGAACATCCAGCTGAAAAATCCGGAAGGAAAAGTATTGTCGGGCGTCACTGGTTTTGTAATCGACGAGGATGATTCATTTGATTTCACCTCTACTTATTTCACTACTGACGATGAAGGAAATGCGAGTATCCGCGTATCCCAGTCATCGACCAATCCCGATCTCAGCGCTGAAGTCCTGTTCTATAACGCCACTGATTTTGGTTACGTTACGCACCCGGTCACACTGTCTACCAACTGCACTGATAGCGCATCGCAAGTGATAGAACTGACGCGTCCAGAATTATGCGAAGTGAATGGTAACTTTACCTATGACTCGGGAGCACCGGTAACGCGCAACCTGGTCTACGGTGTTCCGGCGGAAGGTTCAAATGTATTTGGCTACGATTTTGCCAGCTCAAATGAGGAAGGTGCCTACAGGTTAAACCTGCCTTGTGGTGGTCGTTATCAAATAGTGAATTTCGCTACAGCCTTTGCATCCTCAGCTGAGGATTATCAGTTAACCGCGATTGATGGGAATTTGGATGCAGATGAAGTGAGTGATGACAGCAAAATTGTCGTGATGAAACCGCTTCAAATTATTCCCCGGCAACCTATGGTATATGGTGAATACGATGCGGCTGCGGATCAGTTGACGCTCTTTGCCAGCGGCACCTACGATATGTTTCCAATGACCGCGCAGGTGACCATAAAAAGCGTCGACGGCAGCCAGGTCCATGAAACGTTCAATGGCACTTTCACCGCTGCCAGCATAAGTGAGGATGATGAAATTGAATTGTATTATGGTGGCACCTTGTCCCATAACACGGTGCTTCCTGATTCCGTCAGTTACAGAATAGATGTGACTCTGAAAGACGCATTCGGAAAAACCTGGGCGGACATCGTCGGAGGTATTAATCTCCCGGACGAAAATCTCCCGGATGAAGAGTAACCCGTAAAAAACGGCTCCCCAGTGGAGCCGTTTTCTTTTGTGCGAGCTATACTCCATGCAACTCCTTCAGGACTAGCCCATGCAAATCTTTAACGCAGCCCCCACGGGTACTATCGCCCTGCAAACTATCTCCATGCCTGCCGATACCAATCCCTTCGGCGATGTTTTTGGCGGCTGGGTTATGGCACAGATGGATATTGCCGGTGCCATTCACGCCAACGAAGTTGCGCGGGGGCGCGTCACTACCGTAGCAGTCGGCAGCATGGTATTTATGCGGCCGGTGCCAGTCGGTGCCATCATCAGTTGTTACACCAGCACATTGCGTATCGGCAATACGTCCATCCGTGTAAAAGTGGAAGTCTGGATTAAAGATTTCCTCACCCAACACGTTAGCCAGGTTACGCAAGGTGAATATGTCTACGTGGCTATTGATGAGCAAGGGCGCAAACGCCCTGTGTTAAAAGGCGCACAAAATCCCGAATAACTGCCCTGAAATTTGGATGATAAACAACGAAAAATTCGATGGGTTATTTGTTGTCGCGCGCTTCGCAATTGCGGATGTGTTTTATAACTGACTGAATAATAAAAACTTATTGGCTTAAACTTTTCTTTACGTCCAGGCTTGGGCAATTTCACTGCAAGCGCGCTAGACTTTGCCGGTACTGTAATTTATTTCCTTTGCTGTTATCTTCGATTCCCTGTTTTTCACTCACTTCATCTACACCGGTAAGCAAGAGGCAAGTCATGTTAAAGGATTCCAGCAGCGGTTATGGTTTGGTTTCTATTCTGATCCATTGGGTCAGCGCAATTTTGATCCTGTTTTTATTTGGCCTCGGCATTTATATGACCGACCTGAGTTATTACGACGACTGGTATCACAAAGGGCCGGAATTGCATATCAGCCTGGGATTGGTGGTGCTGTTGATGATGCTGTTGCGCGTACTGTGGCGCATTGTTAATCCTACGCCCGTAGATCTTTCAAATGTGCGCTCCCAAAACCTTACAGCCAAGTTGGTTAAGCTCGGGCTTTATATTTTTATTTTTGTGGTATTGGTGACGGGTTATTTGATTACTACCGCTGAGGGCCAGCCCGCTAGTATGTTTGGGGTTATTAAATTTCCGGTGGTAACTGAATTAAATTCACAAAATGTCGATCTCGCTGGTGAACTGCATGAATATCTGGCCTGGGGAATTATCTTGCTCGTAGTACTGCATACCATCGGTGCACTCTTCCATCATTTTGTTATGCGTGATCGCACGTTGGTGCGGATAATAAAACCAGTGAGAAAGTCTGATTTTTAATCTTGTTATTTGTTTAGTTAACGAAAATATCAACCACATTAATTTATCCCAAAGGAGTTTACCCATGTTAAAACGATTCCTGTTAAAGCAATCCCTTCTCGCGTTGGCTGTAAGTAGTATTGGTGTGATGAGCTTGCCCGTGTTGGCAGATGATTACGTGATCGACACCAAAGGTGCTCACGCATCGATTAATTTCTCGATCAAGCATCTTGGCTACAGCGTATTGACCGGTCGCTTTGATACGTTTTCAGGTGAGTTTAGCTACGATCCAGCCAAGCCAGAAGCAAGCACTGTTAATGTGACTATTGACACTGGCAGCGTCAACTCCAACCACGCCGAGCGCGACAAGCATTTGCGCAGTCCGGATTTTTTGAACGTAGAAAAATTTCCCAAAGCGACATTTGTCAGCAAAAAAATTGTGCTTGACGATGACAAAGATGAATTCGATATTGTTGGCGACCTGACCCTCAATGGCGTTACCAAAAGCATTACGATTGAAGTGGAAAAAGTAGGTGAAGGTAAAGACCCATGGGGTGGCTACCGCGCCGGCTTCTCGGGTGAAACTTCTATCAACCTGAAAGATTTCAACGTAAAAATGGATTTGGGGCCAGCCTCGCAAACAGTACAACTAGAGCTGGAAGTAGAAGGTGTGAAGAAATAATTTATTTTTTTCATTACAAAAAAGGAGGCAATGCCTCCTTTTTTATTGAATAAAATTCCCTCTCGTAGGTGGCGCGCGTTAGTTACCGCACAGACCCTTCTCCCTGTAACTGCGATTGTTGTAAGCGGGTCGCGCGAGGTTGAGCGCGAAGCCGGTATTCATTTAATCCAGCGGGAGGTAGTTATGTTACGCACAGCAACGGCAGTCTGGACGGGTACTTTAAAGGAAGGCAGCGGGCATATCTCTACCCAAAGCAAAGCACTTTCCTCGACGCCTTATGGCTTTAATACACGTTTTGAAGATGATCCTGGCACTAATCCGGAAGAGTTGATTGGCGCAGCCCATGCAGGCTGCTTCACTATGGCGCTCGCGGCGCGATTAAGTGAAATGAAATTACCCATTGAGCGTCTCAAAACCAATGCAGAAGTGACTCTGGAGCAAGTAGGCAAGGAATTTACCATTACAGCAGTACACCTCGATTTGCAGGCAAAAATTCCCGGGCTTGAAAAATCTGAATTTGAAAAAATAGCAAATGAGGTGAAAAGGAATTGCCCTGTATCCAAAGTGTTAAATGCGGAAATAAGTCTGTTGGCCACACTTGAAAATTAACGGTTGTGGAATTGCTGCCAGAAATTATTTTCTGTAAAGCGATGTTGATTCTATCGGAGTGGAACGATGACTAAAGCACCCGAAAAGCTTGCTTTTGCCATGGAGGTCAACAGCAAAATTAATGAGTTGATTGAATGGATTATCGAAAATACACCCAACAAAGAACATCCCTTACATAAGGAAGACTTTGCCGAGGTGCATGAAAGCTTTCGTAAGGTTGCCTGTAGTATTGATGCACAAAAACGGGAGCCTGAACCATCCGAAGGCGGCGCACAATACGTCAACGTCACCCCCGCTCCCTGGCCTTAAAAGACAACTTACGACACCCTTTCCCAAAAGAGCTAACTTGCTATTTGGCTTCAACAATACCAGCGGCAGCAAATGCCTGTTTGATATAATTTTCATTCTCTGATGGGTGGCGCAACTCTGACTCTGGTACACCTTTACTATTAGCAATAGCTGCTACCCTGCCTTGTTTATGGAAAACCACTTGAGGGAACTCTTTAGCAATAGCGTCTTTATAAGCTTGTTGTGGCGATATAATTTTCCAGCCACGGTTACGTAAATGCTGGATCAAATCCCCCACAAATAACGCTGCCGCATCATTTTCATGCAAGAGAAGCACATGTCGTGGTGAGCGATGCAAGGCCTTTTTTGCAATGGAGTCATAAAATTCAATAGATTCATAAAGGCTATTTACGTAAAAATCACGCGCCTTGTCATAATCAATTGATTTTTTTTCTTCAGCGGCCTTGGTTATTAAAGCGCTAATGTACCAATCAAAATTATCGACTGTTACATAGCCATCTTTATATCCAAGCTCTGCCAACAGACCCTGGAGCTGATTAATATCAGTTAAATCCTTACCATAATGTAAATAGGGAAAGCGGTGGAAGCCAAGTACACCTTCGAACGGTTTTAATGCCAGGTGCGCCTTGTATGCATCTATCGCATAGGCATTTGCACCTAATTGATTTGCTGACTGATGAGTAAAACTATGACTGGCCAGATGAAAGCCTGCATCCGTATATTGCTTTAAACGTGCTGCTGTTTGTTGATCGATGTAGTCTGCCTTAACAAAAAACAATGCATCCGAAACCTTTGCCTGTTGTAATGTGGCAATTATTTTGTGAGTGCGCTCAACACCTGTCATCATCGCAGAATCGGGAGTGGGAGCATCATCAAACGTCAATGCAATTTCACGTGCAGTGGAAAACATCGGTACTACAGATAAACATAAAAGAACAATTTTCAAACAATGGCGCATTTTTCCTCCTTGGGAAACCAATAGATATTCATAGAAAACCAATTAACACTTTGTTTGCAGCAATTATTATATTAAGTCCGATAGTGTAAGCTGGTCGGGAGAGCATCCCGCGAAGACTTAACGTAATGAAACAGTGATCTGGCACAATAACATAAATGAATAAAATAGATCCATAAGATGGAACACGGATCAATTACCCATAATTCAGTTGATTTAACTTGCCAAAAAAATAAGTATCAAGCCTTACGGGCATGTTTTAATAGGTCCAGCAATAAATTATTTAAAAGATTCGGCGCCCGGCTAACGAAGATAAAAATTTCCGATACACCCATTCAACGCTAGAATGGCATCTTAGACATTTGATAAAATTACTCAATAGTAATTAATTAAAGGGATATACAGACATGAAAGTACTTTACTATTGTCTTAGAAAGCCCGGCCATCTCCATGGCCGCCTCAGCGGTCCCCGTCGCTCAAGCAGGATTATTTGTAAAGCTATTGAACAAGCAGGGATGCAGCTCACAATTATAGACAAAAAAAATTACTCAAGTACTTATTGTGCATACCTCGAACAAGAGCACGATATTGTCCATACTGACAATCCCGATATTCTATCAGATCAATTAAAACGCAGTTTTATTCCCGATGTTATTGGAGCCAGAAATTGGGCGCCATCTAAATATTATCGCGATTTTCCTGGCGGATTTTATCAATACCCGGGCTACGAACACATTCCTGATAAACTTTATGATGATGCGATCTGGATCAGAAATAACTTTCAGGAAGAAGAGTTTAAGCCGGCGCTTTTAAAAAAAATACGGATAGTCCAACCCGCAATAGAAATTGATGAAATATATCCAAATGAAAACGTAAAGCCCGAAGAAAAAAAATATATTTTATGGGCCGGAAACAAGGAGCGATGGGAAAAAAACTGGCATATTATGGATCAGCTTATGAAGAGCGTAGATCTTCCATCGAATTACGAGTGGTTGATCTTAAATAACTATGAAGAGCAGGATTATTTAAATATATTGGATCGCACCGCGCTGATGATATATACCAGCCATTTTGAATCATTCGGGTTTCAGCTATTTGAAGCTTGGGCAAAAGCAACCCCCGTTATGTATCCCGCTTCCTTGTGGGGAAAAATGGGCTTTAACGGCTGTGGAGGTATTCCTTTATCAACAAACAGCCTGGAGGCTTATCAAGCAGCATTAAAGGCATTTTTGGCAAAGCCTGTTGCAGCACAAGACATTGTAGGCAAGCAATCAAGAGATATTGTTTGCCGAGACTTCAGTATTGCAAGATTAAGCAGGGAATTAAAAATTATTTATCATCAGGCTTTTATGTCAAAGCAAGCCCCATCCCCAATCATCATACCTAACAGTTAAATTTCTTATTCATACTGGAAGACTCAAAGGAATTTTCATGAGTGTGTCATTATTAATTGCTTATAGAAATCGGGAATATCATCTAAATGAACTGGTCAATTATTTCAGAAAAATAAATTTCCATCATGAAATTGAAATAATTGTTATTGAAGGAAGCGCAGAGCCAACACTAACCATGCTCCCCCCTCTACTTCCGTACCTAAAAGTCCTTCACGTTCCAATGATAGGTGCATTTCACAAATCTTTACTGCTAAACCTGGGCCTTAAGGAGGCCAGTCACGAATATGTGATTCCTTATGATGTTGACCTTCTTCCACTCAATAATGCAATAGATCGATCTTTGAAAATAGCCATGACGTGCCCTGAAATTTTAGTATCAGGCTATAGATTGATGTCTGACACTCCATTTTATAAGGGTGATATCAATGAGCTTGGTTATGCTCCGGAAGATTCACAAAGCGCCGTTAAAAAACAAATTGTGAAAGGTGAAAGATTTGGTGTTTGCCCGATATTTAAAAGGAAAAGACTGATAGATATTGGGGGATGGGATGAAAAATTCATTGGTTGGGGGGCGGAAGACCAGGACATTATCGAGCGGTATTGTGGTAATAATATAGAAATGGCAAGATTCACCAGTGTCGCCTACATACATTTGCATCATGATAATGCCGCAGGCTGGAATGATACAAACCTCACTCAAAAGAACAGGAATCACTATTCGGAAAAGCGAAATCAAAATAATTAATTAAAAGGAAATAATTTAAATCGTGATAAAAGTATATTTGTTTGCTACAGGAAACCTTGTGGCAGAATCCATGATAATTGCAGCACGAGCATTGGAAAAGCTATCTGATGATTGTGAAATTAATATAATAACTGATGACAGTTTTTGTATTGATTTAAATGATTCATTAGCAAAATTTAAATCAATAGCCGTTAATCGGCAGCCGATTGAATTTAATGAGGGGGATATATTAATAACAGGGCTAATGTGGCCCGGAATCATTGAGCGGAAGCTGATTTATTCAGCAAAATCAAAAAAAGCTACAACAATTATTTTGTATCAAGATATAGCAGGAACTGCACAGAAGTTATTTATTGATGATAAGTTGCTTTTGCCAGATTACATCTGTGTTTCAGATAAAATAACCTATGAAAATTTATTGTTGGCGGGAATACCGGGGAGCAAGCTTGCACCAATAGGTAGCCTATATATAGATGATATTTTTAATTCCTACCAAAACAAAAATATTTCAAACAACAACATAGTTGCATATCTATCCGTCCCCAATAGAAATGATTTTAAAATGTGGGGAGAGGATCTTGGTTATGACGAAGTCATAATTGCCGAGGAGATTTTTGAAGTATGTCAAGAGCTTGATCACAAACTATATATACGCAAGCACCCCAAGGAGTATCAATCAAATAAATACCAAACATTTCATTGCGAAACCAACTGCGTAGAAGATTACACCGCCAGCAGTATCATAGATTTTATTGAAAAATGCAGCGTAATAATTAGCACCTACTCAACTGCATTAGTCATAGCCAAAAAAATCGGGAAGCACACCATAAGTTTTCAGCCCAATTGCAATTCCCCTGCAAGGTCGGAGTTATACAGGGCAATGAACATTCCTATATTGAGCGATAAAAAAGAAGTTTTAAAGTCTATAGAAAATTACAAAAATGGAACCAAAGCAAGAAAAAGTGAATACTTATTCTTCAATAGAAATAGAGCAGAGGATGCATTTCTTGATTTTATTAAAGAGATTTTAATATGCGAAATCTCTTAGATGTAATAATAGCTGCCACTCAAAAGCCTGAAGTGGAGAAAATCATTACTCATTTGCACTCGATCTCAAGTGAAATAGGATCCATCATAATAATAGATTTCGATGAAAAAAAACCATCGATGTCACATGAAAAAATCCACAAAATTAAAGAGAAAATAAAAGGATTGAAGTACATCTTTGTAGAAGGCCAACAGTACTTTAATAAATCTATTGCATTGAATATAGGTGCGAGCTATTCCTCATCGGAAATAATATTATTTTGTGATGCCGATATTTTATTGGAGCGTGACTTTCTGAAAAATGGCATGGGGATCTTATCTCAAGACAATAAAAAATTTATTACTCCTGAATTTGTAACCGAGTCAGACACAGGAGTAAATAGGCTTGCTCCCGGCATATGCATGTTATGCAAGAGTAATTATGTGCTTATAAATGGTTATTCAAGTGAATATAAGGGATGGGGAATGGAGGATATGGATTTTATTGAGAGATTGAAAAAATCTGACATGAAGCGTGTTTTATCTTCTTCCGGCATACACATGTCCCACCCGGATGAAGCAAGAACACAAAATTATCATAGTAATTCAGTAGATGAAATGAGAAGGCAAAATAGAGCATTGTTCCAAAAAAAAATCGAGGAAAACAATCTAAATGGAACCATGAGCATAGATATCATTAACACTAATCACAAGGAGTACATAAATTGAATCAGCTATTGAAGACGCATATTTCAGATTTAAATTACAGCATCGATTATGATGAAATTCGTATTGAAAACACTAATCTCTGTGGTTACAAATGCTATTTTTGCCCAAGAGAAGAGTTAACAAGAACGAAAGGGGTTATGCCAGTTGAAGATCTGGTTACCATTATAAGTCAAATAGGTGACTATAGAGGCTCGGTGGATCTGCATGGTTTTGGTGAGCCATTACTTGATACAGATCTACCACAAAAAGTTGGATTGATAAAAAGCAGTTGGCCCCACTCCAAAGCGAGGATAATCTCTACACTCGGGCTTTCATTGAGCGATGAGTCATTTAAACAAATTGTTAATAGTGGACTTGATACATTAGAAGTCAGTTTTTATGGTATAGATCGAGAGAGTTACAAAAAATCTCATGGTGTTGATAAATTTGAACTGGTCAGAAGTAACTTGACTTTAATATCAAACCTTATAAAAGAATCAAACTCATCATTAGAGATAGTGATACGTGACTTACCAATTATTGACAGCGATAGCGTCAAAAGAAAAGAAATCGACAGCTGGTTATCAGGTCTGGGAGTAAATAAAGTTAGCAAACATAACATGCATAATTACGGCGGAGGAAGAGAATATAACCAACCGCCAAAAGAAGGCGTGTGCTCTGTTGTTTGGGGATATAGAAAGCGCGTACTGCAAATAACTTGGGACCTTAATATCATCCCTTGTTGCTTTGATTCTAACTCAACAGTAATTTTTGGCAATTTGCGAGAATCCTCCCTGGCAAAAATATTTCAGGGTGAAAGATATATAGAATTTATAAATTCGCATAAAGACAATAATTTAACAAGTTATCCGGTTTGTGAAAAATGTGAGCGCTGCTTTAAACCTTAAATGGAAAGAATATTGCAATGGAAATACAAAAAAATCCGCTTGTCTCATGCTTGTGCATAACTAACAACAGGCTATCTTTTTTAAAGCGGGCTATCAGCTGTTTCAAAAACCAAACATATAGGAATAGTGAATTATTGGTCGTATGCCTGGATACTGATTTGGCAACAGTCAATTACATGAAAGACCATCACCTGAGCGAAAAAAATATTCACTTAATAACTATTTCAAGTGACCTTAATTTAACGCTGGGCGATATACGAAATGAATCGATAAAAATTGCTAAAGGTGAGTTTTTTTGTGTATGGGATGACGATGACTACTATCACTGTGAACGACTATCTCGAAGCATGCACGCCATTAAAATTTCGGGAAAAAGTGGTGTAGTACTGGGAAATATAATTATTCATCACTTGGCAGGCAAATCCTTTTATATGTCTGTTACCAGGTTATGGGAACAAACATTAGTATTTAATAAACAAAAATTGCTAGATATAAATGCAGGGTATGCCTCCTTAAATAAGGGAGAGGATACAGCACTGGTTAGATCTATCATTAAAGAGCTGTACTTTTTAAAAGATCCCACTTTATATATTTATACTTTCCATGCCTCCAACACATGTGACGCCTCTCATCTTCATGCCCACCTAAAAGTGGGAGAGCGTTTAGGTAATATTCAGGAGGCGATCCTCCATACTTTGGTGTCTGGTTGCAATGAAAAACTCGCCGCGAAAATTCTTGACTCCCGTGACTTTATGGAAGGTTTTCCGTTAGCTACGCAGGCAGATTTGTTACCTTGGGGAGTAAAGCCATTTTGCACCTATCCAAATCCTAGAAGAGCAGATACTGAGGTAGGGATATGTCTATAAATAACACTGAGGAAAAAAAGGTGCATAAAAAGTCAGTTCTTTTTATAGTTATAGATACGCCAGGTGAAATAGATTTACAGTACATTATTAACAATATCAATTCGCAAAAAAACATTAGTCAAAAGATTGCCATAATTACTAAAGAAAAAATTAATCTTGGGTTATCCAATGAAAATTCTAGTAATACCTTTATATATAGTTCAAATAAAAAAGATTTAAACAGCTTAATCAATTCAATAGTTATTGAATCAAGTGAAGAATATGTTTCCTTTTGGTTTAAAGGTCAATGGAGCCACACAAGCAGAATTATCTATCAAATAGAAGATATGGAGAGAACACACAAAGCTGTGTCCGTATTAAATTACACGTTAATGTATGAAAAAAATCTGAAAATGGCAGCCGTATCACCTAGATTTTTAAATTTCACGTCCTCATTATGGAAAAAAAATTATCTTCTTGAGCTAGGTTGCACAGGAATATCCTTGGCAGCAGGAAAAACACTAGATGTATCACCCGACATACTAAAAAGAATATCGCCAGTTACCTTACCTTATTTATTGATAATTTTTGATGAAGATCAGAGTCAATTAAGGGATTCACGATATCAGTACATATGGGATTCTTTTATTACTGTAAACGACAGCTTATTGAACTTGATTAACGGAATAGAGAGAATTGATGTTTACACTGATGACATATCGAAAGCCCTTGAGAATCCCAAAGTTATAGAAAGCATAGAATACGCCTTCGCACGAGGCGAAAGCCTACTTTAATTATAAATTATGATTACAAACTTTCATGACAAATTATAAAGGCCATATACACATTGCACGCCTGTACAATATTTTAGTCTATGGTATTTTCATACTAATTTTTATACTCATAGGTTCTGTTTTTATTTTTCCAATAATGGACACTGTAAGACTAAATGGATCCGTCAAAGACAATACAATTATGATCAGCGCCCAAAATTCTGGGATTGTTGACGAAGTATATATTCAGGAAGGAGTGGCGGTATCCCCTAATGATCATATTATTAAAATTGACATGGGAAAATCAGCCCTCTATGACAATGACAGCTACAACAAACAACATACCAGCCTTGAAAAAAGAATAAACTTTATTGGGAATCAACTAAAAATACTGGAGGAGCAAAAAAATAACCATTTGGAGTTACTGTCCATTACGATTAAAAAAAATCGCGAAAAAATATTAATGTTAAATAAAAACATGGACTCATATAAAAAAATACACGAAGAACAAAATAGTATTTTGGAAGGTATTAAGGACAACAAAATTAAAAACATTATCTCTAGAAAAGACATTGCCGATCTTGAAATACAAGTTGCAAATACAAACTTTAAAATACTGGATATAAATAATGAAATAGCTTCAAGTGACTCCGAACTCAATATATCCAAAAAAATGCATGACATAGAAATTATGAATATCAATCAAAAAATCGAGGAGGAAAAAGTCAAACTGGCAGAAATAACACAACAATTAATTGAATACCAAAGCAACCATGCAGAAATATCGAGCGCCATTGTTGATGGAACGGTTTCCAGAGTTTACGTAAAAAAAGGAGATTTTGTTGAAAAGGGATCGGTCGTTGCAGCTATTGCGCCAAAAATCAATTCTTATGAAATTTATTTACGTTCAAACAGCCGAAAAATCGGCAAAGTTCATGTTGGTCAAGCGGCAAAGATATGGTACCAGGCATTTCCTCGCTCAGATTTCGGCACTTATAATGGAGTTATTAGTTATGTGGGAAAGGAGCCTGATTACGCATTAGCCTCAACGACGCCATATAAAGCTGATATGGATACTTATTTAATAAAGGTACGAATTGAGGATCCATATGTTTATAAAAATAATGAAAAGTTTTCGCTAATAAATGGGAGTGCGGTAGAAGTTTCCATTCAATTAGGCAAGAAAAAAATAATTTCCTGGATATTGGGATCATTACTAGAAAACAAGTAGCCGAATATTAGAGATGTCAAAATGGAATCATCCGAAATAATCGATAAGTTTTTCCATAAAAACATATCGCCAACCCAACCCAATAAAAATCAATCGGCCGATCTTTCTTCGGCAGTATATGCCCTACTGAATAAATACGATGTAAAAATAGATAAAGATCAGGTAGATAGTTTTTTTGTTCGATATTCCATATCTAACGATATGGACAAATTTATTGAAGGATCAAAATATTTGGGGGCGGAATTTTGCTTGCTTAATTTGGATACAATAGAAGAAATCAATGATTCCATTTTACCCTGCATCATCAAAATCAATAATGACTATGTAATTGTTGCTAAAGCGAAACAAAAGCACTTCCACATTTACAATGCCAATCTGGGTGAATATACCATGGTGGCACATGAGCTGGATAAAACATTCGGCAAAAAAATTATTTATATAAAAAACATTTTAACTGATTCATCAAAAAATGAAAAAGTTATTGGTTTGCGGGAGCTTTACAAGAATGTTTCCGGCTTTAAAGAAATCTTAGCCAAATTATTTTTACTGGCTTTATTTATTCAAGTATTCGCGTTCTTTCTTCCTCTATTTGCACAGCTTGCAATTGACAACATTATCCCTAACTATGACAAATGGTTATTGATGATTATTGCTATCGGCTTTATTTCTATAGTAGTAATTGATTCTTTCGTCAAAATTGTCGCTGGTCTTGTCACTACTAACTTACTGGTTTATCTAAATTCAAATACATTAGTTAGTGTATTTGATCATCTTGTTCATCTGCCTTCTTCTTTTTTTGATGGAAGACAAATGGGGGATATATTATCGCGATTTAAATCGATTGAACCCCTAAATGGAAAAGTCACGAAAAGTTTGGTTGAAATCATAATCGACTTACTCATGACAGTAACAATGTCAGTCGTAATGCTGATTTACGCACCACTTATCGCTTTTATCTCCTTAATTTGTTTTATATTAATTACCGCAATCAGGTTTGGGTTCAATAGCACCCTTAAAGATCTTGAAAGAAACGCAACGGAAAGATATGCAGAATCATCAAGCTATTTCATAGAAACCTTTAACTCAATGCAAAGCATTCGGGTTTTACAAGCAGAAAGCAAACGCAGAGATCAGTGGCTGGAAAGGCATGTTAAAGCAATACGGTACGACCAGCATCGAATAAAGCTGGCGCTTACCATTGATAATATGGCTGACATGATAAACGGCATCGAAATGATTGTTGTTATTGCACTATCGGCTCTTTACGTTATTGAGTCATCAATGACATTGGGAGCTATGTTTGCTTATTTGAGTTATAGAACACTATTTTCAACACACGCCTCGCGTCTGATTAAAAATATATCAGATCTGAGAATTCTAAATATTTACCTATCCAGAATCAGCACCATTCTTAACCATAGGCGTATTAACTACACCCAATCAGATTTTATAGATACCGGGCCATTTGATGAATTTTCAGGAAAAAATAAAATATCCATTTGTTTTGAGAAAGTTTCATATAAGCAAAGCAATACAAATAAATTGATACTGAAGGATGTATCTTTTCAAATACCATTTGGAGAATTGGTTTGTATTGAAGGTGATTCAGGGGCTGGGAAAAGCACATTGATAAAACTAATGCTGGGAATCTTATCGCCAAACGCAGGAGTAATATCTATTAATGGCATAGAGTTAAATCCATTTGAAAAACACTCAAGGACAAATTGTGCTGCCGTTCTCCAGGGGGATAGAATTTTTGACCAGTCAATTGCTAAAAATATTATTGGTGCAAGCTCTGAAATAGACATGGAAAGGATTATAGATTGCTGCAAAAAAGTTAATATACACGATGAAATAATGCAGTTGTCCGCAGGATATGAAACTATTTTACAAAGAAATGAAATGAATATTTCTGTTGGGCAAGAAAAAAGGCTTTTATTGGCAAGGGCTTTATATTTAAAACCCCAAATATTATTTCTTGATGAAATAACCAGCAATTTGGATCGCAGTAACGAGCTATTAATTAATAATTTAATCAAGAGTCTTCATATTACCAGAATAGTTATTGATCACAGAAAATTCCTCTCAGCAAAAGCTAACAAGATTATAACTTTAGATAAAGGAAGGATAGATGTTGACCATGCTGACCGCTCCTAAAATATTTCAAATAGGGTTTAATTTAACTGATTCATTGTCATTACATAACTATTTTTTATGCAATGGCATAAAATCTATATTTGGTGATAACGGAAAACTTGCCATCTCCATGGTGAGCAATAGCGCATCAGATTCTGACGTTTTCCTCAATTATGAAAACTACGATGCATTCTTTGATATGGAAGCGATAGATGAAACAGGAAATTTCATTTATGCATACCAATACTGTCTGGATAAAATCATTGCTCAATATCCTGCTGCACTATACATTTTCAATACGCAAAATGTAGACAATTGGATACAGCGGCGCTCTGAACTTTATGGCTACTTGCCATCTGCCTCAAAATTCCTTAAGTGCTCTGAGGCGGAAGTAAAAAATCAATGGAAAAAAGATTTTGATGATCATACTGCTGATGTATTAAAAAAATTTAATGGATGTAATAATTTTTTAATTCATAATATTGATAAAGATGGCATTGAAAATATTAATAATTTTTTTAATCGGCACAACATGATCCTCGACCCGACTCTTTATAAACCATATAATGAAATTAGGGGGAGCACCGACTTTTCTTATCACATTAAAAACATCAGGGAAGCAGCGCTATTTTTCAAATACCATAAAAACGACTTAAATACAGCTATAAAATTATTAGAGCTAGCGCAACAACATAGACCATGTTCATCATTCTTTAAAGATGAGTTGTTTGCGTGGACCGAAATCAAAAACAATCATCAGGATAATGCCCATGCTAAATAATTTCGATGAATGCTTAAGCTACTTGGAATTATTGGGGGCATCAGAATATAAGCACATATCCGGCCCCATGATTAGTCATTTAACTGGTACTTATAATATTTTGTCTTCATGGGGGGCACCGTTGCTAACCTGCAAAGCAGGACTTTTTCATGCTATATATGGTCCACAAGGATTACCATCACCCTTGATATCACTGGAGAAGAGAACAGATATCAAAAATTTTATTGGTCATGATGTTGAGGAGCTTGTTTACTTTTATTGCGCTTGTGACAAAAGCTTTGTATTGCCTCAATTCAAGACAACATCTGAGATTATGTTTAAGGACAGGTTCACAGGAGAGGAAAAAAAATTCGATAAAAATCTAATGACCAGTTTCTGTGAGTTAACAGTCGCTAATGAAATTGATGTGGCAAGAGGAAAAGATGTAGAGATATATAGTGACGAAATTCTTGCCATGTTGAAAAGTATGTGTATTCATATTAATAAAAATGCACAACGTGAACTCGACTCTATTTTTAAAAAACTGCCTATGTAAACCCTCGCGATTTGTAGCGCATTATTTTAAACGTGATACTTTTTAACTCGGTATTGAGCAGTCCAAGGTCTTGCATCCAATACTGACCGTAATAAAATAAGGCCGCCATTGTAGATTTTAAGTGAGTAGGCAAGGCGTTCCATGATTTTTTCCATAAAATTCATGCACATTTGTGAGTCGACTTGGCTATTAATGCATGGAGAAATTAGAAACGTCATGGCAACTTATAGCCCTTCCTCTTAGATTTTAAGGCTCTTACTATGAGTAAAATATAATGAATAATTTTGATGTTTTGGTCGTAGGATCTGGTGCAACAGGTGGCTGGGCTGCTAAAAGCCTGACTCAAAGAGGATTGCGAGTGGCCTTGCTTGATGCAGGGCCTCAGCTCAATGCCAAGGAGGAGTTTCAACGTGGATTGATCAGTGGTAAGGCAAAGCACAACATTGATCGCATAGATGGTTCTCTGAATGCGGCAAGTGATCGTCAATTTATCCAGGCCAGTTGTTACGCGTATACTCCTAATACAAAACATCTTTTTGTAGATGATCTGGATAACCCCTATGAAGTTATTGAGGGAAAGCCGTTTAACTGGATCAGGTGTCGTCAAGTAGGCGGGCGTTCTAATTTGTGGGCACGAGTTGCAATCAGGATGTCTGATTTTCAATTCAAGGGGAAATATCAAAATTTGCCATCATGGCCCATTACATATCAAGATATCAGTTCCCATTACGATGAAATTGAAAATTTTTTTCATGTCTCCGGATACAGGGAAAATCATCCGGAAGTACCTGATGGAATATTTATCGATGACGATTTACCCCCTCAAGATTCAGAACTCGCATTAAAAAAAGCGGCAGTAGACCTGTGGCCAGGTAACACAAGATTATTTCGATTGCGAACAACCACTCTCGCGCAGCCTTACGTAAGTATTATTTCACGTGAAGCACTTCCTTTTTATAGCAGCTCAGGTTCAACCATTCCGAGTGCAATCAATTCAGGATTGGCGAGTGTAATTCCTAATGCGGTAGTACATAAGATAATTATGAGCGCTGATGGAAAAAAGGCGCAGGGTGTTGAATATTTTGATGCGATATCAGGTGAATCCAAAGAGATAACTGCAAAGGTTGTAATGTTATGTGCATCCACCTTGGAATCGACAAGGATTTTACTCAACTCCAAATCAGGCAAACACCCTAATGGTGTTGGAAACTCCTCCGGTGTTTTGGGGCATTTTTTGATGGATCACGTCTGTGGGGCGTGGGTGAGCGGGACTAAGTTTCCCTCTTCGACCGATGAAAGGGATACTCACATTTACATGCCTCCCATACGCGTCAACTCGTCCCTTCCTGTTGGCGCGCAAGGATATTTATCATCCAAGTCTGTCAAGTTTATTGGTTTTGGTGAAATGAGGCCTCGCTATGAAAATCAAGTCACTATTAGTGAGGAGTTAAAAGACAAATGGGGTATCCCTGCACTGAAAATTGAATGTGAGTACTCAGAAGAGGAAAAGGCAGCTACGCATGAATGGAAGCGATATATGGAGACATTCTTAACTCATGCGGGCTACGAGACGAAGGTTTCAAATGAAGAGCTTAGTGTGCCGGGGTCAGGGATTCATGAGGTAGGAACAGCAAGAATGGGGAATGATCGAAAAAATTCGATATTAGATTCCTATTGCCGTTCATGGGATGTGCAAAATCTTTTTGTGACTGATGGCTCTGCTTTTGTGACCTCTTCATACCATAACCCCACATTAACTATGTTGGCACTTACAAATAGAGCCTGCGTTTATATCGTAAATAATTTCAGTTCGGAGTTCGCATGAAGTCTAAAAATTGGCGCCTGGCGGTAGATGGAGCTGAGCCTACAGTAAAAACCAAATTGCCCCCTTCGACTCTCGGTGGATTAAGGATAGGAGAGGAAGAAGAAGAGGCAGTCCTAAATGTACTCAGAAATAAACGATTATTTCGTTACTATGGTGCTGTCGGCGGTGTTGAATCCCAGGTTGATAATTTTGAAAAATTATTAAGTACGAGCTTGGGTGTTAAGTATGCGCTCGGGGTAAATTCAGGTACATCGGCGTTATCCTGTGCAATGACTGCAATGGGAATTGGGCCTGGAGACGAAGTGATAATTCCTGCTTACGCCTGGGTGTCAAGCGCGGCGTCTGTAGCCAGGGTTGGTGCCGTACCAATTCTTGCTGATGTTGATGATACTTTTTGTCTGGATCCTAAGGATCTTGAAGAAAAGCGGAGCCAATACACCAAGCTGATTATGCCTGTACATATGTGTGGCGCCTCATGCGATATGGATTCAATAATAAATTTTGCAAAGCAATTCAATTTGATGGTGTTAGAGGATGCGGCTCAGGCTTTAGGAGCTAGTTACAAGGGCGCACCCTTGGGTAGTATAGGGGACGCAGGAATCTTAAGTTTTCAATGGAATAAAATGATAACAAGTGGTGAGGGTGGCGCCGTGGTGACTAACTCGCAAAAAATATACGAGCGATCTCTTTTATATCATGATGTACTTGGAGCGTTCAGAGTGGGCGGTGACCTACAACTTGATGAAATCCCTTTTGGAAATTCATATCGTATGTCCGAAATACAGGGGGCTATTTTGAATGTTCAGATGCGAAGGGTTGAAGGTATTCGATCAGATTTACGTACGCACAAAAGGCTTCTATTGGAGCAAATCAATCCTGCTCTCGAAAAAAATGGAATTAAACAACGTCGCTATAACGACCCGACAGGTGATACAGCGACTGATATATTTCTAACATTCCAGGAACAAGACAGCGACAGAATTCCATTTATTGTTAAAGCCTTGTTTCATGAACGAGTACCAGCAAATACATTTTTTAATGATTTACATGTATATAACACTTGGGTTCCGCTTTTCTTTAAAACGGCCTGGACGAAAAATGGAGGGCCTTGGCTACACCATCCTAGAGAAATAAATTATTCTCCCTCTATGTGTCCAAAAACCCTTCAGCTGATGTCGTCGACTATAAAAATTCCTTTAAGTCCTGACATGAGTGTTGAACAGAGAGAGCAAGTAGGTCTGGCTATAACAAAGGTTTTGGATGTGGCGTTGTAACAATTTTTGGCTAAAAAGCTGCTGAGGATTGAATCGCTTAAATGTACGTAAGCCTCTACCAGCCCTCACTCAACACCTTAGCGATGAAATGGTGACACGAATGATAAAAATAGCTCGGTTTTGGGAAGAAAACAAAGCCATGTCATCATTCATGTCACCATTGTTACGAAACAACCGGTGACACAGTGAAACATGCTGAACCAATAAATGTTTTTAATTTATTGATTTTTTAATTTATTGATTTTTTAATTTATTGATTTTTTAATTTATCAATTTTGTTGACAATTTTAACCTTCTGCAAAACATAGAAAAATTATTCTATGTTTTGCACCTGCTCCCGCATCTGCTCGATCAACACTTTCAATTCTACTGCTGCTTGCGTTGTTTCGCTCACAATTGATTTTGATGAAAGGGTATTGGCCTCGCGATTTAATTCTTGCATTAAAAAATCCAGGCGGCGACCGAGAGAATCGGTTTGTTTAAGGCTGCGTTTTACTTCGAGTACATGAGTGTCCAGTCGGTCGAGTTCTTCATCGACATCGGCTTTTTGCGCGAGCAGCACAATCTCCTGCTCCAGGCGTTCCGGTTCCAATTCCACTTGCAGTGCGGCGAGTTTGGTTTGCAATTTTTCACGCTGGGCGGCGAGGATTTCCGGCATGCGTGCGCGCACAGCGACGACTTGCGCTGAAACGCTACCCAAGCGGTTGATGATGAGTTGCTCCAGCTCTGCACCTTCGCGGCTGCGGTGTTCAATCAGGCCTTCGAGTGCGAGATCAAATAAATCCAGCGCAGCTTTATGCATCTGCTCGCGGTCCAGTTCCTGTTTCTGGATTACGCCGGGCCAGCGCAAAATATCCAGCGCATTCACTGGCGCGGCAATAGCGCCGAGCAAGCCGTTAATCTGTTGTGCGGCTTTGGTCAGCTGCGCGATTTTAGCGAGGTTGATCCCCAGATCGGATTCACCTTCCTGTTCCCATTGCACACTCAAACTGGCTTCGACTTTACCGCGTTGTAATGTTTTGCGCATCGCATCGCGCAGGTGGGGTTCGATTTCGCGGAAATCTTCCGGCAGGCGGAAGCTGGGTTCAAGGTAGCGATGATTTACACTGCGTATTTCCCACACCAGGGTTCCCCAGGGGAGTTTGGCTTCGCGGCGGGCAAATCCGGTCATACTACGTGGCATAAAGGCTCCTGGAGCTAAGGTATTCTATACGGGGTGGATTCCCTGCGGCGGTTACTTCTACGGACGAGAGCTGGTAAAGTTCGCCCGCAACTTAACATTCATTAACAGATAGGGGATGGTACCACACCTTCCCATAGATCCATTTCAAGTAGTAAGGATTCCTTTTATGCAACGTCCAAGTGGCCGCACACCCGATCAATTACGCCCTATCCGCCTCACCCGTCGCTACACCAAACATGCCGAAGGCTCGGTATTGGTGGAATTTGGCGATACCAAAGTGATCTGCACCGCGAGTGTGGTCAGCTCAGTCCCGCCTTTTTTGCGCGGACAGGGGCAGGGCTGGCTCACTGCCGAATACGGCATGTTGCCGCGCTCAACTGGCACCCGTATGGATCGCGAAGCCGCCCGCGGTAAACAGCAAGGCCGCACGGTAGAAATCCAGCGCTTGATTGGCCGCTCGCTGCGCGCTGCCGTTGATTTAACCGCGCTCGGCGAAAACACCATCCATATCGATTGCGACGTTATCCAGGCCGACGGCGGCACCCGCACTGCATCCATTACCGGTGCCTGGGTTGCTTTGGCGGATGCGATTAATTTCCTCAAGGCGCAGGGCAAGGTGACTGGCGAACCACTCAAACGCGCGATTGCCTCTATCTCCGTGGGAATTTATCAGGGCGTGCCGGTGATTGACCTGGATTACCCTGAAGATTCCTCTGCCGATACTGATATGAATGTCGTGATGGGCGATGACGGCGGCATTATCGAAATCCAGGGCACTGCCGAAGCCGAACCTTTTACTGAAACAGAATTTGCCGCGATGCTGGGTTTGGCTAAAAAGGGAATTGCGCAATTGAATGCGTTACAGAAGCAGGTGTTGAGTGAATATTGATTAAGCTGAATTAATCGTTACCAAAAGGAGACATGGTCTCCTTTTTTATTAACTAAAAATATTCAGTTTTCTCATCGAGCATTTTCCAGTTTCCAAACTAATTTGGTTTGGTGCCAACATGCGACAGCTTTGTCGCCTTCCATGCAGGGTGTAAATTTCCAATTGCGTTTTGCGTGAGCAGTGGCGGCATTATCGAGGCGCTCCGAGCCGCTGCTGGATAGCAGTTGTACATCCACCACATTGCCTTTTTCGTTGATATACAAACGCAATCCGGTTGCGCCTTCTTCACCTAATCGAATCGATGCCGAAGGATAAACCGGTTTGCTTGCCTGCAAAATTTTAGGTTTTGTTAGTGTGCTGACAACTACCGGCAAATGATCGATTATCTTACTGATTGGTTTTGCGTCAGGATCGTAAGCAACTGGTCGCGGTTGTGTTATTTCAATCGCGGATTGCTCAATGGCTGGTTCCGGAATTGCGAGTGGTGGAGTTTCAACGGGCTTTTCTATTACTACTTTTGCTGTGAAAACCTTGGGGAGATCGATTGCTATATGCGGGCTGAGGCCGCTAATCAGCGCCGTGGCTACAAGTACATGAAAGACAATAACAACAAGAATGCCAATGGATTTTTGCTGTGTATTATTTTGATATGCGTAGGACATGTTGATTACCTTCTTGAAAGCTGCATTAACGCAAAATCAAGCGGCAAACGCTGAAACCTGGACGCTGGATTTCACGCGAGTGGTACCGGTAAAAATAACTATCGGTAGTAAGAGTCTAGGCAGATTAAAAAGGATGGAAATTGGGCAGGGTGCAATGTTTATGCGTAAATTACGAGAAACCGGTTTGGTGCATAAAAAAACCGCAAAAAATGGCTGAATTTTTATGTAGATTTTGCGGGCGGGTTTACGGGAAATTTGCGTGGGCAAAAACAACTCAAGCTGGATGCATCGAATGTTTATTGTTTTTATATCGATGTGTTTGTGTCCATGTCGGAAGTCGCTGCGCTCTTCCAACCTACTCCTTGTTTAAGTTGTAGGTTGGAACGGGCCGCGCAGGTCGGGGCCGCGCAGGTCGAGCCGTGCAGGTGAGCCTAAGGCGACTTCCGATATAATTAACCAACGGTAATCTGGCTAATGCAGACGGGAGTTTATTCCGCCGGCACCAAACCCAAATTTTTAACAATTTGTGCGGTAGGTTCGGTTTGGTTCATGGTGTAGAAGTGCAAACCTGGCGCTTCGTTTTCCAGCATGACTTCGCACAGCTCGGTTATCAATTCCACCCCGAATGCTCTCAGGCTGGCTTCATCATCGCCGTAATTTTCCAGCGCTTTGCGCAACCAGCGTGGAATTTCTGCACCGCAGGAATCGGAAAAACGGGTCAAATTTTTGTAGTTGATAATCGGCATAATGCCTGGATAAATCGGCTGGGTAATCCCGGCCTTTCGGCATTGGTCGACAAAATAAAAATAGGAGTCAGGATTGAAAAAGTATTGGGTGATCGCACTGTTGGCGCCCGCATCAAACTTGCCTTTCAAATAGCGGATGTCGTCATCGTAGCTTTTGGCCTGCGGATGTATTTCCGGATAGGCCGCGACTTCCAAATGGAAGTGATTGCCGAAATGCTTGCGGATAAATGCTACCAGCTCATTGGCATAGACCAACTGGTAGGCACCGCCGACACCGGAGGGCATATCGCCGCGCAGGGCGACAATACGATCGACACCGGCATCTTTATATTCCTGGATCAAGTGTTTGATGGTTGCTTCATCATCACCACCAAACGACAAATGCGGTGCAATGCTGACGCCATCGGCTTTAAATTGCGTGACTATGCCTTTGGTATTGTCGCGGGTTGAACCGCCTGCACCGTAGGTTACGGAGAAAAAATCCGGATTGAAGAAATTTAATTCGTCGCGCACTTTGATCAGTTTTTCTTTTCCTTCCGGTGTCTTGGGTGGAAAAAATTCAAAACTCAGGCGCAGTTGTGAATCGGTCATAATGTTCTCTATTTAGTAACCAATCTTAATATTTCCCCTCACCCCAGCCCTCTCCCAATGGGAGAGGGAGTCACGCGTGCCACAATATAATTCTGTGTATATTCCCCTCTCCCAACGGGAGAGGGGTTAGGGGTGAGGGCTAATAAATCAATACTTGTAAGATTCCGGCTTAAACGGCCCTTCAACTGCATAGCCAATATACTCAGCCTGTTGTGCAGTTAATTTGGTAATTACGCCACCAAAACCTTCCACCATATCTTTCGCCACTTCTTCATCGAGTTTTTTCGGCAGTACACGCACATACAAGTGCTCGGCTTTTTGCTCCGCAGGGAGATTCGCAAACTTACGCTCGTACAAATACATTTGTGCAAGCACTTGATTGGCAAAAGAACCATCCATAATGCGCGATGGGTGGCCGGTCGCATTGCCGAGGTTTACCAGGCGGCCTTCAGACAAAATAATCAAATGATCATTAGTCGCTTTATCGCGATAGACTTTATGCACTTGTGGTTTAACTTCTTCCCATTCCCAGTTCTTGCGCATAAAGGCGGTATCGATTTCGCTATCGAAGTGGCCGATGTTGCACACCACTGCGCTACGTTTTAACGCGCGCAACATTGCTGAGTCACACACGTTTACGTTGCCCGTTGTGGTGACAACCAAATCGGTTGTGCCTAATACGGTATGGTTGATGTCTTCGTATTTGCCGGTGTTGATGCCGTCGTTGTAGGGCGACACTACTTCAAAGCCGTCCATACAGGCTTGCATTGCACAGATAGGATCTATCTCGGTGACTTTCACAATCATGCCTTCCTGACGCAGTGACGCAGCAGAACCTTTACCCACATCACCGTAGCCAATTACCAAGGCTTTTTTACCAGCGAGCAAATGGTCGGTGCCGCGTTTGATGGCATCGTTCAAGCTGTGACGGCAACCGTATTTGTTGTCGTTTTTACTTTTGGTCACTGCATCGTTTACGTTGATTGCTGGCACTTTTAATTGGCCTTTTTTCAGCATGTCGAGCAGGCGGTGAACACCCGTGGTGGTCTCTTCCGAAATGCCGTGGATTGCATCGAGCATTTGTGGATATTTTTCGTGCACGATTTGCGTTACATCGCCACCGTCATCGAGGATCATGTTAGCAGCCCATGGCTTGCCATCTTTATTGATGGTCTGCTCGATACACCACCAGAATTCTTCTTCGGTTTCACCTTTCCACGCAAACACGGGAATACCAACGGCTGCGATTGCAGCGGCAGCGTGATCTTGCGTCGAAAAAATATTGCACGATGACCAGCGCACTTCTGCACCGAGATCCACCAGGGTTTCAATCAACACCGCGGTCTGGATAGTCATGTGGATACAGCCAATAATTTTGGCATCGGCCAAAGGTTTACTGCTTTTATATTTGCGCCGCAGCGCCATCAATGCCGGCATTTCACCTTCGGCGATTTCAATTTCTTTGCGGCCCCAGTGTGCATCTTTGGCAAATTCTTCGGGGGTTCTGGCAGCAACTTTGTAGTCGGTGAAGCTCATAATAATTTTCCTAAATGAATTCTGTGTATTTTTTCTCCCTCACCCCAGCCCTCTCCCAGAGGGAGAGGGGGCTAAAAGCACGCACTACGAATTTAATGCTCTTCGCTCCTCTCCCTCCGGGAGAGGCTGGGTGAGGGGCTTTTCTTAAAGCGCTTTCTTTAACGCTTCCGCTTTATCGGTTTTCTCCCAAGTGAAATCGGGAAGTTCGCGACCGAAGTGGCCGTAGGCAGCAGTCTGGCGATAAATCGGGCGTCTCAGGTCGAGCATTTCAATCAAACCGCGTGGACGCAAATCAAAGTGTTCGCGGATCAAATCAATAATTGCTGCGTCAGAAATTTTTCCGGTGCCGAAAGTGTTGATCGAAATAGAAGTCGGTTCAGCAACACCAATTGCGTAACTTACCTGGATTTCCAAACGGTCTGCCAAACCTGCCGCAACAATATTTTTTGCAACGTAACGGCCAGCGTATGCAGCAGAGCGGTCTACTTTGGATGGGTCTTTACCGGAGAATGCACCGCCGCCGTGACGCGCCATGCCGCCGTAGGAATCCACAATAATTTTGCGGCCAGTCAAACCGCAATCACCCACTGGGCCACCGATAATAAATTGGCCGGTCGGGTTGATGTGGTATTGGGTATCTGCATGCAACCATTCAGCGGGCAATACATTTTTGATAATTAATTCGCGCACGGCTTCGCGGATGTCCGATTGTTTAACATCCGGGCTGTGTTGGGTGGAAAGTACAACTGCATCCACTGCAACCGGTTTGCCATTTTCATAGCGCAGGGTAACCTGGCTTTTGGCATCGGGGCGCAACCAGGGCAACTCACCGCTCTTGCGCAGTTTTGCTTGTTTTTCTACCAGGCGATGCGCGTAATAAATCGGTGCGGGCATCAACACTGAGGTTTCATTAGTGGCATAGCCAAACATCAAACCCTGGTCGCCAGCGCCCAGATCTTTTTCATCACCCTCATCAACGCCCATAGCAATGTCAGCAGATTGTTTGCCGATTGCATTTAATACGGCACAAGATGCACCGTCGAAACCGACATCGCTGGAGTTGTAGCCGATATCCAGGATTACCTGGCGAATCAAATCTTCAAGGTCGACATAAGTAGATGTGCGGACTTCACCGGCAACAATCGCCATGCCGGTTTTTACCAGCGTCTCTACCGCAACGCGTGCGTTGGGGTCATCTTTCAAAATTGCATCAAGCACCGCATCGGAAATCTGGTCCGCCAATTTATCGGGATGGCCTTCAGAAACGGATTCAGAGGTAAAGACAGAATATTCGGACATGTTTTTTTCCTTTGTAAAAAATAAAATTTTTACCCCCTCCCTAGCCGGGCGCCCCTCTCCCCCTTTGCAAGGGGGGGGAGCTTGACTCCCAACTTTATTAAGATTGGGCGTCATCCCCTCCCTTTTTTAAGGGGAGGGTTAGGGTGGGGTTGTTTGTATTAAAAATTTGTCGGTTTAAAAAATTGACGCAACTGGATTTGGAAGCCATTGCGCAACGCAAAATACACACTCTGGCCTTCATCCAAATTGGCGGCCTTAGCCCAGCGCGAAAAATCCTGCGGGTCAAAACCTTGCCACAAATCGCCGCAGGCTTCGCGTGCCCACGCCTGTTCGTGGCGACATAAATCGCAAATCAGTAACGCGCCGCCCGGTGCAAGGGCATTGCTTAAATCCTGGAAAATATCGGCTGGCGATGGTGTGTGGTGGAGCACCATATTGACGAGGATGCAATCGGCCAGGACTTTGTGGCCGGGCAAACTTTGGGTATCGCCGTGGATAAATTCGATATTGCGCAATTCTTTTTCGCTCGCAAACGCGCGCGCTTTATCGAGCATATTGGCGGCGATATCGAGCGCAATAACCTGATTGAATTGCTGTGCGAGCACTGCGAGAAATTCGCCTTCGCCCGGGCCGATTTCCAGCGCGAGTTTTTTATCGCGCAAGGCGGTATTGTTGAGCAGTTGCGTCATCTGCTCGGCATATACCGGATAGCTGGCGATCAGATCCTGCTGCGCGCGGAATTTATCGGCGTTCTCGCTAAAAAAAGCCTGCGCGGCCTGGCTGCGCTCCTGCTGTAATTCGCGGATGGGTTCACGTAAGTGATCGGCAAGTGGCAGCGTATCCAGAGTCGCAAATACTTGTTGCTGCAACGCAGCGAAGGGGTGGTCGGGCGCTAAATAGGCGCGGCGATAAAAAATCGAATTGGCCTCGCGTCGCGAACTCAGCAAGCCTGCGCTATTGAGCACCTTGAGGTGGTGGCTCATGCCCGATTGTTTGATCGAGAAAATCCGGCACAGCTCCAGTACACCGTAAGAATCCTGGCTCAGTACGCGCAGTATCTCCAGGCGCAAAGGATCGCCTGCGGCTTTGAGCAGGTTGGCGAGCGGGCTGAGCGGTGTTTCCAACTCAACCATATCGGTGAGTACCGGGGGCTCGTCAGTTTTGGGTAGGGACTGGTTCATTCTTTGATCGGTTGTCAGAGGTTGCCGCGCAGTCTAACAGTCAAAAAAACCTATATCAAAATATTTTGATATAGGTTTTAGGCTTTTTTGGACGCAAGCCCGCCGTTCTTGCCATTTTTTGCGATTAATTCTGCCAATGGCTTCGGTTATTTCTTTACGGCTGGCGCTCGCTGGGTGAAAATGCCTGCCCATTTTGTCAGTGGGCGCTTGTTTCACCTTAAGCGACCACTCCCAGCGACGGCGGCTGGAACCCAACGACACAAAAGCCCATCAGAGGCCTGTAATAAGTGGCAATTGCCCATTAGTGCTTTGCAACCCCAGGACGTGCCTGACTAGCTGTAACCGGCTCAGGTGAAAACGCCCACCTACACAACAGCAATCAACTTATACGTAAGGAGCCTTGAGTTTCATGCCAACTCGCCAACATCTTGCCAATGCAATCCGTGTCCTCTCCATGGATGCCGTTCAAAAAGCCAACTCAGGCCACCCGGGCGCCCCTATGGGCATGGCGGATATCGCCGAAGTTCTGTGGAATGACTTTTTAAAGCACAACCCGCAAAACCCCGAGTGGGCAGATCGCGACCGTTTTGTGCTCTCCAACGGTCACGGCTCCATGCTGATTTACTCCCTGCTGCACCTGAGCGGCTACGCAGTGTCTATGGCTGACCTGCAACAATTCCGTCAATTGCACTCCAACACTCCCGGCCACCCTGAGCGCGGTTACACCCCGGGTGTTGAAACCACTACCGGTCCATTGGGGCAAGGTATTGCGAACGCCGTTGGTTTTGCATTGGCAGAAAAAGTGTTGGCCGCACAATTCAATCGCGACGGCCATGAAGTGGTTAACCACTTCACCTACTGCTTCCTCGGCGATGGCTGCATGATGGAAGGTGTTTCCCACGAAGCCTGTTCACTGGCTGGCACTTTGGGGCTGGGCAAACTCATCGCCTTCTACGATGACAACGGTATTTCTATCGACGGCCACGTTGAAGGCTGGTTCACCGATGACACGCCCAAGCGTTTTGAAGCTTACGGCTGGCATGTAATCCCGGCGGTTGATGGCCACAACTCTGACGCGATCAAAGCGGCGATCGAAGCAGCGCGCGCTGAAACCAAAAAGCCAACCTTGATCGTTACCAAAACCATCATCGGTTTGGGTTCACCCAACAAACAAGGTTCACACGATTGCCACGGCTCACCACTCGGTTTGGAAGAAGTGGCTCTGGTGCGTAAAACCCTGAACTGGGACTACGAGCCATTTGTCGTTCCATCTGATGTGTACGCCGGTTGGGATGCAAAAGAAAAAGGCGCTGCAAAAGAGAAAGCCTGGGGCGAAAAATTTGCAGCTTATAAAGCGGCATATCCGGAATTGGCTGCCGACTTTGAGCGCCGCGTAATCAAAGGCGAATTGCCCGCTGATTTCGCTGCGAAAGCTGAAGCACTTATCGCTGAAACCCAAGCCAAAGGCGAAAAAATTGCGAGCCGTAAAGCATCGCAAAATACTATCGCTGCATTTGTTGAGTGGTTGCCGGAAATCCTTGGCGGTTCCGCTGACCTGGCAGGTTCCAACCTGACGCTGGTTAAAAAATCCAAAGGCGTAGAAGCCGGTGATGCAAGCGGTAACTACGTGTATTACGGCGTGCGCGAATTTGGTATGAGCGCGATCATGAACGGCGTATCTGCCCACGGTGGTTTTATCCCTTACGGCGCAACTTTCCTGATGTTCCAACAATACGCGGCCAACGCGGTGCGTATGTCGGCGCTGATGAAATTGCGCAACGTATTTGTTTACACCCATGACTCAATCGGTCAAGGCGAAGACGGCCCGACTCACCAGCCAATCGAAGTACTCGGCACCCTGCGTTTGACTCCCAACCTGGAAACCTGGCGTCCGGCGGACAGCACTGAATCGGTTGTCGCCTGGAAAGCGGCGGTTGAGCGTAAAGATGGCCCCGCAGCATTGGTATTCAGCCGTCAAAACCTGGATTTCTTTGCGCGTACTCCAGAGCAAGTCGCCAATATCGCCAAAGGCGGTTATGTGCTGGTTGATTCTGTAGGCGAGCCAGACGCAATCCTGATTTCTACCGGTTCAGAAGTTGGTGTGACTGTAAAAGCTGCTGAAGCGCTGAAGGCAAAAGGCAAAAACGTGCGCGTTGTGTCTATGCCATCAACTTCCGTATTTGATCAGCAAGACGTTGCCTACAAAGAATCCGTATTGCCAATCAGCGTAGGCGCACGTGTTGCGGTTGAGACTGCACACGCTGACTACTGGTACAAATACGTTGGCTTCGATGGCCGCATCGTAGGTATGACCACCTTCGGTGAATCTGCACCGGGTAACAAATTGCTCGAACACTTCGGCTTTACTGTCGATAACATCGTCAGCACTGTTGAAGAATTGTTGGAAGATTAAAGTCTCTCTACAAGACACAAAACACCCGGCGCGAGTCGGGTGTTTTGTTTTGCGGAGGCATAGGTTGTGTCGGCTTGACGAGTGAAGCCAAAAAAGCTACAAGTGTAGCTAAATTTGCTACATGGTATGACGGCACTTACGATGAACTCTCCGCTTGCTGATTTGCTCTTTAAAGAATATCGCCGCCGTGTATTGGGGTTATTACTGCTGCACCCTGAACGGGCCTACCATGTGCGTGAAATTGCGCGCTTGACTGGTACAGTCGCAGGTACGCTACACAAAGAGTTAAGTAAGTTGGCGGACGCCGGACTGCTATTGAAAACGGCGCAGGGCAATCAAGTGAGTTACCAGGCCAATCGCAATAGCCTGATTTTTGATGAGCTGGCGAGTATTTTGCGCAAAACATCGGGTATCGCTGATGTGCTTGCAGAAGCATTAACTCCGTTTGCGCAGCAGATTGATTTTGCGCTGGTATTTGGTTCTGTTGCCAGTGGTAAGGCTGGAGCGGACAGTGATATCGATTTATTAGTTGTTGCCAATGCCGGTTATAGTGAAATAGTGAAAGCACTTTATCCCGCGCAGCAACAATTGCGGCGGGAGATTAATCCCAAGTTATATTTACCGGAAGAATGGAAATTGGCTCTGGTAGAGCACTCGGTATTTATTCGTGAGCTGCTCGAAAAGCCGGTGATTAAAATCATAGGAGACATGGATGACGCTGGATAATTTGTTGGGTATAAGTTTGGAAACTATAGCGCCTGATCCATTAACAATCAGGCGTTTACTCGAGGCGGCAAAACGCAATATTCACGATTCGCATTTATCGGGCTTGAGCAATGAAAATCGTTTTGACGCTGCCTACAAGGCGATTATGCAAATAGCAAATGCACGCGCGGTTTTCGTACCTTGACCAGTAAACCCGGACATCACCAAACCATGATCCAAAGTTTGGTGAAAACCCTGGATGTCGATTTTGAAACGGTGATTGTGCTCGACGCATTGCGGAAGCAACGGAATGTGGCGGACTATTCGGGTGATCTGGTAACGGATGCGGCAGTTAGGGAATGTGTTGCCCAAGCAGAATTTTTATTGGATATAGTTCACAAAAAGCTTGCTCCAGACTTACTCTGATTTTTGGAAACTAATCGCGGCGCCTAATGTGTGCAACTAGAATTTTTTTAAGGCAGATTTTTACAAAAAGTATTTTGTTTTTTATCAGGAGAAAAGCATGACCGTAAAATTAATGAAAGACCAGGATCTCGCCGGTAAGCGTGTATTGATTCGCCAGGATCTGAACGTGCCATTGGAAGATGGACGCATCACCAGTGCGGTGCGTATTGATGCTTCTATTCCGACCATCAAAGAAGCTTTGGCTGCTGGTGCAAAAGTAATGGTGATGTCGCATCTCGGTCGTCCGGATGAGGGCGTTTACGACGAAGCTGCTTCGCTTGCTCCTGTGGCAAAATATTTGAGCGAAAAACTGGGTCGTCCGGTTCCGCTGGTAAAAGATTGGGTGGATGGTTTCGCTGACCAAGGTGATTTGGTGCTGCTGGAAAACGTTCGTTTCAATGTTGGCGAAGGTAAAAACTCTGACGAGCTGTCCAAAAAAATGGCGGCACTGTGTGATGTGTTTGTAATGGACGCATTCGGTACCGCGCACCGCGCACAAGCATCGACTCACGGTGTTGCGAAGTTTGCACCGGTTGCGGTTGCAGGTCCATTGTTGGCGGGTGAATTGGAAGCTTTGGCAAAAGTGCTCGACAATCCTGCGCGCCCGTTGGTGGCGATTGTGGGTGGTTCAAAAGTATCGACCAAATTGAGCGTGTTGGATGCTTTGTCAAAAATTGCCGACATTCTGGTGGTGGGTGGCGGTATCTCCAATACCTTTGTTGCTGCTGCGGGTAACCAGGTTGGTAATTCACTCTACGAAAAAGATTTGATCCCGGAAGCGCAACGCCTGTGCAAAACCACTGAAGTGGTTTTCGCAACGGATGTACGTGTAACCAAAGAAGGTTTCAAATCCTGGAATCACAATTCAGTCGCCACCGTTAAAAAGCCAAGCGAAATTGCCGCTGACGAAGAAATTATCGACTACGGTCCTGAGACTGCGGCGCGCGTTGCAGACATCATCAAGAATGCAAAAACCGTGTTGTGGAATGGCCCATGCGGTGTATTTGAATTTGATGCGTTTGCGCAGGGTACTGAAACCATTTCCCGCGCAATTGCCGACAGCGAAGCTTTCTCGGTTGCCGGTGGTGGCGATACGTTGGCTGCAATCGACAAGTGGAACCTCGCCGATAAAATCTCCTACGTTTCTACCGGCGGTGGTGCTTTCCTTGAATTCGTTGAAGGAAAAGTATTACCTGCTGTGGCTATTCTGGAAGAGCGCGCCAAGGGTTAATTACCCGCTGCGGTTTTTAATCGCGCATAAAAAATGCCGGTATTGAAAAATACCGGCATTTTTTATTGGGGATTTTTTTTGGAAGCTTTTTATTGAATATCAGGAAAAAATTAACCGCGCTGGTCTTTATGGAACAAGCGCTGTTTATCCCGCGCCCAATCGCGCTCTTTTTCGGTTTCGCGTTTGTCGTGCAACTGCTTACCTTTGGCGATGGCGATTTCCAGTTTGATCAAATGGTCTTTCCAATAGAGTGCCGTGGGTACTACGGTATAGCCTTTTTGTTCGACCGCTTCTTGCAGGCGATTAATTTCGCGGCGGTTGAGCAGCAGTTTACGCGTGCGGAAAGGGTCGGTGACAAAATGGGTGGAGGCGCTGAGCAGTGGTTGGATCTGGGCGGCCAGCAACCAGGCTTCGTCATTTTTAAAAATCACATAGCAATCAGTGATATTCCCTTTGCCCGCGCGCAGGCTTTTTACTTCCCAGCCAGTAAATGCAACACCGGCTTCAAAGCGCTCGTGTAATTCGTAATCGAATTTGGCTTTCTTATTAAGGGCGATAGTGTTGCCTTGGTTTTTTTGCGCTTTTTTGGCCATGAACTGGATGCTACTCGATTCGTCAAACGGGCGGGCATTATATCGGCAAAGGCGGCGCTGTGTCTTGGTATCGGACGCTAGGCCGGGCTTATACCCGCCGCGCAATCTGGGTACAATTCGCGTTTTGGCGCCGTTTAATTGGCAAAACGTATTTTGTGGGGTGATGTAGTGGCACACCGGGTAGAGCGATCGGCGCTGGTTAATTATTCGCAGCAGCAGATGTTCGAGTTGGTCAACGATATTGAAGCCTATCCCCAATTTATGGATGGCTGCGTCGGGGCAAAAATCCTGGCGCGCGGTGATGATTGGCTGGAGGCGCGCCTGGAGTTGAGCAAGGCCGGTGTGAGCCAGAGTTTTGTCACCCGCAACCAGTTGCAGCCGCCGCACAGCATGAGCATGAACCTGGTTGATGGCCCGTTTAAATACCTGCGCGGCGTCTGGCGTTTTACCGCCCTGAGTGAGCAGGCCTGTAAGGTGACCTTTGAGCTTGAGTTTGAATTGCAAAACCGCCTGCTGGGTATGGCGGTGGGCAAGTTGTTTGAAGGGGTGAGCAACAAGCAGGTGGATGCACTCTGTGCGCGCGCCAAACAGGTTTATCGCTAATCCAGGTTTATTTTTTTCGATGGAAGTAGAGCATGGCCGATTTTGATCTCATTCCCGTGGAAGTTGCTTACGCGCTGCCGCACAAACAAAAAATTATCGCCTTGCTGGTCGAGCCGGGCACCACAGCTATGGCTGCCGTGCAGCGCTCCAGGATTGGCGATCATTTTCCCGGCCTGGATATCACCACTGCCAAGATGGGGATTTTTGGCCAGTCATTAGGTATCAAAGGTATGGATACGGCGGACAAACACATACTCCATGCAGGTGACCGGGTGGAGATTTATCGCCCGCTGGCCTCAGACCCCAAGGACGCACGCCGCAAACGCGCGGAAAAAGCCGGCAGCGGCAAAAACGAAACCACTGATTAATCCTCTCGATTCCCACCCTGCATGATTGCCTGGCCACCAGCGTTGATGGGGCCAGGTAGCTGACCTGCTCCGGCAAAAATTTGCACTACACTGGGGTAATACTCCGCCACTTTTCGATGGCTGGCGGTAGTGATAACAACAATCCCCGAGAAAATTCATGCCGCTGAATTACAAACGCCTTTACCGCTGGCTGCCCTGGGTATCTGCCCTGGGATTGGCAGTGGTATTCAGCCTGTTTATGTTGGCTGACTTGCAGGTGCACCGCCAGGTATGGGGCGAACAATTGGCATGGAATACCCAAACCCAGAAAGACTATATGACGGCGTCGGGTCGCGACCTGAGCCGGCAGGCGATGTTGCTGGCGCAGCGGGTGGGGCTCGACCCGGTGGTTTCCGACAAGCTGCGCGCTGCCCATCGTGTTTTCAACCTTGACAACAGTGTTGATAACACCGCCCAGTTGCGCAGTTTGCGGCAGGAGACCCAAACCCTGTTGCGGGGTTACTGGGCTGATATGGAACGACAGGGCGCGCACCAGTTGAATGTGTTTTTGGCGCCCGGAGCGGTGAATTTCTTACGTATGCATCGCCCCGACCGCTATGGCGATAGCCTGAGCGGCTTGCGCCCGTTGGTTACCCAGGCGTTTACCTCCCGGGATCTCATCTGGGGTGTGGATATCGCCCGCCAGGGCAGTGGCTACCGTGCGCTACAGCCGATCACCGCCAATGCCGACCAGACCGGTGAGGTGATTGCGGTGCTGGAGGTGGGCATGTCATCCCTGCCGCGGCAAGACCCGGAACATCCGTCGATGCAGATGGCAGCATTTTTGCGCAAGGCGGCGGTTGAATCTGTGCTTTGGGAGCAGACCCGCCAGGAGCTCAACCAGCGCAGCCCCACCACGGTTGATGACTGGCGCCTGGAGGAAGCGACCGACCCGCAATTGCATGACTGGTGGAGCAAAGGCTTGGTGCCCATCAACCTGCAGGGGCAAGTGCTGCACAGTAAGGGGCGTACTTATATCGCCTCCTGGTGGCCGACGCAGAGCCCGGGTCTTTCGGCAAATGAACCCTCGGGCTTGGCCATGCTGGTGTGGAACGATATCACCCCTGCCTATGCGGCCTATCAATCTATCCGTGAGCGGGTGATTGCCAAGTGGGTGATGGCACTGGCGTGCGCGCTGTTGCTGCTGGTGATTTTTATCCGTATGAATCGCAGCTATTTGCAGGACCTGATGGAGCAACACCGCGAGCAAATGCGCGAGGAGCACGCCCTGAGCGAACAGGTACGCGAGCGGCTGGCACTGGCGCTGCGCTCGACTGAGTCGGGTTTCTGGGAGTGGGATATAGCGCACGACAAGGCCAATTTTTCCCCCGAATGGCGCCAGTGGTGTGGGATTGGGCCGGAATCGCCCAACTCGCTCGACCTGGATGAATGGATGAGCCGCGTTCACCCCGCTGACAAGCGCATCAGTTACAGCGACATCATTCGCCATATCAAGGGCGAAACACCCATGTACGAAAATGAATATCGGATCAAAATCCACGATGGCAGCTACAAGTGGGTACATACCCGCGGCAAGGTGGTGGAATGGAGCGAGCAGGGCAAGGCGACCTTGATGGTGGGGGTCTACACCGATATCACCCAGCGCAAACACACCGAATTGATCAGCATCCGCCAACAGGCTGCACTCCATTCACTCAATGAAATCGCCTCCCTCTCGGCGGTGGACCCGGATGAGCAATTGCACCGCGCGCTTAGTCTGGGAGCGCGCTACCTGGGCTTGAGCACCGGCACTATTAGCCAGATCACGGGCGATGAATACCGCATCCACGTGCAGTTTGCCTCCAGTGGCCGGCGCGATACCAGCCTCACCAGCCCGCTCGCCAAAACCTATTGCAGCCTTACGGTGAACCAGCGCGATGTAATTTCAGAGGATGATATCCCCGCCAGCAACTATCGCCAGCATCCGGCCTACCTGCTGACCCAGGTTGAATCCTACATAGGTGCGCCCCTGTGGATTAACGGTGAGATTTACGGCACCTTGAGTTTCAGTTCGCGCAAAACCCGTCACCACGCCTATGACACCCTCGACCAGGATTTTGTGCGCCTGCTCGCGCGTTGGATCAGCTCGGTGGTTGAGCGCTGGCAGCAGGACACTGAGAAAAAAGTGATCCTGCAGCGCTTCCAGAAGCTCAGCGAGCGGCTGCCGGGGTTTTTGTACCAATTCCAGTTGCGCCCCGATGGCAGTTCCTTCTTCCCCTATGCCAGCCCTGGTATCAAGAATATTTACAATGTTGAACCGGACGATGTGATGCAAACATCCGCCAAGGTTTTTGAGGTTATCCACCCGGATGATGCTGGTTGGGTGAGCGAAAGCGTGGGTTATTCCGCGGTGCACCTCACGCCCTGGGTGGCGACAGTGCGGGTCAATAACCCCCTGCGTGGCATGATCTGGACCCACATAGAGTCGATACCGGAAAAACTTGATGACGGCAGTGTGCTCTGGCACGGCTATGTCTCGGACATCACCCCGCTCAAACAAACCGAACTGCAATTGAAAGAGACCAACTCGTTGCGCAAGGCGATCCTCGATGCGGCCAGTGTGGCGATTATTTCGGCCGATAAAGAGGGCATTATCAAAACCTTCAATCACGGTGCGGAACTCATGCTCGGCTATCGCGCCGAGGAGTTGATCGATAAACAAACCCCCGCGCTTATCCATCTACCTGAGGAGGTTGCCGCGCGCGCGCAGCAACTGACCAGTGAACTTGGCTATGACGTCGAACCGGGTTTTGATGCGTTTGTCGCCAAGGCGCGTACCGGTATCAACGACGAAAATGAATGGAGCTATGTGCGCAAGGACGGCAGCCAGTTCCCGGTGCTGCTCACAGTGTCGGCGCTGCGTGATACTGAGGGTGAGATCAGCGGTTACATGGGCATAGCGCGCGACATCAGCGAAAGAAAACGCATCGACCAGATGAAAAATGAATTTATCTCCACCGTCAGCCATGAATTGCGCACCCCGCTCACCGCCATCAGCGGCGCTTTGGGTATTCTGGTCAATGGTTTGGCGGGTAATTTGCCGGCGCAGTCGGTGCGTATGATTGAGATTGCCCACAATAATTCGCAGCGTCTGATCCACCTGGTCAACGACCTGCTCGATATGGAAAAACTGGTTGCCGGCAAAATGCATTTTGATATGCAGACCTACAGGTTGCGCCAGTTGATCCAGCAGAGTATCGAGGCCAACATCACCTTCGCGCAGCAATACGGTGTGATCTATGAACTGCTCGATGGTCCCGATGTAAAAGTCACAGTTGACCAGCAGCGGCTGTTGCAGGTGCTGGCCAATTATTTGTCCAACGCTGCGAAATTCTCACCGATGAACGATGCAGTGACGATCCGCGTGGATATCCGCTATGGCAGCGTGCGCGTTACGGTGAGTGATAAGGGGCCGGGAGTGCCGGAGAATTTCCGTGCGCGCCTGTTCCAGAAATTCTCCCAGGCGGACTCCTCCGATTCGCGCCAAAAAGGGGGTACAGGTTTGGGGCTCGCCATCTGCAAAGAGATTATGGAGCGCATGGGCGGGACAGTGGGAATCGACTCGGCACCGGACAAGGGCGCCAGCTTTTATTTTGATTTGCCCTGTGAGGATGCCCCGCAAAAAGCGCTTTCGGCGCGAGTAGAACCCCAAAAAACCAAACCGCATTTGCTGGTAGTGGAAGACGATGCGGAAACTGCCGAAGTCCTGGTCACCGCCCTGGCGGCCCAGGAGTACGACGTCGATTGTGCTGTGACCGGGCAGTCGGCACTGGAACATTTGCGCTTGCGCGACTATGACCTGATCACCCTGGATTTGAATTTGCCCGATATGAATGGCCTTACCATCCTCGAAAAAGTCCGCCAACAGGAATTCTGGCTACCCAACGGCATGAAAAAATTGCCCATCATTATCATCACCGGGGCCATTGATGAGGGCAAAAAACGCCTGCCTTCACTGGCCTCACGCGAAGGGGTGTTCTGGCTGCAAAAACCCTTGGCCAACGGCCAGTTGGAAGCGGTTATCAGCCAGGCACTGGCCAAAGTGACGGTAGGTTCAACAGGGGCGGCGCAATGACTACTCCCCGGTCAATCCCCCTGCCCGAAAATGAAAAACGGCGCCAACTTGCCCTGCGCCGCTTCCATATCCTGGATACCCCGCGCGAGCAGAGTTTTGATGACCTGGCGCAACTGGCCAAGTTGAGCTGCAACGCGCCCATGGCGCTGATCACCCTGATCGATGAAGACCGCCAGTGGTTCAAAAGCTGCCTGGGGATGGAGGGCACCGAAACCCCGCGCGACCTCGCCTTTTGCGCCCATGCCATCCTCCGCCCGGAAAACCTATTGGTGGTCGAAGATACCCATCTCGATGTGCGTTTCTCCGACCACCCCGCCGTGACTGGTGAACCTTATATCCGTTTTTACGCGGGCGCCCCGCTGATTACCAATGAAGGCGATGCCTTGGGCACCCTGTGCGTGGTGGATACCGAACCGCGCCAGTTGAGCCAGTACCAGGCCGACACCTTGAAATTGCTCGCGCGCCAGGTGATGCAGCTGCTGCAACTGCGTGCGACCAATGAACTGGTGCGGCAATACGCCGAAAATTTCCGCAGCCTCTCCGACAGTGTGCCGGTGCTGATTGGCCAACTGGATAAGGACGGACGCTATGTATTTTGCAACCGCAAATACCATGAGTGGTTCGGGGTGGAGGTGACCGATTTGCTCGGCAAAACCCAACTGGAAGCCATCGGCGGTGACTATGTCGCGCGTACGAGCGAACTCTTGCAGCGCTGCTTTGAAGGTGAGGCTTCGCATTTTGAAGAGGCGCTGCCCAACGGGCAGATCCTCGGGGTGGATTATGTCCCCCAGCGCGACTACTCACAGGGCGCCAAAGGCACTGTGGTCGGGGTTTTTATTATCGCTACCGATATCACCGAACAAAAACAGCAGCGGTTGGCGCTGGAAAACGAGCGCGCCAAATTGCAGGAGCGGGAAGAGCGTTTGCAAACCATGATCAGCAATTTCCCTGGCGCTGTGTACCGCTGCGAAAACAATGCGCGCTGGACCATGCTCTATCTGAGTGCGGCGGTTGGGCAGTTGACGGGTTATGCGGCAGAGCGCTTCCTCAATGACTCACTCAGCTTGACCGATATCACCCATCCCGACGATGTAACTCCGGTCTTTGAACAGGTGCAGGAAGCCCTGGTCCGTAAATCGCCCTTCCATATGATCTATCGCATCCAACATGTCGATGGCACCTGGCTCTGGGTGGAGGAGGTAGGCTGCGGCGTCTATGACGCGGCGGGCGAACTGAAATACATCGATGGTTTTATCTGGGATATCACCATCGAGGAAGAGGCGCGCAAGGCGATCCTATTGAGCGAGCAGCGCTTATCGACCCTGTACAACCAGGCGCCGGTGGCGATTATCTTGAATGATTTTGCCAATGGCCGTTTTATCGATTGCAACCCGGAATTCGTACGTATGATTGGCTACAGCACCGAGGAAATCCTGAGCCTTCGCTATATGGATCTCACTCCGCCGGAATACGCCGAATCGGACAACCGCGAGTTGCAAAACCTGCTGCGCACCGGGCGCTACGGCCCCTATGAAAAACAATATATCCATAAGGATGGCCATTTGATCCCCATTCTGCTCAATGGGGTGCTGATCGAAACCCCCAGTGGCGAGCAGCATATTTGGGCGTTTATCCAGGATATTACCGAGCGCAAACGCATCGAGCAGATGAAAAATGAATTTGTCTCGGCAGTCAGCCATGAACTGCGCACCCCCCTGACCTCGATCTCCGGGTCGCTCGGGTTGATTGTCAATGGCATGCTTGGCGAGCTGCCATTCAACATCAACAATATGCTCTCCATCGCCCATAAAAATGCCCAGCGGCTGACGATCCTGATCAACGACCTGCTGGATATGGAAAAATTGCTGGCGGGCAAAATGACGTTTGAGTTGCGTGTGCAGCCGCTCTTGCCGATCATCGAGCAGTCGCTGGAGGGCAACAAGGCCTATGCTGATACCTTCGGGGTGAGGCTGGAATTGTGTAGTTCACTTGGTGGGATGCTGGTCAATATCGACGCCCAGCGCTTACAGCAGGTGCTGGCGAATTTTATTTCCAATGCGGTGAAATTTTCGCCCGTGAACGGCGCCGTGGAGATCCATGTGGAGCGGCGCGGCGAGCGAGTGGAAATTGCCGTAATTGATCATGGTCCCGGCGTCAGCGATGATTTCCGCGCGCGCATCTTCCAGAAATTTGCGCAGGCCGACTCTTCTGATTCACGTCGGCGCGGCGGCACCGGCCTGGGGCTGGCGATCAGCAAGGCGCTGGTGGAGCGCATGTCCGGCACTATCGGCTTTGTATCGGAATTGGGTAAGGGCGCGACTTTTTTTGCCAGCTTCCCGCTGGTGGATATGGATGCATTAAAACACTGAACCCTGCGCATCGGCGCAATACTAACAACATGAATAACAAACAGGTGATAGCGAATGGCGCGCGAGTTAACACGCATTTTGTACGTTGAAGATGATCCGGATATCCAGGCTATCGCAGTGATGGTGCTGGAAACCATCAATGGATTTACCCTGGAGGCATGCAGTGGCGGCAGCGAAGCACTGGCAAAGGCGGTAGCATTTAACCCGGATCTGGTATTGCTGGATGTGATGATGCCGGGTATGGACGGCCCCGAAACCCTCAAGGGCCTACGCGCCTTTCCCGAACTGGCGCAAACCCCGGTGGTATTTATGACCGCCAAGGTGCAACCACAAGAAGTGGAGGGCTACCTCAACCTGGGTGCAGTCGGCGTGATCGCCAAGCCCTTTGACCCCATGACCCTGGCGCAGGAGCTGCGCGACATCTGGGCGCGCCAATGACCTAAGAGCCTGGCTCGGCGCATGCAAAGAGTGCATGCGCCATCCATCGCAAATTTACTCCTCCTTAGGCGCATCTTCTCCTGATCGAACGTCACGCGACTCCTCGCGACCCTCCTGCTTGGCTTCGCGCTTGTCCTGGCGGCATTCGGCATTACTTTTATTGTCGTCCTGCCGACAATCGACCTTCGTGCTGCGGGCATCCTGGCGGCTTTCCTGCTTGGTGTCTCGCGCACCACGGCGCTCGCGCGCGTTCTCCGTTGCATAGACCGAAGCGGTCACCATCAGGAGGGCTGTTGCAAGCGCGATGGCTCTGGCGACGATAGTGAAACAGCTGGTTTGCGTCTTCATGTATTGCTCCTATTAAATGAATGGATCGGTAACCTGTGCCTTCGCCACCCGCATCAGCCGGGGCGATACGTTATGTGTGCAAAACCCCGGCACCACTGTGGCAGCCTGGGGTAAACATCACTATAGGTCGCACCCACCGGGGAGACAAGTGAGTCTAATTGTTCGCAGTTTTCAGGTGCGCCGGGCTGATTTTTCAAAACGTACCGACTCCGGTCCAGAGGGTATCGAGGTTTTTAAAACCCCAGTCATCGGGCGATTCGCGCCCGATAATTTTTTCCTTGCCGACCAGTTTGGCCAGATCCAATGTCTCTTGGGGGATGGGCATTTTGGTTTTGGCCGAGAAAAAAACCTTTACGCGTGGGCTCAGCAGTGAGCTTTCCCCTTGCTCGATAACCACCGCCAACCGCCCGCTCTCCAGGCGCACCAGCGAGCCGGTGGGATAAATGCCCACGGTTTTGACAAAAGCCTGGAACACCGCCTCATCGAAATGCCCCTTGCTCCACTCGGCCATCTTGCGGATCGAATCGGCCGGTCCCCAGCCTTTTTTGTAGGGGCGGTTGGAGGTGATGGCGTCATAGACATCACACACCGCGCCCATCCGGGCAAACAGGCTGATGGCGTCACCCTTGAGCCCGGAGGGGTAACCGGTGCCATCCACTTTTTCGTGGTGATGCAGGCAGACATCCAGCACCAGGGGGCTGGCCGCATAGCTTTCAACCAGGATTTTTGCCCCCACCTGGGGGTGGGAGCGCACAATCGCAAATTCACTGTCGGTAAGTTTGCCGGGTTTATTGAGCACCGCGTGCGGAATGCCGATTTTGCCGATATCGTGCAGGAGCCCGGCAAAACCGGCCTCGCGCACCATATCCTGGTCGAGGTTTAGCTGGCGGGCAAGGGCGATCATCAGGGCACAGACGGCAACGGAATGCATATAAGTATATTCATCGGCATTTTTCAGTCGCGCCAGGCTGATGAGCGCATGGGGTTGGCGCAATACCGAGCTGGCGATGTCCTCCACCAGTGCGCGCGCCTCATCCACATTGATGGCTTTGCCCATGCGCGCATCGCTGAACATTTCGATGACTGCATCCTTGGCTCTGGCGCAGAGCCGGGCGGCGCTTCGTACTTCGTCTTCGAGGGAAATTTTTTCTTTCAGGGGGGATTTATCGGCTTCCAGCAACAAGGCCTCGGTCTCGCGCGCGACTTCCTCTTCCGATTGGCCTGGCACCGGCAGATCAGCGCCTTTGGCCGGATCAATCCACAATTCTTTGATACCGCTGCTTTTGATCGCCTCCAGGTCTTTTGCATCGGTCAGCAAGAATTTGGTTTTCCAGAATGGATGTTCCATCCATGAACCGCAAAACTCACAAATGAACATGCCCAGTTGGAGATCTTTGACAGCGATTCGTTTGAGCATGACGATCCAGGGGACAAAGTGGCAGAGGTGGGTGTGCTCCAAAAAGTATAGTCAGGGATTTTTGTTGGCTGCCGAACAGGAAAAATAATTTTTTTGTGGCCCAGGTGGCATTGGATGATCGCCGCAGGCATTGGCTAAACGCGCAATTCGCACCTATTATTCAGGCAGTATCAATCTGGGGAATGGCTACAAGCGCGGCTGGCTATGATCTAATCCGCGCACCAATAACAACCATCCCCTTGTACCCCGGGCATATTTACTCATGGATAAAAATGCTGAAATCGCGTTAAAACTCCAGGCCCTTCGCGATGACTACGCCGTGCGTTTGCCAATCGAACTACAGTCATTACGCGAGCTGGTAGGGAACCTGGCCCATCCGGAATTACAGCGCGAATCACTTGAGCTACTTAACCAGAAACTGCATAAGTTGGCGGGTTCGGCCGGCAGTTTTGGCTTTCCCGAATTGGGCAAGCAGGCCAAGAAGCTGGAGCTGCAAGCGCAGACCTGGCTCGCCAGCAATAAACTGGATGTGGGCATGTTGCGTGTGTTTGCAGTGGCGGTGGCGGCGCTTGAAGGCCAGTCCCAAAGCGATAAAACCAAGCAGGTTCCGCTGGTGTCCCAAAGCGCCCCGCTCAAAACCAACACCCTGATTTATGTCCTGGAAGATGACCAGGACGTGGCCGATGAAGTCTGTATGACCCTGCGCCATTTCGGCCATCAAGTTGTGCACTTCGCCACCATCGCGGCAGCTGAAGGGGAAGTCCTGCGCCGTCCGCCGGATTTTATGATCTGCGACATCATGTTCACCGAAGAGGGGCGCGAAACCCCGGATGCGGTAGCCAATTTGCAGCGGCACCTGCCTGCACCTATCCCGGTCATCTTTGTTTCGACCCGTACGGATTTTGAGGCCTACCACGCCGCTGTGCGCGCGGGCGCGGTGGGCTATTTTGTAAAACCGCTCGATATCATCCGCCTGGTGGACTGCTTTGAGTACTATCTCGACCGCCACCGCAGTGCCCCTCATCGGGTATTGATTATTGATGATGACCTGGCCCTTGCCGAGCACTACAAGCTGGTGCTCAGTTCCGCTGATATCCGCGCTGAAGTGAGCAATAACCCGCGTGAAATTTTCGAGGTATTACAGGATTTCCACCCCGAGTTGATCCTGCTCGATATCGATATGCCCGGCTGCAATGGCATCGAACTGGCACAGGTGATCCGTCTCAACCAGGACTGGTTGCGTGTCCCGATTACCTATCTCTCTTCGGAGCAGGATGTGGAAAAACGCGCGGTGGCAATGGGGCGCGCGGGCGATGATTTCCTCAGCAAACCCTTGGGCGATCGCGAGCTGATTACCGCTGTCTCGGTGCGCGCCGCACGCAGCCGCCAATTGAGCGATGCCCTGGATCGCGACAGCTTAACCGGGTTGTTAAAGCATTCGCGTATCAAGGAGCGAGTCGACGCCGAATTGAGTCGCGCCGTGCGCAGTACGGAAAACCTGAGCGTGGTGATGCTCGACCTCGACCACTTCAAACAGGTCAATGATACCTTCGGCCATCCGGCGGGCGATAAAGTCATCAAGGCCGTCGCGCACTTGCTGCGCCAACGGCTGCGTAAAACCGATTCGGTGGGACGTTATGGCGGCGAGGAGTTTGTCGCTGTCTTGCCGCGCTGTAGCCGTGAGGAGGCACAATTATTGATGGAAGATGTGCGCCAGCGCCTGCGCGATATCACCTTCAATGTGGAACAGCGCAGTTTTAATGTGACCTTGAGTGCAGGCATTGCAGCCTATCGGCCGGGAGTGGAGCGCGCGGATCAATTGCTACAAGAAGCGGACGCGGCGCTCTACCGCGCCAAGGCCGATGGACGCAACCGTATCTGCCTGAGCCGCTGATAGCTGAAGACCATAAACCGTCACCAAAAAAACAACGCCCGGCTAAACCGGGCGCTGTGGTGATCTTGGTGCAGGATTAGTACTCGCCTTCTTGCTGTTCTGGCGATTTGGGCGGAGGACCTTCACCTTCGGTTGGAACCGGCACATCGCGATTCATGTCATCCAGGTATTTTTCTGACTTCTCACCCGTCAATGGCGCTTTGCCGGGCAGGTAATCACCTTCGGTTTTTACCAATTTGTCGTTTTCAAAGTGCACGGTGTACAGGTACTGGGTGATATCACCCTTGGAACCGCGGCGCACACTGTAAGGATAATCCCAACGGTCATCGTCAAAGGTATCGGGCAATAATGTATTGCCGAGCACAAAGCGCACCTGCCGTTTGGACATGCCCAATTTCAATTGCTCCACCATCTCCTGGGTGATGATGTGGCCTTGTTGGATACCGACTTTGTAAACACCGGGAAAGTGGAAGTTGGAGCAAGCGGTGAGGCTGGAGACTAGGATAACGGCCAGGAAAACGCGGCTGGCTAATTTCATACAAGGGCTTCCACTAACGAAAATGAACGCGGATAATACCCGAACCACAGGAATACTGAGAAGGGTTTGGGGGAAATAATGGCAGACGGTAACCACGAACTGCGCAAAGCGGGTCTTAAAGTGACCTTGCCACGTGTGAAAATTTTGCAAATGCTCGAATCCTCAGAAAAGCATCACATGAGCGCGGAAGATGTATATAAAGCGCTGATGGAACAGGGTGATGACGTAGGTTTGGCAACGGTTTATCGGGTCTTGACCCAATTTGAAACCGCCGGTTTGGTTGTGAGGCACAATTTTGATGGCGGCCATTCAGTATTTGAAGTAGCGCGCGGCGAGCATCATGATCACATGGTCGATATAGATTCCGGCACCATCATTGAGTTCCATAATGATGAAATCGAAGCCCTGCAAAAACGCATCGTCGCCGAATATGGTTTCGAACTGACCGATCATAGCCTGGTGCTATATGTAAGGAAGAAACGCTAGCGGGAAGTCGTGATACACAGGTAGTAAAAAAGGGGCGATTGATATCGCCCCTTTTTGTTTTTAAGTTCACCTAATTTTTAAGTCTCGGCCGTAGTTCCAATCACGTCGGACTTTCAAATTTACTGTTTTTCTAGTGCGCTCTTAATTGTCGGTTCCCGCGGATTTGTTTCTATCTTCTAGCAGGATTAAAGCGCCAGCATTTCCCGCGCATGGGCCAATGACTGGTCGGTAATTTTCAGCCCGCCCAGCATGCGTGCAATCTCCTCCACCTTGCCTTCGCCGGTCAGTTCTACCAGGGTGGATTCGGCGCTTTTTTTGCTGGCGGTTTTTACGACCTGCAAATGCTGGTGGCCTTTACTTGCTACCTGCGCAAGGTGGGTTACACAAATCACTTGCCCGCGTTCGCCCAGTTGCCGCAATAGCTGGCCAACCACATCGCCGGTTGCCCCGCCGATACCTACATCCACTTCATCAAATACCAGCGTCGGGGTGGCCGAGGTTTTGGCGGTAATCACCTGGATCGCCAGGCTGATGCGCGACAACTCACCGCCCGAGGCAATCTTGGCCAGTGGGCGCGGTGCCTGGCCGGGGTTGGTGCTGATTAAAAATTCCACATCCTCCAACCCATGGGGACCGGGTTTATCGGTGAGTGGGAGTAGGCTGACGCTGAGGTTGGCATTGGTCATCGCCAATAACTTGAGCTGTTCATTCACTTGCTTGGCGAGGCTGGTACCCGCTTTGCTGCGTTTGGCCGAGAGCTGTTCAGCCAACTGGCGATAAGCTTTTTCTGCCTGTTCAACTTGCTGGGCAAGCTGGTCGAGTTTTCCGTCGCCGCCTTGCAACTGTTGCAGTTCCGCGCTGAGTTTATCGATAAACACGGGCAGCTCTTCTGGCTGGATCCGGTGCTTGCGTGCCAAATCGTAAATGGCCGAGAGACGATCTTCTACTACCGTGAGGCGCGCCGGGTCAAGGTTAAAGCTGTCGATATGGCGATCAATCTCGTGCTGGGCTTCTTCAACCTGGATTTGCGCGCTGGTCAGGAGTTCTTCGGCTGTTTGAAGGGCAGCGGATTTCTCCGGCAGGTTGCGCAGTATGTGCAGTGCCCGATGCAAGTTAACTCCCAGTCCCTGCTCCTCATCGCCACAAAAGGCGGCCAGTTGTTGGCTGCCATGCAATATTTCTTCAGCGTTGGCGAGGCTGCGCTGTTCGGCTTCCAGTTTGGCGAGTTCACCTGATTGCAAGCCAAGCTGTTCCAGCTCGTTAAATTGGTAGCTGAGCAATTGGAAACGCGCGCTGACATCGGCGGCGTTATCGCGCAGGTGGATAAAGTGTTCGAGGCGGCTCTGCCACTCGCGAAAGGCGAGGCGCACTTGTCTAGCGAGGTCGGTTTGTCCGGCGAATTCGTCGATCAGGCGGCGATGGGTATCTTTGATCAGTAACGATTGGTGTTCGTGCTGGCTGTGGATATCGATCAGCATTTCACCCAGGATGCGCAGTTGCTGCAAGGTGACCGGCTGGCCGTTGATGTAGGACTTGGATTTACCTTCGTTATTGATCAGGCGGCGCAGCAGGCATTCCTGCGGATTATCGGGTTGCTGCAAATCCATATTGAGCAGCCACTCCTGGGCGCTGGGGATGGCGCTGGTATCAAAGCTGGCGGTGATGTCGGCGCGGCTGGCGCCAGTGCGTACCCGGTCTGCTTCGGCGCGGTCACCCAAGGTGAGTGCCAGGGCATCCAGCACAATGGATTTGCCCGCGCCTGTCTCACCGGTAATCACTGTCATACCGGGTTTGATATCCAGGTCGAGCCTATCTACCAAGGTAAAGTTTTGGATATTCAGGTGAGTGAGCATGGGTGCCTCGCACGTATTGCTGCCATAAAAAAGCCGGATACTCAGGTTAATAAGTGTCTGGCTATTTATACAGTATCTGCGGTGAGGGTGGCAACAGTCCTGCGTCGCATAAACGGGTAATTACAAGCGGAAACCTTCCAACTGATGGCTGAGTTCGTCGGAGGCATCACGAATTTGCTGGGATGCCATAAGCGTACCGCGCGCTGCATCTTTGGTGCCGAGCGACGACCGTTCCACCTGACTGACATATTCCAGGATCAAGCTGCTCGCCTGCACATGTTCAACCAGCGAGTTGCCAATATGGGCCACCATGTTGGCGACTTCATCGGTCTCGCGCCGCACGCTTTCCACAATTTCACCGCCCTGGCGGGTTTGGTCGATGCCTGCTTTGAGTTGGAGCACCATGTTATCCATATTTTGTTTGGCGATATGACTGGAGTTCTGCACCGCCGTAATGGTATCGCTGATTTCGCTGGTCGCCTGGGTGGTGCGTTGCGCCAGTTGACGCACTTCGTCGGCCACCACCGCAAAGCCGCGCCCTTGTTCACCTGCGCGCGCCGCTTCAATCGCCGCATTGAGCGCGAGCAAATTGGTCTGATTGGCGACTTCGCTGATCACTGAGATAACCGCGGAAATGCTCTTGATCCGGCTGGCCAGGTCATCAATGCTGCCCTGGGTCTGGGTGACGCTGTTGTCGATCTCGACAAAACTGTTAACCGCACTGGAGATAAGCTGTTGTCCCTGGGTTGCGGTTTTGGAGGCGTGATCCGTCTGGTTGGTGGCGATTTTGGCCTGCTGCATCGCATCTTTGGTCTGCATATTGAATTCTTCGGCCGAGGACGCGATCTTGATGGTATTGATACTTTGGTCTTCCGCCATAGCAGTGCTGGTTTCGGCTTTGTGGACTATATCGTCACTGATGGAATGCAGGCGCGCTACCATCTGGGCTATGCCGGAGATAACTTCGCGCAGTGCATGGCGCATCCGCACGACCGAACCGTAAATACTGTCTTCTGGGGCCGGATGGACATTGCGCTCGGTCAGGTCGCCGCTTGCTACTGCCCGCACCAACGTCAACACCTCTTTTAATTCCGCGCCCAGGCCGAGCTCCAGTTTGCGCGCAAATAACACCACTGGTACCACAATGATCAGCAGTACCAGCACGCAAACACTCAATTGCCACTTGGCGGTTTCCCAAAAACGGGCGTTGACCTCGTTAAAACCAATGCCCGTGCCCACCACCCATTTCCAGCGAGGTGAAAGCTTGGCGATGGAGAGCTTGTCCTCAATTGAGCCATCGGCCTGCTTTTGGGTCCAGTGATAACGGGCAAGCTGCCCCTGGGCTTTATCGACCGCCTTTTGCAGGATTTCCCCCACGCTGCGGCCATTACCATCTTTAAATTCATGGAAGCTGGTGCCGTGGATTTGCGGGTCGAGCGGCGCCGCCACGAAATTCAGCTTCTCATCGGCGACGTAAACGTATTCTGACTTGTGATAGAAGTTGTTGCGCAGCAGGGTAGTGGCGATCTTTTTGGCTGTCGCATCGTCCAGCTCACCGCGTGCGGCCATCTGCTCCATCTGGATCACAGTGGCATAAGTACTATTGAGCAATTGTTCTACTCGCGCCGCATTGTCCTGGTTGCTCGAGTAGCGGACAGTGAACAAGCCAATCAGCATGATTCCCAGTAGGCCGATAAGGATCAGGGCGGAGAGGATCCAGATTTTAACGCGCAGTGACATGGCATCTCCGGGGGTATGGCTAAGTTATGAACAGAGTCGCATGACATTAGGCTAGCGAGACAACGTTGTCAAATAGTATTTAAGCCAATAACTACGGCTTTTATGCTTCTGCGTCATATGAAGATTACGGTTGCTTTTGTGGGGGGGGATTTTGCTCTGAATTGAGTGGAGGAGTTTGCACCTATTTGCCGGTGATGAGTCCATTTGCCGATTAGCTGTAAAAACTTTGGCGATAAAAACTTGAATCCCCCCGCCCCAGCCCCATATAGCCCCCACAGTAATTCAGCGGATCAGTCTTGCATCCGCCCAACCTGCGATTGGAGAAAACAGTGTCGACCCAAGACTATACCGATATTCAAAATGCCGCCGAGCTAAACCCGGCCGAAGATGTAGCCGAGCAGCCCCAGTCTGCCGATGAGCCGAACCTTGAAGCCCTGCAAGCGCAGTTGGCTACCCTTGCAACTGCTTATGAGTCGGCCAAGGAGCAATCCCTGCGTTCACAAGCCGAAGCACAAAATGCCCGTCGTCGCGCCGAGCAGGACATTGAGAAAGCGCATAAGTTTGGCCTGGAAAAAATGGTCAATGATTTATTGCCGGTCGTGGATAACCTGGAGCGCGCACTTGCGGCTATCGATACCAGCAATGAAACATTTGCCGCAGTTGTTGAAGGTATCCAACTGACCCACAAATCTTTTGTCGATGCGCTGGCGCGCCATCAGGTTGTCGCTGTTAGCCCCGAAGGTGAGCCTTTTGATCCCAATTTGCATCAAGCGGTTTCGGCTGTACCCAATCCGGATGTAGAGCCCAACACTGTTCTTAATTGTTTCCAAAAAGGTTACACCTTGCATGGTCGTTTGGTACGCCCGGCGATGGTGGTGGTATCCAAAGCGCCTTGATGTGCCCTGGAAATCGCAAAAAACCTGAGGATTTTTTGTGCGTCGGGCTTGAATTAATGTCGCCCGCGCCAATATAGAAACCAACTGCCAGTTAAACGCAAATCGCTGCTGATCGGCGTCAACAAGGGCAACTCATTAACAATTCAGTGCAAGTCAATCCATTTTTGCACTTAGCAACAAATAGCATTTTTTAGGAGCAACACCATGGGCAAAATTATCGGCATCGACTTGGGTACCACCAACTCTTGCGTATCTGTATTGGAAGGCGGCAAACCAAAAGTGATCGAGAACGCCGAAGGCGATCGCACTACGCCGTCGATTATTGCATTCACCAATGACGACGAAATCCTGGTTGGTCAATCCGCCAAGCGTCAATCGGTCACTAACCCGCACAACACCCTGTACGCGGTAAAGCGTTTGATTGGCCGTAAATTCAAAGATGACGTTGTGCAAAAAGATATTTCCATGGTGCCGTACAAAATCGTTGCTGCCGATAACGGTGATGCATGGGTAGAAGTGAAGGGCGATAAAAAAGCACCGCCACAAATTTCTGCAGAAGTATTGAAGAAAATGAAAAAGACCGCTGAAGATTATCTCGGCGAGACAGTAACCGAAGCGGTAATTACCGTACCGGCTTACTTCAACGATTCACAGCGCCAGGCAACCAAAGATGCCGGCCGTATTGCGGGTCTTGATGTAAAACGTATTATCAACGAACCAACCGCTGCTGCACTCGCATACGGTTTGGATAAAGGCGTGGGCGACCGCACTATCGCTGTATACGACCTCGGTGGTGGTACTTTCGATATTTCAATTATCGAAATTGCAGACGTAGATGGCGAGCACCAATTCGAAGTACTTTCAACCAACGGCGATACATTCCTCGGTGGTGAAGACTTCGATATGCGTTTGATCGAATTCCTGGCTGACACTTTCAAGAAAGATACCGGTATCGATCTGCACAACGATCCTTTGGCACTGCAACGTTTAAAAGAGGCGGCAGAAAAAGCCAAAATCGAATTGTCGTCCAGCCAGCAAACTGAAGTGAATTTGCCCTACATCACTGCTGATGCAACCGGTCCAAAACACCTGGTAGTAAAACTGACTCGTGCAAAACTCGAATCACTGGTTGAAGATCTGGTTACCCGTTCCATGGAGCCAGTAAAACAAGCGATTAAAGACTCAGGTAAATCGCTGAGTGAAATTGATGACGTAATTCTGGTAGGCGGTCAAACCCGTATGCCACTGGTGCAAAAAGCGGTTGCGGATTTCTTCGGCAAAGAAGCGCGTAAAGATGTAAACCCGGACGAAGCCGTTGCCATTGGTGCCGCAATTCAAGGCTCGGTGTTGTCAGGCGATACTACCAACGTATTGTTGTTGGACGTTACTCCGCTGACCCTTGGTATCGAAACCATGGGCGGTGTGGCGACTCCGTTGATCGATAAAAACACCACGATTCCGACCAAGAAATCGCAAATTTTCTCGACTGCGGATGACAACCAGACTGCAGTAACGATTCACGTTGTACAAGGTGAGCGTAAGCAAGCGTCGCAAAACAAATCACTCGGCCGTTTTGATCTGAGCGATATACCACCGGCGCAGCGCGGCATGCCACAAATTGAAGTGACTTTTGATATCGACGCCAACGGTATTTTGAACGTAAGTGCGAAAGACAAAGCCACTGGTAAAGAACAGTCCATCGTAATCAAGGCTTCTTCCGGTTTGAGTGATGACGAAATCCAGAAAATGATCAAAGACGCGGAGGCCAATGCCGAGTCAGATCGCAAGTTTGCGGAAGTGGTAACTGCGCGCAATACACTGGAAGGTTTGATCCATGCAACCGAAAAAACCCTGAAAGATGCGGGCGATAAAGCGACAGCGGAAGAGAAATCAGCCATCGAAGCCGCATTGACTGAAGCGCGCGATGTTGCCAAAGCCGATGACCTCGCGAAGATCGAAGCTGCAACTACCAAACTGACTGAAGCATCAAGTTCCCTTGCACAAAAACTCTACGCTGAACAACAAGCGGCGGGTGCAAATGCGGGTGCAGGTGCTGGCGCGCAACAAGCGGGCGGCAATAGCAAAGCAGCAGATGACGGCGTAGTAGATGCCGAATTTGAAGAAGTGAAAGAAGACAACAAATAAGCTTTCGATCGCTTATCAGTAAGTACCAATAACAAATGCGGGCTCATGCCCGCATTTGTCATGTAAGAATCCGGCAAATGTAGTCTGTATGGAGCCTAGCGAAATACAGGAAAATTCAGGCGCCGTTGCAACTGATCAATCCCGTATTCCGCTAGGCTCCATACGGGCTACGATGAAATTATTATTTGAAATGTAAAACACATTTCTACTATCGGTGTAACCATGGCAAAACGCGATTACTACGAAGTGCTCGGCGTCAAAAAAGATGTTGACGCGGCAGAATTGAAAAAAGCTTACCGCCGCGTGGCGATGAAATTCCATCCGGACAGAAACCCGGATGATCCCGGTGCGGAAGAAAAATTCAAAGAAGCAAACGAAGCTTACGAAGTGCTTTCCGATGATAACAAGCGTGCAGCCTATGATCGCCATGGCCACGCTGGTGTTGATGGGCAGGCAGGTATGGGCGGCGGTGCCGGCTTTAATAATTTCAGCGATATTTTTGGTGATGTGTTTGGCGATATTTTTGGTGGCGGCGGTGGGCGTGGCGGCCGCGGCGGCCCAGCGCGCGGTTCCGATTTACGCTACAACCTTGAGCTGAGCCTGGAAGAAGCCGTTAAGGGCACCAGCGTACAAATCAAAGTTCCCACACTTGTCAGTTGTAAAACCTGTGATGGCTCAGGTGCAAAAGCTGGCAGCAAACCAGTCACCTGTACTACTTGTGGTGGTCATGGCCAAGTGCGTATGCAACAGGGCTTTTTCTCGGTGCAACAAACCTGTCCTACCTGTCGCGGACGTGGCACCATTATTTCCGATCCATGCAAATCCTGTCACGGCCAAGGGCGCGTTGAAGAAACCAAAACCCTTTCTGTTAAGGTTCCTGCTGGTGTGGACACAGGCGATCGCATCCGTTTGTCCGGCGAAGGTGAGGCGGGGGCAGATGGTGGCCCAAGCGGCGATTTATATGTGCAAGTGCACGTGCGTGAACACAATATTTTCAAGCGCGATGGTGCTGATCTTTATTGCGAGGTCCCCATCGATTTTGTCGATGCCGCACTCGGTGGTGAGCTTGAGGTTCCCACGCTGGATGGTCGCGTAAAATTAAAAGTCCCGGCCGAAACCCAAACCGGAAAACTCTTTAAGCTGCGCGGAAAAGGGGTAACACCAGTGCGTGGCGGTGGCGTCGGCGATTTGCTTTGCCGTGTAGTGGTGGAGACGCCGGTTAACCTCACGGGCAAACAAAAAGAATTGCTGCGCGATTTCCAAACGACCATGAAAGGCGGGAAGTACTCACCGAAACAGTCGAGTTGGTTTGATGGGGTGAAGAAATTTTTTAATGAATAGGCACTACCAAAAAAGGCGCTTTAAAGCGCCTTTTTTGTAGGTGTTATTTGACGACAATCACAAAATTTTTGTAATGCTGTGTAATAGCTTGACGTATTCGGTGACAAATACAGGATATAGATCACATTTATGGCGGGGCGCATTGGGTTTTTTAAAAATCCAAGTGTATAAATATCTCGCGTGACCATGAAATGAGTGAGTGGTTTAGCTAGCTCAGAAGGATTTGAGCTATCACGCTCCTGCAATCTAGATTTCCCTCCGTTGAGCAATCTCCTGTTTTTCGTTCTTCTCCCCGAGTAAATCTCTTTTTTAAATTTCCCTGTTTGGTTTCAACTCCTGATCAGATGCCGTTAAACAAATGTTTGGCGTGATAGTGCAAGTGATCCTCGATAAAGCTGGCGATAAAAAAGTAGCTGTGATCGTAACCTGGGTGGCTGCGATAAATGAGCGGATGACCTGCTGCGCTGCATGACGCTTGCAAATGTTCAGGTTTGAGTTGCTCTGTTTTGAAATTGTCTGCTTCCCCCTGGTCGACAAACAATTCCTGCTGCGACTGGCCGGTGGCAATCAGCTTGCAGGCATCGTATTGCTCCCAACTGTTGCGGTCGCTGCCCAGGTAGCCGGTAAACGCCTTTTCGCCCCAAGGGCAATCGATAGGGTTGGCAATGGGCGCAAATGCCGACACCGAGGTATAGCGATCAGGTTGGCGCAGTGATAATACCAAGGCACCATGGCCACCCATGGAATGGCCGCTGATGGCTTCGCGGCCATTGAGCGGTAAGTTGGCCATCACTAACTCGGGCAGTTCGCGGGTCGCGTAATCGTACATGCGGTAGTTTGCAGCCCAGGGAGCCTGGGTCGCGTTCACATAGAAACCTGCGCCTGAGCCGAAATCGTAGCTGTCGTGCTCACCGGGCAAGTCGAGTCCACGCGGGCTGGTGTCCGGGCAGATAATCGCTATGCCCAATTCCGCCGCGATCCGCTGGGCGCCCGCTTTCTGCATAAAATTTTCATCGGTACAGGTCAGCCCCGATAGCCACCAGAGCAGCGGCACTTTCTGTGTCTCCGCTTGCGGTGGTAAATAGGCCGCAAAAATCATCTCGCAGTTGAGGCTGGTGGAATGATGTTTGTAGCGCTTGAGCCAGCCGCCAAAGCATTTATAGGCGGCGATTTCAGTTAATTGACTCATGTTGGCTCCGTATTAGTAATGCAGCACAGTGCGGATGCTTTTGCCTTCATGCAGCAAATCAAACGCCTCGTTGATCTTGCTGAAGGGCATATCGTGGGTGATAAATTCATCGATCTTGATCTCGCCCTTCATATAGCGCTCCACATAACCGGGTAACTGGCTGCGGCCCTTTACCCCGCCAAACGCCGAGCCTTTCCACACGCGACCGGTGACTAACTGGAAGGGGCGGGTAGAGATTTCCTGGCCTGCACCTGCCACGCCGATAATGATCGATTCGCCCCAGCCCTTGTGGCAGCACTCCAGTGCCGAGCGCATTACATTCACATTGCCGATACATTCAAACGAGTAGTCCACGCCGCCGTCGGTCATATCCACAATCACCTGCTGGATGGGTGCGCCATGGTCTTTGGGGTTTACAAAATCGGTAGCGCCAAACTGGCGGGCGAGTTCGAATTTATCGGGGTTGATGTCGATGGCAATAATGCGGCTAGCCTGCATCATCTGCGCCCCCTGGATCACCGCGAGGCCGATAGCGCCCAGACCAAACACTGCGACTGTAGAGCCGGGTGTGACCTTGGCAGTGTTAACCACTGCGCCTATGCCAGTGGTGACGCCGCAGCCGAGCAGGCAGATTTTATCCAGCGGCGCCTCTTTGGAGACCTTGGCGAGGGAGACTTCCGGCAAAACGGTGTACTCCGAGAAAGTCGAGGTACCCATATAGTGGAATAGCGGTTTGCCATCGAGGGAGAAGCGGGTGGTGCCATCGGGCATCAAGCCTTTGCCCTGGGTGGCGCGCACTGAGCTGCACAGATTGGTTTTGCCCGACAGGCAGAATTTGCACTTGCCGCATTCGGCGGTGTAAAGCGGGATTACATGGTCGCCCACTTTCAAGCTGGTCACACCTTCGCCCACCTCCTCCACAATCCCCGCGCCTTCGTGGCCGAGCACCGCCGGGAACACGCCTTCAGGATCTGCGCCGGACAAGGTATAGGCGTCGGTATGGCAGACACTGGTCGCCACTATGCGCACCAACACTTCACCCGCCTTGGGGCCTTGCACATCAATATCGACTAATTCCAGTGGTTTACCCGCAGCGAGGGCAATGGCGGCGCGTGATTTCATAAAGGCTCCTGATTCCGGTTTTGAAAGAGTTTTTTTGGGTGATGCAGCGAGCGGTTTGAATTGAGGTCTCGCTCGGGCTGCTGCGATTTTTCTGGGGGCAAAGTGTAGGCTAGTGACTCACTGGCAGCTATCGTTTTTCTCGCTGAAAGGTTTGCGGGTGGAGTGGGAGGTATTGCCGCATAAGCAGCAATTACACTTTAAACTCGATGGGATCTTTTGAAACAAAATCGGCTTTGCGCATAACCGTGATTGCAATTACTTCGCGGTTGTCTTTTCCAGTGGTGTCTTTAATTTTTGACATTGCACAGGGGATATTAATGTCTGATTTTGTGCAACGGACGTTGAACGAGTCATTGTGTTTTAGGCGCATAAGTTGGCTTATGTAGATGGTGGTCAGCCGATTAAATATGCCCTGAAGTTCAGTGATCGTGATGGCGGGGGTGTTTCTAGGGTGATTCATTCTGTCCTTCACAAAATGAACCGACATCTTGAATTTCAAGCGCTCTTTGGAAAATTTTTCATTCAAGATGGCTTCGAAAACAGCGATTTCGTTTATTGAAATTCCCATTACTTTGCTCTTTGTTTAGCTAAAAAAAGCGCGGTTAACTTGGCATTAAGTTCATCGCTTGTCTCTGCAAAAACACTTCCTGCAAGTTCGGACTCATGAATGGTTCCAATTCGTACTTCAAACTCGTGATTGTCGAAAGAGTCTACAAATACCGCCACACCAGAATCTTTGTCGATAAATGATGCGTAGTTATCTGTTATTGCCATGTCAAAGTTCATAAATTCTCCTTATTACGAGTTAGGGGGTAGCCTATTTTTATTTAGAGTTGCTCTGGTATCAAATGCTATTTGTCTGTTTTTTTCGATTTTATACTTGTTCATATTGGTTTGTGTGAGCTGGTGTGTAAGTTCTCTGGATGGGAGGTTTAAATATGGCGACAAATTTTTCAATCGATACCGAATTGCTTAATGAGGCCATGCAAGTTGGTGGGTTTTCCACTGAAAAGGCCACAGTCAATCAAGCGCTTACTGAATTTGTTCAAAGACGCAGGCAGCGTGAAATCACAGCGCTGTTCGGGCAATTGCCGCAGGATGCGGATTACGATTACAAGCAAGGGCGTGATAAGTGATGTGTTGGTTTTAGCAGGGTATAGAAGTTCTGCAATGAGCTGGGTGCTCGACTCAGCCCTCGAATCGCTGTTCTAAAATGATTTGGCTACAATCCACCATGTACAAAACTCGAATATAAAAAACAATATCCTCAAGGCTGGTTGAAAATTTGCCTATTAAGCGCTCATCCCCTGATACTTTTAGTGATGTTTCAAAAACTGGATTGTTCCGCTCTTTGCCAAAGTAAACGTCGGCCCACATGAACTCATGATTGGATATTGTTGAAGGAAATGTCACAGCATACGACATTCCCAATTCTTCAGCCTCTTTCACTCCTTTAGGTAAGTCCCAGTTAGCAGAAGTGGCGTATAACTCGATTCCCTGATCAAGATATGTGTACTTCATCTTCCCGACGCAGGCGCCTTGCTCGGCAAGCACCGCATTCGACAATACGATTAGAAAAATACTAATCCACTTCATGTGATCTCCTAACCCTTCTTCCCCACCCCACGCAACATCCCATCGATCAGCTCGCGCGCATCAAACTTGGTGAGGGCTTCGTCGGCACCGACCTGGCGGGCTTGGCTGACGCTGATGCTGCTGGAAAGTGAGGTGTGCAGGATTATGTAGGCGCTGGCGAGTTGTTTGTCGTCGCGCACGGCGAAGGCGAGTTCGTAGCCGTCGAGGCCGGGCATTTCGATATCGCTTACCAGTATGTCGATGGGTTGCCCGTTGTTGGCGGCGGCGCGCATTATGTCGAGCGCTTTTTGGCCGTCGTCGGTCACTTGGTAGCGCACGTTGATGGCGTCGAGTGAGTCGCTAAGTTGTTTGCGTGCGGTGCGCGAATCGTCCACCAGCAGGATATTCATCGGGCGAAGTTGCTCGCGCTCTACATCGGTGATGGTTGCAGTGGCTTTGGAGGGATCGAGCGGGAAGAGGCGCGCCATAATCACTTCCACATCCAGCAACTGCACCAGTTGGTCGTCCACTTTGGTGACGCCAGTGATGTAGGTGCTGTTGCCCAGAAGTTTGTCAGGCGCGCTGATATCGCGCCAGTTGGCATCGGCGATCCGTTCAATCTGGCGCACCAAAAAGCCGATTTTTTGCCGCTGTACGTCGGTGATGATGATAAAGCTGCTGGCGAGCAGGTCCTTGGGGGTGGTGCCTTTGCCGATAGCAGCGGCCAGGTCAACGATTGGCATGGTTTGCCCGCGCACATTGAGCGCACCCAGGATGCCCGGGTGCTGGTTGACCATGGGGGTAACCGGTTGGAAGGGTACCAGCTCCTGGATTTTGAGTGTGCCCAAGGCAAACACCTGCTGGTTATGCAGACGGAATAACAGTAGTCCCTGGGCGTGATTGGCTTTGGTGGATGGCAAGGTAGGGGCTCCTCGCAAGTTGTCCAATAGTGGATGGCGGCGTGCCATCCACTCGGGTTTAGCTAGCGGCTAATTTGGTATCGGCGACGGCGGTATTCAAACGCTGGCTGATGCGCTCGGCGATGGATTTTGCATCCAGCCCCTGGCTTGCAAGCTGCTGTTTCTGGCTGGCGTGTTCGACAAATTCATCGCCAAAACCCAGTTGCAATACCGGCACCGTCAGGGCGCGGCTGTTGAGGTGTTCGCACACGCCACTGCCAGCTCCACCGGCAATCGCATTCTCTTCCAGCGTCACCAGCAATTGGTGGCTGGCTGCCATTTGTTCGATCAGTTCGGCATCCAGCGGTTTCACAAAGCGCATATCGCACAGACTGTAGCCATATTGGTCGGCCACCTGCTGGGCAACCGGTAGCAGGGTGCCAAAGCACAGTAAGGCGACCTGTTTGCCGTCGCGCTTCAGCAGGCCTTTGCCGATGGGGAATGCGGTCATGGTTTTTTCAAGCGCAGCGCCTGTACCCGTTCCGCGCGGGTAGCGCACGGCTGAGGGGCCTTGATATTGATAGGCGGTGTAGAGCAGTTGGCGGCATTCGTTTTCGTCGCTCGGCGCGGCGATCACCATATTGGGGACGCAGCGCAGGAAGCTGATATCAAAGCTGCCGGCGTGGGTGGGACCGTCTTCGCCCACTAGTCCGGCGCGGTCGATGGCAAAGGTCACATCGAGATTTTGCAGGGCAACGTCATGCACCAACTGATCATAGGCGCGCTGCAAAAAGGTGGAATAGATGGCAACAACGGGTTTTTGCCCTTCGCAGGCCATACCGGCGGCGAGGGTCACGGCGTGCTGTTCGGCGATGGCGACATCATAAAAGCGCTCGGGATAGTCGCGCGCAAATTCCACCATGCCCGAGCCTTCGCACATAGCGGGGGTGATGCCGATCAGTTTGTGGTCTTGCGCGGCCATATCACACAGCCATTGGCCGAAGACTTCCTGGTATTTCAGCTTTTTCGGGGCATCGACTGCGCCAATCGCTGCTTTTTTTGGTTCGATTTTGTTGAGCGCATGGTAGCCAACCGGGTCGAGTTCGGCCGGTTCGAAGCCTTTGCCTTTCTGGGTGATGATATGGAGCAGTTTGGGGCCTTTGATCTCGCGCAAGTTGCGCAGGCAACGCACTAAATCACCCAGGTCGTGGCCATTGATCGGTCCGACATAGTTGAACCCCATCTCTTCAAACAGGGTGCCGGGCGACATAAAACCTTTGAAATGTTCCTCGGTGCGGCGCGCAAATTCCCAGGCGGGCGGGATCTTGCCCAGCACCTGTTTGCTGCCTTCGCGCAGGGAGTTGTAGAACTTGCTCGCCCAAATTTTGGAGAGGTAGGTGGAGAAGCCACCGACATTGGGCGAGATAGACATATTGTTGTCATTGAGCACAACCAACATATCGGTTTCGGTGTGGGCGGCGTGGTTCAAGGCTTCAAAGGCCATACCGGCAGTCATGGCGCCATCGCCGATAATCGCAGCAACTTTGCGTTCAATCCCTGCCATTTTGGCCCCAATCGCCATGCCTTGCGCGGCGCTGATAGAAGTGCTGGAGTGGCCGACCCCAAAAGTGTCGTAGTCGCTCTCTTCGCGTTTGGGGAAGCCGGACAAGCCGCTGCCCTGGCGGATAGTGATCATCCGCTCGCGGCGCGAGGTTAGGATCTTATGCGGATAGGTTTGGTGACCCACATCCCAGACGAGGCGGTCGGCGGGGGTTTCATAGACGTAATGCAGGGCGATAGTCAGTTCCACCACACCCAAACCGGCACCGAAATGCCCACCAGTTTGCCCCACGCTGTAAAGCAAAAATGCGCGCAACTCATCGGCGAGCTGGGGCAATTGCTTTTCATCCAATGCGCGCAAGTCTGCGGGAGAATCTATGTCATCCAGCAATGGAGTAAGCGGGCGGCTGGTGGGGATTTCGTTATGCATGCAAGTCATCAATTTATAGTTGTGCGGTTGGCCGCTCACGGAAGGCTATTGTAGGCGGCTTGCCGGAGTCTTGGCTAGTTCGACCTTTCGACGATGTAGCTGGCTAATTGGCGCAGCGGTGTCGCGCTTGTGCCAAACCCGGTTAATGCGTCAAGTGCCTGGCGATGTAACTCTGCCGCTTTGGCTTTGGCTGCCTCCAGTCCAAGTAGCGATACATAGGTCGGTTTGTTGCGTGCGATATCAGCACCCTGTTGTTTGCCGAGGGTGACGGTATCGCTGGTGACGTCGAGGATATCGTCCTGTACCTGAAAGGCGAGGCCGATAGCGGCTGCGTAATTGTCTAATGCTGCAAGCTGTTCCTTATCTGCACCAGCACAGGTGGCGCCCATAGCGACGCTGGCCCGGATCAGGGCTCCAGTTTTGTGCCTGTGCATGGTTTCCAGTTGCGTCAGATTCAGTTGATGATCCACTGCCGCCAGGTCGATAGCTTGCCCGAGTACCATTCCCTCTGCGCCGGAACCCCAGGCGAGCGAGCGAATCAAGTTAATCTGGATGGTAGCGGGCAGTGCGGTAGTGGTCAGCAGTTCAAACGCCAGGGTTTGCAGGCCATCACCGGCGAGGATGGCGGTCGCCTCGTTAAAAGCGATATGGCAGGTGGGTTGCCCGCGGCGTAAGTCGTCGTCGTCCATGGCGGGCAAGTCGTCGTGCACGAGGCTATAGGAGTGCAGGCATTCCAATGCGGCGGCGACCGGGTCGATAAGGCTGAGGTCGATTGTGGGGTTAATTGCCAGCGCACTGGCATAGGCCAAAATCGGGCGCACGCGCTTGCCGCCATTAAACAGGCTGTAGCGCATGGCAGTGCGCAGCAAAGTTGGATCATCACTGGTGGGAAGGTAGTGATTGAGGGCGCTATCGACACGCTCCCGGCATTGCTGGGTGAATTGGCTGAAATCTGTTTGCATCAGGCGTCGCCTTCCTCTGCATCGAAAGGTTCGAGGCTGATGTTGCCCTGCTGTTCGACCAGTTTGCTCACTTGATGCTCAGCGGCGGCGAGACGGGCTTGGCATTCGCGCGTCAGGGCGATGCCGGTTTCAAATGCTTGTAGCGATTCCTCCAGGGTCATATCACCCTGTTCCATGCGGCTTACCAGGCTTTCGAGGGTGCTGAGCGACTGCTCAAAATCGACGCCTTTCTTTTTGGGTGGTGAGGTCTTGGGCGGCATGGTGTTTTCTCGTGGCGTTGGAAGGAGGGCGGCGGATTATAAACCCACCGAACCAAAACTGCAGTCGTTTTGGCTGGCAGTCTTGTGCGATATTTCCTACAAAACTTACCGATATCCGCCACTATCTGCATGACGTCTAATTCATCAATAATGACAACCATTGGAGATTGTCGCAGGAAGCGGCTTTAGCAAGGAGTAAAATGGAATCGAGCACGGTTACTGCCAAGGTCTGGCCGGTCATCCTGTAAAAACCCTGGTTGCCCCCTCCTGCAATCAGGGTTTTTTGCGTTTTACCCCTTATATTTTGCGGCATCTGTCGCATTTTTCATTTATTGTGAACTTCCCTGCTGTTCTGTTATCCAAAATGCGCCGAAACTCGCGTCGCGAGCGACTTCGCACTCCCACTTTACTATTTCGCTTTTGTAATGGGGATGGGGTAGAATCTCATGGCTTTGATAAACATAACGCACTAAGCTTTTGATACGACTACTAATTGCCATCCCGCAGGCTCATGTCGTATAGCCCGGATGAGGGAATCAGTCAAACCTATGCAAGATAGATTACTTAGCCACAGAGCCGCCTTTGAGCAGCGCACTGCCCAGTTGGAAGTCCAGCTGCGCCGTTTTTTTGCGCTTTTAAATCGGGTTCCTCTCCAGCGCTGGCAGTGGCTGGTAATGTTGCTTTTGGTGATCTGGCTCAGCCATAGCCTGGCGCGTCTGTTATGGTTAGTGATTCCTGCCCCGACAATTCCTCCCGCATCACTGACGCTGGTGGCTGCTGAAGCCCAGTCTGGCTCGGCGGCTGCACCTGATGCAGTTAATATCACCCAAATTACTGCCTTGGCACCTTTTGGCGATACAGCCCAGGAAGCGCCTCCGCCTGCCGAAGCCCAACCGACGGCCCAAGGTATCGAAAATGATGCGACTGATACCCAGCTCAACCTGATTTTGCGCGGTGTGCTGGGGAGCAATCAAGAAAAAGCCGGGCGCGCTATTATCGCCTCGGGCGAGCGCGCTGATGTTTACGCCGTGGGTGATACCCTACCAGCGGGTAACAATGTAACCCTGGCCAAGGTGTTGGATGGGCGGGTCATTATCAACAATAATGGCTCATTCGAATCTTTGTGGTTGTTTAAGGAAGATCCCAACGCGCCCAAGCTCACAACTTCTTTTGCTCCACCCCAGGCGAGTACTGAACGCCCTCAGGATGGCGGTTATGCCAATCCCCCTTACCAGCAGCAGCCTCCTTTGTCTGTTGATAAAAGCCCGGTAGTTGACTCGCCACGCTTTGGTGCTGACCCTGCGGCCGCAGCAGCAAGCAAAACCTTGGCGGATGTGGTAGCGATGAGTATTTACCGCGAGGGCGGCCAGGTGGTCGGTTACAAGATTCGACCGGGGCGCAATGCGGAGATGTTTAATTCACTGGGGCTGCAAACCGATGACATAGTCACGGCAGTCAACGGCGTGCCATTGAGCAGCCCGGGGAAAATTATGGAAATTTATAAAAGTATGGGTAGTGCCACATCGGCGAACCTGGAGATCAGGCGCGGTGGCAGTACAGTTAACCTAGACGTAATGCTCAAGTGAGGTTTTCGTGATCCGGTTTCATGGTCGTAACAATAACAACATCATCGGCGGCCTGTTGCTGGCAACGCTTATCGGTATGAGTGGTGCCGCCCATGCCCAAGTGCAGGCGCAACCGGTTGATGCCCAGGGTGAGACCCGCTGGGCAGTCAATTTTAACGATACCGACATCCAGGAAGTGATCAAGTCCATTGCCGGATTGACGGGTAAAACCTTCATTATCGATCCCAAGGTGCGTGGCCCGATCAAGGTCATCAATAGCAAGCCATTAAACGCCAAAGAGCTCTATGAGCTGTTTCTTGCGTCCCTGGATGTGTACGGTTTTACAGCAGTAGAGAGCGGCAATATTGTACGTATTGTGATGAACCGCGATGCGCGCAACTTGCCGATCCCGACGGAAAATAATGTCACCAACAAAGATGACCTCTATATCACCCAGGTAATACCGCTCAAAAACACTAGCGCTGCAAAGATCCTTGCGGCCTTGCGTCCGCTGGTGCCGCAGTACGGCCACCTCACCACTTATGAGCCTAGCAATGCCCTGATTATCACCGATACTCGCGCCAACGTTGCGCGGATGAATGAACTGGTGGTGCAACTGGACAAGATTGGGGTCACACATACCGATGTCATTGTGTTGCGCTATGCCAATGCGGCTGATGTGGTTGCCATGCTGACCCAATTGGAAAAGCCTGATCCCAACCGCGGTATGACCACTTCTCCGCCGGTGATAGTGGCTGATAAACGCACCAATGCTGTGGTGATCAGCGGCGATGACTTGACTCGCCAGCGACTTAAGCTGTTGGTGGATGACCTGGATCGCCCGCAATCCAAAAACAACAATGTGCGCGTGGAATACCTCCAGTACGCCAAAGCAGAGGAAGTTGCCAAGGTTCTCTCGGGCATGATGCAAAGCCTGGGGCAGGGTAAGCCTGCTGAGGGGGCACCGGCTAATGCCACCCCGCCTGCGGTACAAGCAGATGAAGCAACCAACTCGGTATTGATCACCGCCGATGTGGACACTATGGACACCATGTTATCCATTATCAAAAGTCTGGATATCCGCCGTGCGCAGGTGCTGGTTGAAGCGATTATCGTGGAAATTACCGGTAATAATGCGAAAGAGATAGGAATTGAATGGATATATTCCTCCGAAGATAGTGGTTTTGGTGGGTTTACCAACGGCGGACCAGCCTCGAATGTTGCCACGCCTGCGTTAGATATGTTGAATAATCCAGGCGATGATTCAGCCTTGGGTGGTTTGGCCGGTGGTATCGCCTCAGCTCAGGCGGCGGTTTTTGGGGTGGGGCGTTTAGGTAGTCAGGTTGATTTTTTGGCTGTGCTGAAATTGTTGCAAACGACTGAGTCGAGCAACATCCTTTCTACTCCAAGCCTGCTAACCACCGATAATAGTGAAGCGTCAATTCTTGTAGGGCAGCAAGTCCCCTTTGTGACGGGTTCGTATTCCGGTGTGAACTCGGCTGGTGGAACTAATGGAAATACCTCATTCTCCAGTCCATTTAATACCGTTAACCGTGAGGACGTAGGTATTAAATTAAAAGTTACACCGCATATCAATGAAGGTGACAGTTTGGTCTTGGATATAGAGCAAGAGATTTCATCAGTAATTGGTAATACACAAAACTCGCCAAATGGTCCCACAACAAGCAAGCGGGAAATTAAAACGCAAGTTCTCGTAGGTGATGGTCAAACGGTTGTTCTAGGTGGATTGATTGAGGATCAGGTTAATAAAGGGGATACACGCGTTCCAGTTCTGGGTAGTATTCCTGTACTAGGTCATCTGTTTCGCTCTCAAAGCGCTAGCAAGCGAAAAACCAACCTGCTGATTTTCCTCAAGCCTACTATTACTCGCACAAATGAAGTACTGACGGGGGCTACAGCTGAAAAGTATAGAGCCATCCGAAATGAGCAGTTGGGCTTCCAGCATTCACGCGGAATACTCACAACCAAGAGTGATGTTCCTATGTTGCCTGAGTGGGATGAGCAGATTCAGAAGTATCTTGAAGAGACCAAGAAAGCTCAAGATGACGCAGCGCGCGCTGCTGAACCCACCGGGGAATAGTCGTGAGCGAGCAAGTATTGGAGTCGCTGCCACTAACCGATGAGGCGCTCAATGAAACCGCTGCTGAACCCTCGGTCTATGAGCGTTTGCCATTTAGTTTTGCCTCTGCCCACGGCGTAATGCTGGAAGAGCTGGCACCTGGGCTTATGCCTCGGGTGTTGCATAAGCCCGGTTTGACGCTGGATATATTGTTGGAATTGCAGCGGATTTTTGGCCCAGACTTGATGCTGGAAGAGCTGCCAGCGGAGGATTTCCAAAAACGTCTTACACGTGAATACCAAAGTGGCGATGGGGCTGCGCAACGCGCCGCTGAAGATTTAGGCAATGAATTTGACCTCTCGTCCATGGCAGATGACCTGGCCGACCGCACCGACTTGCTCGCCGGTGATGATGACGCCCCGATTATCCGCCTGATCAATGCCATCCTGTCTCAAGCCGTGCGCGAAGGTGCCTCGGATATCCACCTCGAGCCCTTCGAAGACCGGGTATCGGTACGTTTCCGTATAGATGGTGTATTGACTGAAGTCCTTTCGCCCAAGGCAGAATTGGCGCCGGTACTGGTATCGCGTCTGAAAGTAATGGCGCGTCTGGATATCGCCGAAAAACGCCTGCCGCAGGATGGTCGCATTACTGTGCGCCTCGCTGGCCATGCGGTGGATATCCGGGTATCGACTATTCCTTCGGCGTTCGGCGAGCGTATCGTATTGCGTATCCTCGACCAAGCTGCTGGCCAGCTTCGGCTGGAACAATTGCAAATGCCGCAACTGGTCTATGACCGCCTGACCAAAAACCTGCTCAAGCCGCACGGGATTATCCTGGTAACTGGTCCAACCGGTTCGGGTAAAACTACAACGCTCTATGCGGGCTTAAGCCATATCAATACCCGCAGCCGCAATATCCTCACCATTGAAGATCCGGTGGAATACCTGCTGCCTGGCATTGGCCAAACCCAGGTAAATACGAAGGTTGATATGACCTTCGCGCGCGGCCTGCGCGCTATTTTGCGGCAAGACCCGGATGTGGTGATGATCGGTGAGATCCGCGACGGCGAAACTGCCGAAATCGCGATCCAGGCATCGCTCACCGGTCACTTGGTGTTATCGACCCTGCACACCAATACCGCGATTGGCGCGGTGCTGCGTCTGAAAGACATGGGCGTTGAGCCCTTCCTGCTGGCGTCCAGTATTGAAGTGGTGATGGCGCAGCGTCTGGTGCGTGTGCTCTGCAGCCATTGCAAAGAGCAATACATGCCGAGCGAAGCCGAGCGCGACATGCTCAAGTTGCCGGACGAAACGCCTATCTGGCGCCCGGCACCGAGCGGCTGTAAACACTGTAACCAGCAGGGTTATCGCGGCCGTAAGGGTATCTATGAATTGATCGAAGTCACAGAGCGCCTGCGCCACCTGATCCATGAGCAGGCGGGCGAGCAGGAGCTGTTGGCTGAGGCGCGCAAACACAGCCCGTCCATGAGTGACGATGGCCGCAACTGTGTGCTTAAAGGCATCACCAGCATTGAAGAAGTGCTGCGCGTCACCACCCAGTTGTAGCGGATGTAGATCATGGGAGCATACAGTTACAAAGCGTTAACCGAAGAGGGCAAAACTGTCAAAGGGATCCTTGAAGGGGATTCCGAGCGTCATATTCGCACCCAATTGCGTGCTAAAAAACTCAAGCCATTGGAAGTTGCGAGCGCTACAGCTGATGCTTCAGCGACAGCAGCCAGTGGCGAGGGTGGGAATATTGCAGCCAGTTTCCGTCGCCGCGCATCTAAGCTCAGTACCCGGGACCTGAGCCTGATTACTCGCCAGTTGGCTTCGTTGGTCAAGTCTGGCTTACCGCTCGATGAAGCCCTTCACGCCACTGCCAAGCAATCGCAAAAGGCCAATGTAAAGCGAGTGGTATTGCAGGTACGTACCCGCGTATTGGAAGGTTTTAGCTTGGCCCAGGCGCTGGGCGACAACCCGGTTGCGTTTAACGATATGTACCGCGCACTGGTGCGGGCGGGTGAAGGTTCCGGTTACTTGAGCCCGGTACTGGAACGGCTGGCGGATTACACCCAAACCAGCCAGCAACTGCAACAGCGTATCAAGATGGCGATGATTTACCCGGTAGTCATGCTGGTGGTAAGTATCGCGGTGATTGTCGCGCTTATGGTTTTGGTAGTGCCCAAGCTGGTCAAGATTTTCGAGCAGGGCAAACGTGAACTTCCCGCTCTGACCGAAGGGCTCATCGCCACCAGTGATTTTTTGATGAACTACGGGCTCTACTTGTTGGTGGCGCTGGTGGGAGTGTACTTTTTTGTCAAACGCCTGATGCGCGACCCCAAACGACTGCGCGCCTGGCATGTTATACAACTGCGTTTGCCGGTGATCGGCGAGCTGGTCAAGCAGATCAACTCGGCGCGGTTTGCCGCGACCCTGAGCCTCTTGTCCGCCAGTGGTGTGCCGCTGTTGCAGGCGCTGAATATTTCCGGCCAGGTGATGACCAATAAAATCCTGCAAGAGGCCTGTGACACGGTGGCTGCCTCGGTGCGCGAGGGGATGAGCCTGAGCCGCGCCATGGAGAATACTGGCCATTTCCCACCACTGTTAGTGCAATTGGTCGCCAGCGGTGAAACCAACGGCACCCTGCCGCAGCAGTTGGATAACGCCTCTAAAGATCAGGAGCGCGAGCTGGAAATGATGTTGGGGGTGGCTATGGGCTTGTTGGAGCCGGCCACGATTATTTTCATGGGGGGAGCGGTATGCGTAATTGTATTGGCGATCCTCACCCCGATTTTCGAGATGACCAAGCTCAGTTAGTGTGAATGGGCGGGGTTTTGCAGACCAGTTGATAGTGATATTTCAGGAGACAATCATGCCAACAACAATGAAGACGAGAATGATGAAAGCAAGCATGCACCAGGCGGGTTTTACCCTGGTAGAAATCATGGTGGTAGTGATCATCATCGGCCTGCTCGCCGGGATTGTGGTGCCCAATGTGATGGACAACCTCGATAAGGCCAACGTGCAAAAAGCGCGCGCTGACTTCAGTTCGCTGCAAACTGCACTCAAACTTTATCGTATCGACAACTTCAACTACCCGAGCACTGAACAGGGCCTGGAGGCGCTGGTGACCAAAAGCTCCATCGCCCCTGTGCCGCGTAATTTCAAGGCCAGCGGTTACATCGATAACCTGAACAAAGATCCATGGGGTAATGACTACCAATACATGAGCCCGGGTGAAGGTCATGAATATGATATTTACAGCCTGGGCGCCGACGGTGTGAGTGGCGGCGAAGGCCAGAATGCCGATGTCAGCGTCTGGGACGAGCAATAAGTTTTAACCCCTAAAGGCAGCTCCAGTGAAATCCAGCCAACGAGGTTTTACCCTGATCGAGATCATTTTTGTGGTCTTTATCATTGGTATGGCGGTGGGGGTGATTTCCATTGCGGTGGGAGGGAATGCCGCAGCGGATATGACTCGCAAAGAGGCCGAGGAATTTATGCTGGAGGCCGGTTATATCGCCGAGCAATCGGTGCTGAAAGGCGAGAGCCACGGCCTGTTTGTCGAGCTGCGCCCGGCGCAGGATATCGACGGAAAAGAGCAGTGGTGTTACCAATGGCGCCGTGTGCGCGACCGTCAATGGCAGGATCTGCCGGAACTGGGCCAGCACTGTTTGCCGGAAGGGCAGGTGATCGAGTTTGTGATTGACGAAGAACTCTGGGAGTTTGACCCCGAGCTGGAATACCAGGATCCGGTAATGGGCTTTTTCCCCAGTGGCGATGGTTCGGGCAAGACCGAAATTGCCATTTATGCCGATGGGGTACAGACGGATACAGCCACAGAAACCGAGCATTTTGAATTGGATCTGACCGGTGAGTTGCACTGGGTCAGTGAAGAAAAACGGGTGGAAGAGGAGCAGCGTGGGCGATGAAAATCCCGCTATTGGACTGCCCGGTACCGCGCACCAGACAGCGCGGTTTTACCCTCTTGGAAGCCATGATTGCATTGATGATAGTGGCCATGGCACTGCCGGCCCTGATCACGCTGGTGATGACCCAATTGGATGGTTCTGCGGCGATTCGCGATAAGACTTACGCCTATTGGGTGGCGGAAAACCAGTTAACACGGATACGCCTGCTCCAGCAGCAGAAAGCCAAAAAGGTGCTGCCGGATTATAAAGTGCCGGAAAAAGATTCCGGCACTGTGGATATGGCGGGTTTGCGTTGGCAGTGGCAACTGAAAACCATTGCCATGGATACCATGCCGGTTCCCGGTTTCAAGCGAATCGAAGTTAGCGTGCGCCTCCTGGGCACGGCAGAAGGTGCAGTCATGGGGCGCTCAGCGGTCGATAATGACCAGCCGGCGATGGCGCTCCTGACTGGTTATATCAGTGACCCTGAACTTATACAGCAGCAGGTGCAATAACGTGGGCCAGTTGCAGAGCCAGATCCAACCACAACGGGGTTTTACCCTGCTGGAAGTGTTGATTGCGCTGGTGATTTCAGCGCTGATCGCGATGATGGCCTTTGAATCGCTCAACGCGGCGGACAATGGTGCTACCCGCACTAATGAAGTGCTGGCTGAGATCAATCACCTCGATCGTGCATGGCAGATTATTGCCGCGGATTTGCGCCATGTATTGCCCCCGGCAAATGCAGATAAAAACACGGTATTCCAGGCGGAAAGCCTGAAATCCTCGGGGGCGGATGCAGACCAGACGCTCTTGCTATTCAAGCGGCGCGGTTGGGTTAACTTCTCCAATTTGCCGCGCAGTGATCTGCAAATAGTGGGTTACCGAGTGCTGGACGGCCAGCTTTGGCGCGATTATTTGCCGGAGCGCAACCTCGAATTGTCTGACCTTGACATGGAAGATGAAGACGGCTTTCACCAGTTGTTGTTGGACAACGTCGAAGATGTGCAGCTGCGCTTTTTACACCAGGGGGCGATAGGCTCCAAGGGCAAGTCTGCGCTGGAAGACCGCGAATTTTCCAAAGATTGGCTACAGAAATGGCCAGATAATACCCAGCAAGGTGCCACCGCCCAGGATTTACCCCTGGCAGTAGAGGTTACCATCCAACTCAAAGGAGTCGGCAGCAGTGTGCGTCTCTTCGCCATGCCTGAACAGCAACAATAACCGGCGTGGACCGGACGGCGAACGCGGTACCGTGCTGGTGCTGGTATTGCTGATTGTGGCGCTGGTGGCGGGCTTGAGCGTCAAGTTTGCGGCCCAGTACCAATTGGGTTTGGCGCGCGCGGAAACCCGCTGGCACGGAGCCCAGGCGCGTGCGTTTTTGGAGGGGACAGAAGAAGTCGCCAAGTTGATGTTTCGCGAGGCGGATCTTGACCCGAATATTGATTATCTGGGGGAACCCTGGGGCAGTGAAGTGCCTATCCAGGATGAGGGTGTAAATGGTTTCGCCAAGCTGACTGATGCCACTACCCAGTTTAATTTGAATGATTTGGCGACGCCCATCGATCTGACCAAGCCAGACGGGACGCCTGAGCGCTACAGCGAGCCGCAGCGTCGTTTTATCCGTTTGCTGCAGACATTTCCGGAGCTGCCGCTCGACCAGAACCAGGCCGAGGCCCTGCTCGCCGGAGTGGTTGATTGGATTGATGCGGACGAAGCTGAGTCCGGCTCTGGCGGCGCTGAATCTAATTTTTACCAAGGTATGGAAGAGCCATATCGCGCCGCCAATGCGTTGTTTAAATCGATTGAGGAGCTGCGGCTGGTGCGTGGTTTTAATGAAAACCCGATGCTGGTGACGTTGTTGCGCCCGTTTATCACCGCCATGCCGGTGGCGGATGCGGGGTTGAATATCAACACCCTGGATATGGTGGGTCCTTACGGTAAGGGTTTCAATAACCTGCTGTTGTGCATCAACAGTGCCGACACCCTGGCACCGATGAATCCGGTGGACATGGCGCAATTTATCGAGACCCGCCCCGTCGCCGGTTTTGCCGGGGAAGCGGCCGTCACCGAGGCCTGGAATGCGATGTTTGCGGGCCGGGCGCTGGCTACCGCAGGCTTGAAAACGGCCACCAACTATTTTTGGCTGAATTCCACGGTACAACTGGTTGATCAGCGCCGCAGCATGCGCAGTTTGATGAAACGCGGCACCGAGCCGGGTACGCTTCAGGTGATCCGGCGCGATGATGTATTTGAATGGCCGACGGTCGATCACAAAAAAGATGAAGAAGACGATGACGAATTGGTTAAGTAGGCTTTAATCCCGATTTGATTGAACAATAACGATTGAATGGCAACCTGAGTCAACAACAACCCGATTCAACAACAACCTGTTTTAACAAGAATTGAGCAAATTATGTCCATGCAACTGGTGCTCTCTGTAGCTACTTCTGATGACGGCAAAAGCCTGGCGGACAGCTTTCGCTGGTGCTGGCTGGGTGCCGACGGTACGCCCGCCGACGAAGGTGCGAACGGCGACCGCGAAGCCCTGCGTGCAGCTTTGGGTGACAGACTGGCCCAGCCGCAATCAGCTTGGGTGATATTGCCCGGTAGCCGCGTCAATACGCGCCAGTTGGAATACAGCGATAAAGAGAAAAAACACCTGCGTAACCTCCTACCGTTCCAATTGGAAGATTCGGTAGTGGGCGATGTGGAAGATCTGCATTTTGCGTTGGGAACCCCGGCTGATGGCAAGGTTGTAGTCGCATTTGCCGACAAAACCTGGTTGCAGGGTGCCTTTGCCGAGCTGGCTGCGCTGGGTATTGAAGTTACCCGCTGCTGGACCGCACCCCTGACGCTTCCCTTGGCCACTGAGGCCGTTAGCGATAGCTACAATCACTGGTCGCTCGGGCTGTACCAGAACCAGGTTTACCTGCGCTACGCCAGTACTATGGGCTTCAGCGTCGCGCAGCAGCATGTGCGCATGGCGCTGCAAATGTTACTGCGTGACCAGGAGCGGGTAGACAGCCTGCCCAACCTGCACCTGCGTGCGGCAAATGAAACCGATTTGGCTATCTTGGGTGAGTTGATCCCTGCTGAACTGCAAGAGCGCATCGCGAGCCAAACCCTTGCGGATGAGTGGGCACTGGATTACAGCAATAGCTCTATCGATCTTTGTCAGGGCGATTTTTCCCAGCGTCTACCGATCGAGCGTTGGTGGAAACTCTGGCAGCCAATAGCGATATTTGCCGGTGTTTGTGTGGCGGTTTATCTTGGCACCTTGCTGTTTGAAATCCACAAAATCGGCGGCCAAAACCTCAAGATTCGCCAGCAGATTGAAACTACCGCGCGCAGCGTGATTTCCCAGGGGCGGATCGTTGATCCCGAGAAACAGCTCAATACCCTGTTACAGCAAAGCCAGCCAGTGAGCCAGTCGGCCAGTGTGATGTCGCTCCTGACCCTGGTGCTGCCACAGATTGCGCAGGAGCCGAATGTGTCCATCAAAGGTATTGCCTACACCGGTGAAACTGGCGAATTGAATATCAATATCCAGGCTGATAGTTTCAGTGCCTTTGAATCGCTCAGCGAGCATATCCGCAGCCAGGGCTTAAATGCCGAAACATCGAGCTTTACCGCGCAAGGCAATGTGCAGACTGCACGCCTCAAAGTGACCAAGAATCCCTAATCGGTAAGACGCCATGAATTACGTAAACCAATTGTTGAACCTGCTCAATAAGTACAACCGCCGCGACCAGACCCTGATCCTCGGTTGCGGCCTTGCGGTATTGCTCTACCTGCTGTGGTTGTTGGTATTGGTGCCGATCCAGAACAAGCGCGACCAGTTGTTGGCAGCCAATACCGCTTCGACCCAAACCTTGGGGCGAGTGCAGATTGCGGCAGCGCAAATACAGCAATACCGCAATGCCGGTGCCAGTGCGAGCAATGAAAATATCAGCAGCCTGATCGATAGCACCCTGCGCGCCAATGGCCTGAGCATGAGTGGTTTTCAGCCGGGTTCCAATGGCGAGGCACGTGTGCGCCTGGATCGCGCCGCATACGGCCCGCTGATGCAATGGTTGTATGAGCTGGAATTCAAGCAGGGTATTACGGTGAGCGATTTATCGATTGCCTCGACCAATGATCCCGGGCAGGTCACCGTGAACCTGCGTCTGCAAAAAGCCCATTAACCGTATTAAACACTATCGATCCCCGTTCAGGGGGTTGATGAAACCTGAACGCGATTGAAACCAGCCCTATGAGCCGTTTACCCGTTTTATTCAACAATCCTAAAAAACTCTGGGTCCCACTCGGGATTGTGCTGTTCCTGGTATTTGTGATCAGCAACATCCCCGCTATCTGGGGGGCTTATATGCTGACTCGCGGCACCGGTATCTCGATGAGTGGTGTGACGGGCAGCCTTTGGAATGGCCGCGCCAGCCTGGCCAGTGTGCGTACGGCGGAGCGGGAGTATTCGCTCGGGCAGTTGAGCTGGAGATTGAGCCCGCTCTCGCTGCTGACCTTGTCGCCTTGTGCGCAGGTAACGACCAAGCTGCCGCTCCAGCAATTTGAGGGTGAGGTTTGCAGTGGTCTGGGTGGTTCGATCAAGGTGCATGATGCCGATGTTTCCCTGCCGGTAGCGCTGGTACAGGGGCGTATTCCTGTACCTGTCCAAGGGCAGCTCTCTGCCCATGTGGATGAACTTGGCCTGCGCGGCAATGTATTGCAGAAGCTCAAGGGCAACGTCACCTGGAATGGGGCGCGAGTTAATACTGGTAGCAATTGGCTGGATATAGGCAGCTATGGGATTGAGTTGAACGACAACGGCAAAAACGGCGTCAGCGCCAAGCTTTTCCACCTGAGCGGGCCGATAGATGTCGCCTTGCAAATCGAATTGAACGCACCCAACGGTGGCAAGGTTAGCGGTGAAATTGCTGCGCCCAAATCCTTTTTTGAGTCGGCCCATGCGATCGATATACTCGCCATGTTTTCCCGGGAAGATCGGGTAGATGAACAGGGCAAGACCCACTATCGGGTTGATATGAATTTATGATGCCAGCCCTGCGCCAGGTCATTCGTGCGGCCTTTTTCATTGCCAGCCTGTTATTCGCCAGCCTGTGTTTGGCGGGATGGCACGGCGATGAGCAGGGGATAATGGGCACCAATGTCAGTGTCACCTTGTGGCTTGATGATGACCAGAAGGCCGAACAGGCGGTGCAGGCGGTTATGGATGAAATGCACCGGATTGACCAGACCTTCAGCCCCTTTATTGAAACCAGCGAACTCTATCGGGTCAATCAATTGGCGCCTAAGGCCAGTGCAGAAAAACCGCTAAAGATTTCTGCCGAAATGACCGCGATCATCGACAAATCCCTCTATTACAGCCGCCTGAGCGATGGTGTATTTGATATCACCTTCGCCTCCCTCGCGCGTTATTACGACTACCGAAAAAAACTCAAACCCAGCGAAAAACAGCGCGAAGAATTGCTGCCGCTAATCAACTACCGGTTTATCCATCTGGATAAAGAGGCCAATACCGTCTGGTTCGAGCATCCCGGTGTCTATATTGACCTGGGGGGAATAGCCAAGGGCTACTCCGTTGATAAGGCGACCGAGATTTTGCAAAACAAGTTTGGCGTAACCCACGCGCATGTCACTGCTGGGGGCGATAGTCGGGTGATTGGCGATAAATTGGGGCGCCCGTGGTTGGTTGGCATCAAAAACCCGCGCGCTGAAGCGGTGGCAGTCACCCTGCCACTGGTGAATGTATCCCTGTCCACCTCGGGCGATTATGAGCGCTATTTTATCGACCAGAATGGCGAGCGTGTGCATCACATCATTAACCCGCGCACCGGTAAATCGGCACACGGGATTAACAGCGTCACTGTGCTCGGTCCAGCCGGATTTGATACAGACCCGCTCACCAAGATTGTATTTATCTCGGGTCCGGAGAAAGGCCTGGCGATTATCAATAAACTCCCCGGTTTTGACGCGGTCATCATTACCAGTGCGGGAAAGGTGCTCTATAGCCAGGGGTTGCAGCCACCCGAATAAACCTCCCGCGTCCGATAAAAACACTCTAAGCTTCAATACGGCCAAGCGTGCGGTTATTGCTTATACAACTTGCGCGTAAATTGTTAATTGGCGACATAAAAAGTAACCCCGATTCAAAATCAACTGTGTTCAAGGTCACATCCAGAAAGCCAATCAGCTTCCATAATTAGCCGCTTTTATCGCCTTGTCCCAGTTGGTCTACAAAATGCTAAGTGCAGTTGGATTGCCGGTGGCATTGCGCTGGCCATCCCCCCATTCTTTGGAGAAAGAGCATGATCCACCCCCTGCGCCAGTGGTTCCAGCTGGCTGTTTTGGCTTCTTTGTTGTGCTGTTCCCAGCTATTTGCGCAAACCGCAGCGCCCGCCAAGGGTGGCCCCGCCGAAGGTGGCCCCGCCAAAAGTGCGGAGCAAGTGGAATCCCTCAAAGAATCGGTGCTTACCTTGAACCGCGACTTGCTGATCCTGGAAGAGGAATTGCTCTATCCCGCCAGCAGCCAGGTGGCGGTCTATGTCTCTATGGATCTGGGCGCCTATTTTGCGCTGGATGCAATCAAGCTGGAGGTCGATAACAAATTGGTTGCCAGTGAACTCTATACCGACAAACAAACCAAGGCGCTGTTCCGCGGCGGTGTACAGCGTTTGTACCTGGGCAACCTGAAAGCGGGCGAACATGAAATCAGCGCCTTTTTTACCGGGCGCGGGCCGCAACAGGATTACAAGCGCGGCGCTAAAATCGTGATTAACAAAGCCCAGGAACCGGTGGTGCTGGAGTTGCGTATTATCGATTCCAGCGCGCAATTACAGCCGGTTTTTGATATCAAACAATGGCAGATGTAATGCGCAGAACAAACTCTGTGTGGCGTTCGATCCTGCTGTTGGGGGCTGTGATATTAGTTAGTCCGACCAACGCCAAAGATCAACCCCTCACCTCCGTAGCCGATCTACGCTACGGTGTAGCCCTCTATAACTACTACCAACAGGATTACATAGGGGCGCTGGCTGAATTGATGGTCGCCGACACCCGCAATGGTATCCAGGGGCATGGCGATAACCCGGAGCTGATCGCCGGTGGCGTCAGCCTCGCTTTTGGCATGCAGCGCCATGCCGAAGCGGTATTCAACCAGATCCTGCAAGATGAGCGTCGCCCGCAAGCCGTGCGCGATGCCGCTTGGTTTTATCTCGGCAAGCTGCATTACACCCGTGGCGACTGGGCTGCGGCCGAACAAAGTTTTGCGCGCGTCAGCAATGAGTTCAAACCATCGCTGCGCGCACAGATGCAATCCCTGCAAATCAACATCCGCATCCGCAATAAAAATTATGCGGATTTAACCCTGAAAAATATTGATACCGACGAACTGCGCTGGAGCCCCTACACGCTGTATAACCTGGGTGCAGCCCACGCGCGCGAGGGCGATTTTGCTAACGCACAGGCATTTTTTAGCGAGCTGGCTGAGATCGATCTGGCCGATAACCCGGCGCGCCGCAAAGAGCAGTGGGCGTTGCAAGATAAAGCCTACACGGCGATTGGCTACAGCTATATCGCAGAAAAAAAATACGCCGCCGCTATCCGTGAATTTACCAAGGTGCGGCTCGATGGAGTCTTCGCCAACCAAGCGCTCCTGGGTTACGGCTGGGCTGCGGTTGCGCAGGAAGAATACGAACAAGCGCTTAGACCCTGGCAATTATTGCGCACGCGCAGTTTGATGTATCCCGCTGTGCAAGAGTCGCTGCTCGCACTGCCCTATGCCTACGAAAAATTGGGCGCCCAAGGGGAGGCTGTGTCTGCCTATCAATCGGCGGAAGAATTGTTGACGCGCGAAATCCAGTTAATCCGCGATATGCGCGCGACCCTCACCGAAGGCGAGTTGCTCACTCTGATCGGCAGTGAGCCGCTCTCTGCTGAAGACGCAAAAAAAATATTGAGTGGTGATACCTCAGCAGAGGGGGCGCCCACGGCAGTGGTGACTGACGATGGCCAGAACTGGTTGAAACTGGACGGCACCAGCATTATCAAAACCCGCTCCGCCTACCTCAGCGAATTATTTGCCAAAAACGTTTTCCAAACGGCGGTGCTGGATTTACGCGATTTACTGCGCTTGCAAACCCTGCTGCAAAACTGGCTGCCCAAACTCGATGCCTATCGTGAATTGCTGTTGCAAAAACAAGCCACTCGCGGCCGCCAGGAGCAACAGCTCGCACAACACTCTATCGTTCAAAAAGAACAAACATTGCAAGCGGAGCGCACGACCCGGGCGCAGCAATTAGAACAAATCCGCAACAGTGAAAATTATATGGCACTGGCCGACGAAGAGACGCGCGCACTTTATGCGCGTATCGAGCGCGGCCAGCAGACAATCGCACACATGAAGGCTGCGGGACAGGATACTGCTGAGTTGGAAACGCGCATCAATATGTTCGGCGGTATTTTAATGTGGCGCGCGGCACAGGAATATCCTGCACAATTAGCGGCGCAGCAATCCGAATTAAAATCGATTGACGATAGCCTCGCACAAATTGCCCAGACCCGGCAGCACATCCAGGAAATTACCGCCACCAGTATGGATATCCAACCGACCCTGGCGCGCTTGCAAGTTTTGCAAAAAGAAGTCACTGCACATTTGCGCACTACCGACCAGCTCATCGCCACCCAAAGCGGATTGTTGCGCAAGCAAGTGGACCAACAACTCGCGGCGCATGAAAAGCGCTTGAATAATTATCTGGCGCAAGCGCATCTCGCGGTGGCGCGTCTGTATGACACCGAGTTAAGGAAGCAACCCGAATGATGCACCTTAACCAACATCTTTTTCGCTTCACGTTGATCGCGCTTATTGTTGGCGGCACTGTGCAATTGCAAGGGTGCAGTGTGGTTGGTTTGGGCGATGATGGACGCGGCAAAACCCTCGCGGATTTACCCGCAGCAAAATTGCCTGATGCCAAAGCAAAAGTGGCTGTGCTCGATATGGCGCGCATAGAACAGAGTTACCAGCGGGCCTTATCGGTTGCTGAAGAGCCTGCGCTACGCCAGCAAATTATGGTGCGCCTGGCGGACCTGGAAATGGCGCGCAGTGAAAAAGCCCAGCTTAGTGCGAGCGACACTCGCCGCTATTACGACAAGCCAATCGCCATGTACAGTGAGTTGCTAACAGTACAGTCAACTGGAGCCAAGCCTGTGAAAGGCATAGAGGCCGACCAGTTGCGTTATAAACTTGCCAAGGCTATGTCGCTCGATGGCCGCACTGCGGAAGCAGCAGTAGTACTTGATCAATTAGCGGGCGCCAATCCCGATTCCAAATTTATGGCGGAGACACAATTCCGCCGCGCAGAAAAATCCTTTGCCGATGGCGATTACGCCGCGGCGGAACGCAATTACGATGCAGTGGTAAAAGGCAACAATGTAGAGCTGCAACAAAATGCACTCTACATGAAAGGCTGGGCGCAATTTAAACGCAGCGATTACGATCTCGCGCTCAAATCCTTTGCCGGTGTGATGGATCAATTAATTGGCCACGCTACCAACGCAAAAGATGTTGATGCTGCGTTGACAGATATAGGCGCTTCCAAAGCCAACCTCGTTAAGGACACCTTACGGGTAATGGCATTGTCGCTTTCGTATTTAGACGGTGCAAAATCCATCAGTGATTTGCAAACCCAATTGGGTGGCAGCCGCGCCTACGAATATTTGCTTTACCAACAATTGGGGCAATTGTATCTCGATCAAAAGCGTTTCACTGACAGCGCGGAAACCTACCAGCATTTTGTGCAGCACAATCCTGATTCAGATTTCGCGCCCAGTTTCAGTATTAAAGTAATTGATGTTTACCAGCAGGGAGATTTCCCCAGTTTGATCTTGCCTGCCAAACAGGATTTTGTTGAGCGCTACGGCATCAGCAGCAATTATTGGACGCAGCGCAAAGGCGCAATTGGCGATAGCGCGCTCGCGTATTTGCATCAATCCTTGCAGGAGCTGGCGCAATTTGAACACGCCCAAGCGCAACAATTAAAGGCCACAAAAAATGCCGAGGCCACGGCGGCGTTTGCACGTGCGGCGAAATGGTATCGCGAGTTTGTCCACACCTTCGAAAAAGATGTGCAAGTAGCCGAGATGACATTCCTGTTGGCAGAATCGCTCAATGAAGCGGGCGATTTACCTGCGGCCATGGCTGCCTATGAGCAAGTCGCCTATGGCTATATGGATAAATTGCGCGGTGCCGATGCAGGTTACGCGGCCATTTTATTGCCGCAGCAATTGATCCAGTCGGCACGCAGCCTGCCTGATAATCGTTTACAGGAATGGCAAAACCGCAAAATCCAGAATGCACTTAATTTTGCTGATACCTATAAATCGGATCCGCGCGCAGTCTTGGTGTTGGCCGAAGCGGCAAATGATTTGCTGCAACAAAATCGCTACGTCGATGCAAAAATGGTGGCGGAGCGTGTGATTGCATGGCAGCCACCCGCCGACGGTAAATTATTATTTTCCAGCTGGTTGATCCTCGGTCACAGTCGTTTCGAAACCAAGGAATACGCAGCGGCCGAACAGGCCTATGTGCAAGTATTAAATTTATTGCCCGCCTACGGTAAAAGCCCTGGCGCACCCAGCGCGCAACAGGTGCGTGAGCGTATAGCCGCGAGTATTTACCAACAGGCGGATGCAAGCCTGGTGTTTGGCGATAAGGATGCAGCCATCGAGCAGCTATTGCGTATTACGGCGGTAACGCCCGATACGGAAATTGCAGCCAAGGCGCAATACGATGCCGGTGTCTATTTAATTGAGCAGGAAAAATGGGCGCAAGCCGAGAATGTATATCTGGGGTTCCGCAAAAAATATCCCAACCACCCATTAGCATCCACCTTGCCCGCCAAGATGGTTTTGATTTACCAGAGCCAAAGTAAATGGCAGCAAGCGGCCGATGAATTGGTAGTGATGGAGCGCACCAGCACCGATCCGGATGTAAAACGCCAGTCGCTCTATATGGGCGCGGAGTTGTATGAAAAATCCGGCAAGCGCGCTCAGGCGATTGAGCAGTATCGTCGCTACTCTACCGAGTATCCGCGTCCGCTGGCGAACAACCTTGAAGCGCAGTTTAAATTAACAGAATTGTATGCGGCGGCGGGCGATAAAGAAAAACGCTTGTTCTGGCTGCAAAATATTATTACTACCCATAACCGCGCCGGCAATGAAAAAACCGATCGCTCCACTTACCTTGCCGCAAGTGCGCAAAGTGAATTGGCGCAGCCTGCCTATGATGAGTTTACCCGCATCCAATTAACCCTGCCGCTCAAAAACAGTTTGCAGCATAAACGCGCCGCGCTCGAAAAAGCACTCAAGGCGCAAGAGCAGGTATTAACTTACGGCATCAGTGAATTTACTACCCAGGCGAGTTTTAAGATTGGCGAAATTTACGCACAACTCAGCCGCGATTTAATGAATTCCCAGCGCCCCAAAGATCTGGATGAACTGGCGCTCGAACAGTATGAAATTTTATTGGAAGAGCAGGCTTATCCGTTTGAAGAAAAGGCAATTGAAATTCATCAGGCCAATGCCCAACGCAGTTGGAAAGGTACCTATGATGAGGGTGTGAAACGCAGCTTTGATGCGCTCGCCAAATTATTGCCTGCGCGCTACAACAAATCTGAAACTCGTTTGGAGGTGAGCAATGAAATTTACTAAGCTCATCGCCATTTTATTTGTGATGGTATTGGCTGGTTGTTCATCGGCGCCGGGTAAAAAAACCAAAACCGCCAGCGGAGATGCTGAACCAGCAGTTGCAGCAGCGGGTGCATCAATATTGCCTGCCGGTCCGGTAACGCCCAATCCTTATTTGCAAAGCAAAACTTCAGCGAGCCGCCAGGCGCAGCAAAATTTTACCGATGCCACGCGCGCCATGCACAATAAGCAGTGGGCGCAAGCGGAATCACTGTTGCAAAAAGTGATTGCTGAAAACAACAAATTATCCGGCGCTTATCTCAATCTGGGTTTGGTTTATCGCGCGCAAAAAGAAGATAAGCGCGCCGAGCAAGCATTTAATGATGCGATTACCGCGAACCACACCAATCTTGATGCCTATAATCAATTGGCCATTTTGCAACGCGAAGCGGGAAACTTTTCCGGTGCAGAAACCAATTATAAAAAGGCTTTGAGTCTGTGGCCGTTCCATCCCGAGAGCCATAAAAATATCGCCATACTTTACGATTTATATATGGGCAAAAGTGCTGAGGCATTACCGCATTATGAAGCTTATTTACAACTGATCGGCGGCGAAGACAAACTGGCGACTAGCTGGATTGCCGATTTGCAGCGGCGCTTGGGCATAGCACCCAAACCAAAAGCCGCCGCACCTGCTGCAGAATCTGCAACTGAAGCTGAAGCCCCACAAGCGGATGCAACGCAGGACGGCTCATCACAAGCAACACCAGAACAGACACCACAAGAGGAAGCTGGCGATGAATAAATGGTCGCGGTTCATAAGTTTTTCTACTCTTGCACTCAGTGTTGTGGCATTTGATGTTAGTGCGCAGGACGCTGGGCAAGCCGCCACTGCGGAAGCGGCAACCAAAGCAGAAGCAGTGCCAGCGGAAGAAAAAAAACCGCAAACTTCAGCGGATAAAAAAATGGTTAGCGAAGCCAGGATTAATTTGCAAACCACAGTGACGGGTAATCAGGAGCAGCCACGGGTCATGTATATTTTGCCCTGGCAATCGCCTGGAAGCCCTGAGTTGGAAATGGAAATGCTGAGCAGCCAGGAAGACGCCGTGTTTGGCCATGTCGAGCGGGATGAATTGGCGCGTGAGCTGGAAGCAGCTGGCGACGCAGAATAAATAATTGATCAGACGCGCTGCGTCTGCAGCGTGAAATTTTTTTACTATCTATCATTGATCGGGCAGGGGAAGTTGTTATGAATATGACTGAAATTATTCGTTTCTTTCAGGATGGGGGTGTATTTATGTTTCCCATCGGTATTATTTTGATTGTCGGTTTGGCAATTGTGGTAGAGCGATTTGTTTTTCTGGCCAACGCTAAAAAATTAAACCGCGATGCATTTGATCGTATCCTGAGCCTGTTGCACAAACGCGATTACCAGGGTGCATTGAATCTGGGCAAAACATCCGAATCATCAGTCGCGCGCATTATCAATGCCGGCTTGTCACGCATGGCGCAATCCAGTCGCCGCGAGGATATTGAATCGGCAATGGAAGAAGGCGTTATGGAAGCGGTACCACGCCTTGAGCGTCGCACCGGTTATCTGGCTACTTTAGCAAACATCGCAACCCTGTTGGGATTGCTCGGAACCATCCATGGTTTGAGTTCGGCGTTTAGTGCAGTAGCAAATGCTGATCCTTCTGAAAAAGCGGCGATGTTGTCAGCGAGTATTGCGGTGGCGATGAATGCAACTGCGTTTGGTTTGTTTACCGCAATTCCGTTGTTGCTGGCGCACTCCATGATCCAGAGTCGCACTTTGGAAATTATTGATAGCCTCGAAATGGCAGGTGTCAAATGCCTGAACATTTTAACCAACGCGCAAGATGCACTTGCACGTCAGCGTTCCGAGTCGAACCCCGCTAAACAATAATGCCAGGCCAGAGGTAAAAACCACATGCGCCGATTATCCAAACGCAAGGGTGAAGATGCTGACGTTGATGTAACGTCATTTATCAATCTCGTGATAGTGCTTGTGCCCGTGTTATTGATGGGGATGGTACTGTCGCGTATCACTGTGCTTGATTTGAAATTGCCGGACATAGCCGCTGGCCCGAGCCAACAGCAGGAAGAGCCGCCCGCACAATTGGAATTGATTGTGCGCCCGGATTATTTTGATATTAATTATCCGGCCGGCATCCGTTTGAAAAAAATTGAAAAAACGGCGGCGGGCAATTACGACTATGAAAGCCTGTCGCTGCACCTGCAGGAAATCAAACGCCAGCTCGGCGATAAAGGTATCCAGAAACGCGATATTTATTTGTTGTCGGAAAAAGGTATTGAGTACCAGACGCTGGTGCAAGTGATGGATACGGTGCGTTCATTTAAAGCTGTCGTTGCAACCTCGGTTGTCAACGCCGAATTATTTCCCGAAGTATCACTCGGCGATGCGCCCCCGCCCGGTGAGCAAACCCAGGCCGTGAGCCCTGAAGCAGGAGCGCAACAATGAAACAATCGCATCGTGCCAAGCGTATGGCCAGGCATCGCGGGCGTTTGAATTTTGTGCCCAAACTGAATCTGGTTCCGCTGATTGACTGCTTTACCTTGCTGATCTTTTTCCTGCTGATTAACTACTCGGCGGATGTGGAAATATTGCACACCGATAAAACCGTAAAATTACCCACCTCGATTTCCGACACCATGCCCAAGGAAACCCTGGTGGTCATGGTTAACGCCAACGACATTATCCTTTCCGGCCGTCGCGTTGGCGGTGTAAGTGAAATGATGGCAACGGATGCGCCTAAATTTGATCCGCTTGAAGCCGAGCTGAAATATCTGGCCAGCAAGGCGCCGCCGTTAACCGATAAGGAAAAAACCGACGGCAGGGCGATTACGATCCTGGGTGACAAGGCAATCCCCTATGAACAATTGAAAAAAATCATGGCAACCTGCGTTGCGGCGGATTATCGCAATATCGCCCTGGCGGTAATGCATAAAGAAGCCAGCAATAAACCTGCGGGAGGTTGAAATGAGTAGCCATGCCATTACAACCATGCGCTTGCCCTGGTCATTGACGAATGATGATGAGCGATTCAAAAAAATCCTCACAGTATTGCTGGTGATTTTTTTTGGTATCGCGTTACCCATTACTTATATCGAATTGCCCGAGTTGACGCGCGCTGAAAAAGAACAGTTGCCGCCGCAATTAGCGCGCGTGGTATTGGAAAAGCAGGAGCTGCCACCACCAAAACCGGTGGAGCCGCCCAAGCCGGAAGAAAAAAAGCCCGAGCCAAAACCGGAAGAAAAGCCGGTAGAAAAAAAACCGGAAACAAAACCGGTTGAGCGAGTGAAAGAGCCTGTCAAAGCACCATCTACTACGCCGTCTAATGCGGCCCTGGAAAAAGCGCGCGACCAAGCGGCGAATAGCGGTGTTATGCAGTTCAAAGACGACCTCGCGGAAATGCGCGATATGATGCAAACATCCGCTGTGGAGACAGCGGCAACCACTGTAACTAACAGTACCGGCCAGGCTGCACAGGTCGATAGGGCGATGATCACCAGCGGTGCCAAGGTGGCCAGTGGTGGCATTAATACTGCTGCCTTGAGCCGCGATACTGGAGGTGTTGCCTTATCGGGCCGCGAAACGACGAAAGTGAAAAGTGGTTTGGCGGAAGGCACTAAAAAATCCGGTCAGGCAACAGCTGGCAACAGTAATGGCACTGGCGGAGCCGCGCGCAGCGAGGAAGAAATCCGCAAAATTATGGAGCAACACAAAGGTGCTATCTATTCGATCTACAATCGCGCCCTGCGCCAGAATGCGGCCTTGCAAGGCAAGATGGTGGTGAGGATCGTTATCGACCCCAGCGGTAAAATTGTGGAGGCGAGCCTGGTTTCCAGTGAACTGGGTGATAAAGACCTTGAGGCGAAAATCCTCCAGCGTATCAAACTGATCAGCTTCCCCGCCTCAAATGTGGCGCGCACTACGCTGAACCAGACCTTCGACTTCCTGCCACAATAATTGCGGCGGCTTTCCTGAAATCCCCCGCTTTGCCGGGGGATTTTTTTATCCCCATTATTTGATATCCATGACATGGATAAAAGAAAATGTAGAAAAAGATTGAAACCGGTTACATGTTTATAGATAATGCGCTCGCTAAGGCCTTTTCATTCATGGTCTTTTACTGGTAATCGGTTACAGGTTTTCTCCCCGGAGCCTTGGTTCCCCTGTGGTCGTGCCAGCAATTGTTGGTGATGAATTGCCAAGCCATAGCCCGCTGTTGTGTTTTTTTCTCCCCCGGCTTGCCGGGGTTTTTTATTTGCGCCGCGTGTAATCCTCCCGCAAAATGCCCCTGTCACATCAGCCGCAAACAATCCGATCATTACTTTCTCGCCAGGGGCGGCGCTGCGAATTGGGAATCTCTATGACACAAGCATTGCGTGCGGCGGCCAGTCGCCTCGAACACTGGATCAAAAACGATGCCCTGCCTCTCTGGTTAGCGCGCGGCATTGAGCCTGTAACCAAAGCCAACTACGAACGTTTAACTCCCGCCGGTATTCCCGACCTGGAATCCAGTACCCGTGTACGGGTGCAGGCGCGTCAGGCGTTTTTCTTTGCTGCTGCCTATCACCGCGGCTGGTGTCCCGAAGGTAAATTGGTTGCGAAAAATTTATTGGAATTTGTCCTCCAAACCGCTGCCCATCCAACGGCAGGCGGCGGATACACCCATCTGCTCAATAAAGATTTTGTAGTCGTCGATACCAAACAGGATCTTTACGACCACGCCTTCTTCCTGCTCGCCAATGCCTGGTGTTATCGCGCGTTTAATGAAGAATCTTATTTGCGTGAAGCCGATAAATTAATTGCGCATCTGGATGCGCGTTTTGGTTCTGCTGTGGGTGGCTGGATCGAAGGCGACTACGCCTACGCCTGCCGCCGTCAGAATCCGCACATGCATTTATTTGAAGCTTTCCTCGCGCTTTACGATGCAACCAATGATGCAAAATATCTAGCGCGTGTCGGCGAATTGTTTGCGCTTTTCCAGACGCACTTTTTTGATGAAACCCACGGCGTATTGTTTGAATTTTTTGACGATAACTGGGTGCGTTTACCTAACGCCAAAGGCGATACCGTTGAACCCGGCCATATGATGGAATGGGTGTGGCTGCTCGATTGGTATCATCGCCGCACCGGCCGCCCGGTCGCGCATTACACCAAAGCACTGTATGCGCGCGGTTTGGCAATTGGTATGGATAAATCCGGCTTGTTATTTGATGCGGTGAGTTATACCGGTGAAGTCATCGATCACAACAAGCGCTGCTGGGGCATCACTGAATTAATCAAAGCCAGCCTGGTGCAAATCCGCGAAGGTAATGCAGACGCCGAAGCAATCGCGGTTAAAGGTGTGGATGATTTATTTACATATTATCTCTGCGCATCAACACCGGGTTCCTATGTCGACCAGCGTGGCAAAAACGATGAAGTGGTAGTTGATGTTGCTCCGGCAAGTACGCTCTACCATCTGATTGTGGCGGCGATGGAGTTGCTGGATCATTTTGAGTTGGCTGCAACCAAATAGGATTGGGCGATAAATAAAAAAGCGCGCCGCGATTAACTCGCGGCGCGCTTTTTTATTGCGCCATTTTTAGAGAATAAAAATTATTTTTTCCCCGGCGCCGGCCCAGTACTTTTGCGGATAATAAATTCCGTTGGCAATACACATTCACGCTGGCTCAATGGTTCACCTTCAATCACCTTTAACAGCATATCCATCGCCATCTTGCCCATCTCTTCCGCTGGTTGCGAAATGGTGGTCAGGCTGGGGTCGGAATATTTGGCGTAGGCGATATCGTCAAAGCCGGTGACGGACATGTCTTCCGGAATGCGGATGCCCTGGTTTTTCAGGGTTTGCATCGCGCCAATCGCCATTTCATCGTTCATCGAAAATACGGCTGTGGGGCGGTTTTTCATATTGCAGAACTGGAAGGCGGCATTGAGGCCGGACCACATGGTGAAGTCACCTTCGGCAATCAAATCTTTTTCAAAGGGGATCCCTGCTTCCGCGATAGCTTCTTTATAACCTTCCAAGCGGTCGATGGCGTGGGGGTTGTCTTTCAGGCCGGAAATAACACCTATGCGTTTGTGCCCTAGCGAAATCAAATAATTCACCATGGTTTTGGCGGCGGCGCGGTTGTCGATACGAATCGCCGGGCCGGTGGTGTATTCGCAGCCGCAGGCGTTGACGCAGGGAATATCGGCCGGGATGTTGTTCTGGCTTTTTTCGGAGCTGGGGCGCAGCTGCACTATGCCATCGGCCAGGCGGGTTTCCACGCGGCGGATATATTCAATCTCGCGCTCGGTGGTGCCGCGGGTATCCCCCAGAAGTACGGCATAACCTTTTTGCTGCGCGCGGTCTTCCAGGGCGCGGATAAAGAGTGAATAGAAAGGGTTGGCGATGTCGGGTACCAGCACCACTACCGCATAGGCGCGTGCAGAGCGGAAATTGCGCGCGAGCATATTGGGGCGGTAGCCCACCTGTGCGATAGCGTTATGGACCTTCTCCAGGCTTTCATCGGAGACTTTTTCGGGGTTGCTCAGGGCTCGTGAAACAGTTGCAACAGACACGCCGGCCAGGCGAGCAACATCGCGAATATTGGACATAAATACGACCTTTAGGAGCCGATAGGAGGGTGGATTGATATTGAATTTATTAAAGATTGTTTTATTTGCCGGAAAATTTACTACAGCTCATCAAAAGAGACTAGAAAAATAAGATGTAAACGGTTACATTATCCTGATGTGCCAGTGCTTATGGTCAGCCATGATATATGCTTGATTGTAAATGCACTGACGATTGCCGTTTTACCCTGAGCCTCAATCTCTTTTACTGCAAGTAGTTATTAATGAGTTGCCGCACGGATGTGATGGGATCAGATAAGAAAAGCGATCATTGTTGATCCACATAATAAATCCGGAAACCGTTCATGAATCTTCCCCTTCTCGATATTGCGATTGTCCTGCTATTTATTTGCTCGACAGTATTTGTAGGTTTTTGGGTTTCGTCCCGTGCATCCAAGGATATGAACAGTTATTTCCTTGGCGGCAACAAGCTCAAGTGGTACATGCTGGGTTTGTCCAACGCTTCGGGGATGTTTGATATCAGCGGCACTATGTGGCTGGTGTATTTGCTGTTCGTCTATGGGTTATCGAGTGTATATATTCCCTGGCTCTGGCCCACCTTTAACCAGATTTTCCTGATGGTATTCCTTGCAACCTGGTTGCGTCGTTCCGGTGTTATGACAGGTGCAGAGTGGATTATTTTCCGTTTTGGCGATGATCGCGGTGCGCGCCTGTCCAACATTATTGTGGTGGCGTTTGCGCTGGTGGGTGTGATCGGATTCCTCGCGTACGGATTTATCGGTATCGGTAAATTTGCCTCGGTATTTTTCCCCTGGAAACTCTCCGATGATCCACACATGAACGATGTGTATTACGGTTTGGGCATGACCATCATCACTACTTTTTACATTATTAAAGGCGGTATGTTCTCGGTGGTATTTACCGAGGTGTTTCAATTTATTGTAACGACGATTGCGAGTATCGGCGTTGGCATTGTGGCGATACACAGTGTATCGCCCGAGATGATTGCCGCCGTTGTGCCACAGGGTTGGGATAGCCTCGCGGTTAACTGGAATTTGAATGTGGACTGGGCCGGTCGCCTGGATGCAGCAAATGACAAAATTGCGGCCGATGGTTATTCCTTGTTTGCCATCTTTTTTATGTTGATGTTGTTCAAAGGAATTTTGCTGAGCCTCGCTGGCCCTGCACCTAACTACGATATGCAGCGCGTGCTCTCCACCCAGTCCCCACGCGATGCTGCCAAGATGAGTGGTTTCGTCACAGTAGTATTGATGTTCCCGCGCTATATGTTGATTGCCGGTTTAACGGTGCTTGCGCTCGCGTTCTTTATGAATGACTTGCGTGCGATGGGCCCGAATGTAGACTTCGAACAAATCCTGCCATTTGTATTGAAAAATTATATCCCCAGCGGTTTGCTCGGTTTGCTGATTGCCGGTTTGCTGGCGGCGTTTATGTCGAACTTTGCCGCGACTGTGAATGCTGCGCCGGCCTATGTGGTGAATGATATTTACAAGCGTTACATCAACCCCAATGCGCATCCAAAACGTTACGTGTACATGAGTTACATAGTGTCGCTGCTGTTTATTGTGATCGGTGTTGCACTCGGCTTTTTTATCCCGAGTGTAAATACTGTGCTGCAATGGATTGTGAGCGGCCTCTACGGCGGTTACACCGCATCCAACGTACTTAAATGGTACTGGTGGCGATTCAACGCCTACGGTTATTTCTGGGGCATGGCGGTGGGGATTGTGCTGGCCCTGTCACTTGCGGTACCGCAAGCCAATATCGCAGTCGCACACGCGCTGGGTGTATTCGGTTTGCAGTTGGAAAAAGTGGATTTCATTTACGCGTTCCCCTGGTTGTTGTTGGTTTGTTTGATTACCTGTGTGGTGACTTCATTAATCACCGCGCCATCGGATATGGAAGTACTGAAGAAATTCTATTTGAAAGTGCGCCCCTGGGGCTTCTGGGGGCCAGTACACCAGCACTGTTTGCAAGATCATCCGGAGCTGGCGAAGAACACCAATTTCTTGCGTGACATGGTGAACGTGGTGGTGGGTATCCTGTGGCAAACCTCATTGGTTGCAGCCCCGATTTTCCTGGTGATCCAGCAATACGACAAATTCTTTATCGCGATGGGAATTGCCGTTGCCTGCACCTTGTTCTTGTGGAAAAACTGGTATCGCCATTTGCAGGATTATCCAGCCGATCTTCCGCCGGCATTGCTCACTGGCACCAAAGACGAGCATCTATTAGCGAAGCATTAATTATTTTCGTGTGAATTTTTTTGCGCTGTGGCGGCGTGCTGCAACGCAAAAAAATTTACCGCAATTTGTAATCGATTACTTATATGGCATGTCACAACATGCATTCAGGCGAAATTATTTGACTCATTGGAGTAAACAATATGAGCAGCTTTAACGACAAAGCCAAAGCGCTGTTGCGGCAGCATGAAGCCTTGGTGACCCAAAAAAATAACAAAAGCGCCAAGGGTAATGGTATTTACGATTGCTACGAAAATCCGATCCTCACTGCTGCGCACGCCCCAATTTTCTGGCGCTACGATTTGAATGAAAAAACCAATCCATTTTTAATGGAACGCCAGGGTATCAATGCCGCATTTAATTCCGGTGCGATTTTATGGAAGGGCAAATATATTTTGGCGGTACGCGTTGAAGGTGTTGATCGCAAATCATTTTTTGCCATCGCTGAAAGCCCGAATGGTATCGATAATTTCCGCTTCTGGGATTACCCCATCACTTTGCCGGAAACCGAGCGCCCAGATACCAACGTATACGATATGCGTTTAACCGCCCACGAAGATGGCTGGATTTACGGCCTGTTCTGCACCGAGCGCAAAGATTTAACGCGTCCGGAAGATACCTCTGCCGCCGAAGCTCAATGCGGTATAGCGCGCACCAAAGATTTAATTACCTGGGAACGTCTACCTGATTTGATTACTTACTCCGGGCAGCAACGCAACGTGGTGTTGCACCCGGAATTTATCGATGGCAAATACGGACTTTATACTCGTCCGCAAGATGGTTTTATCAGTGTTGGTGGTGGTGGTGGTGTAGGTTGGGGGTTGACCGATACTATGACCAATGCCGAAGTAAAATCGGAAGTGATTGTCGATCCAAAAATTTACCACACCATTAAAGAAGTCAAAAATGGCCAGGGGCCTGCGCCGATTAAAACGGCTGAAGGCTGGTTGCATTTGGCGCACGGCGTGCGTAATACCGCCGCTGGTTTGCGTTATACACTTTATATGTTCATGACCGAATTGGAACGTCCCTGGGTAATTAGCCATCGTCCTGCCGGGCATTTTATTGCGCCGCACGGCGAGGAGCGTGTAGGCGATGTGTCCAACGTGGCTTTCTCCAACGGCTGGATAGTGAATGAAAAAAATGAAGTGTTTATCTATTACGCTTCATCGGATACCCGCATGCACGTTGCCACTTCAACGGTGGAAAAATTGATCGACTATTGCAAAAACACGCCGGAAGATGGTTTGCGTTCTGCTGCTTCGGTCGCGGTACGCAATGAATTGATCCGCGCAAATTTAACGATCTTGAAAGAGTTGGTGTAACGCATGAATGCCGCCAGTTTTCCGGTGCGTATTGCATCGCTTCAGCAAGAGTTTCGCCAGGAATTAATTGCCATTGCCAATTGGTGGGCTACTTATACGGTCGATCATGAGCAGGGTGGTTTTTTCGGGGAAATTGATGCGGATAACAATCCGGTTAAACAGGCCAGTAAAGGGATTATTTTAAATGCGCGCATCTTGTGGTTTTTTAGCGAGACCGCACAGGCGATTGATGACCCGGTTTATCGCCGCTGTGCGATACGCGCTTATGATTATTTAATCGCGCATTTTTTTGATAAAGAACACGGCGGTGTCTATTGGGAGCTGGATGCGACCGCTGTGCCCATCAATACTAAAAAACAAGTTTATGCGCAGGCATTTACGATTTACGCCCTCTGCGCCTACTACCAGCTCACGGGGGATGCACAAGCACTCGCGCGTGCGCTGGAATGTTTTAATTTAGTTGAGCAGTATGCAATTGATCGCGAACATGAAGGTTACCTTGAAGCCTTTACGCGTGACTGGGACGTGATGGACGATTTGCGCCTCAGTGAAAAGGATTTGAATTATCCCAAATCGCAAAATACCCATTTGCATATCCTGGAAGCTTACACAACCTTGTATCAAGCGCATCCTGTGCCGGAAGTAAAAGCAGCGCTTGAATACAATATTGAAATGTTTGATAAATACATGATCGATAGGAATACGCATCACCTGCGTATGTTTATGGATCTGGAGTGGAAAGATTTTTCACCGGGTTATACCTACGGTCACGATATCGAAGCCAGTTGGTTAATTGCCAAGGCGTTGGATTCGCTCGGCGATAATACTTACACCGCTGAATTAACGCCGACCTTGATTGGGATTGCACAAGTGACGGTGAATGAAGCTATTGGTGAACAGGGGCAAGTAATCGACTCCTACGATTTTGCCACGCGCGCTACCAATACCGATACGGTCTGGTGGGTACAGGCAGAGGCCCTGGTGGGATTCCTGTATGCCTACACCACAACTGGCGAAGAGCAGTTCTATCGTGCAGCCGAAAATACCTGGCAATTTATTAAAACCTACCAAATTGATCAGCAGCAGGGTGAGTGGTTCTGGTTGTCCAGCCTGCATCAATCCCAAGCAGATTCTTACTATAAAGTCGGTTTTTGGAAGTGTCCTTACCACAATGGTCGGGCCATGATGGAAGCTATTCGTTATTTACAAAAAATGGTTTAATCCAGGCTGTGCTGTAATTAATTTCAATTGCGGCGCAACTGGATCAGCTTTTACTGCGTTATTTACTAAAAAAAATAAAACCCATATTGGTGAAAGAGGAAGTTTTTTAAATTCCTGCTAGATTTATCCTCACCCTATTGATTATTTGTGGACCCAGCGATGAAAAAAACAACCGCATTATTTTCCTGTATCTGTTCGATGGTATTGGTGTTTTTATTGGTGGCATGCACCAGTAAAAATACTCCGGCGCCCACAGGGCAGGATTTTGTCAAAGTTTCAGGCACGCATTTCCAAAAAAATGGAAAACCTTATTTTATTGCCGGTACCAATATGTGGTACGCCGGTTATTTGGGCGCTGCAAGTAAGGTGGGCAACCGCGCGCGCCTGGTTAAAGAACTGGATACGTTGAAAAGCCTGGGCGTAAATAATTTACGTGTGCTTGCGGTATCGGAAAAAAGTGATATCAATTCGGTAGTCAAACCGGCGACAACCAACGGTTTTGGCAATTACGATGAAGAATTATTAAAGGGGCTGGATTATTTCATGGCCGAAGTCGCCAAACGCGATATGACGGTAGTGCTCTATTTAAATAATTATTGGCAGTGGTCGGGTGGTATGAGCCAGTACATGAGCTGGGTCGATGGCAAGCCTATGCAAGACCCTAATGTCACCAAAGACTGGGAAGGTTTTATGGCGCGCTCCGCCAGCTTTTACCAAAGCATCAAAGCCCAGGAAGAATATCGCAAAACTATCCGGAAAATAATTACCCGCGTCAATACAGTCACTGGTAAAGCTTATGTTGATGATGCCGCGATTATGTCCTGGCAATTGGCTAATGAGCCGCGCCCCGGCAATTCCAAAGCCAGTGAAAAAGAAAAACAAATTTATGTGGATTGGATTAACGGGGTCACTGGGTACATTAAAGAATTGGATCCGCATCATTTGGTGAGTACCGGCAGCGAAGGCCTGATGGGCTCAGTGAATGATGCAACATTGTTAACCAATGCGCACAGCGGTAAACATGTGGATTACATGACTTACCATATGTGGATTCGCAACTGGGGCTGGATCGATAAAAATAACCTGGAAGGCACCTGGGATGCAGGCTGGGCCAAGGGACATGATTACCTGGTATCGCACATAGAACTCGCCAAAAAAGTGGGCAAGCCGATTGTGCTGGAGGAGTTTGGCCTGGACCGCGACGGTGGTTCGTTTGATATTAAAGCCAGCACTAAAATTCGCGATAAATTCTATCAGCAAGTATTTGATGTGCTCTGGGCGCCGATGCAAAAAGGTGAGCCTATTGCCGGTTATAATTTCTGGGCCTGGAATGGTGCGGCGCGCACCTCACGTCCTAATTACTGGTGGCAAGAGGGCGATGATTATATGGGCGATCCACCACAGGAAGAGCAGGGCATGTATGGCGTCTTTGATTCAGATGCATCAACAATTGCCATCATTAAAAGCTTCAATGAAAAAATTAACAGCTTGAATAAATAAGCATTCATATTGGCTGGTAAAAAACTGCAATTTCGGTTGCAGTTTTTTTTGTAAATCCATTAATTTATATGATTAGTAATATGCATTGATCTAAGAAAACTCTGAATTGTTCGTCATGCCTGCGAAAGCAGGTATCCAGGTTGTTAATTATTCTGGATATCCGCGTTCGCGAGTATGACGATAAGTGTTTTTCAGAACCTCCCTGACAATCTTCTTAAATAAAAATGACAACCTCGCAGGTGCATCTCAATGACTAAACAATTGTTACTCGGCTTCGGTTTTATCGCCGCCGCGCTCTTAATGGGCAGCAATGCCCATGCACAAAAATTTGACCAGCTTGCCAAAACTCCGCAATTGGGTTGGAACAGCTGGAACACGTTTGGGTGTGATGTAAATGAAAAAATGATCCGCGAAATGGCCGATGCAATGATTGCAACGGGAATGAAAGACGCGGGATATGAATACATTAATGTCGATGACTGCTGGCACGGCGAACGCGACAAGCAGGGTTTTATCCAGGTCGATAAAAAACATTTTCCCTCGGGAATGAAAGTACTGGCCGATTACGTGCATTCAAAAGGTTTGAAGCTCGGGGTCTATTCCGATGCGGGTAACACCACTTGTGCAGGTCGTCGCGGCAGCCGCGGACACGAGTATCAAGATGCGGTGACCTATGCGAGCTGGGGTGTTGATTATTTGAAATACGATTGGTGCGATACCAAAGACATAAATCCGGTTGCTGCCTATTCCACTATGCGCGATGCCTTGTATAACGCTGGCCGTCCGGTTTTATTCAGTATCTGCGAGTGGGGCGATAACAAACCCTGGGACTGGGCGAAAGATGTTGGCCACTCATGGCGTACCACCGGCGATATTTATCCCTGCTGGAATTGCGAACACAACCACGGTTCCTGGTCATCATGGGGTGTATTGCCAATCCTCGATAAACAAGCCGGTTTGCGTAAATTCGCAGGCCCAGGCCACTGGAATGATATGGATATGATGGAAGTCGGCAATGGCATGAGCGAAGAGGAAGACCGTGCGCATTTCTCGCTCTGGGCCATTATGGCTTCACCGCTGATTGCCGGTAATGATTTACGCAGCATGAGTGATGCCACCAAAAAAATCCTGACCAACAAAGACATGCTCGCCATCAACCAGGACAAGCTCGGCATCCAGGCAATGAAATGGATTGATGACGGCGACTTTGAAATTTATGTAAAACCGCTGGAAAAAGGTGAGTTCGCATTTTTGTTTTTGAATCGTGCCGATTCAGCAACAACCTATCATCTCGACTGGGCTTTCCACTATATGAAAGACGATATCAGCAAGCATGAAATTTTCTTCGATAAGAAAAAATTTAACTGGCGTGAAATCTGGAAAGGCGAAAAAGGCACAACCGCTGACAAACTCAATATCGAAGTACCCGCACACGGTGTACGAGTCCTACGTTTAACTCCGCAATAATTCGGTAATCTGTTGTTTCCTAAAGCCAGCGAAAGCTGGCTTTTTTGTTGGGCGTTGGGTTACTCCGTGTTAGCTTCCGGCTCCGCGAGCACAACACAATTACGGCCAAGGTGTTTTGCACGATAGAGCGCCTGGTCTGCGCGGCGGAAAAGTCCTTCAAAATATTCCTGGGATTCCGCCACGCTAATGCCAATGCTAATGGTCACGGCAATATTTTTTTCGTTATAACCTATCGGTGTTGTCTCCACCGCAGCGCGAATTTTTTCTGCAATCAAGAGTGCGTGTTGGGCGTTGGTACTTTCACAAAAGAGAATAAATTCCTCGCCGCCCCAGCGCACAAATAAATCGTTTGCGCGGGTGTTTTTATGGATAACCTGTGCCAGTTCACGCAGCACTGCATCGCCTGCGTCGTGTCCATGGCTGTCATTGATGCGTTTGAAATTGTCCAGGTCGATTACCATCATTGTTGTATTGCGCATCAATATTTCATTGGGCGCACGCTGGCTTATTTCCTGGGCAAAGCCATTGCGGTTAAGCGTGCCGGTGAGTGGGTCGGTGTTGGATAACAATTTGTAGCGCTGCGATTCCTGCTGCAAATCATCAGAAAAATTTACCAGGGTAGAGAGCCGTTTGGAGTCGTTGCGGATGCGCCGCTCCTGCAATATCAAGTGGCGGCTAATAAACAATAAATTGGAGCACAGCCATACAATGGCGATGCCCAGATACCAGGTGCCCGCAGGCAAGAGCTGGCCATAAAGATCCGCGTATTCCAATTGGATACTATGTTCACCTGCGGCAATCGGCGGTACCAAATCGATCACAACATCGAGGATGTTATCGCTAAAGCGCGAATCTTCCGAGGCGATCCACGCATAGTCATGCAGCACAATGGGAGTGCGGGTGTCCTCCGGGGTAAAACTGACATCCAGTCCTTTAAGTGTTTCGCGGTTATCACCCTTGGGATTGGCCGGATTAAAGTTGTGCATTTTCAAACGCAGGCGCTGGTTGTTCCCCCGGTAATTAATTTTTAATTCCATGCGCTGGTATTGGGAATAATTGCTGTCCTGCGCTGCTTTGCCAACCTGGATACTTAAACCGCAGTAAAACGCCTCGATAGTGGTCGCGGTGGATACACAAGTAAAGTGGAATTGTTTTTCATCCACCCACTGGGCCTGGGTTTGGCCGCCTTGCTGGCCATCAAAGAACAAGTGATATTTTTCGGCCTGGTTGGGCAGGATCCTTTCATGGCGCTCGGGCAGGACAAAATAGGCGAGCACCGCCAGCAATGCCAGGAGCGTTGAGGTGATAAGCAGGCGGTAGAGTGGAATGAGTAGTGAATGTTGGGGCGCTGTCGGCATCTATCTATCCAATTGGAATCGTACGATAAGTCTAGACCAGTATCCCGGAAATGCCGTTTTACGGGACAGGCCGCGACGCCCGTGAGTGTTTTCCGCCAAATCGCTATATAGTGAGCCCTCGCCAGCATTCAAGGAAAATCCCGGTGCAAGTTTTTGCATACAATCAAATTGGCTCGCCCGATGCGCTATTGGTTTGGGTCGGCATCCTGGGAGTTGCCAAGCCGCCTGCCATCACATTTGAAATCCTCGGGCAGGTTATTGCGCCCCTTGCGCAAGTGACGGAATTTGAGCCCTTGGGGGATGAGGTGTGCGATGCGCATGGGCAACCGCTTAACCATCGCGCCATATTTGCATTGCCCTGGCCTGATACAACCGGTCGGTTTGTTATTGCAGTGAGTGCGGGTGACCAGCGTGTAACGCTCAGCAGCAAGCGCTTGCCGCCCGCATTGCCGGGCAAAAATGCCGATAGTTTTAACCTTTTATTATCCTCCTGTTATTACCAACCAAATGATCGGGCGCAAGCGCTGGCCGGGATTACCCGGGCAATTAAACCCGCACCGGATTTCACTTTGCTCGCCGGTGACCAGGTGTATCTCGATTTGCCCTCACAACAAAATTTACCTGTCGATAAAAAACACCTTGCCCAGGTGCTGGGAAAAAAATACCAGCTCAATTGGTTTTCTTCCGTGTTTAACCAACCCGGTCTTGCCGATGTGTTGAGTCATGGGCCGGTACTTTGTGTGCCGGATGACCATGAGTTCTGGAATAATTTTCCCTGCTTCCAGGTGCAGTTGAATAACACCTATCGCGCACAGGATCGCACTAACTGGCGCGAGCTGGCGTTGCGCTTGTATGAACGCTACCAGATGTCGCCCGCGCAAACCGCAGGGTTTTTCCGGCAGGATATTGCCCCGCTTTCGATGCTATTCCTGGATAGCCGCACCCTGCGCGATGCGGATGGCAAACACATGTTTTCCGTAGCAACTTGTGCGGCCATAACTGAATGGAAAAATGATTTGCTGGCGCGCAAGAAAAACGGACAAGCCGCAGTGGGTTTATTGAGTTCCGGGCAGGCACTGTTGATGGAAAAGCCGGGCTTCTGGGACCGGCATCTCGCCGATATGGAAATGGTGAATTACCAGGACTTTGCCTTGGTTAATGATTCACTGGCCGAGTTATTTGCCGCTGGAATTCCGGTGCTTTATATCACCGGCGATGTGCACTGGGGGCGGATCGTTGAGGGCAAAAACCAGCGCGGCAATACTTTATTTTATGAAGTGATTGCATCACCTTCGCGTTTGCTCAATACCATGGGCAGTGACCAAATGAATAAAACCAAAGATAAAATCCGCTCCATGTTTGGTGCTGCCAAACCTTTCCCCATGCATCCCGTTGCGGTTGGGAATCTGGCGGATATAAAACTGGCCAATCTCAGCCTGGACACCTGCCATACCCAGCAGGGCGATCACGTCGCATTGCTGCGTTTCCATGCGATCCCCGGCGGAATTGAATTCAGTGTCGATTATGTGTGCACCGATGCGGATGAGCAAAAACGCCGCGAGCATTCATCGACCTTGGGCCCCTATAAATTATTAAGTATTTAAGTATTGAGAAAGTTTTAATGCATGCGTCTGTCGTCATACCCGCGAACGCCGGTATCTAACATTTTTTTGAGGGAAACATAATGATCAAACAAATACTCTCTACCCAATTTTCCGTTGACAGTGATATTTACGAAATGGCGCGGATTAAACGGGAATCCAACCTCGACTGGCTAAAGCGTGCTCTGGATAGTTTTGCTCTGGGCCAAATTGCAGACTGGAGTTTTATTGTGTTGGCCGGCGGAAAAGATGTAGCTTCATTTCGCATCCGCGTGGCGCAATCCCATTTGCGCGGCGATATGTTGCCCTCCTTCTGGTCCGAGTGTGCATTTTTTAAAATTGACCAAAGCGATTTTGCCAGCGCAAGCTTTTTCAATTTGCCATTGCTCCAACCCGCTACAGCGAGCTATGCCCCCACCCGCAATGGTTTGATTGAATTGCCCTTTACTAAATGGCCCAGCCAAAAAGAGCTGCCCAATCTCGCGCTGCTTGCGGTTCCTGTCGCGCAAGAAAAAATTCTGTTATCGCTTGCTGAATATCAAAAGGCGCGCATCAGTTATGACGCAGTGGAAAATATTTTGCCCTGGCTGGCATTTGTGTGGGGTGCGGGTAATGCATCCAATCCCCTGATGGAGCAAATTGGTTTTCCTTCAGCGATGATGCTGAACCAGATTTATAGCGCAAACGGCTTTGACCTTGCGCCAGGCGTCAACGCCCATTTATCTGCCCCGGAAACTTTCTGGAGTGGCGTAAAACACTGGCAGGATTATTACAGCAAAACCCAGGAACATGGTTTACAACCCAAGCTGCGTTTTGTTATTGATCATGTCTACGATATTGATGAGCGCTAATTGACGGATTTTTTAAGGGCAGATGGGTGTTATCTTCACTCGTTTGTTTTTGTTTAAATTGTGTCCGTTTTGTTTCGTTGGTCTTGCTATATCGCCCTATTCATTTATCCTAATAACCATTAAAAACCAGTAATAACCGATAAGTTGAGGTTGCGTTTGCCTACAATCCCTAATGATCAGGTCTTGACGCTCGAAGAGCTGGCTACTTACCTGAAAATTCCAAAATCGACCTTGTATAAATTGGTGCAGGAAGGTCGAATCCCTGGGCAGAAACTAGGCAAGCAATGGCGCTTTGCTAAAAAAGCGATTGATCAATGGCTTGAACAACAGCATTCAGAGTTGAAGGGGTAAGCGCGTGTTCACTCATTATCAAAGTCTCTATTTTGCACATTGGCTAACCCTTGCCGGGCGTATCGAGTCGCAAATTTCTCGTGCCATTGCATCGGCGCGTGTTGATATGAACCCGCATCAAGTGGAAGCAGCTTGCTTTGCACTTAAATCTCCATTAGCTCGCGGAGTGTTGCTGGCAGACGAGGTTGGGCTTGGTAAGACGATTGAGGCCAGTTTGGTGATGGCGCAAAAGTGGGCTGAGAAAAAGCGCCATATTCTATTGGTTGCCCCTGCCTCTCTGCGCAAGCAATGGAGTCAAGAGCTTGCAGATAAGTTTGAGTTGCCTTCCATTATTCTGGATGCAAATGTTGCGCGTGATCAGAAAAAGCGAGGCAAGCACAATCCGTTTTTGCAGGATGATCAAATCATCATTTGCTCCTATGAATTTGTCGCCCGACAAAAAGCATTGGTTGCTGATGTGCGTTGGCACCTCGTAGTATTTGATGAAGCCCATAAGCTGCGCAATGTATACAAATCCGCAGGCAAGCGCGCTAAAGACGTGGTTGAGGCGACCAAGCATGCAGAGTCAAAAGTATTGTTGTCTGCAACGCCTTTGCAAAACAACCTGATGGAACTGTATGGGCTTTCACAAGTTATTGACGAGCATTTTTTTGGTGACGAAAAAACCTTTCGTATTCTATATAGTTCCGCTGATAAAAAACGTTTAGCTGATTTAAAGGAGCGCATTAAACCCTTATGCCATAGAACCTTGCGCAAGCAGGTACAGCAAGAGGGTGGTATTAAGTTCACTAATCGCTATTCATTAACACAAGACTTTACTCCAACAGTCGAAGAGTGGGACTTGTATCAAAAGCTATCGGATTACCTGGCGCAACCGAACAATCAGGCATTCAATCATAAGGCCAAAGATTTGGTGGCTGTAGGAATTCGGAAGATTCTTGCATCGTCCAGTTTTGCCGTGGCCGATACCTTGGGTGGAATGATCAAGCGGCTCGAAGAGAAAAAGTTATTGGAAGAGGATGTATTAACTGATCTGGAAGAGGTAGACGATTGGGCAGACTCCTTTAAGGAAGAGGATAGTGATGATGCGCACGGTGTAGTGGATAGTTCAGCCTTGGCACTAGAGATTGGTGATTTGAAGGAATACCAATTGTTAGCCAAAAAAATCACTAAAAATGCAAAAGGTGAGGCACTTGTTCGTGTTCTGGAAAAAGCTTTTGCTATGACAGAAACATTGGGCGGAAAGCGCAAAGCAGTGATATTTACGGAATCCTGTCGTACGCAGCAATATATTAAGAATCTGTTAGAGGAAAGTGGCTATAAGGGACGAATTGTTCTTCTAAATGGTTCTAACAATGATCCTGAATCTGTTGCTACCTACAATGAATGGCGTAGTGCGAATGCGGGCTCTGCCCGTATTAGCGGCTCAAAACCAGCAGATATGAAAGCGGCGTTGGTCAGTAAATTTAAAAGTGATGAAGCGGACATTTTAATTTCTACTGAGGCAGGCGGTGAGGGTATTAATTTGCAGTTTTGCTCGCTGCTCATCAATTATGATTTGCCTTGGAACCCACAAAAGGTCGAGCAGCGGATCGGCCGCGTACATCGTTATGGGCAGTTGCATGATGTGGTCGTCGTAAATTTTGTTAACCGCAAGAATCCTGCCGACTTCCGTGTATTTGAATTATTGAATGCAAAACTAAAACTCTTTGAAGGTGTGTTCGGGGCCTCGGATGAAATTCTGGGTGCAATCGAAAGCAATATCGATATTGAAAAGCGTATTTACGAGATATACAAAATCTGCCGAACTAACGAAGAAATTGAATATGCATTCAATAAGTTACAGCAAGACATGGATGATGTTTTAGCTGTGAGGGAAGAAAATGCAAGGCAAACATTGTTAAACAATTTTGATAGGGATGTGGTCGCTAGTTTGAAATCCCGCCGTGATAACTCACAGGATTTTCTTGATGGATACCAACATGTGCTAATGGATTTGGCAAAAGCGGAGCTGTCTGGCGCCAGCTTCAATCGCAATCATTTTGAATGGGAAGGTAATCGTTACGATTTAAGTTGGGACCAAGCTGAAAAAAATGCATCAGATTTTTTTCGCTTGCAATCTACTGAACATTTCCTTGCCTGGGATTTGGTGCACAAGGCAAAAGCTCGCCAGCCATTACCTGGGGCTCAACTTGAATTTAGTTATCAGCAGTTAGAAGGGCACTACACTGCACTGAAACCTTTTATCAGCCAGTCGGGTGTCTTGCAGTTAGTAAAGTTAACTTTTAAGTTTGCTGGTACATTGGAGGAGCACCTATTGGTGCTGGCGATTACTGACTCTGGAGCCGTATTAGCGCAAGATGATGCCTCACATCTATTGCGTATTCCGGCGCAAGTAAAAGCACAAAATCTCACAATAGATGACACTCCCTTGCAGCCAGTCTTTATGGCTGCACTGGATAAGGCTCAAACACAAACGACCGAACAGTTAACGGTCTATTTTGAGCAGGAAAGTACAAAGTTAGAGCGATGGGCAGAAGACCGTCGCCAGGCATTAAAACTGACATTGGATACGCTGGAAGAAGAAATAAAGGCATTAAAAAAGGCCGCGCGTCAATTGGAGTCCCTGACGGACAAGCTTGCAGCAAAGAAACAACTCAAACAAAAAGAACGTGAGCGAGACGAGGCTTTTGTTGAATACAATCAATCCAAACAGCGTATAGAGCAACAAGAAGATGAATTGCTCGATGAAATATATGCAAAGCTTGAAACCACACACGAATCTGAAGAGCTATTTACGATTCGCTGGACTCTTAATGATTAATCCGGCTTAGGTAATGACTAATTCGACGCACGCAAGTTCTGGCAGGAATATTTATGGATCGTGAAAAGTTAGCCCGTGATTTACTTTTTTATATTCGGCTTGGAGAGGATTCTAGTATTGAATTCAAATCCGTGCGTATGGAAGGCAATTCTGTAGTGGATCCAAACAGAGACAAAATGGCACATGAGATTGCTGCCTTTGCTAATGGGCAAGGCGGTGCGTTATTAATTGGCGTCGACGATAAAAGCCGCGACGTAGAGGGGCTGCCTGATGACAAAGTTGCGAATGTTGAAGAGTGGCTAGTGAATATTAGCCAGCAATCAATCCACCCTCCAGTAAATATCCATACCTATCTATTGCAACTTCCGAATAGTGAAGGCGATTTGAAAACTGTTATTTATGTAGAAGTTCCGCGTAGCATTATGGTTCACAGTAGTGCCGGGCGTTACTACCAGCGTGTAGGTTCAACCAAGCAAGAAATGAAGCCGGATGTGCTTGCCCGTTTGTTTCAGCAGCGTAGTCAATCGCGCCTGATTCGCTTTGACGAAGTGGCTGTGCCGCGCACTGGTCTTACTGATATAGATACAAGCTTTAAGCAGCGGTTTTTGAAAGCAGAAACACCGGAGCGCGATCAGCTTTATAAATTGCATTTAACTGCTAACGGTGATGACGGCGAGATCAACCTTTCGGTAACAGGTGTATTACTGCTAACAGTTGATCCAAGCCAATGGCTGCGCAATGCGTACATTCAGTGTGTGGCTTATAGTGGTAATGAGCGTTATGCTGAACATCAATTGGATGCGGTGGATTACACCGGCCCATTGGATCAACAAATCAATGGTGCGTTTGACTTTGTGCGCAAAAATATGCGCATTGAAGCAGTCAAGCGCCCTGGTCGTATCGATATTCCGCAATACCATCTGGGCGCTATTTACGAGGCCATAGTGAATGCTGTGGCACACAGGGATTACTCAATCACTGGTAGTAAAATCCGTGTGCATATGTTTGCCGATAGAATAGAAATTTTTACACCAGGTGCTTTGCCGAATAGCTTGACTATCGACGGTTTAATGGAAAACACCGTAACTCGCAATGAAACTATTGTGAATTTATTAAGCCGCTACTACCAAGCCAATCCTGCTGCAGGTAAACAAGCCCTAATTGAGCGGCGTGGTGAAGGTGTGCCCACCATTATGGGGGAGAGCCAAAAGCTCAGTTTGCAGTTGCCTGAATATCGTATGTCGAGTGATCAAGAATTATTGCTTACCATTTATGCCGCCAGCAAAGAAAAAAACGGCTTGATTGATCTGTAGTATATATACAGTACAAACCTGCTAAGCCGTAATCACTTATTTTGAAAAAACGGATCTCTTCATGACTGAACTGAATACCCAAATGAGCGGTGAATCGCTCAATATTGCCGAACAGCGTAAACAGGAATTAAAACAACTTTTCCCCAGTGTGTTTACGGAAATAAAAAATGATAAAGGCGAAATTATTGAAGCGATTGATTACGAACGCCTGAAGGCCGAATTGGGTAACTTTTCTGAAATATACGATAACCGCCGCGAGCGTTACGGTATGGATTGGCCGGGCAAGCGGGATTGCTTGCGTTTAATCCAAGAGCCAAGCCGCGCCACTTTAAAGCCATGTCGCGATGAATCGGTCGAATTTGATAAGACTGAAAACCTGTTTATTGAGGGTGATAATTTAGAAGTTCTGAAACTCCTGCAAAAAGCCTATTACGGCAAAATCAAAATGATTTACATTGACCCGCCGTACAATACTGGAGGTGATTTTGTCTATCCCGACAGTTTTCAAAATGGAATTGATAATTATCTTGAGATTACAGGGCAGATAAATGCTGGAAGAAAAATGAGTAGCAACACTGAGACTAATGGACGTTTTCATAGTGATTGGATGAATATGATGCTTCCTCGGTTAAAGTTAGCTCAAAATCTTTTGGCTAAAAATGGAGCGATCTTTATATCATGTGACGAAGGTGAGCATATTCGTTTGCGAATGTTAATGGATGAGATGTTTGGTGAAGAAAATTTTGTGGCTGATATGATTTGGGCTGCAGGAAGGAAAAATGATTCACGTTTAATATCTGTATCACATGAGTATATTGTCTGTTACGCACGGGATAAAAACTATTTAAAGGATGCTAAAGTTGAGTGGCGTCAACGTAAAAAAGGTATTGAGGATATTTATAATCAGTATGAAAAATTAAAGCGAGAGCATGGTAGTAACTATCTGGAAATGACTGTCGCATTGAAGCGGTGGTATAAAGACTTGGCGGATGGAAACCCAGCCAAGGCTCATAAGCATTACTGTCAAATTGATGAGCGGGGAATATATTTTGCAGCGGATATTTCTTGGCCAGGTGGTGGTGGTCCAAAATATGAAGTGATTCATCCTATAACAAAAAAGCCAGTAAAAATTCCGGCAAGAGGATGGATTACACCAGATCAAGAAAAAATGAAGACTTGGATTTCCGAAAATAAAGTTCATTTTGGTGAAACAGAAGAGTTTGTTCCCTGCCTGAAGTCGTATCTCAAAGACCAAGAATATCAAGCACCGTATAGTGTTTTCTATCAGGACGGCCGTGCAGCGACAAAAAGACTTCGTGCTCTTATGGGTGAAGACTGTTTTAACTTCCCTAAAGATGAAACAGTGTTGCAGGATTTGATTGGCATGATGACTTCAGGTGAAGATATTATTATTGACTTTTTTGCCGGGTCGGGAACTACAGGTCAATCAGTTTTGGCTCAAAATACCATTGATTCCTCTAATAGAAAGTACATATTGGTTCAATTGCCAGAGCCTCTTTCAATAGAAAATAAAGATCAAGCTTCTGCTGCCCGTTATTGTGATTCTCTTGGGCGGTCTCGTTTTATTTCAGAGTTAACGAAAGAGCGATTACTTCGAGCTAGTCAAAAAATCCGTGAAGAAATTTCAGGTCAATTAGATTTTGAAGGCAAGGCTAATCTTGATCTTGGCTTCAAGGTTTTAAAATTGGATCGCTCTAACTTCAAACACTGGCAAGCACCCGCAAAAGATATTAACGACGATGAACTCGCCAAACAGTTTGAATTGCATATTGACCATATAGACCCCAACGCCAGCCAGGAAGATATTCTGTATGAGCTGTTGATTAAAGCTGGCGTCATGCCCACCAAGAAAATCGAACTGATTGAACTGGCAAACCATGCCGTATTTTCAGTGGATGACGGTGGTTGGTTAATTTGTTTGCAAGACACTATCGAGCAAAGTCTGATTGATGCTGTGTTGGCAAAAGAACCGGTGCAGTTTATTTGTTTGGACCGCGCCTTTCACGGCAATGACCAACTCAAAGCCAATGCCATTTCTACCTTCGCTGATTTTAATCAGGGGCGTGACAAGGCCGATCAAATTGAATTCCGCACGGTATAAGGCTCGCTATGAAATTAAAATTTAATTCCGAGCTGGCCTATCAACAAGAAGCCTTGGATTCCGCGGTTAACCTGTTTGCCGGTATGCCCCGCGAAGCAGGTACTTATACCGAACTGGGTATCGCCAATGCATCCAACTTTATGGTGCAAGCTCAAGCCAATGGCGCCTTGCTGGAAAATTTGCATCAGATACAGACGCTTGCCACGTAGAGCTTTCTCCACAATTAATCGCTTCTGACGATAGCTACACATTTCCCAACTTCTCCGTTGAAATGGAAACGGGAACTGGAAAAACCTACGTGTATTTGCGCAGCATTTTTGAGTTGCATAAACACTACGGCTTGCGGAAATTTATTATTGTCGTCCCTTCTGTTGCGATTCGCGAAGGTGTGCTTGCTTCTATTGAGGCCATGCGAGAGCACTTTCGTAGCCTTTATGACAATGTACCTTTTGACCACTATGTGTATAAATCGACCGACCTTTCCAAAGTTCGGCAGTTCGCAACAGCCAATACAGTTCAAATTTTAATTATCAACATCCAAGCCTTCCAAAAAGATGCAGGCGATGTAGAGGATTACGCCCAGCTAACGGATGAACAACGTAAAAAGCTGAACGTTATTCACCAGGATCAAGATCGCATGTCTGGCCGTCGCCCCATTGAGTTTATTCAAACGGTGCGTCCGATATTAATTATTGATGAGCCGCAAAGTGTTGATAACACAGTAAAAGCCAGACGCGCCATTAGCAATTTAAAACCCTTATGTGCCTTGCGTTATTCCGCCACCCATAAAAATCCTTACAACCTCGTGTATGAGTTGGGGCCAATAAAAGCCTACGATGCAAAACTGGTAAAACAGATTGCGGTTTCATCCATAGAAGCAGAGCAAAATATCAACCAAGCATTTTTGCGTTTGGATCATGTTGGTTATGAGGGAAAGGCCAAGACGCCTAGTGCCAAAGTCACTATTTTTGAAGATACGGTAAATGGCACTAAAGAAAAAACCGTAAAGCTGAAACAGGGTACGGATTTAGCGGATCACACTAACCGTAGCGGCTATCAAGGTTATGTAGTTGATGAGATTTATGCAGAACAGGGCGCGGAATATGTTCGGTTTGCCAACAATAAAGTATTTGAGCCAAAGCAAGAACAGGGTGGGTTGAGTGAAGATGTGATGAAATTGCAAATCCGCTTAACAGTGGAGGAGCACTTTAAAAAAGAACGAAACCTACAAAAAGCCGGAAAATCGGTCAAAGTGCTGTCGTTATTTTTTATCGACAAAGTAGATAACTATCGTTACTACGATGAACAGGGCAATCCGCACAAAGGCAAGCTCGCACTTTGGTTTGAAGAAGCCTACCAACAGATTGCTGCATCACCCCAATTCAGTAGCTTGCCTAAACGTGATATTGAGGCTGTTCATGATGGTTATTTTTCTGCCGATAGAAAACGCGGAAAAGTTATCGGTTTAAAAGATACCTCGGGTGCTACCAGCGCGGATGATGAAACCTATGCACTAATTATGAAAGACAAGGAGCGATTGTTATCAGAAGAAGTGCCGCTGCGTTTTATATTTAGCCACTCGGCGTTACGTGAAGGTTGGGATAACCCCAATATTTTCCAAATTTGTTCATTGCGCGAATTCGGCAGTGAACGGGAACGCCGCCAAACGCTGGGACGTGGTTTGCGCTTAGCGGTTGATGCGAACGGTGAGCGAATTTATGATTCCTCGATAAATCGTTTAACGGTAGTGGCAAATGAATCTTTTGAAAATTATGCACGTAACCTGCAAACCGAAATTGAAAAAGATGTCGGAGGTGATTTTAAGTTTGGGCGTGTGAAGCCCATTGCTTTTGCTGGCTTGCAATCGGCAAACGGTGAGCCGCTTGGTCAGGAGCAATCACAGGTACTCTGGTCGGCGTTGCAAACGAAAGGTTATTTGGATAATCAGGGCGACATTACGCAAAAATTTACCCCCGAACTGCCGGGCTTTGTACTGGATGTGCCAGAGGGTTTTAAACCCATCCGCCCTGAAGTCACTGATAAGCTGAAAAGTTTCTTGTTTAAAGGTCGCGTGGTTAATAATCGTGATCGGCAAGCAGTGAAATACAATAAGCGGGTTGAATTGAACCCGGACTTTGAGGTGCTGTGGGACAAAATTAAACACAAAACCCGTTATCTAATTGAATTCAGCACAGAAGCATTAATCGCAGAGTCCTTGGCGCAAATAAAATTAATACCCTCTATTTCACCAGTGACCTTGTTGTCATCCCACACCTTGGCTGCTATTACTGAGGCCGGTGTAGTGGCGGAGCGCCAGTTACAGACGCCCAAAGCAAACTATGTAAATTCTCACGATACCCTGCCAGATATATTGGAATTCTTGCAGCGTGAAACGGGACTAACCCGTGGAACTCTAGTAGCAATCTTGAAGGGGTGTGGGCGGCTGGCAGAATTTAAACTCAACCCACAAGCGTTTATGACGCAGGTTGTACGTTACATTCAGAAAGCGCGCAACAAATTATTAACGGACGATATCAAGTACGAAAAACTGGACGGACAGTACTACGACGTTAAGCAATTCCAGCATGACGAACTGGAGGCTTACCTCGATAATCTTTATAAAGTTACTCGCTTGGATTCTGAGGATGGCGTCGTAGGTCGAACAACTGACGACTATATTGTTTTTCAATCCACTATCGAACAGGAAACAGCGAAATTGTTGGATGAAGCAGAAAACGTTCTCTTTTTCTGCAAGTTGCCAAGCTGGTTTAAAGTGAGCACGCCAGTGGGTGATTACAACCCGGATTGGGCTGTAGTTTTGGAAGATGATAAAAAGCTGTATTTAATTCGTGAAACAAAATCTACGCTCGATAATGAAAAGCGTCGAGAGTTAGAAAATATAAAAATACGTTGTGGTTTGGCGCACTTTAAAGTGTTAGGCGTCGACTATAAGGATGTTAATACCCCGGAGGGAGTAGTAATGGCGAGCATTTAGCTCGCCATTTCACTGCTCTTCATCCGCCACTAATACCAATTCCAACCGATTATTATTTTGCGCCAGGGCATTCCAATCAGTGGCGCTGATAATCGGGATGCGCTCAGGATAAGGATCGGGGCCGGGGGAGGCGGTAATGGCGATTTTGATCGTTGAATTTACATCGCGGGTGAGGTTGCCGAGAATCATGGTGACTTCGCGGGTGTAGTCATCCATCAAACGCTCCAGTGTGTAAATTTCGCTGGAGAGCATGCAGTCGCCGAGATTTTTGTTGGGCGGTGCCAATTGCGCCATGCCCATGTTATCCACGGTTACACAAAAATCCCCGACATAAATATTCACTGTAGCAGTGCCTTTAAAACCGTTGCTGGCCAAGCGGTGTAATAGCTCGTGCAGGCGCAATAAAGGTTTAGGGTCAATGGTATTTTGGTGGAAGGCCAGGGTGCCGGTTTGGTTAAAAGCCCAGGCGAGGTCATCCAGCAGCTCGTTGTCTTTTACTGCCAGGGGTTTGACTGGTTGGGGCCCCAGGGCGTTGGCCATTGCCGGGCTAACCAGTTCCGGTTCTTTATTGGCTTGCTCGGCAACCTGTTGCAGCTGCTTGCCTAATTGTTGTTGTTGCTCCTGGTTTTGGGTGAGCTGGTTATTGATCGTTAACAGGAAATAGGCGATGACGGCGAGCGCGGCCACGGATAAAAATCCCGCCAACAGTGACCAGCCGGAACGGGCCGGTTTGGTTTCTGGTATCGGTGCGGGGGCCGGTGCGGGAATGGCCGGTTGCTGCTGCAATATATCGCTAAATTCCTGCCGTAAATTCTGGCGCAAGCCCTGAAGTTCACGCACCACGCGCGAGGTAATAAAACGGCGGTTATCTTCCAGGCTGTGCTCCATATGGCTCAGGCGCAGCTCCAGGTTGCGCGCTTGCTCCAGTGATGAGGCGCGCCTGTCCAGCGGTGGGGCAGTTGCATCAACGGTGCTGGTGACCTGGTTAGCTGCGGCGATTAATTCAGCGCTTTCAACTGCATCGCCTTCAGTGGCTTTGGCATTGGGATAGATGTGGATGGCTTCCATCACCTTGGATAAATCCGTGGCATTGATGCGGTCTTTGCTGACCACGTCCAATGCTCCCAGCGCGCGCGCTTGACCGGTATAGACGTCACCGCTTTTGGAGGTGTACATAATCACCGGGATCATCGCGGTGTCGGGGTTGGATTTAATAATTTGCAATGCGCGGAAGCCGTCGATGCCAGGCATCAGGTGATCCATAAAAATCACCGCGGGCGCGTGGCGTGACAGGTAGCGCAGGGCGGCTTCACCTGAATCGACAATATCGATATCAAGCGGATAGCGGCGCAACATTTTTTTGAGGCGGTATTGTGCAGTGGTGGAGTCATCCACAATCAGGGCGCGTTTGATGGACATGGCAATGGAATCCCTGTGCGAGGCAATTGTTATAAACAGAGACTAACAGAAAATTACGACGCCAGGGGTTATACAAATCACAACCAGCCTTCGCGAGGGTTAGTGACGCCAGAAAAATGCGATGGCCGCCGCAATCCAGCCAGTGACGGCGAGAAATTTCCACACTTTGTCCGGGTGTTTTTCTAACAGGGGTTGCGCACGCGGCGTGAGCCATTCGGGATTGGGTCGCTTCAAATCCTGCTGCCATTCCGAGAGCGCTTCATAGCGGCTGTTGGGATAAATGCTCAAGGCTTTTTCCAATGCCTTATCAAGCCAGTAGGGCACCAGCGGGTTGTGTTTCATAGCGGAGATGTAGGGCAACCGCTGAAAACTTTTCAAGTCCAGGGCTTTGCTGTAGTGACTGCCATAAGGCAATTTGCCGGTGAGCATTTCGTAGAGTAAAACCGCGAGCGAAAATTGGTCGGAGGCGGCGCTGGCTTTGCCGTTGTAGCGGTATTCCGGGGCTGAGTAATCGAGGGTGCCAAGCACCCGGTCGCGTTCAATCGGTGTGCCGACTTCCTGTACGCCGGCCACCCAGCAGGAGCCAAAATCGACTATCACCGGGCCTTTGGCGCTGATCACAATGTTGTCCGGTTTTAAATCCTGGTGCAGGGTTTCCTTGCGATGGAAAGCGCGTATGCCGCGGATCAATCCCTCGGTTAATTCCACTGCGTCCAGGATCGATAAAATGCCACGCTCTTTTAATAATTGGGTAAGCGTGGGGCCGGGAATATATTCGGTGAGGTAATACAAACAGGAGCGCGATTCCGCTGCGGGAATTACGCGCACAACACCGGAACTCTGGATGCGCGCACCGATCCAGGCTTCCATCACAAAGCGTTCAATATATGCCTTGTCGTCCTGGTAAAGTTCTGACGGAGTTTTCATCACCAGCAAATGGTTTTTTTCGTCTTCAACCAAGTACACCTGGCTGCGCGTTGATTCGTGCATAATTTTTTTGATGCGCAAACCATCGATGCTCTGCCCCGGTGATAACACCGGCGGAAAGGGCAAGCGCGACAATACTTGCACGGCGTCCGTTTGCCCGGCAGTGCCCAGCTGTTCTATCCGCAGCGCCTGGATGCTGAGGTTGTCCTGGCTCTTGTGGTGCAGCGCCAGGGGCAAAGCTTCATTCACCAGTGTATCGAGATTGTCGCAATGCTTGAGGATAAAGGCTTTGAATTCCTGCGCGGGAATATGCTCGTGGATTCCGTCGCTCGATAAAATAAAAATATCGCCGCGCTGTAATTCCAGGCTGTGCATGTCCACTTCCAGATAAGGGTCGGCGCCCATGGCACGGCTTAAATGGGTGGTGTGTTTATCGATGCGCTGGGTGTGGTCGCGGGTGAGCAATTCGAGATTGTTATCGCGCAGTCGATAGACGCGGGTATCGCCCACATGAAAAATAAATCCGGTATCACCTTTTAAAATCAGTGCCGAAAACGTGGTGAGATAACCTTCGCCATAAATCGAATTCTGGCTGCGCCCCCACAAGCTGGAATTTAAACTCTGGATGACGCGCATTGCCGATTGTTGCGTGCGCCAAGTGTCGGGCGTGGCGAAATAATCGCTGAGGAAACCGGCAATCGCCGTTTGGCTGGCTTCGCGTGCGGCCTTGCTACTGCTGACGCCATCGGCAATGGCAATGGCGATCCCTTTGGTGGTGAGCAGATTACCTGCGGGAATGCGTGCGCCCACCGTATCCTGGTTTTCCGGCTTGCGTCCCGCTTCACTTTTTTGCGCGAAACTGATGTGCAGTACTGATTGCAGGTGATCCATAAAGGTTTCTGTATTTATAAAAAGCAATTGCCAACAGCATAGCTGTTGGCAATTCATCTGTCGCCACACCCGTGTACCTGGGTATTCATACTGTTGTGGACTCCTGCGTTCGCAGGAGTGACGAGCTGTGTGATGTTCAATTATCGTCATACCCGCGCACGCGGGTATCCATGTTGTTGCGGACTCCTGCGTTCGCAGGAATGACGAGCTGTGTGATGTTCAATTATCGTCATACCCGCGCACGCGGGTATCCATG
>CAZIWB010000002.1:279636-496083 GCA_964542655.1 uncultured Cellvibrionaceae bacterium
GCTGTGTGATGTTCAATTATCGTCATACCCGCGCACGCGGGTATCCATGTTGTTGTGGACTCCTGCGTTCGCAGGAATGACAGCGTCTTATTAACTCACTTCAATGCGATGCAGTGAACCATCATCATTTACTTCTACCACATGGCCTTTGGGCTCTTTCAGGAATTGCACCAGCACCAAGCCAATTGCGGCGGCACTTGCCAGCATGAAGAAGAAGGCGTGGATATCGATAAAAGTATTCATAGTCAGGAAGAAGAGCGCACCCACGTTGCCATAGGCACCCACAAGCCCTGCGATTTGGCCGGTCATGCGGCGCTTGATTAAGGGCACTACCGCAAATACCGCACCGCAACCGGATTGCACAAACAGCGAGCAAACAAATACGGCGCTGAAGGCGAGGAAGAGTGGCCAGCTTGCATTGATTTGTGACAACAGCAGGTAACCGCAAGTGACGCCCGCAAGAATAATACTCATGCTGAAACGACGGCCGAATTTATCGCTCACCCAGCCGCCACCGGGGCGCGCGACCAAATTCATAAAGGCGAAAGAGCCGCCGAGCATCGCCGCTTGCGTTACGCTCAGGCCTTCAAAGGTCGTCATAAAAAATGCAGGGAGTACTGATACTACGGCAAGCTCCGAACCAAAGGTGGCGAGGTAGGCCCAGCTTAAAATCGCAACTTGTTTAAATTCGTATTTATCGTGTTCAACTACGCTGCCTTTGGCCAGCATCTCTTTATTCACGCGCAAAATTTGTGAAAACTGGAATGCAAAGAGCGCTAACAAAATGGCATAGAGGGCGTAGGTAGTACCTGTGCTTAACAGACCCAAATTAGCGGGCGACATTTTCCACGCGAGTACTGCGAGGATTAAATACATGGGCACGTTCAGGATCACATAGAAGATGAAATCTTTTCTGTTGCTGACTTCCAACCCGCCCGATTTTTTGGGTTTGAAATAGGTAGAGCCTTTGGGTGTATTGCGTACGGTCAGATAAAAAGCCACACCGTAAATCATCGCAATCACTGCGGCAGTGCCCATCGCATAGCGCCAGCCGTCAACGCCATCAAATACATGGATTGCTAAAAACGGCAGGGTGAAGCCAGCAGCCGCAGCACCGAAGTTGCCCCAGCCGCCGTAAATCCCTTCTGCCAAGCCCACTTGACGTGCAGGGAACCACTCACTCACCAGGCGGATACCAATTACAAAACCGGCGCCGACAAAGCCGAGTAAAAAGCGGAAGAGTGCAAGCTGTTCAAACGACTGCGCCGATGCAAATGCAATCAGTAGTGCACCGGAGCAAATTAACAAGCCGGAATAAATCGCACGCGGGCCAAATTTATCCACCAGGCTGCCCACTACAATCCGCGCGGGAATTGTCAGTGCGACGTTGAGCGTTAATAACGCTGCCCACTGCTGCGGTGTCATCGCAAAGGATGCTGTGATGAGTGGTTTAAGTGGAGGCAAGCTAAACCACATCACGAAGGTAAGAAAGAAAGCGAACCAGGTAAAGTGCAGGGTCGCAACGGATTTATTGGAGAAGTCCAGAAGGTTTAAACGATGTGTGCTCATGGCGATGATCCGGTATGGATGGTGTGAATCAACAGGGATAATTAACAGCAGGGGTTTTGCAATGGCTATGCCAATCCCTGACGGGCGCACTTAAAGAGCTGGTTTGAATTGTGTGGATACATTTGAGGGCAAATTTGCGCGATTGAGGTGCTCCAAATGAACGCCGAAAATGCGCTGCTTGAATCCGATTGGTGCATTTGATGGAGAAAGCACACCTGTGCCCTTTTTTGGATGCTGTCGGTGAGCGCACGCGCGCGAAATAACAAAAAAGTGCAAGCTGATAGCGCAAGTACACGGCTGATATGGCCCGCACTACCCGATAAATACAGGGTTTGCGCAATGCTCTGGAGTTTTAATGAGCTAAAAGCGAGCAAATTAAAAAAGCAGTTTTGCACCTTGATGGGATAAACAAAGGGTGCGCAGTGCTCATTAATTGTGCTTTTTGATGCGTTTTTATGGGTTGTTTTAGTCTGGTGCACATTTTTTTATTTGATTTTGGTGATGATTTATAAAATGGCGTAGTTATTGCTGAAAGCGCCTCATAGATTAGCTTTGAGGCGTTGGTGATGAGTAAAAGTAGTGCACAACTGAATTTGTTGTCGTTTACCGGCAAGACAAAAATCCTGCACATGACATGGATGGCCTTTTTTATTACCTTTCTGGTCTGGTTCAACCATGCCCCTTTATTACTGGCAATCCAGTCCAGTTTCGGGTTGACTGAACAACAGGTCAAAACCCTGTTGATCCTCAACGTGGCCCTGACGATTCCTGCCCGTATTGTGGTCGGCATGCTGGTGGATTCATTTGGGCCGCGCAATGTGTACTCGATTCTGTTGGTAATTACCGGCTTCCTCTGTTTGTTCTTTTCGCTGGCGACCAGTTTTGAAATGCTCGCGCTTGCGCGCTTCCTGCTCGGTTTTGTCGGCGCCGGTTTTGTGATTGGTATCCGCATGATCAGCGAGTGGTTTCCCGCACGCCAAATGGGATTGGCAGAAGGTGTATATAAAGGCTTGGGCAATATTGGCTCAGCCGCCGCGGCAATCAGTTTGCCGACAATCGCGCTGCTGGTAGGTGGCGATGACGGTTGGCGCTATGCCACTGGCCTGACCGGTTTAATCGCATTTGTGTATGCCTTTATTTATTATTTTTCCGTGACCGATACTCCGGCGGGTTCAACCTATTTCAAACCGAATAAATCCGGAGGGCTTGAAGTCACTAGCAAGAAAGATTTTGTGTTGTACCTGCTGGTCAATATTCCCATGTACGGCGCCTTGGCACTGCTCGCCTGGAAAGTCAGTTTGCTGGGATTGATTTCTACCGCCACTCTTTACGCGATTGATGTAATCCTGCTGGCCATTTTTGTATTGCAGTGCCGCAAAATTTATAGCCTCAATGTGCAAATTTTTTCCAAGCCCGTCGATAAACTCCAGCAGTATAAATTCAAACAAGTGGCGATTTTGAGCATCGCCTACGCAGTGACTTTTGGTTCCGAATTGGCTGTTGTCTCCATGTTGCCCATGTTTTTCCAAAATACCTTTGCCGTGCCGGTTGCGCTGGCGGGGGTATTCGGTGCGTGTTTTGCGGCGGTGGATATTGGCTCCTGTCCATCCGGTGGCTGGATCAGCGATAAATTCGGCCGCAAAAAATCCCTGGTGATTTTATTGATCGGCGCAGCGATTGGATTTTTTGTGTTATCAACCATTACCCGCGACTGGCCGATTGCGCTTGCGGTGGGCGCGATGATGTGTAGCTCTTTCTTTTTAGGTTCAGCTGCCGGTTGTGTCTTCGCCGTAGTGCCGTTAATTCGCCGCAGCCTGACCGGGCAAATCGCCGGTATCGTCGGCGCTTACGGCAATATAGGTGCGGTAATTTTCCTCACTGTATTTTCATTTGTCAGCACGCCAGTATTTTTCCTCACTATTGCCGCGTCTATTGCTGTTGCCGCCATGGCAGCCATGTTGCTGGATGAGCCCAAGAGCAGCTTGTTTGAAGTCTTGCCCGATGGCAGCGTACAAATGGTAGAAATGCACTGATGACTGAATGGCATCTCAACAGCAGCCTCACGTTTACGGTTGGGCAATTTTCATCGGCCGGAATTAAAGCGCAAAATGAAGATGCATTAGGTATCCGCATTCCCGAGGGAATGTTGCTGGATACCAAAGGTGCTGCCGCGATTATTGCGGATGGGGTGAGTGCCGCCGAAGCAGGTAAAGAGGCAAGCGAAACCTGTGTGCGCAATTTCCTCGCCGATTATTTTGCAACGCCTGATACCTGGACCGTAAAAAAATCCACCTCACAAGTGTTGATCGCGCTCAACCGCTGGCTGTATTCGCGCGGCCAACATTTGCGTGATGCGCAAAAAGGTTTTGTCAGCACCCTGAGCTGCATTATTTTTAAATCCCACAGTGCCCATCTTTTCCATGTGGGGGATTCGCGTATTTATCGTTTGCGCGCAGGCAAGCTTGAGCAGCTGACGCGAGACCACCGCACTATTATCAATGCCGAGCAATCCTATCTGGTGCGCGCTATGGGGTTGGATGTTTCACTCGATGTGGATTACAAAACCATCGAGTTGGAAGAAAAAGATATTTTTTTACTCAGCACCGATGGCCTGCATGATTTTATTAGCGATGAGCAGCTCTGCACGCATTTGCAAAATGCCGGTGATGATTATGAATTGCTCAGCCAGCAATTGGTGCAGCTCGCACTGGCCAATAACAGTGACGACAATATTAGTTGCCAGATTTTGCGGGTGGATACATTGCCTGCGCAAAGTGTTGATGACGCCTGTCAAAAACTCAGCGCCTTACCGTTTCCTCCGCATTTAAATCCGGGCATGGTGATTGACGGTTATCGCATCGAAAAAGAATTGCATGCAAGCAGCCGCAGCCAGGTGTATCTGGTGACTGATACCACCAGTGGCCAAAGTCTGTGTATGAAAACACCCTCGCTGAATTTTGCGGATGACCCGGCCTATATTGAACGTTTTATTTTGGAGAGCTGGGTGGGTAGCCGTATCCACAATGCTCATGTGGTAAAAATCATCGCGCCCAATAAAAGCAAAAGCTGTCTGTATTATTTGATGGAATATATCGATGGACAGACCTTGGCGCAATGGATCAAGCATCATCCTGCACCTCCGGTACAGGAAGTGATTTATATGGTCGAGCAAATTTGCAAAGGGCTGCGCGCTTTCCATCGCCGCGAAACCCTGCACCAGGATTTGCGCCCCGCCAATATTATGGTTGACCGCAACGGCGAAGTTAAAATTATCGATTTTGGTTCCTGCCTGGTGAAAGGTATCGCCGAGATCAGCTCGCCCATTGCGCGCGAGCGGATTTTAGGCACTGCGGAATATTCTGCGCCCGAAACTATTTTGCATGGCAAAAGCCACGAAAAATCCGATTTGTTTTCGCTCGCTATTATCGTATTTGAAATGCTCACCGGCACCGCGCCTTTCGATGGCAAACTGGGCAATTGCCGCACCGAACGCGCTTACCTGAATACCCGCTACACTTCCAGTTATGAATTGAATCCCCTCGTACCTTTCTGGATTGATGGCGCCATCCGCAAAGGACTGCGCTACGACCCCGAACGTCGCCATGGCGATATCTCGGAGTTTTTGCATGAACTCCAGCATCCCAACCCCAAATACAAACAGCAATATCGCACCCTGCTGCTGGAAAAAAATCCGCTGCGTTTCTGGCAGTGTTTGTCGGGTGGGTTATTTGTCGCCTTCTGCGTGGCGCTGTATTTTTAATCGGTTATTGCCTGCCTGAATTATCCGGCTTTCTGCTCGCCAGAAGGCTGCATTTCCCCATTTACCTGCTATAACTCCTCATTACGCCAGGGTCATGGTTGGTGTAGTATTCATCGGCTATCCCTGAATAAAATCGCGCAATGAACCGCGATAACAATTATTACCAGACCATTACCACAAGATCACTACCGCACTTTTGAGTTGTTATCCCACTATAAGTACGACGAGGTTGAAATGAGAGACCTGAATATTGACTTGAATATCGGCGCGCTGAAATTTGCGCTGTTTGGATGGGTTCTGGCCGCACCTTTAGCGCAGGCGCAAACCACAGATTATGTTGCTGACCATGTTTTCACCCAGGGTATCGAAGGCCCGGCAGTGGATGCGCACGGGAATTTATATGCCGTGAGTTTTGCTGAAGACGGCACCATCGGAATTATCGATAAAAAAGACAATGCACAACTGTTTGTGAAATTGCCCAAGGGCAGCACCGGCAATGGCATACGTTTTGATCGCAAGGGTCTTATGTATGTCGCCGATTATTCAGGCCACAATGTATTGAAGGTTGATCCGGAAACCAAAGCGGTGTCGGTCTATGCGCACAACGACAAAATGAACCAGCCGAATGATATTGCCTTCGCAAAATCCGGCGTGATTTACGCGAGTGATCCCAACTGGAAAGACAGCACCGGCAATTTATGGAAAGTCGCTACCGACGGCACGGTTAGCTTGCTCGAAGCGAACATGGGTACCACGAATGGTGTAGAAGTCAGCACCGATGAAAAACACTTGTACGTGAATGAAAGTGTGCAGCGCAAAGTGTGGAAGTACGACATAGATACAAAAACCGGCAATGTAAAAAACAAACGCCTGTTAATTGAGTTCCCCGAGCATGGATTGGATGGGATGCGGTGCGATGAAGCCGGCAATTTATATATCGCACGTTATGCTGCAGGTGAAGTGGCCGTGGTGTCTCCCCATGGCACGGTTATCGAGCGGATTAAATTGAAAGGCCAAAAACCTACCAATGTTGCTTTTGGTGGTGTGGATGGCAAAACCGTCTATGTCACCCTGCAAGACCGTGGAGCAATTGAAACTTTCCGCACAGAACGCGCCGGGCGCGAATGGTTGTTGCAGCAATAAACGCGAAAAAATTAAAACTGAACAGCTAAAAAGCCTCCCATCCAAAAAGTGCGGAGGCTTTTTTATCGCAACTATCAAACAATTACTTATCAAGCCACATTCCTTTTCAAGTTGCGCATGCGATTGTGGCATTGTTGCAAGGTTGAATAAATGAAATTCAATGCACTTGTTACATCCACAGAAGTGGCTTCATCCAATGCTTTTTTAATAAATTCAAGCGTTCTGTCTTCCAATTCTTCCAATTGGGTAATGTAGGTTTTTGATTTGCTGGTGCTGCTGGATTTTATTGACGTGAGCACATCGGTGTAGGTTTTTCTCATGTTGCCTACAAAAGTGTGCCCGGTTTCAAGTTCGCCTTCGCTGGAATAAACGAACGGCTGTAAGCGAGCCAGCGCACCCTGGCGTACATCAATCATATCTTGTAGTGCGGGTTCATAACCTGAGCCTTTCAATTCATGCTTGGCATCAGTGTAAAATGTTATCCCATCATTAAGTACTTTGATGAGGTCGCGTAGGGTAGATATTTCGTTGGTAGACATAATATTCTCCTGACATAGATTTTAAAAAATCGTTATGTGTCATTCATATTTATTTCAATGCACAAAAGACTATTTCCATAATCCATGTTGCATCATCCATGCCAGCAGCGGAAATTCATTGCAATCAATGATTGCTATGCCATTTTTAATGAAAAAAATGCATTTTTTTAAAAAATGTTCAATCGAGTGATGTGGATTTTATTTTTATACATGTATTCATGGCGGGGCGTAGGTTGGAACGGGTCGCGCAGGTAAGCCGAAGGCGCCTTCCGACATTTACAATTAAATTGCGCCGTGGTTTTTTGTCGGAAGGCGCTGCGCTTTTCCAATCTACACATGCAATAAATTTATTAGATTAAAAATTAATTATTTTATTGTCGTCATATGCTTATCGGATTTAAAAATAAAATCTGCATCAAATTACTTGATGCAGATTTTTATACGATCACACTGCAACTATATCAGCAGCCCAAATTGCCTGGCCCGGCACTGGTGCCAAGAATATTCAGGAAGCGGTTGAACTCATTAATCCGGCTCTGTACTTGAGCAGGGTTGCCGCCGTTGCATTCCAGCGAACCGTTGATGGTGCGAATAGTTTCACCGAAGCCGAAATTGCCGACCATTGAGTCGTGCGCCGGGCGAGCACCGGCACCGGCTTGGGTCATCCAGAACCAGAGCGCGGTCTGCCAAGCGACAGTTGCATTTTGTGATACCAGATCAGGATTGGCGCGCAGATCCAAACCTAAAGCAGCGCCCGCTGCGCAGTAGTTGCCGTTCCAACTGAGCTGAATAGGGCCGCGACCGTAATAGCGTTTGCCGGGGGCGCAAGGGCAGGTGCTGGGGTTGTTATCCCAGTCGCCACAGTATTCGCCCTGGGCGATTTCGGTCACATGCACTAGACCGCCGGTTTCATGGGAGAAGTTGGCCAATGCCGCCGCGGCTTCACGTTTTTTCGCGGCCAGATCACCAGTGCCCGCAAATGCAGGGTAGGTTTTGGATGCAGCGACCAGTCCGGCATAGGTATAGAAGCTATTGCGGCCGGGGAACATCTGGTTGAACTGGGCTTCGCTTACCACCGCTGCAAAGCCGGTTCCGCCTGTAGCGGCAGGGCGCACAATGATGGAGGAGGTGCGGTCGTTGAAGTTGCTGAGACAGGTGTTATCACCAGTGACCACCACAGATGCACCGCTGTAATCCCAGTTTTCAAATAGCACAGCTTCGTAACCGGCGGCGACTTTGACCGAGGAGATGGCATCGTTGCGTGCGCCCAGGGAAGTCATCACGTTGCCGTCAAAGGAGCCGGTATTGAACCCGGCCGACCAGCCGCCGTAGTCGCAGTGTTCGTAGGTGGTTAGCAAACCGGTGGTATTGCCACCGCCGTTGGATACCACTTCAATCCAGTTGAAATTCCAGCCGGCGGTTTTGGCAAATACGCCCAGGTTATAGGTACCGGCATTGATGTTGACTGTGCGTGTCACCGTGGTCCAGTTTTGCCAGCCGCCAGTGGCGGGGATGGCGAAGTCGCCCAACTGGATGCTGCCGCCGTTCAAATCGACTGATGCGGTTGCGCCCGAGGGACTGGCGACGCGCATGCGGATGGTATAACTGCCGGAGGCGGGGATCGACAGGCCGCCATAGACCAGCCATTCGTTCGGTTCGATCCAGCCGACGTTGTAGCCGCCGCCGGAATCGGTAGTCGCTTCTATATCAACCCCGTCACTGCGCAAGGCGCCGCCGGTATTGCCCGCCGTGGTATCAAAAAAGTTGGTGTAATTCTCGGCCTGGTAAACCACGGCCTGGCTGGGGCTCGCCAGGGCGGCAAGCAGCAGGCAGCCGGGAATGCCCAGGTGCCGATAGTGGTGTAGACCTGCAAATAAGCTACGCATCGTTATTGTCCTCGGATGATGTATGTGCCATGAAGTGGATTGCTAGAGGGAGTAACCCATTCCGGCATTGGTTGTGGAGTTTCCTGGTAAGGGGTTAACAGGGGGCGATAGCCGTTTGGAAACGGTCGTTATTGTGGGAAGAAGCTTCGCGCCCGGCGTTGCAAAAACCTGCCGTAGTGGGGACGGCAGGATGCTGTTTTTGCACGTTGGCCGATCATCAAATAATCGCTGCGGGATAGCCAGTCCCAGTTTAGGTTTGGCTATAACTGCCACTTCCAGGCAAAAGTACGGTTTTTTTTCATCGCTCAAGCGAGCGGGAGATGAAAAAAACTCGAACTTTTTGATGGAGTCAGGCTGATCTATTGCCAGAGGCGTGGGTAGCCTAAAAAAGGTGCGGACGACCTGTTTTAGCGACAAGTATCCAGGTTGACTTAGCCGACACGTGATTTTTTCCTGCATCACCATGGAGCAAGGTATGTTTTGCTCAGGTTCGACTTTTCTTCTGGCAGGTTCGTTTTCTATCGCGCCACGGATTTTGCGCTTACCCAGCGGTCTTTTGTGCACTTTCCTGGCGCATTCAATGGTATTTCGTGCATGGGAAAAGCGCTTTCAAATGGATGCTCAAATTTCCCGTTCATGTAAATTATTTTCTTTTAAGTTCATTTTTTTGATGTTAGCCTATAAAAAGTGATCGTTTTTTCTGCTTTTGGTGAGAAAAAAGCATGGATAAAGAAAATAATTTACAAAATGATGTGTCGGCCAGGTTGCTTACTCCCATCGGAAAAGGTTTGGGCGATGTGAGTTCCCAGCCGCCAATCGCCGGTGTAACCCAATTAGGCTGGAACCTCTTACGGGAGGATGTGAGCTTACCGGTGGCAGTGCTCAGCCATAGCCGGGTGCAGCACAACCTTGCCTGGATGAAGTCCTTTATCAGTACTTATGGGCTGAAACTCGCACCCCATGGCAAAACCACCATGAGTCCAGCCCTGTTTCACCAACAGCTCGCCCATGGCGCCTGGGGCATCACCCTCGCGACCGCGCCGCAAGTGCAGGCTGCTTACCATTTTGGTGTGCGTCGCGTGATCATGGCCAACCAACTGGTGGGTCGCGCCAATATGGCCATCATCTCCCGCCTGCTGCAAAACCCGGAGTTCGACTTTTTTGTCATTGTGGATTCGGCTGCGAATGTGGAGCAATTGGGTCAATTCTTTGCCCAGGCCGGGCAGCGCCTGAACCTGCTATTGGAGTTGGGCGTCGCAGGCGGCCGCACCGGTGTGCGCGATGAACAAAGCCGCGCTGCTGTGTTGGAGGTCATCGCCCGCTACCCGCAATCCCTCGCGCTGGCAGGTGTTGAGGTCTACGAAGGTGTACTTAAAGACGAAACCTCAATCCGCGAATTCCTGCGCCGTGCGGTGCGCGAACTACTGGTGCTGGAAGCCAATAGCCTGCTGACGGCGGACAAGATTATTCTTACCGGCGCCGGTTCTGCCTGGTTCGATTTGGTCGCCGAAGAGTGGGCCGGGTTGGACTTTGGTGGTGGAGAAAAGGGGCGCCCGCTCGATATCATCCTGCGCCCAGGCTGTTACCTCACCCACGATGTCGGCATCTACAAGGCCGCAGAGGCGCGTATCCACGCCAGCAACCCTGTCGCGCGTTCCATGCAAACCAGCCTGCTGCCGGCGCTGCAATTATGGGCTTATGTACTCTCTATCCCCGAGCCGGGCCTTGCCATCCTCGGGCTGGGCAAGCGCGATGCCGCCTTTGATGCTGGTCTGCCCATCCCTGCCATGCACTTTAGGCCTCAAAACAAGGGGCGTCCCGGTCGCGAAGTGCCGCTTGCAGCCCCTGCCGATTGGCAGCTCACGGCGATGATGGATCAACACGCGTTTATGAAAGTCGCCCCCGATGCGGACTTGCAAGTGGGCGATATGCTCGCGCTGGATATTTCCCACCCCTGCCTCACATTTGATAAGTGGCGGCAGTTGTTGGTGGTTGACGATAACTACACGGTGATCGATGCCGTGGAAACGTTTTTTTAAGGGACGATGATGGACAACATGCTGAGTCCCGGCCACTGGCTGCTGGTGTACGCCGCCATCAGCATTATCGCGCTGGTGTTGTTGATCGCGCGTTATCGTCTCAATCCGTTTATCACGCTTACGCTGGTATCGCTCGGGTTGGGGTTGATGGCGGGTATTCCGGCGAAGGATGTAGTGCTGTCGTACGAGGCGGGCGTTGGCAAAACCCTCGGGCATATTGCACTCATAGTCGCTCTGGGCACCATGCTCGGCAAAATGATGGCGGAGTCCGGCGGCGCCGAGCAAATCGCGCGCACCTTGATCCGCTGGTTCGGTGAAAAAAATGTGCACTGGGCGATGGTGTTTATCGCTTTCCTGGTTGGTCTGCCGATTTTTTTTGAAGTCGGCTTTGTATTGCTGATCCCGATTGCCTTTAACGTCGCGCGCCGCACTGGCACCTCCATGTTGATGGTGGGCTTGCCGATGGTCGCGGGTTTATCGGTAGTGCACGGTTTGGTGCCGCCCCATCCGGCGGCGATGATTGCGGTGGGTGAATATCAAGCGAATGTGGGGCGCACAATTTTTTATGCGCTGTTGGTGGGAATTCCTACCGCGATTATTGCCGGGCCAGTGTTTGCAAAATGGATTGCGCCGCGCATTCAATTGCCCGCGTTGAATCCGTTGGAAGAACAATTTATCCACGACGAACGTGCCCGCGCATTGCCCGGTTTTGGAATTACCCTCGCGACTATTTTGTTGCCGGTGGTGTTGATGTTGCTCGGTGGTTGGGCGAACCAGATTGCGGCACCCGGCAGCTCGCTCAATGGATTTTTATTATTTATCGGTAACTCGGTGGTTGCATTATTAATCGCAACGCTCGTGAGTTTTTATACGCTGGGAATTGCGCGTGGATTTAATCGCGACAGCATTTTGAAATTCAGCCACGACTGCCTTGCACCCACAGCAGGAATTACCTTGTTGGTAGGTGCGGGAGGGGGATTGAATCGTATTTTGGTCGATGCCGGAATCGCCAAAGAAATTGTGACCTTTTCATCGGGCATGGCGCTGACACCCTTAATGATGGGTTGGTTGGTCGCGGCGTTAATGCGAGTTGCGACAGGTTCGGCAACAGTGGCGATGAGCACTGCCTCGGGAATTGTTGCGCCTATTGCCATAGCGGCCAACTATCCGCATCCGGAATTGCTGGTGATTGCCACGGGCGCTGGCTCTTTGATTCTGTCGCACGTAAATGATGGCGGTTTCTGGTTGATCAAAGAATATTTCAATATGACCGTGACCCAGACATTAAAAACCTGGACGGTGTTGGAGACGCTTATTTCAGTTGTCGCGCTCGGATTTGTTTCGCTGATTGCTGCAATTATTTAATAAAAGGCTTGTTGTAAGGCTAATCGCTGTCATACCTGCGAACGCAGGTATCCACAGTTTTTGTAATGGATACCCGCGTTCGCGGGTATGACGAAGAATGGATTTTGTAATGGATACTCATGTTCGCGGGTATGACGAAGAATGGATTTTGTGATTGATACTCACGTTCGCGGGTATGACGAAGAATGGATTTTGCCGGGGAAACCCTGAACTAATTTTGAGACGTGTTATGACGGCTTTGTTCGATATTGTCTACCACATGCGCGCCAGCCGCGATCGCCTATCGGCAACCGAGCAAAAAGTGGCGGATGCTATTTTGGAAGACATTGCCTTCGCCGCCGCCGCCAGTATTGACCAGCTTGCAGTAAAAGCGGCAGTGAGTATCGCCACTATTTCGCGTTTTGCAAAAACGGTGGGCTGTGAAGATATCCGCGATTTGAAATTAAAATTGGCCCAGGCAAGTGCCGTGGGCACACGGTTTTTAGCGGAAGTGCCGGTCGTAGAAGAAAGTGCGTTTTATTCACAAATTTGCAGCGAAGTGGAATCTACCCTGCGTGCAAATTTGTCGCATTTTGTGGAGCACGATTTTCGCAACGCGGCGAGCCTGTTGAATTTTTCACGCTTGATTTATATCGGCGGTATGGGCGGTGGTTCAACCATGTTGGCCGATGAAATGCAATTCAGGATTGCGCGTTTGGGCAAGGCTGTCACTGCCTATCACGATCCGGTATTGCTGCGCATGCTCGCGGCAACACTCACGGAAAATGATGTACTGGTACTTTTATCCGTAACCGGTGTAACACCGGAATTATTGGAAGTGGCAGATATCGCCCGCGAATACGGTGCACAGGTTATCGCTTTTACCGCGCGCAATTCACCTTTGGCAAGCAAGGCCACAATTGTATTGCCAGTGGTGACGGAAGAGACCGATTTCATTTACAAACCATCGGCATCGCGCTACGGCATGCTGTTGGCAATCGACATTCTCGCCACCGAATTGGCGCTGGTGCGCAAAACCGAGAGCAAGGAATTATTGCGGCGAGTGAAATTTGCATTGGATGAATATCGCGGCGGTGATAACCGTTTGCCGCTGGGTGATTAAATTCGTCATACCCGCGTACGCGGGTATCCATAATTGTAATTGGAGAAGTGGTGGGTGAAGTTTGATTTAATTATTCGCAATGCGCAGATTGTTGATGGCTCGGGTGAGTCAGGCTACAGCGCTGACCTTGCCATCAGTGGTGGAAATATTGCCGCAATCGGCGATTTGTCCGCAGCCGATGCAATCGCAGTGCGCGATGCGCAAGGGTTGGTATTGGCTCCCGGTTTTATCGATGTACACACTCATGACGATTTGCAGGTAATCCACGCACCGCAAATGTTGCCAAAAATTTCGCAGGGCATTACCACCGTAGTGGTTGGAAATTGTGGCATTAGCGCAAGCCCGGTGACATTGGTTGGCAACTTACCCGATCCGATGAATTTACTGGGCACGCCGGACGATTTTATTTATGCCGATTTTGCCAGTTACAAAGCGGCCGTGAATAAAGCGCAACCTGCGGTGAATGTGGCGGCATTAATCGGGCACACCGCATTGCGCAATAACCATATGGATCGTTTGGATCGTGTTGCTAGCGACCATGAAATCGAATTGATGCGTACGCAGTTGCGCGAATCTTTAAACGAAGGCGCTTTAGGTTTGTCATCCGGTTTGGCTTACGGTTCCGCTATCGCCAGCAGCACCGATGAAGTAAAAAAATTAGCAGCAGTATTAAATGAAACCGGTGCGGTTTACACCACGCATTTACGCACCGAATTTGACGAAATTATTTCAGCGTTGGATGAAGCCTTTGAAATTGGTGAGCACGCAAAAGCACCGGTAATTGTGTCGCATTTAAAGTGTGCAGGTGCTGGCAACTGGGGACGCAGTGGTGAAGTATTAAATAAATTGGAAACTGCTGCGGTTAATCATCCCGTTGGTTGTGATTGTTATCCCTATAGTGCAAGTTCCTCGACCTTGGATTTGCAACAGGTGACAAGCGATTTCGATATCGTTATTACCTGGAGTGAACCCCATCCCGAACAGGGTGGGAAAAAATTAGCTGACATTGCTCGCGAGTGGAATCTGAGTTTGCTGGACGCAGCAAAAAAATTACAACCGGCGGGTGCTGTGTACCACGGCATGAGCGAGCAGGATGTGCAAAAAATTCTCGCGCATCCGCTGACGATGGTGGGTTCAGATGGTTTGCCAGTTGACCCGCTGCCGCACCCGCGTTTGTGGGGCGCATTTCCGCGCGTGCTGGGGCATTACAGCCGCGATTTGAAATTATTCAGCTTGCCGGAAGCGATCCGCAAAATGACACGCATATCGGCGGATCGTTTCGGCTTGAATGACCGCGGTCGCATTGCTGTCGGCGCCGCTGCTGATTTGGTATTGTTTGATCCGGTAAAAGTAAAAGACTCTGCAACATTTTCCCAGCCGCAACAATTAGCGGAAGGTATTGAAGCTGTATGGGTTAATGGTGTTTTGAGTTACGCGCAAAAGGCACTGACTGGTGTGCGGGCAGGAAAATTTTTGGAAAGGCAACGCGATTTGCGAATTGGGTTTTATTAAAGCTACCCCCCCTTGCCAAGGGGGGGCTAGGGGGGGGTAAGTTAATTACTAAAAGAGATTTGAAAAATGTCAGCAATAAAACGTTACGGAGTGGAAGGCGGAAAAGGTACTGGTGGGCAGCATTTGCCCTTTGCACGCGCAGTAGCCGCCGACGGTTGGCTGTATGTATCCGGCCAAGTACCCATGGTCAACGGTGAAGTGATCGATGGTGGAATTGTTGCGCAATCGCACCAGGCGATTAAAAACGTTTTGGCTATTTTAGCCGAAGCCGGTTATGGCCCCGAAGATGTGGTGCGCTGTGGCGTATGGCTCGATGATCCGCGCGATTTTATGTCATTCAACCGCGTGTTCATGGAATATTTCGGCGCTAACCCACCCGCGCGCGCTTGCGTGGTATCTAGCATGGTGGTGGATTGCAAAGTAGAAGTGGACTGTGTGGCCTACAAAAAATCCTGACCGATAAGAAAATATTTTATGACCAAACCCCTATTGCTAATTGCCTGTTTGCTCGGCTCTATTCTGGCTAATGGCTTTGTTTGGGCTAATGCCCATGCGGAGCAATTGCCATTAATGCCTTATCCGCAACAAGTGGAGCAGCAACCCGGGCAATTTATTATTGGTAATTCACTGGGTTTTTTCTCGGATTCAAAGAACAACGTTGTCATAAAAAAACACATGCAGGTGTTGAGTCAACGAATTAAAAAGCAGACCGGTCAGTCAGTGCGATTGAAAAAATCCTCTGCGGCCAAAGCACAATTGGTTATACGCGTAAACGATGCCGCTTCTGTGTCCAACAATATGCCTAACAACATAAACGATTGGAATGAGGCGTATCAATTGCACATCAGTGCCGAAAAAATTGAATTGATTGCACCCCAGTGGTTGGGCATAGAGCGCGGTTTGGAAACGCTGTTGCAATTGATTGGCACCGATGCGCGCATCGCATTGCCGCTGGTGGCGATTAACGATTATCCGCGCTTTAAATGGCGCGGCTTATTATTGGATACCTCAAGGCATTTCTTTTCGGTAGCAACCATCAAGCGCCAGATAGATGCAATGGCCGCGGCAAAATACAATATTTTTCATTGGCATTTAACCGATGACCAGGGCTGGCGATTGGAAACAAAACACTATCCAAAATTGCACAAGCTGGCGTCCGATGGCGAGTATTACACGCGCAAACAAATCCGTGAGGTGGTGGCCTATGCGCAGGCGCGCGGAATACAAGTGCTGCCGGAAATTGATATGCCCGGCCATGCCAGTGCGATTGCAGTGGCTTACCCGGAATTGTTATCTGCTCCTGGCCCCTACACAATGGAATATCGCTGGGGGGTGCATAAACCGACGTTGAATCCCGCGAATGAAAAAGTGTACGAATTTGCCGATGCAATTATCGCTGAAGTGGTTGAATTATTTCCGTTTGAATACTTGCATATTGGTGGCGACGAAGTAGATCCCGAGCAGTGGAATAATAATCAGGCCATCCAATCCTTTATGCAAGCGCAAGGGTTAAGCGACCATCGCGCATTGCAGGCGTATTTCAACCAGCGTTTGCAGAAAATATTACACAAGCACCAGCGCAAAATGATTGGCTGGGATGAAATCCAGCATATGGATTTACCCAAGGACATTGTAATCCATTCCTGGCGCGGGCCAGATGGTGTGAGCGATGCAGTGAGCCATGGATTCCAATCCATATTATCGACTGGCTATTATCTGGACCAGGCGCAAACGGGTTCTTATCACTACCGCAATGATCCTATTCCACCAAAACCTGTTGTGGTGGGTGAAGTTGCCAATAACGAAATGGTTAATAGCTGGCGTTTTGAAATGCCACGCAAACGTGGCAAACCGGTAACGGGAACATTCACGTTTATCGGCAGCGATAAAAATATTCGCCAGGCATTTATCGATTTCACCGGCAAGTCACGGCGTGAAGTCTTGCTTAAAGATTACACAAAAGAAAATGCGATATTTTCCGTGGATACCTGGATGGGACCGGTTGAATTTCAGGTAGATTTTTTAGCGAATAAAATTCACGGCAATGCAATTGTTGGCAACACACCTTATGTCATTAGCGGTGAAAAAATTGGCGATAACTTTTCTTTACGGAGCAACAAAAAAATAACCGAAAGTCCTGCACAAAAACAGTTACCCAAAACGGAACCGGTGGCGCATTTAAGTGCACAGCAGGAGTCATTAGTCCTTGGTGGTGAAGCGGCGCTCTGGGCGGAAATTGCGGATGAGCAGAGTATTGACCTGCGCCTGTGGCCGCGTGCATTTATTGTTGCAGAAAGGCTCTGGTCGGCGCGGGATTTGCAAGATGAAAACAGCATGTATGTGCGCGTGAATTCAATTGGAAATTGGGCGGAAAAATCCGTTGGTCTATTGCATCGCCAACAGCAATCCACAGCATTGCAATTGTTGGCGGGTAAAAATGAAATAACACCTATGGAAATATTTGCTGAAATGTTGGAGCCAGCACATTACTACCATCGTCAACATGAAAAATCGACTTATGAAACCTATTCCAAGGCCGATCCACTTAATCGATTGGCGGATGCATTACCGGCAGAGAATGAAGCTCTGCGCCTGTTTAACCAGCGCCTGGATGCATGGTTAAAAAGTCCGCAGGTCAATGCGGATTATGTTGCGTTGCGGGCAGGGTTCGAGCGTTGGGCAAGTAATCGAGCTGCGCTGCAACCGGTCTTGGGCAAGCATCCAGAGTTGCTTTCCCTGGCCAGTAAAACAGAGCTCGTTGCACGCACAGGTTTTGATTTGCTTGATCGGCGCGTGAAGGCATCAACACTCACGCACAGCGAGCGGACAAAGGTAATGGAAGTGATCCGGCAAGGACAAAAACTGGATCAGGAATTGGTTATTGCAGCAGTATCTTCGTTGGAAAAAATTATGAGTTCGTTTACACAACCCTGACCAATAGATTGCATTGGGCGGGAAAATTGTAAATGCGATTGACAACGTTGTCCTGCAAGAGGTAAGTTGGGTGTGCCGGGAGCTCTAACTCCTGGCCCAGGTGACGAAGAATAATTCAAGGCGCGTAGTGCCAGATAACCCCGGGAACTGGTCAATATCGGGCTCCTAAACAACCACTGCCCAGTGGTGTGAGCTGCGGTATCAGGAATGGATATCCCTACGTTAAATATAAATACGTTATCTATGATGACCTGCGCTATCGGTAGACTGATATGGTTGAAGTAGCACTGTTTAATATCAATGATATTTCGCTGTTGTTCAGCGGCTTTCTTGCATTGGTTCTTGCATGCCTATTGTTTTTTTCCCCGCAGCAAGGGCGTATCAAACCAATATATTGGCACTTTCTGGCGCTGTTTTTTTTGCTGGGTGCACTGCGTACTTTTGACACGCTGATCTATTGGAATGTCAATGTGCGCGATACCTTGTCATTGGTGTCGGCCAATTTTTTCTTTTTATTTGGCTTTGCGTTTTTTTTGCAGGGACCTTTGCTCTATTGGTTTGCCCGGGCAGCTATTTTCCGCGACTTTGCCTTAACCCGACGCGATGCTTTGCATCTGCTCCCGGCACTTTGCTATCCCTTTTATATTTACCAAATTTTCCATCGCCTGGCGCCCGAGCAAAAATTGCAATATGTGCTTGATTGGTCGCAAGTGACTGGTGATCCCTATTTTGAAGGGCTGATTTGGGCACAGCGTGTGGCCCTGTTTAGCTATAGCCTGTTCTGCGTTTATCAGCTGCACCAATACATCCATCATTTGCGTGCGCATCACTGCGTATTGAACAAGGTGGATTTGCGCTGGCTGAAATTATTATTAATAGGTTTCTTTTTTATTAATAGCTGGGTGTTGCTGACATTGATTGATACCCGTTTTATCGGCCTGGTAAACGCAGAATTCCTCGGTGAGTTTGAAAGCCATTTCTATCTGGTTTTTATGAGTGTGTTGGTGGTTTACCTGTTGAAAAATTCCAATGGTTTTTCTGATATCCAGGTTGAGCACACCATCGCACCCGAACCACAGCCAGAAGAGCCGCAGCAACAATTGGTTGAAAAACTGACGGATTTTATGGAGCACAGCAAACCTTACCTGGAGCCGCACATTACAGTGGAGCGGTTGGCGATCAAATTAAATGTCTCGCCCAAGCTGTTGTCCTGCACCATCAATAACCAGATGCACATGAATTTTTTTGAGCTAATTGGCACCTATCGTGTCGCCGAGGCTAAAAAGCGTTTGGCTGATTCAGAGCTGCGCCAGAAGCCCATCAGTGAAATTATGAAAAGTTGCGGCTTTAACAGTAAATCCGTTTTTAACCAGGCCTTTAAAAAAACGGTCGGGGTAACGCCCAGCCATTACCGGCAACAGCATTTGCATTAATCAGTGGAGATCCCTGTGGTAAACGTCATTAAACACATGGTGAATTTTTTAATGCGATACCTTGTGCTTGTGTTGGGTAGTTTTTTGTTTTGTATTGGCTCAATTCATGTCTGGGCAAGTGAAGCTGTTGCGGAAACCAAAGTGATTGGTTACATCGCCAGTTTTACCGATATGAAAGCAGCGATTGATAAAACCGATTTACGTAAATTGACCCATATTAATTTGTCATTTACCAATCCCAATGCGGAAGGCGAATTGGTCGTTAATGATGTAATGACCTGCATGCCCGGTATGAATGGCGGTAATGTTAGTGCGGCTGATGTGCGTTACGTTATTAATAAGGCACAAGCTGCTGGTTTAAAAGTATTGGCATCGGTAGCTGGTGGTGTAATTCCTGCTTGTTCAGGCAATTGGGAAACGTTATTGCAGCCTGCGAATCGCCAGTTCTTGGTCGATAACCTGATTACATTTATGGAAGATTTTGGTTTGGATGGGATTGATGTCGATATCGAAGGTGCGGTGCTCACCAGCATTGATAACGCGGGAAATTACACTCCATTTATCGAGGCATTGTCGGCTCAATTGGTTGAACGGAAAAAATTATTGACCTGTGCGACTGCATCCTATGTAGGCGGCATGATCCCAGTTTCTTCTATTCCTTACTTTGACTTCGTCAACATCATGGCGTACGACGCAATTGGTCCAAGCTGGGGGCAAGCAGGTACGCAGCATTCAACTTATGCCATGGCGCAAGAGCATGTCACCATTTGGAAAAACCGTGGTTTAACCAAGGCGCAATTAGTTTTAGGTGTACCTTTTTACGGTTATGGTTTTGGTTCATACAAATCCGATTACACCTTTGCCAACATAGTGGCGGAATTTGGAGTTGATGCAGGTAACCGCGATTTGGTTGGCGAGGCCTGCGCAGGTTGCAATTACATTACCTATAACGGATTGCCGACAATCAAAGCAAAAACCAGGCTCGCACTTGAGCAGGGTTCGGGCGTTATGATTTGGGAATTGTCGCAAGATGCCAGCGGAGCAAACAGTTTACTGAATGCGATCGATACTGAAATCAACGCTACATCCTCAACCAATTCATCTTCAACAAATTCTGCGGCGACTTCATCTGTGGTGGCGAGTTCTACTGCATCTGTTGCGTCTTCTGTGGCTTCCTCTTCTTCTATCGCAACTGATAAAAAATCATCAGGTGGTTCAGGCAGCTTGGGGGTAGTGGAAATATTATTGCTATCGTTATTGGTGTTTTCCTTACAAAAACGCATAAAACGCAGCACATTGATTATTTCTGTATAGGAATTTTGTAGTTAATAATTTTTGTGGCATGTCCCACTTTTTGTAATTATTTTTCAAGAAAAGTTCGACTTTTGGTAATGCATAGTCCGATTTTTTTTGGCGTATAGAACCGCGAAAAAATGAATGTTAGATTCGGAAATTGTTCCGGCGCCATTAATTTTAGTCGCTAAATAAGTGGCTCCGGATTTTTGTTGTTGCAGACGTGCAAACGACACGAATATTGCAATGAAAGAAGTAGATGGAGTGTTCATTTTGTATGTGCAGTAGTCTCCAGCTACAGGTTTTTAGTGGATCTATTACGAGAGAAAGCAACTAAGGGGTTGGATATGTTTACAAGTAAAAACAATATGGCAGTAATGTCACACAGGCGATTTAAAAAATCGTTGTTGGCAGCATCAATTATGGCGCTGAGCGTGCCATCGTTTGCACAAACCGCTCCCGTAGCGGATGAAAAGTTGGAAGAAGTTGTTATTACCGGTATGCGTCCGAGTATTGAGAGCGCGTTGGAAATAAAACGTAATGCGGATACGGTAAAAGACGTTATTACCGCAGCCGATATTGGTGCGCTGCCCGATAAATCAGTTACCGAAGCACTGCAACGTGTGCCCGGTGTAACCATCGAGCGTTTTGCATCGTCTGATGACCCTAAACACTATGCTTCTGAAGGTACTGGTGTGTTGGTGCGCGGTTTGGATCGTGTGCGTTCAGAAATTAACGGACGCGATGCTTTCAGTGCTAACCCCTGGGGTGGTTTGAGCTATGAAGATTTCCCGGCGGAATTGTTGGGCTCGGTAGAAGTTATTAAAAACCAGACTGCTGACCTGATTTCCGGTGGTATTGCGGGCACGGTTAACCTGATTACCCGCAAGCCATTTGATTCCGATGAGCGTTTGTTGTCGTTCAATGCAAAGGCCAACTACGGTGATTTCCGTGAGGAGCTAACTCCATCCTTCTCAGCGCTTTTTGCAGACAACTGGGAAACCAGCGCTGGTAAATTTGGTTTCTTGCTTGCGGGTTCTCACTCGGAATTTAAAACCCGTGGTGATACTGTCGGCTTGGGGAATTTCCAGTCCCGCGGGCCAGTGGATACTTTCTCTTATGATGTATGGGGTACTCCGTCCCCAGGCGTTATTGCCGGGCAGTATTCACACCCTTGTATGCCGGAAGCCACTGACTGGCGTGCATGTTCCCCCGCGCAACTTGCCGATGGTGCGACTGCTTACACCAAAGACGATGCTGCTGCTTATGTGCCGACCTATGAAGGCACAGAGCTTACCGATCAGCCTGAAGGTGTGACTTATTACACGCCGTCACAGATCCACATGAGCACCGCAGAAAATGACCGCGAGCGTACCGGTTTTACCACCTCGTTACAGTGGGCGAATGCCGATGACACCGTCACTGCAACCTTGGAACACATTAATTCCAAAGCATCGCTGGAATGGCAAGAGCATCGTGTAGGTCATGCTGCCCAAGGCTTCAAAGGTTTTATGGCCGGATCCCACGACTGGTTGGATCAATCGGAAGATGGCTATCCACGCACCTTTGACAAAAATGGCCACCTGACCTCGGGTGTTGGTGTGGGTATCAGTGCTGATGTACCGCTCTTTTACATCACACGTTGGAATTACAACGAAAACACCATCGAAGATACATCATTCAACCTGGCGCTGACGCCAACCGATAACTTAACGGTCGAACTGGATTACCAACATATCGACTCTGAAAAGCTAGTGCATAACTACAATATGTCTGGCCAGACCCGTGGCGGTGCAGCCGCTGTGGGTACCTTGTTGCCTTACTTCCTCGACCTGCGTGGCAGCCGCCCCACCGTTGAATTCCTGAGCGATACGGATTTTACCGGATGGATTGATGAAGCCGCCTATCAGCCAGAGACCTTTATCGGCTCGGGCATGCAGCAGGAAGAATTCAACAGCGCTAAAGGGGATAGCTTCAAAATCGATGTTGAGTACGCGTTGGACGGCGTTTTCACTGCGATTAAAAGCGGTGTTTTCTACACCGAAAAATCGCTCACTGTACGCGATACCGAGTATGCCGGTTGGTCGCCAATTTCTACTGCCTGGATAAATGAGCAGCGCGTTGCCTCAGCTGCTGCGACCCACCCCGAGTTATATGACCGGATCGATTTCTCGGATTACTACAAGGGTGACGTTCTTAGAGGCGGCGTGCAGAGCTTCCTGTTCCCGAAACTCGATTTGGTGAAAAACTATGCCCAATCGCTGCGTGATGGTTGTGCCGCTGGCTGGTCTACTGCGGGTGATCCTCCTACTGTAGTAGACGGTGTGGTTACTGCAATTAATGGTAATGCGGCTGATGGCAGCGGTGGTTGCGCCAAACCTTATGAAGATATGGCAGATCGCGATAGCCACTTTGCGCCCTACGATGTGAGTGAAACCAACGAAGAGCGCACTGAGTTCTACGTGCGTGGCGACTTCGAATTCGCGGACCTCGCGGTACCCATCAAAGGTAACCTCGGCCTGCGTTATGTTAATTACCAACTGGAATCGACGGGTTATGTGGTGATGCCTTCGCCGGCCAGTCGCGGCAGTGCGCAAACAGCTGAATTCCTGAAATCGCTATACCCGAGCATTTATGCCCTCACCGATGTTGAAGCCCAACAAAGCACTGTTGAGGGTACCGACTACGACACGGTGCTGCCCAGCCTGAACATGACCTTTGGCGTTACCGATGATGTGGTTGTTCGTTTTGGTGCTTCGCAGGGGCTCTACTACCCCAACTTGCTTGACACCCGTAACCGCGCGATTGTTGGCTTGACTGTGGACCCCAAGCTGCAGGATGAGTCTTTGCCTGAAAGTACCACTAACCCGGTTACCGGTATTGAAAGTGTCGCCCTTGACGCCTCTGCCAGCAACCCTTACCTGGAGCCGGAAGAGTCGGTCAACCTGGATTTGACTACCGAATGGTACTTTGCCGAGGCTGGCTCATTGAGTGTTGGCCTGTTCCAGAAAGAACTGGACAACATCATCCGCAACAAGCCGTTTGATCTGACCATCGACAACAACGGCACTGAAGAGGTTGTTTCTGCCTATGGTCCGGCCAATACCGGCTCGGGGACGATTCGCGGTGCGGAGTTCTCCTACTCACAGTTCTACGATATGTTGCCGGGCGCCTGGAGTGGTTTAGGTTTGCAATTTAACTACACCTACATCGACCAGAATGGCTTGGAAGATCCGAATAGCGGTTTAGCACCAAGCACTCGCTTTAATGCGAAGGGCGAGCAACTGCTGGATGAGCGCAATACCTTCCGTGTATTCAGCGGTTTGCCATTGCAAGGCTACTCTGACCAAAACATGAACATTGTGGGTATGTACGAATACAGCGATTTCTCGTTCCGTCTGGCTTATACCTGGCGTTCGGAATATCTCTTGACTAACCGTGAATCTGAAGACTTTTCACCGGTTTACGTTAAGCCGGCCGGTATGATGGATGCGAGCTTCTACTACACCATCAACGATAATTGGAAAATCGGTCTCGAAGGCAGCAACTTGCTGGAAACCGAAACTGAAACCGAATATCAAATGAACCAGGAAGGTGTTAAGACCCAGGCGTTAACGTCTACTACTGATCGCATGTACGCGCTGAGCGTTCGTGCAACTTTCTAATTAGCTGTTGTTAATTAGAAACGATTGAGTAGAAGTTGTTAGGGAAAGCGCGCAGCATTTATTTACTGCGCGCTTTTTTTATGGTTGCTAAACCGGGAATCGAACAGATACTGTCTATGCAAAAAAACACCTTGAATTCCATTTGTATTGTCGGTGGCGGCACTGCAGGCTGGATGGCGGCGAGTTTGCTTTCCTCAGCACTACAAGGCAGCCGTATAAAAATCACGGTGGTTGAATCACCGGATATCGCCACCATTGGCGTGGGTGAATCGACTGTGCCCTCGATTATGGATTTTTTGCGTGTCTGCCAGATTAATCTCAAAGAATTTGTTGAGGCCACATCTGCAAGTTTTAAGCTGGGCATTCGTTTTGATGATTGGCTAAAACCCGGCGAACAATTTTTCCATCCATTTGGTGCAGTGGGACAAAAAATCCACGGCTTTGAGTTTTACCAAGCATGGTTAAAAACCGCTGTTGATGTCAACGCCAGCCGCTGGGTTGACCATTCGCCCGCCGCAATAATGGCGGAACAGCAGCGCTTTATGTTGCGCCAACCGCAACAAAAAAATTGGGCATTGAACAACTATGCCTACGCGTTGCATCTGGATGCAATTTTAGCCGCGCGTTATTTGCGTGAATTTTCGCTCGGTCGCGGTGTAGAGCGAATAGAAGCAACCGTGAATCAGGTTGTGGTTGATGACCGGCAATTTATTACGGCGCTGGAGCTAAATAATGGCGCGACCATTAGCAGCGATTTTTTTATCGATTGCACCGGTTTTAAAGGTTTGCTGATTGAAGATGCATTAAAAATTGGTTACGAAGATTGGTCGCATTATTTACCCTGCGACCGCGCAGTTGCGCTACAAACTGAAAATACCGGCGAGCTACCGCCATTCACCATAGCCACAGCCCGCGCTGCGGGTTGGACCTGGAGGATTCCGCTGCAACATCGCACCGGCAATGGCTATGTATTTTCCAGCCAGCATTGCAGCGACGATGAAGCAATCGCTACGTTGATAAATGTGGTGGATGGAAAATTGCTTAACGAGCCGCGTGTCATCCCCTTTAAGACCGGGCGGCGCAAAAAAATATGGCACAACAACTGTCTGGCGCTGGGACTTGCTTCCGGCTTTTTGGAACCATTGGAATCCACCGCTATCCATCTGGTGTATAAAACACTCGTCCGCTTTATCAATTATTTTCCTGACCTGGATTTTGACCCGCATACAGAGCAGACATTCAACCAGAAAATTAATGGCGACTACCAGGAAATTCGCGATTTTATTATTTTGCATTACTGCACTAGCGGGCGGGATGATACGGAATTCTGGCGCTGGTGCCAGACTATGCCGGTGCCCGATTCGCTAAATGAAAAACTGCACCTGTTTCGCGAGCGCGGTCAGCTGGATCACAGCACAGAACAATTTTTTAGCGGCGATAGCTGGTGTTCAATTCTGGAGGGCATGAAGGTTCGCCCGAAAAAATATCATCCGTTAATGGATGCGTTTGACAAGCAATATCTCACGCAGGTTATGCAAGAAAGTATGCAAAATATTTATAACACCGTCGCACAAATGCCCAGCCATAGTGACTATGTCCGGCAGCATTGCGCTGTTAAAAAATGACAGTGCAGTTAAAAACGAATTGTGCAGTTAAGAAATGAGTGTGCAGTTAAAAACTATTCAGTTGAAAAGTGAATGCACGGATAAAAAATGATTATGGCCTACAAACAAATTTCAGAATATCGCACGCTTTCGGCGCAGCAATTTTTTGACGATATTGCCCCTGCGCAGCAACCCGTGGTGATTCGGGATTTTGCCCGGCATTGGCCATTGGTGGCCGCCGCGCAACAAACGCCACAGGATTTTGTTGCCTATTTGCTGCGTTTTTATACGGGCAAAAAAGCCAGGATTTTTGTGGCGCCGCCCGCAGCGAATAAACGCTTCTTTTACAACGATGATATGACCGATGTGAATTATCTCAGCGGTGAAGAGCGTGTGGATTTATTTTTGTGGCGCCTGCTGGAGTTGATGGATCGGGAAATCTATCCCGCCATTTCAATGCAAAACTCTTTGCCCAGCGAACTCCTGCCGGGTTTGAGTGAAGAAAATACCTCTGATTTTTTTCCTGCGGTGGAGCCGCGCTTGTGGGTTGGCAATGAAGGCATTGTCAGTGCCCACTACGATGGTGCTGACAATATCGCCTGCGTGGTCGCCGGGCGCAGACGCTTTGTGTTGTTCCCGCCGGAGCAGATCGCTAATTTATATCCGGGCCCGCTCAATTTTACTCCGGCCGGTGCGCCCACCAGTATGGTGAATTTGAATGAACCGGATTTTGAGCGCTATCCGCAATTTAAAACGGCATTGGCCAATGCGTATTCTGTAGAGCTTGCGCCGGGCGACGCCATTTTTATTCCCATGCTCTGGTGGCATCATGTAGAGTCATTGGAAAAAGTAAACGCATTGATGAATTACTGGTGGAATGGTTCGGCGGCCAAAGGTGCAACATCCCCAAGCCCTATCGATAGTTTGAATATCGCACTGCTGGCGATGCGCGATCTGACACCTGAGCAACGCAACGCATGGCGCTGCATGTTTGATCATTATTTATTTAAGCAGGGCATTGATCCCGCTGCGTATATTCCCGAGCATCAACAGCATTTGCTGGGCAAGATATCGCCGGAATATGTAAAGGCAGTCAAAGATTATTTTGTCGAAAAATTAAAAAAATAGTGGCTATGCCATCTGCCCAATAGCGAGTTTATGAATATGACAAGTGAATTCCCAAAGCCGAAAAAAATACTGATTGTGGGTGGTGGCACGGCGGGTTGGATGGCGGCGAATTTAATTGCAACCCACTGGAACGATGTTGATGTTTGCCTGCTGGAATCGAAAGAGATTGGCATTATTGGTGTAGGCGAGGGCAGCACGCCGCATTTGAAATTCTTTTTTGATGAAGTCGGTATCGAAGAATCAGACTGGATGCCGCGCTGCAATGCCACTTATAAGAATGGTATTTCTTTTGTTAATTGGTCTGCTATCCCCGGGTTCGAGAGTTACTTCCACCCGTTCCCTGCACAGCTTGATGACATTTTTACGGTGCCGGCTTTTTTCAGCAATATCAACGCGCGCATGCAGGGCTATAACACCAATGCGCATCCCGATCATTACTTTCTGGAAACCTATATTACCCAACAAAACCTGGGGCCTATAGCAGCGGAATCTTTTCCTTTTGGTGTTGCTTATGGGTATCACTTTGATTCAGGTTTACTCGGGCAATTCCTGGCTGAAAAAGCTATCGGCAAAGGTGTTAAACGAATTTTCGGTATAGTGGCAGAAGTCATGCTTGGCCAAAGCGATAACTTAACCGCCGTGCGATTAGACGATAATAGCTTTTTGGAGGCAGATTTTTTTATCGATTGCTCCGGGTTTAAATCCCTGTTGTTGCAGGGTGCATTAAAAGCGACGTATAAAAGCTTCAGTGAAAATTTATTCAACAATGCGGCAGTGGTAATGCCGACGGCTATTTCTGAAACTATCCCGCCACAAACTGTTTCAACCGCATTGTCAAATGGTTGGGCATGGAAAATTCCTTTAACCAATCGTTACGGTAATGGTTACGTTTATAGCGCTGATTATATTTCTCCCGAGCAGGCGGAAACTGAGCTAAGGCAACATTTGGGCTTGCTGGATGCAGATGTTGAAGCCAGGCATCTGCAAATGCGCGTTGGACGGGTGGAAAAACATTGGGTAAAAAATTGTTTGGGAGTCGGTTTGTCGCAAGGATTTATCGAGCCCTTGGAAGCCACCGCGTTAGCCTTGTCTTTTAATACCGTCTCGCTTTTTATGAAGTACTATGAGCAGGGCGCCTATACCAATCAATATGAAGATGTCTTTAATAAAGATATTAATGCGCGATTTGATGGGGTCAGGGATTATATTGTTTGCCATTACAAAGTGAATCAACGAAACGATTCTGATTACTGGCTAGACAATGCTGCTAATACCAATCTGTCGGAAGCTTTGAATAAAATCCTTCACTTCTGGCGCAGCGGTGGCGATTTTGCCAAAAATATGTACATGCACAATTTGATCGGAAGTTACCAGCCCAAATCCTGGGCCTGTTTGCTGGCGGGCTATGGTGTTTTCCCGCCGTTGAAAACGAATGAGGTGGGTGCTTCCTATAAAACACCGAATGATATGGAACAAGTGGCTGATTTTATTCGCCGATGCGGATTGAACTTTAAAACTCACAATGAGCTACTTGGCTAACAATGGCTGGCGGCGTTTTACGTTCGCTAGGGATGCTCTGAATTAAGTGTCATTCCTGCGAAGGCAGGAGCCGTAGACCAGCGCAGCTAATCCACGTTGTTGAATTTTATGGATACCCGCGTTCGCGGGTATGACGGAAAGTGTATTTTTCAGCGCTTCTCTAGAAATGCCGGGTAGAAAACTTGCAGGACGCAATTGTTTTCATAGCTTAATGGTTTTTTTTGCGGTAAGTGAGTTCGATATTTTTTATCGAGTTCGACTTTACTCCAATCCAAAAAACGTCATTGCTGGCACCACTCCAAGGTGCTAATTTTCCATCAAGATCTCTGCAAGTTCATGACAGTTATCGCTATGGCGTATTTGAAAATATATAACCGACAATTGCTTGGGCTTTTTTATATTGTCAATCTTGGTTTGCTAATGATGTTTCTTGGTTTGATCTTGAGTAATTGATTTATTAAGTGCCTTTTAGCCTTCCCGTGATTTGCCAGAACTTGCGTTCTGGCTTTTTTTTGCCAATCAACCACCCAGCGCAATAGTCGCTGATACGATTAGGCTGCCAAATACCACCATCACAATGCCGGTGAACCAGGGGCGATATTGCGCCAATTTCGCGTAGGCAAAACCGACCACAAATAACAGGCCAATGGCGATAGCGTTGGACACGCGCATAGCATCTGCCACGCTATCCATAAATATAAATGGAATAGTGACGGGGAAGGTGATGAGGAATACCCAGAAAAAGATCGCCAGGGCTTGCAGGTACTCGGATCCTTCCAGGCGCGGACGCACCGGTGGTTCGGGGAGTTTTAGTAATTTTTGGTGCAGGGATTCGTAATCTGCCTCAGTCATAGTGGAGGCAACCATTTCCGGGAGGGAATTGGTGATAACCTGATAAGCTTCTTCTTTGGTTTTGGCGTTGCGCAGTTGGCGCAGCGATTGGATGTTTTGGCCTTTGTCGCTGATGCAGGACATCAGATAAAAAATACCGTCGATCGCGCCCCAGGCAATGTTACAACCGAGCGCACCGATCAACATCAAGCGCACATCATCGCGCCCCGCATCTGCCACACTTAGCGAACCGGTAAAGGTCAGCACCATAATCAAACCGAACAGTATTTCTGCAATCACCGTGTAAGGTTCAAGCAATCTCTTACGCGGAGCCGATTTATCTAATTCCCTCATATGCATTACTCATGGATGTTGTTGAGAAAAATTGAATGATTGGGGACCAGGCTTGCGCTTTGCCCCATGCATAGAAAACCGATCATGCATGCTAAATGAGTGTAGTTCATTGCCGGTGAAATCAACAAGATAGAAACAGGGTGCTTTTATTGTCATTTTCATTGTGATCGCTGTCGCGCAATTTAATCCCACTCTTTCTTCGCCAAAGTGGAACCCGTTGGTAGATGCGGGTGACGCGCGCCCATATTTATTTTTTCTGCCCATAAATAGTGCGCGAATGAATCCCACTTTAGTGTGCAATGTGTGACTTTATGGTGTTCCGGTTCGAGTTTAGGTTGTCGGTTGCGAGGGGTTTGGGTGGGTGTTAGGTTTGCTGCGGGATGAATTTTTTCGCAAGGATTCCAATCATCGGTCGCTTACCACTAATAACGCACAGGGGTTAAACGTAAATGCGCGCGCATCATCAAACCATTCACAACCAATCCATTTGTAACTCAACTTCACTCAGACGATGGCTCTGCGCCAGTAGTCTTGGTGTGCTGGCACTGGCCGCTTTTCCTTCCATCGCCCAGGCACAAACCAAAGTAGTTGGTTACATTCCCTCCTATAAAAATATGCCAGCGGTTGTTGATCGCACCGATCTCAGCAAGCTCACCCATCTCAACTTGTCATTTTTAAATCCCAATGCCAGCGGTGCACTTACCAGTGGTGGTAATCCCGTATGTATGGAAGGGGCGAGTGGCAGCGATATCACTTACGTGGTCAATAAAGCCCATCAAGCGGGCGTGAAAGTATTGGTGTCGGTTGCCGGTGGTGTTTTGCCGCCGTGCTCGGGTAATTGGCAAACACTTTTGCAACCTGCAAACCGCGCGACGCTCGTGAACAACCTGCTGCAATTTGTGAATACCTTTAATCTCGATGGTGTGGATATTGATATTGAAGGTGTGGTGTTAACCGATATCGATAATGCCGGCAATTACACACCGTTTATCCAGGCCTTGCGCAATGGGTTGCCCGCCGGAAAATTATTGACCTCGGCGACTGCTTCTTATGTTGGCGGTATGGTGCCGACTTCATCGCTGCAATATTTTGATTTTGTAAACATCATGTCGTACGACGCGATTGGCCCGGGGTGGGGCCCCGCCGGTGTAGAGCATTCACCTTATTCAATGGCCGTGTCAGATATTAATACCTGGAAAGCGCGCGGGCTCACTAAACAAAAAATGGTGTTGGGCGTGCCTTTTTATGGTTACGGATTTAATGGTTACGCCGCTGCTTATGATTTCAGTGCAATCGTAAACCAATTTGGTTCGGGAGCAGCGCAAGCGGATGTGATCGGCACCCGCTGTGCAGGTTGCAGTTATATTACTTACAACGGCATCCCCACTATTCGCAGCAAAACCCAACTCGCGTTGCAAGAAGGTTCAGGCGTAATGATTTGGGAATTGTCACAGGACATTGCCGGCGCAAACAGTTTGCTCGCGGCAATTCGCAGCCAAATCGGCGGTGGTAGTTCAAGTAGTTCATCAACTGCAACGGGCTGCCCGGCTTGGGTGAGCGGCCAAAATTATGTGGCGGGAAATAAAGTCACTTATCAAGGCGGTTACTACATCGCGGAATACGACAACCCCGGTTATATCCCCACGGTCAGCACCTATTTTTGGGAGCCTATAGCGGCGTCGGCATGTGGTGGTGCATCTTCTTCAAGTTCTTCAGCGGGTGCGTTTACGCGCTTGATCCAGGCGGAAGCTTATACCTCAATGAGTGGTGTGCAGCTTGAAACAACAACCGATACCGGCGGTGGCCAAAATGTGGGTTGGATAGATGCAACAGATTGGATGGCGCATGCCAATATTAATTTCCCCAGCAGCGGTACTTATAAAGTGGAGTACCGTGTTGCGAGTGTATCCGGCTCAGCGCTTTCGCTCGATTTAAATGCCGGTGCAATCCAGTTGGGGCAAGTGACAATCCCGGCAACCGGTGGTTGGCAAACCTGGACTACGGTATCGCACACAGTGTCGATTAATGCAGGTACCTACAGCGTGGGAATTTATGCCCCGCAAGGTGGCTGGAATCTGAACTGGATAAAATTCACTAAACTGTAATCTGTTGTTGAATTGCGGAATAAATCCCTCTCGCTCGTTTTCCTCCCGGATTTGCGGATCTTTTCAGATCCGCTTTTTTATCGGGAAAATTTCATCGGCCTTTCGGAAAAACTTTATCGGAGTGTAATGTCACTTCACCCGGATATCATTCTTCACTTCACCCGAATGTCATTTTTCACCGATTGCACACCGTTTACTTCGCGTGCAACCTTGGTCGCTTTGCTGACGTGGTTAGGATTGGCGACAAAACCACTGAGTTGCACCACCCCTTTAAAGGTTTCAACCTGGATCTCGCTTGCTTTTAAATCATCATCTTCAACAAATGCTGCCTTTACTTTGGTAGTGATGACTGCATCGTCAAGATATTCCCCGGTGCTTTTTTCTTTGGAGGTTGATGAGCAACCGGCAAGTAAAACAAAAAAGGCCAGGAACAACGCGGTAAAATAATGGGAATAATTTTTCATAAAATAAACTCCTTGATTGAATGAAAGGTACAAATGAAAGGTACAAATTAAAGGTACAACAGGTTTTCGATAACATTGCGATAAAAACGAAACTGGATTTTATGGATGCCCGCGTTCGCGGGCATGACAAAAAATGAAGTTTTCCTAAACATGGCCCAACAATATCAAGATGACTAACACCAGTATCACCACACCCAAACCGCCACTGGGGCCATAACCCCAATTGCGGCTGTGTGGCCAGGTCGGAATTGCGCCAACAAGAAATAAAATCAGGATGATTAATAAAATTGTGCCGAGAGTCATAGGTTTCTCCTCGCGTTAATTGTTTGCAAAAATTTTCCTGGACGTTTTATCCAGGCAATCCTGCTTAATGGGTTGCGCTGACTTGCCCGGGAGTAGCGATAATAATTTCAACGCGTCGATTCATTTGTCGACCCGAAGCGGAATCATTGCTGGCGACAGGCGAGCCTTCGCCCTTGCCGAATGCAGTAATGCGATTGGTGGCAATGCCCTGGTTGAGCAGGAAGGCTTTTACTGAATCAGCACGATTCTGAGACAGCACCTGGTTGCTAACTTCACTGCCGACATTATCGGTATGGCCTTCTATTACCAGTGAGCGCTCGGGATATTGTGCAAGGAGTCCACTTAATTTACTGAGATCGGCCGTTGCTGCACTTTTCAAATCGGATTTACCGGTTTCAAACAACACGTCACCCAGTGTCACTACCAGTCCGCGCTCGGTTTGTTTTGCATTAAGTTCAGACAATTGCCGACGCAGTGCATCAACTTCTTGTGTGCGCGATGTGAGTTGCGCTGCGGCAGCCTGCCCACTGATTTCCTTGCGTTGATCTTCCAGTAAACGCGCTTGCGCGAGTGCGACAGCGGTATCGACTTTGCGATCAGCGATATACACGAGATGTTGGGCGTAAGCAGTATCTTTGTGAGGTTCTTCTGCTGCACGCACAGCAGCTTCTGCATCTTTAATCGCAACGGGTGCGTGAGTGGCCAGTTGGGAGTTCGATTGTAATTGGGTCAATTTTCCGCGCACTTCACTGACACCATCAGGTGCTTTTGGTGTAGAGCTACAAGCTGCTAATACCAAACTGACGATCAGCATTAAAAAAAATGAAGCAATAAATTTTATTTGCCGGCTCATTGGGCACCTCCTGATTTACGTTGTAATTCTTTTTCAAGGGTATTGACGTTTTTACCTAGCTCATCATTTACTGCTTGGGCTTTTGCTACTTCTGTCTTGGCCACTGCTAATTCCGCATCTGCTTTTGCTTGCTCGGCAAGGCGTGTAGCAGAAGTCATTTCTTCTTTTGCTACTGCTGTGCGTGCTGCTGTCAGTTTGTCGCGGGCTTCGCCCAATTCAGGCGATGTGTAATCAGCGACACGTGCTTGTTCTGCAGTTGCAATCGCGAGTTCAGCGGCTTGTAATGCTTGGTCGGGTACTTCAGGTTGCGAACTGCAACCGGCAAAGAGTGTACTGCTAATGGCTAATACAGCCAGGTACAGCGCAGCACTTCCGCTCTTTTTGTGGTTGATTGATTGAATCATGGTGATAACCCTCATTTAAAAACGGCAACTCACTAAATCAACTCAATAAAAATACTAAATGTCGTTTTAGCTGCTGCGGTTTCATATCTTGAATCTGCTTTGGCAGATAACACCGGATGTGGTGTTACTTCAGGCTATGCAAGATCAAGTTCCACGTCTGTGTGTTATCGCGCATAGAAAATTGCATTGAGGAAAATACAACTGGAATCACAAATTTGATAAAAAATGCGGCTGGTTTTTTAGGGAAAATTTCACGTGCGAATAAAAGATTTCGTGCGCATGTGAAGTTTTATATGCCGCACTATGTTAGGTGCCGCACCATTTATATTGAGCCTTAGCTGCGTAAGGATTGGTTAATCTGCGCTGCCTGGACTGTTGCGCTATACAAAAAAGATTACACTGCACAGGTTGTGTACTTATCTTGTTGAGCGAGGAATTTCCTGTGAAATCGTTTATTAACCCTCTGTTGAGTTTGATGGGAGTTGCTATGGTCAGTTTGGTCAGTGCGACTGCTTCGGCATGTCCGGATTATATGAAAGGCGAATACCGCAAATTGCACTCGAAGGATTCAGTGGATATCTGCGCCTTGATGGAAAACAAAACTGTGCTGGTGGTGAATACGGCGAGTCACTGCGGATTTACCTCTCAGTTCAAAGAACTGGAAGCCCTGCATAAGAAATACAAGGATAAAGGCCTTGTGGTGGTGGGCTTTGCCAGTGATGACTTCAAGCAGGAAGATGCTGATGAGGAAAAAGCGGCGGAGATTTGTTATCTCAATTACGGCGTGACTTTCACCATGCTCTCGCCCACCCATGTCACTGGCAAAGATGCCAATGCATTGTTTAAGGCCCTGGCCGAGCAAGCGCAGGAGCCAAAATGGAACTTTAACAAGTACCTGGTAGGGAAGGACGGTCAGTTGGTTGAGTATTTTGGCAGCATGACCAAGCCGGACTCCCCCAAGCTGGCAGCGGCGATTGAACGCTTGCTGTGAGGATTGCTATCGCCCCAATTTTCCCTGGCTAAGCACTTCCCCCCCCCCGACCCGGCACCGCCGGGTTTTTTCTGTTTGTTACGTATCGATACGCATCCTCTTGATGAAACCGGTGCCTTTTTTAGAATATTTTAGCAATCATCTGACATATCTTATTGCTTGTTGACGCTTCAATTTTCAGTTTGAGATCACTTTTTATTCTTTTTTAGTAACTGATTGTGGTATATTTTGACTTATATATGCTTTTTATGTATATAAAACATGAATTAATGTGTTTTAGATTAAACAAGCGTGGGGCTACGTCAGAAATGTATCGCGTAACCGGTCACAAAATGTTGTTGAAACCGATTACATATTAATTCATTATCGCTCCCGTAAAGCAGGTCAAACAAATAGCATAAATAGTATTTTATGCTATCGATATTCGTAATAATAAATTTAGTTAATCGAAAGAGTACAAGCTGTCTTAAACCACTCATGGGCACCTCTGCCCCTTGCTTTAATGCGGGTGGGTGGGGGCTCCATAACAATAATAGTGATAGCGTTTCCAGCATTGAATCGACACCAATCCCGTGCCCGACACTATTGCGGCAGGGATATTTACCTCGGTCGATTGCTATAACTTTTGTTCAGGTTTCCAGCTTCTTTCGGTCTTTAGCCTTGCTGCAGTTTGCGTTTGCCAGCCAAACCAGTAAGTGCACCCGGTTTTTATACAAAGATAACAACACGAGGAAGCTCAAGATGATCAAACCCAGCTGTATCACCTCCAGAAAAAAAGTTCTGGTTCTGGCGATAGGTTGTGCACTTTACGGTGTGCAGGCCTATGCGCAGGAGCCGGCAGCCGCACCGGCCACCGATGATTCACTCGAAGAAGTAATTGTAAAGGGGGTGCGTGCATCGCAATCCCAGGCAATTGATATCAAACGTAGTTCAACCATGGTGGTGGACTCCATCGTGGCTGAAGATATCGGCAAGCTTCCCGATACCACCATTACCGACTCGCTGCAGCGTGTGACGGGGGTGCAAATTAAGCGTGAGGCGGGTGAGGGTACTTCGTTGAACGTACGCGGTATGCCTCAGGTGTTGACCACCTTAAACGGCGAGCAATTCCTGAGCCCCTGGAGTATCAATAAGGTCGAAGCCAACTTCTCGGACATCCCCGCGGGTCTGATTTCCGGCGTGGATGTGTATAAATCGCAAGACGCTTCTACGCTGTCGGGTGGTATTTCCGGTGTGGTTGATCTCAAGACCTGGGACCCCAGCAAATTGGAAGAAGGCACTACGGTAAAGGTTCGTATAGAAGGTGCGACAGGGGAATACTCGGGGCGTGAATACGATGCAGACGGGGATAAATCGAATCGGGACCCGGATTACAACATCGGTTTGGTTGCCGGCTTTAACAATGGTGATAATTTCTCGGTAATCGGCTCGCTCTATTCGGCTGAGAGCTATAACGCCAACTACTCCATGTGGGAAGGCCAGACGTTTGCGTTCCTCGATCAAACCGGTGGAACACCTACCGACAAGTATGATCTTGATGGCGACGGTGATCTGGTCAATGACTGGTATATCGTGCCTGAGCAATTTGCTGCCAATAGCCAGTTTGTTGAGCGTGATCGTTTTGGCGGCTCCTTGACAGGTGTGTTTGAGGTCAATGATAACTGGAGTGTCCGCGGCGATATTTTTTATACCGAAATGGATAAATATGATCGCGGCGTATCTGCCCAATTTAATGCCAAGCAAACACCGGATGCCTGGAGTGTTAACAACACACCACCCAAAGATCCGTACGAGGGTACCTATAACGCCCTGCAGCCTGGTTCGATTGTTTCTCCCGGCTCTGCTATTTCGGTGGTCGACCCTCAAGGCAATGCACGCACCATTGATATCAATACCATTCAGGTTGCTGAAGTCTGGGCAGCGGACTTCCAGTCGGTATCAAAAAACACCATTGAAAAAACTGCCGCTTACAACACAAATTTTGAAGTGGCCTATACCGATAACGAATCATTCGAAGCCAAATTCCGCGTCATCCACGCTGAGGCAGAAATGCAACAGCGCAAAGCTACATTCCAGCAGGGCACGCCTGGTTGGTTGTGGGTGGACGAAGATGGCCTTCCTGGTAAAGACCCGGTCGATGGTTACCATATGACTGTCGATTACCGCGGTGACTACCCCAGCTTTTCGTATGAAGGCGATGTGGCCGATGCGAATTTCCTCAAGCAATACCAAGGCTTTGCGGAAGGTTTTAACTCTGATGCGGAGTTGAATGTGGCCCGTGTTGATTGGAAGTCCACATTTGATTTTGATCACTTCGAGTCTTTGGAGGCGGGTGTGCGTTATGGCAGCCGTGAAGCCAATTACAACAAGTTTTATTACGTAACACCTACCGGTCGCTATTCAAATTACAACGACCCGCGTGTGCCAGCCGACAAGCGCTACAAGCTGTTGCCGGGCAATGCGGTTTGGCAAAAATATCCCGACTGGTACAAGTTCGTATTCTCCGAAACTGACGCTAACCTGATCGATGTCGGTGGCTTGGTAGACAATGGCTTTAGCGCTGCAGATACCAGTGTGTTTTACGATTTTGGGCCGATCAAGGGCTTTGAGAACGGCGTGGCAGCACTGGCGCCCAGTAACTGGGACTCACCTTACGATTTCATGAATCGCTTGTACCCAGGTACACGCACAGTGAACGAACCGGGTGAAACCTATGCTGTTACCGAAGACACCATGAATGCGTATATGCAATTCAACTTCGCCAATGATGACGAGGGTCTGTTCGGTCTTCCCTATAACGCCAATGTCGGCTTTCAGTTAGCGCACACTGCCCGTGAAGTGGGCAAGAGCGTGGTGCCCGAGGTGCTCGACTCGTTTAACTCTATTGGTTATGACGACTGGCAGAAAATTGCTTACGTCTATGACACTGACACAATCAATCATTCGTACCTTGAGCTGCTGCCATCGATCAACGTAAACCTGTTCCCACGTGACGATGTGATTTTGCGTGCAAGTGCGGCGCGTACCATGACCAATAACGATATGGATACCATTGGTTCATCAATGGTGCTCTGGTATTCACGCTGCGTGAAAACTGACGAGGATGGCAATCAGGTTCAGATTGTGGACCCCAACACCGGTGCACTGGTCGCTGACTATGTCGGCTGTGTGGGTGGCGGTACCGATAAGGGCGACCCCTACATCAAACCCTGGATGGCCAGTGTCTATAACCTGTCCTCCGAATGGTACTTCGATGAGTCTGCCATTTTGGGCATGGGTCTTTTCTTCATCGATGTGGATACCGCCGTTCAGTCCTATCAGGAGCAGCGCCACTTCCTGGATATGGATGGTATGGACCGCAATCAGTACTCAACTGTGTGGTCAACCCGCAATACCGGCGCCGCCGATTTGTACGGCGTGGAGCTCGGCTATAAGCAGCCATTCACCATGTTTGACAACTGGTTCAACCGCACCGGTATTGAACTCAACTACACCTGGTCACACTCCGAGTCTGAAGATATGGATCTCGAAGGCGACCAATTGCCACTGGTATCCAACTCAGAGCATCAGGCCAACGCGATCCTCTGGTACGACTACTCGGGCCTCAATGTGCGTTTGGCGTACAACTGGCGCAGTGAGGAGTACTCAGGAATGGCGGGGGTGAATAATGCGGCAGGTAATTCTTTCAACCTGGCTAACTGGGTAGAACCTGCGGGTTATCTGGACTTGTCCGTTTCATACAACATTAATGACTACGTCAACGTGTTTGTCAGCGGCACCAACCTGACCGGCCAAAGTCGTAAAAGCTACACCCAATATGAGAGCCAGTTCCAAAGCTTGTGGGTTCAGGAAACCCGCTATTCAGCTGGCGTGAACCTGACTTTCTAATTAATCGAGCGGCATAAAACGAACGACATAAAACGATAGTTCCGTTTGAGGCGATTTGGAGAATTCTATGAGAACAAAAATGACGTTATTAGCATCGGTAATCGGTGCAAGTTTGTTAACAGCGTGCGGCGGCGGCGATATGTTGAGCCGTTCCGATTCTGAAACCCATAAGTTAATCCCTGAGGTAGTAGTGGAAGACCCGACGGCGGCTCGCCCATCGGAAAACGCTGCCGTCTTGCGTACGAATGAAACGAAAATCATCGGGGCGGACGGCCAGGACAACGTGTTACCCGTCGGGATTGAGCTGGATTACGGTGCAGACTCCACCGCGCGCTTCAATGCGGTGAGTGAAATCGCCAAGGTGTCGGCTGGCGCTATTCGTATCGTGCTGACACCGGAAACCCCGCCGGCAAACCTGGAGGCAGCACTGACCCGTGCGAAGGCTGAAGGTCTGGTTGTTAACCTGACGCTAAATGATCCTGGTCTCTATTGTAAGGATAACGGCGAGGAGCTGTTGCGCCTGACCAAAGACACCTGGTTCGGCAAGTTCCGTCCCATCATTGCACAGGACCAATACCAGTCCATGATGATGATCAGTATTGCCCGTGGCTGGGGCCCTAAAGAGGTGTTTGACCCAACATCTTCCGGTTATCGCGAATATATGGATTACACCAAGACGTTGATCCGGGATTTCCGTAAAGCCGGGTTCAAGCTGCCGTTGGTCATTGAGGCGCCCGGATGCGGTGAAGACTTCAATGCCTTTGATGCAAACCGCGTACGTGAACTTTTGGCCGCCGATGAACAGAAAAACCTCATCTTTGGTTTGGCTGCCAAGGGTAAAAGCTATAACACCTCGGCGAAAATTTCTAATGCCGTTAATGTGATTCGCGCGCAACGTGCGCCTGTCATTATTACCGAAGTGGGCGGTAGCGATGTAGTTGAAAAAGGTGCCAAGGCGGAGCAGGTTCTGGAAGGTGCATTTGGTGATACTGCGCTGTCAGCCAATCCGCAATGGCAAGGGCCTGGCGATAAAGTCGCCTATCTCTTTCCATTCCCCGCGACGCAGAACCTGAAAAACACCCAGTTGAGTTTTGATATCCAATTCGACGAGGCGTATCTGACAGACGGAGCCGCGGGCGCTATGGGCTATCAGCTCTATCTGCGCGACGTGAACGATAATTACGCCAATATCCAGTGGAATGAAGTGAAAAATGCCTCTTCAGGCAGGAATACTTTTACCTACAAAATTGGCGCGAACATGCCTACCACTGGTTGGGTGTCGGACGGTTTTGATATGACCCAGGTGGTGGCTGTTGGTGTGGAATTGGTTGCCCAGGATAAGCCTGCGTCAGTCGCTGGCCCCATTACGTTCGATAACTTCAAGTTGATTGAAGGTACTGGTCCAGCGGTCGTTTACGCCAGTGACTTCAGTGCAGGTGTTGATGGCTGGAAGAATTCCCAATGGGAGGGTAAAACCGCAATCATTGCTACGGCTGAGGGCGAAACGACTGATGCGCTTTCACTCATACCCGAAGATGATCAGTTTGAAATTACTCGTACAGGTCTGGCAGTTGATTTGACCCAATCATTTACCCTGACGGCACGTATTTATATTCCAGCCTCTATTACCAATTTTGGTTTGGGAATTTTTGCGGCTAATTCAACCAGTTGGGCTGGCGGCGGCTGGGCTGGTACCTGGAACCTGATTCCTGGCCAGTGGAATGATTATTCATTTACACCCGATGAAGCGACTCAGGCAGCGTTTGCAGCATCCGGTGGTAATAGCTTGGGGCTCCAGTTCAGTCAGTTCAGCGCTGAACAGATCAATGGTGATGCCATCCTGATCGAAAACTTGCAGGTAGTGAGCGCTGCTGGTGCTGGTGCCGCTGAAACTGAATTTGGTGTGCAATATCGTTCGGACTTCACTAGCAGCACTGATGGTTGGGGCAATACTGGTTGGCCGGATGATAACCAGATCCCTTCATCTCCCGTGTTGACGCCCAGTGCAGATGGTTTGATTGCGGCGAGTTCAAAAGACGGTGTTGAGCGCATCAGTTTGCAGAAAAACAACCTGACCTCGTTGGATTCGTTGAACTTGGGTGAAGGCTTTAAAGTCACCGTCAATGTATTCATTCCCGAGTCACTGCGCGATACCGAGTTCAACTTCCAGATGTTCTTCCAGGATACCAACTGGAGTCACCACAATTCACCAATCGATATGACTGGCGATGAGCTGAAATATGGTGAGTGGATGACTATTACCGTTGAACCTGAATTCCCGGAAGGTTTTGACATGAGTGGGTTGCCCAAGTTTGTGGGTATCGATATGTTTGCACGCAAAGGCGCTGGCGGTTTCAAAACAACTGACGAGGTCATTATTGGCAGCATCCTTTTCGAAGGCCAGGTGCCAGTAGAGCCTGAAGAAGTTGTATTAGGTGCGGTCGACTTCAATCGCTCGCAAGATGCGCTTGTCGATTTTGTTGATGGTGCCATCACCGAAGAGCAGGCACAGATTGTTGCACCGCATACGGTCAGCGACCCCTACGGTTGGTTTGCATCTACCTGGTTTGCGGCAAGTTCTGACGATGCGGCCTATGACCTGGTGAGTGACTTAACCAATGCGACAACCCTTACCGAGCGCGGCGAGCTGATCGTCAATACTCCGGGCGGCTTGGGGGAAATGCGCAGTCTGTTGGTACCGGAAAAACCAGCTGCTACATCTGCAAAGTAATAACAGCTGATTGAGTTTGTTGTAGTTCTCTAAAAAAGCTTGGGCGATTTTTTTGCCCAAGCTTTTTTGTTTTTATGCTGAAATTAATTTATTAACGAAAAGGTATGGATTACGATGTAAATGGCTATTTGCATCAAGACTTCTCTGGCCTCGCTTCATCTACATATGCGTACAATTATCCAAATTTGCCAGCATCAGTTACGGATGGAAATGGTAAGGTCACCGGCTTTACCTACAATTCCTGGGGGCAGGTCTTAACCGAAAAAAATGCACTAAATCAAACTGCCACTTACAAATACAACCCTGCGGGTCAGCTCAGGGAGGTAATTGATCCTAAAGGTGTATCGACAAAATATTTTTGGAATGGTTTTAATGAAATAGAACGTATTGAGAGCGTTGATGCAGGAATTACCAAATTTGAATACGATAATGTAGGAAATCTTTCTGCGGTTATCAATGCATTAGGTGTGCGGATTGATTTTGAGTATGACTCGCTCTCTCGCCTGGTGAAAAAGAGTGCATCTACAAGTACGGCTGATGTTATTTATTATAAATATGATACCACTTTATCTGGCGCTCCCATTTCTTGCCTGAATGGAGCTGGAAAGTTATGTGCGGTAACCGAAACTAATGCATCTGTTTATTATTCATATAATGCTAATGGTTTGCTTGATAAACAAGTGGACCGGGTTCATGGCAAGGATTACACGCGCAGCTACGGATATGATCTATATGGGCAGCTTTCCCAAATAACGTATCCCAATGGTACGATAATCAAATATGAATATTATTTAGATGGCACACAAAAAAATGTGCAGGCTTACCTTGCTGGAGTTTGGCGTAATATCGCTTCTTATGAAAAGAAGTTTGACCATAATGCCATCAATTATGAAGGTGGAGCCTCACAAAAACGCTTTTTCCATAAAGATGGCAGAACCACATCTATTCAATCAACTCAATTAACAAAAGGTTATCTATACAAGCCCAACACCAATCTTATTAGCAACATAAATAATAGCGCTACTTATGGTCCTGCTAGTCTGGCGTTGTCTTACGATGCTGTGGGGAGGCTGCTCTCCAGCAGTGTGGACGGTACATTTACATATGATGCTAATGGCAATCGTGCGTCTGCGATGGTTACCGGAACATCTTCATCTGCTTCTTATGTATATACGTCAAATACTAATCGTTTAGCAACGGCGAATGCGGTGCAGACCAGTAATACCAAGAGCTACATTTATAATGCTGCTGGAAATGCTACAGAGCAAAATGGAACTGCTGTCCGTCGCTTTTCTTACGATGGTTTTGGGCGTATGACCGGAGTTACGGGAAGTCTCGCACCTCACAAATACACCTACAATTATTTGAATCAACGCGTTTATAAAAATAACGAAGCTGTTCCTGGGCCGCAGCGTTCGCCTACACGTTATTTTTATAATGGAAGTGGGGCTATTGAATATAGTCTCAGCCAACTGGAAACTATCACAGGAGTACCTGCCGGCGCTGGCCGCATTTATGTTTATCTAAATGGATTGCTGGTTGGTCTAGTGGATGGAAATACTATTTCTCACGTTGAGACCGATCATTTAGGGCGCCCGGAGTTGGTGTTGCAATCGGGTGTTATTAAATGGCGTGCAGCAAATACTGCTTTCGGTAGAGCAACGGTATCCTCAGGTATCACGTTAGATGTTGGTTTCCCCGGCCAGATTTACGATAGCGAAACCGGGCTTTGGTACAACTGGCATCGTTATTATGACGCGGATATTGGGCGTTATATTCAGAGTGATCCGATTGGATTGGAAGGCGGGTTGAATACATATGCTTATGTGGGGAGCAACCCTATCTCCGGAGTGGATGTTACAGGGCTAACTGTAATGTTGCTTCCTTTAGCTTATGAAACTATGGTCGGTGCTACTGCCTTCGGTGCTGGAGGTGCTTGCGCTGCTACGAATTGTGGTGAAGCGATCGTTGATTCTCTAAGTATCACTAATCTTGCGTTTGCCGGTGCTCTAGCAACTGTTGGGCCGCAGGGTTTATTAGATATTCTTATGTACTCTAAGGGCGGAAAACAAAATGTTCGAGATTCGGGCTTGGTTGGGGTTTCTGATGAGGAAATTGGGAGGAGACTCAAGGATCCGAATACTTCTGGCGAAGAAAAAAAGCGACTACAAAAAGAACAAAAGGGCAGAAAGTTAAGAAACAAAGATAAAGATCGGGCAAAAGACAAAAGCTGCAAGTAAGGAGAAAAGTTTATGTGGTACTGTGCACATGCTATTTTTTATTATAAGGTTAATGGTCAAGAATCATTTTTAATCCATGAGAATGTATATTTGATTAATGCGGAAAATGAAGATGTTGCCTTATCCGAGGCAAAAAAAATTGCAAAAGAAAATGAAGATTTAAATGAAGATGGACATTTGTATTTAAATGATAATCCAGCTACTTATTTGTTTGCAGGGATACGAAAGCTGATAGAAATAGAAACAAATAGTGATACAGCTCAAGGAAGAATTAGTAGTGGTGTTGAGGTTACTTATTCTGAAATGGAAGTGGATACTATTGAGGAGGTCGTTGATTTGGCTGATGGAAAGTTTGTCAATATCCTTTATCGAGAGTGATCGTTATATTTTAAATTACCCTGTATGTGGAGGTCTATGGAAAAGAGGGGTGCCTACTGCACAATACGGTTGGCTTGATTCAAGAATGAATTGACTGGTAGATGTAAATGGCAAAGCCCGAGCAGATAATGCTCGGGCTTTGCCATTTTTGCTGTCCTATTTAAGGGGTACCATCGAATGCGTCTGATGTATTTTGTTCAGTCGAAAAGACTTGGGGTGTTTTTGGATTGTCAGCACCAACGGCTGCCCCACTTGGCAGGCACTGCACAGATCCAAAATATGCCAGGGTGGTTTGTTGTCTGATTTAAGTGTAGGGTTTTTTCATGCATTTTTATTTTGTTGAGCGAAAAATATGTCTGAAAAAGCACGAGTGATACTGGAACGAGGTTGCAACCTTTATGAGGAAGGAAAAGTGTACGAAGCTTTTGTTGAATTCGTTGCGGCCGCGAGGCGTGGTAATCCAGAGGCGCAAATAAATTTGGCTAATATGTTTGATGCAGGTGAGGGAGTGGAAAGGGATTTCAAAAAGCGGTTTATTGGTATAAGCGGGCTATAAGTAAGGGGTCTCCTGAGGCAGCCTACAATCTTGCAATTGCCTATCGTTTACAGGGCAAGATTAAATGGTTCGAATTTTGGCTTGAACGTGCATCTGAAATGGGCGATGAGGATGCCAAGGAAGAGCTGGGCAGATTGCGGCTTTAATTATGGCTTCTCAACGATTGTTCAATGACTGCGACATTCGATAAATGCAGGGCTATAAAAAATCCCGCTCCACATTAATGGGCGGGATTTTTTGTTATCGCATAAACCAGTTAAATAACTGGTTTTGTTTTCTGTTTTACTTAAACGTAACTGTGAAGACGGCGGACTGTATCTCTTCTTCTTCCGTTTCTGTTTGAATAACGAAACTGCCGCTCGTTGTCGCTGCTTTGCCAACGCTAACCGCATAGCATGCGGGGTTAGGAGAGTCGGGGACAACAGATTCCAGTTCACCAACAACTAAATTGACTGCTTTGGCTGAGTCGATACTAACGGTAGTCCCGTGAGGCATGCTATTGCCATATTCATCAGCGACCAATACATAGACTGTACCGGAGCTGTTGATGGCGTCTGTTAATGGCGATGAACATTGCTTGTCACTGAATGGTCCGACGAATACTGCGTTGGGGCTGGACATAGATAACACCAGGCTTTGGCGTACAGTCACTTTATCTTTGGTGCAAACTGCTGTGTCAGTTGAGTTGCAAAGTGTGCCGCTGTATATCCCGTTGCCTTGGTCCCTATTAACTGTTCCGCCTGCCAAATCTACATAGAGTTCACCGGAATTATAGGTTCCTGTTTCATCATCATCTCTATAGGCCTCTGCAAGGTCCAGGAATGTTTCACCCAGATCATATTGACCGTTGGTGTTGGAATCGGTAAATGACTCATTACCTGATGCGAACGCGAGGACGGTTACGCGTCTATCGATAGGGCGTTCCTCTTGGCTGGTCCAGACGACGCTACAGGTTCCATTGGTTGTTTTGCAGTTTGGTCCGATTGATCCACCTTCGGTCCAAAAGGTAACCGCAGTTCCGTCTACCACAGGGTTGCCGAAATCATCGGCCATTCTCATCGTAATCGTAACCTCTTCGCCATCTCTGTCAGCTGCACGAGGGTTAAAACTTGTAGTTGATATGGATACTGAACGTTGGACAGGGACACCAGTAGAAACATTAAGGTTGAGTGACGAGGTTGAGATGCTGCTGCCCTCAACTGTCGCGGTCACGCTGACATCGGTGGACACCGTACCCGCACTAATCTTGGTTTCCACATAGCCTTCGCTATTGCTCAATGCTGATTCGGGGCTGAGTGCAAGCCCGCCAGCAGTGGTGCTCATGTTAAATACTACGCTGGTTTTTTCCAAAGGAGCGCCATTGCCATCCAATACACGGAAACGCACTATGGCTGTTTCAGTTCCACCGCTGCCTTTAAGGCTGATCCGTGCCGGGGTTGCACTGGTAAATTGGATGCTACCTACAGTGCCGGCTGCAATATCAAGATCTACATTCGCGTATTCGGTAACACCACTTAATGATGCAGATGCGGTTACCTGATCCTCGCCTACGCAGCCATTGGCGGTGTAGGTCATGGTGGCCCGTCCATTTACTGTCGTGACGCTGTTGACTACTGTGCCTGCTTCATTCTTGAGGATGGCTTTGTTTGCGGCGATACAAGAGGAGATAAAGTTCACAGTGGTGGCCGCAGTTACCGGGGTATTGGTGCTGCTGACAACATAAACGGTGAGTGTGGTTGAACCGCCGGCAGATAGGTCGGTTACGTCGTTGGTGACACCGATTTTGCCCTCTTTGAATTCGCCGCCTGAGCCTGCCCCTATTTTTTGTGCGCTGGTGGTATCTATATCACCGCCGCCACCGCCGCCCGTATTGTTATTCATCGGGGAGCCGGAACCACCGCAAGCGGAGAGAAGTAGGCTGAGGAGTGCTGCACTGACAAACGTCGTCTTTTTTAAAGTATGCATGGTGTATTCCTAGGTTACCGACCGCCGAAGGATGAATAGGGCGGCGGCTGGTATTGAATTCGATGGTATAAATGGCATAAGGATTCTGCGCTAAGCTCTTGAGCTTATTAGTACTTATGAGCCACAGCTAACGTTAGCTCATATCTTTTCAATGATAAAGTGCCAAGCGTTTAAAAAACGCACTCCCGGGTACAAAACCCCCGATATTTGTGCGTCTCTTAGCATTTTCCCTTGGCATTACGCTCGTCCTTTTGGCGCATTTTGCGGTGTGGGCATTTTTATTTCTGTGTCCCTGTCGTACAAGGCTTATAATCCGCCCACTTTTTTTCATGTGAGTTTTGCTATGAGCCTGCCTGTCCTAGTTCTTAACCCCCAAGCGGATCGTCGTTTAAAGTTGGGCCATTTATGGATTTACAGCAACGAAGTGGATATCGCCAAGTCGTCGCTCAAATCCTTTGCGATGGGGCAGCAGGCATTGGTGACCACCAATAGCGGCAAGCCGCTCGGGATTGCACTGATCAACCCGAATGGTTTGATTTGCGGGCGCCTGGTCAGCCGCGATGAAAAATACCCGCTCAATAAATCCCTGCTGGTACACCGCATCAAACAATCGCTCGCGCTGCGTGAAATGGTGTTTGATGAGCCGTTCTACCGTTTGATCTACGGTGATGCCGATTTGCTACCGGGGCTGGTGGTCGATCGTTTTGGCGATTACCTGGTGGTGCAGATTGCCAGTGCGGGCATGGAGGCGGTGAAAGATGAAATAGTCGAGGCGCTGGTGCAGGTGCTGAATCCCCAAGGTGTTTTGCTCGCCAATGAGCACAGCGCACGCGTCCTGGAAGGCCTGCCGGAGTACACCGAAGTTGCCTATGGCGAAGTACCCGAGTCGGTCGAGCTGGTGGAAAACGGCACCCGGTTTATGGCGCCGGTACACGGCGGGCAAAAGACCGGTTGGTTCTACGATCACCGCATGAACCGTGCGCTTTTGCAGCAATATGTGCAGGGTAAGCGGGTGTTGGATGTGTTCTCGTACATTGGTGGTTGGGGGGTGCAAGCCGCAGTGGCGGGGGCAAGCGAAGTCTTTTGTGTGGATGCATCGGAGTCGGCTACGGATGCAGTGTTGGAAAACGCCCAGCTCAACGGTGTCGCCGATAAGGTTGCGGCCATCCAGGGCAAGGCGATTGATGTGCTCAAAGAATTGATTGCGAACGATGAGCGCTTTGACGTGGTGGTGCTCGACCCGCCTGCGTTTATCAAAAAGCGCAAGGATCAAAAAGCCGGTGAGGCGGCTTATCGCCACATTAATGAACTGGGTATGCGCCTGTTAGGGCGCGATGGTTTGCTGGTGTCCGCATCCTGCTCCATGCATCTGGGCAAGGATACCCTGCTGGAGATCGTACGTGCATCCGGTCGCCATTTGGATCGCCATGTGCAGATTATCGGTCAGGGCGGGCAGGGGCCGGATCATCCAATCCATCCGGCTATCCCCGAAACTGATTACTTGAAGGCGGTGTTTGCGCGGGTTTATTTGGCCTGAGGTTTCTCGCAATATCCTCGTGAAGCCTGCGTTAGTCGCGCAGGCTGATAGCTTTCCAGTTGCGTTCTCGGGCGATGGCGGTGAGGCGGTCATCCGCGTCAACTACCACAGGGTGATCGACCTGCTCCAGCAATGGCAGGTCATTAATCGAATCGCTGTAAAAGTACGCACCTTCCAATGAATGGTGGTTGTGCCTGAGCCACTCGTGCAGATGGGTAATTTTTCCTGCCTGGAAGCAGGGTTCGCCGACGAAGTTACCTGTGTAGCAACCATCCACCACTTCCGGATCTGTTGCCAGTATGTCGTCCACTCCCAAGCGTTTGGCGATAGGGCGGGTCACAAAACCATTAGTAGCAGTGATGATCAGCAAGTGATCGCCTTGGTCGCGGTGGTGTTTGAGCAGCGCCTCGGCTTTAGGCAGCATTAATGGCTCGATATGGTCGCGCATAAATTCCGCATGTAACACCTGCAAGTCAGCCATGCTGTGACGGGTCAGTGGCGCGAGTGAAAACTGCAGGTAGGCGCGGATATCGAGGGTGCCATTTTTGTAGTCGGCATAAAAACCGTCATTGGCCAGGCGATAGGTCTCGGCATCCACCAAGTGTTTTTCCACCAAAAACACGCCCCAGCTATGGTCGCTGTCGCCCGCAATCAGGGTGTTATCGAGATCAAAAATAGCCAGTGCCACGGTGGTTCCCCATATAAATGAAGTAGTGTTTGCAGGAGTTATTGCAAAGGGGCGCTAGGATAGCGGCAGTAGTGGGTGCGCTCAATGAAAACCATTTCCAAGATTCAGGGTTGCGGGTTTGGACAAGCCTGATATAGTGCGGAAAACGCTGTTTTGTGGAACATGTCCGCTCTTTATCGCTGGAGTTTTGTCTTCTACCACAGCAAAACCTTTTATATGGATAATTCCCCCGTGATAGATTCCGACGGATTCCGCCCCAATGTGGGTATTATTTTGACGAATGACCAGGGCCAGTTGCTTTGGGCCAGGCGTGTAGGTGGCCAGGATGCCTGGCAGTTCCCACAGGGTGGCATCAATCCCAATGAAACCCCGGAGCAGGCGCTCTACCGTGAATTGCATGAAGAAGTAGGCCTGCGCCAGGAGGATGTACAAATCCTGGCCTGTACCCGGGGTTGGTTGCGTTACCGCTTGCCTCACCGGTTGGTGCGTCATAATTCGTTGCCACTCTGTGTCGGGCAAAAACAGAAATGGTTTTTGTTGCGTATGTTGAGTGATGACTCCAAAGTCAGCCTCAACAATGGCGGTCGCGCTGAATTTGATGACTGGCGTTGGGTGAGTTATTGGTATCCTCTGGGCAAAGTCGTTTCCTTCAAGCGCGATGTCTATCGCCGTGCGCTGAAAGAATTGTCATTGTTCCACGCGCAATTGGAGGATCGCGCCGCCCGCATCCGCTAGCGTTTATAGCCAAAGCACCTGAACCAAAGCGTCTAAATTAAAGTAGCAGAACCAAAGTACCTATAATTCCAATTAATCCACCAAACAGGCCTGATCTCCAAACCCTATGCTGAATTCACTCCGCTCCATAGTCCAGGAAGTAAACGCCGCGCGCGATATGAAAACTGCGCTGGCGATTATTGTCACGCGGGTAAAGCAGGTCATGGCGACGCAAGTCTGTTCAGTTTATCTGCGCGATACCAAAGGCGATTACGTGTTGATGGCCACTGATGGCCTTAACGCCGATGCGGTCGGCAAGGTGCGGCTGGCGGCGGGTGAAGGCCTGGTTGGGCGGGTAGTGGTGCGTGAAGAACCAATCAATCTGGAGCATGCTGAAGCGCATCCCAGTTACCAATACTTTCCTGAAACCGGTGAAGAGCGCTACAGCGCGTTCCTCGGCGTGCCGATTATCCACCATCGCAAAGTGCTTGGTGTACTGGTTGTGCAGCAGGTGGAGCAGCGCCGTTTTGATGAAGGTGAAGAAGCGTTTTTAGTCACCATGTCGGCGCAATTAGCCGGGGTTATTGCCCACGCCGAGGCGACTGGCGGGGTGGTGCCGGTGGGAGCCAAAGCGACCCAGGCAAAATTTATCGGTGTATCCGGCGCCTCGGGAATTGCGATAGGCGAAGCCGTTGTAATCGCGCCTGCGGCGGACCTGCGTTCGGTTCCCTATCAGGCGTGTAAGGATGTCGAAGCGGAAATCGCCTTCTTCCACCGCAGCCTGATGGCGGTGCGCGAAGATATCAAATCCCTCGGCGAGCAACTGAAAGCGCGGATTAATCGCGAGGAGCAGGCGCTGTTTGATGCCTATCTCGCCATGCTCGACGATGCCTCCCTCGGTGGCGAAGTGACTGACCGTATCCGCAAGGGCGCCAATGCGTCCTATGCCTGGAGCGAGGTCATCCTCGAACACGAAAACATTTTCAACAGCATGAATGATCCCTACTTGCGCGAGCGGGCGACCGACCTGCGCGACCTGGGGCGGCGCGTGCTGGCGTATTTGCAAGAGTCCAACCACAAGACCCGGGTATACCCTGACAAAGCTATCCTGATTGGTGAGGAGCTGACGGCTTCCATGTTGGGGGAAATCCCCAAAGAGAAGCTGGCGGGATTGGTGTCGGTGTTGGGGTCATCCAACTCGCACGTGGCAATCCTGGCACGGGCGATGGATATCCCCACGGTGATGGGCGCAGTGGATCTGCCTTACACCCAAATTGATGGCCGCCCGATCATTGTGGATGGCTACAAGGGCACAGTTTACTGCGACCCGAGTGCTCAGTTGCGCAAGCAATACAAGGCGATCTTCCTTGAGGAGCAGGCGCTGGTAAAAGGCCTGGAGGCGCTTAAGGATCTCCCCTGCGAAACCCAGGACCGCTACCGTATGCCGCTGCACGTCAATACCGGCTTGATGGCCGATGTGGTGCGCTCGCTGGAGCGGGGTGCCGAAGGCGTTGGTTTATACCGCACGGAAGTGCCCTTCCTGTTGCGTGACCGCTTTCCCAGTGAGGAAGAGCAGCGCGCCATTTACCGCGAGCAATTGGAGGCGTTTGCGCCTCACTCGGTGACCATGCGCACCCTCGATATCGGCGGCGATAAAGCCCTGCCGTATTTTCCGATTGAAGAGGACAACCCTTTCCTCGGCTGGCGCGGTATTCGCGTTACCCTCGATCACCCGGAAATTTTCCTTGCGCAAATCCGCGCCATGATCAAGGCCAGTGAAGGCCTGGATAACTTGCGTATCCTGCTGCCAATGATCACCAATATGCAGGAAGTGGAAGCCGCGCGCGCGCTCATTCAGCGGGTACACAAAGAGCTGCTGGAAGAAGGCTACCGCGTGCGCAAACCGCAAGTGGGGGTGATGATCGAAGTGCCGGCGGCGGTTTACCTTGCGCCGGAATTGTCGCGCCGGGTGGATTTCCTCTCGGTCGGCAGTAACGACCTCACCCAATATTTGCTCGCTGTAGATCGCAACAATGCGCAGGTGGCCGATCTCTACCAGGCCTTCCATCCAGCGGTGCTGCGTGCGCTGCAATACATAGTCTATGCCGCGCACGATGCGGGTATCAGCGTGAGTATCTGCGGTGAATTGGCGGGCGACCCGGGGGCTGCCATCCTGTTGATGGCGATGGGCTACGATGTACTGTCCATGAACGCCACCAACCTGCCCAAGGTTAAATCGGTGATTCGCGGCATTACCTTTGAGCGCGCCAAGCAATTGCTGGCCGAGGTGATGCGCATGTCCAACGGCGATCTTATCCGCGAGCGTATCGCGCGCGAATTGCGCGATACAGGTTTGACCCGCTTGATCCGTCCTGTTGCTTCCGATGCCAACGAGGAACAATAAATGTCTTGGGCGAGTCGCAAATCCACGCCATAATCATCGCCCTTTCAATCGGCTGCCCCAGGTTTAACCGCTTATGCTGCAATACCCGGATTTAAATCCCATCGCCTTTACCATTCCTATTGGACCTATATCCCTTGGCGATATGACTATCGGCCCGTTCAATGTCCATTGGTATGGGATTATGTATTTGCTGGCGTTTGTCAGCGCCTGGTTGCTTGCCTTGCACCGCGCCAAGGCGCCCTATGCCACCGTCAATAAATCCCAGGTCGAAAACCTCATTACCTATGGCGCCTTCGGGGTGATCCTGGGTGGGCGTTTTGGCTATGTGGTGTTTTACAATTTTGAGCAGTGGATGCGCGATCCACTCTGGTTGTTCCGGGTGTGGGAGGGCGGTATGTCCTTCCATGGCGGTTTGATCGGGGTTATCGTCGCTATGTTTATTTACTCCTACCGCATCAACCGCTCGTTTGTCAGCGTGATGGATTTTGTAGCGCCCATAGTGCCGCTCGGCCTGGGTTTTGGCCGCCTGGGGAATTTTATCGGGCAGGAACTCTGGGGGCGTGTCAGCGATGTGCCCTGGGCGATGGTGTTTCCCAAGGCAATGGATCCGGAAGGGATTGCGCGCCACCCCAGCCAACTCTACCAAGCCTTCCTGGAAGGATTGGTGTTGTTCATTATTGTGTTCTGGTTCTCTGCCAAACCCCGCCCGCGCGGTGCGGTATCGGGTGTCTTCCTGGTTGGCTATTCGATTTTCCGGTTCAGTGTCGAATTTGTGCGCGAGCCGGACCAGGGTATAGGTTTTGATTTGATGGGCTGGATGACCCGAGGCCAATTGCTCTGTGTGCCTATGTTCCTGCTCGGTATCGGGCTGCTGGTATACGCCTACGCATTTGCCCCTAAAGCCAGCAAGAATCCATAAGGTCTAATTTTTCCGTACAGGTTTGTTGATGAAGCAATATCTTGAATTAATGCGCGATGTAGTCGAAAACGGTGTCCAGCGGGGCGACCGCACCGGCACCGGCACGCGCTCAGTATTTGGTCGCCAGTTGCGCTTTGACCTCAATGAAGGTTTCCCGCTGGTGACGACCAAAACCGTCCACCTGAAAAGTGTGATTGTCGAACTGCTCTGGTTCCTGCAAGGCCGTACCGATGTGGGCTGGCTGCAAGAGCGCGGCTGCAAGATCTGGAATGAGTGGGCGACTGAATCGGGCGAGCTGGGGCCGGTTTACGGCAAGCAGTGGCGCAGTTGGGCTTGCCCGGATGGTTCGACTATCGACCAGATTTCCCAGGTGATCAGCCAGATCAAAAAGACTCCCTATTCGCGCCGTTTGATTGTTAGCGCCTGGAACCCGGCCGATTTGCCGGATGAATCCATGAGCCCGCAGCAAAATGTCGAACATGACCGCATGGCGCTCGCTGCTTGCCATACCCTGTTCCAGTTTTATGTGTCCGAGGGCAAGCTCTCGTGCCAGTTGTACCAGCGTAGCGCCGACCTATTTTTGGGGGTGCCGTTTAATATCGCGAGCTACGCGCTGTTGACCCACATGATTGCGCAGCAGTGCGATCTGGAAGTGGGCGATTTTGTGCACACCTTTGGTGATTGCCATTTGTATAGCAATCACCTGACCGACGATATTGTCTATGCACAATTGGCGCGCGCACCGAAGGCCCTGCCTACATTGAAAATTGCGCGCAAACCGGCTTCGATTTTTGATTACGAGCTGGAGGATTTTTCCTTTGAAGGTTACGAGCCGCACCCGCGCATTGTTGCGCCTATCGCGGTTTAAAGTTGCGCCTATCGCGGTTTAATGTTTCGCAATCTTAAAAGGAAAAACCGGTATGAAATTGGCCATTATTGTTGCTGCCGCTAAAAACGGGGTGATCGGAAATAACAACCAGTTGCCCTGGCATCTTCCCCAGGATCTCAAATATTTTAAATCGATCACCTTGGGCAAGCCGGTGATAATGGGGCGCAAGACCTATGAGTCTATCGGCCGCCCTTTGCGGGGCAGGACCAATATTGTGGTGACCCGCAGTTCCGCCTGGCAGGCTGATGGTGTGGTGGTGGTCAATAGCCTTGAACAGGCGCTCAGTGAAGCGCACCGAGTGATAGAGGGCAGTGCATCGCCTGTGGCTGAAGCCTTGGTGATTGGCGGTGCGGAGATTTACCGCAGCGCACTGCCGCTAGTGGATCGTATCTATCTTACGCGGGTGGATGTTGATGTTGATGGCGACGCATTTTTCCCCGCCCTGCCAGAAGCGGATTGGCAGCTTGTCTCTGTAGTGGCAGGTGATGAACAAGCCACCTTAGCGCATCAATTTTTAACATATGAGCGTGCACAGTAATCGCGCACGCCGGTTTTAATTTCCCTCTTCGGGACGCATCCAGTTACCAACGGCTATGCTTAGCAAGTATTCATCGATATCGTCGATGCAATACTGGCGCGCGTGTGCAAAAACAGCCAACAAATTCCTTGGAAGTGTCTGCGGTGCTTACTACAATACCGCGGCTCTAAGCGCCACAATAATTTTCTGGAATAGCTTCTCCAGGCAGCTCCTGTATACATCCTTGATGAATACCCGATTGGGACGACTATGAAAAAACAGCGATTGAAGACTGTAGCTGAATCAATATTGCTCGCTGCTGGCGCGCTGTTAATAAATCTTGCTGTGGCCCAACAAACTCCCGAGGCAGTGCTGCAAACGGGTGAAGATAAAATCGCGGCTGCGCAGGATTCGCAGGAGCGCATCAATAATCTGGCCCAGGAAAGCGCCGACCTTGAACGCGAATTTAAAATCCAGAATAAACAGATTGAAGATCTGCGCGTATTTAACGCGCAGATGGAAAAACAAATTGCCCGACAAAAAGAAGCGATTGCTGAGTTGGAATTGTCGATGGAAAAAGTCACGGTGATTGAGCGCCAGATCCAGCCGCTGATTTTTCGCATGCTCGATGGCCTTGAACAATTTGTCGCACTGGACAAACCTTTCCTGATGCAAGAGCGCAAAGAGCGTCTCAGTATGTTGCGCACCAACCAGGATCGCGGTGATATCAGTGTGTCGGAAAAATTCCGCCAGGTATTGGATGCTTACAAAATCGAATCCTCCTATGGCACGAGTATCGAAGCTTACAAGTCAACGCTGCGCATTAATGACCAGGCACGCGAGGTTAATATCCTGCGCCTTGGACGCATTGCCCTCTTGTATCAAACGACTGATACCAAAGCGAGTGGCTATTGGGACCCGGCCAAGCGCGAGTGGGTTGCGCTGGATAGCTCCTACAATGCGCAGGTCCTGAAAGGCTTGCGCATCGCACGCAACCAGACCGCCAGCGACATCATGGTATTGCCAGTGCAGGCACCGGAGGTCGCGCGATGAACATGACTTTCGCGAAACGCGGCTTGCTGATTGCCGCCGGTTTGTTGGGTGCTGCCGTTGCTATGGCGCAGCCAGACAAAGCCCAGTCAATGGAACAGCTGCTGGACATGGTAAAAAAATCGCAAATCAGCGAGTCGGTTGAGCATCGCCAGCGCGAAGCGGAATTTGCCCGGGATAAAGCCAACCAGGCCGCTCTGTTGGTACAGGCCCATGCGACACTCGCGCAAGAAGAAGCGCGTGCGGCCGAGTTGGAAAAAATCTACGCCGAACAACAATTACTCGTCGCCCAAAAGAAAGCACAATTAAGTGAGCGATTGGGATCGATGCGTGAACTCTTTGGTCATTTGACCTCTACAGCGGGCGACTTGCGCGGCACCCTGGATACCTCGCTGGTCAGTGCGCAATACCCGGGACGCGGCGATTTTCTCGATGCCCTGATCGAAAAAATGAATGGCAGCACCAAATTGCCGGATATCGAAGAAATCGAGCGCCTCTGGTATGAAATCCAGCGGGAGATGATCGAAGCGGGGCGAGTTGTCATCTTCAAGGGCGATGTGGTGCAAGCCGATGGCGATACCAGCACCCGGGACATAGTGCGTATCGGTGCCTATAACCTGGTCTCCAATGGCACCTATCTCTCCTATGACGGCCGGAAGATGGAAGAGTTGGCGCGCCAGCCAAACAATGATTTGCTTGAGGCCGCAGCGGCATTGCAAGCAGCCACCAAGGGGGCGGTGGATGTCGGTATAGACCCATCCGGCCCGCGCGGGGGCCGCTTGCTGTTGGCGTTGATCCAGAAGCCTACCTTTATGGAATACCTCGAGCAGGGCGGTATCGTTGGTTGGGCGATCGTCTATGTCGGTATTTTTGGTGTGCTGCTCGGGGCCTGGCGTATTTATGTACTGTTCACCATGAGCGCCCGGGTAAATACGCAGCTGCGCTCGGATAAAGCCAGTGCAGATAACCCCTTGGGGCGCGCGCTGATTGTGGGCCAGGAAAACGCGGCGGTTGACCTGGAAACCCTGGAGTTAAAACTGGAAGAGGCGGTATTGCGCGAGCGGCCTGCGATTGAGCGCGGCCTGCCGATGATGAAAATTATTGCCGCCGTTGCGCCTTTGCTCGGCCTTTTGGGTACCGTTACCGGGATGATCACTACTTTCCAAGCAATCACTATCTTTGGTGCGGGCGATCCGAAAAACATGGCGGTGGGTATTTCCACGGCACTGGTAACCACCGTGCAGGGGCTGGTTGTCGCTATTCCCATGGTATTGATGCACACGCTGGTCAATGGCCGCGCCAAAGCGCTGATCCATATCCTTGATGAGCAAACCGCCGGTATTATCGCGGAAAACGCCGAGCGCAAAGCCGAAGCGGCAAAAAGTAGCGAATAACGACTAAACCGGAATGATTAAGCCGGAAATAAACAGGGGTTAACAGGTGCAACCGTTACTCGACACCATTGCAACCTTGCTTGCCTTCCTCGACCAGGGCGGCATCATGATGTATGTCATTGCGCTCCTGACCCTGGTGATGTGGACCCTGATTTTTGAGCGCTTCTCCTACTTGCGGGGCGATTTTAAAAGCGAGGTGCAGGAATATCTCGTCGCATGGGAAATGCGCCGGGAGCGCAAATCCTGGAGTGCCCATCAAATCCGGACGGCGATGATTTCGCGCGTCAATAACCGTATTGATAACAATCTGGATATGATTACCGCACTGGTGGCGCTCTGCCCTTTGCTCGGGCTGCTGGGTACAGTGACGGGAATGATCGAAGTATTTAGCGTGCTGTCTACCAGCAGTGGCGGGGATGCCAGGTCGATGGCCAATGGCGTATCCAAGGCGACCATTCCCACCATGGCGGGAATGGTGTCAGCCATCACCGGCTTGTTTGCCAATACCTACCTGGTGCGTGTCGCTGATGATGAAAAAGCGTTGTTTGCCGATTACCTGACCATGGATCATTAGTTCAACGAGACTCACATGACCCGGTATAAAACAAAAGTGGATGAAGATGTGCAGGCGATCGACCTGACCCCCATGCTGGATGTGGTCTTCATCATGCTGATTTTTTTTATCGTTACTGCCTCCTTTGTGAAAGAGACGGGAAAGGAAATCACCCGGCCTGATTCGACAACAGCGGAAGATGCACCGCGCGCGAGTTTGCTGATTGCAATTACCGCCGGGAATGAAATCTGGATGGATAATCAACGCATTGATCCGAGTGTATTGCGGCTCGCAATTGAGCGTATGCGTGTGGACAATCCCAAGGGCGCTATTGCGATCCAGGCAGATGAGCGTTCCAGCATTAAATTTGTTGTCGAGATTGCCAATGCAGCACGTCAGGCGGGCATTACCGATGTCATTGTCTCCACGCGGAAGAAATAAAAAACCATGAACCCGACCCGGGTGGCAGTAGCAGGTTTGCTCAGTGCGATTGTTACGCTCTGCCTGCTGCTATTAATGAGCCTGCTCATCAACAACCAGTTCGAATTGCCGGATGAATCCTCGGCGATCAAGGTTGCCGCTATCCATATGCCCAACATCAATATTGAAGCGCGTATCGAAGATGTAAAACCGGTCAAGCCCCAGTTGGAGGAAGCGCCGCCGCTGGAAATTCCTGCCCCCGGTTTTGATGCACCCCAACTTGCCCCGGAGTCCTTTGCGATCAATGGCCCGATTACCACCGATAAAAACGCTGCGCGCCCTGGCCTTGCCCTGAGTGAAGGTGAATACCTGCCAATTGTTAAGGTGCCGCCTGAATATCCCAGCATCGCCCTGTCGCGCGGGATCGAAGGCTATTGCACCGTTGTTTATACGGTGACAAAAACAGGGTCCACGCGCGATGTGCAACCGGTACCCGGTGAATGCCTTACCAAAGATGGCCAACCCACCAGTGTTTTTGACCGCGTGTCTGTCCGCGCTGCATCAAAGTTTAAATACAAGCCTAAGGTCGTTGATGGCAAACCCATTGAAGTGAGCGGAGTAAAAAACCGTTTCACCTTCGAAATGAAATAAGGCGATGGCATGAAACTGATATTACCCGCCATCTCAATATTTATTTACCGCTGCCTGCTGGCGATGATCCTTGCGGTGACGCCCCTGCTGCTTGATTGCACTTTTACCGCATTAGTACCAGGTCAGGATGTGGTAATCGCCAATCGTGTTTTGGCACAGGTAACAGGCTCCAACAAACATGCTGGCGAAGTGCGGGAATATCCGGGCGTATCGGAAAACTTTTGGGTAAAAATCCAGGAGGCATCGCATTTTTTACAGCCGCCGGAAGGCGCCGGGTTGCGGCCGGAACCGCGCAGGGCAATTCAATTGCTGGCGGCGCTGGAACTTGATCGCGCCCGCTTGAATGCCTACGAGCTTGTGTTGTTGTACCAATATTATGGTTACGCTTATTTAGTGCAGGAAAATTACGACAAGGCGATTGAGTACTACAACAAAGTCTTGCTGCAATCACCCTATATGCCGCTCAACACGGAAGCACAAATCCTGTTGACGCTCGGGCAGTTGTATTCGGTAAAAAATAATCCCGCCAAAGCGCTGGATACCATGCTCAAATGGACCAGCTATGTTGATGAATTGCGTCCCGAGCAGTACTACACCTTTGCAACCCTCTACTATCAATTGGGCGATAATAAAAATTCGCTGCTCAATATTAACCAGGCCATTTCCCGGCAATTGGCTGCTGGAAAAATCCCCAATGAATATTGGTATTTATTGCAACGCAAACTCTATTTTGATCGCGAAGATTACAAAAATGGCTTGGTTGCACTGAATAATTTGATCCAATACTACCCCAAGGCGCAGTACTGGCAGCATTTGTCTTATGTGTACAAATTGTTGAAACGCAATAGCGAGTCATTGAGTGCACTGGAAACCTGCTATTTGCTGGGTGGCTTGACGACCGAGCGCGATTTGTTAGGCCTGTCTTATTTAATGCTCAAAGCTGATGTTCCCTATAAAGCGGCAAAAATACTGAAAAAAGGGATTTACACCGACAGGATTATCGAGCCCACCGCAAAAAACCTGAAGTTATTGGCTGATGCTTTGCGCCTGTCACAAAATGCAAAAGAGTCCCTGGTTGAATATGAAAAAGCGGCCAAGAAGTCTACTAATGGTGAATTGATTATCGGCTTGGCGCAGGCTTACCTTGCCAATGACAAATTCAAGGAGGCATCAAGATGGGGACGCGAGGCGCTGCAAACAGGCGGCATCAAGCGTGTTGACTACGCTAATATCACGGTGGCAAAAGCAGAATTTGAATTAAAAAATTTTGATGCTGCCATCAAGTATTTTAAAGAAGCGAGCAAAGATACCCGCAGTGCCAAAGTAGCAGCGCAATGGGTCAGCTTTTCCGAAAAAGAAAAAGCGCGCTTGGAGGCACTTGCTAAACAGCAATAGTAATGTTGTTTACGCGCGAATAAAAATGCCCGCCTCGAAGGAGGCGGGCATTTTTTTATGGTCTATCGCGATGAGAGTGTCCAGGTATTTTTGTGAGCTTGGTGCAACTGGGCGTTGAATTTCTTACTCGTCATCCAGTCCCAATTTCTGCAAGCGATAGCGCAAGGACCGGAAGCTGATGCCTAAATGTTTTGCGGCCAGGGTTTTATTCCACTTGGCTTGCTCCAATGCATGACAGAGAATTTCTTTTTCCACATCTTGCAAGTATTCATCCAGCGATGAATATTCCGCGCAGCGTGCCGGATAGTCTACGGCGCCATTGTTGGGGCGTGTATTGGTTTTGGTTGTTGTGTAGGTTTTATCAGCAGAATGCTCAAGGGCCTGGTCCTGGCCGCGCAATTGCAAATCCTGGGCATCAATCAGGTTGCTGTCGCACAAGGTAAACGCACGCTCCAGGATATTTTCCAGTTCGCGAACATTGCCTGGAAAATGGTAGGTTTCCAGCATGCGTCGGGCATCCGCAGAAAGCTTGGGGGTGGGAAGGCCGATATCAACCGCGAGCTTGTGCAGCAAGTGCTGGGTGAGCAGGGGGATGTCTTCACGTCGTTCGCGCAGCGGCGCAACTGCAAGCTGTATTACATTCAGGCGATAAAATAAATCCTGGCGAAAGCGCCCTTCTTTGACTTCCACTTCAAGATTTTTATGTGTCGCGCAGAGAATGCGCACATCAGTGGCGATTTCGTCGGCGGCACCCACCGGGCGGACAAATTTTTCCTGGATGGCGCGCAGTAATTTCACTTGCATATCAAGCGGCAGGTCGGCGACTTCATCAAAAAATAAAGTGCCGCCTTCCGCCGCCTGGAATAAACCGATTTTGTCTTGATGAGCGCCGGTAAAGCTGCCTTTTTTGTGGCCGAAAAATTCGCTCTCCATCAATTCGCGTGGAATTGCGCCGCAGTTAACGGCGATAAACGGATTATTGGCACGCGGACCCAAATCGTGGATCGAATGTGCCACCAATTCTTTACCCGAACCTGATTCACCGCTGATGTAAACAGGCGCTTGCGAGCGCGCCAGTTTTTCAATGCTACGGCTCAAATCCTGGATCGCTTTGGATTCACCGATAATGGGTGTGACTTTGGCGAGGGGTTGCGGTACCAGTTGGCTGGATTCGATGGCGGTGTTGACCAGTTTGCGCAGGGTCGGTAAATCCACCGGTTTGGAAATAAAATCAAATGCCCCCGCTTTCATGGATTCAATCGCGGTATCTATGCTGCCGTGGGCGGTGATGACGGCCACTGGCAAGTGAGGATATTGATGCTGGATCAACTCGACCAACTCAAGGCCTTTGCCATCGGGCAGGCGCATATCCGTCAGACATAAATCATAGTGGTTGCGCATTAATAATTGTTTTGCGCTGGCAACGGATTCGGCGCTGTCGGTAAAGATTTGCATACGTCCCAGCGTGATTTCCAGCAGCTCGCGGATGTCGGGTTCGTCGTCGATAATTAACGCGCGTTTTTGTGTCATGGTAGATCCTGGATCGCTTGAATTTTTATCAGGAGGCTTTTTCCGGATGCGCCAACTGCAAATGGAAACAGCTCTCGCCCTTATCGGTGCGTTTGTAGGAAATAATTGCCTGATTGGCCTCGCAGAGTTCTTTGCAAATATATAGCCCCAAGCCTGAGCCGGTATTTTCAGTGGTAAAGAAGGGCTCAAATAAATGCTTGTTGTTTTCTTCGCTGATGCCTGGCCCATAGTCGATTACGCGAATATAGGGTTGCTGTTGGTTGGTGTCCAGACCAATTTCAATGCGCAGGTCAGGGCGTCCTGCTTGTGGTACGCCGTAGCGGATACCGTTGTCGCAGAGATTGGTGAGCACTTGTTGTAATTGGCTGGTATCAAACTTGGCGTCTAGCGGAGTGGCAGTGCTGACATCGTCATAATCAAAGTCGCTGTGCGCATCACCAATATTTTTTTCAAGCATCTGGATGTGTAACTGATGGCCGTTGCTTTTGCTGGATTTGTAATCGGTAATAAATGAGGCGATCCACTGCTGTAAATTAATCTGCGCCGGTTTTGCAGCGCGACGGCGCGACAACTGCAAAATGTTTTCGATAATCTGGTTAACGCGTTTGCTGTGGTTATTAATAATATCCAGTAAACGGTGATCGCTCGCCGGTAGCGCATCCGACTCACCGAGCAATTGGCTGGCATGGCTGATAGCGCCGAGCGGGTTGCGGATCTCGTGGGCGATGCTGGCAGTCAAGCGCCCCAGCGACGCGAGTTTCAGTTGCTGCGCCTGCTGGTTGATTGAGCGTACATCCTCCAGAAAAATTAACACATCGGTAGAGTCACCTGGCTCCAGGTAGGCGAAATTGACTTTGGCCTCGCTGATGGTATCGGCATTCAATTTTAAATAGGGCGAGTGATCATTTGCATTGCGTTGCCATGATTGGTGTTTCCTATACAGCTCAGGGAAGCGATCCAGACGTAAGGGCTCGGCTGCATCATGGGGCGCGCCGAGCAGTTTGAGTGCAGCCTGATTACACAACTGTATATCCAGGTTTTTGTTTAATACCACTATGCCGGTGCGCATGCGCTCGACAATCAATTGCGCCAGTTTTTGCAGGTGCGCCGCCTGTGCTGCCTGTGCTTCAGCCTCGGCATAAGAGAGACGGATTTTTTTGGTGAGGTACTGGAATAATAATGCGGTGAGGAAAGCGAGGGCGCCGAGGGTGCCCGAGGCAAAGAGCGATTTATTATCCTGGGTGAGGATCAAAAAGCGAAAGGCGCCTTCACCTATCACCACAATGGTGGTGATGGCTGCGAGGAAAAAGGAGATCTGCTCACGCAGCATAATCCCGCCAGCCGCAATTGCTATCAGTAGCAAATAGCCTAAGCCGCTGACAGCCCCGCCGCTGGCATGCATCAAGAGGCTGATCGCAACTACATCGATCAACAGCGAGCCAAACAATTTACGCTGGGAGGGTGAGTACTCCAATCGCCACATGACGATCAAGGTCATAAAGTTGATCGCGGTATAGGCAATCGAGGTATACAAAAACAGATCGGGATTGTCATTGCCCAGTACTTTGGGTGCGAACTGGATTTCGAACATCAATAACAACAGGCTACCGAGCAGTGTGCGGTAATAGGTGTAGATCCGCAGCAAATCGTAGGGGTTGTAATTGAGATGGGTATTGAGCGAGCTGCTGTGCGGATTGTTGGACACGTTGTTGGATAAGTTGGCAGTCATGATCTTCTTCTCGGTCCTTTTGGGGTGGCCGGGCAAAATCCACTTGGCTTTAAAAGGTTATATCGCGGACAATGCGCGCCTGTGTTTGAGTCACCGGAGCCTGTGATCCTTTGCAGGTGTGGGCTTGCATGGCCGATGCGGGATTTTGCCAGTTTCCCGCTGCTTATGCTGCCATCCCCGGTGCGATTCCAGACTTATTTTTAGCGCTGCTACCCTTACATCCTTGCATCCTTGAATTTTATGTCACAGCTACATTTGATCCTTGCCCAGCTTAATACCCTTGTCGGGGATATTCCCGGCAACACTGCCCAGGTGCTCGCAACGGCACGGACTGCGATGGCGCAGGGCCAGGTGGATGCGATTCTGTTCCCCGAGCTAACCCTGACCGGTTATCCCCCGGAAGATTTGTTGTTGCGGCCGAGCTTGGAGCTGCGTATCGAGCGTGCCTTGCAGGAACTACAGGCGGCACGATTGCCGGTGGCGTTGGTGGTGGGTTATCCCCGCCTTAAAGAGGGGCGCCTGTACAACATGGCGGGTGTTATTGCCGATGGCAAACTGGTTGCGGAATATGCAAAACAATGTTTGCCCAATTACCAGGTCTTTGATGAAAAACGCTATTTTGCTGCTGGCGATACTCCTTGCGTATTTGATTTGAACGGCATTCCCACCGCATTAAGTGTTTGTGAGGATATCTGGTTTCCCGAACCTATGGCGCAGGCCAGGGTGGCTGGCGCCCGCTTGATGCTCAACCTCAACGCGTCACCCTATCACCAGGGCAAGCAGCAAGAGCGCGAAGCGGTGGTCGCCCGGCGCGCGCACGAAGGCCAGATGCCGGTGGTCTACGCCAATCTGGTTGGCGGTCAGGACGAACTGGTCTTTGATGGCGGTTCGGTTGTAGTGGATGCCAGTGGCCAGACCTGCTTCCGCGCCCCCGCGTTTAACGAAGGGCAATTTGGTGTCACCCTGGAGTGGGACCAACAACAAGTCAGTGTGCCGGTGCAGCCACTTGAGCCTATTCCCGACAATATTGCTGCGGTCTATCAGGCATTGGTCTTGGGGATGCGCGACTACGTCAATAAAAACCGTTTTAAAGGTGTGGTATTAGGATTGTCTGGTGGCATTGATTCGGCCTTAACCCTGGCGATGGCGGTGGATGCCCTGGGTGCCAGTCGCGTCGAAGCAGTGATGATGCCGTTCCGCTACACCTCGGATTTAAGTAAAAATGATGCCGCCGATGAGGCTGCACGGCTTGGTGTCCGCTACAGTTCAATCAGTATTGAACCTATGTACGAAGCCTTTATGGGCGCGCTGAGCGACGAGTTCGCTGGCACTAAACGCGATACGACCGAAGAAAACCTGCAGGCGCGCTGCCGCGGGGTGCTGTTGATGGCCATCTCCAACAAAAAGGGTTATCTGGTGCTGACCACCGGCAACAAAAGTGAAATGGCAGTGGGTTACTCCACACTCTATGGCGATATGGCCGGTGGTTTTGATGCGCTCAAAGACGTACCCAAAACCCTGGTTTTTGCCCTGTCGCGCTACCGCAATACCCTGGGTGAAGTGATTCCTGAAACGGTCATTACCCGTCCGCCCTCAGCGGAGCTGGCGCCGGACCAAAAAGACGAAGATAGTTTGCCCCCCTACGACACCCTCGACCGTATCCTCGATCTGTATGTGGAACAGGATTACAGCGCCGAGGCGATTATCAGTGAAGGCTTCAATCGGGAACAGGTTGAGCGGGTGGTGCGGCTGGTGGATGTCAATGAGTACAAGCGCCGCCAGGCACCGATCGGGATACGTATCAGTCAGCGCGGGTTTGGGCGCGACCGCCGCTATCCCATTACCTCCGGCTGGAAAATGGGCGAGTAAGCGAGCATCGCGCCCATAAAAAAGGCCGCAATTGCGGCCTTTAGTGGAAAGTCTGGATGCGCGCGGTTTATTCCACTCGCGCTACATCCGTTGATGGCTGGTACTGTGGATCGTAGAGGATGCGGGTATCGAAACCGGTCACTTCATTCTTGTTGAACAGGCCGAGCGTTAGATAAGCCACCCAGGGTGATTTGCCGTTGTTGTTCATAAACTCGTAGTCAAACTCACCCTGCTTGTTCAGGGCCGGGTAATCGGCGTAGTTGAGTTTCAGGATCTCCAATATTTCGTTGGATTTTTCCGGCATCTTTAACAGGTGATAACCCTGTACCATAACTGCCAATGCATCGGGAATGGCGGGCGACTGCGGGAAGTTTTCCAGCACATAGCGGCCGCGACCGACGGCGGCTACGTAAGCTCCGCGTTTGAAATAGTAGTTGGCTACATGGATTTCGTAGCGTGCCAGATGGTTGCGCAATGACAGCATGCGCTTTTTGGCATCGGCAGCGTAGTTACTGTCGGGAAAACGGTTGAGCAATTGGGTAAAATTCGCAAGGGATTCCCGTGCAGCACCCGGATCGCGCTTTGAAATATCGACCGGCATCGCCCGCTCAAACATGCCCTGGTCTTTGGTGAAAGAGGCCATCCCCAGCATATAGTAGGCATAGTCCACATTGCGGTGTTGGGGGTGCAGGCGGATAAAGCGGTTGGCCGTGGCGATAGCGGCATCCGATTCGCCGGAACTGTACTGGGCATAGATAAGCTCCAGTTGCGCTTGGTCGGCATAGGTTCCGAAGGGGAAGTTTTCTTCCAGCGAGTTGAGGTTTTTGATCGCCGACTCCCACTGGCTGCGCTCAAGTTGCTCCTCGGCGGCATGGTAGAGATCTGCTTCAGTGGTGTATTCGGGCTCTTTGGAGGAGCAGGCAGTCAGCAGCACGAGGGTGCTAAGCATCAAACAGGGCAGGGCGGCGCGCATAGGGTTATAAACTCTTATCTCGATAAACATAGGCCCCGTTTGCGGGGCAGGGTATTTAAACACAGAGCTTGGCGGATACCAATCTGGCAGGAATAAAAGCTCCAATTTTCCGGTTTTTGGCGGGTGCATGCCCGGTAAAAACGTTCACTAGAGGTTTTTTAATGAAAGATGTTTTTGACCTGAGCGCAGCAGTGCCCATCCAGATGAGCGGTATGCGCTTCGACCAGATAGCCTCGGAGTTGTTCCCCGATTTCTCCCGTTCACGCTTGCAAAGTTGGATTAAGGATGGCCAGCTCAAAGTGGATGGCCGCACCGCCAAACCCAAAGACAAGCTGATCGGCGGTGAAGTGCTGGAGCTCAAAGCCGAATTGGAAGCCCAGGGTGAGTGGGAGCCGGAAGAGATCTCCCTGGATATAGTCCATGAAGATGACGACCTCATCATCATTAACAAGCAGGCCGGATTGGTAGTGCACCCGGCGGCGGGCAATTACACCGGCACCCTGGTCAATGCCCTGATCAACCATATTCCCGGCCTGGTCAATTTGCCGCGCGCCGGTATAGTGCATCGCCTCGATAAAGAAACCACCGGCTTGATGGTGATCGCCAAAACCCTGGAGGCGCACACGGATCTGGTCGAACAATTGGCCGATCGCACCGTTAGCCGTGAGTACGAAGCGGTAGCGGTGGGCGCTATGACTGGCGGTGGCACTGTTGATGCCCCCATGGGACGCCATCCTATCCAGCGTAAATTGATGGCGGTGTTGAGCGCCGGTGGCAAGCGTGCCGTGACCCATTATCGTGTTGCCAAGCGCTACCCGAGCCACACCCATATCCGCGTCAAGCTGGAGACCGGCCGCACCCACCAGATTCGCGTGCACATGGCGCATATCGGCCATCCACTGGTGGGCGACCAAACCTATGGCAACCGTTTCAAAATCCCCAAAGGCGCCAACCAGCATTTGATCGACACGCTCAAGGCGTTTCCACGTCAGGCATTGCATGCGTTCAAGCTGGGACTGGAGCACCCGGGCACCGGCGAATACACCGAGTGGACCGCACCCCTGCCCGCAGATTTCCGCAACCTGCTGGATGCACTCAATACCGGTTATACCCTTGTCGATGACTGATATCCCCGGCATCACACCCCGGTGGCCGGCCCCGGCCAACGTGCGCAGCCACATCACCACCCGCGCGGGTGGTGTGAGCCTGCCGCCTTACACCAGTAATAACCTCGGCCTGCATGTGGGCGATGATCCAGCGCATGTTGCCGCCAATCGCGCGCAGCTCGCCGCGCATTTGGGATTGGCCGAAAGCCCCCAGTGGCTGGAGCAGATCCACGGTGTGAAAGTTGTCCATGCCAAAACCGATGGGGTGGTGCGCACCGCCGACGGCAGCTACAGCAACCAGATCGGCCATGCCTGTCTGGTCATGACGGCAGATTGCCTACCGATCTTGTTGTGCGATAAGCAAGGCACCCAGGTTGCGGCGCTGCACTGCGGTTGGCGCAGCCTGGCAAAGGGGATATGCGCGCGCGGCCTGCAAAAGTTCAGCGTTAAACCTGACGATATCCTCGCTTATCTCGGCCCCGCCATTTCACAGCCCCATTTTGAAGTGGGGGTGGATGTGCTCGAAGCGTTTTTCAAGGCTGCGCGCAGCCAGCAACACGCCGAGCAGATCGCCAGTGCCTTTACCTCGGCGCAACGGCCGCTGCATTTTTACGCCGATATTTATGCCCTCGCACGCGCCGAGTTAAATGCGTTGGGAGTGACAGCGGTTTACGGTGGTGACTACTGCACCTATGCCGACGAGCGCCGCTTTTATTCCTATCGTCGCGACAAAACCACGGGGCGTATGGCGAGCCTGATCTGGCTGGAATAATTTTTGGGAGGGAGTGAATCCGGCGGGGCAAGATCGGCATCTAATCTTTTGCATGTTATGTTTAGCGGCACCTCTCAGTACCATCACTCACAAGGAATCATTATGGATCTCGACCAAATTGAAAAACTGAATGACCTCAAACAGCGGGGGCTGATCAGTGAAGGGGAGTACCAGCAGGCAAAGGAGCGTATTCTCGGTGCCCAACAGGCGCAGGCAACATCCGCGCAGCAGCCCCATACCGTTATGCAAACCAATAATTATGATTACGCCATGGTGTTGCACCTCACGCAATTTTGTTCCTGGTTGTTTCCCTTCCTCGGGTTGATTGTGCCGCTGATTATGTGGCAGTCGAAAAAAGAAGATGCCTACATTGATGAGCAGGGCAAAGTGGTAATGAACTGGGTATTCAGTTCATTGATTTATTGCCTGGTGAGCTTGGTGCTGTGTTTCCTGGTGGTGGGGTTTTTCCTGCTCGCAGCCCTGTTTGTATGCTCGATTGTATTCACCATTATGGGCGCGATGGATGCCAACAAAGGTGTCATCAAAAACTATCCTATGTCGATCAAATTTTTTGATGTGCGCGAAACAGCGCGTACCCCCGTCGTACAAAATTGATCTGAGCAACTGATATAGACCTTATTTCCCTCCCAAGCATTTCAAGCAGGCTAGTACCTGCTTGAAATCACCCCTGATGCCCCCACGTCTGCTTCAATCGAGTAAGTCTCACCCCGTTTGAGGTAATCCATGCGTATCGACCGTTTAACCAACCAATTGCAAACAGCACTTTCTGATGCCCAGTCCATCGCATTGGGGCAGGACCACAGCCAACTTGATCCTGGCCATTTACTGCTGGCGATGATCGACCAGAAAGGTGCCGCCAGTGTCCGGATGCTGCTGAGCCAGGCGGGTTTTGATATCGCGGGTTTGCGCACTTCGCTCAATGAATATCTGGAAAACCTGCCGCAAATCAAAAATCCTACCGGTGAAGTCACTATGTCACCGGATATGGTGCGGCTGTTAAATCTCGCTGATCGCCACGCGCAAAAAGTGGGTGACAAATTTGTCTCCAGCGATTCGGTGTTGCTGGTATTGATGCTGGAGTCCCAGGGCAGAGTACCTGAATTGTTGAAAAAATTTGGCAATGCCCAGCGCCTGCAACAGGCCATCCAGAAAGTGCGCGGTGGCGAAAATGTGGATGATGCTGATTCAGAGGGCAACCGCCAGGCATTGGAAAAATACACGGTTGATTTAACCGCACGCGCCGAAGCGGGCAAGCTTGATCCGGTGATTGGCCGCGATGATGAAATCCGCCGTACTATCCAGGTCTTGCAGCGCCGCAGCAAAAATAATCCGGTGTTGATCGGTGAACCGGGCGTGGGTAAAACCGCAATTGTTGAAGGCCTGGCGCAGCGCATTGTGAACGGTGAAGTGCCTGAAGGTTTAAAAGATAAACGCTTGTTATCGCTCGATCTGGGTGGCCTGCTCGCCGGTGCAAAATTTCGCGGTGAGTTTGAAGAGCGGTTGAAAGCAGTGATTAATGAACTGGGCAAACAGGAAGGCCGCATTATTTTATTTATCGACGAATTGCACACCATGGTGGGCGCGGGTAAAGGCGAAGGCGCTATGGATGCGGGCAATATGCTTAAGCCCGCGCTCTCGCGCGGTGAATTGCATTGCGTCGGTGCAACCACACTTGATGAATACCGCAAATATATTGAAAAAGATGCAGCGCTTGAACGCCGTTTCCAAAAGGTCCTGGTTGATGAGCCGAACGAATCCGATACCATCGCGATTTTGCGCGGATTAAAAGAGCGCTACGAAGTCCATCATGGTGTGGATATTACTGACTCGGCAATTATTGCCGCCGCAAAATTATCGCAGCGCTATATCACTGATCGCCAGTTGCCGGATAAAGCAATTGATTTGATTGATGAAGCCGCCAGCCGCATCCGCATGGAAATCGATTCCAAACCGGAAGAGATGGATCGGTTGGAACGCCGCTTAATCCAATTCAAAATTGAACGTGAAGCGGTGAAAAAAGATGAAGATGAAGCGAGTAAAAAACGCCTTGCCAAACTCGATCTGGATATTGATAAATTCGAGCGCGAGCTAAACGATTTGGAGGAAATCTGGCGCGCCGAAAAAGCGGCATTGCAGGGCTCGCAAGAAATAAAAAGCCAGCTGGAGCAGGCGCGTTTTGAGATGGAGGAAAAGCGTCGCAAAGGCGATCTGGCGCGTATGAGTGAATTGCAATACGGCATTATTCCCCAGTTGGAAAAACAACTGGATATGGCCGGCCAGGCTGAAATGATGGAGATGAAGCTGCTGCGCAATAAAGTCACCGAAGAAGAAATTGCTGAAGTGGTATCCAAATGGACCGGTATTCCCGTCTCCAAAATGCTGGAAGGTGAGCGCGAAAAATTATTGCGCATGGAAGAGTCACTGCATAAACGTGTGATTGGCCAACATGAAGCGGTCGTTGCTGTTGCCAATGCGGTGCGCCGTTCGCGCGCCGGTTTGTCCGATGCGAATCGTCCTAACGGTTCCTTTTTATTTTTGGGGCCGACCGGTGTGGGTAAAACTGAATTGTGTAAATCCCTCGCTGAGTTTTTATTTGATACTACTGACTCCATGGTGCGTATCGATATGTCGGAATTTATGGAAAAACATTCCGTCGCCCGTTTGATTGGTGCACCGCCGGGTTATGTGGGTTATGAAGAAGGTGGCTACCTTACCGAGACAGTGCGTCGCAAACCTTACTCGGTAATCCTGCTGGATGAAATTGAAAAAGCGCATCCTGATGTGTTCAATATTTTGTTGCAGGTATTGGATGATGGTCGCTTGACTGATGGCCAGGGGCGTACAGTTGATTTCCGTAACACGGTCATTGTGATGACATCAAATTTAGGTTCGGATCGCATCCAGGAATTAGCGGAGGATAAATCCTTTGATACGGTGAGTTTTGATAGTTTCGTGAATGACAACATGAACAATTCACTTAACAATGAAAACCGCTACAACGCCATGAAAGACGCAGTGATGGAAGTGGTGACGGGGCATTTCCGCCCGGAATTTATCAACCGCATCGATGAGGTTGTGGTGTTCCACCCACTCGGGCGTGAACAGATCCGCGGTATCGCCGATATCCAGCTTGAGTTATTGAGGAAACGTTTGGCCGAGCGCGACTTGAGTCTGGAATTGGAGGATGAGGTGATGGAGAAACTGGCGGGTGTTGGATTTGATCCTGTCTATGGTGCGCGCCCGTTAAAACGCGCTATCCAGCAATTGATTGAAAACCCGCTGGCGCAGGATATCCTCGGTGGGAAATTTATTCCCGGTGCGATTATTCACGGCCGTTTACTGGGCGACAAGATTGTGTTTGATCCCAAGCGCCTGAATTGATAACAACTTGCCCCTAAAATAAAAACGGCCATCAGTTGATGGCCGTTTTTATTGGAGAGAAACAATTAACTGGGATAAATAAATTTTTCTTGTGGTAAACCTAGCGTTTTACCATCACATACTCATCTATTTCGCGGTGCGGCATATCAGACCAGTTGTCAGCCGGTAATTCCGGGATAGGAGCCGGTGTTGCCAGTGGTGGGTGCTCAACGGCCAGCAATTCATTCAAGTGGGTCAGGACGGGATCTTCACTGGTCTCATCGGGGCTCAAAAAGATTTTGTGCGCGCGCGTGCTCCTGCCCCAATCGAGGCTGCTGGAGTAGCGTACCAGCGGCGCGGCCAATACCAACCCGGTTATTACCGGCAATAACCACCAGAAAAAAATCGGCGCATAGGTATAGGTCATATAGCCCCATACAAGCGCTGCGGTAGTCATTTTGGAGGTGCGCGCAATACATTCCCCCCAAGGCAACAAGCGACCTTCGCGGTCTTGCGAATCCCAGTTCACTTTAAAGCCGAGCAATACGGAAATAACAAAGTAGGCGTGGTACACCATCATGATCGGCGCGATCAACACCGCAAATACAGTCTCGACGATTGTGCCTTTTACAATCGCGCGCGCGCCGCCAAATTGTTTGCGCCTGTGGGTGAGCGCGACTATCACGCCGAGCAATTTGGGGCCCATCAAGAGCATGGAAGTGAGCAGGATCAGAGCCACAATCAATTCGGTTTTGGCGATTGGCCAAGTGGGGTAGAGCTGGTAGACCTCGGTGAAATACACGTTGGAATTAATCGCACGCACCACGGCATCGGCGGTGCTCAGAACCAGCATCAACAGCCAGATCAATGAAGTGATGTAAGCGATAGCGCCCAATAAAAAATGCATACGGCTGATGGGGTGCAGGTGTTTGGTATCGACAATACCCAGGTGCTGGATATTGCCCTGTACCCAGCGGCGGTCGCGCTTGGCGTAATCGATAATATTGCAGGGCACCTCTTCATAGCTGCCCTCGAGGTCGGCGAGCAGGAATACATCCCAGCCGGCGCGGCGCAACATGGCGGCTTCAACAAAGTCGTGGCTGAGGATATCGCCACCAAATGGCGCCTTGCCCGGGAGGGTGGGCAGGCCGCAGTGGTCGATAAAGGCGCGCATGCGGATGATGGCATTGTGGCCCCAATAGTTGGCGGCATCGGTCTGCCAGAAGGCGAGGCCGGTGGCGAGCATGGGGCTGTAGAGCACAGCTGCGAACTGCACAAAGCGACCAAAGAAGGTGGTTTGGCGCACGGGAATCGGAATGGTTTGGATCAATCCTGCACGCGGGTTGGCTTGCATGGCGCGCACCATTTTCAGCAGGCAATCACCCGCCATAACGCTGTCCGCATCCAGCACAATCATGTTTTCGTAGTTGGCACCCCAGCGCTGGCAGAACTCGGCGAGGTTGCCCACTTTGCGGCCGATATTCTTTTCGCGGCGACGATAAAAGGCCTGCTTGGCCAAATCGCCCAAACGACCGGTCAGCAATTGCCAGGCATCGCGCTCGGCCTGGGCTATGGTGAGGTTGGTGGTATCGCTCAGCAGGAAGAAATCGAAATTGGCGATTTCCCCCGTCTTTTCCAGCGAGCGCAGAGTTGCTTCAAAACCGGCGACTACGCGATGGGTATCTTCGTTATACACCGGCATCACCACCGCGGTGCGGCAAGTGATCGGTGAGGTGTCTTCCAGTAGGCCCCGGGTAGACCTCAGTGTGAGCGGATCAATCCGCAACATCTGCAAGATAAACCCGAACAGGCCGCTCCAGAAGGCGAGGGCGAGCCAGGTAAAGCTGATGCCAAACAGCACGAGGATAACGGCTTCGAGTGTGGTCAAGTCATTGGCGCTCAGGATATCGAACATGATGTACACACCGCTGACAGCGGTGAGCACACTCAGGATCACATACACATAGCGGCGCAACGACCTGGCCGGGATGCGTATTGCATCCGCGGGCAGGGTGGTTAAATCGGCGGGGGCGCGAAACTCATGTGTCATATCAGATTGCATCCGGATACCAGACATAGCTCCAGACTTCGCTCAGGCGTTGGTCGCGCAATTTCAGGTAGAGGCGCATATCGGCAACCTTGTTGCCTTCCGGTTCCAGCTTGAAAGAGGCGCGCCAGGTGCGGCCATCGGGCAGGCGACGAACTACCAGTTCGCTGACAGTACCAGCTGATTTCTGCATTTCGGCCACCAAAGGCGCATCAGCGGAGATGTTATCCAATTCGCCGCCGCGGAAATCGATCACAAACTTGCGTTTGCTCACCGGCGGTGGGTTGGCCTGGCCTGGGTTGGCGCCCCAGCCTATACGGGTACGGATAACCTTGGCGCCGGTGTTTTCCGGCAGATGATCATCAAATGTGCGCAGGCGATATTTGAAAGTGGCACTGGAGCCGGCCTTCATCGACTTGGATGGTACCCAGTAGGCGACGATATTGTCGTTGGTTTCGCTATCGCTGGGGATCTCTACTAGCTCGGCGCGGCCTTTACCCCAGTCGCCTTCCGGAATCACCCACATGCTGGGGCGCTTCTCGTAACGGGATTCCATATCCATGTAATGGTCAAAATCGCGGTCGCGCTGCAACAGGCCAAAACCGCGCGGATTCTCATCAAGCATGGAGGAGACACGCAACTGGCGATGGTTGCTGATCGGGCGCCAGATCCACTCGCCGTTGGATGCTGCCATCAACAAGCCATCCGAGTCGTGCACTTCAGGGCGGAAGTCATCGACAAAGCGGGTATGGTTCTCGCCCCACATATACATACTGGTGAGCGGTGCTACACCGACTTTGAGGATGTCCTTACGAGCAAACAAACGGGCTTCCACGGCCATCTCGGTAGGGGCGCCGGGGATAATTTCAAAACGGTAGGCACCAGTGATGGAGGGGCTGTCGAGTAGTGCGTACATCACCATACGGGTATCGGTTGGGCCGGGTTTGACCAGCCAGAATTCGCGGAATACCGGAAATTCTTCGCCTTTGGGTTCAGCGGTGTCGATGGCCAGGCCGCGTGCAGACAAACCATACGCAAGGCCGGGGCCGACCAGGCGGAAATAGGACGCGCCCTGGAATACGACGAATTCATCTTTATATTCGTTGCTGTTGAGCGGGTAGTGAATACGGAAGCCGGCAAAACCGATATTGCCTGGAGCAACACCTGCCAAAGGTGCTGCCGGGCCATCGTAATTAAAATATTCCTGCTTGAACTGCACAAAGGCATCTGGGCCATCGGTAGCCATATGCAGGGTTACCGGTTCGCGGTAAAGGAAGCCGGGATGGAACAACTGCAACTCGAACAGGGACTCGTTGTGCCACAGGGATGCTTCAGGGCGGAAGCGAATCGAGCGGTATTGGTCGTAGTTCATATTCGCGAGAGCTTCGGGAATGTTGGCCTGGATGGGCTTGTACTCGCGTTTGGCCAGTAGTTTGGCGCGTGAGGCAATGGCATCAAACAGCGCGGGTTGGGCAATTTCGGTGGCGGCGGCGGGAGCTACCGCAGGTTGTGACTGGGCATTGGCAAAGCCGGTCAGGCCGACACTTAATACACAGCCCATCGCCAGGGCGGTTAAACCGGTACAGGTAAATAATCGGCTACCAGCCTTTTTGTTGTTGAACAACATGCTCATCCACTCTTTCTCCGCGTCGGATTATTGAGATTAATTAAAAACTACTATGCCCTGGCAAGATAAGGACCGCACCTAGTGTAGTGCTTGTCCGCCAAATAATGCTGCTCTGCCACAATCCATTGCATAATCTGCCAGTTTCTCCACTGCACACACAACCACACCCAATGGTAGAGGTGCTAAATCTAAAATTCTGGATTAGGTGGTGATGGGCGGGATGCCTGTTCCTGGAGCACAGGAAGTGGCGCGCATTGTAAACCATCTGTTGTTGAAAAATAGTGTGTTGAGGGTTTGCAGGTCAGGCTTTTTTTACGGTTCTTTGCAAATGCTGCTTGCGCACTGCGGCTGTTTCAAAATAACAGGTTATTTCCAAACAATCTTTGCGATTGATGGGGTATCGGCTTAACTCAAGGATAGCACTCAAGGAGATTTATATGAGCCATCCTGCTACCCTGACCCGTCATTCCCACCCTAATTTATTGCCTGTTGTCAGGCGTGTAATCGAGCAGCTAAACCAACTGTTTATGGATCATTTTGGCTTATTGGGGCGAAGCCTCACTGACGATGTTTTCAAGCATTGGTTGCAAGCTGGCAAAACCGGACCTTCGGGATTGCGCCACTATGCCTATGCGCTCAGCGTGCAATTGGAAGATCCTGCGGTGCGCAAGGATTTTATCGAGCGCGCCGAGCGTTTACTGCTGCATCTCCAATCCGGCTATGTAAGCTGAGCGAGAACCCTGCCACGCCTCTATGATTATCCATGGGGTATGTGTTTTTTTGCTGCTACACTCAAGGGCATCCCTCCTTATTAGTCCCGTTGTGGTTGGTTGAGATGCCCAACATAAGAAATTACATGCGCGAAAACCCTATAGCTGCGCGGCTGTTAGGGTTGATCATTATCAGTAGCTCGATCATCACGCTTGTTGCCATTCTGTTGCAATTACACAGTAATTTTAACGACGATATAGCCGCACTTGAAAAGCGGCTTGACCAGGTGCGCATTAGCACCTTGGCCAGTATTACCAAAAGCCTCTGGGGATTTGACCAGGAGCAATTGAATATCCAGATCAACAGTGTGCTTGCGGTGGATGATGTAGTGCAGGTCAGCGTGGTCTGGCACGATTGGAACAACACTGAACAAACCCTTGTGGCAAGCAATAACACCTATGACCCGCAGGAGCTGGAAAATAAACGCAGCCAATTTTTAGTGCGCAGCTATCCGTTGGTGTATGAAGATGCAAGTACGCCCCAACAGCAATTGGGTATTCTCACGATCACTGCCAGTCTCAGCAGCATTTACGATAAATTGTGGGAGCGTGCGTTTTTTACTGCGCTGGTACAAGGCACAAAAACCCTGGTGATAGCGCTGTTTATTGTTTGGCTGGTGCATGCCTTGCTGACCCGTCATATGAAGACAATTGCCAATTATGCGCGCAACCTCAATCTGGAAACCCTCACCAAACCGCTCAAACTCAAACGCCTTAAAGTCAATTCGACTTCAGACGAATTGGATAATGTGGTCAACGCCATCAATCACATGCGCGAGACATTGCTTGATGATATTGAGCAGCGCCATGCAATTGAAATGGCGCTCCTGACTGAAAAAGAAGAGAAGATGGAAACCCGCCGCCAAAAAAATGCAGCGGAAGATGCCAGCCGGGCCAAAAGCCAATTCCTCGCTACCATGAGCCATGAAATCCGCACACCAATGAACGGTGTGATCGGCATGTTGGAAATGCTGCGCGATACTCCGCTCGATGAAAACCAGCAGCACTACATCGATGTTATTCATCGCTCAGGCGAAACCCTGTTGACCATCATCAATGACATTCTCGATTACTCCAAAATAGAAGCGGGTAAAATGCGGCTTGAAGAAACAACCTTCGAGTTGGATGAGTTGGTTGAAAGTTGTGTGCAATTATTTGGTGCTACCGCCAACAAGCGTCAGATTGAATTGTTTGGCGGACTTGATCCCAATGTACCCAAATGGCTCAAGGGGGATCCGACCCGGCTGCGGCAAATCATTATTAATTTACTTGGTAATGCATTCAAATTTACAACGGAAGGTTTTGTTTCATTGCAGGTAAAGCGAATGGCATCTTTACCCGGTGACCATGTTGAACTGCGTTTTATCGTGAGGGACAGCGGGATTGGTATTGATATGGACAATACCGACGATTTATTTGATTCATTTAACCAGGCTGACGCCTCCACCACGCGCAAATATGGCGGCACAGGTTTGGGCTTGGCAATTTGTAAAAGCCTCGCCGAATTAATGGGCGGTGAAATTGGTGTGGAAAGTGTAAAAGGGCGCGGCTCAACATTTTGGTTTACTGCGCGCTTAAGCCAGGAAGATGTATGTGATTGGAGCAATCCGCACCTCGAATCCAAAAGCGAATTGTTGCCGGGGAAAAAATTGTTACTGGTTGAAACCAGTCGCCACCTGAGTGAATTTATCGCACCTCACTGTGCTACCTGGGGTGTGAATATGGAATCAGTTACATCAGCAAAAACGGCACTGGCACAATTAAAACACGCGATGCATTCGGGTGAGCCCTATGATTTTGTCGGATTTGATTATTTGCTGCCTGATGCCAGTGGTTTTGAATTGGCGCAATGGATAAGGGATGTGCCTGAGTTTCGCGAACTGCCGCTTTTTATGTTCAGTGCGGGCGATATTTATCATGACCAGGGGCAAGTGCGCAGCCTTGCGATCCATGCAATATTACGCAAACCTGTGTCGATGAAATTGCTGCGTCAGGAGTTGATTGCCTTGTTGGGGCATGAACCAGCACGGCAAATTGTTGCAGAACGACAAGCCCGCGATCTGGATAAGTTTGCGCATTTACGTGTGCTGGTAGCTGAGGATAATCCAGTCAACCGAATGGTGATTAAAGGCCTGCTGGGCAAGTTCAATATAGTGCCTACCTTTGCGGTTAATGGCGCTGAAGCCTGCGATGCCGTGCAAGGTGCCAGCGAGCCGTTTAATCTGATTTTGATGGATTGTGAGATGCCGGAAATGGATGGATTCGAAGCAACGCGCAGCATCCGTGCGCACGAGCAGCGCGAAGGGTTGCCCGCAATACCAATTATTGCACTTACGGCCCATGCGCTACAGGAGCATCGCGAGGCGGTCTTTGCCAGTGGCATGAATTACTATTTATCCAAACCGGTCACGCTTAGTACCTTGTATTCTGCATTTGAAGCCACAGGTTTGGTTGAAGGGGTCCAGTTCTAAAAGCGCTGCATTATTCCTATGCGAATAGTGTTCCCCTATGGCAATCATTGGTTTTTTCTCCTTGCCTGGGCCGGGGTCAATCCTTATGATGCCCACAACTAATTGGGATCATCCCACCACTAAATAACCGTCAGGTTTGGAGTTTATTATGAGTAGTGATGCTATTGTGCACGTCAGCGATGCCAGCTTTGAACAGGAAGTAATAGGTTCGGATTTGCCGGTGCTGGTTGATTTTTGGGCGCCCTGGTGTGGCCCATGTAAAATGATTGCGCCGCTTCTGGATGATGTGGCTGATCAATTCGAAGGTAAATTAAAAGTCACCAAGCTCAATGTGGATGATCACAAAGAAACTGCGGCCAAATTCAATGTGCGCGGTATCCCAACCCTGATGATCTTCAAAAACGGTGCTGCCCATGCCACTAAAGTGGGGGCCGTGAGCAAACCACAGTTGGTTGATTTTATTAATTCTTCAATCTAAATGTTGAGGGCCATCGCAAGATGGCCCAATTTGTTTTTGCACTGGGCGATAATTGCCGCTATACTCAGCCCAATCTGATGTTTGTTCCTCCCTGAATCACCTTCCCGATTCCCTTAAACCAGACGAACAAACCCCAATTTCCCTGCTATTGTTCTTGCCCCGGCATCTGAATAAGTCGATATCTGATATAACCAGACCAGCCATTTAACCAGTCAATCTGCATGAATAATACTAATGGGACAATTGAGCGCATGGCGTTGGGCCGGCACTTGAATCCTGCGGCTTAATAACAGCAAAAAACGCAAGCAAATTTCTGGATACCAACGTTTTAATTTCAATACTTTAATTTCTAAAGAGCGCCATTCGGCAAATAATCTGCAACAACCCACATCCATTCACAAAGTCTTTCCTATGAATCTAACCGACCTTAAAAAGAAACCGATTGAAGAATTAATTGATATCGCCCACGAAATGGGTTTGGAAAATATCGCCCGCTCGCGCAAACAGGACATTATTTTTAATATCCTCAAGCGCCATGCCAAAGGTGGGGAAGATATTTACGGCGACGGTGTATTGGAAATATTGGTGGATGGATTCGGTTTTTTGCGCTCAGCCGACAGCTCGTATCTTGCAGGTCCTGATGATATTTATGTTTCACCCAGCCAGATACGCCGCTTCAATTTGCGCACAGGCGATACCATCTCCGGTAAGATCCGACCACCGAAAGAAGGCGAGCGATATTTTGCACTGTTAAAAGTTAATGACATTAATTTTGATAAACCAGAAAGCTCCCGCAACAAAATTCTGTTTGAAAACCTCACGCCGCTATTTCCCAATGTTCGTCTCCCTCTCGAAGCCGGTAATGGTTCCACCGAAGATCTCACCGGTCGTATCATCGATTTGATTGCTCCCATCGGTAAAGGTCAGCGCGGTCTGATCGTAGCACCGCCCAAAGCCGGTAAAACCATCATGATGCAAAATATTGCGCAGGCCATTACGCGCAATAATCCTGAGTGCCATCTGATTGTATTGCTGATCGACGAACGTCCGGAAGAAGTAACTGAGATGCAGCGTTCAGTGCGCGGCGAAGTGGTTGCGTCAACCTTCGACGAACCGCCAGCACGTCACGTACAAGTGGCAGATATGGTGATCGAAAAAGCCAAGCGTTTGGTTGAGCACAAAAAAGATGTAGTGATTTTGCTCGACTCTATCACCCGTCTGGCGCGCGCTTACAACACCGTAATTCCTTCATCCGGTAAAGTATTGACCGGTGGTGTGGATGCGCATGCACTGGAGCGCCCCAAGCGCTTCTTTGGTGCTGCGCGTAATATCGAAGAAGGCGGCAGCCTGAGTATTATCGCCACTGCACTCGTAGATACCGGTTCTAAAATGGACGAAGTTATTTACGAAGAGTTTAAGGGTACGGGTAACCTTGAGTTGCACCTTGACCGCAAGATTGCTGAAAAGCGCATTTACCCTGCGATCAACGTACGCCGCTCCGGTACTCGCCGTGAAGAATTGTTGATGCGTGAAGATGAGTTGCAGCGCGCGTGGATTCTGCGTCGTTTGCTAAACGATATGGAAGATGTTGCCGCAACGGAATTCTTGCTCGACAAGCTGAAAGATTTCAAAACGAACGATGAATTCTTTATGTCGATGAAACGTAAGTAAAACCCCCTCCCAACCTCCCCCTTAAAAATGGGGAGGGGAAATTCCCTCCCTTTTTTAAGGGGAGGGCTAGGGTGGGGTTAGCTTGTAGCCCGTATGGAGCGCAGCGCAATGCGGGGAATTTAAAACCCGCAATACGCTGTGTTCCATGCGGGCTTTCTCTTTTTTATAACTTCGGTTTTTACACTTTGGTTATCTACAAAAATGAAATATAAAGACCTGCGCGATTTTATCGCCCTGCTTGAAGATCGCGGATTATTAAAACGCATTAAACAGGAAGTTGATCCCCATCTCGAAATGACTGAAATTTGCGACCGCACCCTGCGCGCCGGTGGCCCCGCGTTATTGTTTGAAAATCCCAAAGGTTATGCGATTCCCGTGCTAGCCAATTTATTTGGCACCACCGAGCGCGTTGCTCTGGGGATGGGGCAGGAATCTGTTGGCGCTTTGCGTGAAGTCGGCAAGCTGCTCGCATTTTTAAAAGAGCCGGAGCCGCCCAAGGGATTTAAAGATGCCTGGGATAAATTGCCGGTTTTCAAACAGGTTTTGAATCTAGCGCCCAAAGTATTGAGCAAAGCGCAATGCCAGGAAGTGGTGTTGGAAGGTGATGCAGTAAATCTGGATGTGCTGCCAATTCAAACCTGCTGGCCGGGCGATGTTGGCCCTTTAGTGACCTGGCCATTGGTAGTCACGCGCGGTCCACACAAAGAGCGGCAAAATCTTGGAATTTACCGGATGCAAAAAATCGGCAAAAACCGATTGATTATGCGCTGGCTTTCCCATCGCGGGGGCGCATTGGATTTTCGTGAATTCCAAATTCAAAATCCCGGTAAAAATTTCCCGGTTTCTGTCGCGCTGGGCGCAGATCCGGCGACGATTCTCGGTGCTGTTACGCCCGTGCCCGATACTCTTTCTGAATACGGGTTTGCCGGATTGTTGCGTGGCGATAAAACCGAGGTGGTGAATTGCATCGGCAATGATTTACAAGTGCCTGCGTCGGCCGAATTTATTTTGGAAGGGTACATCGCCCCCAATGATATGGCACCGGAAGGCCCCTTTGGCGACCACACGGGTTACTACAACGAAGTGGATAATTTCCCGGTGTTTACCGTGGAGCGAATTACCCATCGTCGCGATCCGATTTATCACAGCACCTACACCGGCCGTCCGCCGGATGAACCTGCCATTCTCGGTGTTGCACTCAACGAAGTGTTTGTGCCGATTTTGCAAAAACAATTTCCCGAAATTGTGGATTTTTATTTGCCGCCCGAGGGCTGCTCCTATCGCATGGCCGTGGTCACTATGAAGAAGCAATACCCTGGTCATGCCAAGCGGGTGATGATGGGTGTGTGGAGTTTCCTGCGGCAATTTATGTACACCAAATTTGTCATTGTCACTGATGATGATGTGAATGCGCGCGATTGGAACGATGTGATTTGGGCAATGACCACGCGCATGGATCCGGCGCGCGATACGGTGATGGTGGAAAATACTCCGATTGATTATCTCGATTTTGCGTCGCCGGTTTCCGGCCTGGGTTCAAAAGTGGGTTTTGATGCGACCAATAAATGGCCGGGAGAAACTACGCGTGAATGGGGTACACCGATTGTGATGGAAGAAGCGGTAAAAAAGCGTGTGGATGAATTGTGGGATGAGTTGGGTATTGATTTGCCCGCCGCATATTAATCATGGGGGCTAGCGATGAGTCTGCAAGAAGAATGTTTTCTCGATTGTCCTTATTGTGGCGAACCTATTAGTGTGTTGGTCGATTGCTCCTGCGAACAGCAAACCTATGTCGAGGATTGCCAGGTGTGTTGCCAACCAATGGTACTTTATGTGCAGGTTGACGAAGAGGGGGTGCCAAACGTCCACGCACAGCGGGATGATGAGTAGTTGTTGGCTTAAACTGTTTTGCCTTGGTTTTAATCGAGTTATGCGCTATAAAACTTTTACCTTGGGTCGACGTGTTTTCTTTAGTTAAAAAGGGGAATTTACATGAGTGTGATAAAAGACTTCAGAGACTTTGCGGTAAAAGGAAATGTCGTGGATTTGGCGGTGGGGATTATTATCGGCGCCGCCTTTGGCAAAATCGTTACTTCGGTGGTGGCCGATGTGATTATGCCGCCGATTGGTTTGTTGATTGGCGGTGTGGACTTTAGCGATTTGGTTATCACCCTCAAAGCTGCCGAGGGCGCTGCGCCAGCGGTAGTGATCTCGATCGGTAAATTTATCCAAACCATTATTGATTTTACGATTATCGCGTTTGCGATTTTTATGCTGGTGAAGGTGATCAATAAAGTCAAAGCCAAAGAACCTCCACCAGCCGCTGCGCCTACTGCCCAGGAAGTGCTGCTGACTGAAATTCGCGATTTGCTAAAGCAAAAACAATAAACCTGCCGCTTATTTTTTGATCCATTTGCCAAGGCGCGGCTATTGCGGACGCGCTTTGGTACATCCCCGGTTCCTGCCTCGCTGTCGCCTAATTCATTTTTTATCGCCCATAAATACCTTATCCAACAAACCTGAACTAGACTTGGTGGATTCACGGCTGCCCAAAACCTAGATAACTACCTGACGTGCAGACCTGATACCCGCCGGATTCCCATTGGGCGAATTCCGTCAACCAAGGCGCATCGGGGTCGCTCTTGTCCCTCCCTTCTGGCTGCGCCTATGCATTGATAAACAGGTAGTGCAGCGACTATGCCGTCATTCATAACAAAAAAAGTGCGCGCCATATTTCGGTTAACCCTGTGGTTAGGGCTGTTATTGCCTGCAATGGCCTATGCCAGTGGCAAACCCTTGGCCGAGAATTTGCCATTTGTGCGCCTGCTGACTGAACAGGGGGTTTCCATTGGCTCGGTAGAAGCGATTCACCAGGATCGAGAAGGCTATATGTGGTTTGGCGGGTTGGATGGCCTGGTGCGCTTTGATGGCTATAACTGGGTTCTCTATCGCCATGAGCCGCTCGACCCCTACAGCTTGAGCAGCAATATTGTCTGGGATATTTATGAGGACAAACAGGGCGAGATGTGGATCGCCACTGACGAGGGATTAAATCATTTTGATCGCGATTTGGGGCGTTTTACTGCTTACCAGCAAGATGGCAATCGATCTCTGACCTCGCCTACGGATTACACCCGCAGTATTGCTGAAGACGTCGAGGGTCGGTTATGGGTTGCGACCTTTGGTGGTTTGGTGGTGCTCGATAAAAGTCGCACGACTTTTGCGATCTATACCAGTGATGAAAAAGATGCGCAGACGATTTCCAGCAATACCCTGCGCAAAGTATTTATCGACCGTTCGGGCAGGATTTGGCTGGGCAACAATATCACCGGCCTTAATCAGTTTGACCCGCGCACGGGCAAGGTCCAGCGCTATGCCTATGGCACCGGGGACACTAGCGGCACCAGTGGTGGGGGCGTGGGCAGTATTTTTGAAGATCGTGCGGGTGATATCTGGTTGGGGCTGGATGGCAGCGGCCTCAACCGCCTGGATATGAAAACCAACCGGTTTGAGTATTTTGCATTTAATCCCGATAACCCGCGTGGCCTGGCGCACAGCATAGTGACCGATATCGCGGAAGATGCCGAAGGTAATTTATGGTTGGGCACCGAGGGCGGCCTGCAATATTTTAATCGCCAGACCCGCGAGTTCAGTGTGTATGTGCATAACCCCAATAATAAAAACACCCTGGGTAGCAGTGTTATCCGCAGTGTATTTGTCGATAACAACCAGGACCTGTGGGTAGGCAATTTTCCTACCGGGGTGAATTTCCTCGATACCTCCAATCGCGTCTTCACCACCTATCACTATGACCCTGGCAATGCCAACAGTTTGAGCCACGGCTCGGTATTGTCGATCGAAGAAGATTTGCGAGGGAATTTGTGGCTGGGCACAGACGGCGGTGGGCTCAACCATTTTGATCGCACCACCGGCCAGTTCACCCATTACAAACACAATCCAAAAGATCCCCATTCCATCAGTGCCGATGCGGTGCTGAGTATCGAGCGCGATTACGATAACAGCCTGTGGTTGGGCACCTGGCGCGGCGGGGCCAGCCATTTTGACCCGACGACAGGCACTTCCGTTAACTACACCGGACATCCACCCGGGGAGGGGGTATTGCGTAACGATAATGTCTGGTCGGTATTAAATGACCGGCAAAATAATTTATGGTTTTCCACGATTGGTGGCGGTGTGAATCGTTTTAACCGCAAGACCCAATTGTTTGATGTGTATAACACCCAATATCCGGACAACGCGCCGTTTAATGTAGTCTGGAAGGCCTACCAGGATCGCCATGACCGCCTCTGGATTGGCACCGGCGGCGATGGCCTCGGCCTTTATGTGCCCGGGGAAGATCATTTTATTTTTTATAAAAACGATCCGGCCAACCCCTCCAGCCTGAGTTTTAATGTGGTGCTGGATCTGGCCGAAGATAAAGAGGGTCATTTATGGGTGGCTACCCGCGGCGGGGGGCTCAACCAATTTGATGAAAAAACCAAAAGCTTTCGCCATATCACCCAAGCCAATGGTTTAGGCAGTGATGTAGTGCTTTCGCTGGCGGCCGATACCATCGGCAATTTGTGGATTGGCAGCACCAACGGTTTAACCCGCTTCGATCCCGTCCAAAAAAAATTCCACAATTACAATGAAACAAATGGCTTACAAGGTAACCAATTTAATATTGGCGCCGCCTTGCGTTTGCGCTCGGGTGAAATGGTATTTGGTGGCACCAATGGCTTCACGATTTTTAATCCGGCGGAATTGAAATTTAATACCTATGTACCGCCAGTGGCGATTGTGGATTTCCAGATTTTTAATAAACCTGTGCCCGTGGGGACAAAAGATTCACCGCTCACAAAAGCCATCACCCAAACGCGGGAAATTACCCTCAACCACCATCAGTCCATTTTTTCTTTTTCATTTGTCGCCATGAGTTATCGCAATGTTGAAAGCAATCGCTTTGCTTACATCATGGAAGGGTTTGAAAAAGAGTGGAACTATGTGGGCGTCGCGCGGCGCAATGCGACTTACACCAACCTTGATCCGGGCACTTATGTTTTTCGTGTGAAAGCAGCGAACAGCCAGGGGCTGTGGAATGACCGGGGCACAAGTATCACGCTGCATATCCTGCCTCCCCCCTGGAAAACCTGGTGGGCCTACACGCTGTATGGATTGGTATTGGCGGGGCTGCTGGCAGCGTTTGTATTTGAGCAGCATAAAAAGGTAATGAACGAGCGCAAAATTAATAAACGTTTGCAGCAGCTCGATAAATTAAAAGATGAATTTCTGGCAAACACTTCCCACGAATTGCGCACACCTTTGAATGGCATTATCGGCTTGGCCGAATCGTTGATTGATGGCGTGGGTGGCGCGCAGTCGTCAGTCAGCCGCAGCAATCTGGATATGATTGTCATGAGCGGAAAACGGCTGGAGCGCCTGGTCAATGAAATCCTCGATTTCTCCAAACTCAAAGAGCAGTGCCTGACCCTCTACCCCAAAGCCCTGGATCTACACGCCATGGTTAATGTGGTATTGGCGTTGTCGCAGCCCAGTCTTAGCGGTAAAAAAATCCAGTTGAGCAATACCATTGGCACACAGGTGCCGCTGGTATATGCCGATGAAGACCGCGTGCAACAAATCCTGCACAACCTGATTGGCAATGCGATTAAATTTACCCAGGCAGGTTCGATAAGTGTATCGGCGCGCGTATTGCGCGAACATTTGGAAATTTGCGTTACCGATACCGGCATTGGAATTCCTGAACAGGAATTGGTGCAGATTTTTGATTCATTCCATCAAGTAGAAGCATCGGCAGAGCGCAATTTTTCCGGCGCCGGTTTAGGGCTGTCGGTATCCAAACAATTGGTGGAATTGCACGGCGGCCAAATCCGCGCGACTTCCACCTTGGGTGCAGGTTCGCGTTTTTATTTTACCTTGCCGTTGCTCGCCGCTGCAGAGAGTGCAAATGGAGAAGCGATTGAGGATGTACAAAACGATGAGCAAGATCGCACACACACAGCTGCACTCTCTGTGAATAAAAATGTACCTGCCATCAATGAATTTGCGCAAGGTATTGCTGCAATATCTGTATCAGAAACCGGCAATCAACAGCCAATTACTGATGCCTCTATCCATACTACAAAGCAGGGCAAAGACAACAGCCAATTTTGTATTTTGGTGGTGGATGATGAATTAATAAATCGTCAGGTGTTGATCAACCATCTCTCACTGCAACACTATCAAGTGATCGCGGCCACCAGTGCCAGCGAAGCATTGGATGCAGTCAAACACCAGCATATCGATTTGGTGTTGCTTGATGTGATGATGCCGATCATGTCGGGCTACGATGTCTGCAAACATTTGCGACAGGAATTTTCATCGCATGAACTGCCGATTATTTTCCTCACTGCCAAAACCCAGGTGAATGATCTGGTGACAGGTTTTTCACTTGGCGCTAATGATTTTTTAACCAAACCGGTCAGCCGTGATGAATTGCTGGCGAGGGTGAATACACACTTGTCACTGTTGGAAATTACCCGCGACCTGGAGGCCAAGGTTGCTGATCGCACAGCAGCACTGGAACAAAAACACCAGCAGTTGGAGGCTGCTTATCAACAGTTGGAAGCGATTAGTCTTTCCGATCCACTTACCGGTTTAAGCAATCGGCGCTATTTGCAGAAATTAATTCCGATGGATATCGCCAAGGTGCAGCGCGAATACGAAAGCAAAATGCACCAGCGCGCACCAGCAAAACCGGGTATCGACATGGCGTTCTTTTTGTTGGATGTCGATTTTTTCAAGCAGGTGAATGATCACTATGGCCATTTGGCGGGCGACCAATTGTTGATACAACTCTCGGCGCTCCTGACTAAAGTTTGCCGGGAATCCGATTGTGTTGTGCGTTGGGGCGGAGAAGAGTTTTTGATTGTGAGCCGCTTTTCCAACCGCGATGAAGCGCCACTCATGGCCGAACGGATTCGCCATCACATTGCGCAAAATGAATTTGTATTAAACGATGGGCAAGTGCTGAAAAAAACCTGCTCCATTGGTTATGCCTGTTATCCCTTCCTGCGCGAACATCCGCTTGCGCTTTCCTGGGAGCAGGTGATTGGCACCGCCGACCAGGCGCTCTATGCCGCTAAAAAATCAGGGCGCAACCGTAGCGTGGGCTTGATGGCCAGCGACAAATTATCGCCCGATAATTTATACCGGCGTATCAGTCAGGATGTGAAAACTTTGATCGAACAAGGGGAATTGCTGGTAATCGCCGAGGACAAAGACAAGGTGGTGTGGGATTAGCTGCGCGCTACATCCTCACCTATACATCCCTCACCTAAAGGAAAGCCTTAACGAATTAAATGATCCATTTCGCGCGCGGGTTGGTTGCATTGGGTTTCGCCGATGATTTGCGCTGGCACCCCCGCGACTGTGGCGCGCGCCGGCACATCTTTGAGCACCACACTACCAGCACCGATTTTGGCGCATTCACCCACGGTGATATTGCCGAGGATCTTGGCTCCGGCACCAATCAATACGCCTTTGCGTACTTTGGGGTGGCGGTCGCCAGCCACTTTACCCGTGCCGCCGAGGGTGACGGATTGCATGATCGAGACCATATCTTCAACCACCGCTGTTTCACCAATCACTATGCCGGTTGCATGGTCGAACATAATGCCTTTGCCGATGCGCGCCGCCGGGTGGATATCTACCCCGAATATCGCCGAGACACGGTTTTGCAAAAACAGGGAGAGTGACGTGCGCCCCTGGTTCCACAGCCAATGGGCGATACGGTAAGACTGCAGGGCATGGAACCCCTTGAAGTAGAGCAGGGGGGTTACCAGCGAGCAGCAGGCGGAATCGCGCTCGCTGACGGCCAGCAAATCAGCACGTATTGATTCAACAATATTGCGGTCGTTGTTCATTGCCTCTTCAATCACTTCACGAATCAACATGGCGGGCAGTGCCGGGCTATCCAGCTTGTTGGCAAGGTGGTAGCTCAGGGCCGCTTCAAGGGTGTCGTGGTTGAGGATGGTGGAGTAAAGGAAACTGGCCAGCACCGGTTCGGCCTCTGCCTGTTTGCGAGTTTGCAGGCGGATGGACTCCCACAGGCTATCGGCGACGCGGGCGGTAGTGGTGGCGGTGACAGTGGCATTCATGGCCAGATCCTTACGCAGAATGATTTAACGGCAGGTGAACCATTATTGGGTCTAACTGCTGAATTTCCAACAAGCAAACTTTAATAAATGACCAGTGGCGGCTCATTCAGCGCGGCCAGTTGTTCGCGCAACTCCAGGATATGCTCGCCCCAGTAGCGCTCGGTATTGAACCAGGGAAAGTGATGGGGAAAGGCCGGATCAGTCCAGCGTCGCGCCAGCCAGGCGCTGTAGTGCATGATGCGCAGGCTGCGCAGGGCTTCGATCAGTGCCAGCTCGGCCAAATCAAAATCGCAAAACTCGCGGTAGCCTTCCAGTACTTCGGCCAACTGGAGCGTCTGCTGTTCGCGCTCGCCCGAGAGCAGCATCCACAAGTCCTGGATTGCTGGCCCCATGCGCGCATCGTCAAAGTCCACAAAATGCGGAACCTCTTCACGCCATAAAATATTGCCCGGATGACAATCGCCATGCAGGCGAATGGGGGTGTAGTCCACACGGCTAAACAGGGTTTCGCAGCGCGCCAACAAATCTGCCCCCAGGGTGCGATAGGACTCTCGCAAACTCGCGGGGATGAAGTCATTGCCCAGTAAGAATTCGTAGCTGTCGCGGCCAAAGCTCTGGATATCCAGCGCCGGGCGATGGGAAAAGGGACGCGCCTGCCCCAGGGCATGGATGCGCCCGAGGGTGCGCCCGAGCGACAGCAGCGCATCAAAGTCATCGAGGTTGGGTGCATGGCCGCCTTGGCGTGGATAGAGCGCAAAGCGAAAGCCCTGGTATTCGCGCAGGGTTTTACCTTCCTCACCGGCCATTGGTGGTACCACCGAAATTTCCAAATCCTTCAGCGCCTGGGTGAACTCATGCTCCTCCAGAATCTGCGCATCGCTCCAGCGCCCGGGGCGGTAAAACTTGGCAATCAGCGGCGTCGCCCCTTCGATTCCCACTTGGTAGACACGGTTCTCATAACTGTTGAGCGCCAAAATGCGCGCATCAGTCAGGAAGCCAGTGCTATCAATCGCATCCAGCACCAGGTCGGGAGTAAGTTGTTCGTAAGGATGGGAATGGGTCATAAGCGCCGCTCGCTAAAGTGAACGGCGATTGTACCTGCCAGAGGCCAATCGCGCTCGGATATGCACGCGCGCGCATTTTTGGAAGGATACTGGCGTATAAATTTTGAATGATTCGGCTAAAAATGCTACAAGTTAAAACTCGCTAGTTGGTTATTTTGCATCTATATAAAAACAGGCTGTATCTCTCGCATCGCCTTACATCAGAACGCATAAATCAGAACGCATGGGACTGTCATGATCAAAATCGCTTTCTATAACCTCAAGGGTGGCGTGGGCAAGACCACAACCGCAGTCAATATGGCCTACATGGCCGCCGCCGCGAAAAAGAATGTGATCCTCTGGGATCTGGACCCCCAGGCTGCTGCCAGTTGGTTTTGCCAGCAGGAGCCGGATTCCGCCAAAGCCATCAAACTGTTCAGCAAAGGCAAATCCATCGGCGAGATGGAACTCTATAGCCCTTATCCCCGGTTGATGTTGATCCCCGCCGACCTCAGCCTGCGCAGCCTGGACAGCGAATTCGATGAACTCAGCAAAGACAAAAAATTCCTCAAGCAACTGCTCAAACCCCTGAGCGAAAAAGCTGACATTCTCATCTTTGATTTCCCACCCACCCTGTCCCCAAGCGTTGAACAGTTATTGCTGGAAGTCGATATTTTATTAATTCCGATGATTCCCAGCCCCTTGTCGATCCGTGCGATGGAGCAGGTGGTAGAGTTCCTGAAAGGGAAAAAAGCGGCGCCTGAACGCATCGTCGGATTTTTTAACCAGGTGGATATGCGCCGCAGTTTGCACCGCGAGGCGATTGAAAACAGTAAAAAGATGCCGGTGCCTATGCTCCGAACTTACATCCCCAACGACTCCGCTGTCGAGCAAATGGGGCTGCGCCGCGCGCCACTAACCAGCTACAATCAGCGCAGCCGCGCGGCACTCGCCTACATCGATATGTGGAAAGAAGTGGCGCGCTTGTTAAAGGCGGCCACGAAAGATACCGAGTGAGCAATACGAGATAGTTCGCGCACCTGAATCCACCTCCCGCATCCAGGGTTATCCATGAAGAATGTATTGAGCCGCGCCTGCGTGCTTGCAGGCGTGTTTGTTATCGTTGGTTGTACCACCCATTCCCAGCCGCCACAAAACCCGGAACCGGTCATCACTCCCCCCACTGGCGCGGTAACACCCAGCCAGCCGCCCGTGGTGCAGCCACAACCCGGCGCTGTACCCAAGCCTGTGCCCACGGTAGCGCTCAACCCGGCGGCGCAGAGCCTCGCCAAACAGGCGCGCCAGCAATACCTCGCGCAGGACTACCAGGGCGCTATCGCCACTGCCGAGCGCGGCCTGCGCATTGAGCGGCGCGCGGCAGATTTGTATCTCGTGCTCGCACAAAGTTATGTGCAATTAGCCCTGCCGGAAAAAGCCAAAATGTTTGTCCAGCAGGGGCTGCGTTTTGCCGCGCCCGGCTCAGAGACCGCGCAAAGCCTGACACGCGTGCAGCAAGCCGTGGGGCATTAATCAGCGCGATTGAAGGGCAAGGGATGCCCGATGTTGTTTCCGTGGTTATCGGGGATGGCAAAACAATAAAAATTAATTATCAGCGTTAATGAGACAGGGACTCACATGCACGATCCGTTTATCGATACCTACAGCACCCTGGCGTTCAAGCAACGCTACCAGGTGCTTAATCCTTTCCGCTTGTGTTTTAAAGATCCCGCCCTGGAGCAGGATTACGCGGCCAACCTCGCTGACAATATCGCGCGGCAGGTGCGCCTTGCCCTGGCGCTGGCATTTGCGCTCTATTTGAATTTTGCCTTCCTCGATTATTTATTAGTGCCGGAAAAAATGCTCCAACTCTGGAGCATCCGCGCGGTAGTCTGTGTGCTCTTCGCGTTCTTGTTCTGGCTCAGTTTCAATCCGGTGTTCAAGCGGATCCATCAGCCCATTATTTTTTATTCCTGCATGGTGGCGGCGTTTGGCATCTTCGCCATGCTGCTGATTACCGATAACCAATACAGTCACTATTACTATGCGGGTATTAACCTCTGCATTACCTGGACGCTATTTATTGTCGGGCTGCGCTTTGTCAATGCGCTGGGCACAGTGCTGGTGATAGTGCTCTGCTACAACCTGATTGCGTTTTATAAAGAGCTGCATCTGCCCGATATTATTTCCAACAATTTTTTCCTGCTCTCCAACGCCATCATTGGCATCTTCGCCGGTTACACCATCGAGCAACATGCGCGCTGGCAGTTTTACCAGGCGCGGGTGATCCAAAATAACAGCAGCAAATTGCATCGCGCGATGATTGCGGCTTCACTCGATGCCGTTATCACGATTGATGAAGGCGGCGCGGTGATTGAATTTAATGAGGCTGCCGAAGCCATGTTTGGCTACAGTCGCGATGAAGCTTTGGGGCAATCAATCGGTGCGCTGATTGTTCCCGATGCTATACGCGCGCGCCACGAAGAAGGCTTCCAGCGCTATAGCCGAAGCGGCGAGCCGCGTGTACTCGGGCAGCGTTTGGAATTGCAGGCCAAACGCAAGGACAATAGCGAATTCCCGGTGGAATTGACCTTGCGGCAAGTGGATTTGATCGGTCGTCGCCTGGTGACGGCCTACATTCGCGATCTCACCGCGCAACGCAATGCCGAGCAAGAAATTATTCGCCAGCGCGAAATTTTGCAGCGCAATGAAAAATTGGCCGCTATGGGCACACTGCTGGCCGGTATATCCCACGAACTGAATAACCCCTTGGCGATTGTAGTGGGGCAGGCGCAGCTGCTACAGGAAACCGAACAGGATGCGCGTGTGCTCAAACGCGCGGATAAAATTCGCCACGCGGCCGAGCGTTGCGCCACTATTATCACCACCTTTCTTGCGATGGCGCGCAACCAGCCACCCCAATGCGAGCCAGTCAATGTTAATCAGCTGGTGCAACGGGTGTTGGAATTACTGGAGCCCGGCCTGCGCAGCCAACACATCGAATTACAGCTGCACTTTGGTCATGATTTGCCATTGGTGATGGCAGATGCTGACCAACTGCATCAGGTAATTAGTAATTTGATTATCAATGCCCAACAGGCGATGCAGGATTCAGCGCAAAAAATATTGCGTATTGAATCGGGGCAAGATGAGCTTCAGCAGCATATGACCATTCGCATCCAGGATTCGGGCCCCGGTATTCCACCGGAAGTACAGCGCCGGATGTTCGAACCTTTTTTCACTACCAAGGCACCGGGCAAGGGCACGGGGCTGGGGCTTGCGGTATGTAGCGGTATTATCGAAGCGCATGGCGGCCGTTTGGAGTTGGAACCGCACAGCGGTAGTGGTGCGTGTTTTTGTATTCGCTTGCCGTTAGGTTCGGCATGAATTTTTCATCACACTATTTCATAAACTTTTATACGCAGCATCAAATAAACAGCATCAAGTGAACAACATGAGCACTCAATACCAAATGATCGTGGTCGACGATGAAATCGACATTGCCGAAACCCTCGCGGATTATTTTGAGATGCAGGGCTTTGCAGTCAAAATTGCCGCTAATGGCCAGGAATTGAAAAGCATCCTGCCGGAGTTTGCCCCGCATATTGTACTGCTGGATTTAAATATGCCCGGTGAAGATGGGTTAACGCTGACGCGTTATTTGCGTGAACACACTCGCGCCGGAATCATTATGGTAACGGCATCGGCGGGGCAGGTGGATATGGTTGTCGGCCTGGAAATGGGCGCGGACGACTATGTCGGCAAACCCTTTGATCTGCGCGCATTATTGGCGCGCGTGCGTAGCGTCTTACGCCGCACCCAAAATGAATTACCCGCGAATGCACAACCGGTACAGGACGCACGCAAAAAAATTGGCAAATGCCTGCTGGATGTGGAAGCGCACAAACTCTGGGATGGCGATACTGAGGTCCCACTCACTGCAATGGAATACGATTTGTTGATGGTATTTATCGCCAACCCCAATCGTCCTTTATCGCGCGATTATTTGCTCGAACTCGCACATAAAACCGATGCCGATCCGTTTGACCGCTCCATCGATAGCCGCATCACCCGCATGCGCAAAAAAATTGAACCCGATCCGGACAAGCCCACTACTATCAAAACCGTGCGCTCCGTAGGCTATGTCTACGTACCTAATACCTGAACCAGGGCGCTGACACAATTGACACAAATCTTCCACCGCGCGACAAACTCCTGACAATTTCCTCCCCTACTATGGCCACATGAACCAACGACATGGATGTCGCGGACAGTTAAGGAAAATGTGTTCATTCGCTGTTGTTCAATGCTGTTCAATATTGTTCAAGGTTGTTTTTTTTACTTAAACCGGCATTACGCCAAAACCCATTCATTCATTTTTTGATTTAAAAGGAAATTTAAAATGAAAGCACTTCGTACTTTTTCTCGTTCATTATCAGTTACCCGTTCATTGATCGCGGTTACTGCTGCTCTGGTTTCTGTTTCTGCATTCGCTGGGGATTTCCCACTGCGTGCCGATGACATCAACCTGAACTATCGCTACACCACTACCACCCATTGGTCCGGCGGCTCCCAGGCAGAGGCCCTGGATATAGTTGCCCGTCGCCATGTCGGCAGCGGTAAATGGTCGCAGTTAAAGACTGATTCATCTGCTACCAATCTCAACTCCAGCTACATAGTCTACGGTGCAAAAATCCGTGCAATGGAAGATGGCACTGTAGTGAATTGCTGGCGCAACGCTCCAGAAAATACCCCCGGTTCCAATCATGCAAAAGTCGGTGAAGGCTATATCGCTTACGCAGGGAACTACCTGTATGTGCTGCAAGATGATGGCAACTACGCCCTCTATGCCCACGCACAACCAGGCACAATCCCAAGCAGCCTCTGCCCCAAGACTGCAACCTACAGTTCAACACCAAAGCCAGGATATGTGCTGAACGCTGACGGCGCAGTGAGTGGCGGTGCGCGTATCACCAAAGGCCAGATATTAGGTTCCGTTGGTAACGTGGGTAACTCATCTGGTCCGCACTTGCATGTGCATGTACAAACCCCCGGCGGTAGCGCAGTGAAGTTGAAGTTCGACCACGGCCAAACCACCGCCTTTACCAACCAAACCGCATCGGTAAATGCCACCTGGAATTTATTGAGTGGCAATGCATTACCTACCGGGGAAGTAATGGTGTGGGCGCCGCATTCAGTGGGCAACTGGACTGTGAACAATATTCCCGATGAGCGTATGCAATCCTGGTTCAACCACTTTGCCGATTCCGGTGAAATGCCCAACACCTATGCATGCACTGACAACGGCCAGATTTATAACACCAGCTGGGTTCCATCAAGCGGTGCCTGGGTTGCCTACCACGGCATGAACCTGACCACCTTCAACAACAAGTCAGCTGAGTTAGCTAACCAGGGCTTCTACCTTCACGGCTGGTGGTACTGCGGTTCTGTGTACACTGGCGTATGGCGCAAGTAATTCCCGGCACATGTAACTCCCTGCATAGGTAACAACCTGCAACAAGCCGGCAAGTAAATGGAAAGGCAATCGGCTAACTCTGCGATTGCCTTTTTATTTTTTTATCCTGTTAACCATTACAAATTTTTCATAACCCTAATTTCAGCAAGGAAAATGTATGGACAGTTCAACCATTCAACTCGTGCAAAACTCCTGGCAAAAAGTCGCCGCCATCGGCCCACAAGCCGCCGCACTTTTCTACAACAACCTCTTCGAGGCCGACCCCGCACTGAAGCCGCTGTTTAAAGGTGATTTGCACGCGCAAGGAAAAAAGTTAATCGAGATGATTGGCATTGCCGTCAATAAATTAACCGAACTGGATGTACTGGTTCCCGTATTACAAAACCTCGGCAAACGCCACGGCGGTTACGGCGTACAAGATTCACATTACGACACAGTCGGCGCTGCGCTGTTAAAAACGTTGGGGCAAGGCCTCGGGGCAGATTTTACAGCAGAGGTAAAAGAAGCTTGGGTAAATGTTTATGGGGTGATGGCAGATGTGATGAAAACGGCAGCGAAACATTAAGTGCAATCCGCGTGTGATTGCCGATGGTATAACCAAAACTGTAAGTTGGACGGGACGTCCAACTTTTGGGGTGCAGGTCATTATCAGTGGTAGTGCGGGCTTTTTGCAGATGGCTAATTGGTTTCCCGACCGGCTTCTTTACAAGCGGAATCTCTCTGATTTTTTGTGCTGGCTTGTTTATCTTTTTGATACTGCGCGATCCAGAAATCACAGAGCGCATTTAACTGGTTTTCCAGTATTAATTGCTTGTCGCCTTTATCTTGCGCCCTCGCCATAAGCCGCTCATGAGCTTCAATTGCATGGATTAACCGGTCGCTTTCTTTGCGCGCCTCTTCAGCAAAAAAATCCTTGCTCTTATCCTGTTGATCCTTTTTTCGCTCAGCAGCCAATGCTGCCTCGATTTGCGTTTTCCAGGAATCATCAGTGAACTGCGCAATGATCGCGGCGCTAATTAAATTACCGCTGACTACTGCCAGCGTGACTATGCCAAAAAGCCAAACTCCCCTGCGGGCATATCTTTTTATTGCGCGGGTTTTTCTATCGGGCTCGTGCAATTCAGTGTTTCCTTATCGTGCGTTTTCTTGATTGTACAAGACCAAACGCCACGGCGGCTACGGCGTACAGGATTCACATTGCGATACTGTTGGTGCGGCATTCTAAAAACTTGGGGCAAGACCTTGGGCAGGATTTGGCGGCAGATGTAAACGGGACTGGGGTCAAGGTTTAAACGGCTATCAGTACATTTTTAGTTTTTCATTTATTTTATTTTCAATCTTGTACAGCCTACTTTGAATAACTTCGAAATTTTCTGATCCATTAAAAAACATCCCTCCGTTGATAGCCTCGATATGATCTCTAACAATAGAATTGAGCCTATCCACTGAAGGAACCAAAGTTAAACCACCTTGTATAATTTGCTCATAATCAACACCTACCACTACCCACCGATTTGATTTCATTTCGATAACATCCAACATGGCCTGCCTACTTTGAATAGGATCAGCAAAATTTTGCTGTAGCAAGCAATCAACGTCATACCAATGACGCGATAACCTGGCTGGATTGGGTTCGCTGGTTTGTGTACAGAACTGATGTAATGCTGTTAGCTTTTCCCACAAAATGTAGGCTGGATCATAAGCTTGAACTTTCGCGGCTGGCAACTTCAATGCGGCAAGCTCAGCAACTTCACTAAGATATGTATCCACTTGCTTGGTGACAGTAGGGCGACCACGATTTCTGCCACCGAACTCAAGCAGGATGTAATCCAATTGGTAATTGTTTATATCCTTCGCAAGCCGAGGGTAGCGAATATTAATTTTCTCGCCCTTGGAGTCAGCATCCAGTTCTGCGACTAATCCCTCTATACCATACGCCGCAAATCGATTATTTAAACGGTTAACTAAAGATTCCGACCATTGTGTTAATAATTTACTTTGTTTATCTCGAAACTTTTTCTGCTGGCTTGGTGTGCTATTGGATTTCTCCCATGCTTTCGCTTCATCTTCGGCTTCTGCCAAATCAGCCCAATGAATGGACAGATCAATATCCTCAGAGAAGCGCTGAATAGCATTCCAGCATTTGCTTAATGCAGTCCCACCCTTGAATGCAGTGCTGTAATTTCCAAGCAAACCTTCATCAAATAACAAGCGTAAGATTTCAGTGACCCAAATATCTTTTTCCAGAAAATTGCTGGCAAGCCCATATTGGTGACGCTGTGCACCCAGCGTGAAAATCTCACCCAGCTCATTGTGTTTGGCGGGATCTCTATAAAAATCAAAGATATTCACAGGGGTAGAGTCCGCTCAAAAGATTCCAGCTTCATTTGCCAAGGCTTCGGCAACGGAGATTCAAGTAGCTTATGAATAACCGACTTTGCTTTTGAGCCAGTAAGTGACAAGCGTTTAAATGCTGTTGTTAAAGTGTTCATTTCAACAGCTTCTGCCGGTGTAACTGAAAGCCCACGCAACAAAGCACCTTCCGGCTTCCCCTCCCAGCGCAACTGAACGGGAGACCGGTGTTTTACTTCAACAATTTCATTGCCCACCTTAAAGCGGCGACTGGGGCCATCACTCCAGTAAACAGCTTTCATTGGAGCCTGGGTTTGAAATCCCAGGTGATAGGCAGATTCCAGCCCTTGGCTCACCAGCTTGTAGCCATGCTTTTTGGCCCAGGCACGGGCAACCTCATTGGCGCTGGCGGTAGTTTTAATACTTGGCAGGCTTGGTAACGGTTTGGGGCGAGCATAGAAGCCTTTGGATACCCGAGCGACAACCTCTTCCTGAACCAAACGGCTAAAGGCCTTCTGTACGGACGTCTCGCTCCCCAGCTCATAAAAGCTGTCAATGGGGAAAGGGACGCCGCGCTGTATACGATTTAGCCGGGTTAGTACCTTTTGGGCGACTGACATGGCGATAATCCTGACATTAAGTGAATATAGTGATTCTATTCTAGTCCAGTATTTACAAGGCTTACAAGTATATCAATGTCAGGATTGATAAGAGTAACAACAAGCTTTTTTATAGCTGGATCTATCGCGAATGGATAACAGCGCACCAACCATGAGCTGGATGGATCCTGAGTGATCTTGTGCTATTAGCTTCTGGCGGCAGAAGGGGGAGTTGTTGTAAATCTTCAACAGATCCAGTCTATAGCAGTCACTCACGCGCAGATCTGGGGAGGAGTAAATCTCCAGTATTCCGGCATTTCCTGCGCATAATGGGAATTAGCTCCTAGGCGTTTGAGCGTGCCTCAAAATGAGCTTTGGATATGTCTATGAAGGGGGGCTTTCTTATTTAGTCTGAGTTTTCGTCACTCAGGTTTTTCTTGGTCATAGGGCTTATCTGCCCTTCGTCCGGATATTCTTTTCCGGTAAAAAGCCAGACTTCATATTCCGGTAATGCTTCTGCGATAGCAGCTAAATCGCTTACTCGTACTTCCGCTTGCCCTCCAATTACATTTCTTAGCCGCGTGTATTTCATCCCGCATTTCATTGCGAGTTCTTCCCGGCTTAAGCCTTCGGCCTTTTCGATTTCTCTTATGCGGTCTATATAGTTCATTGTTTATATCTAAATAATATATCTACAATGTAGACAATGATGTTTGTTGTATCTAATATTTAGTCTAAATATTAGATTGGTCGGGGTGTGTTTGTGGTTTATTGTGGCTCAGTATGGTTGAAAAACCAAGTTTTGGCTGTTCTTAATAGGGAGAGGGATGGTTGGGTATGTGGGATTTATCGATTCAACTAATTGCTATTGATGGCTCAGGGTGGGAATTTACGTATACGGTTGCCGATGTCTTTTTTGTTTTCCTCGGTGCGGGTTATTTTTCATTTAGTGCGGCTTATATTGACCACACTCTCGCTACCAACAAAAAACAATTCTCTATTTACTTCACTAACGCCTGCATCACCTTGCCAGTGTCTGAATTGGAAAAGTTTGAGCAATTTTTGCAGCGCGCTCGCGTCGCAAGGTTGGTGGTGTAATGATTCCGGATCAGGAAGCGTTGATGGGGCTTGCAGTTTTACCGCCGATTGCATCGCAAGAACATTTTTCCAATTTAATTGGCGTGACCAAAGCGACGGTGCGTGGTTTTGTCGAGACGGATGCGCTCCCGCACGTAAAGATTGGTCGCCAACGGTTTATTAATCTTGTGAAACTGGTTGATGACCTTAAGGCGGGCAAGACGACGTTTGCGCGTGGGGATTATCAACATAGGTGAACCCAGCGGCCTTGAGGCGGACAACTGACTCAGGCGAGTGCTTACAAATAAAGCCCGGATGTCTCCCAGGGAGGCTCCGGGTTTTTATATTCAAATAGTTAAAATCGATAAGTTTTATTTTTTCGATAAATTTTAAATATCGATCGCATGGCGACATTCAATTAGCTCCATGGCGTCCAACTCCCTAATCTGTGCCCAACGAAACACATTACCCCAACCACAGACATCAGGAGTTTTAACCATGGCAACTATCAATTCCGAAATCAAACCTTTCAGCGCCCAAGCCTATCACCAGGGCAAATTCGTTCACCTGACCGAAGCCGACCTCAAGGGCAGATGGTCAGTGGTGTTCTTCTACCCGGCTGACTTCACCTTTGTGTGCCCTACTGAACTGGGTGACCTGGCGGACAACTACGCCGAATTCCAGAGCATGGGCGTAGAGATTTACTCGGTATCTACCGATACCCATTTCACCCACAAAGCCTGGCATGACAGCTCCGAAACCATCGGCAAGATCCAGTACCCGATGATTGGCGACCCAACCGGCACCATCACCCGCAATTTTGGCGTGATGATCGAATCCGAAGGTCTGGCTGAACGCGGCACATTTGTGATCGATCCGCAGGGCAAGATCCAGATTATCGAAGTGAATGCCGGCGGTATCGGTCGCGATGCATCTGAGTTGCTGCGCAAAGTAAAAGCAGCGCAATACGTTGCGGCGCATCCCGGTGAAGTGTGCCCGGCCAAATGGAAAGAAGGTGAAGCGACTTTGGCTCCATCGCTCGATCTGGTTGGCAAGATTTAATCGCCCCAAGCAATTTGTTCGCAAAATAGTTTTACTACAAATGTGATACGAAAAAGCCCGCTCACGAGGCGGGCTTTCATTGAAAAAATCTTATGGAGAACACCATGTTAGATGCTGCCATTAAAGGCCAACTCAAAGCCTATTTGGAAAAACTGCAACGCCCCATCCAACTGGTAGCAAGCTTGGATGCCGGCGCAAAAAGTCTGGAGCTAATTACGCTGTTGCAAGAAATCACCAGTCTGTCTGACAAGGTGAGTTTGGTTGATCACGGTACGGCGATGTATCGCCCTTCGTTTGCGGTAGCAGCACAAGACGAAAACCCGCGCATTCATTTTGCGGGAATTCCCATGGGGCACGAATTTACCTCGCTGGTGTTGGCCTTGTTGCAAACTGGTGGTTATCCACCAAAAGTAGATGCAAAAACCATCGCGCAAATTAAAGCGCTCGATAGCAAATTGCATTTTGAAGTTTTTGTGTCGCTCTCGTGCCACAACTGTCCGGATGTGGTGCAAGCCGTAAATTTAATGGCGGCATTAAATCCCAATATTTCTGCAACTATGATCGACGGCGCGCTATTCCAAAGTGAAGTCGATAAACGCAACGTGATGGCGGTGCCGAGTGTGTATTTAAATGGCGAGCATTTCGGCAACGGCCGTATGACGCTGGAAGAAATTATTGCCAAGGTTGATGCCGGTGCAGCCGAGCGCGATGCAGCGGCATTAAGCGAACGCGATCCTTACGATGTATTAGTCATCGGCGGTGGCCCAGCGGGTGCAGCGGCGGCAATTTACTCCGCGCGCAAAGGCATACGCACCGGTGTGGTCGCCGAACGTTTTGGCGGCCAGGTATTGGATACAGTATCGATTGAGAATTTTATTTCGGTAAAAGAAACCGAGGGCCCGAAATTGGCGATGGCCCTGGAGCAACACGTAAAAGAATACGACGTTGACATCATGAACCTGCAAAAAGCCAGTGACATTATTCCTGGTGATAGTCCCGGCGATTTGATTGAAGTAAAACTCGCGAGCGGTGCGAGTTTAAAAAGTAAAAGCATTATTTTGGCAACTGGTGCGCGTTGGCGGGAAATGAATGTTCCCGGCGAACAGCAGTATCGCGGTAAAGGCGTTGCCTACTGCCCGCACTGCGATGGGCCTTTATTTAAAGGTAAACGCGTTGCTGTAATTGGTGGTGGTAATTCCGGTGTTGAAGCGGCGATTGATCTGGCAGGAATTGTGGCGCAAGTAACGCTAATTGAATTCGATTCAAAGTTGCGTGCTGATGCCGTGTTGCAGCGTAAATTATTCAGCCTGCCGAACGTGACTGTGATAACCGAAGCGCTCACCACAGAAGTGGTTGGCAACGGCGAAAAAGTCACTGCATTGAAATACAAAAGCCGCAATATCGATGAGATTGCAACCGTGGAGTTGGAGGGGATCTTTGTGCAGATCGGCCTGCTACCCAATACCGATTTCTTGAAAGGTACTGTGCAGCTCAGTAATCGCGGTGAAATTGAAATCAATGCGCGCGGTGAAACTTCTGTGCCAGGTGTATTTGCCGCAGGTGATTGCACCAACGTGCCCTACAAGCAAATTATTATTGCGATGGGGGCAGGTGCTACTGCCTCGCTGGGAGCGTTTGATCATTTGATCCGCACCAGCGCACCGGCTTAAGAATAGCGGCAAATAAAAAACGCGCGGCCTGCAAAGGTCGCGCGTTTTTACTGGCAGTTAATTCTTGTGCAGGGTTTGTTTTTTGCTTCCAGGTTCTGTTTGGGAATGGATGTCACGAAACTTCATTATTTATCCGGTTGCTGTGTTTTATCGCGCCTTGATACTGATGGGCAAGGTTTACCATAGCTGCCAGTTCCACCTTAAATGCCGCTACCAAATAATTCACATCCTCCGCCGGGCGCGCTGCAATGCGGAAATACTGTTCGCTGGAACCCAATTTATTACCGCAGTTGCGAATAAAACAGCTGTGGTTTTGCAGCATGCGATCGCGTAGTTGGGTGCCGTTAATGTCATCGCGCAGTTTTACAAAAATAAAATTGGAGTGAGTCGGGAAGAGGGTGAACTCAGATAATTCTTCGAAGCGCTCGGATAAATAAATTGCATCCGCGATAGTTTTTAACCGGCTCTCATGATAGGCCGTATGTTCATCCTTGATTAAATGCAACAGCATTTCGGTAATGCCATTCACATTCCAATAAGGCAAATGCTTGCGCAGCCGAGCGATATTGTTTTCGTTGCTGATGGCAAAGCCCATGCGCAATCCGTGCAGGCCAACGTTTTTGCCCAGGCTTTTTAATACCCAGGCATTGGGGTAATTGGCTACATCATTTTTGATCGACGGTGGGTTTTCACCTGAAAAATCGATAAAGGATTCATCGATAATAATATTGTCCAGTTCTGGCAATTGTTCGAGCACCCACAAAATTTGTTCGCGCGACATAATGGAACCGGTGGGGTTGTTCGGGTTGCAAATGACCAGGTTGCGCGTACCCGATTGTTTTACATCGGCAACCAATTGCTCGGGGCTGAGGTATTGGTTGAGTGAATCCTGATAGCGATTGGTGTGCAATTCAATGCCCAAGCCTTGGGGTTCTTCAATCCAGCGGCCAAATGAAGGGGCGGGAACAAATAAACTCTCTTTGATAAACAGGGAGTTCAACCAGGAAATAATTTCCGTGGAGCCATTGCCCGCAATAATCGTGGCCGGATTTTCTATCCCGGAAAAAGTAGCGATATTTGCGGCGATATTTTCATTGGAATCAGGATAATACTTCAACGCATAACTGATTTTTTCCTGTAATTTTTCCATCACCTGCGCGGGAGGGAAATAAGGGTTAACCGGAATGCAGTAATCGCGCAGGTTATTGATCTCGGTAAACTGTTTGGTCAGGCTTGCGTAGGATGGGTTGTGGGTAGTTTTGGCAAAAAGGCTGGTGTCAAAACTATTATTGATAGTCGATGCCATTGCCGGATTGGAGGTGTCATTGTTCATAGACTGGATTCCAGGTGACCTGAGTCCTACCGCATCCGAGTTAGTGATACTGCTGTTAACTGTCAGGGTTTTTGTCTTGCAATCCGATCCGGTAAATTACGGCAATAAAAAATAGTTTTTGACCTATGAAAATTGGTGCAATAAACGGAGTCGGTGTAGTTTGCAGGAGCGAGGAAAACGGCGGACGTCAGGTAATTATTATTTGTTTATTGGTACTACTTATTTCTATGTGCTGTGCAGCGGCGCGATTATTGAAGCAAATCAATTTTTTCGCGCTGCGCACTTTAATGGATTGAATATCCTTACGCAAAATAAAGCGTGGGTTTTGTGATGGGCTTCATTGGCTTATGCGGCATAAGTAATGTGTAGCCGGTTGGCATTATGCTGCGGATATGTTTTGCGCAACAGTTTGTGCACTTGCCTGACACCTTCCGGCCAAAAACCTAAATTCGATTCACTATTAATATGGCCAACATTTTTCAAACGTAAAAAATCTGTGCCCCATTGCAATGCCCAGTAAGCAGCTTTGCTATCGGTGAGCCAGGGGTCGTTACTGCTGGCAATAATTTTTGCCGGAACATGCAAAGGTGTTTGCGGCAATTGTTGGGCGATGTTGAACTTGTCTGGATCGGCGGGCGCAACTAAAAAAAGTGCGGCAATTTTTTCAGGAAACTCCGCTGCAATACTCGCGCTCGCAAGTGTGCCAAAACTGTGGGCAATGATAACTGCGGGTGAATCCAGTTTATCCAACTCAGTGCGGATGCCTGCTTTCCATTTTTCCAGATCAGGTGTTGCCCAATCATTGACATGGATGCGTTTGCTATTAGGCAGATGGGCTTGCCAAAGCGACTGCCAATGCTGCTCATCACTATTGCGCAGGCCGGGTACTATCAATACCGGCTGGTCGAGGAACGATGCGGCGAACTCGGGCTTGCGGTTATGCGATACAGGGCTAGCTGACATGGGACTTCCTCCAAAAAATGTATGGAGTGCAGCTTAGGGATTTATGGTGCGAATGAAAAAGAATCGTTTTTTCTTTGCATATAGCCAAATTGCACGCAGGACATTCAGAGCTTGGTAAATGCGAGGGCGCCGCCTGCGAGAATCAAGGCGCCGCCTGAGATCCAATTAAACCAGTGTTGGTGCTCGGGGGATTTTAACCAGCGCATAATGCTGCGCCCACCCAAGGCATAAATGCTCATCCAGATAAAATCCATCGCCAGGAAAATGATGGTGAGCAGTGCAAATTGCGGCGGCATGGAGCGGTGGATATCGATAAATTGTGGAAAGAGTGCGCCGAAATAAATCAGCCCCTTGGGGTTGGTCACCGCGACGATAAAGGCTTTGCCAAACAGCTCGCTGCTGCGTACCTGTCGCGCTTCCAGGTTGACGTTTAATGGCGGAGCGAGCGCGAGCTGGATACCCAGGTAGACAAGGTAAATCGCGCCTATCCATTTAATCGTGTGGAAAATCCACTCGGCTTCTTCTACCAATAAACCTAATCCCAATGCTGATAACAACATCAACACCAAATTGCCCACGCTGGCACCGAGCATGGTGTAAAGCGATTTCGCAAAACCATAACGTCCTGCATCGATCATGCAGGCCAGCATAACCGGGCCGGGGCTGGCCGAGAGCACGAGGGTGATGGTAGTAAACAGCCAGAGTTGTTCGAGCGGCATAGGGGCATCCAGGAGCGGGGAAAGCGGAGTTTAGCAGAGCCTCCGGCAACGTCGTTAAAGTCTCCTATACTCAATCCATGATTATGAGCGAACAATAGGTGCGTTATGGCTAGCGGCAGTATTTCCAATGCGATCAAAGTGCTTGAGGATTTGTTGGGTGGATTGAACCAGGCCTATTGGGAAGCTAATAGCCTGGATCGCAAAGATTTCTTTTACGATCTCATCAGTGCCCTGCACGCGGAGTTATCGGAGCTGGGCAAATTGAGTGTACAGGATCACGATCTGGAGTATGAACCGGTGACCGAAGAGTGCCGCGCAGTGCGTCCTAAATTGAGCCGCTTGCGCAAATTAGTGGATGATTTTGCCTTGCGCTCCACCACGGCGGTGCGTCTGGAGCATCTGATTAATGAAGCCATGGTCCTCATGGGGCGTAACTCCTCGGCCGGATAGGTTTTTATAGCCTTTCTTAATCAGTCCTGGCGGTTTATCGCCAAATAATTTAACTGGAGGTATAAAAAAACTGGCAATGGTCGAAAACTGAACAATACTGAAACTACCGGTAACGGTTTCTTCCTGTGAGCGCAGCGTTCGGTTTTGGTGGCTCATCGATTGTGGAAGGTAGTGCTGTTACGGATGGGTTTTTCTCTTGGCCCAGTTTGGAACTCCCCTTTATTTGTAATCTAGTATGGTCTTGGCCGGCATCTTTATGGTGTCGGCTTTTTTTATTTTGTGCGTTTATTTTTTAATTGATGTAGCGAGTATCCCTGATGAAAAAATTATTGGTTATGACAGCCTGTCTGGCAGCTTTCGTTAGTTCTATCGCGCAAGCTGAAACCTGTTTGGATAATGAAAAAATGACAACACTGGATGCGCAATATGAGCACGCGTTGCAGACCGGGGATACGCAATTTCTGGATAAATTACTCGCACCGGAATTTTCCTGGGTGCACAACCTCGCCAGTTTAAAAGAGGGGAAAACGCAATTATTGGCGCGCTTGAAAAAACCAGAGGAGCAAACTAAAGAGCGACGCTCGCACGATATTGCATTCCTGCGCCTCGACAATACCGTGGTATTACAAGGCTTGAGCAGTGTGGATAAATGGAATGCCGATGGCAAAAGCTTCCGCACCTCGCGCTATCAATTCATGCGCACCTATGTTGCACATCAGGGCGAGTGTAAATTGCTGGCGGTGCAGACGATGAAAATCTGGTCGAGTGAAGGGGATTAATTCCGGATATTTTTTTATGATGCCCGCATTCCAATACATGAAAATGCGGGCATGGTGAAAAATAAAGTGTGTAACCTTTTATTAGCTAAAAATATTGTCATCGCCGGGAAAAACTCCCGCTTTCACATCGGCGACATATTTTTGCATTGCGCCGGGAATGTCGTTGGCTTCCAATAAAAAGTTTTTGGAAAATTTGGGCGGCTGCTCGGTGAGGCCGAGGATATCGTTGATTACCAATACCTGCGCATCAGTATCGCGCCCGGCACCTATGCCTATGGTCGGGATGGCAATTTCACGGGTGATACGCGCACCTAATTCCGCTGGCACACATTCGAGCACCAATAAATCAGCCCCGGCTTCCGCGAGTAGTTTTGCATCGGCGAGGATTTTTTCTGCGCCTGCTGCATCGCGCCCTTGTACACGGAAACCGCCAAATTTATTTACCGATTGTGGCGTTAAACCCAGGTGCGCGCACACAGGGACACCGCGCTCGGCGAGCATGTGTACCGTCTCTGCAAGCCATGCTCCTCCTTCGAGTTTTACCATCTGCGCACCGGCTTGCATGATGCGGGTGCAATTGCGCATGGCTTCATCGGGGGTAGCGTAAGTCATAAAAGGTAAATCGCCGATCACCAGCGATTTTTTATTGCCGCGCGCAACCGCTTCAACATGATAAATCATCTGTTCCATCGTGACGGGAATGGTGCTGTCGTAACCCAATACCGTCATGCCGAGCGAATCGCCCACCAATACGACTTCCACACCGCAGCGCTGTGCCATGGCTGCCATGTGGGCGTCATAGAGTGAAATCACTACAAATTTTTCACCGTTGCTTTTTAGTTTATGCAACGTATTGATGGTGACATTTTTGGTGAGCGCGGTGTTCGCCGTTGAGGTGCTGCCTGTTGTGGCAATATTGTTAAGGGTTGCGTAGGGCATGGTAATTCTCGCTGCAAAAATAAAATCAGGCGGGTGTCGGATTAAAGCGCAGGTACCGGATTGTAATAGTGGCGGCCGCTTTTAATGGTGAGGATATATTCCACCAGTTGCTTGAAGTGATCGCGGTTTTTCGCCAGGTTTAAATCCTTGGCATTCACAATCAGCAGGGGGGCACCATCGTAGAAATGGAAAAATTCAGTATAGGCGTCATTGAGCGCTTTTAGATAATCGGGGCTGATATGTTGCTCGGCGCTGATACCGCGCTGGCGGATACGCTCCAGCAACACATCGAGTGGTGCCTGCAAATAGATTACCAAATCCGGGCGCGGTGCATTAATAACAAGTTTGTCATATACCTGGCGATAAATATTCAATTCATCATCATCGAGCGTAACGCGTGCAAAGAGTTGGTCTTTTTCGATCAGGAAATCCGCCACGCGCACTGGTTCAAAAATGTCGTCCTGGCGCAGGCTTTGTAATTGATTGGCGCGCTGGAACAAAAAGAATAATTGGGTGGGTAGCGCGGTGGATTTTGGATCGCGATAGAAGCGTTCCAGGAACGGGTTTTCCTCCGGCAGTTCGAGTAGCATGTCGTAATTAAACAACTGGGCGATATTGCGTGCGAGAGTGGTCTTGCCCACCCCGATACAACCTTCTACCGCGATGTAGCGCGGCAATTTGACGTTGGTTAAATCCAGTCCGAGTTCTTCAAAAACAGCGTCCACGGCGACTCCTTGAAACTGATTCGTTAAGCGGGTGATGGCACGCGCACCAGGCCATCGGCAGGGCAGTGGCGGAGTAGCTCTGCGAGCGGGGTGCCATCGGGCAGGTGCAAATCGGGGGTGATATCCGCGAGCGGATAAAGCACAAAACTGCGCTGGGTAAGGTAGGGGTGGGGCACTTTGAGGCGCTCCAGGTCGATAGTCTGGTCCGCATAAAGCAGCAGGTCCAAATCCAGGGTGCGTGGCCCCCAGTGCTGGATGCGCACCCGCTGGTGGGCTTGTTCTATAGCTTGCAGGGCGTCGAGCAACGCAAGCGGCGCAAGTTCGGTATCAAGCAGGGCGACGGCATTGATGAAGTCCGGCTGTGCAGGGCCAACGGGATGGCTGGAGTAAATTGTCGAACGCGCCTGCAGCCTTGTGCGGGGGATATCCGCCAGCTCATCAAAGGCGCGCCTTACCTGCGTAAGAGGATCCTCCAGATTGCTACCCAGACCTATGTAGGCCAGCGCCATGGGTTATTCGTTTCCGCCGGGTGCGGCATTGGTTTTGGGTTTGCGTGGGCCACGTCGACGGCGCGGCTTGGTCGCCGCTTTGGCGCTGCCCTGTTTGGCTACTTCCTTCACCATTTGCTCGCGCTCTTCATCGCTTGCGGTTTGGTAGTTGGTCCACCATACACCCAGGCCATCAAGTGCTTCGCCTGCCGCTTCGCGCATCAACAGGAAGTCATAGGCGGCGCGGAAACGTGGATGGTCGAGGGTGCGCAGTGCGCGCATCCCCAGGCGACTCGGCAAGCGCTGTTGCAGATCCCAGATCTCGCGCATGGGAATCAGGAAGCGCTTGGGGACGGCCGTGCGGGTCAGCTGTTGGTTGATTACATCCTGCGACGCCTGGGCCCAAGCCTGGGTTGGCGTCATCTGGCTGCCGAGCAATTTGAATTGCTGTTGCAATGCTGGCCAGAGCAAGGCGGCATAGATAAACGCGGGGGTGACCGTTTTATCGGCGCGGATGCGTTTATCGGTATTGATCATGCACTGTTCGACAAGATTGGCTCCCAGCTCATCGCCCGCCTTCAAGGCGCTATCAGTACCAGGGAACAGGTGTGCAAGGAGGTCATACTCGCGCATCAAATTGAAGGTGGCGGTGGCCGACCCGCTCAGGAACAGCTTGAGCACCTCCTCAAACAGGCGCGCATCCGAAACATTCAGCAAGAGGCCGCCCAATTCATGGATGGGCTGGGCGGTTTTGGGTTCCGGGGTGAATCCCAATTTGGCGGCAAAACGCAGGGCGCGCAGCATGCGCACCGGGTCTTCCTTATAGCGGGTCGCCGGGTCGCCAATAATGCGCAGGGTGCGGGCCTTGAGGTCATCCATGCCATTGCAGTAGTCAATGACGGAAAAGTCCTTGAGGGTGTAGTAGAGGGCGTTGACGGTGAAGTCGCGACGCATGGCATCGGTTTCGAGGGTGCCATAGACATTGTCGCGCAACAGCATGCCGTCTTCATTGCGCGCCCCGGTAGCGGACTCTTCGTGATGGCCGCGGAAGGTGGTGACTTCGATAATCTCGCGCCCCATACGCACATGGACTATCTGGAAGCGGCGGCCAACAATGCGGGCGCTGCGAAATATGCGTTTGACCTCTTCCGGTTTGGCGTTGGTGGCGACGTCAAAATCCTTGGGATGGTTGCCCAGCAGCAAATCACGCACACCGCCGCCGACGAGGTAGGCGGCAAAACCGGCATCTTCCAATTGCTTGATGATCTTGATGGCCGCAGGGCTGATGTTCTTGCGGGAGATGTTGTGTTGGTCGCGCGGAATAATCGCGGCGCCATCGCTATTGCGCGCACTGGATACCTTGGTGGAATCCTTGGCGCCGGACGTGAAGAGGTTTAGCAAGCGTTTGAGCATGGTGTCTCGCTGGGGTTAAGGCAGTCAGTTGCACAAGAGCGGCGAGTTTAGCAGATGCCCGGCGTTTTTTACGACAATCCAGCGCCTCTGGTTGGTGTGATTCGCGTCGGATTGGCTATAAATGGGTATCTTTAAGCGCAAATAATAAAAGATTACTGGCCTGGAAAGCAAAACGGGAAAGCTTTCGCTTTCCCGTAGGAGGGAGCACCGGAGGTGCTTAAATCGGCATTCAATGGGGTGCTTCCATGCCCATATCCAATCTCGCGTGCTATCCCATCCCGTGCCTAGTCAGTCATCCGCTTTATTGTTCTACTGTCTTATTGCTTTTGTCTTCTAGCGTGGTCTATCTAAGTTATTGTTTTCGTTATTGTTATTTAATTTCTGTTGTTATTATTTGTTGTTGTTATGTTCTTTTGTGTTCAGTTTTTTATTGTTTCTTGTTGTTATTCATTAGTTTCAGTTTCTTATTATCTATTGTTGTTATTTTTAAGTTCGTAACGCTTTTTATTATTTGTTGTTGTTATTAGATTTTCACATTTAATTCTTATTGTTTGTTTTTGTTATGGCGCTCTAAAAGCAGTACTTGTGCCAGTTTTAAATTGTTCAATAAAAACAATGAGTTGTCTTTTTTAGGGGGTTGCTTATTTCTTTTTGTTATTTCGATAGGTTACATATTTGTCGCTTCTTTGTTACGTCTACCCATCCCGGTAACAGTATTTGCGCGGTAACACTCTCGTGTTTAGGGGTAACGATTTGGCGTCAATAGCAACAAAAATGGCACATTAATCAATAAAACTGTCACTAATAACAAAAATCCCCGGTGTTAGGAAACGACCGGGGATTTTGATGTGGCGATATAGCCAGATAATTATTTGGCGCTGCTGAGTGCTGCTGTGGATTTGGTGCGTGGTATGCCAAGTCGCTGGCGGCGCTCCCACAAGCACTTACGGCTCACTCCGAGTTTGCGGGCAAGTTCGGTTTCGCTCATTGTGTCCTGGTGTTCCAATACGAAACGCTGGAAGTAGTCTTCCAGTGACAGGTCTTCCGAGGCGGGTGAGCCAGCGGCTGAGCGGTTGGCAAGTCGCACTGGTTCAAAGATCGAACTGCCGGTATTGTCATTCAGATCCTGGGAGTCCATCTCGATAGAGAGCAGGTGATCGCCAATTTCATTGCTGTCTTCGCACAGGATAACCGCACGCTGCATGGCATTTTCCAGTTCGCGCACATTCCCTGGCCAGGTGTAGCTCATGATGGCGTCCATCGCACTCGAGGAGAGTTTGAGCTGCGTTTTGCCGAACTGGGCACAGTAGCGCTGTAGCAGGGATTCGGCGATGTTGATGATATCGCGGCCGCGTTCGCGCAGCGGTGGCAGCTCCAGTTGGACTACATTGATGCGGAAATAGAGGTCTTCGCGGAATTTGCCTTCTTTGGATAGCTTGCGCAGGTCGCGGTGAGTTGCGGCGACAAGGCGGACATCGACCTTGCGCGATTCTACCGACCCCAGTGGGCGAACTTCGCCCTCTTGTAGTACCCGCAGCAGGCGCGCCTGGGCTTCCAGTGGCAATTCGCCAATCTCATCGAGGAACAGGGTGCCACCATCGGCTGCGGCCACCAATCCTTCGCGGTTGCTGGAGGCACCGGTAAAGGCGCCTTTTTCATAACCGAACAGTTCGGACTCAATCAGGGTGTCGGGAATGGCGGCGCAGTTGACCGAAATCATCAGGTGATTGTTGCGGTTGCTCTCTTCATGGAGCGCGCGTGCCACCAGTTCTTTACCGGTGCCGGTTTCGCCGTGGATCAATACCGTTGCATTGGTGGGGGCAACTTTGTGGATGCGGTTGTACAGATCCTGCATAACGTCACTTGCGCCAATCATGCCGGCGATGGCAGTACTGGCGGTAATCGTTGTGCCCGCAGCGGCCTTGTTGGCGGCTTTGGCTTTGCCGATGACACGTTTGACGGCATTGACCATTTCATCGTGGTCAAAGGGTTTGGCGATATAGTCCACCGCGCCCATGCGCATGGAGTCAACCGCCGAACGCAGACTGGCGTAGCTGGTCATGATCAGCACTGGCGTATCTCCGGCCAGTTTAATCAGGTCGGTCCCTGGTGCTCCGGGCAGGCGCAGGTCGCTGATAATCAGGTCAAAATCCTTGAGCTGGAATTTGGAGGTGGCCTCTTTTACTGATGGCGCCTCGTTGACCTCGTACTGGTTGCGCTCAAGCAGCTTGCGCAGGGCATTACGGATGATGGTTTCGTCTTCAACAATCAGAATCTTACTCATAGCTATCCGGGTCTTGCGTTAGGTGTTACTGGTCAATAACCGGCAGGGCGCACCTGTCGGTCGCTGGTTTGATGCAGTTGCTCAGGCATCCATAAATGAATCGAGATGGCGCGGCAGGGTAATGACAAACCGTGCGCCGCGGTTGTGAACTGTATCGGCAGGGCTAACTATATCCATATGGCCGCTATGGTCTTCGATAATGCTGTACACCATGGCCAAGCCCAAACCTGTACCTTCACCGGGTTCTTTGGTGGTGAAGAAAGGTTCGAGAATCCGCTCTATCAGTTCGGGAGGGATACCATGCCCCTCATCGGTAACAGAAACTGTTACCGAATCCTCATCTTCGTTACTTTCAAGCATAACACGCCCTTGCTCCGGGCTGGCATCCCGCGCGTTAGATAAAAGATTTATAAAAACCTGGATTATGCGCTGAGCATCACCAGCGACTATGGCCGTTTTGAGGATGTCATTGCAAAAAAGTACCTGGGTTTTCTCTTTTTGCAAAGAAAGCAGGTGGATGGCCTCATTGGCGCAGTCGCGGATTGATACTGCCTCAAACTCGGTTTTACTGGCGTGACCAGCATGGGAGAAGCTTACCAGCGACTGTACGATACGGCCGACCCGGTCAGTCTGGCTGAGGATCTGTTCCGCGGTTTCCAATACTTCGGCCGGATCTGTCGAGTCGTATTTAAGGTTTTGCGCGAGGCAGGCAATACCGGTAATCGGGTTGCCGATTTCATGGGCGACCCCCGCGGCCAGCCGCCCGACCGAGGCGAGGCGCTCTGAATGCACCAGTTCTTGTTCGAGCAGTTGGGTTTCGGTGACGTCTTCCAGCAACATTACCTGGTCATAAACCCCGGCGGTAATGGGGCCTTCGATATTGGCTTTATGCAGGCTGATCCAGTGGGGGCGGTTGTTCAGCTCGATTTCACGGCGATAAAAATGCGGCTCCTTGCTCTGGCTGAAGTCGATCAACAGGCTGCACCAAGGCTCGGGGATATCCTCAAGGTAAGAGCCAGTCACATCCTCGCCCGGCGTTTGGGTCAGCTCCGCCATGGCACGGTTCCACATGAGAACCTCCATATCGCGCCCAAGCGAACAGACCGCCATGGGCAACTCTTCCAGTGTCTTGCGGTGATAGAGGCGCAGGGTATTCAATTCCGCCGCCATACCGGTGAGGTGGTCGCGGTATTGGGCGAGACGATTTTCGATCAGGTTGATATCGACGGTGCTCTCGGTTTCCATGGTGGCGTGGGGAATGTACTTGTCCATGATCTCGCTGGCGACATGGATCCCCATCAGGCTGGAGAGGTTGCCTTCGATCTGGTCGCGCAGGCGGCGCAGGGCGTAGGGGCGGCGTTCGTCAATACTGAGGTTCAGTTCGCGCAGGGCGATATCCACCTCGCGGCTGGCGGTTACCTTGCCGAGTGGTTTGGCGAGGCGATGCTTGAACTCCGATGCCGAGTGCACATCCAGCGCCTGGCGCACCGGGTGGCTGAGTTCATCGGCGGCGCAGAGGTCGGCGCTGTATTGCTCGTCTTCCGTCTGGCGGGTGAGCAGGGAAATAATGACAAAGCAGAAGGTGTTAAGGCCGAGGGAGATGAGTGTAACTTCGCTCCAGTATTCAATCCCCACCGGAATCGTCCAATCCACTCGCGGCAGTTGGATATATTCCAGCCCCGTCAAAATAGGCAGCAATAATCCCAGCGCCCAGATGCTGGTGCCGACAATCAATCCGGCAATAATCCCGCGTTTGTTGCCCTTGCTCCAGAACACAATGGCGAAGGTACCGGGCAGGAATTGCAAGGTTTCGATAAAGGCAGTCATCGCCAGGTGGGCGAGGCTAAAGCGGTTGTCGAGGATCCAATAAAACAGGTAGCCGCCCAGGAATATCGCCGCGATCAGCACCCGGCGCAGCCAGATTAGCTGGCTATAAAGGTCACTGCGGGTACGCAGTTTCAGGCTGGGCAACAGCCAGTGGTTCATCACCATGGTGGCAAGGGCGAGTGAAATCACCACCATAGCGCCAGTCGCCGCTGACAAGCCGCCGATAAACGCCAGTAAAGTCAGCCCGGGGGAATTAAAGAGGATGGGGATGCCCAGGGTGTAGTACTGCGGTGGCAGGGGCACGCTCAGTTCAGTGCCTGCCCAGAGGATGGGGAAAATCGGCAGTGCCATCAGCAATAAAAACAGCGGGAAAGCCCAGGTGACGGTGTGCGAGTTGCGCATTAGCGGATTTTCCGCCAAGCCCAGATGGAAAATATGCGGCATAGTGACCGCCGTAGCGACAAACACCAGCAGCAGGGTGTGGGCAGAATCCGTGTGGATGGGGGTGTGTAGCAGCGCCATATTTTCCGGATGGTCGAGCAGCCATTGGTCCAGCCCATCCAGCCCGTCAAATACCCCGTAAACTGCCACCAGCCCCACGGCGCAGAGGGCGCAGACTTTCAGTAGTGACTCAAAGGCCATGGCGGTAATCAGGCCGCGGTGCTGCTCGCGGTTGGCACCGAAAGAGATGGTGAAAAAGGCAAGGATCGCGCAGTAGCACAGGGCCATGAGGTCTTTAAAAGTGAGCCCGGTGCCCGCTAGGGGGAGCGATGGATTACTGCTCACGGTGAGGATGTGCATGGTGTCGGCGATAGCCTGGATTTGCAGTGCCATCAGCGGCAGTATCCCGCATAGCATACACAGGGTAGTGAGCGCGCCAACACTGTGGCTGTGGTAGCGGAACACCAATAAGTCGGCAAGCGAGTGCACCTGATGCCGCCGCGCCAATTCCGCCAGGGGCGCCAACGCAACAGGTGCAAACAGGAAAAGCGCACCCGTGCCGAGGTAATAGGCGAGGGCACCATAACCGTATTGGAAGGCGAGGTCGATCACCCCGTAAAACGCCCAGGCGCTGGCAAAAATACCCAGCGACAAAATATAGGTAATAGGATGGGAAGTGATGGCCTCGGGAATCCAGCCGCGTTCGGTGATATAGGCGATGCCAAATAACAACAGTAAATAGCTGATGCCGATGAGTGCTACCTGGCTGAGATCAAAAGTCATGTTGTTTTATGTTCTTATCGGTCTAGGGGAGAGGTCAAATTGATCGGCAGAGTTAATCAAACTCGTGATATTTCTTGCGCCGGATCTGCATGATAAAAGCGATAACAATCACCGCGACCCAAACAATATAAGGGCGATACCAGGCTCCCGCAGGATTGATAATCCAGTTAAACAGGCTGGGCGAGAAGATATAAGCCACCAGTAGCAGCAAAATAACCAGGCGTTGATTGTTCATAACTATGTTTCCCTTGCGCAAGGTGAGGCAGGTTGGCTCTTATTCTTCTTGCTATTCATGGCTTTCGTCGGGGTATAGATGGCTGAGACCCGAGATGGAATTGCGCTGCCAATGATGCAATCCCCAGTCCAACACTTCGTGCGTAGAACTATCCGCCAAGGCGGCGGGGGGATTTTGCCCTAAAAACTCTAGCCCACGCCACAAGTTCCTGCTGGCGAATTTCCCCTCAATGGCTTTGGCATGGTTTTGTTTGCTGAGCTTTTGGCCATTGGCCTGGATTGCCAAAGGGACGTGGCCGAACTGTGGCAAGGGTGCTTCGAGCAGTTTAAAGAAGAAAAGCTGCCGTCCGGTTACCTCCAGCAAATCGCTGCCGCGGATAATGTGGGTTATACCCTGGGCGATATCATCGACAACTACCGCGAGCTGGTAGGCGAAGAAGCCATCGCGCCGTTTGAGGATTTGATCCCCCGCCTGGGTGCGCAGGTTTTGCAGTTGCATACCCTGGATCAGGTCATCGAATTGGATAACTTCCGCGTCATCTCGCCCGGGCAGGTCATAGAGTTTCAGGCGTAGCGAGCAAATTTGTCCGGGCGCGGGCGAATGGGTGCGACAGCGGCCATTGTAAGTTCCGCCCATGCTGGCCAAATCCTGGCGCGAACAGGTGCAGGGGTAGGCAAGTCCGGCTTGTAACAGGGCATCAAGGCAGGCCTGGTAGGCCTGGCTGCGCTGGCTCTGGTAGATAACATCCCCATCCCAATGCAGGCCATGTTCCTCCAGGCTGCGCAGTATTGTGCTGGCCGCACCGGCTTGTTCGCGCGGCGGATCGAGGTCTTCCATGCGCACCAGCCAGTGTCCTCCATGGGCTTTTGCATCCAGGTAACTCGCGAGCGCACTAACCAGCGAACCAAAATGCAATGGGCCTGTGGGGGAGGGGGCAAAGCGGCCGATATAGCCTGGGTGGGCAGTGTTATTGATGCGTGTAGGAGTCAGGGGAGGAGGTGTGGCTGTCATGGTGATTGAGGCGGGCAATGGCCCGCCCCGATCAAACCGGCATTAGCCGCCGATTTGTTTTTCTTTGATTTCCGCGAGGGTTTTGCAATCCACGCAGAGGGTGGCGGTTGGACGCGCTTCAAGGCGGCGAATCCCGATTTCTACACCACAGGCATCGCAGTAGCCGTAATCATCGTTTTCGATCAGTTCAAGGGTGCTGTCGATTTTCTTGATCAGTTTGCGCTCGCGGTCGCGGGTGCGCAGTTCGAGGCTGAATTCTTCTTCCTGGCTGGCGCGGTCAGCGGGATCGGGAAAGTTGGCCGCTTCGTCTTTCATATGACTTACAGTGCGGTCTACTTCTTCCATCAGCTCGGAGCGCCAGTTGAGCAGCAATTGCCTGAAGTGCAGCTTCTGGTTATCGTTCATATACTCTTCACCTTTTTTCTCCACGTAAGGAGTAAAAGGGCGCAGTGCAAATGTTTCAGTAGAAGGTGATTTTTTCGCCATAATAGCGCCTCGCAAGACTTCCTGGATCGGCAATACTCTGCACCAACAGGTGGGCAGAATTAGAAGGGGGAGCAAGCTATCAGATTACAAAAGCGAGTGCTAGCGTTTTTTCGTGTGCTGCCCGGTCGATGGCTTATATCCATTCGAGCGGCTTCCCGGCCCATCCCAAGCAAAAACTATAGCTCCAAATTGGCGCGTTTGTGCTTCAATTTGCCATCAAAATGTCATTTACCGGATGCTCCTTTTAATATGTCCTCTTTTTATCCCGCGTTATTGTTGCGACGCTACAAACGTTTTTTGGCGGATGTGCGCCTGCCTGGTGGGCATGAGCTGACCATCCACTGCCCCAACACGGGGTCGATGAAAAATTGTGTGCTGCCAGAAAGCCGTTGCTGGTTTTCGGTCAGTGAAAGTAAAGCGCGCAAATACCCGCAGACTTTGGAGGTGGTAACAACCCCGGGCGGCCATCTCGCCGGGATCAATACTGCACGCACCAACGAGTTGGTTGAGCAGGCGTTGTGCAATGATGTGATTGCGGAATTGCGCGGCTACCAGAGCCGGAAGCGCGAACAGGTGTACGGTAGCGAGAAATCGCGTATCGATTTTCTATTAACCAACCATTTACAAGACGCGCGTCTGTGTTATCTGGAAGTGAAAAATGTGACGTTGATGGAGGCCGAGGGCGAAGGTTATTTCCCCGATGCGGTAAGTGAACGCGGCAGCAAACACCTGCGTGAATTAATGGCGATGGTGGAGCAGGGACACAGGGCGGTTTTATTGTTTTGTGTGCAGCACACGGGGATCCAGTTGGTGCGTCCCGCGCGCCATATAGATCCAGTGTACGCGGCAACATTGCAGGTGGCACGCAGGGCGGGGGTCGAGGTTATCGCCTATGCCGCGCGTATCCAGCCGGAAACCAACACTATTGTGCTGGATCGTCCTTTGCCGGTGTTGGAGTCTTTGCCGGCGGAATAGATGAGGCGATTTTTTTGGCGCTGCTGAAATTAACTACAGCCACCGCGCCCAGGATCAGGATGGTCGCGCTGTATTCAGGCCATCCTGGTTGTTCACCTAATAATAAAATGCCGGAGATAACTCCAATCAGCGGGGTGATCAGCGATGACAGCGATGAAACGCTCACCGGAACCAGTGTCACCAGTCGCACCCAGGCCCAGTAACAAAACATGAAGGCAAAAAACACGTTGTAGACCACGCCCCAGAGCACCAGTGTGGAGGGCATTTGTTGGGGGGCGCCATCGACAAAAATGGCAGCAATAATAATTGGCACGCTGGCGAGCAATAATAACCAGCCGGTGAGCACCACAGTATTGATCGGCACTTGCCAGCGTTTCATCAATACCGTACCTGCCGCCCAACACCAGGCGGCGGCGATCATCAAGGCTGCGCCCAGGATCAATTGGGTGCTCATGGGGGCGCTGAACCAATTCACCAGGGCTTCACCCATCAGCGCAAATACGCCTGCAATTCCCAATAACAGGGCGATGCAAATGCGCAGGGTAAATGTATCGTGCAGTACCCAGACGGATAAAAGTACTGTCCAGATCGGCATGGTGTATCCCAGCAGGGCCGAGCGCCCGGCAGGCAACATGCTCAAACCATAGGTAGCCATCACATTCCAGGCAACTATATTGAGCAGGCAAATCCACAGCACTTTTTTCCAATAGCCAGAGGGGATGCGTAATGCCAATCCCGATACGCGCGCCAGCCCCAGAATCCCCAGTCCGCCTAAAAACAGGCAGAAACCGCGAAATGTCAGGGGTGGGATTTCGCCGATAATAAATTTCATAATCGGCCAGTTAAAACCCCAGCCAATGGCGAGCCCGATTAAGAGCAGGATACCTTCGACCGAAAGGCGCTGTGAGTTAGGCATAAAAAAACCGTAGCGGGAAAAAGCGGGTGAAACGGGTTGGTATTGGCCAACCCGGCGGGCATCAATACTATTTGGCGGTGGCAGCAGGTTGTGGCGGGAAGGGGCTTAATAGTTGGCTAAAACTCTCGCGCAATTTTTGCTCGGCTTTCAGCGAAAAATTAATCAGTGGTATCCCTTCGGCATTGCCACGCCAGATAAGGGTATTGCTGTTGGTCTGGGTGATATCGATAACGATCACGCCTTCCTGCTTGCCCTGCCCCACGGTTTGGCCGGTGCTCATGCCGACCCCGCCATGGCTGCCAACCGGCATTCCTATACCAATGCCAATACTGGTATTGCCGCCACTGCTGACACGTGAAAACACCTGCATATCCACGAGGAAATCGGCGTTGTTATCGGCCGGGATAAATCCCTGTGCGCGCAATTGTTCATCGGCAAGGTTTTGCAAGAACGCTTGGTTGATGCCACCGATATCGACGGTTACTGCGCGCCAGCTATAGGTCTTTAAACCGCTGAAATCAGTCCCGGTTTTATAGTCGTCGGTGTATTTGGTTGTGGTGCAGGCGCTCAGTAGCGTTAATAAACCTGTCATTAAAACGGTGAAACAATAGCGGCGCATATCCTGTCCTCATGGGCAACGGGTGTATGACTGGGGATTATAGCCCAGTCGATGCAGGGGGATGGGCACAGAGTTTGCAAACACTATGTAATTGCCGCAGACTTGCGCCCGCCAAATCATTGCCTGAACTATTGCCTGAACAAGGGGTTGTTGTGGATTTACTGCTGATGTTGAAAGCCATCATTATGGGGGTGGTAGAGGGAGCCACGGAGTTTTTACCTATTTCCAGTACCGGGCATTTGATTGTTGTAGGTGATTTAATTAATTTCCATAACGATGGGCGAGTCTTTGAAATCGCCATCCAACTGGGGGCGATCCTTGCCGTAGTTGTTGAATATCGCCAGAAATTTACGCGCGTCGCGCTGGGCATGTTTAATGATTCCCAATCCCAGCGCTTCATCATGAATCTGCTGATTGCATTTTTGCCTGCCGCTGTTGCGGGTGTGTTGTTTATATCGATTATCAAAACCTATTTGTTCAATGCATTGAGTGTCGCCACTTTGTTGGTCCTCGGCGGTTTAGTGATTTTGTGGGCCGAGCGGCGCACGCATGAAGTGCGCGTGAAAGATGTGGACCAAATGACCTGGCGCGATGCATTAAAAGTGGGCTTGTTTCAGGTGATATCGATGATTCCGGGCACCTCGCGTTCGGGGGCGACTATTATCGGTGGTTTGTTTATCGGGTTGGATCGCAAGGTCGCTGCAGAGTTTTCATTTTTCCTGGCGGTGCCGACTATGTTCGCGGCAACGTTTTATGATATTTACAAACATCGCGACCTGTTGGATCTGGGGGATTTCCCGATGTTTGCGGCGGGGTTTATCACTGCATTTATCAGTGCATGGATTGCCGTGCGTACACTGGTTCGTTTTGTTGCAAACCACAGCTATGAAATTTTTGCCTGGTACCGGATCGCGTTTGGCCTGTTTATTTTTGTCACCGCTTATACAGGTTGGATTAGCTGGTCGATATAAGTTTTACTTCGCGGTTAGTGATTGCCCCGGAGTTGTGTTGGCGTTGTGTCGGGGCTACAGCATCAAAGAATAAATTTCACCACGCTGGTATCTTTTTCGCGGCTTTTGCCAGCCTTGTGTAAATCTTCCAAATATTCCTGCCACAATTTTTCCTGGTTTTGACCCAGTTCGTAAAAATAACTCCAGGTGTAGATCCCGCTGTCGTGGCCATCATCAAATACCAGTTTGAGTGCGTAATTACCCGCGCGCTCGATTTTGCTGATGGCGACATCCTTCTTGCCATATTGCAGCACTGCCTGCCCCGGTCCATGACCTTTGACTTCTGCGCTGGGCGAGTGCACGCGCAAAAATTCGGCGGGCAATAAAAATTGCTCGCCGCCAAAATGCAATTCCAGTTGTTGCGATTGTTTATGCAGCTTGATTTTGCTGGGGGCCAGAGTGGCAGTGGTGCTCATAGTGTTGTTGATATCCAATTACAAAATAAACCGGCTTAGGTCTTCATTCTTGGCCAGCTCACCCAAGTGTGCTTCAACATAGGCTGCGTCGATTTCCACCTGGTTTTTGCCATCGCCGGCTTCGAAGGATACATCTTCCAATAGGCGTTCCAGGATGGTGTGCAAGCGGCGCGCGCCAATATTTTCAGTGCGTTCGTTAACCTCAAATGCGGTTTCGGCAATGCGACGAATACCATCTTTGGTAAATGTAATTGCTACGCCTTCCGTTTTTAGCAGTGCCTCCTGTTGCTCGGTTAGCGATGCTTTTGGCTCGGTGAGGATGCGCTCGAAGTCGTCCGGCGTTAGTGCTTGCAACTCTACGCGGATCGGCAGACGTCCCTGCAATTCCGGAATCAAATCCGAAGGCTTGCTCAAATGGAATGCGCCCGAGGTGATAAATAAAATATGGTCGGTTTTGATGGTGCCGTGTTTGGTCGATACAGTGCAGCCTTCGATCAAGGGCAACAAATCGCGCTGTACGCCTTCGCGCGATACATCGGCACCACTGACATTGCCACGGCGTGCGACCTTGTCGATTTCATCGATAAACACAATGCCGTTTTGTTCAGCCGCTTCAATGGCCTGGGCTTTGATATCGTCATCGCTTACCAATTTTGCGGCTTCTTCATCCTGCAATTGTTTGAAGGCTTTTTTCACCGTCAGCTTTGCTTTTTTGGTTTTGTCTCGTCCGAGTGATGAAAACATGCTTTGCAATTGGTTGGTCATATCTTCCATGCCGGGTGGTGCCATGATTTCTACACCGACGCTGGTTGCGGCAACATCAATTTCAATTTCTTTATCGTCCAGTTCGCCTTCGCGCAATTTCTTGCGAAAAATCTGGCGGGTGCCGGATTCGTGTTTGCTTTCTTCCGCTGACAAATTGCGCGCTGGCGGTAGGAGTACATCGAGGATGCGCTCTTCAGCAGCTTCGGCGGCGCGATGCTGTACGGATTTAGTGGCTTGCTCGCGGCGCATTTTAATAGCGACATCAACCAGGTCGCGGATAATCGATTCCACATCGCGGCCGACGTAACCGACTTCGGTAAACTTGGTCGCTTCCACTTTGATAAAAGGTGCATTGGCGAGTTTGGCCAGGCGGCGTGCGATTTCAGTTTTGCCGACCCCGGTGGGGCCGATCATCAAAATATTTTTTGGGGTAATTTCATTGCGCATATCGGCGGGCACTTGCATGCGGCGCCAGCGGTTGCGCAAGGCGATGGCAACGGCGCGTTTGGCATCGGCCTGGCCGACGATATGTTTATCTAATTCGTGCACGATTTCGCGCGGGGTCATGGAGGACATAGGACGCTCTTTAGTAGCCCGCATGGAGTACAACGGAATGCGGGTATGGTTTATCAAATGGCTAATGGTTATCGAGTGCGAGTCCCCGTATTTCGCTAGGCTCCATACGGGCTACGAATTAATAATCCAACACTTCAATCGTGTGCGTTTGATTGGTGAAGACACAAATATCGCCCGCGATTTTCAGGCCTTTTTCCACAATGCTGCGCGCATCCAGTGGGGTGTTTTCCAGCAGTGCACGCGCGGCGGCCTGGGCATAGTTACCGCCGGAGCCTATCGCGATTAAATCGTCTTCCGGCTGGATGACATCGCCATTGCCGGTAATGATCAAGGAGGCATCTTTGTCGGCCACCGCCAGCAATGCTTCCAGTCGGCGTAAGCTGCGGTCCGTTCGCCAGTCTTTGGCGAGTTCAACCGCGGCACGCGTGAGTTGCCCATTGTGCGCTTCCAGTTTGGCTTCAAAGCGCTCGAAGAGGGTAAAGGCATCGGCGGTGCCGCCAGCAAATCCGGCGATCACCTGGTTTTTGTAGAGGCGGCGCACTTTGCGCGCATTGCCTTTCATCACAGTATTACCAAGGGAAACCTGGCCGTCGCCGCCGATTACCACTTGCCCGTCGCGGCGAACAGAGAGAATTGTAGTCACTGGACTTCCTTCATTAAGAAATGACGTTGTAAAAAACTGGCGCTGTAAAAATAGCTATGGATTGCAGCGCGTGATCTTGCGTGCGCAGAAGTCAGGAAAGTGGGGGCAGGCACGCCTTTTTCAAGGCGCGGGAATTTCAGAGGTGGGATTAATGCCAGATCAGGGTTTGGTTTTGGCGCGTTTCAGGACGAGAGCGTTGTATTGGTTGTTCACCAATTGCGAGCGGGCACTGGTCAGGGCGGCTTGGGTACCAAAGGGGCCGACTACCACGCGGTGCCAAATCTCGCCTTTGCGGATTTCGACTTTTTCGATATGGGCATCCAGGTTGAGCAGGATCAATTGCGCGCGCAACTTGTCGGCGTCATCCGCATTGGGGAATGAGCCCACTTGCAATATGTACTCGGTGCTCTGTTCCTGCGCGGGCTTGTCCTCATTAATTGTCTCGCTCGCGGGCACAATGGTTTCGCTTTCTTGCAGCAATTTGTAGAAATCGAAACGTGGTTTGGGCGTTTTGTTTTCCGTTTCTTTCGGTTTGGGTTCTTCCCTGGGCGCAGGAGCCGTCACTGGATGCTTAATGAAGTAGAGGGTGGCGGCAAAAGCGCCCAGCACCAAACCGGCGACAAACCATAACCAGGGCGGCGTTGGGCCGTTGCTGGAGGATGATGTGCGGCGGGCCGGTGCGCGGCCTTTTTTGGCGAAATCTCTACTCATGGAATTTATGTGTCTTGGTTAAATCGAGGGCGCGATTGTAATGGGATTGAACGGGTGAGTCACTAAGCCTGCTCGTTCCGTCTGGCGTCTGTTACCTGGGCCGCTTAGGCTTAGCCCATTTCCTGCGGATCTACATCAATCGACCAGCGCACCCGTTTGGCCAGCGGTGCTGCCTCGAGTTGCAGGGCGAGTTGGCTGAGTAACCGTTGCAGGGGTTTGCGCTGCGCGCTATTGATTTGCAATTGGTAGCGAAAGCGATCGCCGCGCTTTTCCATCATCGCCGGCAGTGGGCCCAGGTAATGGAGCTGCGGATCCGGCGCTTGTAGTTGTTCGGCCATTTGCCGCGCTAGTTGCAGGAAATCCACCGCCGCTATCGCCTGTTTGCTTTCAGCGCGGATCAGGGCGAGGTGGCGATAAGGCGGCAACTGGGTGATTTGCCGTTCCTGCAGGATTAAATCCGCCAGTGCGTGATAGCCCTGCTGCACCAGGGTTTGCACCAACGGATGGTCGGTATGGTGGCTCTGCAAAATCACTCGCCCGCTTTTTTCCTCGCGCCCGGCTCTGCCTGCCACCTGCAATAGCAATTGCCCCATGCGCTCGGCACCGCGGAAATCGGTGCTGAATAACCCGGCATCGGCATCGATAATCACCACTAATGTGACATCGGCAAAATGATGGCCTTTGGCAAGCATTTGGGTGCCCACGAGGATGCAGGGGGCGCCGGTGTGGACATCGGCCAATAACTTTTGCATGCCGTCTTTATTGCGCGTGGAATCCCGGTCTACACGGATAACTTTGTGCGCAGGAAATAATTGTTGCAGGACAACTTCGCTGCGCTCGGTACCCTGGCCGACGGGCTGGATTTTGCTGCTGTTGCAGACGGGGCAGCGCTTGGGGATGCCGCGCTGGTGGTCGCAGTGGTGACAATGCAAGTGGCGCGGGTTCTGGTGCACTGTCATACGCGCATCGCAGTGGTTGCAGTTGGCCAGCCAGCCGCAGTCGTGGCACTCCAGGGTGGGGGCGTAGCCGCGGCGATTGAGGAAGACCAGCACCTGGTTGCCCTTGCTGAGGGTATCGCCAATCGCATCGATACTGGCTTGCGCAAATCCCTCATGCAGGATTTCGCCGCGGATATCGAGCAATTGGATCTCCGGCGGCCTGGCATTGCCTGCGCGCGTTTTCAAGCGCAGATAGTGGTAACGACCGAGCAGGGCATTATGCAGGGTTTCCAGTGATGGCGTGGCCGAGCCGAGGATGAGCGGAATCCCCAGGCGATGGGCGCGTACGGCGGCGAGATCGCGCGCGGAATAGCGGAAACCATCCTGCTGCTTGAATGAGCCATCGTGTTCTTCATCGATAATCAAAATGCCCGGTTCTTTTAAGGGCGTAAACAGTGCCGAGCGGGTGCCGATAATGATGCGCGCTATGCCGTCGCGCGCTTGCAGCCAGGCATCCAGCCGCTCGCGGTCATTGAGGCCGGAATGCAGCGCCACTATCGGCAGGGCAAAGCGGCGCTGGAAGCGCTGCAAGGTTTGCGGGGTCAGGCCAATCTCGGGTACCAGTACCAGGGCCTGTTTGCCTTGCCTGAGCGTTTGTTCTATGGCTTGTAGATATATTTCGGTTTTGCCGCTGCCGGTAGCGCCATCGAGCAGGTAAGTTTTGAATCCGCTGTAATCGATCTGCGCAAACGCGGCCTGCTGTTCATCACTTAACGTCAATGGTTGTTCGCGGAGTAATTCGATGGATGCTGTGCTGGCGCTGGGGATGACTTCATCAATGCGAACAAGGCCCTTATCGATCAGGGTTTTGGCGATGGTACGGGGGATGTCGAGCAGGTCGAGATCGCTGCGGCTGAGTTGCTCGCGGGTTTGCAGGGCGGCCAGCAGTGCCGCCTGTTTGGGGGAGCGTTTGAGTGCACCGACGGGTAATCCCTTGCCTTCGGTAGTGAGTCGGAATACAGGTTCGCCGCGCAATTGTGCGGGCTCTCCCTGGCGCAAAAGGGTCGGCAAGGCAGTTTGCAAGGCCTCTCCGGGCGCGCACTGGTAATAGTCGGCTGCCCAGAGGCAGAGGTCGAGTAATTCGCTGTCCAGTGCCCGGCGCGGGTCGATAATCGCCTGTGCCGGGCGCAATTTGCCAAGATCCTGCGCACGCTCGGTTTTGACCCTCACAAGCACACCAATCAGTTCCTGGTGGCCGAAGGGTACGCGCACCAATATCCCGGGTTGAAGTTCCGCAACGTTTATATCGGCAGGAGGTAAATAGTCGAAGCAGCGCCGCAGCGGCACGGGCAACGCAATTTCCAGCAGCAGGGATTCGGTGGGTGAGGTATGTGTCATGAAGTCGGCATCATCAAACAAGGGCGGCAGAATAACCTAATCGATCCGGGGTTCGTATAGTTAAAGGCGTGTGACGGAAAGTGCCATTAGATTGCTCCGGCGATTTTTTGCACTAAACTGCGCTTTTCAGTTGCGCGGATATGGTTTTCTGGTAGTATCCCCGCTCCCTGAAAACAGCCGTTTTTTAAACCTATGCGCGGTGCCCGGCAAAAGACCAGGTGGCGGCGCAGATCACACAAGGCATTCATCATGAAAGCAGATATCCATCCAAATTACGTTGACGTAGCCGTAACCTGCAGCTGCGGTAACAACTTCGCCACTCGTTCAACTTTGGGCAAGGCCCTGCACGTTGACGTATGTGGTGCATGCCACCCGTTCTACACTGGCAAGCAAAAAATCGTTGATACCGGTGGCCGTATCGATCGCTTCACCAAGCGTTTCGGCAGCCGTATCGGTGGCGCCAAGAAAGATTAATTTCTTGTATCGCACCCTGCTGGCATCGCTAGTAAAAACGCCGGGAATGAAAATTCCCGGCGTTTTTTTATGTCTGTGCACTTCCTTTTTATTGCCTGTTGGTGCCTTTGCCGAATGTGGTTTGGCTGGCGGTGAATCCTTTAAGGTGGTGAGTGTTACCGATGGCGATACCCTGAAATTGCAGGATGGCCGCTCGGTGCGGGTGCTGGGTATCAATGCCCCGGAAATCACCCACGGGAAAAAGGCCGGCCAGCCCTTTGGGCGTGAATCACGCGCACAGGCGCAGGCATTTATTGCAGCAGCCAACAGTGAAATTCGCCTCGGTTTTGAGCGGGAAGCCCGGGATCATTACGGGCGCTGGCTCGCTCACGTGTACGACAATCTTGGGCACAGTCTGGCCGCAGCCCAGGTGCGTGCGGGTATGGCGTTGCAGGTTGCAGTGCCACCCAATGGTGCGCAGGCGCCGTGTTTGCAAGATGCAGAGCAAGAGGCTCGGCAAAAGACGCGGGGTGTATGGCGCAATAGCTATTGGCAACCGCTGCCGACATTGTCTTTATCTGGCGACGAGGCTGGTTTCCGGTTGGTGCGTGGGCGCATCACCAGGGTCGACATCAATTCGGCAATATGGCTGGAGTTCGAGGGCAAGTTAGTCGCCAGGGTGGCTAAAAAAGACTGGTCCTTGTTTGCCCATCAAAAATCAGATTGGTTGGCATTGAAAGGTAAAGAAATAGAAGTGCGTGGCTGGATCAACCCGCGTAAGCAAAAAACTGAAAAAAATTCACAAGGGGCACGGCAATTCAAACCCTTGGTTATGCAACTGCGTTCGCCCTCATCCATGAGGCTCATCTCCAGATAACCTGCCTAGAACAACTCCTCCGGCAGAGTGGCTTGTTCAGTGGTTTCATTGCCGGCCGCCGATGTGCGCCCGGTATCCTCCCCTAAAAACACTTCAAAAATAGCATCAGGGTCACCGGGCATAGCGGGCTTGCCGGTATCTGAATTAATGCGCACTGTGACTATACCTTCGGGTTGGCGGGAGAGCTGGTCGGGCATGCCTTCCAGGGCGGTGCGCATAAAGTCGATCCAGATAGGTAATGCTGCCGAGCTGCCGAATTCTTTGCGTCCCAGCAGTGTGTTTGCATCAAAACCGACCCAAACACTGGTGGTGATATTAGGGTTATAGCCAGAGAACCAACTGTCGCGCGGGCCATTGGTGGTACCGGTTTTCCCGGCGATGTCGCTGCGCCCGAGTTGCTTGGCCAGGCGGCCGGTACCCTTGTCGATCACGTCGCGCAACATTGAATCGATGAGATAGGCAATACGCGCATCGATAATCCGTGGTGCCCGCTGGCTGCTATCCAATGAGGGTGTTGCTGGAAGCGGGGTGCCATCTTCGGCGTAGCTCTGCTGGTTGTTATCGCACTCTTTGCATACCCGTTTCGGGCGCGCTTCGTAGACTATCTTGCCATTGCCATCTTCAATGCGGGTGACCAAATAAGGATCCACCTTGAAGCCGCCATTGGCAAAACTGGTATAAGCGGTGGCCATTTGCAGGGGGGTAAGTGCGTGGGTGCCCAGGGCGAGGGTCAGGTCGCGCGGGAATTCCTTGGGGTTAAATCCGAAGCGGGCAAGGCTATCGAGCGCAGTCTGCATGCCGATACTACGCAGCAGGCGGATAGATACCAGATTGCGCGAACGGTAAAGCGCCTGGCGCATGCGCATGGGGCCAGTAAATTTGCCGTCGTCATTTTCAGGGCGCCAGGCCACACCGGTACTGGTGTTTTCGATCACTATAGGTGCATCATTGATAATCGATGCGGGGGTAAAACCATTTTCCAGCGCAGCGGTATAAATCAGCGGTTTAAAACTGGATCCGGGCTGGCGCGCGCCCTGGGTTGCACGGTTGTAGTGGCTCTGGTTGAAGTCGAGGCCGCCCACCAATGAGCGGATTGCACCATCGAGCGGATCGAGGGAAACCAGTGCGGCCTGGATCGCGGGCACTTGGCTAAAGCGCCATTGGTCGTCGTTGTCTTTGGTGATGCGTACCACATCGCCAGGTTTAAGGAACTCGGTCACGGCTTTATAGGCAGCACCGCGACTGTCCTCAGTGATATAGGGGCGGACGCTGGAAAGGCCTTGCTCCCAGCCTAGATCAATAAAGTCACCATTGCTCAATAGCACGCGCAGGGATTGGGCCTGTACATCCACCACCGCTGCCGGGTCATGGGCGCCCAGGCTGGGAATGTCCTGGAGCTGGTCTTGCCAATCGATCAGGTCTGCATCGGCCGAAGGTTTGAGGTGTAGCTCTGGTCCGCGATAACCGTGGCGCTGGTCGTAGCCGTTCAACCCCTTGAGCACAGCCGCCTGCGCAGTTGCCTGCATGGCACTATCGACACTGGTGTACACCTTATAGCCTTCGGTGTAAGCCTTCTCGCCAAAGCGATCCAGCACTTCCTGGCGCGCCATCTCGGAAATATAAGGAGCCTGGATATCCAGGGTGGTGCCATGGTAACTGGCAGTATTGGGTTCGTTGATGGCCGCTTCATAAGTTGCCTGGTCGATGTGCCTTAACTCATACATGCGCCCAATAATCCAATTGCGGCGAATCATGGCGCGTTTGAGGTTGGCGAGGGGATTGTAAGCTGAGGGTGCCTTCAGTACACCAACAATCATGGCGTATTGGGCCACACTTAGCTGGTGGATATCCTTGCCGTAATAGATTTGCGCCGCCGCTTGCAGACCATAGGCGCGGTTGCCGAAGAACATTTTGTTGTTGAACAATTCAAGGATTTCTTCCTTGGTAAATTTTCGTTCAATTTCAAGGGATAAGAGAATTTCGTTAAACTTGCGTGAGAAGATTTGCTTGCGAGTGAGAAAGAAATCACGTGCCAACTGTTGAGTAATAGTGCTTCCGCCGGATTGGATGGCGCCGGACTTTAGAATTTGTGATGCGGCGCGCAACATGCCTTTTAGAGAAACTCCATGATGTTCAAAGAACTCTGCATCTTCGGCGGAGAGGAGTGCTTTTATATACAGGGGTGGTATCTGGTTATAAGTGAGAGGAGTGCGACGCTGTTCGCCAAATTCACCAATTAATTTGCTGTCGCTTGAATAAACCCGCAAAGGGGTCTGTAATTTAACCTCTCTCAATGACTCAACCGATGGCAATTTAGGGCTTAAATAAAGATAGAGTCCGGCGAATGTCACCAGGGTAACGCTGAAACCGGCCAGTAACAGCCAGAAAATAATGCCGAAGAAGGATTTTTTACTGAACATTTTTTCTATGTGAATTAATGAGTTAGCGCGGTCGCCGCAGGTGGCGGGCATTATACGGGCTTTTTTGCCTGTTTACATATTCATCGGTTTGTTGCAGGCTTAAGTTAAAGTGCTATAACATAAACAACGTCTAAGTTACGGATATAGATAGAAAAATGGGCATTTTAAGTTTCCTCGATAAGAAGGCAAAGCCAGTGGTCGGGTTGGATATCAGTTCCACCTCGGTCAAATTGCTTGAGCTCAGCCGTAGCGGTGATCGCTACCGTGTTGAGTCCTATACCGTAAAAGCCCTGCCACCCAATGCGGTGGTAGAGAAAAACATCGCTGACCCCGTTGCTGTTGCAGAGGTGGTCAGGGCTATGGTCAAGCAGTCCAAAACCAAGCTCAAGCATGCTGCTGTTGCAGTCGCGGGCTCAGCAGTGATCACTAAAATGATCGATATGCCGATGGATTTGAATGACGATGCCATGGAAAGCCAGATTGCTGCTGAAGCAGATCAATATATCCCCTTCCCGCTTGAAGAAGTTGCGCTCGATTTCGAAGTGCAAGGCATTTCCCCGCGCAATCCAGATCAGGTTGAGGTTCTCTTGGCCGCATGTCGCCGTGAGAACGTGGAGGTTCGCCAGCAAGTCTTGGCTGACTCCGACTTGATTGCCGAAAAAGTGGATATTGAAGCTTATTGTATGGAGCGTGCCTTTGAGTTGATCGCCGAGCAATTGGAGGATCAGGAAGGGCAGGTGGTCGCCATCATTGATATTGGCGCGACAATGACGACCTTGAGTGTGCTTGTCGATGGCAAAACGGTTTACACCCGTGAGCAGTTGTTTGGTGGTCGCCAGTTGACTGAAGAGATCCAGCGTCGCTACGGGTTATCGCGCGAAGAAGCTGGCCTTGCCAAGAAGCAGGGAGGGCTACCTGATGACTATGAAATGGAAGTGCTTACTCCTTTCAAAGATGCGGTAGTGCAACAAGTTACCCGTTCGCTGCAGTTCTTCTTCTCCGCCAGTCAATATAACGATGTGGATTACATTGTTCTCGCTGGTGGTGTTGCGTCTCTTGAAGGACTGGTTGGTTTGATCGAAGAAAAATTGGGCACACAGACAATAGTGGCAAATCCTTTTGCGCGCATGTCGGTCTCTTCCCGGGTAAATGCCGTTTCACTTGCAAATGATGCTCCGGCGCTGATGATTGTTACCGGATTGGCGATGAGGAGTTTTGACTAATGGCCAAGATTAACTTATTGCCCTGGCGCCAGGCCTATCGCGAAGAGAAAAAACGCGAGTTTCTCGGTGTCATTTTGGGGGTTGGTATTGTTGCTGCTTTTGCTGCATACCTGTGGGTGTCGAGTGTGCAATCGGCAATAGAAAACCAGGAGGCGCGCAATCAATTATTGCAGCAGGAGATTGCCAAGCTGGATGCGCAAGTAAAAGAGATCAGTGAAATCAAGAAAGTGCGTGATGATTTACTGGCGCGTATCAAGGTTATTACTGATTTGGAGGGGACGCGTCCGGTCATTGTCCGCTATTTCGATGAGCTGGCCAGGGCTATTCCGGATGGTGTCTGGATTAGCAAGGCTGAGCGTAAAGGAAATATTGTGACTATTGAAGGGGTCGCTGAGTCCTATAACCGTATCGCCAGCTTTTTGCGCAACCTTGAAGCATCTGATTGGTATGCTTCACATAATTTGATATCGGTAGATGCTGCGCCCGAAGAGGGTGAGGATGCGAGCAAATTCAAAATGACAGTTGAAACCTCTGCACCCGTTGATCCTGCTGCAGATTCTGCAAGCGCTAAACCTGCAAGCACTAAATCTACGAGTGCGAAACCTGCAAAACCTGCAAGTACTAAAGGGGGGGCAAAATAAATGTCATTTCAAGATACCCTCGAACAACTTAAAGAGTTTGACGTAAATAACATCGACTTTGAGAAAATTGGTGTCTGGCCTTTGCCCGCCAAAATATTTGTTTGCTTATTGTTGGTTGTTGCCGTTTTTGCTGGTACTTACTATCTGAAAATCAGTGATTTGAATTTGCAGCTTGAGTCTGTTGCGGCACAAGAGCAAACCTTGCGTGGGACATTTGAAAAGCGCAGTTTTGAAGCGGCGAATTTGGATGCATATAAAGCTCAGATGGAAGAAATGAAAGTCACTTTTGATTCGCTGCTGTCACGTTTGCCGGCAAAAACGGAAGTGCCAGGGTTGCTGGAGGATATAGGTACCCGGGGTAGTGAAAGTGGTTTGACTAATATCAATATCAATTTCCAGCCGGATGTAGTGGCCGAATATTACATTGAAGTACCGATTACTATTTCTGCTGAAGGTGGTTATCACGATATGGGTGGTTTTGTCAGTGGTGTTGCGGGTATGCCCCGTATAGTAACCCTGCATGATTTCTCCATTACTACAACCAAAGAGAGTAAAACCTTAAGTATGAAAATTTTGGCGAAAACCTATCGCTATAAATCTCCGGAGGCCGCCAAATGAAACGGTCGCTGATAGTTATGGAATTACTCTGTCTTTTAGCGCTGGCAGGTTGTGGGCAATCTTCGCAGCAGGATTTAATCAATTTTATGGAAGAGACAAAACGCAGGCCCAAGGGGCAAATCGAGCCCTTACCCACGTTTAGTCCCTATCAACCATTTACTTATAGTGCCATGACGTTGCGCAGTCCATTTGAAAAACCTATTCCAGTCGATGAATCGGCTGCAAAAGGTGGGCGTGCCGTAGCGCCGGATTTAACCAGAGAGAAAGAGTTTCTTGAAGGATTCAATATTACCTCGCTCAAAATGGTTGGCACCATTAGTAAGGGGGGGCAACTGTGGGCGCTTATTGACGATGGGGCAAGCAGTGTGGTGCCAGCAACTGTTGGGAATTACTTGGGTATGAATCACGGCAAAATCATAGCTACCAGTCCATCCCAAATTGAAGTGATGGAGATTGTGGGTGATGGCTCCAATGGTTGGGTTGAACGTCCCAGAATTATTAAATTAGAAGAGAAGGAATAAGCGGACATGTGTGCTCTATTCACTCCGGGGTTGAATATGCGTAAATTTGTTGTGGCATTCGTTAGTTTTATGGCATCACCATTAGTATGGGCCAGCACACTCAATGAAATTAATTTTTTCCAGTTGCCGGGCGAGCGCTTTGAAGTGCGAATGGCATTCGATACCCCGCCTCCTGAACCTAAGGGTTACACCATCGAAAAGCCTGCGCGTATTGTGCTGGATTTTCCTGAGGTTGTAAGCGGACTGAAAGAGCGTCGGTTCCCGTTGGCAGTCGATAATGGTCAAAGCGCTATGGTGTTGGCCAGTGAGGGGCGCACCCGCCTTATTTTGAATCTCAATGATTTGGCACCTTACACAACTCGTACTGATGGCAATAATTTTATTATTGAAGTGGGGGCTGCAAAGGGGGCTGATAATGCGCAGACGGTGCGTCCGGCAGTTGAAGTCGCCACCAAATCTACTGCTAAAGAAAATAATGCAATTGGTAACCAGACCAAAATTACCAATATCGATTTCCGTCGTGGTACAGCGGGTGAGGGCCGTGTGATAGTGACATTGTCCAATCCCAAAGTCAGTGCGGATATGGTGGGTACGGGTGCAGGTGTGAAGTTATCGTTTAAAAATGCCTGGATGCCACCGGAGCTTCGCCGCCGTTTGGATGTGGTTGATTTTGCAACTCCTGTTTCATTGGTAAGTGCTACTCAGGAAGGCGAGAGCTCGGTGCTAAATATCAGTGCTGGCGGGGATTTTGATTATCTTGCTTATCAAACAGACAATGAATATGTCTTGAGTATTAAACCGCTGAGCGAGCAAGAAAAGAAAGAAAAGAAAAAAGATTTTGAATATACCGGTGAAAAATTATCGCTGGATTTCCAAGATATTGAGGTTCGTGCAGTACTGCAAATCATTGCAGATTTTACGGAGTTGAACTTGGTGGCCAGTGATACGGTGCAAGGTCGGATTACATTGCGCTTGCAAAATGTTCCTTGGGACCAAGCTTTGGAAATGGTGTTAAAAAATAAGGGCTTGGATAAACGCCAAGTGGGTAATGTATTAATGGTGGCCCCGGCGGCAGAAATTGCCGAACGTGAACGTCAAGAAATTACCACCAAGAAGCAACTGGAAGAGTTGGCTCCCTTGCGGACTGAGTATATTCGTGTGCGTTATGCCAATGCCAAAGAGATGTTTGAACTGTTCCGTGGTGACAGCCGTGGCGGCGGTAGTGGTGGCGGTGGTGGTGGCGGGCAAGGTGGAAACAGAGCTACTGGAAGTGTTTTATCCGAGCGTGGACAGGGCGTTGTGGATGAGCGCACCAACTCTATTATTATCACAGATACTTCTGAGCGTATTGAAGCCTTTAAGCGTTTGGTTGACCAAATAGATATACCGATTCGCCAGGTTATGATTGAGGCTCGTATTGTTATTGCCAATACCGATTTCCAACGTGAGTTGGGGATTCGTTGGGGTGGTGCGGGTTACAATGCCAATAACAATCGGATTATCAACTTTGCCGGTTCGCAGGATGGTTTGGATGATGTAAATGGTACCAATCCATATTCTTGGTTTAATCAAGGACCTGATGATAATAAGACTCTTAATTTAGAAGAGATCAAGGCAGTGGATCTTGCTGTTAATAATCCCTATGCCAGTGCTGCTATTGGTGTTTTAACTGACAACACCTATCTCGATATGGAGCTGAGTGCACTGGAAAACTCTGGCTATGCGGAAATCGTTTCCCAACCTAAGGTCATTACCAGTGATAAACAATTGGCAACAATTAAGTCAGGTAAGGAAGTTGGGTATCAGGAAAGTGCACCAAGTGGTGGTACTACTACAGGCTTCCGTGAAGCTGTGTTGAAACTTGAGGTGACACCACAAATTACTCCGGATAATCGCGTCATTATGGATTTGGTGGTATGGAAAGACTCCCTTGGTCAAGAGACAGAAAGCGGTGTGCCTACAGTGGATATCACCCGTCTGGAAACCAAGGTATTGGTCAATAATGGTCAAACAGTGGTGTTGGGCGGTGTGTTCTCTCTTGAGGGAACCAAAGGTGAAAGCAAGGTACCACTCCTTGGCGATATCCCTTATCTTGGTCGTCTCTTCAAGAAGACTATCGACAGCCAGTTCAAAACCGAGTTGCTGATTTTTGTTACTCCCAAGTTGATGTCGGATACCCTTACAAACTAATGCGTAAACCCAATGTCTTTCTTGTCGGCCCCATGGGGGCCGGCAAATCTACTATAGGCCGATTGTTGGCCGCCGAATTAAATCTCAGCTTTCGCGATAGCGACCGTGTTATAGAAGAGCGTACGGGCGCTGATATTCCCTGGATTTTTGATATGGAAGGGGAAGAGGGATTTCGCGAACGTGAAACAGCGGTTCTAGTTGAGCTGGCAAATGAGCGCGATGCAGTAATTGCCACCGGCGGTGGAATTGTTTTGCGTGCGCAAAATCGTGAGCTGATGAAGAACTCAGGTTTTGTGTGTTATCTCACTGCATCTATTGATCAGTTGGTTGAGCGCACTGCGCGGGATAAAAAACGTCCATTGCTGCAAGTTGAAAATCCTCGCCAGAAGATTATCGATTTACTTGCTATGCGCGATCCCCTCTATCAGGATGCAGCAGATTTTATTGTGAATACTGATCGTCGTTCCCCCAAGACTGTCGCCCAGGAAATAGCGTCGCTTGTACAGGATGCCTAAGCCTTTCAAGCTATCCTTCGGTTTACCCTTTCGTTTTCCTGTGCTCCCCATTCTGATATCAGCCTGTGCTTTATGCTAAAGTGCGGCTGATTTTGTCTGTCTCCGCAAAAGGCGCTTTTTATGCAGGTTTTAACTGTTAATTTGGATGAACGCAGCTATCCGATTTATATCGGTGAGCATTTATTGGCGCAACCCGAGCTGATTAGCCAGCATATCCGCGGTCGTCAGGTGTGTGTTGTAACCAACGACACTGTTGCTCCTTTGTATCTCGACAAACTGTGTTCTGCACTCAGTAATTATCAAATTGATAGTGTGATTTTGCCTGATGGGGAAAGCCATAAAACCATCGCTGTCTGGGGCAGTATTTTCGATAAGCTACTTAGTGCGCGCCATAACCGTACTACGACTTTAATTGCCCTGGGTGGTGGTGTTGTGGGGGATATGACCGGTTTTGCTGCAGCCTGCTATCAACGTGGTGTCGATTTTATCCAGATACCAACCACCTTGTTATCAATGGTTGATTCATCGGTCGGTGGTAAAACAGGCGTAAATCATCCACTTGGAAAAAATATGATTGGCGCTTTTTATCAGCCGCTCTGTGTATTGGCAGATACCTCCTTGTTAACAACATTACCTCCACGCGAATTATCAGCAGGTATTGCGGAAATCGTTAAATACGGATTGATTTCGGACTACGAATTTTTTGTCTGGCTGGAAAATAATATGGATGCGCTCTGTGCGGGTGACATGGCTGCACTGGCGTATGCGGTAAAACGCTCCTGCGAAAATAAAGCGGATGTAGTGGCGCAGGATGAGCGCGAAGGCGGGTTGCGGGCCATTTTGAATTTAGGCCATACCTTTGGTCATGCGATCGAAACCGCGCAGGGCTACGGCAACTGGTTACACGGCGAAGCTGTGGCGGCAGGGATGGTAATGGCGGCGGATTTATCCTGGCGGCGCGGCGCGATTAATGCAGATGAATTGGCGCGGATCATTCATTTGTTGCAGCGTGCTAATTTGCCTGTAAAAGCACCGGCCGATATGACGCCCGCACAATTTATGGAATTGATGGGCGTCGATAAAAAAGTATTGGATGGCCGTTTGCGTCTGGTGTTATTGGAGTCAATGGGCAAGGCAATCATCACCAGCGATATAGATGCGGGAATGTTGCAAGAAACATTTGATGCGTGCAAAGCGAATTAACGACACAGGTTACAAGAGAGTTACATCATGACGAGAGAGTCACCGCTGCGAGCCCAGCCGGAGAGTCGCCTACTCGATCACGGCGATTCACAACAAGGTTATCTGTTTGATGACTCGGAAGATGATCAAGCCGAAAACCAGTTGTTGGCTGATTATCGCCAACGCTATGGTTTGTCCGAAGATCCCTTCGCCAATGATTATTCCTTTCCCTTATTCACCGGCGCAGGTCGCCGGCAGTTGCTTGACCAATTGTTACATCTTTGCCAATTCAGCAATAGTGTTTTGGTGGTTATGGGTGAATATGGTGTGGGCAAGACGCGCGTCGCCCACGCGTTTATGGACTCGCTTTCTGACCAAGATCAAATTTGTTTTTTGAGTTTAAGTTCAGGTCAAAGCCTGGAGCAGATTTTATTATCGATTCTCCAGTCGTTTGGTATTGATGTTGGCGATGTCCCGTCAACGGAAAATCTCCTGGCAAATCTGGAAGCTTTTATTGCTGAAGAGGCGGTTTCCGAAGACGATGGTCTTGCTGTTGTCGTAATAGACAACGCCCACCTGCTGGATGACCAATCGATTTTGGTATTGACCTCGCTGCTCAATAATTTTCCCCAGCAAAATCGATTGCACCTGGTGTTGTTGGGTGAGCCGCAACTTATGTCGCGCCTGGAGCGCCTGACCCCGGAAACCCTGTTAATTAACGATTTCCATGTGCAGCCATTTGGTTTGCTGGAAACGGTAGATTATTTAAATTTCCGCATGGAAATGGCCGATTACCTGGGGCCGGAAATTTTTACTGAAGCCTTGGTTGACCCCTGGTGGCGCCAGACCCAAGGGGAGTTGAGCGCATTGCATGAATTGGCGCAAGAGCGCTTGCTTGAATCAGTAACCCCGGCGGTGCCATCGAGTAAACGACCTTTGCCCGTGGTGCATATAGTGGCTATCTCCCTGTTAATTGCCGTGGTAGGCGTGGTGATTTTGTACATGGGGGATGATAAAAAGCCGGTGCCAACTGCACCCGCACTTGCTACATCTGCAACCCAATCAGCGACAGCCCGATCAGTTGCGACATCGCCAGAAACGACACAATCAATAGCACAACCAGCAACAGTGCAATCACAGGCAAATGAGCCTGCGATCCCAGCGCCAATAGATGCAAGTAAGGAACTGGAGCTAAGTTCAACGGAAACGCCAGTACAGCCATTACTGCAATCATTGCCGCAACCACAATCACAATCACAGCCACAATCCCATTCCCTGTCGCAGCCATTGCAACCCAACCAGCAGCCTGGATTGCAAACTGCGCCTGTTGCAGGGGCTGGTGTCGCTAGCATAGCGAGCAGTGATTTGGCCAAGGAGGAAGTTGTTCCTTTGGCGCAACTGCCGACAGCTCCACCCAAAAAAGAAGAGCCAATTGTAAAATCGCCTGCTGCTTCTAACGTTGCTACTACACAGCAAGGAGCGCAACAAAAAGTGCAGCAAGCTGCGTCGCCAAAACCGGAGCCTGAGGCAAGCCCCCAACCTGCAAAACCCGCAATTAAACCAGCACCAATAACTTCGGCGGGTGCGAGTGCACAGGAGCGCAATATCCTGGCGTGGAGTCCAAGTGAATTTACGATCCAGTTGGTGGGTGTCAGCAATGAAAAGGCAGCGCATGATTTTGTGGCTGCGCAAGCCAATAAAAAAGACTTGTTGATATTTAAAAGCAAGCGGCAGGGCAGGGATTGGTTTGTGGTGATTACCGGTCGTTTTGCCAGTTCAGCCCAGGCGCGCCAAGCGATTTCCAGGTTACCCGCCGCCCAACGCGATGCAGGCCCCTGGCCGCGCGATTTAAAAACCATCCAGGGTGAAATCAAATCGGCGATGTAAATGGATTTGAAAATCACCCAATAAAAAACGCGGCCATGGCCGCGTTTTTTATTGGTATGTGAAGAGCAATATTATTCGTCGCTTTCCAGCAGTTCGCGGTATTCACTCGCATCCAGTGCTTCTTCCAGCTCCGCCAGATCATCGGGTTTGACGCGGAAGAACCAGCCATCATCGTAAGGTGAGCTGTTTACTGTTTCGGGGGCGTCTTGCAGTGCTTCGTTCACCGCGACAACTTCGCCGGATACCAGCGAGTAAATATCCGATGCGGCTTTAACTGATTCCACTACGCCAGCCTCTTCACCAATTGAAACGCGGGTGCCAACTTCCGGAGTTTCTACATAGACCACGTCGCCCAGTGCATCCTGTGCGTGATCGGTGATGCCGATAGTCACTGTGCCGTCTTCTTCAACGCGCGCCCACTCGTGGCTGCTCAAATATTTCAGTTCTTTGCGAATATCGCTCATGGTGTGATTCCTGTAGAAATTTTTAACGATTAGTTTTTTATATTCAGATAACGGCTTTGCCGTTGCGTACAAAATTGGGCGCTACTACTTCAACGGTGACTTGTTTGCCTCGCATCTCCACTTGGCAATGGCTGCCGATGGTGCGGGGCACGCGCGCTAAAGCAATAGAATAGCCCAAGCTGGGTGAAAAAGTCCCGCTGGTGATAACGCCCTTTTCGTCGCTGCCGTCTACCGTGACAATTTGCTCGGCGCGCAATACGCCGCGCTCGCGCAACACCAGTCCCACCAGCTTGTGGGTTGAGCTTGCAGCTTTTTGTGCTTCCAACACGGCGCGGCCAATAAAGTCGCGCTCCGCCGGTTGCCAGGCGATAGTCCAGCCCATATTCGCCGCGAGTGGCGATACACTTTCATCCATTTCGTGGCCGTAGAGGTTCATACCGGCTTCGAGGCGCAGGGTATCGCGTGCGCCCAAACCGCAGGGGGCAACACCGGCATCGGCCAATGCCTGCCAGAAGCTTGAAGCAACTTCGCTGGGCAACATGATTTCCAGACCGTCTTCCCCGGTGTAGCCAGTGCGGCCGATAAACCAATCACCAGTTGGTAAACCCTGGAATACCTTCAAGCTGGCAATAACTGCCGCTTGCGCGGTACTGACAAGTGATGAGGCGATGCGGATTGCCTCGGGGCCTTGCACGGCGATCATCGCCAGTTCGGGGCGCTCGGTAATAGCGACCGAGAATTTTGCGGCAACCCGGTTCATCCAGTCGAGGTCTTTTTCGCGGGTGCTGCAATTGACTACTACGCGATACCAATCGCCCAGGTTGTAGACGATCAGGTCATCAATAACACCACCTTCGTGGTTGAGCATGCCGCTATAGAGGGCTTTGCCGTAGAGCGAATCCAGTTTGGCGACATCGTTGGCGAGCAGGTATTGCAAATAGGCTTTGGCGTCGATGCCGGTGACATCCACCACGGTCATATGGGACACGTCAAACATCCCCGCCGCTTGGCGCACTTTATGGTGTTCTTCGATTTGCGAGCCATAGTGAAGTGGCATATCCCAGCCACCAAAGTCCACGAGTTTGCCGCCCATAGCTTGGTGGGTGGCATAGAGAGCGGTTTTGTTGCCCATTGGTTTACCTGCGCAGGAGGGTAGGTTGGAAAAAGGGCGCCATTTTAGGCGCGTGGGCGGATGCTGTCCAACGAAACGGCGCGGGCGATGTAAATGCCCGCGCCGTGGTCATGCCAATGGTGGAGATTAACGTCCGTAGTAAGCAGTAAAGCTGGCTTGGCCGATACGGTTGACGTTGATCATGTAACCGACCCACGCTGCAGTCGCATCGGCGGGAACTTCGATTTTGTCGGTCTTGAGCGCATGCAGGGTAAAGATATAACGGTGTGGTTTATCGCCCACCGGTGGGCAGGCGCCGCCAAATCCGGGAGCACCAAAATCAGTGCGACCCTGTAAGCTGCCTACGGGCAGCTTCTTGCCATCAGCAGTACCGGCACCAGCGGACAATTTGGTTGTGGTAGCGGGCAGGTTATACACCACCCAATGCCACCAGCCAGAACCGGTTGGTGCGTCCGGGTCATACACGGTCAAGGCAAAACTTTTGGTGCCCGCAGGTGCGTTCGCCCATACCAATTCCGGCGAAATATTGTTGCCTGTACAGCCAAAACTATTGAATACCTGGTCGGCACCCAGAGTGGATTCGGGCTTGATGGTTGGGCTGGAGAATTGGAAGTCTGCCGCCGCTGCCAGGCTGTTTAACGCCAATGCACCGAATATTCCCAGCGCTATATTGAGCCTGTGTTTTTTCAACATGTTTTTACTCCTTTTGTTGGGTGGTTGTTGATTGGTTGTCGGGTTCTGCCGGGGTGTCCGGTTCGATTGTATCCCCATCGTCTTTTTCAGGGCTGCCTTTTTCCGGGCGGTCCTTTTCTGGATTGTCTTTGCGCGCTTCATCCACCTGTTCTTTCAAGCCTTGCATATCCGCCATAAATTCTTCCAGGCTGTGGTCGCGGCTAAGGCGCACTGCAGGGGGATAAATCCGGCTCATGTAAAGCTCGTCAGAGAGGTGGTTGCTTGTCTGGTATTCCTTGGTCATGGTGATGACCGAGCTCAATATCGCAAGCGTTGCCAGATACACTTTCAATCGCCCGGGACGTTTATTACCGGCGGTCAGGAAATGGAAATAGAGTATGACGGCGCAGATAACAATGAGGTAGTGCAGGCTAAATGTCAGCAGCACCTCCCAGCTAAAGGCATAGGCGACCAGGCCACTGATGTGCTCCCACAATTCCAGGAAGGCCAAACCTGCACTGGCGATAAACAAATGGCGGCCAAAGCGCGCGTGCCCGGTAAAGAGTTTGCTGAAGAGCGCCCAGATGCCGCTCCAGCCAATTGCAAAACCAAATACGCTAACCAATTCCAGCAAGTATTTGCTCAGGGTGCCCTGGTTTAAATCGGCGAGCCAGGTGCTTAACAGGGCAGTGGCCAACAGCAATACCAGCCCCGTCAGCGCCGGCAGTAAACCTTCCCAGCGATGGTTGGTTAAATCGCTGACCTCCGCAGCGACCTTGTAATCGGCAGTGCGAATGCGCAAGCGTGTGTGACCGAGGCGATACATCTTATCGCCATCAATGACAAAAAAAGTTTCGCGTGTATTGGCGTGGGTGATGCCGTTGGCGCTGCCCAGATCAGAAATAATCAACTCATCCAGTTGGTTGAATTCAACCTGCGCGTGATAAGCGGCGGTATGCGGGTCATCGAGAATAATATCGTTGTCGTAGGCGCGGCCAATACGGATGGGCAAATGGCTGACTTTGGTGCGATGCAGCACTTCGCCATCGGGCGTTAATTGCTCAACAAAAATGGGCTGGTTCATTGTGCGGCCTCCACTGTGTCGGCCGCATTTTTAGCTGGCTCACTTTTATTTGTGGATGTCGCGGTGGATGCAGCGGCTTGGGTATTGCTGTCTTCGATAGTGGGGGATATTGCAGTGCCCGTTTCTGCGGTGCGATCTATCCCCTGTAAAAATTGGTTCACCAGTTTCATTCCATTGCTGTAAGAAACGCCCTGGATATTGATCATGCTTTGCAAACTCATCTCGCTATCGTCGGTGCTCGCGGTGATTAACGTAAAATCGTAGAGCTCTTTGAATTTGTGATAGGCCTCGGCGCAGACCAGTGCGCGCAGGGAAATATTGTTGTGCTTGATAAAATCTTCAGTGCAGGACGCAGGTGTAATCGTTTCACTTTTGGCGGTGCTGTAGACCTGTCCATCAAACATATTGGTGGCGAGTTGGGCAAATTGCATCGCATTTAATTTTTTGTTGTGCGCGTATTTGTGTTGCATGCTGAGGTGGCCGGTTTGCAATTCACCCGAGACAAAAATAGCCGACTCCATCGAGCAGTTGATGCTGGCGATGGTATAGGCTTTTTGGGCTGAGCTATCGGTGTTGCCCCAGCAGCGCACCTGGTCCGATTCGCGCACGGGTACGCGATAGGGGCCCAGATCTTTAATAGTGAAAGGTTTTTCGAGCAAGGTATCCACCATTACTGCCTGATGTTCAAGCAGTTGTTCACCAATGATGGGTTTGAAATCGGTGGGCGGCGTCATATCGCTGGTGACGCGCGCAAGCAATGCCTGCACATAGCGCACCGGTACCAGGAAACTGACCAGTTCACCATCCAGCCTATGGGCGACATTCACTCCCGCCACCTGTCCATCGGCGGTCACGTTGGGGCCGCCGCTCATGCCGGCATTAACGGCGCCGGTAAACATCAATTGATCGGAAAAACCGCGTGCGCTAATGCCGTTGTAGGTACCCTCGGAAATGGTAAAACCCAGGTCGAGTGGATTGCCGAGCGAATATAAATGTTGTCCCTGGGTTAATTTCACCAGTGCTGGTGGCTTGTTGTCTGTACTGGTGTGCGGCACTTTGAAAAAACCACTGCCGGTGCGCGCGATGCGCACTACGGCCAAATCGTGCAGCACATCAACCGCCAGCAATTCAATCGAACCGCTTTTGCCCTGGGTATCTTTGTACTCGCCAAAATAGGTCTCCGACTCCAGTGCGATCTGCGAGACCACATGGAAATTGGTCACCACCAGATTGGAATTTCCGATCAAAAATCCCGAGCCAACCGATGACTGGCTATTGCCGTTTTTCAACAGCACGCGCAATTGCAGCAAATCCTGCTGGGCGGATGCATAGAGTTGCTGGGCGGCAGATGAGGGTGGTGGTGGGGTGGTTTCAGCCAGGGCGGGCAAGCTCAAGCTGACCGCCAGGGCAATGGCGCGGGTCAGCAGGTGATAGGGAAATCTCATGAAAATCCTTGCAGTAATCTAGGGTGGAGACCAAAGGTCAAACATAACAGACCAATCGCAATATAAAGGCCAGATGCAATAAAAGACCAATTGCAGTAACAGAGGATAGTAGCGGCTATTTCTGTACTGAGGTAGAAAGATTTGTCACGGTTACAGTAAATGTTGCATAGCGCGCAGCCTAGTGCTCCGGCGTGCGCGCCAGTGCCCAAATATCCACCTGTTTGGCGCCTGCTTTACGCAATAGTTCACTCAGGGTGCGCGCGGTCGCGGTAGTCGTAACTACGTCATCGACCAAGGCGATATAGGCCCGGTCGATTTTATGCTGGCTACCCGGTTTGATCCCAAACGACTGGCGCAGATTTTTTAATCGCCCTGTGCGGCCCAGACCTTTTTGCGAATGATGGTAATACAGTTGCTGGCAGGCTGACAGCACCGGAATATCCAGGTGTTTGCCCACCCAATAGGCAATCAGTTCGCTCTGGTTAAAGCCGCGCTGCCAGCGCTTGCGCCAGTGGATAGGTACGGGCACCAGAAAGTCGGGGCGTGTACTGCCCTGACAGGTATCTGCCAGTAAGTGCGCGAGCAATTTCCCGCTGCTCAACTGGCGCCGGTATTTAAACTGCTGGATTAAAGAATCGAGCGGATGCGCGTAGCTAAATGCGATGCTCGATTGCATAAACGCGGGCGGTTTATGCAGGCACTTGCCGCACAGGGGTGCATCACTTTGCAGCGGCAGGGAGCAACAGCGGCATAAAAATGGCTGCTGGTTTAAGCGCGGCAAAGCTCGGTCGCAGTCAGGGCAGAGCAGTTGGTAGGCTGGGCTGGATAATCCACACACCAGGCAGGGGGCTGGCAATAGTTGGTCGAACAGGTGGGTGAGGGCAAGCCCGGTCAGGTGCAGCATAAAAATCCTTGTCAGCGAGAGTCCATGAAGGCCGCATTGTCGGGATCGCCGATGGCTTTGTCAAAATGGAGTTGTAAACCTTGTTGCGGGTTTTTGGTTGACAGCTTTTCTGGCTCGGTTAAGATGCAGCCATAATCCTGCATCATGGAATGTACATATGAACGCCAGTTTTGCCCCCTCAATTAGACACGATTGGACCCGCGCTGAAATTACTGCTTTGTTTGCATTGCCTTTCAGTGACCTGATGTTCCAGGCGCAAAGTGTGCACCGCGCCCACTTCAATCCCAATGAAGTACAAGTCAGTACCCTCTGTTCAATCAAAACCGGCGCCTGCCCGGAAGACTGCGCCTACTGCCCACAATCAGCCCGTTACGATACCGGCCTTGAACGTGAAAAATTGATGGCGGTGGAAAAAGTCATCGAAGAAGCCAAAGCGGCTAAAGCCTCAGGCGCCACCCGCTTCTGCATGGGCGCCGCCTGGCGTTCGCCCAAGAACCGCGATATGCCTTACGTGACCACCATGGTGCAGGGCGTTAAAGCGCTCGGCCTTGAAACCTGTATGACGCTCGGTATGCTCGATGAGTCCCAGGCGCAGGAATTGGCCGACGCCGGTCTGGATTACTACAACCACAATCTCGATACCTCGCCTGAATACTACGGTGAAATCATCACCACTCGTACTTACCAGGATCGTTTGGCTACCCTCGCCAATGTGCGCAAGGCGGGCATGAAAGTCTGCTGCGGCGGTATCGTCGGTATGGGCGAAGAGGAGAGCGATCGTGCGGGCCTGCTGCAACAATTGGCCAATATGCCGGAGCATCCTGAATCTGTACCGATCAACATGCTGGTAAAAGTGGGTGGCACGCCGCTGGAAAACGAAGCGGATCTCGACCCCTTTGATTTCATCCGCACTATCGCGGTTGCGCGCATCCTGATGCCTCAATCCCATGTGCGCCTGTCTGCTGGCCGCGAGCAAATGAACGAGCAAACCCAGGCGATGGCATTCCTCGCGGGCGCCAACTCGATTTTCTACGGCGAAAAATTGCTGACCACACCGAATCCTGAAGCGAACAAAGATATGCAATTGTTCAGCAAGCTGGGTATCAAACCCGAAGCTTATGAAGTGCACGAAGATGAAAGCGAACAGGAAGCTTCGATAGTGCACCAGTTGCAAGAAGCGGCAATGGATTCGCTGTTTTATAACGCTGCCAAATAACTTTAGTTAACGATTGTCCATACGGCGGCTTCTGCATGAAGCCGCTTTACATGTGCCGCCCCAATGTCTTCGCATCTCGATCAAACCCTTGCACCTGCCCTCGCCGAACGTCGCGCGGCCTATCTATATCGCACGCGCAAATTATTGCAGTCGCCACAAACGCCACAGGTTGTTGTTGACGGCAAAAACTATCTCGCGTTTTGCAGCAATGATTATCTCGGACTCGCCAATCATCCCGATGTGATTGCTGCTTTACAAAACTCCGCTAAAAAATTTGGTGTGGGCAGCGGTGCATCGCATTTGGTGGCGGGTCATTCCAGTGAGCATCACGCGCTGGAAGAAGAACTGGCGGAATTTACCGGCCGTGAGCGCGCATTATTATTTTCCACCGGTTACATGGCCAATATGGGCGCAATTACGGCGTTAGTCGGCCAAGGCGATGCGGTATTTGAAGATCGTTTAAATCACGCGAGTTTATTGGATGCGGGCTTGTTGAGCGGTGCGCGTTTCCAGCGCTTTTTGCACAATGATCTGGAAAATTTGCAGAACCGCTTGGATAAAACCGACGCGCAGCGAAAATTAATTGTGGTCGATGGTGTGTTCAGTATGGATGGCGATTGTGCCCCACTACCTGAACTCGCTGCACTTGCACAAAAAAATAATGCCTGGTTGATGGTAGATGACGCACACGGTTTTGGTTGTTTGGGAAAAACCGGTGCGGGCAGCGCAGAATATTTTGGCTTAACACAAAACCAGTTGCCGATTTTAATGGGCACACTTGGTAAAGCTGCCGGCAGTTTCGGCGCTTTTATTGCGGGTAGTGAAACCTTGGTTGAAACACTGATCCAGTTTGCGCGCCCCTACATCTATACCACGGCTATGCCTCCCGCAGTTGCTGCTGCGACACGCATGAGTTTGCAATTAATCAAAACTGAAGCCTGGCGACGTGAGCATCTCAACAAATTAATTGCGCATTTCCGCGTGGGCGCACAGGCGCTGAATTTGCAATTGATGGATTCGTTTTCGCCAATCCAGCCGATTGTCATTGGCGATGAAGCGCAGGCTTTGTTGATTTCACAAAAACTTGCCGAACGCGGCATTTTAATTATTGCCATTCGCCCGCCCACCGTCCCGATTGGCAGTTCGCGTTTGCGCATTACGTTTTCGGCGGAGCACGGCATCGCGCAAGTGGATCAATTATTAACGGCTCTGGGAGAGATCATGCGCGAGGTTGCGCATGACTAACATGGTGTTGATCCACGGCTGGGGCTGCGATAGCCGCACCTGGCAACCGCTGCTGGAAGCCTTGCAAAATATTACGTCGGTAACCTTGATTGATTTGCCCGGCTTTGGCGCAAGCCCGGCGCTACCGGAATTTTCGCTCGATGTAGTGCTTGATAAAATCGCTGCGCAACTACCGCACAATTCAGTCGTTATGGGCTGGTCGTTGGGGGGTATGCTTGCGGTGCAATTGGCGGCGCGCTTTCCCGAGCGAATTCGTGCGGTCATCACCTTGGCTGCGAATTTAAAATTTGTAGCGGCAGCGGATTATCCCACCGCCATGCCACGCGCAATTAATCGCCAATTCAACCAAGGGTTTGCACAGGATCCGCAAGCGACGTTGAAATTATTTGGCGGCCTGTTGGCGCAAGGTGATGCCGATGAGCGCGGCCTGTTAAAGCAATTGCGCCGCAGCGATGTTGGAGTGGTGACCGATAATTGGTTGCAGGCATTACAGTTGTTAACGGAGCTGGATAATCGCACTGCCTTTGCACAGCTCACCCAGCCGGGGTTGCACTTGCTCGCCGATAAGGATGCATTGGTGCCGATAGCTGCTGCGGAAATCATGGCGGAACTTAATCCGAAGCAACACATTAATGTCCTTGAAAATACCGCTCACTCGTTGCACTGGAGTAAACCGCAACAAGTGAGCGAAAGTATTATCCAGTTTGTTAATGACCTTGCGGGCCAGCCGCTGGATAAAAAAAAGGTCGCCCAATCGTTTAGTCGCGCTGCATCCACCTATGATTCGGTTGCGCAACTGCAACGCGATATAGGTACGCAATTATTTTCCGGCTTGCCAGCTGAGTTGCCTGCATCATCATCGATAGTGGATATAGGTTCTGGCACTGGATTTTTTACGCGAAAGTTGTTGGCGCAGTATCGCAATTCACAGGTTATTGGATTGGATATTGCCGAGGGGATGTTGCAGTACGCCGCAGCACAGCAAGAGGGTATTAATTGGTTGTGCGCGGACGCAGAACAGTTGCCGCTTGCAGATAAGAGTGTGGATTTGATTTTCTCCAGCCTCGCGATCCAGTGGTGCAATAATTTGCCGCAATTGATGCGCGAAATTGGTCGCGTACTGAAACCGGGTGGGCAAGTGTGCATTGCGACCCTCGGACCGAATACCCTGCATGAATTGAAATCTGCCTGGCAACACGTGGATAATTATGTGCACGTGAACCGCTTTCGCTCAGCGCAAGATCTTGTTGCTGCGGTTAATTCTGCGTACATGCAAGTGGATAAATTGCAGCAGGAAAATCGCGCGCTTTATTATGATCGCTTAAATGAATTAACCCGCGAGCTGAAAGCCCTGGGTGCGCACAATATTAATTCGGGCAAGCCAGAAGGTTTAACCGGGCGGGCGCGCTTGCTTGCGTTTAAAAATGCTTATGAGCTATTCCGCACCCCACAGGGCTTGCCTGCAACCTACGATGTTGTCTACCTGAAGGCATATAAAGAGGTGATACACAAAAATCATGGCTAGAAAAACATTTTTTATTGCAGGTACAGATACCGATGTCGGTAAGACTCGAGTGGCGGCGGGGTTATTGGTCGCTGCAAAAAATCATGGATTAACTACGGCAGCATTAAAACCGCTTGCGGCCGGTTGTGAAAAAACTGAATCCGGTTTGCGCAATGCCGATGCGCTTTTATTGCAATCAGTCATTACCCAGTCATTGGTGTATGAACAAATCAACCCCATTGCGCTTGAGCCTGCGATTGCGCCGCACATTGCCGCTCAGCGGGAGAAGCGGGTGTTGTCTGCTGATCGCATTGCCGGATTTTGTCGCGGCAGTTTAAATCAGGCTGATTTTACTTTGGTGGAGGGGGCCGGTGGTTGGCGTGTGCCCTTGAATCCGCAGGAAACACTCGCCGACGTTGCAAAAATTTTGCGCTTGCCGGTTATTTTGGTGGTTGGTGTTCGCCTGGGTTGCATCAATCACGCGCTGCTAACCGTAGAAGCCATCCGCAATGATGGGTTGCAACTGGCGGGATGGGTTGCCAATTGTATTGACGTGGATATGCCAGTGTTGCAGGAAAATATTCACAGCTTGGCCGCACGTATTCCTGCTCCCTGTCTGGGGGTAGTGCCCTGGTTGGAAAATGCTACGCCCGATGCCGTTGCAAGTGCGCTTGATGCTGAAGCACTGGCGCAGTTGTTCCAATAACCATGCATATTTTTGTTCGCTATCTTGCAAGCCTGATTTTTATTTTCTGTGCGCTTACAGGCTGCACCTCTATGCCTGCAACACAAAAAATTCCCGTTACCAGCACCGAACACATTATCTATTTTATTTATCGCGACTGGCACACCAGTATTTTGCTTGATGCAAAAACAGTCGCACTGCACAGCCGTTATTTGCAGCAAGAGGCGGCTAACCAAAACTATATTCGCATTGGTTGGGGTGATGGCGATTACTTTACCGGTAAAAGCAAATCCTTCGGTTCGGCGACCAAGGCGCTGATCGCATCCAGCCATTCGGCGCTGCAGGTGATTGCCTATATGCAGCCGCCCTTTGCATCTATTCCTGTCGAAACCCGCGTGCCCATTACCATTACTGATAAGGGTATGCGCAAACTGATTCGCTATCTGGATAAGTCTTTCGCGCTTGATGAGGCAGGGCGGGTGATTCCATTACAGGCCTATGTGACGGGCACCGGGAATTTTTATCAGGCCAGCGGCCATTACAGTTTATTTAGCAACTGCAATACCTGGAGTGGGCGCGCCCTACAAGCGGCAAAGTTGCCAGTGCGCAGCAGTTTGCAGTTAACCGCGCAAAGCGTATTCGAACAGGCCAAATACATCTCCGATTACCAGCAGAGCCTGGGTTTGCTTGCGACTACCGGCGAAAAGCAGGAGTAGTTGCGGGTTATATCACTGCGATTCTTAAATCAAACTCGTCTTAAAATGGGCTTTCTATCCGGCAATATCGCCTGTTTTTTGGTCATTTCGCGGCGTAAACTATTACATAAGGTTGGGGGAGTGTTTTCTGCTGTATCCCCCTTTGGTCTAATTCTTGATATGAAATTGAAGAGGGCAGCTGATGGACGTAGGTTCTGTAGTTAACCAAGGCCTGATCGGCATGCAAAAAAGCCAGGTATCCATGCAGCAGTCGGCGCAACAAATTGCGCAGGCAGGTACCACGCAGCGCGATAATCCACAGGCAAATGATGTTGCTGAGCCGCTGATTAATCTCAAGGTGCAGAGCCAGTTGTTCGATAGCTCTGCCAAGGTGGTCAAGGCGGCAGATGAAACTATTGGCACTTTGCTGGATGTTAAAGCTTAGGGCCATTAGAGGTTGAGTCGTGAGGTGGTTTGAGTGATCAATAATATTCCGTCCAACTTTGCCAATACCGTAGCGCCCTATGCGCCTATGGGGCGGGCAACTGTTGGCCAGGAAACTACAGAACTCAAATTTTCTACCTTTCGCCCAACGGAGCAGTTGGCGGAATCAGGGCGATCAATCAATCGTCGGCTTCCCGATGATCGCCCGAATGAGGAGATAGAGCGCGACCGTGTTGAGCGCGGTGCGCAGTCGGGCGACGACCAGGCGGCGCAGGATGCTGCCGTAAAGCGGCGCACCGAGCAGGAGCGCCAGCAGAAGGTGCGCGACCAGGTCCAGGAGCTGGCGTCGCGTGATCGCGAAGTGCGTGCCCATGAGCAGGCCCATGCAGCCGTCGCCGGGCAATATGCCGGCAGCCCCACTTATTCGTTTGTGCGTGGCCCCGATGGTGTGAGCTATGCCGTGGGGGGCGAAGTGAGCATCGACACCTCCCCTATCCCCGGTGACCCCGAAGCAACCCTGCGCAAGGCGCAACAACTGCGCCGTGCAGCCAATGCCCCGGCCGATCCCTCATCCCAGGATTCCAGTGTGGCAGCCCAGGCGGCACAGATGGAGCAGGAGGCGCGCGCCGAACTGCGTGAACAGCAGGCAGCAGAGGCCCGCGAGCGGCGCGAAGCGGCGGATACTGGCAATGATCAGTCTATTGCCGGGGATCCGTCGGCTGAGAAGAGCGGTAGCGATGAACAAAAAGCTGAGCGTGAAAAACAGCGCTTGGCCGAAGAAGAGCAGCAGTTGCGGGCTGAGCAAGAGCAGTTTGAGGCAGAGCAGCGTTTGCTGGATCAGCGTCAGGCGCGTGCCGAGCTGTTTAATGAGAGCACCAGGCGCAATATCGATATCAATCGCCGCCTGATCGAAATTGGAGTGTTTAATTCCGATTCGGCTATCGGAAGCTTCCTCAATAAAACCGTTTAGGTCTTCATTAAACCGTCACAGCAGGTTGTTAGTTTGCGACTTGTCGGGTAATTGAGCGCATTGTTCAATAAAGCGCCCGCCGAAGGTTTTGTTGCTCCCAAGTGTTTATTTTTCTTGACCATGTTGGATTGCCTCCCTATAATTCGCGGCCTCACTTGAGCAGTTGGCAAATGTGAGTTTCAGTCGCGGGGTGGAGCAGCTTGGTAGCTCGTCGGGCTCATAACCCGAAGGTCGTAGGTTCAAATCCTGCCCCCGCAACCAAAATTGTTGCTTCTTGTTTCGTGTGTAAGCCGCAACAGGAAGCAGGTGAAGAAAAGGGATTTCCCGGTTCTCGCCAGATAGCAAGAGGTTGTGAGTTTGCTTTCTTATAAAGCAAATTCAGTCGAGAAGCCCCTTTTTGGGGCTTTTTTGTATTTGTTGTTTGCGGGCTTTGCCCCCACCATACAGGCCTGTGTGGTGAATGCAGTAATCGTTCGAATGGGCCTTGTGCCCATTTTTGTTTTTTGGGCTCTTGCCTTTGCAGGGCTGGTTTTCATCCGGACTAAACATGGCTTCCAAGCAAGAATTGTTAGAGCAAATGGTCTCCCCCGTTGTCGCAGCCCTTGGCTGTGAATTATGGGGCTTGGAGTATTTGACTCAAGGGCGCTACACCACTGTGCGCATTTTTATCGATGGGCCTAATGGCGTATCGCTGGATGACTGCGAGCGCGTCAGCCGCCAGGTCAGCAGTGTGTTTGATGTAGAAGATCCTATCGATAATGAATACACCCTCGAAGTCTCTTCGCCAGGTATGGATCGCCCGCTTTATAAAGAGGCGCAATACGTGCGCTACGTTGGTGAAACTGTCAGTGTGCGTTTGCGCATTGCCCGCGATGGTCGCCGCCGTTTTAAAGGCGTGATTACCAAAGTGGAAAATGGCGATGTATTTTTGCAAGTAGATAATAAGGAAGTGCAACTGTCGATTGATGTAATCGACAAGGCAAATGTAGAGCCGCGCTATGAAGATTTGATGCGCGAGCACAATTTGTCCAATGATAAAGAGTAGTTAAACCTACATATTAAATGAACCGTTTGCGGCAGAAGCATTGTGGTAGACGGGATGGAAAACGTAATTATCTGGTGTGTGCATAGCACTGGCTTGAGGAGTTAACAGAGGCAAACCAATGAACAAAGAAATTTTGCTGGTCGCTGATGCGGTATCCAATGAGAAAGGCGTCGATAAAGAATTAATTTTCCAGGCGATTGAAACGGCGCTCGCCACTGCTACCAAAAAACGTTTTGATGAAGACTCAAGTATTGAAGTTATTATCAATCGCGCCACGGGTGATTACGAAACCTACCGTAGTTGGGGGCTGGTTGCTGACGATGCTATGGCAGAGTTGGGAACCCAGCTTTACCTCGATGAGGCACGCGATAAAGATGCCTCTCTGAAAGTAGGTGATGTCTACCGCGAAAAAATTGAAAACGCTGAATTTGGCCGTATTGCTGCGCAAACCGCCAAGCAGGTTATCGTGCAAAAAGTGCGTGAAGCTGAGCGCGCGCAAATGGTTGATGAATATCGCGATCGCATGGGCGACTTAATCAGCGGCACTGTGAAAAAAGTAACCCGAGACAGCATTATTGTTGATTTGGGGAATAACGCTGAAGGTGTATTGCCACGCGACCAGTTGATTGGCCGCGAAATTTTCCGCATGGGTGATCGCATTCGTGCGCTGTTGTTGGAAGTGCGCACTGAAGCGCGCGGCCCACAATTGTTGCTGAGCCGTTCCAATCCACAAATGCTGGTGGAACTATTTAAAATTGAAGTGCCGGAAATTGCTGAAGAAGTAATTGAAATTAAAGGCGCTGCGCGCGACCCGGGTTTGCGCGCAAAAATCGCAGTTAAAACCAATGATGGCCGCATTGATCCTGTGGGGGCTTGTGTAGGTATGCGCGGTTCGCGTGTGCAAGCGGTCTCCAATGAGTTGGGCGGTGAGCGTGTTGATATTGTGTTGTGGGATGATAATCCGGCGCAATTTGTTATCAACGCTATGTCGCCCGCCGAAATTGAATCGATTGTGGTTGATGAAGATGCAGCGTCGATGGATTTGGCGGTTAATGAAGAAAACCTGGCGATGGCAATTGGCCGTGGCGGCCAGAATGTGCGCCTTGCATGTGAATTGACTGGTTGGAATATCAACGTCATGAGTATTGCTGAATGGCAATCAAAACAGGAAGCGGAATCTGGCAGTTACATCAAAATGTTTATGAGTGCGCTGGATGTTGATGAAGACATCGCCGGTGTATTGGTTGAAGAAGGTTTCACCACGCTCGAAGAAGTTGCTTACGTCCCGCTGGAAGAAATGTTGGCAATTGATGGCTTCGATGAAGATGTTGCTGAAGAATTGCGTGCGCGCGCCAAAGATGCGCTCTTGACGCAGGCCCTGGCAACGGAAGAGCGTATCGAAGGCGTTGCACCGGCAGAAGACTTGTTGACGATGGAAGGTATGGACGATGCGTTGGCCGCAAATCTTGCGCGCCGTGGCATTGTCACCATGGAAGATTTGGCTGAGCAATCGATTGATGAGTTATTGGATATTGATGGTGTTGATGCGACTCGTGCCGCCGCACTGATTATGAAAGCGCGCGAGCCCTGGTTTGCCTGAGTGTGAGCCACTCTAGTGAGCGAAACCCTGTAGGCAACGAACAATCCCTGAGGAAAAACAATGGCAGAAGTAACTGTTAATGAACTCGCCAAATCGATAGGCGCACCCGTCGAGCGTTTGCTTAAGCAAATGAGCGAGGCTGGCCTGCAACACAAAAGTGCCGAGGCGAAAGTTTCTGACGATGAGAAACAACGCCTGCTCAATTTTTTAAAGAGCAGCCATGGCGAAGCCGCCCTGGAACCTAAAAAAATCACTTTGCAACGCAAAACCACTACAACCATCAAAACCGGTACGGGTAATGCACGGAAAACGGTAAATGTTGAAGTGCGTAAAAAGCGCACCTACGTTAAGCGTGAGGACGAAGTGGCTGAATCCGCCGTTGCAGAGCCGGAGCAAGATTTTGAGCCGGAAATTGAAGTGACTCCGGAGCCGGTAGTTGCAGAGGTTGCATCTGCGCCGGAGCCTGTGGTGGTAGAAACAGTTGAGCCGGAAGTTGTTGCCGTTGAAGCGGAAGCTGATGCACCTGCAGCAGAAGTACCATCGCACCGTATATCTTTTACCGATGGTATTGAAGAGAAACGCCGTGCGGCAATCGAGCGTCGCCAGGCAGAAGAGGCTGCGCGTCTGGCTGAAGTTAAAGCCCGTGAAGAAGCCAAGCGTGCGGCGGAAGAAGCCAAACGTGCTCCTGCTCCGCGTGCGGATAAACCAGCAGATAAACCTGCTGGTCAAGCTCCTGCAAAAACCGCGAGACCTGATGCGCGTACACCTGCCAAAGGTAAGCCGGCGGTTGCTGTTATTGCTCCGCCAGCGGACAAAGAAGATACCAAGCATGGCGGCCATGGCCATAAGAAAAATCACAAGCGTGATGACGATGATGGCGATGAAATGGATTCACGCAACAAGCGTGGTGCAGGTAAAGCCGTTAAAAAAGGCGCAGCAGGATCCAAAAAATCACCCAAAGTCGACTTGCTGGATTTTGTTGCAGAAGATGGCGAAGACAGCGATGTATTGGCGCGTCGCAGCCACCTGCGTGCAAGCCACAAAAAGCACAACAAACACGCCTTTAAAAAGCCGACCACCAAAATTGTCCATGAAGTGAATATTCCGGAAACTATTGCGGTTTCCGAGTTGGCGCAGCGCCTCACCGTTAAGGTGGGCGAAGTGATCAAGCGCTTGATGAAGATGGGCGTAATGGCGTCGATGAACGAATCAATCGACCAGGATACAGCTGTGTTGCTGGTTGAAGAGATGGGGCATCAGGCGGTACTGGTTAGCGAAAACGACATCGAACACGCACTGGAAAAATCACTGGAAACTGAGGGTGATCTGGTACAGCGCGCGCCGGTTGTGACGGTAATGGGCCACGTTGACCACGGTAAAACCTCGCTGCTTGATTACATCCGCGAAGCCAAAGTGGCGGCGGGCGAAGCCGGTGGCATTACCCAGCATATTGGCGCTTACCGTGTGAGCACCAGCCGCGGTGAAATCACCTTCCTGGATACTCCTGGCCACGCCGCGTTTACTGCGATGCGCGCCCGCGGTGCCAAGGCAACTGACGTGGTGATCCTGGTTGTGGCTGCGGACGACGGTGTAATGCCGCAAACCGAAGAGGCGATCCTGCACGCCCGCGCTGCTGATGTGCCTATCGTAGTGGCGATCAACAAATGTGATAAACACTCTGCCGATCCTGATCGTGTAACCAATGAATTGGTTGCCAAGGGTGTAATCCCGGAAGCCTACGGTGGCGATACCCAGTTTATCCAGGTGTCTGCCCATACCGGCCAAGGTATTGATGACCTGCTCGAAGCTATCTCATTGCAAGCAGAAGTGCTGGAGTTGACCGCTGTGCCCAATGCGGCAGCGAAAGGTGTGGTGATTGAAGCGCGCGTCGATAAAGGCCGCGGTACAGTTGCAACAATCCTGGTTCAACAAGGTACTTTGAAGCAGGGCGATTTGATCCTTGCTGGTCAAAGCTATGGCCGTGTGCGTGCGATGAGCAATGAGCGCGGACAACAAGTCCATGATGCAGGCCCATCAACTCCGGTTGAAATCCTCGGTTTGGATACTGCGCCAAGTGCCGGTGATGACTTTGTAGTATTGACCGATGAGCGTAAAGCCCGTGAAGTTGCCCAGTTCCGTGCAGAGAAAGAACGCAAAGAGAAGTTGGCACGCTTCCAGGCATCCAAACTGGAGAATATGTTCTCCAACATGGAAGCTGGCCAGAAGAAGACCCTGACTGTGGTTGTGAAAGCGGACGTACGCGGCTCGCTCGAAGCGATTATGGCTTCGCTTAACGATATCGGTAACGACGAAGTCCAGGTAAACATCATCTCTTCCGGTATCGGCGGGATCACTGAAAATGACGTGAACCTGGCGATTACCACCGGTGCGATTATTGTCGGCTTTAACGTACGCGCCGACAGTGCTACCCGCCGTCTGGCGGAAGGTGAAGGCGTTGATATCCGTTATTACAGCATCATTTACCAATTGCTGGACGAAGTGAAAGCGGCGCTCAGCGGCATGCTCGATCCAGAGCGTGTTGAGACGATCGTTGGTATTGCCAATGTGCGCGAAGTATTCAACTCACCCAAGTTCGGCCAGGTTGCCGGTTGTATGGTGGTTGAAGGTACTGTTTCGCGTAACAAGCCGATCCGCGTATTGCGCGATAACGTGGTGATCTTCACCGGTGAGCTTGAATCCTTGCGTCGCTTTAAAGATGACGTTAGCGAAGTCCGCAACGGTTTCGAGTGTGGCATCGGTGTGAAGAATTACGATGTTAAAGTTGGCGACCAAATCGAAGTCTACGAAGTGAAAGAGGTTGCACGCCAGCTCTAAGCAAGGCGCAATACCTGCGCCCCACTCCTGTCATGGGGGTGGGGCTTTGTTATTTTTGACCCCTCCCCAACCCTCCCCTTAAAAATGGGAGGGAGTAATAGCTCCTTCCCCTGCGAAGGGGGAGTTGGGCGCCCGGCTAGGGGAGGGGTTTTACTACTGAGGTTAAGTGGCGCATGCCAAGAGAATTTACCCGTTCAGACCGTGTCTCCGATGCCATCCAGCGTTTGCTGGGGCAGGTGATTCCCAATGAAATCCGCGATCCGCGCATTGGCTTGGTCAATATCAATGAAGTGACTGTTACCCGCGATATGGCCTACGCCAAGGTCTATGTGACCTTTGTCGGTGTTGATGATGAAAAAGAAAGTATTGCCGCCGCCGCGATCCTGAACAAGGCGAGTGGTTTTTTGCGTACGTTTCTGGCGAAAGAATTGAGCATGCGCACTGTGCCCAAGCTGCAATTTATCTACGACAAAACCTCGGTTAAAGGCCAGGCGTTGTCATCGCTCATTGAGCGCGCGTTAAAAGAAGACAGCCTGCATCAGCACGATGATGAACCTGCGGCAGATGACGATTCCAAGGGCGAGCAACACTGATGGCGCGTAGAAAAGGCCGTCCTGTTGACGGCGTATTGTTGTTGCATAAACCTGCCGGCATGACCTCCAACCACGCATTACAGCGCGCCAAACGCCTGTTTTTTGTGGAGAAAGCGGGGCATACAGGGGCGCTTGATCCATTGGCGACGGGTGTGTTGCCACTGTGTTTTGGCGAGGCGACCAAGTTTTCGCAGTTTTTGCTCGATGCTGACAAGGGCTACCGCACCTGTATCCGTTTGGGGACAACGACGGATACCTGTGATGCGGACGGCGAGGTCATCGAACAAAAGCCTACCACTGGTATTACGCTCGCGCAGGTAGAAGCGGCACTCAAGCCGTTGATTGGCGATATCCTGCAAATCCCGCCGATGTATTCTGCGCTCAAGCTCAATGGCCAGCCGCTCTATAAGATGGCGCGCCAAGGGGTGGAGGTGGAGCGTGCTCCGCGTCCGGTGACGATTCACCGTATCGATATTCTCGCGTTTCGCGCGGGTGACGAAGCTGAAGTTGAATTGGATATCCGCTGTACCAAAGGCACCTATATCCGCTCGATTGCAGTGGATCTTGGTGTGGCTTTGGGTTGCGGTGGCCATGTCAAAACCCTGCATCGCTCGGCTGCCGGACTGTTTGACGAAAGCCAGTGCGTCACGCTTGAAGAACTGCAAGCGCGCTTTGATGAGGAGCAGGCAGCGGCGGGTGACGAAGCTGCCTATGCGGCACTGGATTCTTGCCTGCTTGGTGCTGATGCTCCCGTCGCTAGTCTGCCTGCTGTAGATTTGCCCGCCAATAGCGCGCATTACTTCCGTCTGGGCAATCCGGTGATGGTCTCCAAGGTCTATCGATTTGGTGAGCAAGGTGCTATTGTGCGCGTCTTTTGTGCAGAAACCGAACAATCGCCCCGTGCGTTTCTGGGGCTGGGTAGCATTACTGATGAAGGTGGCGTTGCCCCTAAACGAATTTTAGCGAACCGCTCATCCAACGAAACGTAGGTTTGTAGGTTGGATAAAGTGCGAGTTACGCGAGCAATGCCATCCGACAGCAGTGTCGGATGGCGAAGTTCGTAAACTCACTTCTTATCCAACCTACGGATCGAGCGGGGTACAAAGAATTTACCCACAAGCATTGCTTATCGGGTAAAAAGCCGCGGATGACATCCACCACTTTTTTAACAAGGGTCGGATAATCACCGCAACAACCCACCTGTAAATATGCACGGGCGGGCTGTAATTTAATTGCATATTAATCGAGGAAAACATCATGGCACTGAGTGCTTCTGAAAAAGCTGCAATCGTTAAAGAGTACCAACAAGCAGAAGGCGACACTGGCTCGCCCGAAGTTCAAGTAGCTCTGTTGACTATCAACATCAACAAACTGCAAAGCCACTTCGCTGACCACAAGGCAGATCACCATTCACGTCGCGGTTTGATCCGTATGGTAAACGCGCGTCGTAAATTGCTGGACTACCTGAAAGGTAAGGACTCTTCTCGTTACGTTGCACTGATTCAAAAATTAGGTCTGCGCCGTTAAGTTTGTCCAGTGCCCGCTCTGCGGGCACTTTTTTTCTTCTCGTGAGAAAAGTTGCTTTTAGTTTTTAATTACAGAAAGAAAATAGGGATTTGCGCTGATAAGAGAAAACGTTAGCGCTCGGGCAGGATGCATTGTTTGTACTGATTTTGTATCGATATGAATGAGCAAACTTAAATAGACGCGTAACAATTAACGCAATTGAATTTTAGTGAATATAAAGGATAAAAGAGTGAATCCGATTATTAAGAAGTTCCAATACGGCAACCAAACCGTAACCCTCGAAACTGGCCGCATTGCTCGTCAAGCAACCGGTGCAGTATTAGCCACCATGGGCGAAGTGAGTGTACTTTGTACCGTAGTTGGCTCAAAAGAAGCTAAAGCCGGACAGGATTTTTTCCCGTTGTCTGTGCATTACCAGGAAAAAAGTTATGCCGCCGGCCGTATCCCTGGCGGTTATTTGAAGCGTGAAGGCCGTCCTTCCGAAAAAGAAACCCTGACTTCCCGCCTGATCGACCGTCCGATCCGTCCATTGTTCCCCGAAGGTTTCCTCAACGAAGTGCAGGTAGTCTGCACCGTTGTTTCTACCGATAAGCAATACGATCCCGATATCGTCGCCATGATTGGCACTTCTGCTGCCCTGGCGATTTCCGGTATCCCATTCAATGGCCCTGTTGGCGGCGCGCGTGTTGCCTACACCCAGGAAGAAGGCTACATCCTCAACCCAAGCTACGTGCAACTCGAAACTTCCGAGTTGGACATGGTGGTTGCCGGTACTAAAGACGCTGTATTGATGGTGGAATCTGAAGCAAAAGAATTGCCTGAAGATATCATGCTCGGTGCTGTACTTTACGCTCATCAAGAACTGCAAGCTGTTGTACAGGCTTGTGCTGAGTTGGCGCGCGATGCGGGCAAGCCGCGTTGGGATTGGCAGCCAGTTGCAGCAAAAACTGCACTGACTGAGGCATTGGTAAAAGACTTTGGCGATTCAATCGGCATGGCTTATCGCATCACCGATAAAGCAAAACGTTACGATCGTCTGGGCGAACTGCGCAATCAAGCAGTTGCTGAATTGGCGACCGAAGCGACTGGCTTTTCTGCTGATGAAATCAAAGCGGAATTCGGTATGGTTGAATACCGTTTGGTGCGTTCGCGCATCGTAGCGGGCGAGCCACGTATCGATGGCCGCGACAACAAAACCGTTCGTCCAATTCAAGTTGAAGTTGGCGTATTGGGCAAGGCGCACGGTTCGGCGTTGTTCACTCGCGGTGAAACTCAAGCGCTCGTAGTAGCGACTCTGGGTAACGCGCGCGATGCACAAATCATCGACTTCCTCGAAGGAACCAAAAAAGACGCCTTTCTGCTGCACTACAACTTCCCGCCCTTCTCGGTCGGTGAGTGTGGCCGTATGGGCGCCACTGGCCGTCGTGAAATCGGCCACGGCCGTTTGGCGCGTCGCGGTGTTGCCGCTGTTCTGCCAAAAGAATCTGATTTCCCTTACACCCTGCGTGTAGTGAGTGAAATTACTGAATCCAACGGCTCAAGCTCTATGGCTTCGGTGTGCGGATCGTCATTGGCATTGATGGATGCCGGTGTTCCACTCAAGGCGCCAGTAGCCGGTATCGCAATGGGTTTGGTAAAAGAAGCCAACGGCTTTGCGGTATTGACCGACATCCTCGGTGACGAAGATCATCTCGGCGATATGGACTTTAAAGTAGCCGGTACCACCAGCGGTGTGACTGCACTGCAAATGGATATCAAAATCGAAGGTATCACTGAAGAGATTATGGAAATCGCACTGGAGCAAGCCCTGGCCGCGCGTTTACACATTCTTGCCGAGATGAACAAAGTGCTCGCCAAATCACGTTCAGTGGTTAGCGAAAATGCACCGCGTTTTGAAACCATCAAAATCCATCCGGACAAGATCCGCGACATCATCGGTAAAGGCGGTGCAACTATCCGTGCAATTACCGAAGAAACCCAATCTTCAATCGATATCGATGATGACGGTACTGTGAAGATTTACGCTGACAACGCCGAAGCACTTAACGCTGCAATCCTGCGCGTTCAAGGTATCGTTGCTGAAGCAGAGATCGGTGCAATCTACGAAGGTACTGTGGTGCGCATCGTAGACTTCGGTGCATTCGTAAACTTCCTGCCGGGCAAAGATGGCCTGGTGCACATCTCTCAAATCGCCGACGAGCGCGTAGCCAGCGTGAGCGATTATTTGAAAGAAGGCCAGGTTGTTAAAGTGAAATGTCTCGATGTAGACCAGCGCGGCCGTATCAAGCTCTCGATTAAAGAAGCTATGGCTGAAGAGTCAGGTGCAGCACCTGCGGTGGAATCTACAGAAGAGTAATTTTTCCCGCTGATGTTTTAAACAAAAACGCCCGCCTCGAGAGAGGCGGGCGTTTTTGTTTTTAAGGCTTGCCAATTCTGTCTTTGTGTATTAGTGTAATAATACACTGTGCGTTATGTGTGATACACCTAATAACCAAGCCCAGCCAAGGAGCGAGAGATGAATCCCTGTTTTAAATTAATTGCCGGTCTATTTGCGTTACTCAGTATTTCCGCCAGCGCGGAAACTAGCTTGTATGAAATCACCAAAGGCGACCATAAGGTTTATCTTGGAGGCACCATCCATGTGCTGCGCAATAGCGATTATCCGCTTCCAGCCGAATTTGAGCGGGCTTATGAAAACGCCAAAATCCTGGTGCTTGAAACGGATATGAAAAAAGCCAGCTCGCCCGAGTTTGGCCAACAGATGGCGCAGGCATTTATGTACAGCGGCGGTAAAAACCTGTCCCAGGACTTGCAGCCAAAACTCTGGCAGGAATTACAAAAATTTGCCGATGAGCGCCAACTCCCGCTTGGGCAATTGAGTATGTTCAAAGCTATGTTTGTCAGCCTTAGTTTGTCGGTTGCTGAAATGCAGCGCAAAGGTTTTGGCGTGGGGCAGGGAGTGGATACCTATTTTTATCAAAAGGCCATCCTTAGCGGTAAAGCCATACAGGAATTGGAAACCACGGATGAAGTGTTGGGGCAATTGAAGTTGCTCGCGGATATGGATGCCAATCTGGTCATTAAAGGAACCCTCCGCGACTTACATAAAATGGATCATGTGTTGGAGAAATCCCTCGTGTATTGGCGCACCGGTGAGTTGGATAAACTGGATAAAGAGATGGCCGCTGATATGCGCAAGGAAACGCCGCAGGTTTATCAACAATTATTGGTGGCGCGCAACCAGGCTTGGCTACCCAAAATCGAACAGATGTTTACCTCACCTGATGTGGAGTTGGTACTGGTGGGTAGTTTGCATCTGAGTAGTAAAGACGGTCTGCTTGCGCAGTTAAAAAAACGCGGCTACATGATTAAGCCTTACAGTAATCAATAATAAATTTCGTGCACAAGGAAATTCCCATGTCGGCATTAATCCAGCTCAATAATCTCCAACGCCAACTCGGCGGCGTCAGTATCCTGAAAGGAATTACGGCGGAAGTATTTCCTGGTCAAGTCATTGCCTTGCTTGGAAAAAATGGCGCGGGTAAAACAACGTTATTGGAAACCCTTTTGGGTTTTGCATTTCCTTCGTGTGGTGAGGCAAGGATTTCAGGTGTGGATGCAACGCAAATTGATGGAACTATAAAGCAGCGCATTGGATTTGTACCGCAGCAAACCGAGTTACTCCAAGGGCAAACAGCGGCAGAGCATTTGGCTCTGTTTAAATCTTTCCGCGCACATTGGAATCAACATCTGGTCGATAAGCTAGTGGCTGAATGGTTGCTTCCTATGGACCTGCGTGTGGGGAAAATGTCAGTGGGGCAACAACAAAAATTATCGATTTTATTGGCCATGGCCCATGAACCTGAATTATTAATCCTGGATGAGCCTGTTGCCAGTCTTGACCCTATTGCTCGCCGCCAATTTTTGCAGCAATTAGTCGAGATCGCTGCCGACGAAAACCGCGCGGTGATATTTTCTACCCATATTATTTCCGATGTGGAGCGTGTTGCGAACCAGGTCTGGATGATGCGCGATGGCCATCTGGTCTATCAGGGCGGGTTGGATGAGTTGAAAGAATCCGTTGCGCGGTTAACCATTTATTTCGATTCGACACTACCTGCCAGCCTGCCGTTAGCCAACGTGATGCGGCAGCGCGTCACGGGCAATCAAGCGGTGGTGACGCTGGCGCAATGGCGCCCCGAATTGCGGCAGGAAATTGCGCAACAACTTTCAGCGCAAGTCGAGGTTGAATATTTGTCATTGGAAGATATTTTTCTGGAGATGAATGGCGAATGAGCACTCTATCGGTAAATCAATTTTGGCAATTAACGCGTGCGTTGTGCTTTTTTATTCCTATTAATAAATGGGTTTTGGTAGCGGGTATATTGCTGTCACTGATTGGCAGCATAGTTCATTGGATATGGGCAATGCCATTAGTGTTGATGATGGGCTTGGGAGTGGCCGCGATGTTTTTTGTTTTGACTGGATTTTATTTGCCAGCGCAATTAGTTGCTGTTGCTTCCAGTCGCCAGCTCGATAGTCTTGCTAATATCCGTTTGCTGGGTTGTGCGGTAGTTGTATTGAATGCGGTGCTGGCATCTTTATTTATTATCGGAATACTGGTTTTCAAGGAGCCGCTGGTAGTTACCTTCAGTGGTTTTATTGCCATTTTTACCACCATGATGTTATTGCAGTTATTTGCTGTGTGGGCATCGCAAAAAGGTTGGGTGCAGTTTGTTCTCTGGGTGTTGTGGTTTATGGCAATTCAGATTGGCGGGTGGTTTATTGCCCAGCCGTTGTGGTTTTCGTTTGCTGTATTGATAGTGACTTGGTTGGTGTTTTTGCGTTGGTGGTTATATTGGAAGCCTGCCAAATATATAAAAAATATGGTTGGTTGCTCGCAGGCTGAATTGAATGAATGGCAAATGAATCCGCTCGGGTCGTGGCAGGTGTATTTGGCGACCAAACCAAAAACTTTGGTAGGTACTTTGTTAATAGGAGCGCATGACGGCGGCGTATCTTATTTGAAACGTGGTCTGGTCCCGCCAGTTCTAATTGCAATCGCCTATGTTATCGCCAGCTTGTTGTTAAAACCCCAAACAGTGGATGCTATTTTTAGTGTTATGACGGGGGCATTTTTTTGTATTTTTATTGCTGCTTTTGGTAGTTCAATGGCAATAATGGTGTTCAAAAATTTTAAAAAAATTTGGTTATTGAATTTCCTTCCACGAGAACGAATGTTCCATTTTATGGAGCGGTTATATTATCCCTGCTTAATTATTGGGACGCTTCCTATTGTGGTCGCCGCAGTATTGGTCGCAGTAGTGTTATCGCCTGGTTATTTCACAATGCAGCATGTATTTTTTTATCTGATAGTGGCGCTTGTGTTGTCCTGCACCAGTTTTTATCTTGGCCTTATACTTTATAAAAGCACACAGGCAAGCATTTTGTATTTTGGCTGGTTAAATGGACTGCTCTATGTTCTTGGTTTTGGCTACATATCCTATTTAAATGGACTGTCCAATCTGGAACAACTTGATAGTTTATTAAATTTAAGTAGTTGCACGGCATTTGTGGGCGTATTGCTTGTGTTGGGGATTAGATCATTAGCAGAAAGATCCTGGCGGCGCCTCGATTTTAACGGTGCGCGATAACATGTTCACTCTTAACCCTCAATCCGGTATTCCCATTTATCGCCAACTGGCTGAACAGGTGCGCCGCATGGTTGCCGGAGGGCAATTGCAGGCGGGCGATGAATTGCCTTCAGTGCGCGAGTTGGCGTTGGAGCATGCGGTAAACCCCATGACGATATCCAAAGCTTATAGTTTGTTGGAGGTGGAAGGGTTGCTGATGCGGCAGCGAGGTAAGCCGATGCAAATTGCACCCCAGGATCAACAGCAATATTCGCAGCAAGCAAGATTGCAACATTTGCAGCCGCAACTTGAGCAATTGGTTTTGGCGGCGCGGCAGCTGGAAATAACAGATAAACAATTGCTGGATAGTTTGCGCCAGTTGCTTTCAGGGCAATAACAAATGCACAGTTTTCTATTGATACTTTTAGATTGCGAGGGAATTAAAGGATGAATATCACCAGGCCCATCTATGGAATCCTACCGTTATTACTAGTGTTTTTTTTATCCGGCTGTAATGAAAAAAACGATCAGTATTCAGCTGCAACATCCATTCTAAAACCTTGTCCGGGGTTTGTGGAAACGGGCAAGCCACCATTGGTATATGGCGCTGAGTGCGGTGAATTAATCGTGAAAGAAAATCCTGCGGATGCAACCAGCAGCGAGATCCATGTGGCGATTTTGCGGTTGCCGGCAATTAGCCCGGTAGCTGATGCCGACCCGCTGTTTTTAATTCAGGGCGGCCCCGGTGGTTCCTCTATTGATATGGCGAAAGAGATCCATGGATTCTTTGCAGATGTACGCAAAAATCGTGATCTGGTTTTTGTGGATCAGCGCGGCACAGGCAAATCCAATCCGCTGCGCTGTGAACAGGCGGCGCCAGAAGATTTAAAGTTGCCGGAGGTAATGCAGACAGAAAAATATCTCGCGCTGATAAAAGCGTGCGCAGAAAAGTACCAGCATAATGCGGCTTTCTACACCACAACTTATGCGGTGCAGGATTTGGACGCGGTACGTATCGCATTGGGTTACGACAAAATTAATCTCTGGGGCGGCTCCTACGGTACCCGTGTTGCGCTGGAATATGCCCGCCGCTATCCACAACAGGCGCGCAGCATGGTGTTGGATGGTGTGGCGCCTGTGGGCATTTCCCTGCCTAAATATTTTGCCCGCGATGCTATGGCTGCTTTAGTGGCAGTGAATAATGAATGTCTTGCACAACCCGATTGCATTGCGGAGTTTGGCGATATAGTGGAAAAAACCGAAACCATCCTGGCGCGCTTGCAAACCAAGGGTGAACCGCTGGAGATTAGTTATGAACATCCGCGCAACCAGCAGTTTGAAACCTTGCATTTAACGCCGCGTTCATTTTCATCCTTGTTGTTTATGTCGCTCTATTCCCGCGATTTAACTGTGCTTTTGCCGCGCGCGATTAGCCGTGCCGAACAAGGAGATTATCGTTTGCTGGCGACTATCTCTGCACTTGCTGCCGAGCAGTCGCAGTTGATGAATATCGCAGAGGCCATGCGCTACAGCGTTATTTGCAATGAAGATTGGCCACAGTTATCCCCAGCGGATATTGAACAGAGCGCGCCTTTTTTTGGGCTTCACTTTGTAAAAGAAATGCAGCCGATTTGTGCCATCTGGCCTAAGGCAAAATTGCCGGATGATTATTGGCAACCAATTAAGAGTACAGTGCCTGCGCTCTTGCTTTCGGGTAACCATGATCCGGTTACACCAGAGCCTTGGGCGAAAACAGTGGCAGAACATTTATCCAATGCGACTACGTTGGTTGCGGCAGGTGGCAATCATTCAATTTCCTCCGAAGGTTGTGTGCCGCAATTGATTGCCCAATTTATTGAGCGTGCATCCATGCAGAATGTAAAGGCGGATTGTGTCGGCAAGATAAAACCCTTGCCTTTGGTGTTAGGTGCCAGTCAAAAGAAATTGGCCAGTTCTGCGTCAAGCAATGGGTCATCAACAGGGAGTGTACAGGAATGATTCGTGTGGAAAATCTCAGCAAAATTTTTGCTGCAAAAAAACACAGTGGCTTTAATCTTCCCGGCTTGAAAAAAACGGCGGCTGCCAGTGCCATTACCGCGCTGGATGATGTGAGTTTTACCTTGAATGATGGTGAGATTACCGGCTTGTTGGGATTGAATGGTGCGGGCAAATCAACCCTGATGCGTTTGATCTACGGCCTGTTGCAACCGAGTGCAGGCGAGGTCTGGGTCAATGAGCATCAGGTAAGTAAAAATCCCAACGCGGCGCGACAACAATTGGGTGTGTTGCCGGATGATACGGGTTTATATAAACGCTTAACGGCGCGCGAAAATATCCGTTACTTTGGCGAATTACAGGGATTGCAAGGCAGTGGACTGGAGCAATCGATCAACCAATTAATTGATTGGCTAGGTATGGATAAAATTGCCGAGCGCCGTGCAGAAGGTTTTTCGTTGGGCGAGCGGATGAAAACAGCCTTGGCCCGTGCCATTGTCCATCAACCGCAACATGTTTTATTAGATGAGCCGACCAATGGCCTGGATGTGATTACCACTCGTGCGGTGCGCAGGTTATTGCACGAGTTAAAACAGCAGGGGCGCTGTGTTATTTTTTCCAGTCACTTGATGCACGAAGTGAGCGGTTTATGTGATCGCATTATTGTTATTTCCCACGGAAAAATTTTGGCAGATGGCAATCTGGAAGCGATCCTGGATGCAGGTAAATCGCATAACCTGGAAGAGGCGTTTGTCAATTTGGTCCAGCCGCAAGAGGAGCTGCAAAATGCGTGAGTTGTTGAGCAAAATTGCGATAGTGTTTCGCAAGGAATGGCGCGATGCCCTGCGCGATAATAAAAGCTTGCGCATGACGCTCCTGATGCCGATTTATTTTGTGGGTGTATTTGTTGCGTCGTCGCTGTTTATTATCCATATGAGCAACCAATCCAAAGCGACCAACAATGAGCCTATCAAACTCGCTGTTGTGGGGGCTGAATTATTGCCGCCCTTGGTTGATTGGTTGCAAGAACGCGGAGTGCAAGTCGATGCTGTTGCAGATGACGCCTACCAGAAAGTGGAAACAGGGGCGTTGGGTTATGCCCTGATTATTCCCAAGGATGCGCGCGAAAAATTTGCCACTGGTGAATCGATCGAATTGGCATTGGTATTTGATGCAACCAATAATAAATTGCAAGGCGCGGTTCAATTCGTGCGTCAGCAAATATGGAGTTGGAATGGCCGCATGGGCAGTTTGCGGTTGTTATCGCGCGGTATTTCTCCCGGTATTGCCAATCCGGTTTATATCCGCGATCTCAATATCGCCAGCGATGAAAAAATGGGATTTTTTGTCATGGCGAGTTTGCCCATGTTATTAATCCTCACCGCATTTATGGGCAGCGTTGGTTTTAGTGCAGATATGACCGCCGGTGAGCGCGAGCGCCGTTCACTGGAGTCTTTATTGATTACGCCTGTTTCGTCGGCTGCTTTGATCTTGGGCAAGTGGCTCAATAGTTTTTCGTTGACGTTAATGGTTTTGCTCGTGGAGGTAACGCTCCTGGTGGCTGCATTTGCCTATGTGCCCTTTAAGGAATTGGGCCTGCGTGTTGATGTATCGCCCCTGGAATTGGCTGGAGTGTATGTGGTGTTGGCATCACTTGCGCTTTTATCAACCGGGCTGCAATTTTTAATTTCATTATTTGCACGCAGTTTTAAAGATGCCCAAACCTATATGGGTTTGATGGTGTTTATCCCGATGGTGCCACTGTTTTATACCCTGTTTAATCCCAGCGCCTATGCCGACTGGTTTCGCTGGGTGCCGGTGTTGGGGCATCAGGTATTGATCAAGGATTTATTATTGGGTGGTACAATCACCGCTGCCCATTTTGCGCAGTTGTGGTTGGTATCAGGTGTTATCGCTGTTGTTTTGTTGACATACACCATCCGGCAGTTGCGTAAACCAAAAATTGTGTATGGGATTTGATTTGTTGTACTCAATAAAAAAGGCGCTGCTTTTAATTAAAGCGGCGCCTTTTTTATTTTTGCTGGAAAAACATTAGCTTTGCGGCGGCCGAGTTGCCTGGAAATGATGATAGTTCAGTGCGCCTGCATAAAACTTTTCCAGATTTTCGTAGGCTGAAAAATCAACCTGATTGCGGAGCTTTGCCCAGCCGATAAAGCAGGCGAGCCTGAGTTGTGCATCGTTATAGGGAGCCGCTAATGGTGGAGTGAATTTATTGAGTTCTGCCAGCGTAGATTGAACGCGTGCGGCCTGGCGTTGCAAATAGGGAATTGTCGTTATGTCGACGCCATCGCGCTTGATAAAAAATAAATTCACTGCGGCATCCATCACCGTGTTTACCAGGCAGATATCATCCAATTCTTGCGGACTCCTACAATAGTCTTGCCCGGCTTTTTCGCGCAGGTATTTAACAATAGAGAGGGAATCCGTTAGAAATATGTTGCCATCTTCAAGAAAGGGAACGCGTTGCGTAGGTGACTTGGCAGTGCTGCCTGCTTGATCGGTTTCGATAAAATCAAATGTTTGCTCTGTCTCCAGTAACACTATGCGCACATGGCGCACAAAGGGTGATGTATAGCTGCCGTAAAGTTTCATAGATTTTTCCCAGGTGATAATTAGTGCGCTTGCGGTGGATATTTAATTGCCTGGCGTGCGAGTAGTTTCCATTCTCCCGCCTGTTTTTGCCACACCAGCAATACCCCCAAGTGAATGGTATTGGGTACGCCGCCATCTTTAATGTCGGCGTTCAGGTTGTGGCGCACCAGTGCGACATCACCGGAAATACTAATGGTTTGGTCGGCCAGTTCCATAGTGACAAAATCCGATTTGCCACTGACTATTTTTTCAATAAAGGCATTTTGGTCTTCGATGTGGCCACCCGAGTGGCCGTAACTCAGCAGTGGGGAGGATAGCTGATTGAGGGCTTTGCCGTCGCCATCAACCATGGCCTTGCGCAGTTGTTCGACTTTCTGGCTGACTAATTCGGTTTCGCTGGTATCGGCCAGTGCCCAGGGGCTCAGGCAAAAGCTGGCGATCAATAAAAGTCTGTGGGCCAGCGGTGTATTCAAGCGGGTAAGGTTCATGGAGCAAACTCCGTTCTAAAGTAAATAGGGCGACCGAGTTAACGTTCTTATAATGGGAGTGATTCTAGCGGGTAGGCGGGAATTTTGTGCATATCAATTATGTAAAAGCATGCTGATGGCATTTCTGGATATTCCAACACGGTTTTTGACAAAAATGATAATTATCGCGACACTTGTGTAAAGGGCGTTATGTATCAATATGATAAAGATGGTCATAGCTCCCAGGGTTGGTTTAACTGGTTAAGGGAGTTGCAATATGCAGGATCTTAGAACGTCAAAATCACCTCTCAAATCTACACTCGCCGAACGCTTGCAGCATGTTGTTGATAATCGACGCGGCGTACAAAAAGCAGTGCCTATCGACCTCGGTCGCTATCTCAATGAATCCCAATTGCTCGCACTCCACAGCCTGGAAAGTTTTGGCTGGTATCTGTGGTTTGTGCGGAGGCCATTGTTTATGCAGCCGATTGTTATCGTAGCCAATGCGGAAGCGACCCAACATGCGCGACTGGAAGAAGATGGTTCGGTCAATTTGAAACCGTCGCTAACGTTACGACATTAGAGCGGTGACACTCAGGTTGTGACATCAACGCTACGACATAAAAGTTACAGCATGAAATTTACGATACTAAATTTGTATCGCTAACCTGCACGATTGCAGGTCGGATGTATGACGGTTGCTATTAAAATTATTCAGGCAGGATTCAGTGGCTCAGCTCTAGCATCAGCATCGTATACTTCTACGGAGTTGTGCCATGATCAAAATCCTGCCCGCTGCATACATCTTATCTATATCACTGGTTCTGTCTGGCTGCGGGGGCGGTTCTACTACGGTTGATGATCACCACCACGAAGAATATGTTCCCGAGTTGCATGCCTTCGATATTATCGATAGCTACGATGTTGATACCGCAGCGCCTAATCATCCTCTGTTAGCGTTTAGCCCTTATCTGTACGACGGGCTCTATGAAATTTTTTGGGATGTAAACAGCCTGGAAGATTACACGGTATCCCTGCGTATCAATGACCGCCCAACCCTGGACAATAGTTTGGTTATTCACTCGCAAGTCTGCGGCGCGGGGCGTCGTTGTGATCAGTCCGGTAACTGGGTGTGCGAATACACCAGCGATTTTTATATGTCGTGCGATGGTTCGGCGAGTGAAGTTGATATCTATCCTTTGATAGGCCAGGTGCCGCAAAAAGTGTATATGTTGATTGAAGTGTGTGATATCAACTCCAATTATTGTGAATTCGATTATTATCCGGTCACGCTCGAATAATTATTTAATCCAATGCGCAAGGTGCGCTGGATAAATGTGTGCAATGCCATCATGCTGCCAGGCTCTTTTGTAAATCATTCTGTGCAGTAGTCTTTATGATCAGTGACTTTTCGTTTTATCTTCTCGCCATACCGGTTGTAATTCTGGTTGGCATGTCCAAAGGCGGTTTTGGCGGTAGTTTTGGCACACTCGCGGTGCCATTGTTATCACTCATGATCGATCCTCGCCTGGCGGCGGCAATTTTGTTGCCCATCCTATGCAGTATGGATGCAGTCAGTTTGTGGAGTTTTCGCAGTACCTGGGACAAACTCAACCTGAAAATTTTGTTGCCTGGTGCATTGCTGGGTACTGTTGCGGGTGCGTTGACTTTTGAAATGACCAACGCCGATTGGGTGCGACTGATTATTGGCTTGCTGTCGATTTATTTTGTTGCTCATTATCTGTGGGGAAAGCATTTTCTGGAGCGACTGGAGCCGCGTTCACCCAATAGAATCGCAGGCAGTTTTTGGGGAAGTATTGCTGGCTATGTCAGTTATATCGCCCACGCCGGTGGACCGCCCATCGCGATTTATTTGTTGCCGCAACACTTATCAAAATCGGTGTTGGCAGGTACCACAATTTTATTTTTTGCGATTATCAATTTTATAAAATTAATTCCTTATGTGTGGCTTGGGCAAATCAGCGGTGCTTCTTTTTTTACCTCGCTCGCGCTTTTACCCTTGGCCCCATTGGGGGTATGGTTGGGTGTTTATTTACATCACCGCGTATCTGACCGGATTTTTTATTGGATCAGTTACGGTTTTTTGTTGTTGACCGGAATCAAGCTAACTTATGAAGGTGTGCTGGGGTTGCTGGCATAAGCAGTGAAATCTGGCTAAGGTTGAAAAATGGCGGGGGCTGCTAGTAGAATCCCGCTGGTTTGTGGCGACCAATAATTTACTTAACAAAAGGAAATACACTGAATGAAATATCTAGTCGCAGCAGTTTTATCCCTGGCGGCGGTATCGGCAGTAGCCGATACCCAATCAAGAAGTGGTTTTTACCTTGGTGGCAATCTGGTTGAGGTTGATGCAAATGGTGATCTTGGTCGCTGGACTGCGCTTGAAGCAGTGGGTGGCTATAAGTTAAATCCCTATGTGGGCGGCGAAATACGGTTAGGTGGTGCTGGTGACAGTGAGCCTAATCTCGATGCGTACAGTTCTATCTACTACCGCACTGAAAGTGCCAATGACACAGCCAAGGCCTATCTGTTGGCAGGTTATACCGTTGCGAGCTTTTCCGGTGAGGGTGGCGATTCAGAAGATTTTGATGGGTTCTCTTACGGTGCTGGTGCGGGCTTTGTGATTAACCGCGGTTTTGTGCTCAATTTTGAAGTGCGCCAATTGTTGAAAGATAATGATGCGGATCTCGATTTAACTGCCTATAGCATAGGTTTTGATTACCGCTTCTAATCCTCTGGTGCCCAATAAACCCGCAATGGGTTATTGGGCATCTCCGCTGTAAAAATTGTAATTTCCTGCCGATCTTATTTCTTTCTGTCGCTACAAAATTACTTGTAATAATTCCGCTGCAATTGAGTGGCAACCGCCAAACGGGCAGTGCAGTATCGCTGTATTAAGGAGATTCGGCCGCAGGCGCACTGGCGGTTGAATTGTTGATGGGTGAGCTGGAGTCGCTTGCTGCACTGCTGATACTTGCAGTAGAGGAGCTGGGCAGGTTGCAGTGCTCGTTAATTTTCTCATCGATCTTGGCGGCAGCACTGGATGTTTTTTGTTGCTGCTTCCAGAACTTGCATTCCACACTGCGTTCTTTAGCCGCCTTCAATTTAGCAAGTCGGTCGGCTTCAGCTTTATCACTTAAATGTTGTTCGCGGCGTGCGTCGGCAGCTTCATAAAACGATTCTGCACTCGTGTTGGCGGGTGTATCAGGGGTATTGGCAGAGACTGCTGGTGTTGGTGGCGTATAGTCCGCTTGCACAGGGTTAATTGTTTGCGTTGAGGCGTCGTCGGGACGACTAATGAGGTAAACCGAGAGCCCTCCCAGCACAAATAACACCACGCCACCTGCGATTATTTTTATACCTGGTTCCATTGCGTGTTTCTCCTATGAGCACTATCAAATCCAGAAAAGGTTCAATCCAGAAAAATCTGCCGGCGATACTACTGACTTGCGTCACAAATTACAAAAATAAGTTGGCGCATCTTGTTTCGTGCCGGTAGGGCACAGTTTCTGCAGCTATGGTGCTGCAATACCGGTCAGGTTTTTGTTGAAATTAACCTTGCGGCCACGCAGTTCATCGTTAAGAATGAATCCGCACAGGTTTGTGATTTTTAACAACAAATACTTATCTATTGTTATGCATTAAGGAGAATTACCCATGCGCGTACTGAACCTTTGGCAAGCAGCAATTGCCATCCTTGTTTTATCTGCTTGTACCTCTACCCCTAAAGTGCGAAGCGATTATGACCGCAATGCGAATTTCAGTAGCTTCCGCACTTTTGCATTTGTTGAAACCCTCGCGACTGACAGATCTGGTTATTCCACGTTGATTACCGGTTATTTCAAATCAGCAGTTGAGCGCGAGATGGTCGGTTTGGGTTACACCCTGACCACAGCTAACCCCGATTTGCTGGTCAACTTCTCCACCAACACTGAAGCGCGTACCGATGTGCGCAGCACCGGTTATTCGGGTTACTCGGGCTATTACGGTTATCGCTATGGCATGTACTCTGGTATTCCCTACTCACACGATGTCGATACCGTGCACTACAAAGTGGGCACCGTGAATATCGATGTGGTTGATGCCAAGAAAAAGCAATTGGTGTGGGAAGGCACGACCGAAGGCCGTTTGACGAAGGAAGTGATGGAGAACCCACAAGCGGCAGTGAATGCAGCAGTTGCCAATATTTTTGCCCAATACCCGACTCGCCAGCCACCAGCGAAATAATTTGTTGTGCTGCGCGTGTGGGTGAATGCTACAAAAACGAAGAGGTAAAGCTATGGCGAATCTAGTCAATGCAAAGCAAGTAAAACGCGCCGCCCGGCTGTTGTGCTTGCCGCTGCAATCTATGTTGTTGGCCGTTTTTCCATTGACTGCCCAGGCGGTCAATTTGAAGTTTTTGGATGACAGTTTGTTGGCGAAATTGGGTGCGGAAGAAATAGTCGCGCTCAAACAGGAAATTGGTGTCGTGCTTGATAAGACACCGGATCTGGAAATCATCAATTGGCTATCGCCCAACACGGGTATCCAGGTGCAGATCAAACCCAAGCTCTCCTTCAAGGAGGGCACTACTGAATGTCGCAGGACACTGTTCCGGTTGAGCAAGGGCACTGACAAACCCGAGTTTTACCGGTTTGATATTTGCCGCGACAGCGATAAAAAATGGAAGGTGAAATATTCATTGGTCAGCCAACTGACTGAACAGGATCTGGCGTTGCTGGAGGGTACTCTGAACGAAGTGCTCGGCTCGGAGAAGGATAATAAACTCCCGGCTTCCTGGTTTAACCCTGAGTCCAAAAATGCCGGGATAGTGGTTCCTACCGCCTATTTCATTGAGGCGGGAGAACCTTGTCGCGATGTAGCCATCAGTATTAGCAATTCAACTGGCGGTACTATGGATGGCAGCTACACCTTCTGCAAAAAACCTAAAGGCTGGGAGCGGCAATAAACTCTCTCTGTAAGTGAACGCGGTGCAAGGCGCCGCGTTTTTGTTGAGCTCCTGCTGCATCTGCTGCTATCCCTCGTCACATTTGCATGTATGCGATATGTGGAAGCCGCAACTTCAATGTGATCAAAAAAAGCACGTAAAGTTTGAAAACTGTACTTTAATTAGATTTGTTCTTAAACAGGATTAGCTTGCGGCTAAGAAAGGGGCATTTTTTAAATCCGCCTCCAATCCACTTCAATATCGGATTCAATCCGCATAATTAACCCTGATATCCAGCCTGGCTGGTGTATCCGCATCTGCTCAAACGTTTGTAGTTCAACGTTGTACTTGGCTTTTTTGCCTGGTGCATTTTTCAGCCATCCGCACAAAACCGTAATAGGGAGAATGTAAAAGAAGGGGGGGAATGAACGGTCGATCTATAGTGAGCATCCTGCAAGTAATCGTGTGTTGTAAGTGAAGTGTTTAGCAAGTGAACCTTTAACCGAAAATACCGCTAGGAGGGAAGAAACTATGAGTCGTTTGAGTAAACTGAATTGGACCAGGCGCGCTGCCTGGATAGCAGGTGTATTGATATCCCTGTTTACCGGCTTGGTACAAGCGCAAGGCACGCAAGACAAAAAGCCTAATATTCTGGTCATTTGGGGCGATGACATAGGCACCTGGAATATCAGCCACAATAACCGCGGCATGATGGGCTACAAAACCCCCAATATTGATCGCATCGCCAAAGAAGGTGTGGCCTTTACCGATTACTACGCGCAACAAAGCTGTACTGCCGGTCGCGCAGCTTTTATCAGCGGTTCGGTGCCGGTGCGCTCGGGTATGACCAAAGTGGGGATGCCGGGCGCCAAAGAGGGGTGGCAAAAGACCGATGTGACCATGGCAACTGTGCTGAAAAGCCAAGGCTATGCCACTGGCCAGTTTGGTAAAAACCACCAGGGTGATCGCGATGAGCATCTGCCTACAGTGCATGGTTTTGACGAATTTTTTGGCAGCCTCTACCACCTGAATGCAGAAGAAGAGCCGGAGAATCCTGACTATCCGCGCGACATGAAGCTACCCAACGGTAAAACCTTTCTCCAGCAATTCGGCCCGCGCGGCATTATCAAATCCAAGGCTGATGGTAAGGGTGGACAAACCATTGAAAATCTTGGCGCCCTGACCAAGAAACGTATGGAGACCATTGATGATGAGACCCTGGCGGCAGCGAAGGACTTCATCACCCGCAAAGTGAAGGAAGGCAAACCTTTCTTTTGTTGGTGGAACGGTACCCGCATGCATTTCCGTACTCACGTAAAGCCTGAGCACAAAGGTATCTCCGGTCAGGATGAATATAGCGATGGTATGGTCGAGCATGACATGCACGTCGGCGAATTGCTTAAGTTGATCGATGAACTGGGTGTGGCCAATAACACGATTGTGCAGTACTCAACCGATAACGGCCCGCATTACAACACCTGGCCGGATGCAGGTACCACGCCATTCCGTAGCGAGAAAAACTCCAACTGGGAGGGGGCTTTCCGCGTACCTGCTTTTATTCGCTGGCCAGGCCATTTCCCTGCCGATGTAACGCTCAACGGTATTGTGTCCCATGAAGACTGGTTGCCCACTTTTGCGGCTGCGGCTGGTGCTCCTGATGTTAAAGAGAAACTACTCAAAGGTGTTTCTCTGAACGGGCGCAGTTACAAGAACCACATAGATGGCTACAACCTACTTGATTATCTGTCGGGTAAAACAACTGAATCGCCACGTAAAGAGTTTATCTATGTGGGGGATGACGGCGCCGTAATGGCGATTCGTGTGGGCGATTGGAAAGCTGTTTACCTGGAGAATCGCGCTGAGCAATTGCAAGTCTGGCGTGAGCCGCTCGTGCACCTGCGTTTACCGCTGCTATTTAACCTGCGTCGTGATCCGTTCGAGAAAGCACAGCACAACTCCAACACTTATCACGATTGGATGATCGAACGTGCATTTGTGCTGATTCCACTACAGGCAGTTGCCAGCAAGTTCCTGCTGACATTGAAGGATTATCCGCCCAGCCAGAAACCGGGCGATTGGAGTCTGGATTCGCTGGAGAAACAAATTAAAGGTATGACATCTGCCGGTGAATAAGCCAGCCGAAGTGGACGTAAATCAGGTCGAAGATGGGGTGCTGTCGGTCATCGCGGCACCCCTTTTTATTCAGTGCCAGTTATTTACTACGAGCTATTCATTAAGAGCTATTCATTAAGAGGGAAAGCAATGAAAAAATTATTGTTTGCGCTTGTCGCCATATTATTTACTGCGCAGGTCTTCGCCGCCGATCCGTTGCTCTCCTGGAATAACACCGCAACCAAAAAAAGCCTGGTTGAGTTTGTTGTGAAAGTCACCAAAACCGGGTCGCCTGACTATGTTGCGCCAGCCCAGCGCATTGCCGTATTCGATAACGATGGCACCCTCTGGGCAGAGCAGCCCCTGTATTTCCAAGCTTTATTTGCCTTTGACCGGGTAAAAGCGCTCGCGCCCCAGCACCCCGAATGGAAAACCAAAGAGCCTTTTGCCTCGGTACTGAAAGGCGATATAGCGGGCGCATTAGCCGGTGGCGATAAAGCGCTGGTGGATTTGATTATGGCGACCCACGCCAATACCACCACGGAAGAATTTGCGGCCATAGTGCGCGACTGGATCGCTACCGCCAAACACCCCACTACGGGGCGCCCCTATACCCAAATGGTCTACCAACCTATGTTGGAAGTGCTGGATTACCTGCGCGCTAATGGCTTTAAAACCTTTATTGTCTCTGGCGGTGGCATCGAATTTATGCGCGTATTTAGTCAGGAGGTTTATGGCATTCCGCCTGAGCAAGTGATCGGCAGCAGTATCAAAACCCGCTTTGAATTGCGCGATGGCCTACCGGTGCTGGTGCGCTTGCCGGAGGTGAATTTTATCGATGATAAAGAAGGCAAACCGGCAGGTATTAATCAACATATTGGCCAACGTCCTATTGCTGCCTTCGGCAATTCCGATGGCGATTTGCAAATGTTGCAGTGGACTTGTGCGGGTGCAGGTGCGCGTTTTTGTTTGATTGTTCACCATACCGATGAAAAGCGTGAATGGGCGTACGACCGTAAATCCCATATCGGTAAGCTGGACAAGGCATTGGATGAAGCAGCCACCCAACATTGGACGGTGGTTGATATGAAAAATGATTGGAACAGCGTGTTTCCAGGGAAAAAATAATCTATGCATAAAGCGCTGGTGTTGGTGGCTCTGCTGCTCGTTGGTTGTGACAATAACAAGGTTGGGACAACTACCAGCCAGACTTCAGCCCCCGCCAATACCGCATCGGTTTCGGCAGAGAATTTCCGCTCATTCGGGGATGCTCCGCCCACTAACCGCTATGTGGGGGTGGAGCAGTGTGCCGGTTGCCATCAACAACAAGCTAAAGACTGGCAGGGCTCCCATCACGATCTGGCGATGCGCGAACCCACTGCCGAGATGGTGAAGGGCGATTTCAACAATACCCGCTTTGACTACTTCGGCACCGTCTCAACCTTCTATAAAACCGGCGATAAATACTTCGTCCGCACCGATGGCCCTGACGGCAAGTTGCAGGACTTCGCCATCAGCTACACCTTCGGTGTTTATCCATTACAGCAATATCTGGTCGCCTTTCCCGGCGGGCGGTTACAGGCGCTGGGTATCGCCTGGGATACGCGCCCCAAAACCGAGGGCGGGCAGCGCTGGTTCCATTTGTATCCCGATAAAAAGCTCACCTACAAAGATGAATTGCACTGGACCGGTCGCAATCAAAACTGGAACTTTATGTGCGCCGAGTGCCACTCCACCCATCTCGAAAAAAACTACGATGCGACCAAGCGCGAGTATCACACCAGTTGGACGGATATCAATGTCGCCTGCGAAGCCTGCCATGGCGCGGGTGCACAACACATCCGCTGGGCAAAACAGGAATCCGGTTGGGAAGCGCTGGCGCCAACCAAAGGCCTCACCCATGTATTTAACGATCAACAGGGCGCCCACTTCCTGATCGACCCACATACCGGCACGCCCAAACGCAGTGCACCGCGCAGCCCATCATCAAACACCACGGAAACCGAGATCCAGGTTTGCGCTGCCTGCCACTCGCGCCGCGCGCAATTATTTGAAGATGATCGTCACGGCCAACCGCTAATGGATAGCTATTTGCCAAGCTTGTTGGATGAGGGCATCTACCATGTTGATGGCCAGATTCTGGAGGAGAACTTTGAATACGGCTCCTTTGTGCAAAGCAAGATGTACAAAGAGGGTGTGACCTGCAGCAACTGCCACAATCCCCATACGTTAAAACTCAAGGCCGAGGGTAATGGCCTCTGTTTGCAATGCCACGGCGCGGCACAGTTTGATACGCCCAAACATCATCACCATCAAACCGGCACGGCAGGGGCGATGTGTGTGGATTGTCATATGCCAAGCAAAACCTATATGGGGGTTGATGAGCGGCACGACCACAGCTTCCGTATTCCCCGCCCGGCACAATCGGCAGCACTAGGAACCCCCAATGCCTGCAACCAATGCCATACCGATAAAACCGCCGAATGGGCCGCGCAACACACTAAAACCTGGTATGGGCATGATCCGGTCGGCCATCAACAATTTGCCGAGACCTTGCAGGCCGCGCGCAAGCAAATCGCTAACACCGACAGCAAATTGGTCGCCCTGTTGGATGACCTGAACCAACCGGCGATTGCCCGCGCCACCGCCGCGCGCGCTATGACGGGCTGGCTCAGCCAGCAAACGGTGATGGTATTGGCCGAATCCTTGAGTGATAACGACCCGCTGGTACGCATGGGTGCGTTGGATGCAATGCAACCGCTGCCACCGGGATTGCGCCAGCAGCTGGTAACTTACTTGCTGCACGACCCGGTGCGCAGTTTGCGCATGCTGGCGGCGCAGTTATTGGCCGATATCCCCCTGGCGAACTTGAGTCCGGCTGATCGCGGCGCAATGGAGAAAGCCAGCGCTGACTATATCTCCGCGCAGCAACACAATGCAGATGACCCAGCGGCACAGGTTAACCTGGGGAATTTTTATCTCCAGCGCGGTGAGTTTGATAAAGCCGAAGCGACCTATAAAAGCGCCTTGCAACTTGATCCAAAATGGATACCCGCCTACGTCAACCTCACTGATTTTTATCGCCAGGTGGAACGCGATGCTGAAGCGGAAAAAATCCTGGCGAGTGGCCTGAGGCTAATGCCTGACGCGGCGGCTTTGCATCACAGTTTGGGATTGGTACAAGTGCGGTTAAAGAATTTGCCAGCCGCCCTGATATCGGTCAAACGCGCGGTGGAATTGGCTCCTACTGATGCGCGTTACCAGTATGTTTACGCGGTTGCCCTGCACTCGAACGGGCAAACACCACAAGCGATAGTCGCCGTTAATAATGCATTGAAGATAATCCCGAATAATGCCTCTTTGCTGGAGCTGCGAGAGCAGTTACGCGCTGAATGATTGAGTCGTTGCCAATAACAGGAGCATTGAACCTGGGTATAACCTAATTGGTTTTTAACCATTTTTGATGTTGAAAATTCTTAACGTGTAAGGAAACGATAAAACTTCTCAATTGCTGGCGCTATTTATTTTATGTGCTAAAAATAATTAATCGTTTCTCTACGGTCATCGCACAGTCAAATTTTTTAGCGATGATCGTCTCACTGCGCCCCTTCTGTCGTTGTATTCATTGTTGGCAATAATATTGGCTCGCTCTACAAGGATTGTCTTCGTACCGCATCCGTCAAAAAACATGCATCACCTGCGAGTCTTAATTGAATTGTGAATGTTGTTTGGACTACTTCTTGTTTTCCTGAATTTTCCACTGTTGTGTTCGGCGTGCAAATTAGCAAATTGTAATTCGCATCCGGGGCGCTCTCTCGGTGCAGCATCAACAGTGTGCCGGAATTTATTTTTTGCAGACTTCCAGAATTTTTTTGCGGAAAAACTGATTTTTTCAAAAGCCAATTCGATTTCACAACATAGATTCGCGCTGCAAGTGAAGAAAAAATGATTGCAACCATGCTCGACTAACCGGGTTTTTCAAGGAGCTACTATGAATGCGATAAAAACCATCCTGCTCTCGACGGTGTGTTTGTTGGCTGCTGCCGCGAGTGCACAATTCTTTCCTGCTGATAAGGCCAATGAGCGACTGGTGCATAGCCGCGCAGTTGAGGCAGTGATCTGGGGTATGCCGGCGGTGAACACCGATCTGATGCTCCAGGAGATGCTGACCAAAACCCAGGGCAAGGTGAATCAATTTATCTATTGGGGCCGGCCAATGGATTATCACAACCAGACCCTTACACCCAATCCGGACACTATCTATTTCATGCTGTTCTTTAATCTGAAGGATGGCCCGATGGTGCTTGAGGTGCCACCCATTGGCGCGGAAGGATCACTGACGGGGAACACCATGACAGTCTGGCAAACCGCGCTGGAAGATGTCGGTGCTTTAGGTATCGACAAAGGTAAAGGCGGCAAATTCGCGATCCTGCCGCCGGGCGACAAACGTGAACTACCAGCCGGCTATACCGCGCTGCGCCCCGATACCTACGGCGGTTATGCGTTATTGCGTGTAAATATGAAGAGCCACGCTGCTGCGGACGTTGCGACGGCGATTGCTTATGGGAAGCGCATGAAATTCTATCCACTGTCGGCCGCCGCCAATCCGCCCACCTCGGTCTTTACTGATGTGCAGGATGTCGACTACGACAGCACCATCCGCTACGACGCGAGCTTTTTCCAATCGCTCAACCGCATCGTGCAGGCCGAGCCCTGGATTGAACGGGACCGGGCGATGATCGATGTGCTGCGTACAATCGGCATCGAAAAGGGGAAACCTTTCGCACCGGATGCGGCCACGCAAAAAATTCTTGTGGCCGCCGTAGCTGAGGCAAAGGATGTGCTGGCGCGCCGCTATGACCAGGGCTTCCCACCATTTTTCCCGAATAGCCACTGGATGTTGCCCACAGCCCAGGAAGCGATGGATGGCCAGAGTTCAGCCTATGCCGACCCCCAGCGCTACGCTGTAGACGCGCGTGCGCTTATGTACACCTATGGATATATCGCGATCAAAAACGTTGGTACAGCGCAGTTCTACCTGATTGCCCTTCGCGACAAGGACGGTAAGGCCTTCGACGGCGGCAAAACCTATCGCCTGCGAGTTCCGGCAAACGCCCCACTGGAGCAGTATTGGTCCGTAACGGCTTATGACCGGCAGACACATGCGCTGATCAAGGGGATGTCCCGCGCCAGCCGCTCCTCCCAGATAACCGATATGCAGAAGAATGCCGACGGGTCGCTCGATGTGTACTTCGGGCCAAAAGCACCCGCCGGGAAGGACGCACACTGGGTACCCACAGATCCCACGCGTGGTTTCGAGCTGATGTTCCGCATCTATGGGCCGAAGAAAGCATTTTTCGATAAGACTTGGGTGTTGCCCGATGTCGAGGTGGTGAAGTGAATACCACAAGCTCTGCCTCAGCCGCGTTTTGGCAAACGTTTAAATTCGGAGATCGACCTATGAAAAAGATTATTGCATTGTTCCTTCTCTTTACCGCAGGAGTGGTAATGGCGGAACCTCCGGCCGGCCCGGACACACGTGTCAAAATCACCGAGGAATACGCGCGCCACGTCGGGCGTGACGCCTACTTCTGGTCCTGGCCGCTCGTTAATATCTACAACCGGCGACTCTCTTTTCTGCCAGTCAAAGAGATGGCGTACGAGGGCTCCCTGGCGCATGCGCCGGTCAACAAACTCGCCATGCTTACGGACTATGTTGCCCCCGCTGAGCGCTCGGTAGCATGCCCCAATCAGGATGTGGTGTACGGGATAGGCGCGCTGGCACTCGATCTCTCGCCCGTGGTGATTCAGGTGCCGGACTTTGGCAAACGCTTTTGGGTCTATCAGATTGTTGATCTCCGCACCGACAGCTTTGCCCAGCTCGGCGCTATGCATGGCACTAAACCCGGTTTTTACCTGCTTGTTGGCCCGCAGTGGAAGGGTGAGGTTCCCAAAGGAATTACGAAAGTGTTCCGCTCCTCCACTAACAGCGGCATAGCAGGTCCGCGGATCTTTCAGGACGATACTGAAGAGGACAAGCAGGCAATCCAATCCGTTTTGCCTTGGGTTGTGATGTATCCACTGTCCGAGTTCAACGGTGAAATGAAGCGTATCGAGTGGAACAAACTGCCGAAGCTGCCCGGACCGCCGCCGCAAGAAGAGGAAACGCAGTGGGTGAACCCGGAGAAGTTCGTGGACGAGCTTGAGGCTGTCCTTGCCGATGCGCCACCACTGCAAGGGGAAGAAGCGCGCTATGCACAAGCACTTGCTGTCGTAGCAGCTGCAAAGACGGATCCGAAAATCAAGCAGGCGATGACAGAAGGGGCGAAGGAAGCAAACGAAAAATTGGTTAAACCGTTATTCCAGTTCCGCAATTATGGCCAACAGCTACCACACCATTGGAGTACCGTGGCCGGTGTTGCGCGTTTCGGCACCGACTACTTCACCCGTACAGCAGTGGCCAAGTCGAACATCCTCGTCAACTCGCCCGAGGAGACAAAATATTTCTACCAGGATCTCGACACCAGCGGGGCGCGTTTGAACAGCGTCAATCGTTATACAGTGACCTTCCCGAAAGACGGCACTCCGCCGGTGCATGGTTTCTGGTCGCTCTCTATCTACAACGAATACCATTTCTTCGTTGCCAATAAGATCAACCGCTTTTCGGTCGGTACCAAAAACAAGGATTTAAAATTCAATCCGGATGGATCGCTAACCATCTATGTGCAGGCCGAAGAGCCCAAGGATCCTGTACAGCGCGCGAACTGGTTGCCTGCACCGAAGGGCGATTTTTCACTTTACGTGCGCGCGTATTGGCCGAAAAAACCAGTGACCGATGGCACCTGGTCGCCGCCAGCGGTAATCAAGGCTTCACAGTAGGGGGGACGATAATAGAATCTAGCACTGCAACGAAATCCGGTGTGAAAGCCGATGCTTCCCTACGCTTGACCCAGGCGGCGTTTAACGAGTTCCTCGGTCTGCTCGATAACGTCAACTTCTGGTTCAATATAGTCACCCCCTAGGGGTGTTTGCATCCGGAGTGATGGGCAATTGTGACGCGGGCGAGATGGCTAACATCTCGCCCGTTTTTTCAGGGGATCGCGGCTACAGGAACTGCTGCTGGCGGGGATTCCGGTACCGCTGCCTTTTGATCCAGGTCCGATAGGTCCAGTTTCACGATCCGGCGAGTGCAGGCGTCGGGTTGGCTGCAATCGGTGCTGGAGTTGACCAGTACGCGGCTGGCATCCACTTTCAGCTGCTGCACCAGGAATTGTTTGGCATTGATGCTGCGTTGCGCGGCCAATTGGTTGAGCGCTTCCGGGGCTATCACTATGGTTTGCAGCCACTGTTCATACATCTGCACGGGCGTGAGCTGTCCTTCACTTTTCAGCCCGAGCTGGCGGTATTCCGCCGCCACCGCTTTTTGCCAGCGTTCGTTCTGGGCTTTGATGTCTTTATTTTCCAGTCCTTCCTCCAGGAGTACCTGTTTGACCTGGGCGGCGCGCAAGCCGCGCACATCGGTATTGGGGTCGTAGCTGCCGCGCATTTCGATGCGCAATTCGGGGCGTTTGGTCAGCGCCTGTTGCAGCGACTTGAGCTTGCGGGTGGCGGTGGTCAACAGTTGGGATGAACCGGAGTTAAACGGCAACTGGCCTAAATCTTCTTTGCTGCCCACCAGGCTCCCGAGCCAGGAAAAGGGGGCCTGGACTATTTTGACCAGGCTATTGCGGACGGCTTGCCGGATAACACTACCAACATCAAAGCTGGGGTCGTTGGCATTGCCACTCACGCCTATATCCAGGGTGGCGAGGCCGTTTTCATCGGTCAGCAGCGCGAGCGCCAGGCGCAGAGGGACATCCATTGCTGTGGTGTTATTTACCTTCTCACCGAGTTGCAACTGGTCCATTTCGATATGGTTATCGCCCTGGATCAGCCCGTTATTCAAGCGATAGTGCAGGTTGGCGGTGAGCAGGCCGCGGTCGATGCGCCAACCGGCGTAGGTGCTGGAATAACCACTAAAGGCGCCGAGGTCGAGGTTTTCAAAGTCGAGGCGCGCGTCCAGCAGTGGCTGGGTGAGGAAGGGCTGGATCTTGCCTTGCAGATTCACCGGGGCATAGCCATCCACATCGCCGTGGAATTTGAACTGGGCAGGTTTGCTGGTATCCGATGATAACCCGGTCATGGCGCCGCTAAAGTTTTGCACCGCAGCGACAAAATTGGGGGTGAGGGTTTCATCGTGGAAGCGCAGCGCCGCCTTGTCCAATACAAGCTTGTGTAGGTTGAAACTCCAATCCTCGTCAGCAGCACTGGCCTTGGCAGGTGTGGTTTGTGCGGCATTAGGTGTCGCAGTGGTGATGGGCGCTTCGGGGAAGATCGCCTGCAAATTGGTTTTGCCCTCTTTGGTAATCACAAAGGCGCTGCTGAGCCCGTCCAGCTCCAATAGCGGGATCTCCAACTGCCGCTTGGCCAGGTCGATCTGGGTATCGCTCCATTTCAGGCTGCTCCAGGTCAACAGGTCCTCGGTGGCGCTGGCAATGGGGCGCAGTTTGATATCGGTCAGGCTGCCGTTGGTGATGGCTTGGGTGAGCAGGGCGGCGCGCACTTGCAGGTCGGCTTTGGCGTTGAACAAGCCAGAGGCAATATTGGCGCGCACATAGGGTTTGAGCAGCGGCTGGGCAAGTGCCACCGGCAGTGCTTGCAATTCGGTGGCAAAGTTGCCGTCGAGGCTGACGGGATTGAAATCACCACTGGCCGTGATGCGAGTGCCCTGGTCGATATCCGCTGTGAGCTGGATGTTCATGGGGCCGGCGCCACTGGTATCGATATTGGTGGCGGTGAAATTCAGCTGGCGCGCCTGGAACTGGTGTTGGTCTAGCTCGTTGACCCGCCAATCTAGCGCAGCATTGTCGATGTTGAACTGCTTGACCCGTACTACCCAAGGTGCGCTGCCGGTGTCATCCGCAGGTGCTGCGTCATTACCCTCCAGGCTTTTCATGATAAAGGCGCGCGCCAGGCCGGTGTTTTCACCTTCGCTCCAGGTCGATAGATGCAGCCCCTTGGCTTGTACATCGGCAATGTCCAGCGTCTGGGTTTGGCTGGTAGTGCTGATCCCGTTGAGCTGGAGTTGGCCCAGCTCTATCTCGACATCGCGCGCGTTAGTTTTACCGCTGCGCAGTTTGCTATTGCTCAGGGTGAGTTGCCCCTGCGCCAACGACCAACGGAGGTCTTGTTTCCAGTGCACGTCATAGGCGCCATTGAGGCTGAGCAGCGCATCTTGCAGGGTAAAATTTAGCTGGGATTTAAAGTACTGCCAGACAGGTTTAAGCGGGATTTTATTGAGTGTTAACTCGCCCTTGCTGAAACCACCCCGGACCGAAAGCTGTCCGTTCCAGCCCAGCTCGCCTCCTTCGGCGGTTACTGCCTGCAATTGGTAGTCCTGACCTTCTTCAACCAGGGTGGAGAAGTGATGCAATTCAAACTTGATCTTGTCCAGGCTGGTGTGGAATGGCTCAGCGATGCTGCTATCGGTAAATTGCAGGGAATCTATCGTCAGCCGGGTGTTATTGATGATCAGACCGGGTAATTCGCCGTCATCGACAGCAGGTGCCGGGGCGGGCTCATTGGCCTCCAGGGTCTTGCGATACTGGTGGATATCATCAAAGTTCCACTGGCCATTGGCCAGCTTGTGCGGGTGCATCCAAAAACCCTCGATATTCAATTCATCGACAGTGGGCGCAAAGTGGATGAGGGTTTGCAACAAAGACAGGTTGATATGGAGGCGTTTTGCCGACCAGAAGGGGCTGCCGTCGGGATTGGTATCTTTGATGTCCTTCACCGTGATCGAAAGGGTGAAGGGATTGAACATAACCAGCTTGTGATCCAGTACCCGCCCGGTTTGTTGCCGGTACCCGGAGCCCGCGCCCCAATTGAGCAGCGGCAGTAACACCAGGATGCAAATCGCCAGGTAAGCCAGATAGACACGCAGCAGCAATTTTACTGCCCGGTGCTGTAATGGTTTTAGTGCGCGATGTTGCAATAGTTGCGTCAACAACACTCTAGCGGACGCTTTCATTGTGTCTCCTTGTGGTAATGCGATGCCAGCAATCTGGTGGCGCCACTTTTTTGAGGCAAAAAAGCGCGGCGCGGATATAAAAGCCTGTGAGTAATGAATAAAGGTAGCACAAGGGTTGTGATGATAACGCCGGTTGGTTGGCGTAATTATTTATTCGTGTAGATGGATGTTATGTAGGTTGGAACGGGCCGCGCAGGTAAGCCGAAGGCGCCTTCGGCTTACCTGCGCGGCCCGTTCCAACCTACGGTATTTCCTCATTCCCAACGGGAGTGAGGAAAGGGTGCGATAAAGGTTTATTTCTTTTTCATCGCCTGTTGCAGCAGCGCACCCATGCTGCCCATTGCTGCCGGTGCAGGATTATTTTTCTGCGCCGCGCGTTGCTGGTTTTGTGAAGGGCGACCGCCACCTTTGCTTCCACCTTCAACTTTTTCACCGGGCGTATCATCCAGGCGTAATGAAAGGGCGATGCGTTTGCGCGGTACATCCACTTCCATCACCTTGGCTTTGACGATATCGCCAGCTTTGACTGCCTCGCGCGGGTCTTTGATGAAATTGTGTGAAAGTGCAGAAATATGCACCAAACCATCCTGATGCACACCAATATCCACAAAGGCACCGAAGTTGGTTACGTTGGTCACTGTGCCTTCGAGGATCATACCGGGAACCAGGTCAGTAATTTCGTCTACACCTTCCTGGAATTGTGCGGTCTTGAATTCCGGGCGCGGGTCGCGGCCGGGTTTATCCAATTCCTTGATGATGTCGGTCACGGTGGGAACACCGAATTTTTCATCGGTATAGTCCGCCGCTTTTAATCCGCGTAGGAAAGATGAATCACCAATCAGGCCTTTAATCTCACGCGTATTTTTCTGCGCAATTTTTTCGACTACCGAATAGGATTCAGGGTGAACTGCCGATGAGTCCAGCGGGTTATCACCACCGGCAACGCGCAAGAAGCCCGCCGCTTGTTCAAAGGTTTTTTCGCCGAAGCGCGGTACTTTTTTCAATGCGGTGCGCGAATTAAACGCACCGTTTTGGTTGCGGAATTCAACGATATTATTCGCGAGCGTGGTGTTCAAACCGGATACCCGCGCCAGCAGTGCAGCGGATGCGGTATTTACTTCCACACCAACCGCGTTCACGCAGTCTTCAACTACCGCATCAAGTGAACGTGCGAGTTGCGATTGGGAAACGTCGTGCTGGTATTGGCCAACACCAATGGATTTTGGATCGATTTTTACCAATTCTGCGAGTGGATCTTGCAGGCGGCGCGCAATGGAAATCGCACCACGAATGGTTACATCCAGATCGGGAAATTCTTTGGCGGCAAATTCCGATGCGGAGTAAACCGAAGCGCCGGCTTCGCTCACGATCACGGTGCTGGCTTTAATATCGGTGTGTTTTTTCAATACATCTTTAGCGAATTTTTCAGTCTCACGCGATGCGGTGCCGTTGCCAATCGCAATCAAACCCACATTGTGTTTGTTGCACAGGTGCACCAGGATCGCTTCAGATTCCGCGATTTTATTCAGCGGCGGCGTTGGGTACATCACACAGTGATCGAGCACTTTACCGGTTGCATCTACCACGGCGACTTTTACACCGGTGCGCATGCCGGGGTCGAGGCCGATAGTGGCTTTTTGTCCGGCCGGGGCAGCGAGCAACAAATCTTTTAAATTGGATGCAAAAACTTTAATCGCTTCTTCTTCCGCTTTTTCGCGCAGTTCGCCGAGCAGATCGGTTTCCAAATGGGTGAGCAATTTTACTCGCCAGGTCCAGCGCACAACTTCGGCCAACCAGCCGTCCGCAGCGCGGCCTTTATCCTGTACTTGCCAGTGCTCGGCGATCATGGTTTCGCACGGGTGACCTATGCGGGCTTCTTCATCGCCCACCTTGATACTGATGCTCAGCACCCCTTCATTACGGCCACGGAACATCGCCAGCGCGCGGTGTGATGGAACGGATTTAAGTGGCTCGTCATGTTCAAAATAATCGCGGAATTTTTGTACTTCCTGCGAGGTGTCGGTGAGCTTTTCGGCAACAGCGCGGGCAGTGAAGGTCGCTTCATGATGCAGGAAATGACGCAAACGCCCCAGCAATTCGGCATCTTCACTGAATTTTTCCATCAGGATGTACTTGGCGCCGTCGAGCGCGGATTTCACATCGTTAATGTTGTGCTCGGCGTTGAAATACTTGGCTGCTTCGACTTCCGGGGCGAGGCTTGGGTCGGCCAGCAACGCCTCTGCCAATGGCTCAAGGCCGGCTTCCTTGGCGATCTGGCCCTTGGTGCGGCGCTTGGGTTTATAGGGAAGATACAAGTCTTCCAGGCGGTTTTTGGTATCGGCGATGGAAACTTCGTGCTCCAGCTCGGGGGTCAACTTGCCCTGTTCGGCGATGGATTTGAGGATGGCAGCGCGGCGCTCTTCCAGTTCGCGCAGGTAGCGCAGGCGCTCTTCCAGGGTACGCATTTGTGTATCGTCCAGGCCGCCGGTCACCTCTTTACGGTAGCGGGAGATGAACGGCACAGTTGCACCTTCATCCAGCAGCCCGACGGCGGCGCTAACTTGTTGTTCCTGAACGTTTAATTCATCGGCAATGCGTTTGGCAATACTGGGTAGGCTGGTCATAAAAAATGGCTCGTTATCAAAAGCTGGATTAACAGGCAGAACTGGCGCTCGGGGCCGGTGTTTGGCTCAGGCCCTTGCGTCGGAAAGGGCATCATTATCCCCAAAAACAGGGCGCTTGCCAGACTTGTATTTAGCGGGTGTTTATGAACGGAAAAAGAATATTTTGCACCGGGTGAATCCGATTCGCGTTTGCCTGCGTCTCAACCAATAACCGCCCCTCAGCAACCGGGTGAAAATTGGTTAGTGCAATTTAAATGGAGTTGGAAATGAAACCACTTATTGCGTCAGTTTTAATGCTTGCAGCAGGTTCCGCTGCTGCCCATAGCGCATGCAACCTTGAGTTGGATGCTGGCTTGCGTATCACCGGTGACAGTATTGAGTTTTATGATGCCGCCCAGCCGACTTATAAAATTGTTGACGATAAATATCTGGTAGTGAACGGGCAGTCACTCAGATTAAGCCATGCACAGCAGGCGTTGGTCACAAGTTACGCTCGGGGCATCCGCGCCGCCGTGCCGGAAGTGCGTGCGATGGCATTGGATGGAATCGATTTGGCGATTACCGGTGTTACCTTCGCATTTGATGGTTTGCTCGGAGAAAAAAATCAAATCTCCGCCCAATTAACCAGTGAGTTGAATAATGTGAAAAGCGATGTGAATCGCTATTTCAGTGAGGGGAATCCAATCAGTTTTAATCGCGGTGGTGAAGATACCCCCGATTTTCTAGGCAAACAATTTGAAACCCGGATTGAGCGCATTGTGGAAACCTCGGTACAAAATTCGATTGGCAGTTTAATGGTCGCCGTAGGCAAGGAGGTTTTGTTATCGGGTGGTGATATGGAAGCCTTTGAGCAGCGCATGAATAAATTTGGTGACCAAATGGCGCTGCAAATGAGTGCGCGCGCTGAGGGTATGGAGGCGCGCGGTGAAAACTTGTGTGACGCCCTGGTAGATATCAATGCGGTTGAAGAGCAATTGAAACGCGAAGTTCCCGCGTTGGAATCCTTTAACCTCATCCGTGTAAATGCAACTGAAACAGAAATTGCACAACACAATATTTGATCGATAAAAACGACGGCGATTAATGCCAGTAACTATTTTTTGTAAAAAGCGTGGAGCTTATTATGTGTATTCGTGCAATGGTAATGACGTTTATGGTTTCCCTGGTCGCACCTGCTGTGTTCGCGGAAACTGTTGCAAAAACCTATCCGGTAAAGGATTTTACCGAGTTCGTCTCGGGTGGTAATACCTCGGTAGAAATCAGCCAGGATGGCACTGAGTACTTGCGTGTTGAAGCCGATGCGGAAGTAATGCCGCGCGTGAAGGTTGATCAAAGTGGCGACCGCGTCAGCGTCTGGGTAAAAAGCGATAGCAATTTTTTTAATTGGTTTGGTCACAGCAATGATCCGGTGCGGATTACCCTGCGGGTAAAACAATTGGAATATCTGGAAATCTCCGGCGGCGCGCGCGCGCGGGTTGGCGATTTTCAAGGTGAAAAACTCCAGCTCAATGTCAGTGGTGCAGGCAACGTCAATTTCGCCACACTCAATGCGAATTTCCTGAAGATGGATTTATCCGGCGCCGCTAATGTGCGCATTGATAAAGTAAATAGCCAGGAACAGGATTTTGACTTGTCGGGCGCATCCAATATTGAAATCCAATCAGCCAGCAACACCCAGGCGCTGAATGCGGGCGCAAGCGGCGCGAGTAATTTCCGTGCGAAGAATTTGACCGCCAAACAGGCCAGGCTTGAAGCGAGCGGTGCATCGCATGTAGAGGCGGCGGTAACCGAAACCCTGGATGCCAATGCCAGCGGTGCGTCCAGCGTTGAATATTACGGCAACCCCAAAGCGAGAACAGATGCGAGCGGCGCAAGTCATGTCAATGCCCACTCGCTTGAATAAGCGCAGACGTTATTGTTTAGGTTTGTGACGATACATTTTTGTGGCGATACATGGCCGCATCCGCATGGCGCAACAGGTCTTTTTCGTTGTCGCCATGCTGGGGAAAATAGGCTACGCCAATGCTGGGCAAAATAGTCACACAGTGCCCATCCAATATAAATGGCTGGCTGAGTGAGAAATAAATTTTGTCGGCCACTATTGCACTTTGTTCAGGGTGTTCAAGTTTTTCCAGCAAAATAACAAATTCATCACCACCAAAACGCGCGATGGTATCGCATTCGCGCACACAGTGTTCAAGGCGGCGTGCCACCTGTTCCAGCAGCAGGTCACCCGTGGTGTGGCCATATACATCATTCACTGCTTTGAATTTATTCAAGTCGAGATAAAACAGCGCGAAAATACCTTGATTGCGCCGTGCGCGTGCCATCGCCGAGTTGAATCGGTCGTAAAATAATTCGCGGTTGGGCAGCTTGGTCAATTGGTCATAAAGGGCCAGGTGTTGCAAGCGCGCAATCATTTGTTTGCGCTCAATTGCTGCAGCAACCTGGGTGGAAACAAATTGCAGCACGTCGATTTCTTTTTCGGTGTAACAGATATTGTCAGAATAACTGCACAATATGAGCGCACCGGTTGTGCGGCTGTGTGACTTGAGTGGAATACCCAACCAACTGCCCGGCCGTTTATTGCAGGGGTTTGAATAGTGCGCAATCGAACCTGGTCCTAACAAAAGTGTTTGGCCGGTGCGAATAACCTGGGCGCAGGGTGTATTCGTGTGGAGTGAATGATTGATCGGCGCCGGGTTATGTTCATCGCTGTGATAGGGAAACCCAACGCTTGCCGAAGTCGCATCATAGAGCGCAATGGAAAAGTATTGCGCTGGCAGCAGGTTGCCAATAATGCGATGGATCTGCGCAAATAATGTGGGTAAATCTTCGGTGTTGTGGGAGGCTTCAGAAATGGCGAAAAGTGCCATTTGTACAGCTTCGGCATGTTTGCGCCGGGTGATATCGCGCGCGACCGCTACCCGGCATTGGTCTGCTTCCGACCAGCGCGCCGACCACATGATATGGACTGTGTCGCCGTTTTTGCGCAGGTAGCGATTTTCAAAATGCGGCTGGGCTTCCCCTGCGATAATCCGCTCAACGGTTTGCAGGGTGATGTGCCTATCGTCGGGGTGAACCAGATCGAGCATCTGCTTGCCGATCATTTCGTCTTGCGTATAACCAAAAATTTGTTCGCAACTGCTGCTGACGTAAATAAAGTGCCCCTCTTTATTAACTACGCAAATAGCATCCAGCAGTAAATCCATATACTTGCCCAGTGGGGCATAGGCGGCAATTGTCATAAGTTTTCTCTGGTGCACCTGGATATATTGATAGCGTCCCACGGCTTGCCTGCCGGCTGGGACGGATTTGGTATAGCCAAGCATAGTCACCTAAATACCTGCTGGTAAACCTTTTCTTTTCGCTTTCCTCATTTTTTGTGCGCGTTATCTCTGTGGCCAGGCGTTGATTGACCGGCTGTCTTTAAAGGGAAACTCTATGTGGAGAGGTGGAATTTTTGGCATGCTTGCAGGTCTATGGTTACCCTATCTTCCGTGTTGGCCGGGTGGCTTATCGACCTTTCAATGAGTGCAGACAGAATTGCCATGCAAATGATGAATCCTTTTTCCAAAAGCCACGGCTGTGTGGTTGCTGTGATCTGGTGCCTCGCTATTTTATCTCCTCGGGCCTGTGCAGATGGGCTGGCGGATTTTCGTTCCGCGCTACAGCAATTGCAGTCAACTGATCCCATTGCGGTAAATGCGCAATTCAAATTGTTTGGCCGCAGTGGCGAGAGTGACGAACTAATCGAGCGCGAAGGCCTGATTAATTTACGCCTGGAAGATGGTGCAGACGGTTTGCATGCCGTCTACTCACCGGAGCTTGTTGCACAGCTACATGCTGAAGAATTGGCAAAGATTGATGATGAAAATGTAAAAAATTCCGCGCTGAATGCAGTCGGGCAATTTGAATACTGGGAGTGGCGGGAGCTTTTGTATCCTGCCGCACAACTGGAGCTGGTGCTCGGGCGCTATCAATTTGTAAGCGAAAAAATGGCGGTGCTCAATGGTCGCCCAACCCGCATGCTTACGTTTAGCATGCCCATGGGAAAAATTGACAAAGAGTTTCGCAAGTATGTAAAAAAATACAAAAACCATCTGCAAATTTGGATCGATGATAAAGGTGTTCCCATCGCCAGCCAATTAACGGAAAAAGGCTCCGGGCGGATTTTCATTGTGATTGGTTTTACCTTCAAGAATTCAATCCATACCGAATATCAACAGCAGGGCGCGCGCTTGCTTGCGGTAAAGCGTGAAGTGAAAGATGAAAGTTCAGGTGCAACCATGCAGAGCCAGCGGCATTTTGTTGCAACAGTGACTCCCATTCATTAACCCGCAGGCGGAGTGGCAGCCAATCCAATTGATCTTTTGGCTGGCTATAGCCGTCGGTCACAAAAAAGTTTTATCGCTAGTGTTTCACCATGTGCGGGCGCCACCTAAGTCTGATAGGCTTTGCCGCCTAAAGAACCAACCCTAACCCTTAAAGGAACTACGCTATGTTAAAGCGCTACTCGTCCTATGCGTTCAGTTTACTGTTGCTGGGCGGAATCAGCTTGGTAGGTTGTGAGTCCACAACCAATCCCAAACCCGGGGTGCAAAACCTCGAACAAGTTACCATCATTAAAAGCCCCAACGATGATCGTCAATATTCAGCGCTCATGTTGCCCAATGGCCTGCAAGTTGTATTGGTTTCCGATCCGACCCTGGAGAATTCTGCCGCTTCAATTGCGGTCGGTGTGGGCAGTGCACACGATCCCCTGAAGCAATTGGGTTTGGCTCACTATCTTGAACATATGCTGTTCCTGGGTACGGAAAAATTTCCCGAGCCTGACGGTTTTATGAAATATACCCAGGCCAACGGCGGTATGACCAATGCCTTTACCGCTTACGATAAAACCAATTATTTATTCCAGATCAACGCTGGGAAATTTGATGAGGCCCTGGATCGGTTTAGCGATTATTTTAAAAAGCCAACCTTTGATCCACATTTCAGCGATAAAGAGCGCAATGCCGTCAATAACGAATGGTCGCTGCAAAAAGCGCAGGACGGTTGGAATTTATTTGCCCTGCAGGGTTTTACTGCCAATCCGGAAAGCCCCAGCGCAAAATTTAATATCGGCAACCTGGATACCTTGCAGGATAAGTCGGGTTCCGTATTACAAGATGAGCTGAAAGCATTTTATGAGCGCTATTATTCCGCCAATATCATGAAGCTGACGCTGGTCGGTAAACAATCCCTGCCGGAATTAAAAGCGCTCGCGGAAAAACATTTTGCATCGATTCCGAATAAAAATGTCGCCTTGCCGGAAGTGACCGTGCCGGGTTTGACCAAAGCGGAAATGGGCAAAAGTATTCACTACAAACCCATCAAAGATGTAAAAGAGCTCTACGTGGATTTTCCGGTGAAATCCAACAAGCACCAATGGCGTTTGAAGCCTAATGAATATGTGCGCAATTTAATTACCTCCGAAGAAAAGGGTACCCTGGGTGAGCAGTTGCGCAGCAAGGGGCTGGTCAAAATGGTGACTGCCTATGTTGATGCGGAAGGTTATGGCCCGGATGGTTTCCTGCGTGTGCAGGCGGAATTAACCGATGCCGGTTTGCAACAGCAGGATGAAATCCTCGCGGCAATTTTTTCCTATATCGATTTAATCAAACGCGACGGCGTGAATCCTAATTACTACCGCGAACTGCAAGCCATGCGCAGCAAAGACTTTGCCAATGCGTCCAAATCTGAGCCGCTCGACCAGGCAGTGCAGTTGACTATGTCGCAATTTGATTTGCCGGTAGAAAATTTATTGAATTCTGATTATGTCTATGAGCGCTACGATGCTAAAGCAATTAACAACCTGATTGCTCAACTGGATGAGCGCAATGCCCGCGTCTGGTATATCAATCCGGATGAAAAGGCCGAGACACCGGTTCCTTTCTTTGATGGCAAATATTCTATCCGCGATATCAGTGCAGAGGAATTCGCCCGTTGGGATTCATTGGCAGAGAAGCATAAATTTAACCTGCCGCCGCTCAACGATTTATTTACCGATAAACCGGCACCTATTGTCGACAACCTCTACCTAAAACCCCATCAGGTATTAAGCCAGGCAGGTGTGGAAGCCTATTTGACCCACCCCGAACATTACCGTGAAGACAAGGGCCAGCTGGCTGTGCAAATCAACGTAGATTTCGCACAGCAATCGCCTAAAGAAATTGTGTTGTCGCAGTTGGTAAATGATATCTATACCAAACAAACAATGACCTTGTCGGATCGCGCTGCACGTGCATCACTGGGTATTGCGGTCAAGGTGATGGATGCAAATTCACAAGGCCTGTTTATTTCCGGTTACACCACCAAGCATCCACAATTATTGCAACAGATGCTGGAAGAATTTGCGGCGCTGGATATCAATGACAAAGTCTTCCATGAAGCAATGGACAGCTACCAGGAATATTTGGCCAACAACAAAAAGAACCATGTGTTCCGTCAGTTGTTTGGCCATGCCAAGCGTGTAACCAGCAGCGTGCAATGGCTGGATAAAGATTTGGCCGCCGCCGCGCAAAAAATTACCAAAGCCGATGTCGTTGCCTATCATGCGGCAATAAAACGCGATCCATTATTGCGTGTATTTGCTGTGGGTAATTACACCGAAGCCCAGGTAAAAGATATGGCGTTGGCGGCTGCTAAAATATTGCCCGGTACCCGCACACCTGAGCAGCGTAAGATAAATACCTATGTAACCCCAGCACTGGGTAAAGAGGTTAATTTCAGCGATGAAGTTGAGCTGGCAGACAGTGCCGTATTGCAGGCTTGGTTTGGCAGTAAAAAATCCGATGATGAGCAGGCGCAACTCGCTGTGTTGAATGCGCTCTTCAGCAACTCCTTTTTTATGCAGCTGCGCACCCATGAGCAACTGGGCTATGTGGTGACCAGTTTTAATTATCCGGTTGATGATATTCCCGGATTTATCATGCTGGTGCAAAGCTCCAATACTGATTTATCCGGTATCAAAGCGCGTATGGATAAATTCCGCAAAGATTATCTGGCAACACTGAAAGCGACCGACGCAGCGGAAATCGAACAGGCCAAGCAGGCATTAATTGCCAATGAGCTGCAAAAGCCGACCGATTTTTATGCGGAGGCCGATCGTTATACCGGCGAATTCTGGAACGCAAAATACAAGTTCGATGCCCGCGACCGCTATCTGGCTGCCCTGCAAAAAGTTACCAAAGATGATTTGGTGAAAATATACGGGCAGCTCCTGTTGAACGACAAGAGTGGCAAAGTGCTGTTGCAATTGCGCGGCACCAACTTTAAAACAAAACCTTTTGCTCCGGTTAAATAAACCGGTATAGCCCGGAACCTTCCTCTCGCCCCTGCAATGTATTTGCAGGGGCGATTGGATTAGAATGGGGCACTTTCTAATAGTGGTGATTGAATCATGAGCGACAAAAGCGACGACGACCTGTTCTGGGAATTGGTGGAAAAATTTATCGAACAAGCCAACGATGCCTGCGAAGATGCTGACCCCGGTATCGTCAGTGCAGCATTAATGAATGCCGCTGCGCGTTTTAATGCGTTTGTAGTTGCCCAGAGTTCACTCGATAAAAATGAGTTTGCCGAAGATGTGGAAGGCACCACCAATTACCTTAGTGGCCGCTACCGCGATTTCCTGAAAGAGCATATGGACGATTATCGCGAAAATTATACAGCGCTGATTGGCAATCGCGAATTGCCTGAAGAGTAACGACAGCCTGCATGGCCGCTAATGAGTAACCTTAACCGGGCTGCGTTACGGGAGGGGCGAATATCTGGTAACCGCTTTTGCCATTCTTTTTTACTTCATACATGGCGTTGTCTGCATTTTTTAATAGTTGGGTGAGATCGTTGCCGTGTGAAGGATAGATGCTTATGCCGATGCTTGCACCCAGATGATAATTTTTAGTGTTGATATTAACTTCATTGCAGCATTGTTGTAGCAGTTTCAAGGCGACGAGATGTGCTTGTTCATGGCTTTCCAGCTGCGTAGCGATAACAACAAATTCGTCGCCACCTATGCGTGCGCAAATGTCGGTACTGCGGGTGTTGTCGAGCAAGCGTTTGGCGATAGTTTTTAACACTTCATCACCAACCAGATGGCCGGCGCTATCATTGATGGGTTTAAAGTTATCCAGGTCAATATAGATTACCGCAAGCATTTGGTGCGGGCGGGTGGCGAGTAGCAGTGCCTGGTCAAATAATCTGGTCATATAGCGTTGGTTATTAAGCCCAGTCAATGGGTCGTGATAGGCCAGCTCCAATGCATTGTATTCTGCGTCCACTAACCGTTTTTGGAATTGCAATAATACGGCGGAAACCAGGCCAAGGTATTCGAGTAACGCCAGTGCGGTACCAATTAAAAATCCCGGCGCCAACCAGTCGTCAGTAAAGCGCAATACCGGGTAAGTCATCCAATGGATGCCAAACAAAAAGCAAATGACTGCAATATAAAGTGCGAGCTTGCGGGAGATTGCCTCATGTTCCTGATAGGCAATCAATGCGAGAAAAAATAGTGCCGCCGAATTAAATAATCCAAGCCCAAAAGAAAAAATCAAACGGTTGATGTCAGTGAGTGAGCAAGTGGCTATCCAAAGAAAGCCAGCGCCGATAAAGCATAGATAGGGGCGGATGTAGCGCGGCAAATTAAAAAACCGGAAGATGCCGAGCAATAAAAAACATTTCTCTAGCAATATAAACACACCATAAATATATTCGCGGTCATGTGCAGAAAAATAATCGATGGGCAGCAATAATGCGAGTCGCGCGACCATGCCCCAAAAAATTGCTATTGCCCACCAGCCTGCACCGGGGTTGGTACGCGGGATGTGGCTGAGCCAGGCCAACAACACGGCAAAGACGAAATAGGCTGTAGCACCTATAGTGTTCACTGTGTCGAAGAGCGTCATGAGCCATCCTTTTGGGTGATAAAAATTAAGCCGTCGATACTGCGCTGAAAGTATAGTGCGCCTCATTCATCAGGATTTATATTCTCCAGTCATTTCAGTATTATTTTTCAGATCCCAAAAGAATGTTCAGGCAAGCTTCCTCCTATGCAAGCTGAAATTGGCTAGAGTTTTTCATCTGCATAGCTTGTTTGCCGAAACACCGGGTGTAAGCTGAGTGCTGGTGATGTGTGGGCCATAAGGCGGGTGCAGGGACAGAATGAATCAACAGGTTTGTTATCCCGGGCGCCAAACTCCTGCTAGGATTAAGCTCATAACAACACCCTTAAGGGGGAGGGCGTTATGAACGTCCGATCAACTAAAGCCATATCAATCATTTTTTTACATGCGCTCTTGCTCCTCATGCCCCTGCGTATCGCACTGGCGGGTGAGGCGCTATTGGTCAAATACCTGGGCAACAATACCAGCTCTATCAGTGAGGATTATTACCTCGTCATTATTGATGCTGCGCTTAAAGCGACTGAATCTACGTATGGCCCTTATCAACTTGTATTCACCCAGGAGCAATTGAGTTCCGAGCGCAAACACGATTTGTTGGTGGTGGGTGAAAAGGTCAATATTGACCGGTTGGTGGGCTTCCCCAATCAAAGTGGCCCGCGCAAAGGTTTGATTCGTATTGGTATGCCGGTGCTGAATGGATTTATGGGCTACCGTATTTTATTGATAAGGAAGGAGGACCAACCGCGATTTAGCAATATCAAAACCCTGGAGGAGTTACACAAATTGCCCATGGGGTTTGGCAAGGGCTGGGAAGGGCATGTGTACAAATACAATGGCTTTTCCGTTGCTGAGCCGCTCAATATGACGCTGCTGTTAAAGATGCTGGCGGGCAAACGTTATTTTTTTGTGCCGCTCAGCGTGATTGAAATTGATGACCATTATGCGATTGATGGCAAGTCGGTTGATAACCTTGTTCCCGAACAAACCCTCCTGATTTATATGCCCTTGCCCGTTTATTTTTATGTCAGCCCCGAGCAGCCGGTTCTGGCGGATCGTTTAACTGTGGGTTTGAAATACCTGCAGGAAAACGGGCAACTGGATGCAATTTTTAAAGCGCATTTTGGTGAGCGATTAAAACGCCTGAATTTATCCGGGCGCACCTTGATTGAGTTGACCAACCCGGATGATGACGGCTCCCTGGGCGTGGTAAACCATAGAGTGTTAAGGGAATTTTGAGATATTTGCAAAATCCCGTTATACGCATAAACGATTTAATTTGGCGTATTGCAACAACATAATGGTTTTTCCATCCATGATTTCATTGGGCTTAATCATGCGATTGGTAATCCTCAAAATTGAGTTCCAAGGCCTGAATATTTTCTTGCTCATGTTCAAGGCCGCCACCGTCAGACACTTTCATAGCCTCGCTGTATTCAGCAATAAAAAGCGGTGAAAAATAATCGCTATGCCTTTTGTCATTTGGCTGTTTATTTTTGTTAACTTGTCTTTCTTTATTCTTGTGTCAGTGGGATTATCTGTGGTTTGACGGTGTGATAAGTTCAAACATAAGGATGCCTGTCTATGTCCAATCATTTCTACCATTTGCTTGCCGCCTGGTTGCCGCTGAAAAACGAGGCCAATTGGGTTTTAGGTGCAGTCATTCACACCCGCGGATCTGTCTATCGTAAAACCGGCGCGCTTATGTTGCTGAGTGATGCGGGGCATCAATTGGGGTTATTAAGCGGTGGCTGCATAGAATCAGATTTGCTATTACAGGCACGTAAAGTGGTGGCTTTGGGTAAATCGCGGCGGGTAGTCTACGATGCTGCCGATGATGGCAATATTGCCTGGCGCCTTGGGATAGGTTGTGGCGGCGCGGCAGAAATTTTATTGCACCCTTGTAACGAACAAAATAATTTCCTGCAATTACTTGCGGTGTTTTCCTGTTTGCAGCAGCAACAAGCTTGCCGGTTTGAATTGCAGGTTGAAAACGCGCAGGCAAATTTTACTCCCTGCGCCAGGGTATTTTCCCAACGCCAGCATGGCCGTCTGCAAGCTGCTTCATTAGATGTCAAAAGCGGTGATCAACAAATACTTGTCACTTTAATTAATCCGCTGCCGCATTTATTAATCCTCGGCAGCGGTGTGGATGTTATCCCCCTCTGCCAATTAGCACTTGTGCTTGGCTGGCGCGTGACCCTGGTTGACCAGCGGTTGAATGCGGGCAAGCGTGCATATTTTCCCGCAGGAATAACGGCGCTCAACCTGTCGGTTGCAGAATTGGACAGTAGCTTGTTGCAGCAAGTCGATGGTGTTGTTATCGCCCACCATAATTTACGCCTGGATGCTGCCGCGGTTGCGCAATTGCAAACGCGGGAATTAATCAATCCTTATGTCGGTTTGCTCGGCCCTGCCAAACGTAAGGCGGAAGTATTAATTGCAGCGGGTTTAAGCGAAGCGCAATTGCGCTACTCGATTGCCGGACCAATGGGTTTGGCACTGGGTGGTGATTTACCGGAAAGTATTGCACTTTCGGTATTGGCTGAGTGCCACGCGCATATTTTTGGCAGCAGTGCAGTGCCCTTGAGTGAGATGACCCAGCAGACATTTGCTGCAACCAGCGTGAGCGAGTTGCATTGTTCTCTGGGGCTGGGGTGAACAATGATGGCTGAAAAAATAATCATTGATTGCCTGATTCTGGCGGCGGGCAACGCGAGCCGTTTTGGTGGCTGCAAACAATTGGTGGATTGGCATGGGCGGCCGATGTTGGCCACCAGTATCGCCACAGCGCGTACGCTTGCGCCCGAGCGCATCTGTGTGGTGGGCGGTGCATTTTATGCGCAGCTATTACAGGCGCTGCCGGAGCTGGATACAAAATCCAAAAAAAGCGCACAGCATGCAATTGAACTATTGGAATTCCGTGCTTGGAATTTAGGCGTGGGGAATTCACTCGCCTTTGGCGTGAAGCAATTGCAAAACAGCAATCCGGTATTGGTCTTGTTGGGCGACCAACCGCTGATCAGCGCGCAGGATTTACGCAACTTGTATCGCGCCTGGCATAAACAGCCGGACAAAATTGCCTGCGCCAGTTTTGCCGGCACCTTGGGTGTGCCCGCTATTTTTCCCGCGCATTACAAAGCCCGTTTGTATGAGTGCCGCGGTGATCGCGGGGCAAAAAATTTATTGCTGTGCAATGCCAATAATATTGTTCCTGTAGTTATGCCATCAGCTGAATTTGATATTGATACACCCGCTGACCTCTCAAGTTGTCTAAAAAAGTAATTTAACCGTTTTTAGCCGAGCTTTTTTTTGCTACTGATTTGAAATATTTTTCGCAAAGGAGATACCCATGGTTTCACTTACGATTAACGGCAAAGCCCACGAACTGGATATAGATCCGGATACCCCTTTGCTGTGGGCATTGCGCGACGAATTAAAAATGACCGGTACCAAGCTGGGTTGTGGTATGGCACTGTGCGGCGCCTGCACAGTGCATATGAATGGCAGCCCGATACGCTCTTGCAGCTTGCCGATCTCAGCGGCGGCAGGCGCAAAGATTGAAACAATAGACGGTATTAATTCACCGGCATTTCACGCCGTGCAACAAGCCTGGCGCGATCTGGATGTAGTGCAGTGCGGCTATTGCCAATCAGGGCAAATCATGTCGGCCACGGCGCTGTTGCAAACCAATAAAAAACCAACCGATGCAGAAATCGATGTAGCTATGAGTGGCAACCTCTGTCGCTGCGCTACCTATCACAGGATTCGTGGTGCAATCCATCAGGCTGCCGATACGCTGGGAGGGAAAGCCAAATGAATTTTCTCAATCGACAAGCCATTCAGCGGCAACCGGCAGCGGATTTTTCCGTGGTATCGCGCCGCACTTTTTTGCAGGCGATGGGCACTGGCGGTGGTTTATTAATTGGCAGCGGTTTACTTGCAGGGAGTGCATCGGTGTTGGCTGCGGACAATTCGGTTACAGGAAATACTGCTCCAGCGAATGACGTTCCTGTGTTCAACGCATTTTTAAAAATCACACCCGATAACAACGTCACTTTGGTGATGAAACACCTTGATATGGGGCAGGGTGTGAGCACCGGTTTAACATCGGTGGTGGCTGAGGAATTGGATGCGAGTTGGGAGCAAATGGGATGGGAGTTTGCCCCCGCCGATGCCAGTCGCTACAACAATTTATTCTGGGGCCCATCGCAGGGCACAGGCGGATCATCGTCTATCGCCAATTCATGGATGCAATTGCGTCAGGCCGGCGCAGCGGCGCGCGCTATGTTAGTGGCGGCAGCGGCGGCAGAATGGAAAGTGCCGGTGCAAGAAATCAGCGTGAGCAAGGGAATTATTTCCCACGGCAATCACACCAGCAATTTTGGTGCACTGGCCGCCAAGGCGGCGCTCTTGCCTGCACCGCAGCAACCCGCATTAAAAGATCCCAAACAATTTCAATTGATTGGTAAAACTATTCCACGCAAAGACAGCCCAGACAAAACCAGCGGCAAGGCAATTTACACCCAGGACATCCAATTGCCGGGCATGCTCACTGCATTAGTTGCTTATCCACCGCAAGTGTTTGGCAAGGTCAAGAAAGTCGATTCAACTAAAGCTAAAGCCTCACCCGGTGTGGTGGCGGTGGTGGAATTTCCGCGCGGTGTTGCAGTGGTTGCAGAACATTTTTGGGCCGCAAAAAAAGCGCGCGAATTGTTGCAAATAGAATGGGATTTATCGGCTTGCGAAACCCGCAGCAGCGACGAATTATTTAAAGCCTGCCACGCGGCAGCCAATAAATCCGGGCAGGTTGTCAAAGCCGTCGGCGATGCCGTGGCTGCACTCGCCAAGGCAGGACAGGTGATTAGCGCAGAATATGAATTGCCCTATTTGATCCACGCTGCGATTGAACCGCTGAATTGCGTCGTTAAAGTAGAAAAAAACCAGTGCGAACTCTGGTTCGCTTGCCAGATGCCTACCGTTGACCAACAGCAAGTTGCCGCAGCGACCGGATTAAAACCGGAGCAGGTAACAATCAACACTCTCTATGCCGGTGGCAGTTTCGGCCGTCGCGCTTGCCCCGGTGATTATGTGGTGGATGCCGCGAATATCGCCAAACAAGTACCGGGGCGCGCAGTAAAAATGGTGTGGACTCGTGAGGATGAAATCCTCAATGGTCGTTATCGCCCCATGGCTGTCCACCATATCCACGGCGCGGTATCGCCTGACGGAAACCTGGTTGCCTGGCAGCATCATGCAGTGGCGCAACCGATTTTGCGCGGCACACCTTTTGAAGGAATGATCCAGGGGCCGGTGGATGGCACCATCGCAGAAGGCATTGATGATATGCACTACGCAATTCCTAACCTGCAAGTGCAGGCTACTGAAATGTCGATCAAGGTCCCTACCTTGTGGTGGCGCTCAGTGGGGCATTCGGGCAATGCCTTTGTGGTGGAAACTTTTATCGACCAGCTCGCCAAAGCGGCAAAAAAAGATCCGGTTATTTTTCGCCGCGAACTTCTGGAAAAAGAAGCACGCGCGCTGGGTGTATTAAATCTGGCGGCAGAAAAAAGCGGCTGGGGAAAACCCTTGCCCAAGGATGTCTCGCGCGGTATTGCTGTGCATAAATCCTTTGGCACCTGGGTGGCGCAAGTGGCAGAAGTGCGTGTAAATGCCGATAAGACATTCAAGGTTGAGCGCGTGGTCTGCGCTGTTGATTGCGGTGTTGCGGTAAATCCCGATGTCATACGCGCGCAAATGGAAGGCGGCATTGGTATGGGCCTGGGCGCGGCCTTGGGGGAAGCTATCACGCTGAAAAAAGGTGTGGTGGAACAAACCAATTACCACACCTATCCACTGTTGCGCATCGATGCCATGCCGAAGGTGGAAGTGCATATAGTACCTTCTGCGGAAATGCCATCGGGTGTTGGTGAGCCCGGCCTGCCGCCCATTGCCGGTGCGGTGGCCAATGCGTTGTTTGCTGCAACGGGAAAACCCATTACGAAATTGCCGCTGGGAAATACAGTGTAAATTTTTAAATTGTCGAAAATGCCGGGGAAGATATTTTCGTCATGCTCGCGAACGCGGGCATCCATAAAAATCCATTATCTGGATTCACTGATGATTGATTCAGTTTTACCCTCAATAAAAAACGCCGCAGGTTTTGCCCGCGGCGTTTTTTATTGAGGGTAAATTTTTTGAAAATTACCAAACCTTGCGTGATGTTAAATAATCAATCAGCAAATCGGCGACCAGCTTGTCGTCTTTGGTTGATGGATGCCAATGGCAACCTTTGTAATCCAGCCCGGTAAAAATAATGGAATCTATTTGTTTTAATCCATCGGCTTTTAGTGCGGCAACTACTTTGCTTACTTGCGTGGCCAGCTCGCCGTCCATTTTATCCGACGCCATCAGGATAAATTGGGCCTTGGAATTTTTGGTGTGCAAGGTCTTCACAAAATTGATGTATTTGTTGATGTAATCCTGCTGCAAATCCTCACGCGCGTTCCAGCGTTCACCTTCATTGAGCTTGGTGGAAAAATCATTGGTGCCCAACCCTATAACAACGACTTGCGGCTGCCAATCGTCGGCATAGATGTAGTTGTTGCTATGGAGTGTAAAAGGGTAGAGGCCGATCAGGCTTTTGTCCGGTGAGGTGCCATTGTAGTTGCGTACTATGCCAAATCCGGATGAAGCATTGATTTGGTAATCCGCATCAAAATGTTTTGCAACCAAAGGGCCAAAGGCGAGTTGTGAATGGGTAGTTGCATAAACATCGTCGCCGGAACATTCCTGGCTTGGTGAGGTATTGCCATAACCGACGGTGTAGGAATCGCCGATAAATTCAATCCGGTGTTTGCGCCGGGGCAGGTTTGCCGGTTTGTCATCGCTGTAGAAACCCAGGAAGCGACCGGTATTGGATTGGGTCTCGGTAATTTTTTCCAGGCGTACACTGTGAGTGCCTGCGCTTAAACCGGGAACGACATAATCCTGCTTGCCGGGTTTCTTGATGATGACAGGGGCTTTGTCATCGACAAGCAATTGGAAAAAATTCTGGTCATCATCAAATTTCAAGGTGAGTGAATCGCCTTTAAAGGCAGTTTCAAAATAAATAGATGGCCAGGAATATTCATAGGTTGTTTCGTTCGCCGCGTTGGCGCTTACCAATACCCGGCCGCCAACATGCGCAGGCAGTTGTTTTTGTGACTGTTCGGCGGCGAAGGTGAATGGACTCAGTGCGATGGCTGCGATTAGCAGGCTGGATCTTGTCAAGTTCATAAAAGTCCTCTTGAGTTTTTATTTTATTGGGTTTTGTTGTCAGGGAAATTGTTGATTATCTGTTATTTCTGCGAATGCAGGAAGCGTGGATTTTTGGCTAGCTAAAACTATTATGGATGCCTGCTTTCGCAGGCATGACAAAGAGTTATGGATACCTGCTTTCGCAGGTATGACAAAGAGTTATGGATGCCTGCTTTCGCAGGTATGACGTCGAGATTCTTTTTCAGTGGTGTTTCAAGTGTAATGTAGCAGGATGGTTTCGCCTGCCGGAAATAAAAAACGCCGCAGTTGCGGCGTTTTTACAGGGTACAAAAATTATTTCATTTCACCAATAATTTTTTGCAAGCCCTTGAGTGATGCCTCTACGCTTTGCATAGGTGTTAAACCATCTGGGTAAACTTCTTGCTCAACGACCAGCCAGAGTGTGCCGCCGACAGTTTTGTTGGCGGTGATCAGCGATTTCCAGTCAGTGGTGTCTTTGCCGATAATTGCGTTTTCAGGGTTACCTTTTTCTGGCGCGGCGGCTTTGTAGTGGGTGGTGATGGTGCGGCCTGGATAGGCTTTTACGACATCAACCGGATTTTTACCGGCAACTTCCGTCCAGCCCACATCCTGTTGCAGGATCACGTCATGTGATGTGCCTGTGCCAATAACATCCCATGGTGTTTTGCCTTTATCGCCCAGCATTTCCGGTTTGTGGTTGTGATAGCCGGTGCGCATACCGAGCGGTGCCAATTTTTTCTGTAGTGCTTCCAAATCTGCGGCAACAGCTTTTGCCCCCTCGGGAGTAAATGCGCGCTCATCCATCGGGATAATTAAATAGTGGCAATCGATGGCTTTGTAAAAGGCCACAGTTGCATCAAAATTTTCGGGCGACAATTTATCAAAATGCACATGTGCGCCCGACGCCTTCAAACCGGTTTTGTCCAAAAAGGCTTTTAAACCCTTTGGGTCATTTGCATAAGCGCCAAAATTTCCCGCAAATTCCACGCCCTGGAAACCCATGGCTTTGAGTTGCTTCAGGGTGCCTTCAAAATCTTTGGCGACGTCGTCTTTGATGGACCAGAGTTGCACACTCAATTGCGGTGAGGTGGGTGCAACATCGGCAGCAAATGCCGATAGGCTGACGCTGGTAATGGCGGCCATTGTCAGTGCTTTTATTGTTTTTGATAGAGTCATAGTGAGATCCTTTTGTGTGGGTTGTTGTGTATTTCAGGAATGCATTGAACGAATACACTTTCGTCATACCCGCGCAGGCGGGTGTCCACAATATGGATCGCGGCGTGGATGTTGTGCCGCTCGACAAGTGAATAATTCAATATGTTCCCGGTTGTTGCCCGTGGTCTTGTAGTTAATTTAAATGGTTAGATTAAATCGTCAGGTTAAATCTTCCCGAGTTTTAATTGTTGTACGGCGTAATCGGTTGCGCGTGCTGTAAGCGCCATATAAGTCAGCGATGGATTTTGCGATGCGCACGAGGCCATGGAGGCGCCATCGGTGACAAATAAATTGGGTACATCGTGCGCCTGGTTCCAGCCGTTAAGCACGGAAGTTTTTGGATCCTTGCCCATACGCGCGGTACCCATTTCGTGGATTGAAAGGCCGGGGTTCCAACCGCCGAGTTTTGCACGTATCTCTTTTTTCACATCTTTTACGCCAATAGCCTCCAGGATTTCGGCACAGGTATTGGCGATGTCATCCATCATTTTCCAATCGTTATCGGAATAAGAACAATCGATATGCAATTGCGGCATGCCCCATTTGTCTTTTAATGTCGGGTGTAATGAAACCTGGTTTTCATAGCGCGGCAACATTTCACCTGAACCGCCCAAACCGAAATGCCAACTGCCCGCACTGCGAATTGCGGCTTTGTAATCTGCACCAAAACCATCGCGCTGTGAAAACGAATCCCAACCCTCGCGCATGGCGCCACCGGTCAGCTGGTAACCGCGCAGGAAGTTGGGATTTTTTTCACTGTAATTGGTAAAGCGCGGCATCACCAGGCCAGTGGGGCGACGGCCGGAATAATATTCCTCTTCAAAACCTTCGACACGGCCGGATGCACCTGCGCCGTAAAGATGATCCATTAAATAGTGGCCGAGTGCACCGGATGAGTTGGCAATACCGGTGGGAAAACGTTCGCTCACCGAGTTGAGCATGATTTGCGTAGTGCCAAGTGTAGAGGCGCACAGGAAAATAACTTTGGCAAAATATTCGCGTGTTTCCATTGTCTCGGCATCAATCACCCGCACACCGGTCGCGCGATTGGATTTGGGATCGTAAATCACGCTGTGCACAATGCTGTTGGTGGCAATGGTTAAATTATTGGTGGCGAGCGCAGCGGGCAGCGTTGAACTCTGGGTGGAGAAATAGGCACCGAAAGAACAGCCTTTTTGGCATTCATTGCGCGCCTGGCATTGGATACGCCCCTGCGCGGTGTGGTGCGCTGCGGGTACGGATAAATGCGCAGTGCGGCCAATAATCAGTTTGCGTGTTTTCCATTTTTTTTCGATGCGTGTTTTCATTTCTTTTTCTACGGCGTTCATTTCAAACGGCGGCAGAAATTTACTGTCTGGTAAGATTTCCAGGTTTTCTGTGGAGCCGCTGATGCCTGCATGGATTTCTACGTGGTCGTACCACTTTTCAATATCCTTGTAGCGGATGGGCCAGTCAACGCCTTGGCCATCGGCAGCGTTGGCTGCAAAATCGTGTTCACTCCAGCGATAGGACTGGCGATGCCACAATAGGGATTTTCCGCCCAGCTGGTTGCCGCGAATCCAATCGAAGGGCTTATCTTTTGGGGTGCTGTAGGGATAGTCTTTATCGTTGCCAAAAAAATGTTTGGTGGCATCGTTAAAGGCGTAACATTTTTTTTGCACGTAGTGTTGTTCATCGACAACCGATTTTTCGATCTGGCCGCGAAAGGGCATTTGCCAGGGCTTTACGCCTTCGCCGACATAATCCTTGCGGTGTTCTACCGGGCGGCCGCGTTCGACCATCAATGTTTTCAAACCTTTTTCAGTTAATTCTTTGGCTGCCCAACCGCCGGAAATACCAGAGCCGACCACAATAGCATCAAAAATTTCGGTGCTTTTGACGATATAAATATTTTTATCCATGGAGATGACTTCTTAAAAAATTAAAGGGGCAAAAAATAAAGGATCAAACGGGAGCATAAGCAGGGCAGTCGCGTTATTGCGGTAGTGCCCAGGCCTTGCCAACTTGTTTGAATTTAAAATTACCTTTGTATCCTCCGGGAATGGCGAGGTAAGCCAGCTCTTGTGTAGCGCCAATTTCCGAGGTGTAGTAACCAAAGGTCACCAGTGCTTTTAATTGTTTAAAGAAAGCGCGGTCATCTGCGGTAAAACCTGCTGTCGCTTGTTCCATGTTGGTGAGTAATTTGATTTGCTGTGTTTTGTTCGCACTTAAAAAAGGTTTATTAAAACGGGATTTGGCGGCGTCTTCGATGCGCGTTAATCCCGCTACCAGACCTTGCTGTTCTTCAGTGCTCGCGCAGTACACAACAAAGTGATTAATAAAATCGTGGACACCGGCGGCGATTGCGCCGGGGGTTTCGGTAGTGGGGATAATAATTTCACCCAGCTCGCGCACCAGTGCCAATTGGTCGGTATTGAGCAATGTTTTTTTGCTGCGGCTTAAATCCGTTGGCAGGGTAACGCTGGCCGCCAAGGCCGAGAGTGAATTGGCCGAGAGTACCAGGCCGCAGGCAAGGGCAAGTTGTTTAATGGCATCGCGGCGCGAAACGCCGTTGGAGCCATTCGGCAGAGCGGAGTGGGTCATGTAAGCCTCGTGCTTATTGTATTGTTTTGGTGTTCTTGCGCGGCCCTGACGCTATTCCATCCGCTTGCTCCCGTGCGAATGCATGGTTTCCCGGTAGAGGAAATGTGCTTTGAAGTCTAGTTCCTGATCCCGTTAAGAGGGGTCAATATTTGTAAATATGTAATCGGTTGTACACCGTTTTTACGGGGCTTTACGGCGATTTTGTGGGGGATATAAAGATTTGCTGGTTGGCTGCGGATCTACCAATGAAAAGAGAATAATGCGGGTTGGATGGGCAGTTTAATTTGATGGGCGATTTAATTTTGTGGATACCCGCGTTCGCGGGTATGACGACATGTGTATTTGCCAGTGCTCCGGTATTTGTATTGGTCAGGGCTTCGGTATTTGTATTAGTCGGGGCTATGCTACGTGTATTTTTCAGGGCTTCGTTAATCAATTTATTCCCGAGGCTCAAGCCATTGCACAATCTTGCTGACGACCCAGCGGGGATCATCCATGGGTAAATCATGCCCTGCGAAAGCGTGCAATTGGATCGGCCAATGGAATTGTTGGGCGATGGCTTCACTCGCGCGCACGGAGACCAACCGGTCGCCGTTGCTTGCCAATACCAATCCTTTTACCGCACAGCTTGGTTGGGGGCGAAATTGCGCAGCGGCGCGCAGCATGGTCAAGATGGTGGCGCGGGTGACGGGGCGCTGCTGCTGGATGCTGAGCCACTGGTTGATATGCTGGGTGTAATCGGCGCTGTTGTTGCTGACGACCTGCAATACCTTTGCCTCGCGTGCGCGGTTGCCGGTGAACAGGGCGCGGATCATGGTTGGCCAGGCACCGGGGCGCAAACGCCACCAAAAAGGTTGGTTGCCCGCGCTGGAATTTATCAATACCAGGCCGCGCAATTCGTTTGGATAACGTTGCGCCCAATCGAGCGCGACCATCCCCCCCATGGAGATTCCCACCACATAAACCGCTTCATTGCGCGCTGCAATTGCAGCTATATCAATCTCCTTGCGCGCATGTTCCGTCATGGCTGCAACTGAGGTGAGTGCGGGTTGGGTGAAATATTTTCCGCAACCGGGAAAATCCAGTAAATGCAATTGGCAATTGTTGCCCAGCGCGCGTTTTAATTCTTGCGGAAAATCCAACCAGTGCGCCGCTTCGCGTGCGAGGCCGCGCAATAAAATAATGTGCATCATAAAACCTTTGGCGACATTGTTATGAGAGCTCCAAGCTTGTTGCGAGAGCCCCAGGCGTATTATGAAAACCAAAGGCTCTTGGCAGTTTGGCTTAATATCCCAGCCTGTTTTGTATCTGGCAACCAATTTTGGTGATTGAGGGTTGCCGCCAGCATAAAATCCAGCAGCAAAATATGGCGGCGCAAAACCCGGGTGTGGCGATGTTGTTTTTGCGGGTTAAATAATCCGGCCATGTTAAATAATTGGCGTGGACTTTTTTTCACCCACATCCAGGAACCCATCTCCAGTGTTAGCGGTAAAAAATGCGGTTGCTGTTGCGCGCGCGATTGATAATAAAAATAATCCCACAGGTCACCGTGGGATAAATAATGGATCGACTGGGGCTCAAATAAATAAGTGTGGTTTGGATAACTGCGCTCCCACAACATTTTCAGCGCAACATATTCCGCAATATTGCCAATCGCTTTTTTGCGATAGGCGTGGGGGAACCAGAGCCGGTCGCGCATGCCCAGCCCTGAATGCAGATCGAGCACGGCAGCAAAGGGGCGATTAAAAACCTGCCGCTGGATCACGCGCTCCAATGCAATATTTTCTGCTTCCATCTGCCCGCGTTTGCGCCCGCGATACCAGGGCAAAAATGCGCCCAGCCGATGGCCGCCGCCCAGCAGTGGCACCTTGCCTTCGGCATCAATCGGCGCGTTGCGATTTAAATCCACGCCATTGCCATTGGCGCGCTGATTTAAATACATCCCCACCGGATTAATAATTGGCACCAGCACTAATTGCAGTTGTTGCAACTGTTGTTGCAAGCCGCTATCCCACTGTAATCGCTCCAGTAGCGTTTGTAGCCAGGCAATCAATACCTGGCTGCCAATCCGTTCAATGCCGTGAATACCGCCTGTGAGTAGTAGCGTAGGTGCGTTGGGTGTGCGTGCACCGAGTGTGAGTGAATAGAATGGAAATGCGATGTCGCCATAATGCAATGTCTGTTCGCAGCAGGCGTGTAGTACCTGGCTGTGTTCGCGTATTAATCGCTCCAGTTGCAGCAGCTCGGGAATTTTTTGTTTGAATTCTTTGCGCAACTCAGGGCTGCGCAGTGCGAATGATGTTGCATCTATAGGTGCGGTAAGGTCAGGCGGGGTCTGGTGCAAATTGGTCATGGGGGTACCGCTACTTGAATCCCTGGTTGATTCAGAGCATAGCGGTTTTTAGCAGCGATTTTTTTGACAGTTTTGTGACGGCGCCGGAAACTGTTAATCCCAGATCAATGGCCCTTCGACCGAACTGATTACACTCAGTTCATTGTTATCGATCATGCCAGTGAGATTGCTACTAATGCGCTGGTGCAACATCTCACCGCTGGTGTTGATATTGGTAGCAAGGCCAACGCTGCGGTTGCGGCCGGATTTTTTAGCGGCGTAGAGTGCGCGGTCAGCGATATCAATCACCTGCTCCCAGGAGAGCGTCATAGGGTGGTCGCGCAGGAAGGGGAAGCACGCAAAACCGATCGAGCAGGTTTTTTTCAAGATGCTGCCATCGGGTAATTCAAAATTATGCAGCTCCACATTTTTACGGATTCGCTCGGCCATCAGTGGCGCTTCATCACGATCGGCAAAGCGGCTCACAATTAAAAATTCCTCGCCGCCCCAGCGCACCACACAATCGGATTCGCGACATATTTGGGTGAGCAAGTTGGATAACTGGATCAGCAACTGGTCACCCGCCGTGTGTCCATAGAGATCGTTTACCGATTTGAAAAAATCCACATCGAGAATAAAAAATGTTAAATCGAGAGAAGGCTTTTTCCGCGGGCGATCACTCACTTTATGGTCGTATTCACGCTGGACTTTGGCGATATCCATGGGGATTAATTTTTGCAGGTAGCGACGGTTATTCAAACCGGTCAGTGGATCAGACAGGCTGATCGCTTCCAGTTGCACATAGGCTTGTTCAAGCTCCGAATTTTTAATTTGCAACTCGGCCGTGCGCTCGGCCACCTTGAGTTCCAGTTGGCGGCTGATGGAACGCTCAGCCAATACTTTTTGGTGTTGGTTCCGTACAAACAATGCTAACAAGATGATGATGGTTGCGGCGTAAATCGTGTAAGCCCACCAGGTTTTCCACGGCGGTGGTAATACGATGAGCTGGATGCTGTGCCCGTCTTCATTCCAGACGCCATCGTTATTGCTTGCCCTGACGCGGAATTGGTAGTTGCCCGCGGGCAAATTGGTATAGAGCGCCGTGCGCTGGTTGCCCACCTCGCGCCATTGGTCATCGAACCCTTCCAGTTTGTAGGCATAGAGGTTCTTTTCCGGATCGCGGTAATTCAGCGCCGCAAAACTGAATGAAATCATCGATTGGGTGTATTTCAGGGTGATGGAGTGGGTCTGGTTGATGGAGCGAGATAAAAGTTTGTCTGGCCCATCTACTGCTACTTTTTGGGTAAAGAGGCGGAAATCGGTGAGTGCGATGGTGGGCGCCGTTTCGTTTCGATGGGTTTCCAGTTGGTCTACATCAAAAAAGTAGAGCCCGTTGCGCGAACCGAAGGCCATGGCGCCAGAGCTGGTTGCCAGGGCTGCGCCGGTTGCCACACCGCCGATCAGGCTGCCATTGAAACGTGTGTAGTTTTTCACTGCGAGGGTGTCCGGGTTAAAGCGGACTATGCCGTTGTTGGTGCCCAACCACAGGTTGCCGTAGTGATCCTCGATAATCGCGCGGATTCCCTGGTCGGCAAAGCCATTTTGTGCGTTGTAGAGCGTGAAGTCGTCGGTCTCTGGATGGTATAGGTGCAAGCCCATATCTGTACCGAACCAGAGGCGCCCTTTGGAATCCTCGCGGATGGAGAGCACCGAGCCATTGGCCAGGCTGCGCGGTTTGTTGTCGGGGATGTAGCGCTTGAAAGTCCCTTTGGCGCGATCCATCAGGTTGAGGCCGTAAGCCGTGCCGACCCAGAAGCGCCCTTGGGAATCCTCATAAGACACCCAGGTCACGATACTGGAAAGGCTGGTGGGGTCATTTTCATCGTGGGGATAATAATGGTAGAGGCCGGTTTTCCGGTCATATTGGGTCAGGCCGTTAAAGTGGGTGCTGACCCATAGGTTTTTCTCGCGGTCTTCAAAGATATTCCACACCATCAGGTCGTTAAATTTGCTGCCCGTTTTTTCACCGTGCTTGCTTTGGTTCGGGTCGACCGGGATGGTGTCGAAGCGGTCGGTGACCGGATTGTAATGCTGGATTGCAGCGCCCCAGGTACCAAAAAAGATATTGCCTTCCGCGTCAATGGTGCCCGCGAGGATGGACGTAGTGGCCACGCGTGAATCTGGCCCGCTGGTGGGGCGGTAATGGGTGAAGGTATCGTTTTTGGGATCAAAGCGGGAAACGCCTCCTGAACCTATCCAGAAGTTGCCCGCCTTATCCTCCACTATGGCCTCGACGTTGTTATCCATCGGCCCCCGCTCGGGCTCGGCGGATTTCTGGTACACCTTGATGGCGGTACTGGAACGGTCATAGATATGCACACCAGACGGATAGGTGCCGACCCAGAGGTCGCCTATCCGGTCCTCATAAATGCGGCGAATGGTATTACTGGCCAGACGGCCTATGCCGCCATCGCCCCGGTCAAAATGGATCCAACTGTCATGGAGTTCATCGTAAAGGCTAATGCCCGCGCCATCGCTACCGGTCCAAATCCAGCCATTGCGGTCCACGTAAATCTGGCGGGAGAAGTTATTGCCCAGGCTGGCGGGGTTTTGGGGATCGTGCTGGTAATGGGTGAATTGGAGGCTATTCCGGTCCAGACGATAGATGCCGTTATCACCGCCCGCCCAGATCCGGCCCGCATGATCCACCGCAACGACCCGGATACTGTTTTCCAGGGTGGATTTGGGGTTGGCCGGGTTGGGGATATAAAGGTTGATTTTCAGGGTGGCCAGGTCGAGCTGGCCAACGCCCGCTTCCATCCCCAGCCAGACGTTGCCCTCCTTATCCACCACTATGTCATTGACCAGATTGCTCGGCAGGGTGCCGTTCTGTTGGTTCAGGAGATCCAATTTGCCGGTGGTGGGATGAAATATCGCAAAGCCGTTGGCTGTGCCTATCAGGATATCGCCCGCAGGGCTTTCCGCGATGGCATTAACTGCACCGCCGGAGATTAAAAGGTCTTCCGAGATTTTCACGGGCACCAGGACTTCGTGGTCGCGGTCATAGCGATAGAGCCCGGAGCGGGTTGCCGCCCAGAGGGTATGCTGCCGGTCCTCCATTAATTCCAATACCTGGTTAACCCCTTCCGTATCCCCCAGGTTGCCGGGGTTTTTGGCGGCAGGGATGGTCAGGAACTCATAGCCATCGTAGCGCAAGAGCGCATTGCGCCCTCCCAGCCACATAAACCCTTGGTCATCCTGCAGGATTGCCTCTACCTCGCCCAGGGCAATATCCTGGTTTTGCATAATATTGCGAAAGTGGATTTTTTTAGGGTAGGGCTCTGCATTTGCGGTTGGATTGTCATCAGGCGAGGTTTGCGCATTCACCACCGGGCTGATAATGCCCATCAACAAAACCAGCAAGAGCACGCAAACGGATTGCCGCTGTAGGTGTGCTAATGCAGGGCATCTGTCGATGCTATTAACAATGGGCATGGCTAAAGGTCTTTTCATTATTCCGCTGACTGAGCTGGGCTTATAGGACGTTATTCGTTTTTAGCTTCAAACCCATTAGTTATAGCATCAACCGGAAAAGTCGCCTGTTTGGCATGACATTCAAATTTTAATTATGTACAACCAATGTGATGTTGGCGCTTGGGTTGGTTAACGACGGTTTTTTGTCGAGCAGTTTTGGAAATCACTAATAAAAACCGGGTTGTTGTTAATCGGGATTGGTATCGCCTGGATTTTGCAGCACAGCTGCGCACCACATACTGTTCTAAAGTGTTGCAACCTGTATCAGACTGTTTCAATTGATTGTAAATAAATGCCCGGTAAATAGTATGGCAATGGTGCATCGAAAGGAGATGCGATTATTGTCACGAGGAGCTGTCACGAGGAGTTGTTATGAAATTACCGGTTATTTACCCTGCACTAGTCACTGCTATTTTTTCGCTTTCATCACTGGCATTTGCCAGCACTTACCAATCCGAAATTGACCTCCATTATCTGGAATACGATGTTGATCATTACTCCGAAGATACATCATCAATAAATTTGGAAGGCTCTTACTATTTTTCACCCGTCGATACCACTAACGCACCTTTTGCTGAAGCGGCCTTCTTGCGCAAAGCCAATTCTGTTTCGTTGCGGCTTATGCGGCAAGAATATGAAACACCCTATAGCGACGGGAAAAATTATCAGCGCGGTGTAGAGGTTAATTATTTTGTGCCTGATACCATGTTTTATATGGGAGCAGGTATTCGTCAATACAAAAACGATTACCGCTACAGCTATTACGATCCCGTTTATGGTTACAACGAAGGCAACTATGAATCTGAATGGGAATCAACCTGGGTTGGCCGCGTGGGTGTTACACCGATTGATGGCTTGTTGGTCTGGTCGGAATTTTATGAGCATCAGGATCTTTCTGAATACTGGAACCTGAATGCCAAATATGTAAAAACCCTGGCCAATAACAGGGCAATCGGAATTGAATCAAGCTTCGCACAAAGCAATGACTTCGATTCCCATATTCTGGATATTGCCGTTGATTATTATTTTACCCAGGCATTTAGTATTGGCGCAGGCGCTTCCTTTGATGACGACGGCGATTTCCCCAATGCCCTTATCCGCTCACGCTATTTTTTAACGGACAAGATCAGTATGGATATTTCTTACGCCGATGGTGAATATTTTGATACCTGGAGGGCGGGGGGAAGTATTCGGTTTTAATTAACGGGATTTAATAATTGTGGGTTGGGGGGTGCCAGGCTGAGTCCCAACCTATAAGCTACAATAAAAAATAAATCATTTCAGGTTTTATAATCGAGCGTATAAGGCCCCTCTGGTGTACGTTCATCACCTTCTTGTTGTTTGTGACCTTTTTCAATCCCTTCCAATATTGAGTTGGTTGAGTCTTTTGGTGGTGTGTTGTCGGTTGGCTTTTTCATAATTAAACGTCCTATAAAAGTATCCCGATTTAATTGTAGGTTGCTGGTGAGCTTGCGAACCGCAACACGACCATGTATCCGCAACTACCAATATCCAATTCGTGTGCTGTTAATTTTTCGCGTAAATAAGGCAATGTGCCGTTGGTGATTACGAATGTTGCGGTTCGTCCCTCACCGGCAACCTACGGACCATACCAAATCAAACCTTTATAGGGTTGGTCTTTCAATGACGCCAGGCGGCTTTGTAAATTTCCACAATGAATTTCCAGTTTGTGCCCATCTGGATCAAGGAAATACAATGAATCGCCTTCGCTGCTATTTTTCTTCCATTCAATGACTTTAGCTTCACGTAATTGCATGGCGATTAGATTGAATTTATCTGCTGCGCAGTCGAGTCCGATATGCGAGTAGTCCTGGCTGGGGATTGCTGTATCGCAAGATAAACAAAGCCATAAATCGCCCAAGCTTAAATAAGCGCCTGCATCCCAGCGTGCATGGGGTTTAAAACCCAATAGTTGGGTATAAAAATCAAAAGAGGTATCGAGGTCGCTGGCTGCGATGGTGATGTGATTTAAGCCGCGTAGCATGATAATTTTCCGTATCTATTTTGTGGGTAGGTTGCTGGTGAGGAACGAACCGCAACACGACCATGTATCCGCAACTACCAATATCCAATTCGTGTGCTGT
>CAZIWB010000002.1:496183-570094 GCA_964542655.1 uncultured Cellvibrionaceae bacterium
TTTTTCGCGTAAATAAGGCAATGTGCCGTTGGTGATTACGAATGTTGCGGTTCGTTCCTCAGCCTACGCGGCCCGCACCAACCTACGGTTACATCATTTTCCGTTGCAACAAAAAACCCGAACCATTTCTGATTCGGGTTTTTCATTTCTCACATCGTGTTTAAAAACTTACACGTTGTAAGTAGTCGATGCAGTATTACCGCCGCGGCCAGTCCAGTTGGTGTGGAAGAATTCACCGCGTGGTTTGTCGGTGCGCTCGTAGGTGTGCGCGCCGAAGTAATCGCGCTGTGCTTGCAGCAGATTTGCTGGCAGGCGGGCAGTGCGGTAGCCGTCGAAGTAGGTGAGGGCTGAGGTGATGGTGGGTGCAGGGATGCCGTTGGTGATTGCAGCAGCGGCAACACGGCGCCAGCCGGCTTGTGCGGCTTCAACGGTGGTGCGGAAGTAATCATCAACCAACAAGTTGGTCAGCGCCGGGTTTTTATCGAATGCGTCTTTGATATTGCCGAGGAATGACGAGCGGATAATACAGCCACCGCGCCACATCAATGCAATACCGCCGTAGTTCAAATGCCAGCCGTATTCTTTGGCGGCTTCGCGCATCAGCAAATAACCTTGTGCGTAAGAAATAATTTTTGATGCAAACAGCGCATTGCGCAGGTCATCGATAAAGGCTTTTTTGTCGCCGGTGAAATTCACTGCCGGGCCACTGATCACTTCTGCTGCTTGAACGCGTTCGGTTTTTTGCGCTGACAAGCAACGAGCAAATACCGCTTCAGAAATCAGCGTGAGCGGTACACCCAAATCCAGTGCGATAACGCCGGTCCACTTGCCGGTACCTTTTTGGCCAGCGGTGTCGAGGATTTTCTCAACCAGTGCAGAACCGTCTTCATCTTTATAGGCGAGGATGTCGCGGGTGATTTCGATCAGGTAGGAATCAAGTTCGCCTTTGTTCCACTCGGCAAATACCTGGTGCATTTCGTCGGCACTCATGCCGAGTACTTCTTTCATGATTTGGTAGGCTTCGCAAATCAATTGCATATCGCCGTATTCAATACCGTTGTGCACCATTTTTACAAAATGGCCAGCGCCGTTCTCGCCAACCCAATCACAGCAGGGGCTGCCATCGTCAACTTTGGCGGAGATGCTTTGGAAAATGTCTTTTACATAGGGCCATGCTGCCGGTGAGCCGCCGGGCATAATGGATGGGCCGGTCAATGCACCTTCTTCACCACCGGATACGCCGGTGCCGATGAAATGCAGGCCTTTGCTTTCGAGGTAAGCGGTGCGACGGTCGGTATCGGGGAAGTGGGTGTTGCCGCCGTCGATAATAATATCGCCCGTCTCAAGGTGCGGGATCAATTGTTCAATGAAGTCGTCTACCGCTTTACCGGCTTTTACCATCAGCATGATTTTGCGTGGTTTGGCGAGTGATGCCACCAGCTCTTCAATCGAGCGGGCGCCGCGGATGCTTTTACCTTGGGCGCGGCCAGCGATGAAGCTGTCTACTTTTTCTACTGAGCGGTTGTAAGCGGTAACTGTATAGCCTTTGCTGGCCATATTGAGGATGAGGTTTTCACCCATCACAGCCAAGCCAACCAAGCCTATATCGGAAAGTGGTTTCATAGTAGTAATAGCCTATCGTTGTGGTTGATGTCCTGGCTCACAGGAGCAATTCAACAGGGCAGTTCCGGTCGCTGTCACCCGTAACGCTGTCCTGACAAAATCCCAGGGAGCAGTGATTGACCGATTCTATAAATGGCGCTGCTCTGGTGGCCGCGCTCTTGGAAGGGTGCGTATTATTCCCGTTTGTGCGCCAAAAAAACAGCCGAGACAGGAAAACTTCTGGCTATTTTCACCATAGTGGTAAGCAAGTTGAGAGCTGTGATAGGGAGTTGCCGGGTTATGGTGCATTGGTTAGGCTGCCGTTCCTTTGCTTATTTACACCGGGATTAACATGAAGCGAGTGGTTTTTTGTTGGGAGCTGGGCGGCAATTATGGCCACATCACCGGTTTTGTCGGGCTTGCCCGGGCATTCAGGGCGCAGGGATGTGAGCTTGTGTTTGTATTGCGCAATCTGCAGTACGCCTATTTATTAGGTGAGGGTGTTACCTGTGTGCAAGCACCCATCCCCAATTTTGTACCGTCGCGGCGTAATGCCTATTCTTATAGCGGAATTTTGGCGTCGATTGGCTATCAGGATAAAGCGGTGCTGACAGATTACATAGCAGCTTGGCGCGGACTATTGCAGGAGTTTCAGGCAGATCTGGTTGTTGCTGATCATGCACCTACTGGCATTCTTGCTGCACGTACCCTTGGATTGCCCGTTGCCGCCATAGGCACCGGCTTTGTATTGCCGCCGTTTGATTCTGCATTCCCACTGTTTACTGCTAATGATCCCGAGCCAGATGCAGGGCTTGATGGGCGGCTGCTGGCGAACATCAACCAGGCCATGCAAATATTGGGTGGTCCAACGCTCACCCAACTGGGCGATATATTTGCGGAAACGGAGCGCTATCTTTGCACCTTTCCCGAACTGGATCACTACGGGCAGCGTATCGATGCTGATTACTGGGGGCCGCTCTTCAGCGCGAACCAGGGGCTGGAATATAAATGGCCTGCGGCTGCTAGCCATCATGTATTTGCCTACCTTACTCCCAAGTTAAAACACCTTGGCCGGGCGGTTGCGGCAATCGCACAATTGCCGGGACACAAGTTGATCCATATCCCCGGCCTCACAACCGATCAGATCAGTGCTTTTTCTGCGGATGATGTATCGATTGAAACATCTCCCATCAATCTGGATAGCCTATTGCGCGACGTTGATTTGATTGTCAGCCAGGGGGGTATGGGCATGAGCTCGCAATGCGTGCTGGCAGGTGTGCGCCATGTAATTCTCCCTACGCAAATGGAACAGGTTTTGTTGGCGCGGCGTTTGAATGCTATGGGGTTGGCCTTCGCGGCGAGTACAGAGGCAACTGGCGATGAATATTGTGCGGTATTTAATAAAGCGTTGACGAGCAATCAATTGGCACAAAACAGCCAATTGTTAGCGCAGAAGTATCGGGGGTTTTCGCAGGAAGAACAGTTGGGAGCTATGGTGGACGATATGCTGGATCTGCTGCTCCCATAGCAGGGAGCAGCAGTTTGCAAAAAAACTACACCGCCTTTTTGCGGGAGCGACGACGGAATGCCAACGCAGCGAGGCCTGCACCTACTAACAGGGTATTTGCTGGTTCGGGGGCATTGATGGGGGGCTCGGCGTGGGTGAGCACGAAATTGCTATCATCAAAAATGGGAGTTGAGCTAAAGCCGAATGGATCATCAAAGCGCGCCTCTGGTGTATGCGCATAACCAGCATCCGCTAAATACTCATTGACGAATGTATTCAACTGATATTCCAGGGTTATTGAGGCCCCGGCAGCGAGATAACCCAAATTCAATACGCCTGCATAGTTGCCCCATTCATACGAAAGACCATTATCGGTCTGTGTCCCTATGCTGGTTCCGCTTGAGAATAAGTTGTGCCCATCGTCCCACCAGTCATATACCGCGGTAAGCGTAGCAGCACTGTTCCACCGGCTAACACCGTTCACACGGATATCAGCTGCGTAGCCTGATTGAATCAGGGTACCGCTGTCGTTGTAATTCGTTGAATAACCCAGGCCCAATTCACCGCTGAGGATCAGAAAACTGAAGTCTACAAGTTGGCCTGACTTGGTGTTGTTGGTAATAACGGCTTTATGCAGTACCTGGGCTTTAGAGGTCAGTTGAGTAGAGCTTGTAAGGAAGTTGCGGTCAAGGAAAGGTGAGCCGTAACTGATCAGGCCACTTTCACCCGTCGTCTTACCATAGGCAGAGGAGTAGCCATGAACGCGGTAATTACCGAAAGCTTTTTCATTATATGTAGTGCTGCTGGTATTTCCTGCCGGGCCATCGGTATTGCTCAATGCCTTGCCATCAATGTTGACAGTGGTTGTTGAGGTTGTTTGGGTTGAAATCAATAAGGCATAGGAGGGTGATGCTGCAATGGTCGTAAAAGTAATACCAATTGCCAGAGCGAGTTTGTTGACTTTCATGTTGATAAAAATCCCTTGAGTGATAATAAAAACGCAGTTTTTGCTGCGGCGGGCAGTGTACAAAAATTGGGCGCCACGGGAGAAGGGGGTGGGGGTCAGTTAGTGACTTATTTTTAATTCGTTTTTGTAAAAACCCGACAGTAATTATTGCTGGCGCAGTTTGCGTTTGCGACGACGATTGGGTTGGGCCTGTTGCATCAACGCCCAATCAATATGTTCGCGTACCATGGGTGATGCCTGGTCCTTTTTATTCTTTAGCGCAATCACGATGCGCTCATCACTCGGTGCATTGCCCAGGCCCACTGCCAAATTACGTAGCCATCCCTCATAGCCGATCCGGCGGATGGCCGAACCTTCGGTGCGGGCTAGGAACTCTTCCTCGCTCCAGTTGAACAGATCGACCAAATCACTATCGGCCAAACCGTGGCGCGGTAAGAAATCGGTCTCGCCGGTGAATTGCGCATATTTATTCCAGGGGCAGATGGCCTGGCAGTCATCGCAGCCAAAGACGCGGTTGCCCATGGGCTCGCGGAACTCCTCGGGAATGACGCCTTTGTTCTCGATGGTGAGATAGGAGATGCAACGGCGTGCGTCCAGTTCGTAGGGGCGCGGAAAGGCATCGGTGGGGCAGACTTTCAAGCAGGCGGTGCAGTCGCCACATTGGTTGGCTTGCGTGGGTTGATCAACCGGGAGCGGGACAAAGGTAAAAATCTCGCCGAGAAAAAACCAACTGCCCGCCTCACTGTTGAGGATAAGCGTGTGTTTGCCCGTCCAGCCCAAACCTGCCTTTTCGGCGAGCGGGCGCTCCATCACCGGGGCACTATCGACAAAGGCGCGGTTTTGGCCTATGAAGGGGCCCTGGTCTTTGAATGGATAGTCCTCTGGTAGCGCAGCATCGATTTGTTGGGCGAGCAGGCTCAGGCGTTTGCGGATCAATTTATGGTAATCGCGCCCCAGCGCATAGCGGGATACATAAGCTTTGGTCGGATCTTTGAGGATTTTGATTTGCTGGGTATCGCCCGGTAAATAATCCATCCGCACCGAAATCACCCGCACGGTGCCGGGCAGCAACTCGGCCGGGCGCGAACGTTTGTTGCCATGGGCACCCAGCCATTCCATAGTGCCGTGATATCCCTTGGCCAGCCATTCCTGCAAGCGCACCTCCGCATCACCCAGCTCAATATCAGTAATGCCGACTTGCTGGAAGCCGAGTTCGTGCCCCCAGATTTTGATATCGGCGGCAAGTTGGTTGAGGTCAAAAGTGGACATGGATAGCAACTGAAGGGATGACGCTGGCTATTTTGCCAGAATTAACCTCCCGGGGTGCAAATTGATAACTGGGATGGCGATACGGTTTTTCAAAAGGGTAGTCAATTACTATCCCTATTGGTCGCGCTGCTTTTTCTTATTTGTCACCATCGTTGTTGCCAATAGTTTTGGCGACATTCCGTTCAATTATCTGTTTGACGAAGGAGTGCTTTATGCGTATTAAAAAACATGTTTATTCATTGATGTATTTAAAATACACCGCGCTACTTTTTTTGATAGCCCTGGTGTTAACCAACCCTGTGCGCGCGGCATCAATTACATTTGATGACATTCCCTATATCCCCGTCGATCCCGATTGGCCACAATTTGATGATGTTTATGTGACGGATCAATACCTGTCCGAGGGGTTGCTGATTGAAGGCGGTTTTTTGGGGCGGCGTTATCCACTGGAAGAGAATCTGGCCAATCCGCAATTTTTGTTTGGCAGTAATTTTATGCGGATGACTTTTGTCGGAGACCGGTTACCCAATTATGTGACTATGACAGTTAGCTCGGTGTTCGAAAGCTATGCTAACGTCATTAATTTTTATGGCCCCAATGGGCACCTGTACGAGATGATTACGTCAGGCTTCGATGGATGGGAACCCTATAAACCTTACAGGCCAGATCAACCCATTTCGTTCACATCGCTCACCGGTATTTCAGAAATAACCTTTGAAGGTGCGCTCAATATGCGTTGGGGTACGTTGGTTGATAATCTGAAATTTAAATCATCACCACGGACCGCAGTACCCGAGCCAGGGTTGTTGTTGCTGTTTTGCCTGGGAGGGGGTGTGCTAGTGTTATCCCGCTGTAGGCGGTCTGTATAAATCATGCGAGGCTACCGCTCCCTGCACAAATCTTCACAGTTTTGTTTGGGGGCGGTTCAATTGCTTTTGCTATAGTCGAGATTCTTTTTGTTGAAGGATTTTTTATGAAATATAGAGCGATGAAAAATACAATGGCGGCAATCCTGTTGGGTTTCTTTAGTTTATCTCTCGGGGCAACCCCTTTGCCTGCGCAGCCTCACGTGTATGTTGAAGGTTCGGCCGAGATTGAAGTCGAGCCGGATATGATGACATTTACACTCAGTATCCAGACAGTGGATATAGATCTCGCCAAAGCCAAAGCGGATGTTGATGCGCGTTCGCGCCTGTTGATCGACGCCTGCAAAAAATTTGGCATCAAAGTGGATGATATTGCCACCACTGCGCTAAATATCCGCCCCGAATATGAATACAAAGAAAACCAGCGGGTATTGACGGGCAACAATGTATCGCGCCAAGTGGATATTAACTTGCGTGATTTGAAAAAATATCCCGAAATGATGAAGGCATTGGTGGACGCGAAAATTTCGGAAACCATCAATACCAATTTAACCCTCGCCGATAAAAAATCCGTTGAAGAAAAAGTGCAAACGGCGGCGATGGATGATGCCAAAGCCCGTGCCAGTCGCCTGGCAAAATCACAGGGCAAAGTCGTAGGTGATCCCTGGTCGATTTCTGAATTTAACAATCGTGGCAATGAGCGCTGGGAACTGAATCCTGCACGCAGTTTGATTGGCAACTCCGCAAAATTTGTAGCGCCAGCAGATATGGGCTTTAAAGCCGACGGCGAACCTTTTGAACCGGGTGTAATGAAAATTACTGCGCAGGTATATGTGGTTTATCTATTGAAATAAATAATTCATTTAAAATCAAAATGCGCCGCTATTTGCGGCGCATTTTTTAGCTTCAATTGTAAAAGACGTGATGCATAGCGTAAGAAGAATAAACACAAGTGTCCGCATTGGTATTTTTCCATTTTAAATAAGGATGTGTATGAAACTGCCATGTCGGGCTTGTAGCGTGGTTGTAGATATTATTTTTGTTATGGATTGCAACTCTGTGCAATAAATTCCTTCCATTTCACTATGTCGGTACCGTCGGAATCAAACAGGCTCAGGCCAATCAGGTAATCGCCTTCGCTCCCGTGGGGACGGCACCATTTCACTTCGGTGACCAACAAAAACTGGCGGTCGCTGGCGGCATCGCGAATACAGCAGCGCAGGATGATATCGGTGGCTATGGCTTCGCTGGCGATAACACGCATTCCGTTGGCGGAAATATCCAGGCTTTTGCTGACCACGAGGATGGGCTCGCCAGTGGCGGATGAGCCCAGCTCGATAATCACCGTGAGCTGGTTATCGAGGCGGTATTCCTGGCGCTGATCATTATTGTTCATGTTTTTTTCCATCGCACTGTGTACCTGACTTCATCTGGCTACAACATTTTTACTATGAAACATCTACTAAGAAACATCGCGGCGCAGACCGCGGATTACTTTGGCGAGCTGGTCTTCAAAATTGTCGCCGTTGCGCAGGATTTTTATTTTCCCCTCGACCATCAGGGCAATTAATTGTTCGCGCGCGTATTCGGCCAGTTTGCGCCCGACCTGGTCAGCAAAAATATATTTTCCGGTGGAGCTGATAATTACCGAGAGTTTTGCGCGCAGTTTTTTATCGGCATCGGCTTCGCTGCCGAGTTCCAGCCATGCGCCCACTTGCAATTCGTTGACGGCAGCTGTTGCCTGTTGTTGGCGTTGCAAGTGTTCGGCGGCATCGGCAGCGGCCTGCTCGACGCGCAGCCGTTCAGCTTCGGCGGCTTGTTCGGCTTCGCGCCGTTTCTTTTCATCAGCCAATGTGCGCGCTTCCTGCATGGCTTTGCGTGCGGCCGCGCGGCGCGCTTCGAGCTGTGCTTCCGCCTGCGCCTGCCGTGCGGCACGTTCGCGTTCGGCAGCTTCGGCGGCCGCTTGTTGTTGGGCGATGAACGCGCGCACCAATTGTTCTGCTTTGTTTTTTTGTAGCAACAATTGCGCCTGTACGCTGCGGTTGGCACGTTCGACCAGCGGCGGCAATAAAGCATTAAGTGTGTCGATAAGGTTTTGGTTGGGCAGCGGGCGCGCGATTCCGGTGGACAAACAGAGCGCAAAATCCTTGGTGTTTTTGCTCATCACTTTGCGCCCGGTGTGATCGACAAACAGCAACTGGTCCAGCTCCGGATTTTTGAACGCGAGTTTGCAGCGGATAATGTCGGCACTCGCCTGGGCATCATCTCCCACAAAGATAATCCAATCGCCAGCGCGAATATTCTCGGTTTGCTGCAACAGGGTGCGCGGTATGCGGGTATTGCTATCGCCCTGTGCACTGCCACGAGCGAGGGGGGGAAATTCAGCGCATTCGAGCGGTTGTTTCTGGATGGCGCCCATCAGGCAGCGGCTGAGCTGCTCCACCAACTGCGCATAGGCGGGCGCATTGCTGCTTGGGTGTTGCAGGCTGCGTTCCAATTCGGCCAATACCAGCGGGATTTGGCTGTAGAGCAACTGGTCATCCACTGCTATGCCTTCGCCGGAAAACAATTGCCCGAGCGCAGGCAATATCCGCTGCCAGGTTTTCCATAAAGGCAATTGCACCAATTCATGCGGGTCGCTGTTGAATGCCCAATATTGCAATTCACTTTTGAGTGTACCGGCAAAGGTATTGTGCAATTCTTTGGGCAGGGGGTGCCCGGCGAGGTTGTGGTTGAGTGAATCGACCACGCGGGTTTCGGCGCTGGCCAGTTTCAGGTTGGCCAGTTCGGTTTCACACAAACGGGTCTCCAGCATGGCCGCGCGTTTGTCTTCGGTCGCAAGCCAGTTGCTGAATTCGTCCAGGTGCTGTTTGAGGGTAGCGGCACTGGCAATTTGTGCCTCTTCATCGCCCGACCAATAGGTAGTCGCAAAAGCAAACAATGCGTCGAGTTTATCGAGCAGTTGCTGGTTGGGTTTGGAATCGCGCGGGCACCAGCGGCTGGCCGGTTGGGCGATGACCGCAAAAAAATCGCGCAGGGGATGTTGCGCGGAGCAGTAAAACCCATCATCAGTGGCGATTTGCTGCAGGGCGATGGGTTTGAATTCGTCCAGCAATGATTGCAGTTGCGCGTCCCAGGGATTGGCCTGGGTAAACCCGGCCCAAAAATCCCCGGCCAATTGCTGGCGCAGCCCGGCGGAATCGACAGCCTCGGTCGCGGCGATACTGGCAAAGACCTCACCTAATTGCAGTGAATCGCCGTTAACTATGGCTTGCAAGGTAAATTCAGACATGCGGTTCCGTACGCTAATGGTGTCGATAAACGGGAGCTCCAGCTCAATATAGTCAACTTGGCCGGGGGCTGCTGCATTTTCTCTGACCTTAACCTCGCTTGGGTAACCTGCGTATAATCGCGCCCCATTCCTGTTTTTCCTTTTTGCCCCTATTGGTCTCGTCCCATGAAAATTACCGCCTCATCTCCCTTTCTTTATACCGCCAGTGAAGTCTATGCACTGGATGCGGCTGCCATCGCAGGGGGAATTCCCTCGATCCAGTTGATGAAACGCGCCGGGCGGGCCGCTTTTGATCTGTTAGTGGAACGCTTCCCCGTGCCCACGCTGGTCAGCGTCTATTGCGGGGCCGGTAAAAACGGCGGCGATGGCTATGTGCTGGCGGCATTGGCGGCGCAACGGTTGATTCCGGTACAGGTGATCCAACTGACGGCCCCGGAAAAACTCACCGGCGAAGCGCGCCAGGCTTATGAGTTCGCCTTGCAAGAAGGCGTAAAGATGCAGCCTTTCACCCAAGCGGTAGCGCCTGCTGCCGGAGTGATAGTAGATGCCCTGTTGGGCATTGGCCTGCGCGATGCCCCCACAGGCGAGTTTGCTGAGGCGATTAACCAGATCAACCAAACAGGGCTACCGGTGTTGGCATTGGATATCCCTTCTGGCCTGAATGCTGACAGTGGTGCAGTTGCCGGTGCGGTAGTGCAGGCAGAACTTACCATTCCCTATATCGCGCTCAAGCGCGGATTGGTAACCGGACGCGGCCCCGCCGTTTGCGGTGAGTTAGTCCTTGCTAATCTGGATATCCCCGAACCTACGTATGATTTGGTTTCTCCCGCCGCCGAACGTCTGGCATTAAATGACCTGTTACCGCTGCTTGCGCCGCGTGCAGCCGATGCCCACAAAGGTGATTTTGGCCATGTGATGGTGATCGGCGGCGACACCGGTTACGGCGGTGCAGCACTGATGGCGGCAGAGGCGGCGGCCCGCACCGGCGCAGGCAAAGTGAGCGTTGCCACCCGCCCCGAGCATGTTGCAGCGATACTCGCCCGCCGACCGGAAATTATGGCCTGTGGCGTCGTCTCCGGGCAGGAATTGGAGCCACTGCTGGCGCGCCCGACGTTGCTGGTTGTCGGCCCGGGCCTGGGGCGTTCGCCCTGGTCGGAGCAGATGCTACAACAGGCGGTGAAAAGTGGCCTGCCGCTGGTATTGGACGCGGATGCCCTGAATATCCTGGCGGAAGGGCGTGTTGTTCCTGCCAGCACCAAGCGCAGCAACTGGTTACTCACACCCCATCCGGCAGAAGCGGCGCGTTTGTTGGGCATTACCACGGCAGAAGTCCAGGCGGATCGTTTTGCTGCTGTGCGTGCAATTTGTGATCGCTACAACGCCAGTGTGATCCTGAAAGGCGCGGGCAGTCTGGTAGCCTCGGCCAATAGCCTGATCGGCGTGGTAACTGATGGTAATCCGGGTATGGCCAGCGGTGGTATGGGCGACGTGCTCTCCGGCATTTTGGGTGGATTGGTTGCCCAGGGTGTGGCTATCCCGGATGCGGCGCGCCTGGGTGCGGTAATCCATGCCTGCGCGGCGGATCTGGCGGCAGATGATGTCGGCCAGCGCAGCCTGTTGGCGACGGATTTGATCCCCTATCTTGGCCAATTGCTCTAAACCCGGAACCTGTCCCATGCATACTTATCTGGCCGACTATCTAGTCGACTCTCTAATCGAGAATGAAACCGCAATGGTTGCCCTGGGTGAGCAACTGGGGCTTGCCTTCATGCAATATCCCAATGCGCTGACAGTGCATTTGCTGGGCGAACTGGGTGCGGGCAAAACCACGCTTACGCGCGGGATACTGCGCGCCTTTGGCCATGCAGGCGCGGTCAAAAGCCCGACCTATACCCTGGTGGAGGCCTATGAGTTTGGCGCACGGACGGTGTACCACTTTGACCTCTACCGCCTCGGAGACCCGGAGGAGCTGGAGTACATGGGCATCCGCGATTATTTTTCCGACAGCAACCTCTGCTTGATCGAATGGCCATCGCGGGGCGAGGGTGTCTTGCCCGCGCCGGATCTGGTGATTGATATCCGGGTTGAGGGCAGCGGGCGCCGCTTAAATCTACATCCCGGCACAGTTGCCCTGGAAGCATTGCTACCATCCGCCTAATTAATAAAGATGGCCTCTCTATGCAGAGCATTTATCCATTGGTGAAAACCTTCTTCATACCCTAGGCTTAGTTGATCTTTCAACTGATGCAGTATTTGGCTTGCCATTAAAGAGTCTTAAAGGATGTGCCTGAGTTCCCCATTTACGGCGGGCAGTGATCAGTGTTTGCGCGTGCGCAATGATTCCGGCTGGTATCGCTGCGCCAGTGTTTTTATGCTCCTGTGTTTCCTCTTGTCCCGCCCTGTTTGCGCCTATGAGCCGCCCGCCCGGATTTTATTTGGCGGCGACCTCGCCTATCCGCCGCTGGAGTGGCTGGAAAAAAATGAGGCCGAGGGGTTTAACGTTGACCTGGCGCGCGAAGTGGCGCGCCTCGGCGGCAGCAAGGCCGTGCATCAGTTGGGCAATTGGCCGGACACCCTGCGCGCCCTGGATGAAGGGCGCCTTGATGTAGTGCCCATGTATTACTCGCTGGAGCGGTCGCGCCACTTTATTTTCACCCAGGCCTATCTCTATTCATCGCACGCGATTTATGCGCTACCAGGCACTGCGCGCGTCTCGGCGGTCAGCGACCTGGGCAACAAAACGGTCGCGGTGGAAGATCAATCCTTTGCGCACCAGCAATTGCGCTATCTGGCTCCCCAACCCAAGCTGGTGCTGACCACCAATACCTTGTCGGCGCTGGAAGCAGTGATGCAGGGCAAGGCGCATTATGCGGTGCTGGCCAGCCTCACTGCTGATCGTTTGCTACGCCAGCACCAGTGGAAACTAACGCGCATGGGGCCGCCTTTTTGGTCGCGCGGTTATGCTTTCGCAGTGAATAAAAACAAACCGGAATTGGCTGAATGGCTGGAGGACTCCCTGGGTGCAGCCATCGCCAATGGCAGCTACCAACAGCTCTACCAAAAATGGCAAAACGATTTGGAACCGGTGCCGGTTGATAATCGCTGGCTGCCATTTTTTTCGACCGGTTTTGCGGTGTTATTGGCAGCACTTTTATTGGGCGGGGGCTGGTACTGGAGCCTGAAGCGGAAGGTCGAGCAGCGTACCCGCGAACTGAGCGATGCCCTGGCACAGCGCGAAACCGCAGAACAGGAGCTGCGCCGCGTCGCCAATGTTGATGCACAAACAGGCCTTGCCAAGTTGCCTTATTTTATCGAGCAGTTGGATGATTACTTCCATGAAAACCAGCGGCCAGTGAAACAGGAAAAAGAAATCCTGGTGCTAAAGCTGGCCGATCTGGATGTGATTGTGCGCACCTTCGGTTTTGCGCGCGCAGAACTGGTGGTCAGTGCTTTCGCCAGTCATCTGCTCACGCTGGACAATACCCTCGCCGCCTATTTGGGGCGCGGGGTGTTTGCCTTGTTTATCAACAAGTGCAATGCGCTGGAATTGTTTGAACGCCTGGGCAGCGATATGGCCAAGTCGGATCCGGGTTTGAATTCGCAACTGGTTGGCGGTTCTGCCTATTGGCCGGAACACGGGCGCTCGGCGGGGAAGCTAATGCGGCATGCAGAAACCGCCCTGGCGATGAGTGAATTGCGCCGGCGCCGCTGGCTGGCCTATGAAACGGCGATGGAACCCAGCCGTGTGGACCTGGATATTATTTCAATTTTTATCGATGGCAATGTGCAGGGGATTTATCCCGTATTCCAGCCACAACTGGATTTGCGCACGGGCAAGATCCTGTCGGCCGAGGTGCTGGTGCGCTGGCAGCATCCGCGCCTGGGGTTGGTGCCGCCCAATGTATTTATTCCACTGCTGGAGAATTCCGGGCTGATCGAACAGGTCACAGCGCAGATGATCGATGAAGCGGTGCGGGTCGCAGTGTTATTGCGCAAACGCGATTTGCCCTGCTGCATCAGCATTAATATCTCCTCCTTTGATTTGATTGAATCTAACCTGGCGGAAAATATCAGCCAGACACTGGTGCGCTATCAGGGTGTCCCTGGCGATATCAAACTCGAACTGACGGAAACCTCGGTGGCGTCCGATCCACAGCGGGTAAAAAAAGTGCTGGCGCAATTGAGCGAGCTGGGCATTTACGCCTCGGTGGATGACTTCGGCACAGGTTATTCATCGCTCTCTTATTTGAGTCTGTTTCCAATCCGCGAATTAAAAATCGACCGCAGTTTTGTTGGCGATATGCTTGGCAATCCGCGCAACCACAGCATAGTGCGCTCGACCATTTTAATGGCGCGCGAGCTGGGTCTCGTGACCATAGCGGAAGGGGTGGAGGACGACCAAACCCTGCAAGTACTTAAAAAAGATGGCTGCGATATCGCCCAGGGCTATGTGGTTTCCCGCCCCCTGCCAGAAGCTGAATTTATTGAATTTATGCGCGCCCACGCCGCGCAGGTTTTTGATATCAGCCCGTTTATGAAATAGTTTTTGGCATGGTATTTTTTAGCTGGCATCTGTCTTTGATGCAAAAACGGGCTCTGGCGCAAAACGGCTGAGAAACAACGAAAAGGGCAGATGACCTGCCCTTTTTACAGACTGGGTGCGACTCAATATTTCAGGCGATAAAATTAATATTTCAGGCGATAGGCAGTAACGGTATTGCTGAAAAAAGTTGGTACGACTAATAATTGTTTTTCACTGCTATAAGCAAAGTCGGCGGTGTATATACCTTGACTGGTTAAATCCAGCAGCAGCGTTTGCGAGCCATCGCGGTTAATCCAATAAATTTGCCCCTCCCAGAGTGAAACCAGATAGTTACTGTGTTTGACCTCGGCAACGCCATCAACACTACCAAACGGCAGCTGGGTAATCACCCGTGGTTCCAACGCCGTGTTGTAGCTAACTAATTGAGAGCCTGAGCCCACGATCAATTTGTCTTTTTTAATTAACAGCCCGTTCGCATCGGTGACGTTATCGATATAGACCTCGGGTACAAAATTACGAATTCTGAAAATCTTCCCTGCGCCAGTATCGGAAACGAAAATATCGCCTTGGCGATTAGCGACGACATCATTGAGAAATACCGACCCCGGAACGGGAATCACGTTGACTATCGCCCCGGTTTTCAAATCGATGACAGCGACTTCATCTATATCGGAAACGTAGAGAAATTTGCCTGATACTGCCATGCCTTTGGGAGCATTTAATCCGCTCGCCCATTGGCTATCGAGTAACTTTCCGTTCGCACTGATTTTAGCGATGTCGCCATTGCCATCTTTGCTAAAATAATCGCCTTTGAGCACGGATACGAGAAAATAAGATTTACCGTCCCGCTTTACTTCAATAACCGATTCAGGAATATCAAGCCCGGCAACTTGCCACGCAGGGCTCAATGAAGGCTGAGGCGCTTTGTGGGCCATAACATCAGCTGTACCCACCAATAATGTGCAGAGCAACGCTGTTTTCAGAAGAAATTGCATAGAAACCTCTTGGATAATTGAAGAGTAAATGTGCGCTGGCTTTTTTCTACCGGAATCACTGCAGCCATGCACGTGAAGTTGCAGCGATAAACCTGCTTCCCGCAGGTCTGAAAGGCTTTTGCAAAGCAGCGTTATTGTGCAGGTATTTGCATGCAGAACAAAGTTAATCGACCTTAGGATGATTGATGTAAGCTTTTGAAAATAAATAGGTTTTAATTGGTACGAGAAAGGTATGCCCGGCGTAAGTCTTTCTGAAGCCGTTGGTTAGGGTTTGGGAAAAAGTTTTCGCCTGGGGATTGCTAACAATAGATCGATAGCCGTATCTGGAGCGCAGGGCAGGGGTGAATTCCGCTCCTTTAGTGTTGAGTAAAGAGTGATCGGATTGGCAATTCTGCTAGAGCGAAAACAGGGTTTTGCGGTAGAGTGCGCACTTGTGCGGGCAAGCTGCTTGTATCTGAGCACTTAATTTGCCTCGCCCCATAATTACAATCAGCGTGTTTTTGATGTTGTTGAGATCGCCTATGTCTTTTTTTCGCGGGCTGAGTGTTATTTGTTGCGTGGGCATTGCGTTGTTTGCCCAGGCCGCCCAGTCGGCCACGGTCAATGGTGTACGTGTCTGGCGCGCGCCCGACCACACCCGCATAGTGCTCGACCTGGATGCCCCGGTGCAGCACAGCCTCATACTCGCAGGCAACCCCGACCGCATTATCCTCGAGGTGCCCAACAGTAAACTCAACACCGGCTTGGACAAGTTGCCACTCACAGCTACCCCTGTATTGGCAATCCGCAGCTATGTGAACAACAAAACCGATTTGCGTCTGGTGCTGGATTTAAATACCAAGGTTGCGCCCAACAGTTTCTTGCTGAAAGCCAGTGCCGGTATGCACGACCGCCTGGTGATTGATCTCTACGATGAAACTGTCGCCGCTGCCGCCCCGGCCAATAATGCTGCTGTGCCATCTGCGACTGCGGCTCCATCTACAGCTCCGGCGACCAATAGCAAACCGATCATTCCTCCGCAGGATAAACCTGGCACCAAACCTGTTGCTACACAGCCCGTTGCACCCCAGCCGGTAGCCACGGCTGATTTGCAGGGTAAACGAACTATCATCATTGCAGTCGATGCGGGGCATGGGGGTGAAGATCCTGGCGCTATGGGGCCGAGCCGTATCCGCGAAAAAGAAATTACCCTCGCCATCGCCAAAGAATTAGTGGCGGCGATTAATGCCCAGCCGGGTTTTGTGGGGAAATTAACCCGCACCGGGGATTATTTCATCCCGCTTAAAAAACGCCGCGATCTGGCGCGCAACATGAAGGCTGATCTGTTTGTCTCGATCCATGCCGATGCCTTTACCAAAGCCAGCGCGCGTGGCGCATCGGTATTTGCGCTCTCGCAAAATGGCGCCACCTCTGAAACCGCGCGTTTCCTGGCGCAGCGCGAAAACGAATCAGACCTGATTGGCGGTGTGGGCGATATCAGCCTTGATGACAAAGACCAGGTATTGGCGGGCGTGTTGGTGGACTTGTCCATGACCGCAACCCTGAATTCCAGTTTACAGGTGGCGAGCCACGTCTTGAATTCGATGGGCAGCATTGCGCACCTCCACAAGCGCCATGTTGAACAGGCGGGATTTATGGTGCTCAAATCACCGGATGTGCCTTCGATCCTGGTTGAGACAGGTTTTATTTCCAACCCGGACGAATCGCGCAAGCTGGCGACTGTGGCTTATCGCAAACAAATGGCGCAATCGGTGTTCAAAGGTGTCAGGCAGTATTTTTACCAGCACCCACCAGCCGGCACTTATGTCGCCGCGCAAGTGGAGGGCGGGACCGCCGTGGATATTGAGCGGCAACACACAGTGGCAGCGGGCGATAGTTTGTCGGCGATTGCGACGCGCTACGGGGTAAGTACCCAGAGGTTGATGCAGTACAACAATATGCGCACTAGCACGGTGAAACTGGGGCAGAATTTAAAAATCCCGCCGGGTAAGAGCCCTGTTGTGGTGGTAGGCCAACAACCGAACCAGCCAGTGATGCAACCGCAGGCGCGTCCAGTAGCGGTCCTGCCAACATCAAAGCCGATTTTGGCGCGCCAGCATCGCGTCGTAGCGGGCGATACTTTATCGCGTATTGCGCAGTTATACGGGGTGAGCGTGCCCGAGTTGTTGCGCCACAACAACATGAAAAATCCCACGGTTAAAATTGGCCAAACCTTAAAAATTCCAACGTCCTGATTTGTCCTCGTGACCGGTTTCCCTCATGCGAAAAATTAAATTACTCAGCCCGCGCCTCGCCAACCAGATTGCCGCTGGTGAAGTTGTGGAGCGCCCATCATCGGTGATTAAAGAGTTGCTGGAAAACTCGCTAGACGCGGGCGCGACGCGTTTGGAAATTGATGTGGAAGAGGGGGGAATTAAATTAATGCGTGTGCGCGATAACGGCGGTGGCATCGATAAAGACGATTTACCGCTCGCGCTCAGTCGCCACGCCACCAGCAAAATTTATGAACTTGATGACCTCGAATCGGTTGCAACTTTGGGCTTTCGTGGTGAAGCACTGGCGAGTATCAGCTCGGTTGCGCGCCTTGCATTAATCAGCAGCACCAACGAAGAAAGTGCTGGCTGGCAAGTGGTCGCCGAAGGGCGCGATATGGAAACGCAATTATCGCCGGCACCACATCCGCGTGGCACGACTGTTGAAGTGCGCGATTTATTTTTCAACACGCCCGCGCGCCGCAAATTTTTGCGCACCGATAAAACCGAATACACCCATCTCGAAGACGTGGTAAAGCGTCTGGCCTTGTCGCGTTTTGATGTCGCCTTTAATTTGCGTCACAACAATCGAGCAATTTATTCCTGGCGCGCAGGTGATTCGCAATTGGAACAAGAGCGGCGTGTTGCGCAGGTCTGCGGTCCGGCGTTTATGGAAAATGCCGTGCATATCGACATGGAGCGCAGCGGTTTACGCTTGTGGGGCTGGGTTGCGCAGCCGACCTTTTCGCGCAGCCAGGCCGACCTGCAACATTTTTATGTAAATGGCCGCGCGATCCGCGACAAACTAGTTAGCCACGCGGTGCGCCAGGCCTACCAGGATGTGTTGTACCACGGTCGCCATCCGGCATTTGTACTTTACCTCGAACTTGATCCTTCAACAGTTGATGTAAACGTACATCCCACCAAACACGAAGTGCGCTTTCGCGATAATCGCAGTGTGCACGATTTTATTTATTCCAGCTTGCATCATGCGTTAGCGAAAGTTCGCCCTGAAGATACGCTGGCCAAACGCGAATTAGGTGAAGGTGCGGATGAAGCTGCAGGTATAAATCCATTTGCACTTTCATCGGCCCGGCCAATTCAAGGTATTGCTGCCGGTGAATTTAAAGGCCAGGAGAGCATGGGCTTTCGTGCAGCGTCTGCTGCTAACAATTATTCATCAGGCTATCAATCAAATTACCAATCGGCTGCGATTAATCCCGGCGCAGTGCGCGAACAAATGGCGAACTATGGTGAATTGCATCGCCCCGCAAATCCAACTGTAACTTATGCGCTGCCTGAATCTGGTAGCGAAGATATTCCGCCGCTGGGGTACGCCATTGCGCAGCTCAAAGGAATTTATATCCTCGCGGAAAATGCGCAGGGTTTGATTGTGGTGGATATGCACGCGGCCCATGAACGCATCACCTATGAGCGCATGAAAGAATCCTTTGCCTGCGGTGGAATCCAAACGCAACCGCTATTGGTACCGGAGAGTATTGCGGTCAGCCAGAAAGAAGCAGACTGCGCAGAAAATTTTTACGAGATTTTCAAAAGCCTCGGTTTTGAATTGCAGCGCGCCGGACCAGAAACATTATTGATCCGCCAACTGCCGGTGATCTTAAATCGCGCGAAAGTAGAGCAACTGGTGCGCGATGTGTTATCAGATTTGATTGAGCACGGCAGCAGCGAGCGCATCCAGCACCACATCAACGAAATCCTCGGCACTATGGCCTGTCACGGCTCGGTGCGTGCCAATCGCAAATTGACGATTCCCGAAATGAATGCGCTCCTGCGCGATATGGAAGCCACCGAGCGCAGCGGGCAGTGCAACCACGGCCGACCGACCTGGCTGCTGCAATCGCTCGATGACCTCGACAAATTATTTATGCGCGGGCAGTAATAATCTCAAAGGTTTTTATTGGGGATTTACTTGCCCGACGATGGGTGTATCCAGCACCTGCCAGTCGATATTGTTCGGGAACTGCAACAATAGATAACCGGAGCCGCCGCCCAGTCCGGTTCCTTTCACTGAGTGCTTCCAATAGCCGCCAATTTCCCCTCGATCCAGATTGATCGAATCAACCGCGATGCTGAAATGTGCGCTCATGGCGCCCACTGCCATCCAACTACAAAAATGTGGCTTCAGTTCAAGCGCAATCTCATTGGGTGAGCGAATACTGAAACTGCTTTGCGCCGTGGTACAGGCCAGCGGTGTCCCGATAAATGTCAGCGGCATATCTGCTTTCATCATGATTTCGGCGCTTTGCAGGTTTAATTCCGCTCCATGAAATGTAATGCCTGTCGAGCAGCCATTGCCGGGAATAATCCCACCCAACACGAAGTGGCAAACCTTTTTGGTTTTGCATAGGTGTGTGGTTTTATCGGCTTTGCAAAAGCTGACCTTCTCGCCTTCATTGGCATTGAACAACTGTTGAAATTGATGGAGTAACGCTTCGGTGCTGTAGGCCTTATTCATGAGCACGCAGCGCTCACCTGAGCAGATATTGATTTGCTCGACTTTCATCGGATCTCTTTTTTGTTTGGCTTTCTTTTGGTCAGCATTTTGTGGGTCGGCACTACTTATCTGGCTGGCCAGCAACAAACCTATAGCAGCGATGGAAAATAGCAAGGCGAGGACTTTCATTGTCTCAATTCCTTTCTTTTTATCGACGGTGGGATAGTGTGGCTAGCTTGCCGGGGTTGAGCTGAAGGATCGTCCTTTATTCTAAGTCTGGACGTGCAATCTGCTGGATCTGGACGTTTTTGCGATATTCAGAAGGTGTCTGGCCGGTATGCTTTTTGAAAATCGCGTTAAAACTGGATTTGGATGAGAAGCCGCAAGCAAGGGCAACGTCGAGCAAATTCTGGTTGCCCGCACTGGCCAGTTGCGCGCAGACATCTTTCACTCGGTATTGATTCAAGTAATCATTAAATGACACGCCGAGGTGATCATTCAGTACTTGCGAAATATGGTGGCTGGCAATGCCGGTGTTTTCGGCGAGCTGCGCCAGGCTGAGGTTGCTGGCGCGCCAGGATTTTTGGTTGCTAATGTATTTTTCCAGCTCGGTCCAGATAGTTTCACGCAGCTCGTCGGGCAGGCGGTTATCGCCATATTTGCGGTCGTTTTTTTCGTTGCTATTTGGGGGCACTATTATTTTTTCGGCCAGGGCTATTTCCGGCTGGCGCAGACTGAAGTAGCCCATCAGATAAATCACCAGGCTCACCAGCGAATAAATAATGATGTTATCGAGCCGGTGCAGGTCATGGGGGATAAAAATGAGCAACCATACCAGCGCCCATATCACCATGTTCAGGAACAGCATCACCCGCAGCCAGCCAAAGCCGCGATTGCCCGCGCGTAAATGCTGCAGTAGGAGCCGGTAGGAAAGCCATGCATACACACTGGCGACCAGTGGCATGACCAGTGAAAAAATCGATATGCCCAGCGGCGGTCGGTCTTTCATTGCGTGGGTTATCAGTTCCAGTTTTTCGTCACCGGATTGCAACATAAACGGAATGCTTGCCAGCAGGCCGATAAAGAAAAACGTGAAGTGTAAAAGGTCCTTGCGCGACAGGGGCGTCGCTCGCGTCAGGCTGCGCACGTATAAAAACAGAAATCCGCCGTAGGTGAGCGGCAACAGGTTTATCAGGTTAATGAATAGGGGAAATTCGTTGTATAACGCTTCTATGTAATAAATTTGCTGCAGCAGATCGAGCGAAAGCAATCCGATCCAGACTGCAAAAATATGGTTGGCTTGCGAGTTGCGGCGCTGCAATCCCAATATCGCCGCAAGAAAAAATCCCTGCATGGCGGCTGCAAAAAAGACCAGGGAGATGGTGTGTGACAGCACGATTATTCCTTGTTGCCGGCCCGGCAGACATTCTGCAAACTTGGGGTGGATGTTATCATTTGCCCTTTGCAAATTTAAGGGCGATCCACAATGAGCCAGAACCGGCCAATGGTCATTTTTTTGATGGGACCAACTGCATCTGGCAAGACGGATCTCGCCATAACCCTGCGCCAACATTTACCGGTGGAATTGATCAGTGTGGATTCTGCACTAGTCTATTGCGGGATGGATATTGGTTCTGCCAAACCTTCAGTACAAGAGCAAGCTCTGGCACCTCATCGCCTGATTGATATTCGCGATCCCGCAGAGCCTTATTCGGTCGCGGATTTTTTAGCCGATGCCGAGCGCGAAATCGCCGCAATCCATGCGCAAGGGAAAATCCCCCTGCTGGTTGGCGGTACCATGCTCTACTTTCGCGCACTGCTGGATGGCCTAGCCGAAATGCCTGCGGCAGATGCGGAAGTGCGCGCGCAAATTGAGCGTGAAGCCGAGGAGTTTGGTTGGCCATTTATCCACGCGCAACTTGCACAGGTTGATCCGCAAACGGCAGCGGAGATCCACCCCAATCATTCACAGCGATTAAGTCGCGCACTGGAAGTTTATCGTGTGAGCGGTAAAACCATGGCGCAATTGCGCCAGCTCCAACATCAGCCTTCAGCACAGCAAGCTTTTTGCGAGCGCTACAATGTTTGCCAGATTGCGATAGCGCCGCGCGACCGCGCTATCCTGCATCAGCGTATCGCCGTGCGGTATGAAAAAATGCTCGCCGGTGGATTTGTCGATGAGGTTCGGCATCTGTATCAACGCGGTGATTTGCATCCAGACCTGCCCGCGATTCGCGCCGTGGGTTATCGCCAGGTGTGGGATTATCTTGATGGACAATTGGATTACAGCGAGATGACAGAGCGGGGGATTATCGCTACGCGACAATTAGCCAAGCGGCAGCTCACTTGGCTACGCGGCTGGTCGACAAGCCCAAATAGTGAACTACACTGGCTATACACTGAGACTGAACAGGGAATTTCACTTACAAAGGAAGAAATTGTGCGTTGCGCCTTGAATTTTATAGGCATCGCAGCCATATAATAACCACGTGAGAACCCTAGTCAGATTTTCATGCTTTCTTCCACCCCCTCCTTACTGGATGTATTAGGTGTTTTGGGTGGGTAACTAATGCAGTGTTTTTACTGCAAACTTTATTGTCCCGAGGAGAATAAACATGTCAAAAGGGCATAGTTTACAAGACCCTTACCTGAACGTTCTGCGTAAAGAGCGTGTGCCTGTATCCATTTACCTGGTAAATGGAATTAAATTACAAGGTCAGGTTGAGTCATTTGATCAGTTTGTCGTGCTGTTGAAAAATACCGTAAGCCAAATGGTTTACAAGCACGCGATCTCCACCGTAGTTCCATCACGTGCAGTGCGCGTACCTCTGCTGAACGAAGCAGGTGGTATCGAAGGCGAAGAAGACGAGCAAACCGAGTAATTTATCAAATCATTGATACAACCTCGAGGTCGCTAATTGTTTTTTGATCGCCCTGAATCGGGTGAACTGGCGGTGCTGGTTCACCTGAATTTATCTCACGGCCAAGATGCCGAAGATCCCCGCGAATTTGAAGAGCTGGTATTGTCCGCAGGTGGCGATCCCATTGCTTTTCTTACCGGTTCCCGAGTTATTCCCACCGCAAAATTTCTTATTAGTACCGGCAAGCTGCAAGAGTTAGCTGACTTGGTTGCTGAGCATAAAGCTGAACTGGTGATTTTTAATCACACCCTGACTCCCAGCCAGGAGCGCAATCTGGAAAAAGTCCTCCAGTGCCGTGTGCTCGATCGTACGGGTTTAATTCTGGATATTTTTGCCCAGCGCGCGCGTACCTTTGAAGGTAAGTTGCAAGTGGAATTGGCGCAGTTGCGCCATACTGCTACACGATTGATTCGCGGCTGGACTCACCTTGAGCGACAAAAAGGTGGTATAGGTTTGCGCGGGCCGGGTGAAACCCAATTGGAAACTGACCGTCGCCTGTTACGCAACCGTATTAGCATGATTGAGCAGCGGTTGGAGAAGGTGCGTTCCCAACGCGAGCAGGGGCGCCGTTCACGCCAGCGTGCGGCCATTCCAACAGTCTCCCTGGTGGGCTATACCAATGCGGGAAAATCCACATTGTTTAATCGCATCACGGGCGCGGATGTGTATGCGGTGGATAAACTATTTGCCACCCTCGATCCCACCATGCGACGTATCGAATTGTCCGATATAGGCGCAGTCGTTATGGCCGATACAGTAGGGTTTATCAGCCATCTTCCCCATAAATTGGTCGAAGCTTTCCGTGCGACATTGGAAGAGGCCAGTAACTCAACTTTACTCTTGCATGTGATAGATTCCGCAGCCGAAGAACGCATGCGCAATACCGAGCAGGTTGAACTGGTATTGGAAGAGATTGGTGCAGCCGATTTGCCGCAGTTGCGGGTGTATAACAAAATTGATTTGCTCGCCGATGCCGGGCCGCAGATAGATCGCGATGAGGCAGGCAAGCCGATTGCGGTTTGGCTTTCTGCGCAAAGCGGTGTCGGTTGTGAATTGCTCACACAAGCTATTTCTGAATTGTTGGGCAAGGAAGTAGTGAATGGATGTTTGGTGTTAACCCCCACCCAGGGGCGTTTGCGCGCTATGCTCTATACCCAGCAGGCAGTAGTGGCCGAATCCTATCGGGAAGATGGTGCCAGCCTTTTACAAATACGCTTGCCCAAGAGTGATTTATTGCGAATCCTGAGTGCCGAAGCCACGGCTTTTGAGGATTTGCATTGGGATGATCAGTCCCAACCGGTGCCCGATGATTTATCCGGGGAGTTGTAAACTCATTAATCATCCCCAATACAGCTTTACTTTCTACGTGGAGAAAACCTATGGCCTGGAATGAACCGGGAAAAGATAAAGACCCTTGGGGCGGCCGCGATGGCGGTAAGAATAATGATGGTCCGCCAGACCTCGACGAAGCATTTAAAAAGTTACAGGATAAATTGAACGGTATGTTCGGCGGCGGTTCAGGCAATGGTAGATCCTCTGGTGGTGCCAATTTTGGTCCCCTTTTTGTTGTTGCTGCTGTCCTTGCATTGGTTTTTTATGTGGGGGCAGGTATTTACCAGGTGGACGCCAAAGAGCGTGCTGTCGTGCTTAAATTTGGCGCCTTCTCCGAGATCAAAACAGAAGGTTTGAACTGGAATGCCCCTTTGATTACCGAGGTGTATATCGTCAACGTCACCGGTGAGCGCCAATATCCTTCCCGTGGGCTTATGTTGACGGAAGATGAAAGTATTGTTGAGTTACCTATTACTGTGCAATTTAACGTTTCCGATGTGCGTGCTTATGTGCTTAATGTAAAAGATCCTGAGGTCAGCTTGCGCCATGCGACTGATTCAGCGGTGCGCCATGTCATAGGTTCTACCGAGTTGAACCAGGTATTGTCTGAAGGGCGCCAGGCAATTGCGGCGGAAGTAAAACAGCGGTTGCAGACCTATATGGATTCATACGGTGCCGGTATCCAGGTGATTAACGTGAATATCCAGGAAGCGCGTCCGCCAGAAGAGGTGCGTTCTGCGTTTGATGATGTGATCAAGGCGAAAGAAGACGAGGCCCGGTTGAAGAACCAGGCGCAAGCCTATGCCAATGGCATCATCCCTGAAGCGCGCGGTCGTGCCCAGCGCATGATCGAGGAAGCGGAAGCCTATAAAGCTGAAGTTGTCGCCCGCGCGGAAGGTGAATCGGATCGCTTCGAAAACCTGTTGACCGAGTATAAACGAGCACCGGAAGTGACCCGCCAACGTCTCTATCTCGAAACCATGGAGAGTGTTATGAAAAACTCATCCAAGGTCATGGTGGATGTAGCGGGCGGTAATAATATGTTGTATCTGCCTTTGGATCGCATGGGTTCGCGCTCGCCAGTGGCTGAGCCCCAGGCGCAAGCTGACAGTTTTAATGGCCGGGCTGCCCAGCCGCTTGAAGCACCCAAGCCCCTTGTTCGTCGGGAGATGCGCTAATGTCTACTAAAGGTTTTATTTCATTAATTGCCCTGATTGTTGGGTTGCTGCTCGCATTCAATTCGATTTATGTGGTCACTGAGTATCAGCGTGCCATCATGCTGGAGTTTGGTCGTTTGGTGCAGGCGGATATCAAGCCCGGGCTGCATTTTAAAAAGCCCTGGGCCAAGGTAAGCAAGTTTGACGGCCGTCTGCTGACCGCTGATATGACCCCCGAAAGCTTTTTTACCGTGGAAAACAAGCGTTTGGTGGTGGACTCTTACATCAAGTGGCAAGTAAAAGATGTAGAGACCTACTACAAGGCAACTAACGGTGATGAAGCTACCGCCGAGAACCGTTTGGCCCAGCGTGTGGCCGACGGTCTGCGTAACCAGTTTGGTCGCCGCACATTGCATGACGTAGTTTCCGGCAAGCGCGATGAATTGATGAGTGAAATTACTGCCAGTATCAATGTTGATGCGGTGAAATTGCTCGGTATTGAAGTGAAGGATATTCGGGTAAAACGTATTGATTTCCCGCCAGAAGCCAGCCAGTCCGTTTTTGCGCGTATGGCGGCGGATCGCGAAAAAGAAGCGCGTGAGTATCGCTCGCAAGGTAAGGAACAGGCTGAAGTAATTGGTGCTGATGCCGATAAACAGCGCGCTGTACTTGAAGCCAATGCCTATCGCGATGCCGAGCGTATTCGCGGTGAAGGTGATGCCAAGGCGGCGGCCATCTTTGCTGCGGCTTACAGTAAAGATCCTGAGTTTTATAGCTTTGTGCGTAGTTTGAATGCCTATCGCCTCAGCTTTAGTGGTAAAGAAGATCTGATGGTGGTTGACCCCAAAAGTGATTTCTTCCGCTACTTGAAGGATCCCAAGGGTAGGAACTAAGTTCTGACCTGCGCCTGATCGCCCGCACTGCGGGCGATTTGCTTTTAGGTGCGATCTTTTATGATTGCCCTACAAATCCGCAAGCAAACAGTGTTAAAATGCCGCAACCGAGCCAGCTGCTCGGTTTTTTTATGCGTGCTTGCCGGATCTTTACCTCTAAATCGCGCATTTAACCCTGCATTTAACTTGAGTCGCTTATGACCTACGCTGATCGTTGGCTATTACCGGACGGAGTGGAGGAAATTCTCCCCGCCGAAGCCAAAGCCATAGATAGTTTGCGTCGCCGCCTGCTGGATTTGTACAGTACCTGGGGCTACGACATGGTGATACCGCCACTGCTGGAATATACCGATTCATTGTTGATTGGCTTGGGGCGCGATGTTGATCTACTCACGTTCAAAGTGACTGACCAGTTAAGTGGTCGTACCCTGGGGATCCGTGCTGATATCACTCCGCAAACTGCGCGCATGGATGCCCACAGTTTCAAGCGCACGGGTGCTAATCGTCTGTGTTACGCCGGCCATGTAGTCCATACCCGTCCCAAGAATCCGCTTGCGACCCGCACACCTATCCAGGCCGGACTTGAGTTGTACGGTGAGCCAGGTATTGCCGCTGATACAGAAGTGGTGTCGCTCCTGCTGGAATCGCTACAGGTAGCAGGTTTGCCGCGGTTGCATATCGATTTGGGGCATGTCGGCATTTATCGCGCCATAGCTGCCGACGCCGGTTTGACCAAAGTCCAGGAAGATACTTTTTTTGAACTCCTGCAGCGCAAGGCTTCAACGGAAATTCGTGAATGGGTTGGCGCCAATATTCTCGATTCAACCAAGGCTGAATTATTTTTAGCCCTACCTGCCTTGGCAGGTAATAAAGCGGTTTTACAAAAAGCGCGCGAGTTATTTCGTGGCGTCAAAGCGGCGCAAATTGCCGTTGATCAATTAAATGAAGTTGCAGGCGTTATCGAGCGGCGCTATCCCGCTGCCGAGCTTTATTTCGATTTGGGTGAGTTGCGCGGTTATCACTATTTAACCGGTCTGGTCTTTGCCGCGTTTGCTCCGGGTTATGGCAACCCTATCGCCAGTGGAGGCCGTTATGACCACATTGGTGAAGTGTTTGGGCGCGCCCGTCCGGCAACAGGCTTTGCGGTTGATATTACCGCCATTAGCAAATTGGGGTTGCTTACCAAAACAAATGTACCTGCCATTGCCGTTGTCGAAAGCGGGGATATGCAGCAGTGGCAGATGATCCAGGGGTTGCGCCAGCAGGGACAGCGCGTTATTTCTGTTGGCAGCGATGCCAACCTCGCCGAGTTGGGCTGTGATCGTCAATTATTGTTACAGGATGGCCACTATCAGGTTGTGGCACTTTAATCAGTCAGTTTTCTTTTTTTATCTAGCACAGAGAGTTAAACCAGTCATGGGCAAGAACGTCGTGGTATTGGGCACCCAATGGGGTGACGAAGGTAAAGGCAAGATCGTAGATTTGTTGACCGATCAGGTCTCCCTGGTAACGCGTTTCCAAGGTGGCCACAATGCGGGTCACACTTTGGTGATCGACGGCAAAAAGACCGTACTTCACTTGATCCCTTCTGGCATTTTGCGCGATGGTGTTACTTGCCTGATTGGTAATGGTGTTGTGCTATCGCCCGAAGCACTGCTCAAAGAAATTAAAGGTTTGGAGGAAAACGGTGTTTCAGTGCGTAAAAACTTACGCCTGTCGCCTGCTTGTCCGCTGATTCTTCCTTATCACGTTGCGTTGGACCAAGCGCGTGAATTGGCGCGCGGTGATGCCAAGATCGGCACTACCGGGCGCGGCATTGGTCCGGCCTATGAGGACAAGGTGGCTCGTCGCGGCCTGCGTTTGGGCGATCTGGTTGACCTGCAAAGTTTCGCCGTCAAGCTCAAAGAAATCCTCAGCTACCACAACTTTGTCTTAACTAACTATTTCAAAGTCGAAGCGGTTGATTTTGATAAGGTGATGGCGGATTGCAAGCTCTGGGCTGAGCAACTGTTGCCGATGATGGCCGATGTTACCGAGTTGCTGCACAGTGCTCGCGAACAGGGCGAAAGCATCCTGTTTGAGGGTGCACAGGGCTCTCTGTTGGATATCGACCACGGCACCTATCCTTTTGTAACCTCATCTAATACCACTGCTGGTGGTACTGCTACAGGTTCCGGTTTTGGCCCCCTCTATCTCGATTATGTTCTGGGGATTACCAAGGCATACACCACCCGTGTTGGTTCTGGCCCATTTCCTACTGAGTTGGGTTGTGAGATTGGTGAATACCTGGGTAAAAAAGGCCATGAATTCGGTGCGACTACCGGCCGTAAGCGTCGTTGTGGCTGGTTTGATGCGGTAGCGGTGCGCCATGCCAACCGTATCAATAGTGTGACAGGTATTTGTCTCACCAAGCTGGATGTGTTGGATGGCCTGGAAACCGTAAAAATCTGTATTGGCTATCAGGATGCGAAAGGCAATCCTATCGTTGGTATGCCTTATGATGCTGATGGTTGGGCGGGAATCAAGCCTATTTATGAAGAAATGCCTGGCTGGAGTGAATCTACTGTGGGTGCCCAATCCCTGGATGATCTACCTGCCAATGCGCGTGCCTATATCAGTCGCCTTGAAGTGTTGATCAATGCGCCAATTGATATTATCTCAACCGGTCCTGACCGTATCGAAACTATCGTTTTGCGCCATCCGTTTTTGGCATAAAAACTACAGTTTTCTGTCGCTAAAAAGCCCGCTTTTCAGAGCGGGCTTTTTTTATTTGCGAAATTTTAAATCAAGGGTAATTGATTAAATGAGTCTCAATTGATAGCGCTGTCAAATTGAGCATCGGTAGATCAAATAACAGGCTATGCTAACTTATAGTCATGTTGACACATTATTCAACATGCGCGTAGGATATAAGCTGCTTTGTCATTATTTGATAACGAATAGGCAGGGCAATTTCACCAAAAACTTTAGATACAAGCTTGGGTTAGTTTGCGTATCAGCAAGCTATAACCAAGCATTATAAAAATCACCTAATCATAATGTTAAGAAAGGGGTTGGCTATGGTTTTTCATAAAAATCAACAAACCGCACAACAGCAAGGCGTTAAATTTAAAAAGTCCATGTTGGCCATGTGTGTCATGGCATTAAGTGCTCCTTCTTTTGCGCAGGATGTTGCCGCTCAAAAAACGAGCGGCACAGTGGAAGAGGTTGTTGTTACTGGTAACCGCGTAAACTTACAAAATGCTCAGGATATAAAGCGTGAGGCAAGTACTTTCGTTGATTCTATTTCTGCTGAAGATATTGGCTCATTGCCTGATCGCAGCGTACTGGAAGCAATGCAGCGTATACCTGGCGTATCGATTGAGCGCTTCGCTGGCGTTGATGATCCGGATCACTTCAGTGTGGAAGGATCGGGCGCAATTATCCGTGGTTTGACACAAACCCGTTCCGAATTCAATGGGCGTGACTCATTTAATGCTAACTCAGGTCGTGGTCTTAACTTTCAGGATGTCCCTCCTGAGTTGATGGGTGGCGTAGATATTTATAAAAACCAATCAGCTGATATGATCGAAGGTGGTATTGGTGGTACGGTAAGCTTGAGAACACGCAAACCATTTGATTCGGATGGTCGTGTCATCGCGATTTCTGGGGACATGTCCTATGGTGATATGGCTGAGGAATGGACCCCAACCGTTTCCGCGCTTTTTAGTGATCGCTGGGAAACCGGTGCGGGTGAATTTGGGGTTCTTTTCAATTTGGCAGATTCCAGCTTGAAAGGTACATCCCATGGTATCCAAAGTGATGCTTATGTCCGTTACGATGCGAAAGATATTCCCGGCGCTGAAAATTTTGTAGGTGCTGATCAAAAAGGTGAAGTTTGGTTGCCTAACGGCTCCAATGTTTTGATGAAAGAAGATGATCGTGATCGCAGTGGTTATGCAGCCGCGTTCCAGTGGGAAAATCCTGACGATACACTTTTGGGTACGTTCCAGTTCATGCGTTCAGATGCAACACTTTCCTGGACGGAGCATGCTTTCAAGTACCAAGGCGGTTATTTTGATGAGGGTACTCAAAGTTCAAGACGTTTCACTCGTCCAATAAAGTTGAGTACGGATACTTCTGACGAGCCTCCGACTTTTGATTTTGATAGCAAAGGTCTTTTTGAGGCTGGAGTGATTGCAGATTCTGATGGTTGGCGTTCAGCCGATGGTAACCAGGATCATATCCCTCGGTCTTGGGGGACGAATCCGGTATCACTTTTTGGATATAAATCACAGACTGATACGCGTATAAGCACAACTAATACCTTGGTAGATGATTACTCTGTGAATTTCAAATGGACTCCTGATGATTACTGGACCCATACCGTGGATTTCCAATATATAGATGCTAAAACCACTAATGATGATTTGGTTATTCATTTAGCGGCTAATGCTATTGAGGACTACGATACCCGTTCATCAACTCCTACTTTGACGCTTGTCGAGCCTTGGAATGGTTTGCGTGATGCCAATCCTGAGTCATTTGCCACTGGATATCCTGGATTCTCTGGTGATCCTGCCGGCGATAGTAACTACTTTCAGGATCCAAATAGTTATTGGTGGCGCTCGGCAATGGACCACTATGAGCGCTCTGAGGGTGACTCGGTCGCTTTCCGCTATGACACTAAATATGAATTTGACAATGCGGGTTTAATTAAGTCGGCTCAGGCTGGTGTGCGTTATGCCGAGCGTGAACAAACTGTGAAATCTAACAGTTATAACTGGGGTAGTCTCGGTCCAGAGTTTTCTGGTTCCTCTGCACTCTGGGTAGGGTCTGAAGCTGCAAGTGCTCAAGCTAACGATTATGAGGCAGTGGATTGGTCAGATTTCCATCGTGGTGGAGTATTCACTGTTCCAGGCGGTTCTTTGCTTCATGCTAAAGAAGGATTGGTTCGTGACGTATTGAAGAATGGTCGTGAGCTACTGCAAACATCTGGAGGAGACTGGGTTCCGCATACCGCTAAAACCGACCTTGCGCCGGGTGAACAGTATTTTGCGTACCCTGATATCTACAATACAACTGAAACAAATCAAGCTGCTTATGTGAGGGTGGATTTTGGTTCGGACGAAACTGCATTGCGTTTTAGCGGTAACCTGGGTTTACGTTATGTAAACTTTGAGCGTGTAGCAAAGGGTTCGATTCAATACCCTGATTGGGTTTCTGACTTCCCTGTTCCGGCTGGATTACCGCAGTCCCTTACTCCCGCTATTGTTCAAGGTTATGCGCAAGAGCAGATTGATAATGGGGTTTACCCGGATTATGCCGCATTCCTTGACGCAGAAGAGAATGAGTGGGCAAGCCACGCAAATAACTATCTGAGCCCAAGCGACCAGCAGTTTGGTAACAATGCATTCTCAATTGAGGAACTGACGACAAACTATGACACTTATTTGCCAAGTTTGAACGTTAAGCTTGAATTAACAGATGATCTCATTGCTCGATTTGCATTATCTAAAGCGATCGCGTTGCCTGATATGGGGGATGTTAAAAATCAAACTGAGCTGGGCGGTCAGGTCGCTGGTGTTTACCCGGTAATTGATCCAGAGAATCCTCCTCCTGAGGGCACTCCCCAGCCTATCCTTGGAGCTGAAATCCTGGATAGAAGCAACTCTGGTGGTAACCCAGCCATGAAACCGATGGAGTCAGACCAGTTTGATGCGTCATTGGAATGGTATTTTGCTAGTGTAGGTTCTTTGACTGCTACATACTTCCACAAGGATTTAACTAACTTCTTTGTCAAAGGGGCATTCCCGAGAACCTTTACTAACCCTGAGTCGGGTGTTTCTCAAACTACCGATGTTGATGGAACCCTCAATGCTGGTGACGGGAAAATGGATGGTATTGAGCTTGCTTATCAGCAATTCTTCGATATGTTGCCGTCACCTTTTGATGGTTTGGGTGTGCAAATGAACTACACCTATATTGATGCCAAAGGTGTACCGAATGATGACGTTGAGGCAGAGGATGCTGATTGGGTTGGTGGCCCTAATGATACCGGCGCACGTGTTTCATTGGATGATATTCCTCTACAGGGGCAGTCTGAAAATACCTACAACATAGTTGCCATGTATGAAAAGTATGATTGGTCTGTGCGTTTTGCGTATAACTGGCGCTCAAAATATTTGCTGACAACACGTGATGTAATCAGTAAATATCCGTTGTGGAATGATGACGCTGGTTACCTCGATGGTTCTGTTTTCTATAACATCAACGATAATATTACTACTGGTATTCAGCTTACTAATATTTTGGATACTCAAACTAAGACCATCATGATTCTTGATGGGAAGGATTTGGAAGCAGGGCGGTCATGGTTTGTGAATGATCGTCGTATTGCTTTAGTGGTTCGTGCGACGTTCTAAAGTTGTCGGATAAACAGTGTAAAGGATGCGCGCTGCGAAAGTAGCGCGCATTTTTTTTGGCTCATAATCAAAAATACATGGCAGAGGTTCTCGCTATGCAGAGCGGACCAGTAAAAATAATTATCCTGGGTGGGGGTACAGCAGGTTGGATGACAGCCGCTGCGTTGGTGAAAACACTTCCTGCAAGTAATTATTCTATTACGCTCATTGAATCCGAACAGATTGGCACCGTTGGGGTTGGTGAGGCGACAGTGCCGCATATAAGACAATTCAATGCTTTCTTAGGTATTAATGAGAATGATTTTATTCGTGCGACCAATGCAACTTATAAGCTATCCATATGCTTTGAAAATTGGGGAAAAATTGGAGATCGTTATTTTCATCCTTTTGGTAGTTTTGGTCACGACGTCAGTGGAATTGAGTTTCAGCATTATTGGTTAAAGTTGCGTGAAAAAAATATGGCGGAGGCATTTAGCGAATATTCCCTTTCTTGCGTTGCTTCTGCCAATCATCGATTTGAATACCCTGTTGCAGATGATGAATCGTTACTCTCAACTTATTCTTATGCATTCCATATTGATGCAGGTTTGTATGCCCGCTACTTGCGTAGTTATTCGGAAGCTAAAGGTGTGGTTCGCAAAGAAGGTAGGATTATCGAGACCCGTATTCGGCAAGTAGATGGCTTTGTAGAAGCTATACAAATGGAATCCGGTGAGATTATTCATGGCGATTTTTTTATTGATTGCTCAGGGTTTGCCGGGGTGTTGATTGAAAAGGCACTCAAAACTGGCTTTGAAGACTGGAGTCAATGGCTCCTATGTAATCGCGCCATAGCCATACAGTCAGAAAATACATCAGCTCCTGTGCCCTATACTCGTGCAACTGCTCGTGAAGCTGGATGGCAATGGTGTATTCCTTTGCAGCACCGCTCTGGCAACGGGTATGTGTATTCCAACCGTTTTATCAGCGATGACGAAGCATTATCGGTATTGTTGAAAAATTTGGATGGAAGTCCAACGATGGAGCCGCGCTATCTAAAATTTACGGCTGGTCGTCGCAAGAAAAGCTGGAATAAAAACTGCGTTGCAATTGGTTTATCTGGAGGTTTTTTGGAGCCTTTGGAGTCAACCAGTATTTACCTTATCCAAATCGCGATTCTTAAACTTTTGGAATTTATTCCAGGCAAAGAAATAAATCCCCTATTACAGAATGAATTCAATCGTGTTATTGAATTGGAGTATCGTAGGATTCGTGATTTCCTGATTCTTCATTATCATGCAACGTCGAGGGACGATGCACCATTTTGGAATTATTGCAGGACAATGGATATCCCTGATGATTTAAAAAGGAAACTGCTGTTGTTTAAAAAGACTGCCCATGTCGAAAAATATCAGCATGGATTATTTATGACACCCAGCTGGTTGGCTTTGTATTTCGGGCAAGGCGTTTATCCTGATGCTTATGATTCCCGTCTCGAAAAATATTCACACGAAGAAATTTTCCGCTACATCGCACCTTTGCATAAAAATATATCTCAGGTTGCACAGTCCATGCTTGCTGCAGACAAGGCCTTAGATCGTGCAGTACAATCGGTGGAGAATCGCTATCCTGGCGCAGCTTTAAGTCTTTATCGAGTAGCCGGCATATGCAAAAAATAACAAAAATTATTGTGGCGGGATGTGATGAGGTGGCGCTATTGGTTGCTGCGACGCTAGCCTTTAATCTTCGGCATATTGAGATTGTTCTTGTTGATGCAGTCCCCAAAACTAGTGGCAGATTCGTCGAATCATCAATGGAAAATATAAATGCATTTTTGGGGTTGGCTGGTATTGATATTAATAGCTTTATTGCTGACACCCAGGCCACATTTAAATTGGGTAATTACTTTACTTACTGGGCTGGCGTTGATCATCATTTAAATCATGCATTTGGCGATTATGGAATAGCATCCGGCAATATTGACTTTCATCAGGCAATGGTGAAATTGCATCAAAGTGGCATCTATAAAAAATATTCTGATTTCTCATTATCAGCCAGAGCAGCAGCAGCGGGAAAATTTGCGACCAAACAAGATGTCTGGCAGGAGGGATTGCCAGCGATAGCATCTGGTCTACATTTTAGTATCCCAGCGTTTGTTCAGTTTCTATCGAACCATCTGCGGCGTTTGGGCGTTAAACGGATTGCTGAAGAGGTAGCCACGGTAAACCTTACAGCAGATGGCAGTATTTCATCGTTAACCGGTTGCAGTGGAAAAACAATAGCTGCTGATTTTTATATTGATTGTACCGGTAACTACAGCAAACTCCTTGGAAAGGCGATGGCAGTTGATTTTCTCGACTGGAAAAACTGTTTGCGAGTTAATCGTTGTGTTGGGGCGATTGAGCCGATTGCAGGTGTAGCCAGTCCATTGACCAAAATCACTGTGGCAAAAAACTGTTGGATAAGACAGGTCGGGTTACGTGATCTTTCTTCTGCCGAAATATTTTACAATACAAATGATAGTAGCGAAGAACAGTCCCGTGCGATGTTGAAAGGGTTTCTGAAAAGTGAGCAAGCACTGTTTTCCAAAGAGATTGCATTTTCACCAGGTAGGCGCGTCCGATTTTGGGAGAAAAATTGTTTGGCGATTGGCGAGTCAGTCGTAAGTTTGGCTCAATTTTCCCATTCGTCTCTTTTTATTGCTCAGGCCTTGGTGGCGCGGTTTTTGGATTATTTCCCTTCTCGTGAACAAATTCCAGAGCTGACTGATGAATACAATCGCATTGCTGTCAATGAGGTTGAGCGGATATATGATTATCATTGCTTGCATTATTGGCTTCTGAAGAAATCGCATTCCCTTGCAATAAAAAATAAAGAATTTTTATCAGAAATGCTAATAGAAAAGCTTGACGTTTTTCAAGCATCTGGACGACTTGTGAAATATGAAGAGGATAATATTGCTTCGTCACAATGGCTTTCCCTGTTGCTGGGAATGAATGTATGGCCTGATCGCTATGATCCCGTCGTTGATAATTTTTCCAGTGAGCAGTTGCGTCAAGCTAGTGAAATGTTAAGTGAGCGTATTCAGCTGGTGGTTGCCAATATGCAGCCCCATGAAATTTATTTAGCAAATATTATGAAGAACAAAAATAAAAGGTGAAATTATGTCGGATGATCGAATTAAAAAAATAATTATCGTCGGTGGCGGTACATCAGGGTGGATGACAGCTGCCGCTTTAGCAAAAGTCTTAAAAAATAACTATTGCCAAGTGCATTTAATTGAGTCTGAAGAAATAGGCTCTGTGGGTGTTGGTGAGGCGACTATCCCGCAGATTCAATTGTTTAATAAGTTGTTGGATTTGGATGAAGATGAATTTGTTCGCAAGACCCAAGGCACATTCAAACTGGGAATCCAATTTGTAAATTGGACTCATATTGGTCATAAATACATACACGCCTTTGGTGATGTAGGTAAAGATATAGAGGCTATCCAGTTCTATCACTATTGGTTGAAAATGTCGCAATTAGGCGAGGCTGAAGAGCTTGGGCATTACACCATTAGTGGTGTTGCATCAGACAAGGGAAAATTTATGCGGCCGTTTGATGCAGGTAATTCGCCTTTATCCAATATTGCATATGCGTTTCATTTTGATGCCGGATTGTACGCGCGATTTTTGCGTGAATATTCTGAATCTCGTGGTGTGATTCGTACAGAAGGAAAAGTCGTCAATACTATTTTGCGCTCGGATAATGGTTTTATTGAATCAGTGCAATTGGAATCAGGAGCGCTCATGGAGGCAGACTTTTTTATAGATTGCTCAGGTTTCCGTGGTTTGCTAATAGAGCAAGCACTAAAAACGGGTTATGAGGATTGGACACATTGGCTGCCTTGCGACAGAGCGTGGGCTGTTCCCTGTGAAAGTGTTGGGGATCCTATACCCTATACCCGTTCTACTGCTCATTCGGCTGGTTGGCAGTGGCGTATTCCACTACAGCACCGTATTGGTAATGGGCATGTGTTCGCCAGTAATTTTATGAGTGAAGATGAGGCTCGTTCAATTTTGTTAAATAATTTGGATGGAAAGGCCTTGGCTGAGCCTAAATTATTGCGATTTGTAACGGGTAAGCGTAAAAAAATATGGAATAAAAATTGTCTTTCAATCGGTTTGTCCAGTGGTTTTATGGAGCCATTGGAATCTACCAGCATTCACTTAGTTCAATCATCTATTGCGCGTTTGATGAGTTTCTTTCCTAACAAAAATTTTGATCAAGAGGATATTGATGAGTTTAATCGCCAGGCCGATTTTGAGGTTGAAAAAATTCGTGACTTCCTGATTCTTCACTATTATGCAACCGAGCGTAATGATTCAGAGTTTTGGAATTATTGCCGTACTATGAGTGTTCCTGAGTCCTTAACGCAGAAGATAGAGCAATTTAAGAAAAATGGGCGGATTTATCGTAACTCGTCTGAAATGTTTAATGATTTGAGCTGGCTTGAAGTAATGCATGGACAGGGGATACGCCCGCGCGCTTACCATCCTTTGGTTGATCGAATGCCATTAGAGGAGATTGCCAAGCGTCTTGATAGTGTTAAGCGAGTAATAGATAAATCGGTAGACTATATGCCCACCCATGCGCAATATATTGCCGAACATTGTAGCGCGGGAAAGATGGAGTGATGGGGCTGGTGGTGGTATGACACAAGCTCTAACTTGCAACGACGGAATTTTATTGCATTAGTTCCGTCTGCTATACAAATGGTAAATATTCGTGGGGCTAGTTGTGATTTGGTCTGTGGTTTACAAGCCCCCGGATAACCAGCGATTTTCCTTTTGGAAGGAGATCATTGTGAAAATCATTCACCCTAGTCCACTTTCAACACCAGCGTAAACACCAAATTTTCTTGCTCAAATTTACTTTTCACCGCGTGAAAAAATTCATCTGAATCCGTTGTTATCCTGATTATTTCATCGGTTGCTGCGAGCGTGGGTGGTGGAATAATTCCGATTGGATCGGGGATTTTTCTTCCGTCTTTCTTTTGAACATCAAAAACATATAGCGGCATAGATGCTGTCCCGATTTTAGCTTTCGGTGAGTGGTGGAATTTTGCTGGTTAGGGCGGATGATATCAAATTAAAAGGTTCAGCCAACCGGTTTTGATCAGGGCGATGTTGACGTATGACGACATGGACAAAAGGGGATTCAGGGGAGAATAAAAAAAGCCAGCGAGGTATTACCAGGCTGGCTTTCCAAATATGGTAGCTAGAGGCGGACTTGAACCGCCGACCCCAGCATTATGAGTGCTGTGCTCTAACCGGCTGAGCTATCTAGCCATAAATGAGGCGCGCATTTTGGCGATAGGAAGGCGTGCTGTCAACCCCAAAAATCAGCTTTGCGCTAATGCCAGCGACGACTTATGCGGTTATCATGCGCGCTTCACTTTTGCGATCACTTAAATGGGGGGGGGACATGCCCGCATCCCGGTCGCTATAACTGCTTCGGCTCTGCCGCTTGCTCCACGATAAATAGGTTCACGATGGAATTTCTCGATCTCTCTCCCGTTACCCGTGCCCAGGGCACAGTGCAATTGCCTGGTTCCAAAAGTATCTCCAACCGTACCCTGCTGCTCGCGGCCTTGGCGAAGGGGGAGACAGATATCCGTGACCTGCTGAAGTCTGATGATACCGATCGTATGTTGGAGGCCCTGGCGGCATTAGGGGTGAGTGTGACCAAAACGGGTGAGAATGATTACCGCGTAGTGGGTACAGGCGGTGGTTTCCCTAATAAAGAGGCGGATTTGTTCCTCGGCAATGCCGGTACGGCCTTTCGTCCGCTGACAGCGGCGCTGGCGCTGAGCGGCGGTACTTACAAGCTGCACGGTGTGGCGCGTATGCATGAGCGTCCGATAGGCGATTTGGTGGATGCCTTGCGCCAAATCGGCGCGGATATCACTTACCTCGGGCAGGAGGGCTTCCCGCCATTGCTGATCAAGCCTGCGCAAATCGCCGCAAATGGCAGCATCAAAATTCGCGGTGATGTCTCCAGCCAATTCCTGACTGCCTTGTTGATGGCATTGCCAATGACCGGCAAGGAAACCCAAATCGAGCTGGTGAGCGAGCTGATCTCCAAACCCTACATTGAAATCACTCTCAAGTTGATGGCGCAGTTCGGTGTGAATGTTGTGCGCGATGGTTGGGAGCGTTTCACAGTTCCGGCGGCGACGGGTTATGCCAGCCCGGCGACGGTTTATGTTGAAGGTGATGCGTCGTCTGCATCTTACTTCCTGGCGGCTGGTGCGCTCGGTGGTGGCCCGCTACGGGTGCAGGGCGTGGGGGCCAAGAGCATCCAGGGCGATGTGGCCTTTGCCGATGCGCTGGAGGCGATTGGTGTGACCATCACCAAGGGTGAGAACTGGATTGAAGCATCGGCGCCCTCGCTGCCACTCAAGGCCTTTGACCGCGATTTTAACCATATTCCCGATGCGGCCATGACGCTCGCCGTTGTCGCCCTATTTTGCGACGGCCCCTCGCGCCTGACTAACATCGCTAGCTGGCGCGTGAAGGAAACTGATCGTATTGCTGCGATGGCAACCGAATTGCGTAAGCTGGGTGCGGCGGTGGAAGAGGGTGAAGACTGGTTGCGTATTACGCCGGTGAAAAATCTGATTCCGAATGCCGCGATTGATACCTACGATGACCATCGTATGGCGATGTGTTTTTCACTCGCGACTTTTGGTGGTGTGCCGGTGCGTATTAATGACCCGAAATGTACTGCCAAAACCTTCCCGACTTATTTTGATGTGTTTGCATCTGTAGTGAATTAAGAGAGCTAATAATGGATAAGGAAATATTTACCCTCGATTTTAAAGTGCGCGATTACGAGTGCGATATGCAGGGCATTGTGAACAACAGTGTCTACCAGAATTATCTGGAGCATGCGCGCCATGAATACCTGTTGGCAAAAGGTGTTGATTTTGCCGAGCTGGCGCGTCAGAAAATTAACCTGGTGGTGCTGCGCGCCGAGTTGGATTACAAGTTGCCGCTGGTGAGCGGCGATGAATTTTATGTCGATGCGCGGGTTGAGCAGTCATCCCGTGTGCGCTTTGATTTTGTGCAACATATTTATCGTAAACACGACAATAAATTAATGCTGGCCGCCAGGATTACCGGTACCTCGTTGAATGAACGCGGTCGCCCGTTTGTACCTGCTGTGATCGCCAACTTGATGGAATCCTTTACCGAGGCGGTATAATTTCTTAGTTTGTTTATAACGATAAACCGCACAGTTACGCGCTAATCTATGTTTTGTCGACAGGTTTGGTGTGTGCTGTGCGGTTTTTTATTTCCCGATGGTATTGCGAGGAGCGCTTATGTCTTACCAAGAGTTGCACCGGCATTTTTTAAAAATTTCCCATTTCAATCATCTGGATGCAATCTGCTCCTGGGACCAGGCCGCTGTGATGCCAGATGGTGGCAATGATGCGCGCGGCGCGGCTATGGCGGAGTTGTCGGTATTGATTCACCAACTTACCACCGCACCACAATTGGCGGACTGGATTGCCGCGGCGGAAACCGAAACACTCGATGCACAACAAACAGTGAGCCTTGCGGCAATCAAGCGCCGTTGGCAGCAGGCAAACCAATTACCGGAAGATCTGGTGATGGCGCAATCGCTCGCCAATTCGACTTGCGAACACGCGTGGCGCGAGCAGCGTAAAAATAATGATTGGCAGGGCTTTAAAACCAATCTCGCCAAGGTGGTTGAATTGGCGCGCGAGGAGGCCCGGATTCGCGCTGCCGATGCGTCGTTGAGCCGCTACGATGCGCTGTTGGATATCTATGAGCCGGGTATGAGTAGCGCAAGGCTGGATGTATTGTTCGGCGAGATAAAAACCTGGTTGCCAGAATTTATCCAGCGCGCGGCTGATATCCAGGCGAATAAAACATTCATTGTGCCGCAAGGCCCCTTTGCAATTGCGCAGCAAAAAGAATTGGGTTTGGCTGCTATGCAATTGCTCGGTTTTGATTTTAACCACGGGCGTCTGGATGTGAGTGCGCATCCATTTTGCGGCGGCGTACCTGCGGATGTCCGCATTACCACTCGCTATGACGAAAGCGATTTTATGAAAGCGCTCTTTGGTGTAATCCACGAAACCGGGCATGCGCGCTACGAACAAAATTTGCCCGCGCAGTGGGCGGGCTTGCCGGTGGGTGAAGCGCGTTCAACGGGTGTGCATGAATCGCAAAGTTTATTTTTTGAAATGCAATTGGCCCGCTCACCTGAGTTCACCAAATTGCTGGCGCCTATGGCGGCAAGGTTGCTTGGGCGCGAACAGGATGCCGCTTTTAGCGAAGCTAACCTCTATGCAGTTAATACACGTATGAAACGCGATTTTATCCGTGTTGATGCGGATGAATTGACCTATCCCGCCCATGTTATTTTGCGCTATGAAATCGAACGCGCATTGATTGAAGGCGATATTGAGGTGGATGATATCCCCGCGCTTTGGAATGAAAAAATGCAAGCCTATTTGGGTTTATCGACTGAAGGTAATTATCGCAACGGTTGCATGCAGGATATCCACTGGGCGGGCGGCTCCTTTGGATATTTTCCCTCGTACACACTGGGTGCTATCTATGCCGCACAAGAATTTGCAGCGGTAGAGCGCGCGATTCCGCAGCTGCGCGAAAACATCGCTGCAGGTAATTTGGCGGAATTGTTCCAGTGGCTCAACAATAATATCTGGTCGTGTGGCAGTTTATTATCAACCGACGAATTGATGATTGCAGCAACCGGCGAGCCGCTGAATAGCCGTTATTTCAAAGCTCATCTTGAACGCCGTTATTTAACGGTGGGATAATTTTTTGCGAAAGTAGTTGTTGGATAAGATTATGTTTGTGGGTTTTGATTACGGTACGTCTAATTGCGCTATGTCCTGGCTTGACCAGGGGCGCGCAGCCCTAATTCCGCTTTATGGTGATGATGCATTTGTACCATCCACGTTATATGCGTTGGAGCGCGCCTTTATTGCTGAGCTGGTTGCACAACAAGTGCCAGATGGCACTGCAAAAATCGATTATGTACGCAGCCGTTCTGCGTTGCTTGGGCAGGCGCGTGCCGGAAAAATCGAACACGATATTGACCGGGTGCAGGATGGGATCTTTTTTGGCAGCGAAGCGATTGCGCATTACATAAGTGCACCCGGCGAAGGCTATTTTATTAAATCTCCTAAATCGTTTTTGGGAGCAAGCGGCCTGCGCCAACAGTCGGTCGATTTTTTTGAAGATGTTGTGGCAGCTATGATGCTCAATGTCAAAAATCGCGCAGAGCAGCATTTACAAAAAAATATTACGCAAGTGGTTATTGGTCGCCCGGTCAACTTCCAGGGCATTAATGCACAGGAAAGCAACCAGCAGGCGCAAACTATCTTGGCGGCTGCAGGCAAGCGTGTTGGATTTACCGATATCGAATTTTTGTTTGAACCGCTCGCCGCCGGTTTTGATTTTGAAACACGGTTGACCGAAAACAAAACGGTGTTGGTGGTGGATGTGGGCGGTGGTACCACCGACTGTTCCATGGTGCTGATGGGGCCACAGCATATCCACCAGCTTGAGCGGGCGCAGGATTTTTTAGGCCACACTGGCGAGCGTATCGGCGGTAATGATTTTGATATCCAGCTCGCGCAAAAAATATTGATGCCACATTGCGGAATGTTATCGCCCCTCAAAACCGGCTTGCCTATGCCGCTCATGCCATTTGTAAATGCCATGGCAATAAACGATATAGGCGCGCAAACCGAATTTTATGATGCCAAAACCGGCTTTCTGCTCGATAGATTGGCTCGTGAAACTCTTGAGCCGGAATTACTGGAACGTTTTATAAAAATGCGCAACGGGAAACATAATTTTGCCGTGGTACGCGAAGCCGAGCTGGGAAAAATTGCGCTCTCGACACAGTGCCAGCATAAATTCCAGTTGGATTTTATCGAGCGCAGTTTGGCTCCTGAATGCAGTGCGCAGGATTATGCTGAAGCCAGCGAGCAACTTCTGCAGAAAATCGCTGCTCTGATTAGCGAAGCAACACAGCAAGCTGGTGTGCAACCGGATGTGGTTTACATCACTGGCGGCAGTGCAAAATCGCCACTCATCCGCAAAGTTATTCGCGAATTATTCGGCGATAAAATCGCGATTGTTGATGGCGATCACTTCGGTAGCGTTGCAGCGGGCTTGGGGGTTTGGGCGGGGCGGATATTTCGCTAGCTTAACTGCTGAGCGCCAATGACGGATGCGGGATTTTTCCCTCGACAGAAAAATCCTTGCGCTGGAATTCAAACCCATCGCTGATGCCCGCGCGCACAAATACGCAGGAATCCGTAGTAAAGCGCACGTGCCAAAGCTGTTGTTGTGCTGGATCCTTTTCAGCAAATGCGAGCGGGGAAAACACGGCGATATTTTTGCCGCCGGCGAGCCGTGACGAGGGATAAATAATAAATTCCGCACCCAGTTCGCGCAGTTGTTTGCCGAGTTGCTGGGTGTATTCCCAGGAGTCGGGTTGCTGGATTTTGTTGTTCACCGGAATAAATTCATCACTGTGTAAATCCAGCGCTTTCTGGCTGACCAGTTTTACTGAAAAGGCGGTGCGCTGGTCGCGGATCTGGGCCAATGGTCCCAATACTGTTGGGCCTTGCTGGAATAGCCAGAAATAAACAGCCGTTTCGGCAAACGCGGTTTTTAATTCGCGCGAACCGTAAAAAATACCGCGCTCCCACGTGCTGCCAAAGCGCGAGCCATAACGCAGTGGTGGATAGCGGAAGGGGGTCATCAACAGGTAGGAAAGGCCTTTGCAATCGGCGGGAATTTTGGGTTTGGAGGTGTCCAGCAGCTCTTCAAGGCGGCTCTGCTCGGCGGCTGACTGGGTGATCGCCATGGTCGCCGCCGTCTCTTGCGTCTCCACCACGCGCCAGCAACTGCCGATGATATGCGGTGCGAGTAATCCAGCCAGATCCTTCATTGCAATCCTTAAACCCGGGTTTAAATGCGCCCGCGCATGGCATCGAGATACCAGAGTACGCGCGTCATACCATCGGCTTTGCGGATAAGCTCAGCGGGAGCCTCTTCGCCCAGGTGATGGTTGGGGGTATTCATCCAGTGTTTCATCGCCTCGTTATTACCGCCGAGGATGGAGAACAGTGAGCGATACACCCGGATGAGCAGCAGGGACATCTCAAAAGGCTTCTGCTCCGGTACCGGCGATGAGCCGTTTTTCATACGTGCGACGGTTGATACGGAAACCCCGATCGCCTCGGCGAGTTGCTCGCGGGCAAGGCCAAGGGCATCGGCGGCGCTAATCACACTACCGCCCACCAGAGTGAGGTCTGAGATGGAAACCGCTTTGCTGTGCATGGAGTTGCTCTCGTGTCAGGTGATACTATTTATTATATGGAGTGTCATGTGAAATGCAAGGGTGAATTTTGAGCAACTGTGTGCTGATGGTGGCTTCTGCGATATTGGTACCGACCAGGTTTGGTTTGGGCGAGTTTTCAAATAGGCTATCGCACTCTGCTGTTCGTGTTGGTGACAGGAGTGCTACAAGGAGCCTTGCGGTTTCACTCATCGTTTTATAAACATTTTTTATATCGAGGATCGTATGAATATTTTCCCAAAAGTGGGTGTTGATAATATTAAGTTGGGGATGTCGCAAGGCGATGTACAAACCAGGCTGGGCCTTCCCGTCGAAAAGGAAAAAATGGATGGCGAAGAAATTTGGGAGTTTGAGGCTGGGTTGGAGTTGTCGTTTCAGGCAGAGGACAATTATCGCTTGAGTTCTATTACTGTAGTGAACGACTCCGCTTTGTTGGACTCAAAACCCATCATCGGTATTACTGAGTCTGAGCTTGAAAGTATTTTCCCGGCATTTCGTTTGGATGAAGATTTTAAAAAAGATGGGAAAAGTTACTACGCGGATGAACTGCAAATCATGGCGTGGGTTTTTGACGGTGAAGTTTTCAATGTTGTCATTTTTCCTGAATATGATGAGGAAAGCGAGGCGCCGATTTGGCCGGTGTGAAATTTATCACGTCATTCATTTCTCCCGAATGTTTGTTGCTCCATAAGCCTGTACACCTTGCCTGGACAGCTCGAATATTTTGAAAGAGGATATTAATTTGCAATATTCCAAAATAAAGGCGGAGCTATGTTTCTTCTTCGCATTGTTTGTTTCGACAAACTTACAGGCGAGTGCGTCGCGTGACTACGGGTTGTTAGAGGAAAAACCGTCAATTACCGCAAGCTCATTAGAGTTTGCGGCATACTCATCATTGACTAGTATCTATTCTTTTCCTTGGTCGCATAACATGCCCACAAAAAATAAATCTATAAATGTGTGTATCTTTGGTGTTCCTTTGCATCCGTCAATAGGTGTCCTAAAGAAATCCAAATGTAAGGATGTCGTAAATTGGTTTGATAAAAACAGAATTGTTGCCGCTCCTCCGGTTTTCGTTGATTTTTCTGGTTTTGAAATTGCCAATCCAAAAAAAATTTCAAATAAAATTAAACAGAGTGGATGCGATAGCATTAGGTCTTTTGCTCATGGCTCGCTTTGCTTTATTGAAGATAATTTATATCTCGTTAAGGGAGGCGGCGAGGAAATTTTTTATAGTGTCAATGCTAGAAAAGTTCTTAACTTGCAAAAGGAAGGTGATGAAAGATATGTGTTCAGCCTTGGTCGCCTTTTGAATTTTCAGCTTAGTGATGATGGTAAAAAAATATTTTTCTTCAGGGCGCCTCATTCTGAATGGGAGGATAACCTGAAAATTGTTAAGAATAATCAATATTTTGAGCTGTCCATGGAAGAGGGTGTGGTAAAAGATTTTTTTGTTCCTTTGGTGGGAAGTCGAGCGTTTATCGAAGCGATTCATGAAAAGGATGAAGAGCCAAGAATTCTTGTGTCCAAAGTGGATGGGTCAGGAAGTAAGAGCGCTCAATACTTGTTAGGTTTTCCCGATGTGCAGTTCTCTGACTATCAGGTAGCCAGAGATTATTCGCCCGTTACTAATAGTGTGTTTACAGTTAGTTTTCAGCAAGAGGATGGGAATAGAGCTTTCGTTTTGGAAGAAATGGGTCTTGACGGAAAAATAAAGAAAACCGATTTAAAGTGGATCTCATTTTGAAAAAACATTGAGGGCTAATAATGTCATGAAATTGTATGGCATAGACTTATATGTGCTCTGTATTTTCCATACTACATCTACCATCCAGGTATGAATTTAGAAATACCTTTAAGAAAATAATAAAGACTTTGGCGATCCTAATTTCTCAGCTACTTTGTCGGGTTGTTCTATGCAGAAATTTTTTATTAGCGCGCTAGTCATGTTGGTGAGCGTCAATACAGTGTATGCAAAGTGTTACGGTCTTCGTATGTTATCCAACGAGCCTCATTCGAGAGGATTTGCTATATTCGACGATGGAACTCTTGTAGGTGAAAATGGTACTACATCACCATCAAAGTATTGCAAAAAAATGCCGGAATATGTTGAGTTTTCTTATGCTCTTGAAACGCCTGGGCCGAATGTGCCCGTATATAAGTTGCCTGCAGTAAATGTCAGGCAAAATATGCCTAAAAAATTTATGTCTAATCCTGCGAGATTGCTTTATTTGGAAATTGCAGAAAACCAGCAGCCGCTGGTGCTGTTTAATATGAAATTAAGTGAGGTGACGACAAAATTAATTCCACATGAAGAGACAGCCGAGGAAAAGCAGCAGAGATTAAAAGATGAACGCTTGTATCTTGGAATCAAGAATAATAACTCAAGTGAAGTAAAGGCAGCGCTGGCATCAGGGGCCTCAGTAATACAACCGTGGATTGAAGATATAGGTGATCTTGAAGATCGTAGAAATGTTTGGGCTATTTATGATTTTGCAATGGGAAGCAATAATCTTGAGATAATTAATGCGGTATTGGATTACAAAGCCCCCTTTAGGGAGCGCCCTGGTAAATCTGCTATCTATCACGATTACCGTAAACTAGTACCAAAAAAATTTAAATATTATGATGGATATGATTACGACCCTAAATATGTTACTCCGGAAATTGCAGATATTGTATTGGCCCATGGCGCCAACCCTAACTATGGTGTGAGTATTTATTTTAATTGGAATAAAGACCCTGAATTGGAAAAGCGAAGTGATATGCCAAGGTTTGCTCGCTATAAAGAAGCACCTATAGATAGGCTTATTTACACTGCTGCCGTGCAAAGCAATGTTCAGTTACTTAAAGTGTTGTTAAAGCACAATGCAGAAACGCGATTTAGGTTGCCTGCATCAAGAACACCACCAGATTGGTGGAAAGAGGGAGAATGGTTTCTTGATTGGGCGAAACGTGAAGCGGCACCTGAAATTAAAGCGGTTTTGTTTAATAAATTGTAAGCGCGGTAGTCTCTCCTTTGATCAAATAAAAAATTTTTATTCTGTAAAATAACAGGTGTATCAATGAAAAAGCAGTCAGCAAAGACGATAACCAATAACAGTAAAGCTTTACTTCTTATTATTATGTTTCCGGGAATTTTATTGGCCGGGGAAAATAAAATAGATTGCGATATAGAATTTGGGAAGATTGTTAACCAAGGCGACTCGTTTGACATAAAGGGAAAAATCCAGCAGTTAGAAGAAAAGTTATCAAAAAGTTGTGCCGGAACAGGTGCATATGAAAGGGGGCTCGCAAAGTTGTATTCCTTAGCTGGGAATAATGAAAAAGCCCTGAAAATACTTGATGCTGCTATTGCCAATAAGCTGCCCTATGAAAAGGAGTTAAAGTTAGGTTATTTTGATGCGCTGTTTCGACAGGAAAAACTGGTTGATGCAGGTGATTATGCAAATAAGTTGACCAAAGAATTCCCGGATTGGTATGGGGGTTACATCTCTTTAGGGCAAGTGAAGCTGGTAAATGAAGAATATGCCGATGCCGTAAAATACTTAACAAAAAGTATCGAGCTTAACGAAGTTCCAAGTGCACATATTCTGTTGGTAATTGCCTACTTTAATTTGGGGGACTATCGCCAGGCTGCAATATCGATGCAAAAGGCAATAAGGCTGGATGTCGATTCCTTATCGCATACCCAAGCGGTTTGTGCTGCCGCATATTCGCTGGTGGAGTTAGGGCATAAAGTAGAAGCCAAGGATTTACTCGTTAAGCATTTGAACGTTAATCCGGATGCTGCAAGCAGTGCAGAATATAAAAAAGCTGTTTCCATAATTGATTCGCTTAACAAGTGATGGGTGGTTTTGTGAGGCTGTAAAAATTTTGTGTATATGCCTGCTCAATGACGATCTACAAATCCAATTATGTGGTGCTGACATTTTAGGCGGTTACGACAGTAACTTCAAAATAGTGCTGGCAGCACAACGCTAAAGTTTAAAAATTGAGTGGATTGCAATGACGGGTAAAACAAAAGTAAAGCCTTTTTTTCTGACGAAAGCAGATGAGAAAGTATTTTCTGAAAAAATAAAATGCATGTATCCCTCTGTTAAGTTTGTTGATGATAGTCGCTGGAGCACTGCTGAACCAGTTGTACGGCAATCAATCGATGAATGTAACAGTAATTATGTTTTTTTGTGGCCTTCCGATGTTGTTGATAAATTGCCAACCATCCCTCACGGAGACAAGTTTGACGGGCCGCAATCAGGAGTCGTTATGCAGTTTATGCGTAGCAAAGTAAAGGGTGGTGTTCTATTGTCTGGCCAGCTAGGTGTTGGGTATTCTGAAAAAAATCAATGGATGGCTGATTGGTCAAAATCCATTTTCAAAATATTAAGTGGTTTGAATGTTGCCCGACTAAAAACAATTAGTGATGAGCCCAGGGTAACAAAGGATTATGTTGTGGGTCAGGATTCACTGAATTTTTTTAATAATGGTGGGCAATTACAATATAATTCAGGAAGCCTGTCTTATGAGGTCGATGCTGTTATTCAGCGGTAAGGGGCGTTGGAATTGTTGGTAATTAGTGATTTAGAACAATAAAAAAGCCACTGGGTGGCTTTTTTATTTGCGTTTGAAAAACTTCAAGCGCCAAGCAAATTACAGCTTAAATAAATTAGACGTTAAATAGAAAGTGCAGTACGTCGCCATCTTTCACAATATACTCCTTGCCTTCCTTGCGCGATTTGCCGGCAGTTTTTGCACCTTGCTCGCCCTTGTATTGGACAAAGTCGTCATAGGCGATGGTTTCGGCGCGGATAAAACCTTTTTCGAAATCGGTGTGGATAACACCGGCGGCTTGTGGGGCGGTAGCGCCGATTGGAATGGTCCAAGCGCGCACTTCTTTTACACCTGCGGTGAAATAAGTTTGCAGGCCGAGCAGTTGGTAGCCGGCGCGGATTACGCGGTTCAAGCCGGGTTCTTCCATGCCCATTTCATCGAGGAATTCTTTTTTGTCATCACCTTCCAGTTCGGCGATGTCGGCTTCGAGTTTGTTGCAGATCGGCACTACCACCGATTTTTCTTCCGCCGCGATTTTGCGCACTACATCCAGGTGTGGATTATTTTCAAAGCCATCTTCCGCCACGTTGGCGATGTACATGGTGGGTTTGAGGGTGAGCAGGTTGATCTCTTTCAGCAGTGCGGTTTCTTCTTTATCCAAACCAAATGAGCGTAGTGGTTTTGCTTCGTTCAGGTGCGGTTGGATTCTTTCCAGCAGTGCTTTGATTGCAGCGGCGTGTTTATCACCACCCTTGGCGGATTTGGCGTAGCGGTTGATGGCTTTATCAACGGCTTCCAGGTCGGCAAGGGCGAGTTCGGTGTTGATCACTTCAATGTCGGCAGCGGGATTTACGCCATTGGCAACGTGGATGACGTTGTCGTCATCAAAGCAGCGTACTACGTGGGCGATAGCATCGGTCTCGCGGATGTTGGCGAGGAATTTATTGCCCAGGCCTTCGCCCTTGGAGGCGCCCGCTACAATGCCGGCGATATCGATAAATTCCATGGTGGTGGGGACAATGCGCTCGGGTTTGACGATTTCGGCCAGTTTGTCCTGGCGCGGATCAGGCACAACTACAATACCGGCATTGGGTTCAATCGTGCAGAAAGGAAAGTTTTCGGCGCTGATGCCCGCGTTGGTGAGGGCGTTGAACAGTGTTGATTTGCCGACGTTGGGCAGGCCGACGATGCCGCAGTTAAAACCCATGATGCTATTCCGCTAATGAGAAGTATGAAAATAAGGGGTGTAAATCGAGAGGGCGCGATTATACATGCTCGGCATTGATTAGACGAAGTTCAGCCAAAAGGCGAAGGGATTAAAAATCGATAGCGGCGGATACCACCAGTGTGCGCGGGGCGCCCAGGGTCAGGTAGCCTGCGCCAGGGAATCCACCAACAGAGGCCCAGTAATGGTTGTCGGTAAGGTTTTCCAGGTTGGCGCGGATAACCAGCGTCTGCCTGGTCATGGTGATGGTGTAGCGCGCGCCCAGATCCAGGCGCTGCCAGGCGGACACTTTTTGAGTGTTGGCCATATCGGCGTATTGGCTGCCGGTGTACATCCAGTGGCCGTTCAAGGTCAGTCCGGGGAGTGCCGGGACATCCCATTCCAGGCCCAGGTTGGATTGGGTGCCGGGCGCACCTATGGTGTCCTGGTCGCGTTCATCGGTCGTGAGCAGGCTCAGGCCGCCCAGCAGCTTGAGGCCGTGAGCGGCCTCGCCATATAGCGATAACTCCAGGCCGCGGTGGGTTTGCCAATCCACCAATGCCAGCGCATTGCTGCTGTTATAGCCGGTCAGGGGTTTGCGGATTTCAAACAGGGCAAGGGTGGCACCCAGCGATCCACCGTCATACTTGACGCCCAGTTCGGTCTGTTTGGTCTGGTAAGGCGCAAGTGCTTCACCCGCATTGGCGACGGGACCATTGCCATTGGTGGTCGGGGCTATATCGCCTTTGAGCAATCCTTCCATGTAGTTGATATAGGTGGAGTAGCGCGGGGAGAGTTTATAAAGGGCAGCAGCAGCGGGAGTCAGTTGGTTTTCGTCATAGTGGGATTGGCTGGTTCCGGTGTTGTAGTCAAAGTTGTACTCGCGGATATTTTGCTGGCGGGCCCCCAAGGTGAGTAGTAGTTGTCCATTCAATAGCAACAGCTCATCGGCCAGTGCCAGGCTCGCTGTCTTGGTTGTGTTGGTGACCAGCGGGTGGGCGAGGTTGCCGCCGCCAAAACCAGGAGTGGTGGGCAGTGGAACCTGAGTTGGTTGGTAAAGGTTGCTGTCAAAACTGTCGTAAATAAGGTAGGCGTTGCGGCTGTCATTTTCATAGGCGCTGCCAGAGAGGGTGAGCTGGTGCTGCAGCCCTCCCGTGTCAAATCCGGCTCTCAGGCCGAGTTCGCCGGTGGCGATTGAATCTTCGTGCACTACATCAAAGCGGTTGGCAGAAAAATCCCCTGCATCATTATTGACTGTCAGGAAAGCGCTGAAGATGGAGTCCTCCTCTCCCTCCCGCGCGCCCGCTGCCAGCCAGCCGGTGATATGTGGTTGGAAATCATATTCGGCGCGCAAGGTGCCAAATACATCCTGCTCCTCGGCGTAAGTCCAGGGTTGGGCGATATTGTGCTCGGGGTCGGGCGCATCCGGGGTGGCCAGGCCGCTGGCGATGGTCACGCTCGGCGGGCTGGCATCCAGCCGGTGATCCTGATAACCAAGGCCGGCGGAGATGCGCAGATCATTGCTGCGGAAATCTGCGCCCAGGGTGAGAAATTGTAATTCGCGCTCCTCACCATCAACTCCGGTTTCCCCCCGGCGATCCACCCCATTGATGCGGATGCCAGTGCTGTTGTCTTCCGTGCGGCGCGACCAATCGGCTGCGGCGTAGCTCTGGCTATCTGATTGCGCGCCCAGGGTGATTTGGGTCAGGTCGTCTTTGGCTGCGAGTTTGGGTACGGCATTAATGCTGCCCCCCAAGGATCCGCTTACCCCTGGCGGTGCGCCATTGATAAAGGCGTTGGCGCCGCGCACGACCTCCACCCGCTCAATCATCTCGGCGGCCAGGTATTGCCTGGGCAATATGCCGTAGAGGCCGTTGTAGGTCATATCATCGGAAAAAATAGGGAACCCGCGCACCCGATAAACCTGTTGGAAATTGCCAAAACCGCGCGCTAACTGCACGCTGGAATCGTATTGCACAATTTCACCAATACTGGCTGCCTGATGGTTTTGGGTGAATTCACGGGTATAGCTGGTGATGGAGAAGGGGCTTTCCATGATATCGCGGGTGCCGAGTATGCCCAAGCGCCCGCCATGGGTAACTTGGCCGCCCTGATAGGGCGCGCTCAGCCCTTTGGCCGAGGCATCGGCGCTTGGCTCGACCTGGATTGTCAGCAGGGTTTCCAGATCCAGCGCCAATAGGTCAGTGGTATCCCCGGCATAGGCCGCGAATGGCTGGAGGGAGTAGGACACAAGCGCTGCAACCGTGCGCGCCAAAACACCAACCCGCATAAGTCGGAGCCTGTTTGTTTAGAAGACTTATGCAGTGTAGTCCAGTCTGGCTGGCGGAGGTGGGCTGGCAGAAAAGGTGAGGGGGATGTGCCTATCGCTTGGGATCGGTATGCAGGGTTTTCATCGCCGTATTCCAGTCGCCTTTGAGTGCATCAGGGGTGCATTTGATGGCGCGGGCAATAGCATCATCAATCAATTCCTGCTCGCTGGCGGGTGCGCGTTTGAGCACAAAATTGGCAACCAGCGGCGCGGCACCAGGATGGCCAATGCCCAGGCGCAGGCGCGGGAAGTTCGGGTTGTTGCCAAGCGCGGCGATGATGTCGCGCAGGCCGTTGTGGCCGCCGTGGCCGCCGCCCTGTTTAAAGCGGGCGATGCCGGGGGCAAGATCCAGTTCGTCGTGGGCAACCAAAATTGCCGCCGGTTCGATCTTGAAAAAATTGGCCATGGCACCGACCGATTGCCCGCTGCGGTTCATGTAGGTGGTGGGAATTAATAAGCGCAGGTCGCGCCCCTGGTAATTCGTGCGCGCGGTAAGGCCAAAATATTTGTTGTCAGGTACCAGGGGGGCGCCAAGTGAGTGGGCGAAGTCTGCGACAAAATCCGCACCGGCATTGTGACGGGTGCGCTCGTATTCACTGCCGGGGTTGCCCAGGCCTACTATCAATTGAATCTCGGTGTTTGCCATTAATGTGTCCGTCGATGCATGGGTGCCAAATTGGTAAAGGCGACTGCTGTTGCGGGGGCGCATTGTCGCCCTAATGGAGGGCAAAAAAAAGGCCGGATCCGCAGATCCAGCCTTTTTAGCTGAGCAGAAAAAGCAATTACGCCTCTTCGGTTTCAGCACCGCCTTTCGGCTTAACAACAGTAGCAACAGCCAGGTTGTGGTCTGCGCCTTTTTGCAGGTCAGCAGAAACAACGCCGCTTGGCAGTTTCAGGTCGCTGATGTGCAGGATGGTGCCAACTTCTGCGCCAGCCAAATCGACTTCAATGAACTCTGGCAATTGGTGCGGGAAGCACACAACGTCCAATTGGGTCAGGTTGTGAACCACTTTACCGCCCTGGATTTTCACGCCTTTGGAGATAGCTTCATTGATGAAGTGCAGAGGTACGTGGGTGTGTACCTTGGTTGACTTGTCAATGCGCAGGAAGTCCAGGTGCAACACAACTGGCTTGGATGGGTGGCGTTGTACGTCTTTCAGGATCACGTCCTGAGCAGTACCGTCAACATTCAAGCTGATGATGTGCGAGTAGAAAGCTTCGTGTTCCAGGTGCTTCAACAGTTCGTTGTGCGAAACAGAAACGCTGGCAGGAGCTACATTGCCGCCGTAAATAACAGCAGGAACTTGATGGGCCAAACGACGCAGGCGGCGGCTCGCACCTTTCCCCAAGTCGTTACGGGCAGTTGCATCTAATTTAAAGTCTTCAGACATTTTTCCGTCCTCAATTTTCCGTTCAGATCCGCGACCAGAACCTGACGGGTTTCAGTGACCGCAATACCAAAAGGCGTGCGGCGGTTTACCAGAGTGCCTGTTGCTAACTAGCGGAACATGGCGCTCAGGGATTCTTCATTGCTCAGCCGACGCATGGCTTCGGCGAGCATTTTGGATAAGGTCAGGCTACGAATGCGTGGGCAATTCTTTGCAGCTTCACTGAGCGGGATCGAGTCGGCGACAACCAGTTGATCCAGCTCGGAATTGTTAATGTTGTCAATCGCCTTACCCGACAACACCGGGTGGGTACAGTAGGCGACGACTTTCTTGGCGCCCTGGGCTTTCAGGGCTTTGGCGGCGCTGCACAGGGTGCCGGCGGTGTCGATAATGTCATCCACCAGCAGGCAGGTGCGGCCCTCAATCTCACCGATGATGTGCATCACTTCTGCGACATTGGCGCGCGGGCGGCGTTTATCGATGATCGCCAGGTCGATACCCAATTGTTTGGCCACTGCGCGGGCGCGTACTACACCGCCGATGTCCGGTGAAACCACAATCAGGTCTTCAAATTTTTGCGCTTCTATATCTTCCAGCAGGACTGGCGAGCCGTAGACGTTATCCACCGGTACATCAAAGAAGCCCTGGATCTGCTCAGCGTGCAGGTCAACGGTCAATACGCGGTCAACACCCACGCCGACCATCATATCGGCGACCACTTTGGCGGTGATGGGTACACGCGCTGAACGCACACGGCGATCCTGGCGGGCGTAGCCGAAGTAGGGCACTACCGCAGTGATCCGGCCGGCGGAGGCGCGACGCAGGGCGTCGACCATTACAATCAATTCCATCAGGTTGTCATTGGTAGGTGCGCAGGTTGACTGCACCACAAACACATCGCGACCGCGCACGTTATCGTGCAGCTCGACGGCAATTTCGCCATCGGAGAATTGTGAGACAGAAACATTGCCGAGTGGCATGCCCAAATTATCCACAATCTTTTTAGCGAGATCCGGGTTTGCGTTGCCGGTAAAGACCATTAAGTCAGTCACGTCAGATACCTTTTGGTGATGGCCGGGGTGATTGCTGGTGGTTAAATGCCAGAGCCGATATTGTCTGTCTGCGCAAAGCAGTGTTTTTTACCCTAGGGAATTCCCGGGAGATGCCTGGATTCGGAAGTATCGAAAGGAAAGTATTCAGAGTGGTCATTGTTGTGCAGTTCGTAGTAATGATGCGGCTTGAAGTTTAAACACGCCTGGAACAATGACTGGATAGATGGCAGGGGCGGAAGGACTCGAACCTACGAATGGCGGGATCAAAACCCGCTGCCTTACCACTTGGCGACGCCCCTGTTGTTCTTGATTAGCCTGACGGAAGCAGTTTGTAGAGTGGTGATTGGTTTACACCCTGTGCTACAAAACCGGGCAGATCCTTGGGCAATTGCGCCTGCACGTTACGTGCTGTTTCTGCCGATCCAAAGCTTGCAAATACGCAGGCTCCGGTTCCCGTCATACGTGCGTTGCAATCAAATTTTTGCAGCCAGATGAGTGCGTTATCGACTTGCGGATACAGCTTTCTCACCAGGGCTTCGCAGTCATTTTGACCACCCCGCTCAAGGAAGGCCGCCACTTTAATGGCGGATGTATCTCTTGTCAAATCTTTGTGAGAAAAAATTTCAGCGGTGGATACATGGCAGTCAGGTTGTATAACCAGGAACCATTTTGGCTGCATTTCGATAGCCTGAAGCTCCTCACCGACCCCCTCTGCCCAAGCAGTTTGGGCGTTGATGAAGACGGGGACGTCGGCGCCGAGTTTGAGGCCAATCGCCTGCAGCCGGTTTTTATCCAGTCCGCAACCCCATAAATGGTTGAGTGCGACCAAAGTCGTTGCCGCGTTGCTGCTGCCGCCGCCGATACCGCCGCCCATGGGCAGGCGTTTGTGCAGTTGGATATCCACGCCTGCATCGGCTTGTTTGTGGGGTTCAAGGGCGCGAGCTGCTTTAATGATCAGGTTCTGCTCGAAAGCAACTCCAGGCAGCTCCGGCGCAAGTGTGATTTGGCCATCGGTGCGTGTGGTAAATGAGAGGGTGTCACCGTAGTCGAGCAACTGAAACAAAGTTTGCAGGTTGTGGTAGCCATCGGGGCGGTGCCCGATGATATGCAAGAACAGGTTGAGTTTGGCGGGTGAGAGAAGCGTCAGGCTGCTCATTGGACGGCCCCTAAGTGCCAATCGCGGATGACCAGTACCAGGCGTACATCCTGGTATTCCGCTGTGATTTTTCCCGGTAACGGCAAGATAGTGCCATTGAGGTTCTGGTCGCGATAGTTGCTGTAGCTGATGTTCCAGCCGCCTTGAAGCAATTGGGCGATCAGGCCATTTTCATTTTGCTGTAGCTGGGTGATGCGCAATTTGGGTGCGGGTACACCGCGCACCCAGTAGGCCAGTTGGGTGACGGGCAGGGTCCAGCCAGCAGATTTTTTGATCAGTGCTTCGGCTGTTTTGGCTTCCTGTGCTGGTTCGCCGGTCTGCTCAAGGCGAACCTTGTCCGGTGTGCCGGTAATAATCATGCGCTTTTGCCCAAGCGGACCACTGAGGTTGATCTGGTAATTGGCGTTCTGCTGCGCCCATTTGACACTGGCGCTGCCGCTGTCATCTGCCGTGCGAATGCCCAGTTTGCCGGTGAGCTGCCACTCCCCAATCGCCTGTAGTTGGCGCTGGTGTTCGAGCACATCCTGCGGGGGTGTCAGTGAATGGTGGGCACAGCCGCTGGCGAATAACATTGCCAGCAGCAGAAGGGAGGCGCGCAGTATCATAAATCGGCCTTGAGGCGGTTAAGGGTTTCCTGGATGGCCGGGTCGTTGGGTGCGAGTTTGATGCCTTCTTGCCAGATCTGGCGGGCCCTTTCTTTATTTCCCAGTATCCACAGGATTTCACCCAGGTGGGCGCTGATTTCGGGATTGGGGTCCGCGGCATAGGCCCGGTTCAGCAGCTCCAGCGCTTCGGGATATTGGCCGGTGCGGTAATGCAGCCAGCCCATGGAATCCAGGATGGCAGCGTCATCGGGGCTCAGTTGCAGGGCCCTGTCGAGCAGTTCGCGTGCTTCGCTGAACCGCTGGGTGCGGTCAGTCAGGATATAACCGAGGGAATTGAGTGCAGCTATGTTATCCGGCTGCAACTTGAGTATTTGGCGCAGGTCGCGTTCGGCGGCCGGGAGGCGCTGGCGCTGGTTGTTGAGCATCGCACGTGCAAATAGCAGGCGGGTGCTACTGGCGAAATTGGCCAGGCCTTCACTGAAAACCGCATCGGCCTCGGGCAGGTAATTGCGCTGGGCGAGGGTTTGGCCGTGCAGTACGTAGAGGGCTTCGCTCTGGTCGGGGAAGCGCAGGCGCAGGCGGTTCATGTGTTGCTGGGCGCTGAGGAAATCTTTCTGGCGCACAAAAATATCCAGCACGCTGAACGTGGCCGAGAGGAAGTCGTTGCCGTTTTCCACTTGCAGATAGTGGATGATGGCTTCCGGCAGGTCCTGGCGCGCTTCAGCCATGCGCCCGAGGTAGTAGTGGGCGGTCGATATATGCAGGTCGCGGTCGAGCAGTTCTTCAAATGCCTTGCGCGCGGTGCCGGTGTCTTTGCGCTCAAGCGCGATAATCCCCAGCGACAGCAACATATCGCCATTGCCCGGCAGCTGCCGGGTGAGAATGGTGAATTGCTCCTGTGCCAGCGCCATGTCGTGGCGGGTGAGGATGCGTGCATACTGTTGGCGCAGGTTGGTATTGTCCGGGTAAAGCTCCAGCAGGTCGGCCATTTTGGCAATGGCTTCCTTATCGCGCTTTAGCTGGTGCAGCAAATTGGCTTCCAGGACGGCGGCGGGAAGGCTGCGTGGATGGATCTTGAGCGCCTGCTGGGTGAGGTGCATGGACTCGTCGTATTTACCCTGCTGCTGGAGCAATATCCCGGTGCCGACCATGAGCTGTTCGTTTTCCGGGTGGAGTTGCAGCTGGGTGACAAAATCATTGAGCAGTGTTGCCCGCGCATTGTCATCGAGATTGGTCGAGTTGACGGCAATGTTCTGGAACAGGGGCTCGCCGCCTTCATCCATCAGGCGACGTGAATAATCAAACGCCTCGCGCATCTGGCCGGTTTGCATATAGGCCATGGCGGCATTGCCCAGCGCATCCTTGTTGTGCGGTGCGGCTGCGACCCAGATTTGTACCATTTCCAGGGCGACCGGGTTGTTGCCCAGGTAACGCGCGATCATGGTGGCGCGTTCGGCGACCTGCGGATCCTTTGTCTCCCGCGCCTGCTGGACATAATTGCTCAGTGCCAGGTCATATTGCGCGCGGCTGCCGGCGATTTCGGCGGTGAGCAGCGAATAGAGAGTCTCGGTCGGAAACGGTCTGGCCGGGGTCTGGATATGTATTTCCGGCTGCGGTGCCGGCTCGGGTTCGGGCGCTGCCACGCTGCGCGCGGATTGCAGGCTGCAGCCACTCAGCACCCAATAGAGGGTCATGCTCGATAGTATGATAGGGCGGTGTTTGCTCATGCTCGACCGGTAAGGAATCCAGGAGGTGAGCGCAGTCAGGCTACGCGGCCGGACATCATAAACGTGAAGCGGGATGATAAAAAGGGTGTTCCGGGGTTGGTGTGAAAAGATCCTGCTTTCGCGGGTTCATCTCCGCAGGTTTCATTCTCTCGGGATTCATTAAAGCCCGGTGCGGCGCGCCAATACCGGTTGGGTATCGACAAGGCGGCGGGATTCCAGGAATGTCTGCTGGATCAGGTAGGCGTCACCGCTGGCGCGATGGCGTTTGATATCGAGGTGTTTTTCCAGGCGCCTTTTGGTCTGGTCCCACAGCAATAACTGGGCTTCGGTGGCGATCAGTTCAATCGGGCTCAGGTGAAAACTGGGGTTGATGCGCGCCGCAAAAAACAGCCGGTTGAGCCAGGGGCTGTCGTGGGTCCAGGCATCGCTATAGGCGGTGATATCGCCTAAAAACTGGTTGAGCTCCTGGCAGATATCGCACGGTTTGCGCCCGCGGCTTTCGATAAGCTGGCGCGAAATACCGTGCACTGCCTGGGCGCTTTCACTCCAGTGGTCCCAATCGGGTTGCGGTTCGATGAGTGCGCAGTAGCGCTCGCCGGTGGTTTTGACTACGCCGATTTCAATCGGGTAGCTACGCGAGCCAAAACCGGAGGCTTCGATATCGATAATCGTCGGGGTGAACAATCTGCGCATAGATAAATCCCTGGCTGCGGCTGTGGTTGAGTATAGATGCTGATATCTGGCCAGTGAATTGGCCTGATAACACGGCTTTATGACAGGATTCGGAACTTGCCTCTTGTCACGCCACCTCTGTGACCGGACAATACCGCCCTTCAAAACAATACCGGCCCAAATAGCCCCGATACATGACCCTGTTAGCCTTCGGCATCAACCACACCACTGCCCCTCTTGCCCTGCGCGAGCGGGTGGCCTTTGCGCCGGAGAACCTGCAGGGCGCAATGCAAGAAGCTTGCGCCCAAGCGGGTTTGGCCGAGGTTGCCATTCTCTCTACCTGCAATCGCACTGAGATCTATGCGGCGAGCGAAGGCGATGCCGGGGCGATCCAGCAGTGGCTGGTCGACCATACCGCGATAGACGCGGCGGATTTGGCCAACAGTTACTACTGCTATCAGGATCAGGAAGCTGTGCGCCATATGATGAAAGTGGCGGGCGGGCTCGATTCACTCGTGCTGGGTGAACCGCAAATTCTGGGCCAAATGAAATCGGCCTTTGCAGTAGCGAAAGAAGCGGGCACCTTGGGCGCCGAATTGCACGCGACTTTCCAGCAGGTTTTTAATATCGCCAAGCGGGTGCGCACAGAAACCGCGATTGGCGAGAATCCGGTGTCGGTCGCCTATGCGGCGGTGAGCCTGGCGCAGCAAATCTTTTCCAACCTCAAGCAGGATACGGCGCTCCTGATTGGTGCAGGCGAAACCATCGAGCTGGTTGCGCGCCATCTGGCCGAGCAGGGCATCAACCATATTATTGTCGCCAACCGCACCCTCGACCGCGCCCAGCGTTTGGCGCGCGAATTCAATGGCGAAGCGATCCTGCTGGCCGATATCCCCGAGCAATTGCACCGCGCTGATATCGTGATTTCCTCCACCGCCAGCCAATTGCCTCTGCTGGGTAAGGGCGCGGTGGAGTCGGCCCTGAAAAAGCGCAAACACAAACCCATGTTTATGCTCGATATCGCCGTGCCGCGTGATATCGAAGAGCAGGTGGGTGAGTTGGATGATGTGTATCTTTACACCGTTGATGATTTGCACGCGGTGATAGATGAGAACAAAAAATCCCGCGTTGCCGCAGCCGACCAGGCTGAAGAAATTATCACCGAAGGAGTCGAGGCGTTTTTGCGCCAGCAACGCGCGCTTAATGCGGTTGAAACGGTAAAAGCCTATCGCAACAAAGCGGAGCAATTGCGTGATCTGGAATTGCAAAAAGCCTTGCGCAGTTTGCAAGCTGGCACTAACCCGGAGCAAGTGTTGCAACTATTTGCGCGCAATCTCACCAACAAATTAATCCACGCGCCGACGACTGTATTGAAAGAGGCGAGTGCCAGCTCCCGTCACCATGTTATTCAAGTGGCACAAGAACTGTTTGAGCTGTCTATTAACCCTGCTGCCGATTCTGGCAGTGATGTAAGTGAGCCATAATGAAAGCGTCTATTTTAGAAAAACTGGATCGCCTTAAAGAGCGCTATGAAGAAGTGAGCGCGATGCTGTCGGAAGCGGACATCATCAACAACCAGAATAAATTCCGCGATCTCTCCAAAGAGTACGCGGAGTTGGAGCCGGTGGTGCAAGGTTACCAAGGTTATTTGCAACTGCTCGCCAATATCGAAGAGGCCAAACACCTGCTGGTGGATGGCGATGCCGATATGAAAGAAATGGCCGAAGAAGAGTTGAAAGATTGCGAAGCGCAACGCGAACCCATGCAACTAGAACTACAAAAGTTGCTGTTGCCAAAAGATCCCAACGACGAGAAAAACTGTTACCTCGAAATCCGCGCCGGTACCGGTGGCGATGAAGCAGCGATTTTCTCCGGCGATTTATTCCGCATGTATTCGCGCTTTGCCGAAACCCAGGGCTGGCGCGTTGAAGTGCTCAGCCAAAATGAAGGCGAGCACGGCGGTTTTAAAGAGATTATTACTCTGGTCAGCGGCCAGGGCGTGTATTCCAAATTAAAATTTGAATCGGGTGCGCACCGTGTACAGCGTGTACCGGAAACCGAATCGCAAGGGCGTATCCACACATCGGCCTGTACCGTTGCAGTAATGCCGGAAGCAGATGAGTTGGAAGAAGTGAATATCAACAAAGCGGATTTGCGCATCGACACCTTCCGTGCATCCGGTGCCGGTGGCCAGCACGTTAACAAAACGGATTCAGCGATCCGCATTGTGCACTTGCCCACCGGATTGGTAGTGGAATGTCAGGACGAGCGTTCGCAACACAAAAACCGCGCGCGTGCGATGAGTTTGCTCGCCACAAAATTAAAGCAACAACAGGAAGATGCCGCGCATAAATCGCTCTCCGACGAGCGCCGTAGCCTGGTGGGTTCCGGCGACCGCTCCGAGCGTATCCGCACCTACAATTATCCGCAGGGTCGCGTGACCGATCATCGCATCAATCTCACGCTTTATTCGTTGGATGCGATCATGCAAGGCGATTTAAATCCGGTGGTTGAACCGCTTGCACATGAATACCAGGCCGATCAATTGGCGGCGATTGCGGATTAATTTCGTGAATGAATTGTAGGTTGCTGGTGAGCTTGCGAACCGCAACATGTTAATCCGGCGCAACATGTCAATTCGGCTCAGAATGTTGCGGTTCGTTCTCAGCCTGCGCGGCCCGCCACAACCTACATGACTCCCTTTATGAACAGCATCACCGTTGCGCAATGTTTACAGCTCGCACCGCAACTGGAATCGGTAAGTGATTCAACGCGTCTTGATATCGAATTAATTCTCTGCCATATCCTGCAAAAAAATCGCACCTGGCTTTTTACCTGGCCGGATAAAACCCTCTCTGCTGAACAGCAAAAATTGTTCAATGAATTTTTTGCACGACGCAAAAACGGTGAACCGATTGCACATATCCTCGGCCAGCGCGAATTTTGGTCGCTACCGCTTTCAGTTAATAATTCAACCTTAATTCCCCGTCCAGATACCGAATTGCTGGTTGAATTGGTATTGGAATTATTTGCGGAAGATTCACCGCAACAAAAACGTCGCTGCCTGGATTTGGGTACCGGAACCGGCGCGATTGTATTAGCCATCGCCAGCGAAAAACCGGATTGGCAATTATTGGGGGTGGATAAGTCGCCTGATGCTGTTGCCCTCGCCGAAAAAAATCGCAGAGATTTGCAATTGGCTCACGTACAAATGTTACCAAGCGATTGGTTCGCTGCCATCCCTACGCAACAATTCAATGTTATTGTCAGCAACCCGCCCTATATAGATCCGCAAGATCCGCATCTCGAACAGGGTGATGTACGTTTTGAACCTCGTTCGGCGTTGATTGCCGATAACAAAGGCTTGGCGGATATCGAATTAATCATCCAGCAAAGCTGGAATTATTTGCACACGCAAGGTTGGCTGTTGTTGGAGCATGGCTACGACCAAGGCAGTGCGGTACGCGCGTTGCTCGATGCGCGCGGTTTTGTGCAAGTGCAAACACGCTACGATCTGGGCGGCAATGAGCGCGTATCCATCGGTAAAAAAGGGGAAGTCTAGTGAACGACGAACAACTCTTGCGATACTCACGCCAGATCATGCTGCCCGATGTGGATATTGATGGTCAGGAAAAATTATTGGCCGCGCGCGTATTGGTTATCGGTCTCGGCGGATTGGGTTCACCTGTGGCCATGTATTTAGCGGCGGCAGGTGTTGGCCATTTAACGCTGGTCGATTTTGATACGGTCGACCTCACCAATTTGCAGCGACAAATTGCACACACCAGTGCGCGTATCGGTGAAAACAAAGCAGCCTCGGCAGCGCAAAGCCTGCGCGAATTAAATCCTGAAATTGCCATCACCTGCATCGATAAATTATTGGATGCAACTGAGCTTGCTGCACAGGTAAAACGGGCGACGGTGGTGGTCGATTGCACCGATAATTTCCAGACCCGTTTCGCGATCAATGCCGCCTGCGTTGCGGAGAAAGTCCCGCTGGTATCAGGTGCAGCGATTCGTTTGGAAGGACAAATTGCGGTATTTGATCCTCGTACCGAAACCAGCCCTTGTTACCGCTGTTTGTATGAAGAAGACAGCGATGATCTAACTTGTGCAGCCAATGGTGTGCTTGCGCCGCTGGTGGGGATTATCGGTTCCATGCAGGCGCTGGAAACCATTAAAGTAATTTGCGGTTTTGGTACCAGCCTTGCGGGGCGTTTGTTATTGCTGGATGCGCGCCATATGCAATGGCGGGAAATGAAATTACCCAAAGATCACAATTGCCCGGTGTGCAGTCAGGGTAAGTATGTGTAAAGAGCTTGTTTTTTATCATCGCATCCTTATATTTGCGCTAACAAAATTTTATTAATCGAGTAGGTGTAGCAATGAGTGAAACTTCCCCTGGATCCGTGTACAAAGCTGGTTTTTTACCCTCTTTGATTTTTAGTTCGCGCTGGTTGCAGTTGCCCCTGTATTTAGGGTTGATCGTCGCTCAGTGCGCCTATGTGTTTCTTTTTATAACTGAGCTTGCACATTTGGTGACGGATATCCGCAATCTGGATGAGCAGGGCATTATGCTGATTGTGCTGGGCTTGATTGATGTGGTGATGATTTCCAACCTGCTGGTGATGGTTATTGTCGGGGGATATGAAACCTTTGTGTCGCGCTTGCGTTTGAGTGGCCACCCCGATCAACCTGAGTGGCTCAATCATGTGAATGCCACAGTGTTGAAAGTAAAACTGGCGATGGCAATTATCGGAATATCTTCAATCCACCTGCTAAAAACATTTATTGAAGCGGGAACTATTGGCCAGCCAAATCCAAAAATTACTGAAGCAGCAGTGATGTGGCAAACCATTATCCATATGGGCTTCATCGCATCGGCTATTGGTATTGCTTATACCGATGTGCTGGTACAGCGTGCAAGTGCAACTAGTAAGCCTGCGCATTAATTGCGGTACAAATCGAATGGGCAGCTTTTATAGCTGCCTATTTTTTTGCCTGAAATTTGGCATTTAGTGTTGCGGAGTAAAACCTGTGAGTGAACAAAAAGGTATTGTCGAGCGTTGGGATGATCAAAAAGGATTTGGTTTTATTTCCGGTGAACAAGGCAAAAAAGTATTTTTTCATATAAGTGCAGCCCATGGAGCGCACCGGCCTCAGCAAGGTGAGACGGTGATTTTCCAGCTTGGAAAAGATGAACAGGGACGGTTAAAGGCTACGCATGTTCGCAATGCTAATCTCGCTATTGATAACCCGCGCATTAGAGTCAATTCCCGGGGAAATTCGATGTGCTTGGCCCGATCCGGCTCAAAAATTCGCTTGCGTGAGAGTGCAATTCCCTGGGGTTATTTGCTGGGGCTGTTAATCCTGCCTGTGTGGGGTGTGATTGATCTTGCTATCAATCACCAATTCCCATGGGGAATTCTGGTCTACGCCATTGTCAGTATGCTGGCTTACTACTTTTATTGGGATGATAAACGTCGCGCCCAGACTGGTGAATGGCGTATTCCGGAAGCGAATTTGCACCTTTGGGCTCTGGTTGGTGGTTGGCCGGGCGCGTTGATTGCCCAGCAGCAGTTTCGCCACAAAACTAAAAAACTAGCGTTTCAGCTAGGGTTCTGGCTCATTGTCATTGCACATCAGTTGTTATGGTTTGACTGGCTATTTATGGATGGGCGTTGGTTGATGATGGTGTTGGGTGCGGGTCAAGGTTAGCGTTACGGTTACATCATATTTACTCATATGCGACAAAAGTGCTTTTGATAACAATTCTCATTGTGATATTCTGGCGTCAAAATTACTATTGAGAATATCATCATGTTACAAAAGTGCTTTAAACCCCTCCCTTTGGTGTTGGCTGTTCAGGTGGCTGTTGCTACTGGCGCGGTTCAGGCTGCGGCAGAAAACAAGGTGGACACCGTTGTTGTCACCGGCCAATACACGGTAGAGGAAAAAGTAGACACGGCCACCGGCTTGGGGCTGACCCTGTTTGAAACACCACAGTCTGTCAGCATCATGACGGAACAGCGTATTATCGATCAGAACCTGAACTCGGTTGCAGAAGTGATCACTCAAACCGTGGGTGTGTCGGCTAATAATCTGGACACGACCCGCAATACATTTAGCGCGCGCGGTTTTGAAATTGATAAGTACCAAATCGACGGCGTTCCCCAAGCCTGGAGCCTGGCTGGTGATTCGGGTGAAACCATTGCCGATGTGTCTATTTACGAACGTATTGAAGTGGTGCGCGGCGCTACTGGTTTGTTAACTGGTGCTGGCGATCCTTCGGCCTCTATCAATCTGGTGCGCAAGCACGCTACTTCGGACGTGTTCGCAGGTTATGTGAACGCGGGCATCGGCCGTTGGGATACCAGGTTTATTTCTGGTGATGTATCAACTCCACTCACTGCAAATGGTGCGGTACGTGCGCGCATCGTGGCCAAAAAAGAAGTGAGCGATACCTACATGACTATCCCTGAAGATGATCGCAGTATTATCTACGGTGTAATTGACGCAGACTTGGGCGCGAGCACCAGGTTGAGTGTTGGCAGCAGCTATCAGGAAAGTAATCCGAAAGGGTCTACCTGGGGGGCGCTACCCGCATGGTTTAGCGATGGCACGCCAACGGATTGGGATCAATCGGTCACTACCTCGGCGGATTGGACCAAGTGGGAAACGACTAACGAAAATAGTTTTGTCACCTTGGCGCACACCTTTGCCAACGCTTGGGAATTAAAAGGCAGCTATAACCACACCAAAAATACTGCCGATACCAAGTTGCTGTATCTTTCCGGTGCGGTTAATAAGGAGACCGGTGAATTTTCCAATTCACCATACCCTTACAAGAGTGACGGCTACAACGAACAAGATAGTTTTGATGTGCAATTAAAAGGCACTTACAACCTGTTTAATCGCGACCATGAGTTTGTTGTGGGCGCCCTGGATAGCCAGTATGAAACAGAGACAGCCAACTTTGCCGTCCAGTCTTACCAGCCGACTACCGGTAATTTCTTTGAATGGAATGGCAGTAGTTATCCTGAGCCGACATTTAATCCTGACGGTTATGTTGCATCCCAGTCTACAACTGACCAAGACGGCTACTACGCTGCGACTCGCCTGTCGATCACTGATGACCTGAAGGTAATTGCCGGCGGTCGTGTTTCCTCCTGGCAACAAGACGGTTTTGATTGGAGCGGTGCTAAAAGCTACGGTAATGACGACGTGCTGGTTCCCTATGCGGGGCTGACCTATACCATCAACGAAAGCCACAATCTGTACACCAGCTTCACCGAAATTTTCAAGCCACAAAACGCGCGTGATGCCAACCTTGAATTCCTTGATCCGGTAGAAGGTACCAACATCGAAGCCGGTTTGAAGAGTGGCTTCTTTGATGGTTCACTGCAAACGGCGGTAGCCATCTTCCAAATCCAACAGGACAATGTTGCCCAGGTCGCAGGACTCTTGCCTCCTGTTGGCGACGCGCTTCCCGAATTCTTCTATAGCGGCGCCAAAGGGGTGGAGAGCAAAGGTTTTGAGTTGGAAGCGGTTGGCTATGTGACGGCAAACTGGAATATCTCGGCGGGCTATGCGCAGTTCAAAGCCGAAGATGCCGAAGGTACAGAAGTGAATACCGACAGCCCGCGTAAAAAACTGAATCTGTTTACCACCTATGAGTTCGCGAACGCGTTGGATGGATTGGTTGTGGGTGGTGGCCTTACCTGGGAGAGCGAGCGCCGTGGTAACGGTGGCGAAGGTTTACCAGCCTTGGTGCAGGATGCTTACACCCTGGCAAGCCTGATGGTTCGCTATAACCTGACTGAAGAGTTTGCGCTGCAATTTAACGTTGATAACCTGACCGATGAGCATTATTACGGTCAAGTAGGCTTTTATTCCGAGTACACGAATGCGGCTCCAAGAAACTACACGTTGGGTGCGACTTACTCGTTCTAATGGGTGTTTGGTCCTAAATAAAACGGTAAATTTTTAGCAGGATAGGTGTTTTTATATTCCACCCATCCTGTCTATTCACCTGGCCCTTTAATTAAATAAACCTTTTTTCAATTCCTCATGTTGTTCCGCTTTTAAGCGCGGACCAAATTGCGCAACGACTTTGGCCGCAGCGAGATTGGCAAAACCGGCGGCGGTTTTAAAATCTTTTCCTTGTGCGATTGCGTACAAAAATGCACCGGCAAACATATCGCCTGCACCGTTGGTATCGACGGCTTTTACTTGCGTTGCAGCAACCTGGATTAGCTCTTCACCATCAAATACCAGTGCACCATCGCCGCCACAGGTAATTGCAAATTGCTTGCAATATTGTTTCAGCGCTACACAGGCTTCTTCGATGGAATGGGTTTGGGTAAAACCAATGGCTTCATCGCGGTTGCAGAAAATTAAATCGACACCATTGCCAATCATTTCTACCAAACCATCGCGGAAAAATTGCACCATCGCCGGGTCGGACAAACTCAATGCGGTTTTGGTGTTATTGGCTTCGGCTTGCTTGCGCAATTCAATTGCGGCCGCGCGGCCGGTGGGCGAGGTAACCAGGTAGCCTTCAATGTAGGCGTAGCGGGATTTTGCGATGGCATCCACATCCAGTTCATTGACCGACAGGGTTTCGCTGATGCCGAGAAAGGTATTCATGGTACGTTCAGCGTCAGGTGTGATCATGACCAGGCATTTTCCGGTGATGCCAGCCGGTGGTGTGATATGGATAGGGGTTGCAACGCCTGCCGCGTGTATATCACTCAAATAAAACGCGCCGTTTTCATCGTTGGCGACTTTGCAGGAGTAAAAATTGTCGCAGCCAAAATAACTGGCGGCGATGATGGTATTGGCCGCAGAGCCGCCGCTCGCGCGATGTGAGGCAACCAGGTGATGTTGCAGGTGATTGATCAGGGCATTCTGGCGCTCTTCATCCACCAGGGTCATCACGCCCTTGGCCACGGCCATGGTGGTGAGGTCGGTATCGGTGAGGGTGATTTCAGTATCGACCAGGGCCGCGCCTATGCCATAAATGTGATATTGCTTGCTCATAAGCCGGGTAACCTTTTGGCTGGAAATGGGAGGGGGAATGAATTTGTGCGGCATTATGCAAAATTCGTCCTGCGCGATAAAGCAGAACCGTTTGTCCGGCGACCGGATGTAGGGATTGTGCCTCGCAATCACCCGGTGCGGCGGTTAAACTGGCGCCCGAATTTTTGTACCTGATCTCTCTCCGCCGTCCCATTAATCACTACAACATTCATCAATAAGATTTGCCCATGACAAAACGCCGCTCTACTGCCCGTCGCCCTAAATCCTCTGGTTCTACCCCTCGTCGTGGCTGGGCGCTGGCGTGGATGTGGATCTTCTCTGGCATGTTGCTGATCGCAGTGCTGCTGGGCATCTGGACGTTTTATCTGGATTCCGTTGTGCGTGCAAAATTTGAGGGCAAGAAATGGTCGCTGCCCGCGCGCGTCTATGCCCGGCCATTGGAGTTATACGAAGGGCAATCCCTCACGCCTGCGCTGTTTGAAGAAGAGTTGCGTGCGCTCGGTTATCGCTTTGAAGGCAACGCCACCTCACCAGGACAAGTGTTGAAAAAGGTCAGCGCCAGTTCCAGCGAGGTGGTTTACCACATTCACAGCCGCGGTTTTGATTTCTGGGATAAAAAAGAAGTTGCGCGTAAATTTATGCTGCGCGTGAATAACGGCAGTGTGCAAGGGTTGATCGATCTGGCCGGGGCGGATTTACCCCTGGTGCGTATGGAGCCGGAGGAGATCGGTGGTTTTTATCCAGCCGATAAAGAAGATCGCCTGCTGGTGCGCCTCGCGGATTTACCGCCACTGCTGGGTGAGACTTTGCTTGCGGTGGAAGACAAGCACTTCCTCGATCATCATGGCGTATCGCCCTTGGCGATTGTGCGCGCCGCTTGGGTTAATACTACCAATGGCGGTGTAGTGCAGGGTGGCAGTACCATCACCCAGCAACTGGTGAAGAATTTTTACCTCACCAATGAGCAGAGTGTTTTGCGCCGCAAAATCCCTGAAGCGATCATGGCGATCTTGCTGGAGGTGCATTACAGCAAAGCTGAAATCCTTGAGACCTATATCAACGAAGTCTTTTTAGGCCAAAGCGGTCCTCGCTCGATTAACGGTTTTGCCCTGGCTGCCCAGTATTATTTCCGCCAGCCGCTGCGCGAACTGGAAGCGCATGAACTGGCGTTGCTGGTGGGCCTCGTCAAAGGTGCTTCTTATTACAATCCCTGGAAACATCCGGAGCGCGCCAAAGAGCGGCGCAATGTGGTGTTGGCGGTGATGCAGCAGGAAGGGCTGATTAACGAACAGCAGCTCAAGCTCGCCCAAGCCGCACCGCTCGGCATAGTTGCCCAAGGCGATGCGCGTATGACGACTTATCCGGCATTTATGGATCTGGTCAAACGCCAGTTAAAACAGGATTACGAGGAAGACGATTTGCGCAGCGAAGGCCTGCGCATCTTCACCACGCTTTCGCCCATGGTGCAGCGCCAGGCCGAAAAATCCATGAAATTGCGTGTGGCGCAGCTTGAGAAACAATTTAAAACCAAGGATGTGCAGGGCAGTATGGTGGTTACCTCGGTGGGCGGCGGCGAGATACTCGCGCTGCTCGGCGACCGCGATCCGCGTTTTACTGGCTTTAATCGCGCGCTCGATGCCAAACGTCCGATAGGCTCCCTGCTGAAACCGTTTGTGTACTTAACCGCGCTGGAAATCCCGCAGAAATACAACCTGGGTACCATCATCAGCGATGCGCCGGTGAGCTATAAATCCGGTGGCAAATGGTGGGCGCCGCAAAACGCCGACAAAAAAGACCACGGCGATATCCCGTTTTACAAAGGCCTTGCCTACTCCTACAACCAATCCACCGCACGCCTGGGTATGACGCTGGGGTTGGATGCGGTCGCCAAAACCGTGAAGCGCGCGGGCTACCAAGGCGATGTACCAGAACTACCCTCCATGCTGCTGGGGGCTATCGATATGTCGCCGCTGGAAGTAGCGGGCATGTACCACACCATCGCTGCGGAAGGTGTTTACACACCGCTGCATGGGATCCGCGAAGTGCTCACCGCCGATGGCAAACCGCTCAAGCGCTATCCGCTTGAACTGGAGCAGCGCTTCGCCATCGAATCGACCTTCCAGTTGCAATACGCCATGCAGCGCACCCTGCGCGAAGGTACCGGGCGCAGCGCCTACAACCAGATTCCCTCATCAATCGACCTCGCCGGTAAAACCGGTACTACTAACGATCAACGCGACAGTTGGTTTGCCGGTTTTAGCGGCGAACACCTGGCGATTGTGTGGCTCGGACGCGATGACAACAGCGCAACTCCCTTGAGTGGTGCTGGCGGTGCCCTGCAAGTCTGGGCTGATTTTATGAAGCAACTACCCACCCGCAGCCTCGCACAGGAACCACCTGCGGGGGTAAGTTTTGACTGGCTGGATGGCGCGACCGGCAAGCTCGGTGCCGAAACCTGTGAAGGTTCCGTCTGGTTGCCGCTGCGCGATGACTTCCGCCCTCTCGAATCGGCCGACTGCGCGCTCCCCGGCAAGAACCCGATCAAGAACCTCTGGCAAAAGCTGGTGAACTGATCTGCGCAAACCGGTGTATTGGCCGCCGGGAAGCGGGCGCAAAAATAAACCGCTCAGGTGAATCCGAAGCTCACTAGACTGTGTCTTACTGTGTGAGTTGGGGGCAATACTGATGTAATCCTGCCCGGATTTTTCCTGAGAGGCTTTTCCCATGACATTTTCCCTAGTAGTTCCACGTCGCCTGATGGAGGTTGTTTGCCTCGCGCTGGCCTGTGCGTTTCCGGCTGCTTTTGCCGCAGAACTGGAGGGCACACCGGTTCCGGTTGATCAGGCCGTACCTATCCAGGTTCCTATCCAGATTCCTGTCCAGGCTCCTGTTGAGGCCCCCCTGCCGCTGGCACCGGAAAGTCCGGATGCCGCTGAACCTGTGCCACCGCCCCAGCCACCCAATGCAGATGACCACGACCGCTGGCAGAAAGACCATGAGCGGCAAATGCGCGATCACGAGCGGCAGATGCGTGACCAGCAGAATTGGCAAAATGACCTGGAAAAAAACTTGAACCAGGCGTTTGGCGGTGATCATGACGATGAAGGCAGTTTTCATCCTGCATTGCTGATTCCCATATTTGCCATCCTGTTTATTTTTGGCGGCCCAATACTGCTATTGGTGCTGATCCTGGTGTTTTTCTTCGGCGCCAAACGCCGTCGCCAGCAAGACATCAATATGAATATCGACAAACTGCTCGCTGCCGGGCGCGATATTCCCGTCGAGCTGTTGCGTGGCGATGATCCCAAAAGTGAAGAGCCTGTAGGTAGCCGCGACAAGGGAATCCGCAACATATTCCTCGGCACTGGCTGGCTGGTTTTCCTTACGATTATGGTGGGTTTTGATATAGGTTCAGCCGGATTTATCTGGATCGCCCTGGGTGCATCCCAAGTGGTTATCTGGTACCTGAACCGGCCTAATGTGACTGGACAGGCTGGGCAGCAGGACTAACCCGAATGTCCCTTTCCGATCAGGAATTGATTGCGCGGGTGGTCAGCCGCAAGGATCAGCACGCCTTTGCGCAACTGGTCTTGCGCTACCAGTCGCCGTTGCGCACCTGGGCAAGGCGCCTGTGCAATGGCGATACCCACCTCGCGGACGATCTGGCGCAGGAGACCTTTATGAAGGCCTATGCTGCGCTGGGCGCGTTTCGTGCGGAGGCCAAGTTCTCGACCTGGCTGTACCGCATTGCCTTCAATATTGCGGCCAACCGCTGGCGCGCCAAGAAAATCGAATGGTGTGAACTTGATGAAAATGAAGAGATCGAAGCTGAGCAGTGCAGCGTAAAGCAATACCATGCGCAAAAAGATGTGGAAGCCGCCATGCAAACCCTGAGTGCAGGCCAGCAACTGGCAATTCGACTATGCTATGAGGACGGCTTTTCCCATGAAGAAGCGGCAACCATTATGGGAATTCCGCTTGGGACTGTGAAAACCCACATAGCGCGCGGCAAGCAAAAACTGCAAACTCTACTGGCATCCTGGCAAGATGCCTTACCCCAGTGAAAACGCTGGTTAACGAGGTCGCCTATGAACGACAACAATTTTGATGATTTCCTGCGGCAGCAACTGCAAGGCTCCAGCCCCTATTTGGACGACGGTGATTTCAGCGCGCGCGTACTGGCCAGCTTGCCCGCGCCAAAACGCTTGAGCCCCTGGCTGGAAAAACTGATTGTAGTGTTGCCGGTAACCTTGATTGCCCTGTTGGTTGTCAGCCAATTTTCAGTGCGCGAGTTTATCCAGCCTATTTATGCCTGGGTACTTACCCTTGACCTGGCCACTATGGGCTCACTGGTGGCGGTAATCGCGGTGGTTATGCTGGTCGCGCCGCTAGTGCTGATCTTCAAGCCCAAGTCGCTGTTTTAACCAAACGTTTAGACATCCCCTCTAAATCGCCTGACTCTCCCTCCCTCGCCTGATTGACCAACCTAATCAGGCGATTTTTTATCCCTCATAAAAATCCCTTAAGCCGATGCAATTAGGCTAAAATGCGCGCCTTTTTTATCCACTTATCCTTGTTTACATCCTTTTAGTCGCACAGTCGCAGAGAAATTACCCGTGATCTCCACCGCCAATATCACCATGCAATTTGGTGCAAAACCGCTTTTTGAAAACGTTTCGGTCAAATTCAACAACAGCAACCGCTATGGATTGATCGGCGCCAACGGCTGCGGCAAATCCACTTTTATGAAAATCCTCGGCGGCGATCTTGAACCCTCTGCCGGCCAGGTGATGCTGGAACCCAACGTCCGTTTGGGTAAGTTGAAGCAGGATCAATTCGCCTATGAAGAATTTTCGGTGGTGGATACGGTGATCATGGGGCATACCGAGCTCTGGGCGGTGAAAGCCGAGCGCGACCGCATTTACGCCCTGCCGGAAATGAGCGAAGACGACGGTATGCGTGTCGCGGAACTGGAAGTCGCCTTTGCCGAGATGGATGGCTACACCGCCGAATCGCGTGCGGGCGAATTATTGCTCGGCCTTGATATTCCTATCGAGCAACATTTCGGCCCTATGAGCGCTGTTGCGCCGGGCTGGAAATTGCGTGTGCTATTGGCGCAAGCGCTGTTTGCTGATCCTGAAGTTCTGTTGCTCGATGAGCCCACCAACAACCTCGATATCAACACCATCCGCTGGTTGGAAGGCATGCTGACGCAGCGCAATAGCACCATCATTATTATTTCGCATGACCGCCACTTTTTGAACGCGGTGTGCACGCATATGGCTGACCTGGATTACGGCGAGCTGCGTGTTTATCCCGGCAACTACGACGATTACATGATGGCCTCTGAGCAAGCGCGCGAAAAATTATTGAATGAAAATGCGAAGAAGAAAGCGCAAATTGCCGAGTTGCAAACTTTCGTGAGCCGCTTCTCTGCTAACGCCTCCAAAGCCAAGCAGGCAACCTCACGCGCAAAACAAATTGATAAAATCCATTTGGATGACATCAAACCATCGAGCCGTGTAAGCCCGTACATTCGCTTCACGCAAAACAAAAAATTACATCGTCAGGCAGTGACACTGGAAAGTGTAAGCAAAGCTTATGATCGCCCGCTGTTTACCGATTTAAGTTTGCAAGTGGAAGCGGGTGAGCGCATTGCCATCATTGGCCCCAACGGCGCAGGCAAGACAACACTGTTGCGCTGTTTGTATGGTGATTTACAACCTGACGCGGGCACAGTGAAATGGGCCGAGCAAGCGGAAATCGGTTATTTTGCACAAGATCACGCCGCCGATTTTTCTTACGACACCAATTTATTTGATTGGATGAAACAGTGGACCAAGGGCGATGAGCAATTAGTGCGCGGCTCACTTGGCCGTATGCTGTTCTCGAACGATGAAGTAAAGAAAAATGTAAAAGTATTATCCGGTGGTGAAAAAGGCCGCATGTTGTTTGGCAAGCTCAGCCTCATCAACCCTAACGTATTGTTGATGGATGAACCGACCAACCATTTGGATATGGAATCAATCGAAGCCTTAAACCTCGCGTTGGAAAATTATCCCGGCACTTTGATTTTTGTCAGTCACGACCGTGAGTTTGTATCGTCGCTGGCGACGCGGATTATCGATATGCAACCGAGCGGATTGATTGATTTCCACGGCAACTACGAAGATTATCTGCGCAGTCAGGGGATTTACACCATGTAACCTGGCGCGCAGCGCTAAAAAAAGGCCCGCATTTATTGATGTAAATGCGGGCCTTTTTTATGGACAGTGCCCCGTCCTAAATAAAGTTGACACTTTCTAATCCCTATCGAGGAAAGTGTTA